>NZ_BPQO01000032.1 GCF_022179285.1 Methylobacterium hispanicum | reverse complement strand
GAGTACGCCCTGCCCACCGACTCGTTCCTGAACTTCTTCCGCTCCTCGGCCGTGACGCTGAAGGTGGAAGGTCTCTACGTGAACCTCGACCAGGGCAACCGCAACAACGGCTTCTTCGCCACCACCCCGGCCGGCGCCCCCGTCAGCGTCACCTCCCCGGGCGTCGCCCTCGTCTCCGGCGTCACCAACAGCCGCCGCGACACCGAGTTCGCCGTCGTCCGCGCCGGCGTCAACTACAAGTTCGGCTCGTACTAAGATCTCGGCGCCGGGTCGTCCGCGACCCGGCACCGTCTCGCGGGAGCCCCGCCGAGAGGCCGGGCTCTTCGCGTTCGGTATGCCCGCACCCCGTGCGTGCCACGAAGAAAGCCCGGCCTCGCGGCCGGGCTTTCTCGTTCGATCGCTCGTTCCCTGCATTCCGGTCGAAGGATGGCCGGCAGCCGAGGGATGAGGGCGCCGGTAACGGGCTCGGACCCGGAGCCGGTCGCGCACGCGTGCGGACACGCCCGAAGGGTCCCGCCTAGAGCCTTTCCCCACCGCGTTGCCAGCGGGAACGGTTCATACCCTTTCCGGTTGCTGGGTTCGGCCGCGTGCGGTGAACCGCGCCAGGCCCCCTCTCCCTATGGGAGAGGGGGGCCCGCGCTTCGTTCCGCGACGATGCGTTGGACCGAACCGATCAACCAGAGGCCGTATCGAACCTCTCGTATCGATGCGCTCTCTTGCGCCGAACCGGCGTCCACTGCGGCGGAGTGCGTTCTAGATGTCGAGGTTGGCGCCCTCCGTGAAGGCCGCCCGCTCGGTGATGAAGGCGAAGCGCGCCTCCGGCTTGTTGCCCATCAGCCGGTCAACCGTGTCGCCGGTCGATTCCCGCGCCTCGTCGAGCACCGCAACCCGCAGCAGCGTACGCTTCTTCGGGTCCATGGTGGTCTCCTTCAGCTGGCCCGGCATCATCTCGCCCAGGCCCTTGAAGCGGCCGATCTCGACCTTGCCGTTCTTGAACTGCGTCCGGATGATCTGGTCCTTGTGCGCGTCGTCGCGCGCGTAGGCGATCTTGGTGCCCTGCTGCAGCCGGTAGAGCGGCGGGATCGCGAGATAGAGGTGCCCGCGGTCGATGAGCTTCGGCATCTGCCGGTAGAAGAAGGTGATCAGCAGCGAGGCGATGTGGGCGCCGTCCACGTCGGCGTCCGTCATGATGATCACCTTGTCGTAGCGCAGGTCCGCCTCGCGGAAGTTCGCCCCCGTGCCGCAGCCGAGCGCCAGCGTCAGGTCGGAGATCAGCTGGTTGGCCCCGAGCTTGTCCCGGCTCGCCGAGGCCACGTTCAGGATCTTGCCGCGCAGGGGCAGGATCGCCTGGGTGGCGCGGTCGCGCGCCTGCTTGGCCGAGCCGCCGGCCGAGTCCCCCTCGACGATGAAGATCTCCGAGCCCGCCGTGCCGGCCGCCGAGCAGTCGGCGAGCTTGCCCGGCAGGCGCAGCTTGCGGGTGGCGGATTTCCGCGCGACCTCCTTCTCCTGGCGGCGGCGCAGGCGCTCCTCGGCCCGGTCGATCACCCAGTCGAGCAGCTTGTTGGCCTGGGCGGGCGAGCCGGCGAGCCAGTGGTCGAAGGCGTCGCGGATCGCCGTCTCGACGATGCGCGAGGCTTCCACCGTGGCGAGCTTGTCCTTGGTCTGGCCCTGGAACTCGGGCTCGCGGATGAAGACCGAGAGCATCGAGGCGCAGGTCGCCATCACGTCGTCCGTGGTGACGGCCGTCATGCGCTTGGCCTGGTTCACGCGCTCGGCGTGCTCGCGCAGGCCCCGGAGCAGCGCGACGCGCAGGCCGGCTTCGTGGGTGCCGCCATCGGGCGTCGGGATCGTGTTGCAGTAGGAGTGCGAGACGCCGTCGTCCGCGACCGTCCAGGCCACCGCCCATTCGAGCGAGCCGTGGCTCCCCGGCTTCGTCACCTTGCCGGCGAAGATCGCCTCGGTGACGAGTTCCTTGCCGTCGATGTCGCGAGCGAGGTAGTCGCGCAGGCCGCCGGGGAAGCGGTGCACGGCCTCGGCCGGCACGCCGTCCAGCCCCTCCAGCAGGGCGGGGGCGCAGCGCCAGCGGATCTCGACGCCGCCGAACAGGTAGGCCTTCGAGCGCGCCATCTTGAACAGGCGGCGCGGGTCGAACTTCAGCGAGCCGAAGATCTGCGCGTCGGGGTGGAAGCGCACCCGCGTGCCGCGCCGGTTCTGCACCCGGCCGACCGGCTCCAGCGCGCTCGTCGGCAGACCGCGCGAGAAGGTCTGGCGGTAGAGGGTCTGGTTGCGGGCGACCTCGACCTCCAAGAGGTCGGAGAGGGCGTTCACCACCGAGATGCCGACGCCGTGCAGGCCGCCGGAGGTCTCATAGACCTTCGAGTCGAACTTTCCGCCCGCGTGCAGCGTGGTCATGATGACCTCGAGCGCGGACTTGCCGGGAAATTTCGGGTGCGGGTCGACCGGGATGCCGCGGCCGTTGTCGGTGACGACCAGCGCCCCGCTCTCCTCGAGCTCGACCTCGATGAAGCTGGCATGGCCCGCCACCGCCTCGTCCATCGAATTGTCGATGACCTCGGCGAAGAGGTGGTGCAGCGCCCGCTCGTCGGTGCCGCCGATATACATGCCGGGCCGGCGCCGGACCGGCTCCAGCCCCTCCAGCACCTCGATGGCGGACGCATCGTAGCCGCCCTCGGCCGCCTGCACGGCGGCGAGCGGCGGCACGGCGGCCGAGCCCTCGAGCTTGCGCCGCTCGGCCGGGCCAGGCAGCGGCGAGGTGGCGGCGACTTTGCCGCCGGCGAAGAGATCGCGCGCGGGATCGCTCACGCGACGGCCCCGCGGGCTGAGTTTGGCGGCACCGGCCGCGGCGGGAGAACGTGCAGCATTCGCCTTCATCCTCTGACCGTACCGGAACAAACCGGAAACAGAAAGGGGTTATCGCACCGCATGCGCGCCGGGGTAGGACCCCGGCCCGACGGCGCGACCGTCCCATGACATGGGACGGGTTGGTTAAGAAGGGCTGATGCCGACGTGGGAGGGTCGCGCGGGGGAGGTGGGGCGGCGACGGACCCGCGGGTACTCCTTCCCCCGCAGAGGGGGGAGGGGAGACCGCGCCGTCGATGCGGAGCCGAGCGGTCCCGGTGCGGCCCCTACGTCCCGACCCGCCCGCCGCCGCGCTTCGTGATCGCCACGACGGAGGGCCGGGGCGGCAGGTTCGGGTCGAAGTCCGGCCAGCGGGTCGCGGGCCGCTCGAAGGTGGCGGGCTCGGCCTTCGGATCCTCCTCGTCGGCCTCGCCGGGGTGCTGCACGGCCACGAAGAAGGTGGTGTCGTCGGGCGTAAAGTAGGGGCCGCACATCTCGGCGCCCGCCGGCACCTGGAAGAAATGCTTGCCCGTGCCGCGGCCCGACCCCTCCGTCTCCATCGCCCAGATGCCGTCGGTTCGCCCGGTGCGGCCGGCGGAGTTGCCGTCGGTGGCGACCCAGAGCCGGCCCTCTCCATCGACCGAGCAATTGTCCGGCATGCCGAACCAGCCGTCCCGCGTCGTCGCCGACGAGAAGGTGGCGCCGACCGCCGCGATAGCGGGATCGCCGCAGCGGACCAGCACCTCCCAGGCAAATCCCGGCGCGGCGTAGTCCCGCCCGTCCGGGCTGATCTCGACGATGTGACCGAAGCGGTTCTCGGGCCGCGGGTTGGCGGCATCGACCTGATCGGCCTTGCGCTTCGCATTGTTGGTCAGCATCACGTAGACCTTGCCGGTCTTCGGATTGGCCTCGACGTCCTCGGGCCGGTCCATCTTCGTGGCGCCGAGCAGGTCGGCGGCGCGCCGCGTCTCGATCAGCACGTCGGCCTGATCGCGAAAACCGTTCTCCGGGGTCAGCGGACCCTGGCCGTGGACGAGCGGCAGCCATGCGCCGCGCCCGTCCGCGTTGAAGCGGGCCACGAAGAGCGTGCCGCGGTCGAGGATGTCGCGGTTGGCAGCCTTATCACTGAGATCGACCTTCGCCTCGGTGACGAAGCGGTAGACGTAGTCGAAGCGCTCGTCGTCGCCCTGGAACACGACGTAGCGCCCGTCCGCCGCCAGGATGCCGGCCGCGCCCTCGTGCTTGAACCGGCCCATGGCGGTGCGCTTCTTCGGGGTGGAGGCCGGGTCGAACGGGTCGATCTCCACCACCCAGCCGAAGCGGTTCGGCTCGTTCGGCTCGGCGCCGAGATCGAAGCGCTCGTGGTACCGGCCCCAGGCGTAGAGGTTGCCCGGGATGCCGAGGCGCTTGTGGTTGCGCGCCTCCGCCGACCCCTCGCCGAGCCTGCCCTGGAAGTAGTAGTTGATGTTCTCCTCGCAGGTGAGCCACGTGCCCCAGGGCGTCGTGCCGCCCGCGCAGTTGTTGATCATGCCGAGCACCTGCCGGCCCGCCGGATCGGCCTTGGTCCGCAGGCGCTCCGAGCCGGCGGCGGGGCCGGCGAGCACCATCGGGGTCGTCGCGGTGATGCGGCGGGCGTATCGCGAGCCCGGCACGACCTGCCAGCGGCCGTCCACCCGCTTCACCTCGATCACCGAGCCGCCGTGGGCCGCCATCTCGATGTCGACGAGCTGCTGGGACATGCCGGCGAACGCCGCCTTGCCGTCCTGCCGGCCGAGACCGGGAAACATCAGCTCCTCGTTTGTGTACTCGTGGTTGACCACGAGCAGGCCGTGGGCCGCCGGGTCGGCGGCGCCCGGCAGGGGGAAGAAGCCGATGAAGTCGTTGTTGTAGCCGAACTGCTGTCCTTGAGCCTCAGGCGTCTGGTTGCGCGGGTCGAAGGCGGGTGCGCCCGGCAGCACGGGGTCGCCCCAGCGGATCAGCACCTCGGCGTCGTGGCCCGCCGCGACGTGGTGACGCTCGTCGGAGCCGGCCGGCAGTTCGGTGAAGGGAAACGGCGAGGCGGTCTCGCGGGACGCGCCTTGCGCCGCCGCGAGGGCCCGCGGCGCCACGACGGCGCCGATCGCCCCGACCGCGAGCGCCCCGCGCAGCAGGTCGCGCCGGTGGAAGCGGGCGGCCACCACGTCGCCGAGCGTCGGGTTGGGGCTCGGATTCGAGCCCGCATCCTCGGCCGCCTCGGCGGCCTGCGAGCGGTTGAGGCTGGTCATCGGCGCTGTCTCCGGATCGTCGTACGGGGCGGCTATAGGGTGCAGATGGCACTGCGATGACGCGGGCGGCCGGAACCCGGAGCGGGCTGTGCGCGTTTTGTTCAACAAAGCTCCGCCGTATCCGTTCGTCGCGGGCGGCGCGGGTGACGATCGGGAGCCGAACGCCATGACCCAGACGGACGCGGCGACGCGCCACGCGAGCCTCCAACGCGCCGAGCGGGCCGCCGGCGAGGCCTTCGGCTGGCCGGAGGCGCCCGCCGAGGCGGTGCGCCGCTCGCTGCTTCTCAGCCCCACGGCCATCGCCGCCGCCACGGCGGTGACCACGGTGGCCGCGACGCTGACCTATTTCGTCTGAGACCGCTCGACCCAGGCTCTCGCGCACGGCGCGCCGATCGCTTATCTGCGCCCGCATGAGCGACGACGTGACCAGCGATTGGCTCGGCGACGAGCCAGGGCGTGCCGACCCGATGCGGGCGGTACGCGCCCAGACGAAACCCGCCCTGCCCAACCGCTTCTACAAGCAGGCGGGCTTCACCGAAGGGGAGGGCGGCTTCCGCCTCACCCTCGACGGGCGCCCGGCCAACACGCCGGGCCGCAACCCGCTGAGCGTGCCGAGCCTCGGCCTCGCCGAGCTGCTGGCGGCGGAGTGGGGCGCGCAGGGCGCGTTCATCGACCCCGCCACCATGCCGGTCACCCGGATCGTCAACACCACCCTCGACGGCGTCGTGCCGCGCCGGGACGCGGTGGCGGAGGATCTCGCGGCCTATGCGGGCACCGACCTCGTCGCCTACCGGGCGGACGCGCCCGAGCGTCTCGTGGCCGACCAGGCCCGCGCCTGGGATCCGGTGCTCGACTGGGCGCGCGACACCTTCGGCGTCCGCCTGATCCTCAGCGAGGGCGTGATGCACGTGAGCCAGCCGGAGGCGAGCGTCGCGGCGCTCCGCCGGGCGGTGTTCGCGGTCGAGAACCCCTATCGGCTGGCCGCGCTCCATACCTTGACCACGCTCACCGGATCCCTCCTCATCGCGCTGGCGGTGCTGCACGGCCGCCTCACGCCCGACGAGGCCTGGGCGGCCGCGCACGTGGACGAGACCTATCAGGCGGCGGTCTGGGGCCGGGACGCGGAGGCCGAGGAGCGCCTCGCCAAGCGCCGGGCCGAGTTCGAGGCCGCCGCGACCGTGGCGGCGCTCGCCGGCTGAGGCCGCCTCGTTCGAAAGGCCCGTTTCCGCCCGTAAATCCTCTGTGCTAAGGGCAGCGACGGCCGACCGCCAAGCTCGCCGCGAGAGGGGCAGGCGGAGCGGCCACAACGCCAGCACCAGCCCCGAGGCGCACCCATGAAGGACATTCTCGAGACGCTCGAGCAGCGGCGCGCCCAGGCCCGCCTCGGTGGCGGCGAGAAGCGCGTGGAGGCGCAGCACAAGCGCGGCAAGCTCACCGCGCGCGAGCGCATCGAACTCCTGCTCGACCACGGGTCGTTCGAGGAGTTCGACATGTTCGTGCAGCACCGCTCCACCGATTTCGGCATGGAGAACCAGAAGATCCCCGGCGACGGCGTCATCACCGGCTGGGGCACGGTGAACGGCCGCACGGTCTTCCTGTTCTCGAAGGACTTCACGGTCTTCGGCGGCTCGCTCTCCGAGACGCACGCGGCCAAGATCGTGAAGGTGCAGGACATGGCGCTGAAGATGCGCGCCCCGATCATCGGCATCTTCGACGCGGGCGGCGCGCGCATCCAGGAGGGCGTGGCCGCGCTCGGCGGCTACGGCGAGGTCTTCCGCCGCAACGTCGCGGCGTCCGGCGTGATCCCGCAGATCTCCGTCATCATGGGGCCGTGCGCGGGCGGCGACGTCTACTCGCCCGCCATGACCGACTTCATCTTCATGGTGCGCGACACGAGCTACATGTTCGTGACCGGGCCCGACGTGGTGAAGACCGTCACCAACGAGGTCGTCACCGCGGAGGAACTCGGCGGCGCCAAGGTGCACACCTCCAAGTCCTCGATCGCCGACGGCGCCTTCGAGAACGACGTCGAGGCGATCCTGCAGATCCGGCGGCTGCTCGACTTCCTGCCCGCCAACAACATCGACGGCGTGCCGGAGATCGAGAGCTTCGACGATCCCTTACGCCTCGACAAATCCCTCGACACGCTGATCCCCGACAACCCGAACAAGCCCTACGACATGGGCGAGCTGATCCGGCGGGTCGTGGACGAGGGCGACTTCTTCGAGATCCAAGCGGCGTATGCCCGCAACATCATCACGGGCTTCGGGCGCATCGAGGGGCGCACGGTCGGCTTCGTGGCGAACCAGCCCCTGGTGCTGGCGGGCGTCCTCGACTCGGACGCCTCGCGCAAGGCCGCGCGCTTCGTGCGCTACTGCGACGCCTTCTCGATCCCGATCGTCACCTTCGTGGACGTGCCGGGCTTCCTGCCGGGCACCGCGCAGGAATACGGCGGCCTGATCAAGCACGGCGCCAAGCTGCTCTTCGCCTACTCCCAGGCGACGGTGCCGCTGGTGACGGTGATCACCCGCAAGGCCTTCGGCGGCGCCTACGACGTCATGGCCTCGAAGCATGTCGGCGCCGACGTGAACTACGCCTGGCCCACCGCCCAGATCGCCGTGATGGGCGCCAAGGGCGCCGTCGAGATCATTTTTCGGAGTGAGATCGGCGATGACGAGAAAATCGCCGAGCGCACCAAGGAGTACGAGGACCGCTTCCTCTCGCCCTTCGTGGCGGCCGAGCGCGGCTACATCGACGAGGTGATCATGCCGCACTCCACCCGCAAGCGCGTCGCCCGGGCGCTCAGCATGCTGCGCACCAAGGAGATGGAGCAGCCCTGGAAGAAGCACGACAACATCCCGCTCTGAAGGCGGGACGCTCACACGGCCTCCGGCCTATTCCTTCCGGCGCCGTGGATCCCCTCTCCCCGCGCGCGGGGAGAGGGCCGCGGCCTCGCGGCGATCGGCCTGCCACCGTCATTCCGGCGCGAAGATCGTGATGTTGGAGTTCAGCTGATAGGCCGCGGTCGGCCGCGTGTTGACGAAGCGCAGGCGGATCGGGCTCTCGCCCAGGATCGCGCCGAAGCCCGGGGTCACCGGGACCGGAAGGCAGGTTTCCAGAGCCCTGGCGGCAGCCTCCTCGTAGAGTCGCCGCGTCTCCCCGTCGCCGGTGAGGTGGCGGGCGGTGACCAGCGGCTTGCCGCGCAACGCGCCCGCCTTGTCGAGGCCGAACCGGAAGGCGATCAGCGAGCCCTCGCTGCCCTCCGGTGCCTGCCAGCATCCGGCGAGCCGCGCCCGGAAGGTCGCCCAGTCGTTGACCGCGCCGTCCTGCGCGGCAGCCGGCGCCGCGGGGGCGAATGCGCTGGCGAGGAGGCTGGCGAGGAGGCCGGCGAGCGTGCCGATCAGCTCCGGTCGCTGCTCTCGATGACGGCGCATAGGGTGAGGTCTCCGGTATCCTTGTGCGTCACCGAGCAGGTGATCGCGGCGCCCCCGGCCTCGACCTTGCTGTGCCGCAGCCGGCTCGCAGCCTCCTGGGCCCGGTGCGCGGCCGCCGCGACCGTCGCCGCCGCGATGCCGGTGATCGCGTGGCCCGCCTGCCCGAACAAGGTGTAATACGCCTCCGGCGGGTTCGCTCCGCGGAACTGCGCGCCGACCGAGGACGGGTGCGGCGCCGCGCAGGAAAGCGTCAGGCTCGTCTGCGCATCCGCGGTGAACCGGGCATAGTCACGGCTGCGGTCGTCGAGCCGCGCCCCGGTCTCGGCGGTGACGCGATCGATCAGGTCCCCGCATTCGTCGGCACTGGCCGGACCGGCGACCATGAGGGCGAAGGTGAGGGCGAGGGGGCGCATACCGTGCAAAGATAGCGCGCCGACCGGGTCGGGCGAGCGCCCGGTCAGCCTGCCGCAGCCTCGGCGGCCGGACCGGGCGTCTCCCGCCCGAGATCGAGCCAGACGATCTCCGGCGGTACGCCGATCCGCACCGGCACCCGGCTGACGCCGAAGCCCCCCGAGACGATGATGTGCCGGCCCCGCGACACGACGTGCCCGTAGGACAGGTCGAGACCCTGCACGCGCCGGATCGCGGGCGAGTGGCCGAGCAGGCGGATCTGTCCGCCATGGGTGTGCCCCGACAGGGTGAGCGCGAAGCGATCCGGCACATCGGGGAAGATGTCGGGCTCGTGCGCCATCAGGATCGCGGGGGCGTCGTCGGTGATCCTGGCCACCGTCGCCGGCAGGTCGTCGCGCCACCCCACGAGGTTGCCGGCCCGGTCGAGGAAGGCCTGCTGGTCGCCGAGTCCGGCGAGCCAGAACGGGCGTCCCTGGTGCACGAGGCGCACCGCATCGTTCTCCAGCACCGGGATCCCGCGCGCCTCGAGCGCCCGCTGCGCCTCGGGCGGCCCGGCCCGGCGCCGTTGCGCGTCGTGGTCGTCCCACCAGTCGTGGTTGCCCAGGACCGCGTGGATGCCGAGGGGCGCGCGCAGGCACTCCACCGTGCGGGCGAAGGCGTCGAGCGGTACCCGGCGCCACGCGATGCGCCCGGAGGCCGGGTAATCGCCGAGCAGCAGCACGAGATCGGGCTGCAGCGCGTTCGTGGCGTCCACGATCTCGGCCACGCGGTCCAGCGGCATGAACGGTTCGCAGACATGGAAATCCGCGAGCACCGCCACCGTGAGGCGCAGGCCCGGCGTCCAGCCGGGCAGCGCCGGCGCGTAGCGCGTCACGACGAGGCCGTGCATCGCCTCGACGCCGACGCCGTAGGCCGCCGTCCCGGTGAGCCCGAAGGCCGAGGCGTAGCCGAGCCCGGTCAGAACCTGGCGCCGGGTCGGGAGAATCAGCATCGGAGGCTCGTCGCGGCTCGGACAGACGGCCTCGACGGCCCCGGTCGCGCAGGATGCGCGCGCAGTATGGCCGAATTGGCCCGGGCCGGGCGGCCGCCGTCCGGCAGCGCGCCCGGCCGCGCTTCACGCGAGGGCCTCCGGCTCGCTCAGGCGAGCGGATTGGGCTCGCTCAGACGAGCGGCTTGGGCTCGCTTACGCGAGCGGCTCGTCCTCGTGTACGAGGCTGAGGATGCCCTGCCGTCCGGTCGCGGGCGCGGCGGGCCGGCGCTCCTGCTTCTTCGGGCGGCCCGCGGCGGCGGCGAGCGCCGGCAGCGCGAGGGGGCGGAAACCGTAGAGCGACTCGCCCTGGTCCATCTGGCGACGCTCGCTCTCGGAGGCGCTGACCTGGGTCTCGCTGGGGGCGTACATGGGAGGGGTTCCTGTGCGACGGGGCCGATGCTCGGCCGCCTCGCCCGTCGCCGCCTTCGTCGGCGGCCTCGGGGCTTCCTCGGGGCGCCCGCCGGGTCCGGCGGACCTCCCGATACAAGGCCAATCGAGCTGAACGCTTGCTTAAGGCCGTTCCGGTCCGACACGGTACTGACTTTCGGCACTACCTCCGGCGACGCGGGCGTGGCGCGGGGGATTCAGGCCGCAGCGCCGAGGCCCTCGGACCGGATCCAGTCCCGCGTGCGGTCCAGCGCCCGGGTCAGGCGATCGAAAAGGGCGTCGATCTCGTCGGGCGCGATGATCAGCGGCGGGCAGACCGCCACGCGGTCGCCGGTCAGAAAGCGCACGATCAGACCTTCGGCTTGCGCGAAGGCGACGCAGCGCGCGGCCACCCCCGCCTTCGGGTCGTACTGCGCCTTGGTCCGCTTGTCGGCGACGATCTCCAGGCCGCCGATCAGCCCGATGCCGCGGGCCTCGCCGACGATGTCGTGCTCGGCGAGCCGCGCGAGCCGGGCCTGGAAGTGCGGCGCCTTCTCGGCCGCCCCCTCGACGATCCGGTCGCGCCGGTAGATCTCGATCGCCTTCAGGGCCACCGCGCAGGCGACCGGGTGGCCCGAATAGGTGGTGCCGTGCCCGAAGGTGCCGAGCTTCGCGCTCTGGTCCACCATCGCCGCGTAGAGCGGCTCGTCGACGGTGATCCCGCCGAGCGGCACGTAGCCGGAGGTGACGGCCTTGGCGAAGGAGAGCGTCTGGGGCGCCATGCCGAGCGCCTCCGAACCGAACCACGTGCCGAGCCGCCCGAAGCCGCAGATCACCTCGTCGGCGATGAAGCGCACGTCGTAGCGGGCGAGCACCGTCTGGATCGCCTGGAAGTAGCCCCGCGGCGGCACGATGGCCCCGCCCGCGCCCATCACCGGCTCGGCGATGAAGGCCGCGACCGTGTCCGGATCCTCGCGCAGGATCATCTGTTCCAGCTCGTCGGCGAGCCGGGCGGAGAAGGCCTCCTCGCTCTCGCCGGCTTCCGCGAAGCGGTAATGGTGCGGGCAGGCCGTGTGGAGGAAGCCCGGCAGGGGCAGGTCCCAGTCGGCGTGGTTGGCCTGGAGCCCGGTGAGCGAGGCGGTGGCGACCGTGACGCCGTGATAGCCCCGGCTCCGGCCGATGATCTTCTTCTTGGCGCGACGGCCCAGCGCGTTGTTGTAGTACCACGCCAGCTTGACCTGGGTGTCGTTCGCCTCCGAGCCCGAGGAGGTGAAGAACACCTTCGAGGTCGGGATCGGCATCAGCTCCTTCAGAACCTCGGCGAGCTCGATCGCCGGGTCATGGCTGCGGCCGGAGAACAGGTGCGAGAAGGGCAGGCGGCCCATCTGCGCCGCCGCGGCCTCGACGAGCTCCGCGTTCGAGTAGCCGAGCGCCGTGCACCAGAGCCCGGCCATGCCCTCGATATAGGGGCGCCCATCGGTGTCGTAGACGTGCACGCCCTGGCCGCGCTCCAGCACCAGCGGGCCGTTCGCGCGGTGCGCGTCGAGATTGGTGTAGGGGTGGATCAGGGTTTCGACGTCGCGGGTCGCGAGGTTCGACAGCATGGCGTTTACGTCTCGGGCGTTTCGTCGAGGAGCGTGTCCCCGCCACACTACCGGCCCGATGCGCGAGCAGTAACCCCGTGGAGACCCGGGCGGATCGCGGCCCGGCGCATGGATCGCCAGAATGTTCGACCCGGCCCAGATCGTCGCGGCCCCCGCGCCCGGCCGCGCCTGCGGCGCCTGTACGCTCTGCTGCAAGGTCTACGACGTGCCGGCGGTCGAGAGCGTCGCCGGACAATGGTGCCGGCACACGCGGGCGGGCCAGGGCTGCGGCATCCACGCGACGCGGCCGGACCATTGCCGCAATTTCCACTGCCTCTGGATGACCGAGAGCTGGCTCGGTCCCGAGTGGAAGCCGGACCGCGCCAAGATGGTGCTCGGCCTCGACCCCGTGACCCGCAACATGAACGTGCAGGTCGATCC
Organism: Methylobacterium hispanicum; assembly: GCF_022179285.1. Taxonomy (GTDB): domain Bacteria; phylum Pseudomonadota; class Alphaproteobacteria; order Rhizobiales; family Beijerinckiaceae; genus Methylobacterium; species Methylobacterium hispanicum. The sequence continues at coordinate 65,171 of NZ_BPQO01000032.1, read as the reverse complement.
GGGGCAGGCCAACGCCTGGCGGCGCGAGCCCTATTACGGCCAGCTCAAGCGCTGGGCCGCGGCCTCGATCCCGAAGGGGCGGACGGTGCTGGTCCACGTCAACAAGAGCACCACCGTGGTCCTGCCCGACCGCGACGTGAGCCTCGGCGTGCTCGGCCCGCAGGACCGCATCGTCGCGCGCGCCCGGATGACGCCGCAGGGACCGACCCTCGACATCGAGACCGTGCGGGCGGCCTGATTCAGCGCACGTCCATCCGGTCGAGCAGAGCCGTCAGATCCTCCGGGTCGATCCTGAAGTCGCGCAGGTGGTCCCGCCGCGCCCCGGGGGCCGCCGCCCCGTAGAGGGCATGGTAGGGTTGGCCGCGGGCCGCCGCGATGTCGCGGTAGTACGGGTCCTGGAAGGTCTCGGGGGCGAGGTGCACCACCGGCGTGCCGGCTGGGCTGAACACCGTGTTGACGAGCCCGGCCCCCTTGATGCCGACCACCGCCTCGGCCGCGGCGAACAGCGCGACCTGATCGGCCACCTCCAGGCGCTCGGTGTCGATGACCGCGAAACCGCGGGCGCGCAGCAGGGGGAGGATGGCGTCCCGGTTCAGGAGATCGCGCTGGCGCAGCCGGTTGCGGTCCACGAACAGGCGCAGGCCGCGCCGTCCGCGCTGGCGCGCGAGGAGGCGCGGCACGAGCGTGGCCGGCCGCAGGCGCCCGACCCGCTGCCGTAGCACCGCGTCGAGGCGGGCGAGCGCCTCCGGCGACTTCGCCAGGCCGGCATGGCGGACCGGGCTCACCCAGTGCAGGCGCGGGACGCGGTAGGCCGTTTCCGGATCGATGAAGCGCAAGGCCACGTCGCGCGCCCGGCCGAGCCAGAGCCGGACCGAGCGCTCGCGCATCCGGTTGTTGTGCCAGTCGTGCCGCGGCAGCAGCAGGGTGATGGTCTCGCCCGGGTGCCGGGCGCGCAGGACGTCGAGCGCGGCCAGCCGCGGCAGGTCCTCGCAGAGCCAGTGGCCGTAGTTGAACGAGCCCTGGTTGCCGACATAGAGGCAGGGGCCGGGCGCGGGCGGCATGTCCTGCGCTTCCGCCTCCGGCGCCAGGGGGCCGGAGAGCGCCCGCTCCTCCGGACGGTGGCTCTCGTAGACGAAACGCCGCCCGCCCGCCGCGCCGACGTAGAGCACGTTGCGCAGGATCGTCGCGTCCTCCAGCCGCACCAGCAGGGCGGGGGGCGCTGCGCCGATGCCGTCCTCCGCGAAGCGGGCCAGCATCGCCGGCGGGGCGGGCGCATCGCGCAGGCGCAGCGTCTCCGGCATCGGCCAGCGGTAGCGCCAGGACGGATAGAGCACGTCGAGCACCTCCGCCCCGTCGCCCCCCGCACGGAGGGCCGCGATCTCCGCCGGCAGATCGACCGAACCGTCGGCCGGGTAGAGCGCCCGCGGGGCGCAGGAGACGTAAGCGGTCATGCGGCGGCCTTCTGGCACAGCCGGCCCCGCGCCGCATCCCGTCGTGCGATCGAACTTAACCGTCCCGAAACCATGGGGCGGAATAAATCGTTGGGCCGGCGGCGCTCACGGGTGCGCGGCAGCAGTGGCGTAACGGATGGCTCGCGCCGTGATGACGAGACGTGGACTCAACGCGGGCGCGCGCCGCCCCACAGGCCTGCGCTGGATCGGTGCCGCCGTCGCGCCCTGGATCGCCGGCACCGCCTTTCTGGTTTCCTTCACGGCCGACGCGGGAACCGGCGGTCCGGGCATCCTGGGGCCGGACCGGGACCTGATCCGCGCCCTGCCGGCCGACCTCGTGACGCTGGGCGCCCTGCGCCGCTCGGCCCTGCCCGCCTTCGAGCGGTCCGCGGGCACCGCCGCCCGGCGCCCGGCCTCCCTGCTCGACCTCGAACTCACCGCCAACGTCAGCGGCCTGCTGACGCCGGGCTCGGCCACCTGGAACCCGGACCTCGAACCCGACCAGGGCTTCGTGCCGGTGGCCGACCTCGGCCTGACCACGGGGGCGGGCAGCGCCGCCTCGACGGGGTCGGCGAGCGCCGACATCACGGCCGGCGACGTGCTGCGCCACGACGGCTCGACGCCCCCCGTGCCCCGCGCCGTCGCGCTCTCCTCGACGACGCCCGCGCCCGCCGACGCGACGCCCGTCGAGGTCGCCGCCGCGAGCCTGCTGATGCCCGAGATCCTGCGCTCCGAGCGCGCCGCGCCCGTCGCGCCGGAGGGCGCGCGCTCCCGCTACGCGGACCTGATCGCGCCCGACGCCCTCGACAAGGAGCAGCGCTGCCTCGCCGAGGCGGTCTATTTCGAGGCGCGCAGCGAGCCCGAAGCGGGCCAGGCCGCCGTGGCGCAGGTCGTGCTCAACCGCGTGAAGAGCGGGCTCTATCCCGCCAACGTCTGCGGTGTCGTCTACCAGAACCGGCATCGCTACATGGGCTGCCAGTTCTCCTTCGCCTGCGAGGGCAAGTCGCTGCGCATCGCCGACTCGGCCTCCTGGCAGACCGCGAGCCGCATCGCCCGGTCGGTGATCGAGGGGCGGACCTATCTCGCCGAGGTCGGCGCCGCGACGCACTACCATGCGGACTACGTCCGGCCCGGCTGGTCGCGGCGTCTGCGCCGGATGGACGTCATCGGGCGACACATCTTCTACACCCTCAAGCCCGGGCAGACCTGATGTGCACAGCTTCTTGCGGGGTCGATATACTTACGTAAGTGCGAATCCGTAGTCGCGACCAAGGGTTAATTTTACCGTGAGTCGCGATTAAGCTTGCGTGAAGGGCAACCGGGACGCCTTCTGGACGTCGAGATGAGCGCCAAGCAGCGCCCCATCCGTTCCGTCCTTCTCAAGCGTCCGAGGAAGCCCACCCATGACCGCGCCGGTCACCCGTACATCCCTCTGGCTCACCGCGCTCGCCGGCGCCGTCCTGCTCGCCGGGCCGGCCCAGGCCGGCGGCTGCGCCGGCGCCGCCTGCTACCGCTACGTCTCCACCCCGCCGGTCTTCGACACCGTGCAGGAGACCGTGCTGGTCCGCCCGCCCCGCACGGTCTACCGCACAGTCCCGCCGGTCTACGACACCGTCGCCGAGCGGGTGATGGTGGCCCCGGGCGGGCGCGTCTGGACCACCCGCCGCGGTCCCTACGGCGAGCTGGAGGGCTGCTGGGTCTCGACGCCGCCGCGCTTCGCCGTGCGGAACCGGCAGGTGCTGGTGCGGCCCGCCCAGGCGATCCCGGAGACGATCCCGCCGCAATACGCCAGCGTCAGCCGCCGCGTCCTCGTCGCGCCGGCCCGCGCCGGCTGGGTGCCGACGGGCGGCGGCTACGGCCCCGGCCCCGGCCCCGGCTTCGGTCCCGGCTTCGGCCCTGGTCCGGTCGGACCGGTCGGCTCGATCCCCGACGCGCTGGGCATCGCGGGGGCGAGCGCCGTGGATCTCGGCGTCGGACTCGGCCTCTCCCGGGGCAGCATCTACGACGGCTACTGAGACGCGGCGTCCCGGTTCGGTCGGATCGCCGGGGCATGTCCCCGGCGATCTTGATTCGGGACGCCCACGCCACAGGTCACCTCCGTTCGGGGAGGCGCGCGATGGCGACGTTCAAGGCGTGGGTGGTCGAGCGGGGCGCGGGCGGCCAGAGCCTGACCTTCCGCGACTTCGACGAGGCCGACTTCATGGACGGCGACGTCACCGTCCGGGTCACCCATTCGGGCCTCAACTACAAGGACGGGCTGGCGCTGACCGGGCGCTCGCCGGTGGTGCGCCGTTTCCCGATGATTCCCGGCATCGACTTCGCGGGCGTGGTCGAGGCTTCCGCCGATCCCGCCTACCGGCCGGGCGACGCCGTCGTGCTGACGGGCTGGGGCGTCGGCGAGACCCATCTCGGCGCCTACGCGGAGAAGGCCCGCGTGAGGGGCGCGTGGCTGGTGCCCCTGCCGGACGGGCTCACCGCCGAGCAGGCGATGGCGATCGGCACGGCGGGCTACACCGCGATGCTGTCGCTGATGGCGCTCGAGGCGCACGGCCTGAGGCCGGAGCACGGCCCGGCCCTCGTCACGGGCGCCTCGGGCGGTGTGGGCTCGGTCGCGGTCGCGCTGCTGGCGCGGGCCGGCTGGCACGTCATCGCCTCGACGGGGCGCGAGGGGGAGGCCGCGTACCTGCGCGGGCTCGGCGCCGCCGAGATCATCGACCGGGCCGAACTCTCGGTGCCCGGCAAGCCGCTCGCGAAGGAGCGCTGGGCCGCCGCCGTCGATGCGGTCGGCTCCACCACGCTGGCCAACGTGCTGGCCGGGACGCGGGCGGACGGCGCCGTGGCGGCCTGCGGGCTGGCGCAGGGCATGGACCTGCCGACCTCGGTCGCGCCCTTCATCCTGCGCGGCGTCGCGCTTCTGGGCATCAACAGCGTGACCACGCCGCAGCCGAAGCGGCGCGAGGCCTGGGCCCGGCTCGCGGCCGAACTCGACCTCGACAAGCTCGCCGCGATGACGACCCGGGTCGGCCTCCAGGCGGTGGGGCGGCTCGGGGAGGAGATCCTCTCCGGCAAGGTGCGGGGTCGCACGGTCGTGACGATCGGCTGACCGCTCGCGCGGAACCGCCGCCGCGGCCGCGGCATTGCCGCTTTCATGAGCATCGCATTCGTCCGCGAGAAGGAGGGCGGGGAGGCCTTCGAGGATCTTCCCGACCGTCCGATCTCCCCGCACACCAATTTCGTGACGCCCGAAGGGCTGGCCCGGATCGAGGCGGAGGTCGCGAGCCTCCAGGCCGAGGTCGGCCGCCTCGATCCCGGCGACAAGGCCGGACAGGCCCGCTTGGCGCGCGACCTGCGCTACTGGACCGCGCGCCAGGGCACGGCGCAACTCGTCGAGCGGGTCGAGGGCGAGGCCGTGCATTTCGGCTCGACCGTGACGCTCCGGCGCGAGGACGACAGCCGCCAGACCTTCCGCATCGTCGGCGAGGACGAGGCCGACCCGGCCAAGGGTTCGATCTCCTACGTCGCCCCGCTCGCCCGCGCCATCACCGGCAAGAGCGTCGGCGATGTGGTCGAGGTGAACGGGCAGGAGGTCGAGGTCGCGGAGATCCGCTGAGCGGACGGCTCTCCGGCCGCCTCCGCCCTCACGCCGCGTTGCTGGCCAGCTGATCGAGGCTGGCGCTGATGTTGCCGAGATCGCCCGCCGCCGCGTGCATGCTGCCCGAGATCTCCCGGGTGACCGCGCTCTGCTCCTCGATCGCGCCGGCGACGCCGGTCACGTAGCCCTGGACCTCGTCGACCGTCCGGCCGATCGCTTGGAGCATGCCCGCGACCTCGTCCGAGACGGTCTGCATCTGCATGATCTGGTTCGAGATCTCCGCCGTGGCAGCCGTCGTCTGGCTCGCGAGCGCCTTCACCTCCGTGGCGACGACCGCGAACCCCTTGCCGGCCGCGCCGGCCCGGGCCGCCTCGATCGTCGCGTTGAGCGCCAGGAGGTTGGTCTGCTCGGCCACCTTGGTGATCGTCTGCACGACCCCGTCCATCGCGCGCGCGGCCTCCCGCAACTGCCGGGTGAAGGCGTCCGCCGCCCGCGCGCGCGCGCTGATTCCGTCCACTGCCTGCTTGGAGCGGGCCATGTTGGCGCTGATCTCCGTGACGGAGGCGCTGAGTTCCTCGGCGGCGGCGGCGACGGCCTGCACGTTGCCGAGGGTGAGCCGCGTGGCATCCGTCGCGTGGAGCCGGGCCTGGGTCGCCGCGGTGATGTCGGCGGCGAACTTCATCACCTTGTAGGGCCGGCCGGCGGCGTCGAGGATCGGGTTGTAGCTGGCCTGGAGCCAGATCTCCCGGCCGTTCCGGCCGCGGCGCTCGAAGATGCCGCTGCGGAAGGTGCCGCGCCGCAGGTCCGCCCAGAAGGCCGCGTATTCCGGCCCCGCCGCGGAGGCCGGATCGACGAACATGCGGTGATGCTGCCCGACGATCTCGCTCGCCTGGTAGCCGACCGCCTCGAGGAAGTTGCTGTTGGCCTCCAGGATGACGCCGTCGAGATCGAAGGCGATGACGGCCTGCGATCGGCCGACGGCGTCCATCTGCCCGCGGATCTCCGCGTCCCGCAGGCGCTGGGCCGTGACGTCGATCCCGTACTTGACCACCTTGAACGGCCGCCCCGACTCGTCGAGGATGGGGTTGTAGCTCGCCTGGAGCCAGACCTCCCGGCCGCCCTTGCCGAGGCGCATGAACTCGCCGCTCAGCGGCTCCCCACGGTTCAGGCGTTCCCAGAAGGACGCGTACTCCGCCCCCACGGCATCCGGCGCCATGAAGATCCGATGGTGCTGCCCGCGGATCTCATCGATCCCGTAGCCCATCGCCGACAGGAAATTCCGGTTCGCGTCGAGAATCCGGCCGTCGAGACCGAAATGGATCACGGCCTGCGTCTTGTCGATCGCGCCGATCTGACCAGTCAGATCGAGACGCTCGCGCATCCGGTCGGTGACGTCGCTCGCCTGGATCGTCACCCGCGCCGTCCGCCCGCGGGCATCCGGCACGGGCAGGTAGAGAACCTGCAGCCAGATCGCCCGCCCGTCCTTCGTGCGGAACTGCTCGGTCGCGTCCTGTCGTTCGCCACGGATGAGGGCCGCCGACAGGACGCCGCTCGCGGTTTCCGGCGCCGCGACGAGCTGGCCGTGATGCCGGCCGACGATCTCGTCCGCGCCGAAGCCCAGGGCACGGCAGAAGCGCTCGTTGGCGGCCAGGACCGTTCCATCGGGAGACAATTCGGCCATCATGAGCGCGCCGTCGAGTGCGGCCAGCTTGGCCGCCGCGCGGGACGGTCCGCGAATTCCGTTGAACATCGTTGCCCCTCCCGAGCTGCGATCGACATGGCGGTATCGAAGCGCGAATTCTACCTGGTGGGGTAGCTTTCCCGATCGGGCGGCCTGTACCGGCAGTTGTACGAGTGGATGCTTGTCGATTCATTAATTTGATGACGCGACAAGATTTCGTGACCGCAGACCACGCTCACACTGCGAGTTTATCGCGCAGATTTCGTTGTAGCCCTCACGCAAGATTGAATTTTACTTCTTCACTCAACTCACGATTGCGTTTCTTTTCCGGGGGCGGCGTATCCCTCGAAGGCGGGACGCATCCCGGCGATCGCCTCGGCCGCGAAATCCATGAAGGCGCGCACCCGGGGCGCGTGCCGGAGGTCGGGATGGGTGAGGAGCCAGAGGTCCGCGCCCAGTTCCGCCTCGACGCCGCCGAGGCGGCACAGGGACGGGTCGGCATCGCCCGCGTAGCAGGGCAGCGGGCCGACCCCGATTCCCGCCGCGATCGCCTCGCGCAGGCCCATCACCGTGTTGAGTTGCAGGACGACCCGGTCCGCGCCGGCGCGTGCCCGGACGAACCGGGCGAAACGCCCGCCGGCGACCGAATCCGACAGGCCGACCCAGGACTCGGCCGGCCCGCGGGGCCTGTCGGCGCGCCCGTAGACCGCCCAGGCGATGCCCGAGAGGCGCCGTCCCACGAGGTTCGGCGGCGGCTCGAGGCCGGCGCGCAGCGCCACGTCCGCGTCGCGACGCGAGAGGTTCAGGGCCTCCTCGGCCACGACGAGGTCGGCCCGCACCGCCGGATGGCGGACCAGGAAGCGGCCGACGAGCGGCACGAGCAGTTCGGCGACGAAGCCTGCCGCCGCGGTGATGCGCAAGAGGCCGGCCGGGGTCTGCGCCCGGCCCGCGACCGCGCGGCCGAAGCCGGCCACGTCCGCCTCCATGCGCGCGGCCGCCGCCGTCATCGCCTCGCCCGCCTGCGTCGGCACGTAGCCGGTGCGATGCCGCTCGAACAGCGCCGTGCCGAGCACCGCCTCGATCTGCTGCAGGCGACGGAAGGCCGTGGAGTGGTTGATGCCGAGATGGGCGGCGGCATGCGTGAGCGCGCCCCGGTCGGCGATCGCCTTGACCAGGCGGAAGTCGTCCCAGGCGAGCGGATCCTTTGCAAGCATGCAAGGATCATCTTGCACGTCGGGGCATTTCCGCAAGCGGGCGAACGCGCGATACCCGCGCCGGGCGGGCCGCGGCCCGACGGACAAGGGCTTACGAGGAGACGCCGCGATGGCAAAGGTTCTGGTGCTCTACTACTCGTCCTGGGGCCACGTGGAGCAGATGGCGCAGGCGGCGGCCGAGGGCGCCCGCGAGGCGGGGGCCGAGGTCACGCTCAAGCGCGTGCCGGAACTCGTGCCCGAGGAGGTCGCGCGCCAGTTCCACTACAAGCTCGACCAGGCGGCGCCGGTCGCCAGCCCCGACGAGCTCGACCAGTACGACGCCATCATCTTCGGCACGCCGACCCGGTTCGGCAACATGGCGGCGCAGATGAAGCAGTTCCTCGACCAGACCGGCGGCCTGTGGGCCCGCGGCGCCCTCGTCGGCAAGGTCGGTTCCGTCTTCACCTCCACGGCCTCGCAGCATGGCGGCCAGGAGACCACGCTGACGAGCTTCCACACCGTGCTGCTCCACCACGGCATGGTGCTCGTCGGGCTGCCCTACAGCTTCCAGGGCCAGAACGGCGTCGATGCGGTGAAGGGCGGCTCGCCCTACGGCGCGACCACGATCGCGGCCAACGACGGATCGCGCCAGCCGAGCGCGGTCGAACTCGACGGCGCCCGCTTCCAGGGACGGCACGTCGCGACGATCGCGGGCAAGCTGGCCTAGCCCGAGAGGGCGGGCGCCCAAGAAAAAAGGCTCGGATTGCTCCGAGCCTCTGAAGGATAAAGGCCATTGGGGGCTGAACTGGCCTTCGTGATGGCTCAACGGGCCGGCCCGATCCCGGTTCCGCGACGGCGCGAAAAATTTTCAGCGCGGCGCCGCGGCCCGGGTCAGCCGGTCGCGGATCGCCTCGCCGAGACCGGATTCCGGGATCGGCGACACCGCGATGCAGGGTGCACCCGAGGCGTCGAGCGCGCGCAGCGCCCCGAACAGCTGCGCGGCCGCCTCGGCGAGGTCGCCGCCGGGACTGAGGTCGCGTACGGCGCGGGCCTGTCCCAGTCCGTCCGGGCGCGCGCCGCCGAAGAGCAGCGCCGCCTCACCCGGCTCGAGGGCCGTGGCGTCGAGGCGCACGCGCGCCCGCGGCGCGTAGTGCGAGGCGAGCAGGCCGGGTCCCGCGGGCCGGGCCGCGTCCGCTTCGGCGGCCGTCTCAGGCTCCTGCCCCAGCACCGCGGCGAGCGCGGCGCGCGTGATCCCGCCGGGCCGCAGCAGACGCGGCCATCCGCCGAGGCAGGCCACCACCGTCGATTCGACCCCGACCCGTGTCGCGCCGCCGTCGAGGAGCGCCGCGATCCGGCCGTCGAGATCGGCGAGGACGTGATCCGCGCAGGTCGGGCTGACCCGCCCCGAGCGGTTGGCGGAGGGGCCGGCGAGCGGCCGTCCGAAGGCCTGGAGCAGATCGCGCGCGAGCGGGTTGCCCGGCACCCGCAGGGCCACGCTCGGCAGGCCCGCGCGCGCGAGATCGCAGACCGTCGTCTCCGCCGTCGCCGGCACCACCAGCGTCAGCGGCCCGGGCCAGAACGCCGCGGCCAGGGCTTCCGCGAAGGCGTCGAACCGCCCCTGCCGCCGCGCCGCGGCGGGATCGGGCAGATGCGCGATCAGCGGGTTGAAGCGCGGGCGCTCCTTGGCGGCGAAGATGCGCGCGACGGCCTCCGGATCGGTCGCGTCGGCGCCCAGGCCGTAGACCGTCTCGGTCGGGAAGGCGACGAGCCGCCCGGCCCGTAGGAGCCGCGCGGCCTCGGCGATCCCCGCCGGGTCGCCGGACAGGCGCCGCGTCGAAGCGGACGCCGTTGACCCCGGATCGTTCATATATAAACTATCTCCGGCCGTGACGGAGGCCGCGGCATCGGCTTATGTCGGCGCGAGCGCGCCGGCCTAGCCCCAGCGGCCCGTACGCGTCAAACGAGCGGACCGGCCTCCGAGCCGGCCGGGGAGGAATATCCGTGAGCTACCGCGCGCCCGTATCCGAGATGGTGTTCACGCTGGCCCACGTCGCGGGCCTGCCCGAGGAGGCTCTCAGCAGCGCGGACGCGGAGGCGATCCTCACCGAGGCCGGCCGGCTCGCCGCCGACGTGATCGCGCCGTTGAACCGCGTCGGCGATCGCCACGGCGCCACGCTGAGCGCGGGGACGGTGACGACGGCGCCGGGCTGGGCCGAGGCCTACCGGGCCTTCGTGGATGGGGGCTGGAACGGGCTCGCCGCCGATCCGGACCACGGCGGCCAGGGCCTGCCGCATCTGCTGGGCGCCGCCGCGACCGAGATCTGGAACGGGGCGAACCTCGCCTTCAGCCTCTGCCCGATCCTGACCGCGGGCGGCATCGAGGCGCTGGTCGCGCACGGCTCGGACGCGCTGAAGGCGCGCTACCTGGAGAAGCTGGTCTCGGGCACCTGGACCGCCACCATGAACCTCACCGAGCCGCAGGCCGGCTCGGACCTCGCCGCGCTCCGCACCCGGGCGGAGCCCGCGGGCGACGGCAGCTACCGGATCACCGGCGCCAAGATCTACATCACCTACGGCGAGCACGACATGGCGGACAACATCGTCCACCTCGTGCTGGCCCGGCTGAAGGACGCGCCCGCGGGCACCCGCGGCATCTCGCTGTTCCTCGTGCCCAAGGTGCTGCCGGACGGATCGCGCAACGACCTGCGCTGCTCCGGGCTGGAGCACAAGCTCGGCATCCACGCCTCGCCGACCTGCTCGATGGCCTTCGGCGACGAAGGCGGCGCCACGGGCTGGCTCGTCGGCGAGGAGAACCGCGGGCTCGCCTGCATGTTCACCATGATGAACTCGGCCCGGCTCAACGTCGGCCTACAGGGCGTGGGCGTGGCGGAGGCCGCCACGCAGAAGGCGCTGGCCTACGCCCAGGAGCGCCGCCAGGGCCGCGCACCGGGGGCGGCCGAGGCGAGCCCGATCGTCGCCCACGCCGACGTGCAGCGCACGCTGCTGACCATGAAGGCCTACACGGCCGCCGCGCGCGGCATCTGCTACCTGACCGCGGCGGCGCTCGACGCCGCGGACGGGCCGGAGGGGCAGGCGGCGCACGACCGCGCCTCCCTGCTCACGCCCGTCGCCAAGGCCTTCTCGACCGACATCGCGAACGAGGTGACCTCCCTCGGGGTGCAGGTCCACGGCGGCATGGGCTTCGTCGAGGAGACGGGCGCCGCCCAGCTGATGCGGGACGCGCGCATCCTGGCGATCTACGAGGGCACCAACGGCATCCAGGCGATCGACCTCACGAACCGCAAGCTCCCGCTCGACGGCGGCGCGACCGTGCGCGCCCAGATCGCCTCCATGCGCCGGGCCGCCGAGGGGCTGGTGAAGCACGCCGACCCGGCCTTCGGCCAGGCGGCGGCCCGGCTGCGGGCCGGCATCGAGAGCCTCGACCGGGCCACCAGCCACCAGCTCGCCGCGCTCGCCTCGAACCGGCCGGAGACGGCGCTCGCGGGCGCGACGCCGTACCTGCGCCTGTTCGGCCTCGTCCAGGGCGCGGCCTGCCTCGCCACGGCCGCGCTCGCGGCCCGCTCAGGCCTGGCCTCCGGCGAGACCGATCCGGCCCACCGGGCGCGCATCGCGCTCGCCCGCTTCTTCGCCGAGAACCTGCTGCCGGCGGCCTCCGGCCTCGAGGTCGAGGTGATCGACGGCGGCGCCTTCGTGGACGAGGCCGCCCTGGTCCTGTCCCAGTGAAGTCCTGTCCCAGTGATGTCCCGGCGCAGCGAGTGAGGGTGCGATGACCGATCATGTCCGCATCGAGGATCTGGAGGGCGGCGTCCGCCTCGTCACCCTGGACCGGCCCGAGAAGAAGAACGCGCTGACCGGCGCCATGTACGACGCGATGCGCGGCGCGCTGGAAGAGGCGGACGCCTCCGAGGCCGTCGGCGCGGTGGTCTTCGCCGGCCAGCCCGGCGCCTTCACGGCCGGCAACGACATCGCCGACTTCGTCGCCCGCGCGCAACAGACCTCCGGCGAGGCGCCCGCGCTCCGCTTTATCCGGCACCTCGCCCGCACCCGGACGCCGATGGTCGCGGCGGTGGACGGCGTCGCGGTCGGCATCGGCACGACCCTGACGCTGCACTGCGACCTCGTCTACGCGAGCCCGGCGGCGCGCTTCCGCACACCCTTCGTGGAGCTCGGCCTCGTGCCGGAGGCGGCCTCGAGCTACCTGCTGCCGCGTCGGGTCGGGCGGCTCAAGGCCACCGAGATCCTCCTGCTGTCCGAGATGTTCGGGGCCGATCAGGCCGAGGCTCTGGGCCTGGTCAACGCCGTGATGCCCTCCGACATGCTGGTTGAGCACGCGCTCGCCCAGGCTGCCCGCCTCGCCGCCCTGCCGCGCGGCGCGCTCCAGGCGGCCCGGGCGCTGATCCGAGGTGATCAGGCCGAGGTCGACGCCGCGCTCCAGGCCGAGGCCGAGGCCTTCGGCCGTCAGCTGCGCTCGGAGGAGGCGCAGGCCGCCTTCCGGGCCTTCCTCGACCGCGCCAAGCCCGCCTCCACGTGAGCGGGCGCGTGAGCGGGCCGGACCTCACGGGGCGGGTCTGCCTCGTCGCGGGCGCCTCGCGGGGCGTCGGGCGGGGCATCGCGCGCGGGCTCGGCGAGGCCGGGGCGACCGTGATCGTCACGGCGCGCTCCAGCGAGACCGGGCCGCGCACCGAGATGCGCCCGGAGGCGATCGAGGACACCGCCCGAGAGGTGGACGCGGCGGGCGGCGAGGGCCACCACTATCTCTGCGATCACCAGAGCGAGCGTGCCGTGGACGAGCTGGTGCGCTGGACGCTGCGCCGCTTCGGCCGGATCGACGTGGCGGTGTCGAGCGTCTGGGGCGGCAACGAGGGCTACGACGGCGCGCGCTACCCCGACGGGGCGGGCTGGGGCACGCCGTTCTGGCGCCGCTCGGCGGAACCCTATCTGGGATTCCTGCAGACCGGACCGCTGGCGGCGCTGCTCCTCGCTCGCGCGGTCGCACCCGCGATGGTCTCGGCCCGCTCCGGCCTGCTCGCGCTGGTCTCGTTCGACACGGCGGACGGTTACCTCGGCGACGTGTTCTACGATTCGGCCAAGGCGGCCACCAATCGGCTCGCGCTGGCCTTCGCGGCGGAACTTGCGCCCCACGGCGTCACCGTCCTCGGCCTGTCGCCGGGTTTCGTGGCGACGGAGCGGGTGCGCGACCTCGGGCAGGCGGGGCTGGCGACGGAGAGCCCGCTCTACGCGGGTCGCGCGCTCGCGGCGCTGGCCGCCGATCCGGAGGTCGCCGCGCACCGGGGCGCAGTGCTGCACGCGGCCGACCTCGCTCGCCGCTACGGCTTCACCGACGCGGACGGCACGCAGCCGGAGCGGTTTAGGATCGGTGAGGGGGGGTGATGGCAGTGGAGACGAGCGCGACGCCCTCCCTCCCCTCTCTGCGGGGGAGGGTGGCCCCCGAAGGGGGTCGGTCGGGACAAAGTCCCGCAGAGAGGGGACCCCAGTTTCCGGCACGGGGGCGGCCCGCATGAAGGGCACCGCCCAATCCTGCACCGTCGCTCCCCTCTCCCGACCCGGCCTGACGGCCGGCCCACCCTTCCCCGCAGAGGGGGGAGCTTCGTGCTTTGCCGTGTTGAGCCCCGTACACGAGAACACCTGACCCGGAGGATACGATGAGCGGCACGCTTGGCGGTAAAACCCTGTTCATCACCGGCGCCTCGCGCGGCATCGGCCTCGCCATCGGCCTGCGGGCCGCGTGCGACGGCGCGAACGTGGCGATCGCCGCCAAGACGGCCGAGCCGCACCCGAAGCTGGAGGGCACGATCTACAGCGCCGCCGACGCCATCGAGCGGGCCGGCGGCCGGGCGCTCCCGCTCGTCGTGGACGTGCGCGACGAGGAGGCGGTGCAGGGCGCCCTCGAGCGGACGGCGCAGCATTTCGGCGGCCTCGACATCGTGGTCAACAATGCCAGCGCGATCTCGCTGACCCCGACGCCGCAGACGGAGATGAAGCGCTTCGACCTGATGCACCAGATCAACACGCGCGGGACCTACATGGTCTCGAAATACGCGATCGCCCATCTGGAGAAGTCCGAGAACCCCCACATCCTGATGCTGTCGCCGCCCCTCGACATGGCGGAGCAGTGGTTTGCCCCCCACCTCGCCTACACGATGGCGAAGTTCGGCATGTCGCTCTGCGTGCTCGGCCTCGCGGGCGAGCTGCGCCGGAAAGGCATCGCGGTGAACGCGCTCTGGCCGCGCACCACCATCGCGACCGCCGCGATCGAGAACCTGCTCGGCGGCGAGGCGATCATGCGGGCGAGCCGCACGCCCGAGATCATGGCGGACGCCGCCCACGCCTTGTTCCTGAAGGACGCGCGGGCGCATACCGGGCAGTTCCTGATCGACGACACCTTCCTGGCGGGCGAGGGCGTCACGGACTTTTCAAAATACCGCGTCACACCCGGGATACCCCTTGCGCCGGACTTCTTCGTGCCGGATGCGAGCCCACCCCCTCCCGGCGCGCTCGACTGAGCCGCCCGACCCCTGAGCCCCGCGTGATCTTCATCCACCAGCCGGTCACCGGTACCGGCCAGACGCAGCTCGAGCGCCGCGCCCTCGAACTCCAGGACCCCATCCCCGACGACACGGTCTGGCTCGATCTCGTCCGCCCGAGCCGCGAGGAGGAGCTGAAGGTCGAGGGGTTCTCCGGGATCGAGGTTCCGACCCGCGAGGAGATGAAGGACATCGAGCCCTCCGAACTGCTCTACGTGGAGGACGGGGCGCGCTACATGACGGGCCGCGTGCTCTCGAAGGTGAGCGATTCCGACGAGCCGGGGCTTGCCGGCATCACCTTCGTGCTGCGCGGCAACCGGCTCGTCACCGTGCGCTACGAGGAGCCGCAGGCCTTCCGGATGTACACGCAGCGCGCCGGCCGGGCGACCGGCAACGGGCCGACGAGCGTGGTCTCGGGCGAGTCGATCCTGGCCGGGCTGATCGAGGCGGTGATCGACCGGGCGGCGGACGTGCTCCAGCTCCAGGGCGAGCGCATCGACCGGCTCTCCCGCAAGATCTTCGAGGAGCAGGATGACCCCTCCGCCCGCAACACGGCCCTGCAGGAGACCCTGCGGGCGCTCGGGCGCCACAACGACCTGATCTCGAAGCAGCGCGAGAGCCTCGTCTCGATGGAGCGCATCCTGCTCTCGCTGTCGGCGACCTACCGCACCAACAAGGCGCCCCGGGAACTCCGCGAGGACGTGCGCTCGACCCTGCGCGACCTGCAGTCGCTCGAGGAGCACGCCACCTTCCTGTCGACCAAGATCAACTTCCTGCTCGACGCCACCCTCGGACTCGTGAACCTCGAGCAGAACAACATCATCAAGCTGTTCTCGGTCATGGCGGTGGTGTTCATGCCCCCGACCCTGATCGCCTCGATCTACGGCATGAACTTCAAGACGATGCCGGAGCTCGACCTGCCCTTCGGCTACCCGATGGCGGTGGTGATGATGATCGTGGCTGCCGTCCTGCCCTACGCCTTCTTCCGCTGGAAGCGCTGGCTCTAGGCCGATGTGCGGGCGCTTCTTCATCGCGCAGGCGCCGGAGGTGTTCGCCGAGGCCTACGGCTACCCGGAGCGCCCGAATTTCCCGGCCCGCTACAACGTGGCGCCGACCCAGCCCGTGCCGGTGGTGCTGCACGAGAACGGCGGGCGCCACTTCCGGCTGGTGCGCTGGGGGTTCTGGCCGGGCTGGCTGAAGGACCCGAAGGGCTTCCCGCTCGTCATCAACGCCCGGGTCGAGACCGTGCTGGAGAAGGCGACCTTCCGCGGCGCGATCCGGCATCGGCGGTGCGTCTTCCTGGCCGACGGCTTCTACGAGTGGCGCCGTGAGGGCACGGGCCGCGCGGCCACCAAGACGCCCTTCCTGATCCGCCGGGCCGACGGGGCGCCGATGGCCTTGGCCGGCCTCTGGGAGGCCTGGATGGGCGCCGACGGCTCCGAGATCGACACCGCCGCCATCGTCACCACGGGCGCGAACGGCACGCTCGCGGCGATCCACGACCGGATGCCGGCGATCCTGGCGCCCGATCAGGTGGAAGGCTGGCTCGACGCGCGCACGACCGACGCGGGCGGCGCCGCCGCGCTCTGCCGCCCCTGCCCGGACGCGTGGCTGCGGATGGACCCGGTGAGTCCGCGGGTCAACGACGCGCGCAACGACGATGCCGGACTGATCGAGCCCGTGGCGCGGCCGCGGGCGGGGACGCCCGAGCCCGGCGGGCCCTCCGCTTCGAGGCCGCGCTCCTCCGACGAGGACGGGCAGGGGAGCCTGTTCTGAGAGCGGATCACGGTCGCCGGTGGGGCGTCAGCCCTGCCAGAACGGCTTGATCATCTCGGCGCGCAGGCGGAACGGGTCGAGGCCGGCCTCGCGGACCTGATCCGGGTGCAGTGCGGCGAGCGCCCGCCGGGCGCGGATGCGGCCGAGCCAGAGGCGCAGCAGCCCGGCGCGGGCGGATTCCGCGCGCTCGGGACGGGTTCGCGCGCAGGACGGGGACAGGGACGTGACGGCCATGGCCGATACTCCGTTCGGGGGTCAGGGCAGTCCGGCCGGGATTGCGCGGGCAGGATTGATCCGATACGCATATCGGATCAATCGAAACATTGACCTCGGAGCAATTATGGGGGCGGCCGATTTCCGGGACGTGGCCGACGCCGTGGCGGCGGAGATCGCCGCGGGCGCCCTCAGACCCGGCGACCGCCTGCCGCCGCAGCGGGACTTCGCCTACCGGCGCGGCATCGCGGTCTCCACGGCGAGCCGCGTCTACGCGGAACTCGCCCGGCGCGGCCTGGTGACGGGCGAGGTCGGGCGCGGCACCTACGTGCGCTCCGACCTGAACGGCCCGGGACCGATCCAGCCGGAGCCGCCGCCCGCCGCGATCGATCTCCAGCGCACGCATTCCCGTCTGCCCGAGCAGGAGGCAATGCTGGTCGAGACCTTGGCGGCGTTGGCACGCGCGGGCGCGGCTGAGGCGGCCTTGACGCATTTCGGCCCGGCCGGCACGCCCGTCGCCCGCCGGATCGCTGCCGCCTTCCTGGCGCGGGACGGCTACGCGCCGGACCCGGAGGGCCTGCTCTTCACCGGCAACGGGCGGCAGGCGCTGGCCGCCGCGCTCGCCGCGCTGGCGCCGCCCGGCGAGCGCATCGGCTGCGAGCCGCTGACCTACCCGGTCGCGAAGGGCATCGCCGCCCGCCTCGGCATCGCGCTGGTGCCGTTGGCGATGGATTCGGAGGGCGTGCGGCCCGAGTCGATCCTGCAGGTGCACCGCGCAACGCCGCTCTCCGGACTCTACCTGCAGCCGACGCTGCAGAACCCGCTCGGCGCCACCATGGGGCCGGGCCGGCGCGCCGAGATCGCCGCGGTGCTGGCCCGGACCGGGCTCACGGCGATCGAGGACACGGTCTACGGCTTTCTCTCCGACGCCCGGCCGATCGCGGGGCTCGCGCCCGCCCGCACGATCCTGATCGACAGCCTCTCGAAGCGGGTGATGCCGGGGCTGACGATCGGGCTCGTCGCGAGCCCGCCCGACCTCGTGGACCGGCTCGCGGCCTCGGTCCGGCAGGGGGGCTGGTCTGCCATGGGCCTGCCGCTCGCCGCGGGCGTGCGGTGGATGGGCGACGGATCGGCCGCGCGCCTCGTCGCGGCCAAGCGGGCGGACGCGGCGGCGCGGCAGGTGATCGCCCGCGCGAGCCTCGCGGGCCTCGCGGTCGCCGGAGATGCATCGGCCTACCATCTCTGGCTGGAACTGCCCGAGACGTGGCGGGCCGAGGCCTTCGCGGCGGCTGCGCTCCGCCGCGGCATCGCGCTGATCCCGGCCGCGTCCTTCGCGGTCAATCCGGGGCATGCCCCGAACGCGGTGCGGCTCGCCCTGGCGGTCCCGCCGCGCGAGGCCCTGGCGCGCGCCCTCGACGACCTGCGCCGCCTCGCGCTCGCCGGGGACGACCACGCGGTCGAATAGAGTTCGGTACTGGATCCGGGGTCGCGAGAGGTTGGCGGGATCAGGATCGCAAGAGCATTTTTTGTCCAGCCGGAGAAGTCCGGAGGAATTGACATGAAATCGGCGGCGAACCGAATGAATCCGCGTCCGGATCTCGGTATTTGCTCGTCGTCTGTCCAGTAGGTCTTAAGATGTCATTAAGTCCGGATCGGCCAGAAACATCCGGTACGAACCGGAATCCACGCTCATGCCGCGCCTGTCAAACATCAAGATCCTGCCCAAGCTCGCCAGCGTCATCGTTCTCATCGGCGTGATCGTGGGAGGATGCGTCTGGTACGCGCAGTCGCGCATGAGCCAGATCGACGACGCCTACAGCCTGTTCATCGTTCGCGAGGCCAAGGCGGTGGCCACCTCGCGCCGGGTCAACCGGTACGTGTTCGAGCTCAACTACTGGGTCTACCGCGTCATCGCCGAGACCGACGCGGCGCAAATGCAGGCCGCCAACCGGGGCTTCGATGCGGCCCTGCCCGCGCTGAAGACCGCTCTCGCCGAACTCCCCGAGCAGGCGCCGACCTTCGCCCGGCGGGTCGCCGAGCAGACGGGCCGCATCGAGCGGTTCGTGACGGAGGTGAGCGAGGTGCGCCGCCTCGGCACCCTCAACCGGAACGCCGAGGCGCTCGATCTCGTGCACGGCGCCATCGATCCGACCTTCTCCGCCCTGGTGCAGGAAGGTGCCAAGCTGACCGACGACATCGCGACATACATGGAGAACGGCTCGAACGGCCTGACCGATCAGACCAACGCCACCCGCCTGACCCTGATGATGTTCAGCGCGCTCGGCATGGTGATCGGTCTCCTCGCCGCGGCTCTGGTGGCGATGAACGGAATCACGCGCCCGCTCGGCAACCTGGTCTCCGTGCTCCAGCGGATGGCGCGAGGCGAGACCGAGGCGGAGATCCGCGAGGCCGCGCGCGGGGACGAGATCGGCGCGGTGGGCCGGGCGGTCGAGGGGATCAAGGCGATGGTGGCGCGCAAGGCCGCCGAGGAGGCCGAGGTCAGGCAGCGCGCCGACGAGGTCGCGGCGGCCGAGCGCCGCCGCACGATGATCGAGCTGGCCGACGGCTTCGAGCGCGCGGTCGGCGGCATCGTCGGCACCGTTTCCTCCTCCGCGACCGAGCTGCAGGCCACCGCCCAGCAGATGACGGCGACCGCGGCCGAGACGGCCTCGCAGTCCACCACCGTCGCGGCCGCGGCCGAGGAGGCCGCCTCGAACGTCGGCACGGTGGCGGCGGCGGCCGAGGAACTCGGCGCCTCGGTGCAGGAGATCGGCCGCCAGGTGCGGGGCTCGGCGGATCTCGCCCAGGGCGCCGTCGGCGAGGCCGACCAGACCGCCGCCCTCGTCCAGGCGCTGCGGGCGACCTCGGCCCGGATCGGCGACATGGTCGGCCTGATCTCCAACATTGCCTCGCAGACGAACCTCCTGGCGCTCAACGCGACCATCGAGGCGGCGCGCGCCGGCGAGGCCGGCCGCGGCTTCGCGGTGGTGGCCGCCGAGGTGAAGGCGCTGGCCTCCCAGACGGCCAGGGCGACCGACGAGATCGCCGGCCAGATCGGCGAGATCCAGGGCGTGACGGATCGGGCGGTCTCGGCCATCGGCGCGATCACCGGGCGCATCCGCGAGATCAGCGGTGTCGCCGCGAGCATCGCGGCGGCTGTCGAGCAGCAGGGGGCGGCGACGCAGGAGATCGTGCGCAACGTGGCGCAGGCCGCGGGCGGAACGGATGAGGTGACGCGCAACGTCGCGGGCGTGGCGCAGGCCTCGGAGGAGACGGGCGCGGCGGCCAGCCAGGTGCTCTCGGCGGCCTCCGAGCTGTCGCGCCAGTCCGAGCATCTAGGCGCCGAGGTCGGACGCTTCCTCGCCACCGTGCGGGCCGCTTGAGGGCGGCGGGCGGGGGGCCGCCCGGGGGATCGCGCCCGTCAGGCGGCCTTGCGCGGCAGCAGCGCCTCGACGGCGCCGACGAGGTCGGCGAAGTGCGAGATGACCCGGTCCGGGCCGAGCTCCTCGACCGGCGTGTCGGTGTAGCCGAAGGTCACGGCCACCACCGGCACGCCCGCGGCCTTCGCGGCGTCGATGTCGGCGCGCGAATCGCCCACCATCACGGCGCGTGCGGGGTCGCCCCCGGCCCGCTCGATGGTGAGCGTGATGTGGCGCGGATCGGGCTTGTGGAACGGGAAGGTCTCGCGTCCGCAGATCGCCGCGAAGCGCTCCGCGATGCCGAGCTTTTCCAGGAGATCGACCGCCAGGCCCTCGACCTTGTTGGTGCACACGGCCAGCCGGAAGCCGTCCGCCTCCAGCCGGTCGAGCGTCTCGACGAGGCCCGGATAGAGGTAGGATTCCCGGCAGATGTTCCGGCCGTAATGCTCGATGAAGTCGAGGAAGAGCTGGTCGTGCCGCTCGGGCGCGAGGGGCGCGCCGGCCGCCGCGAAGCCGCGCGCGATCAGCGCCTTGGCGCCCGCGCCGATCAGGTCGCGCGCGCCGTCGAGCGGCAGCTCCGGCAGGCCCTCGCGGGTGAGGAGCGCGTTCAGGGTGCCGATCAGGTCGCCGGCCGTCTCGGCGAGCGTTCCGTCGAGGTCGAACACGGCGATCGGGGGAAGGGACATGGGCGCTCTCGGGCTTCGCGGGTGCGCCATCGCTAGCGGCGCGGCGCTCCGGCGGCAACCTGGAGACGGGCCGACCCGCGCCAGGCCTCCGCGCCGCGGGCGCCCCACTCGTGCCCGAAATCCCCACGACACGAGGTCTCCCGTCTCGAGATCCGGCTCCATGACCCGTCGCGTCCCGCTCGCCCTCCTCCTCTGCCTCTCCGCCATCGGCCTCTCGACGCGGGCCTCGGCCGCCGCCTACGAGTTCGTCCCGGCGCCCCAGGCCGACCTCAACCGGATGTACCGGGTCGACAAGGTCACGGGCGAGGTTACCTCCTGCCAGTACGGCCTGCAGGAGAGCGGCGGCGGCATCGGCCTCACCGTCTGCTTCGCGGCCGGCGAGGGTGCAGGGCCGCAGGTGCCCTCCGAGTACGGGCTCGTGGCCACCCGCCACACCCGCGAGGCCGGCGTGTTCCGGGTCAACTACCGCACCGGCGAGATGAGCATCTGCTTCGTGCTGGTGAAGAAGGAGCAGGTGGTCTGCACCCAGCAGGCCAACCCGCCGGCCGAGTCCGCCGGGGATGCGGCCCCCGCCGCCCCGGGGCGCGCGGGCGCGGGCGCTACGCCGCCGCAGGGCGGACGTCCCTGACGCCGCCGCCCGGACGAAGCCCGAGACGTGTCGTTCGACGGCCGTTCCGATCCCGGCGCGGCCGTGCTAGGGCCCCGGCGACTCGAACCGTGCCTGGGATTGCCGCCGATGACCCGCCCCCGCCCCGCCGGAGCCCGACGTTGAGCGGGCCGGACCTGCGCCGCGCCGCCGCCGCGCGCGCCCTCGACCTCGTCGAGCCGGGCATGAAGCTCGGGCTCGGCACCGGCTCGACGGCCGCCGCCTTCGTCGCCCTGCTCGGCGCGCGCGTGCGCGACGGGCTCGACGTGGTCGGCGTGCCGACCTCGGAGGCGACCCGGATCCAGGCCGAGGCCGAGGGCATCCCGCTCGCCACCCTCGACGAGATCCCGCAGCTCGATCTCACGATCGACGGCGCCGACGAGGTCGATGGGCAGCTCCGCCTGATCAAGGGCGGCGGCGCGGCGCTGCTGCGCGAGAAGATCGTGGCCTTCGCCAGCACCCGCATGGTGGTGATCGCGGACGCCGCCAAGCGCGTCGCCACGCTCGGCGCCTTCCCGCTGCCGATCGAGGTGAACCCCTTCGGCCGCACCGCCACCCGCGTCGCCGTCGAGGCGGCGATCGCCCGGACCGGATGCACCGGTGAGGTGCGGCTCCGCCTCGCCCCCGATGGCGCGCCGCTCGTCACCGACGGCGGCCACCACATCCTCGACGCCCATCTCGGCGCGATCCACGATCCCGAGGCGCTGTCGGCGGCCCTCTGGGCGGTGCCGGGGGTGGTCGAGCACGGCCTGTTCCTCGGTCTCGCCACCGCCGCGATCCTCGCCGAGGACCGGGCGGGCCAGGCGCACGTCACCGTGCTGGGCCGGATCGGCTGAGCGCGCCCCCGGCCATGCACGCGATTCTCTTCCGGAAGGCTCCCATGACACGCCGCCTCGCCGCCGCCCTGGCGTTCCTTGCCGTCGCTCTGCCGAGTGCTGCCCCTGCCCAGGCGCAGAAGCCCGCCGCGCCCGCGGCGAAGCCGGCCGCGGCCCAGCCCGCCCCGAACGCCAACCACCTCGCGCTCGCCCGCGAGGTGATGCTCTCGTCGGGCATCGCGCGCTCGTTCGATTCGATCATCCCGGCCTTCGCGGACCAGATCCGCCAGCAGGCGGTCACCCGGCCGGAACTCGCCAAGGACCTCGACGAGGTGCTGGCCGCGCTCCAGCCCGAGATGGAGCTTCAGAAGCAGCGCATGGTCGACACGGCGGCCAAGATCTACGCCGACAAGCTCACCGAGGCGGAGTTGAAGGACATCGCGGCCTTCTTCCGCTCGCCCGCCGGCAAGCGCTACGTCGAGTCCCAGCCCGCCGTGCTCGACGAGATGGTGCAGGCCATGCAGAACTGGACCCAGGAGGTCTCCGAGTACGTGATGGTGCGGGTGCGCGCGGAGCTGGGCAAGCGCGGCCACCAGCTCCAGTAGCCGGTGACGCCTCCCGGTCCGCTCGCGGCCCGCCTCTACGGCGCGGGCGGCGCCGCGCTCGCGCTCGTTCCGCTGGCGATGGCGCTGGCCAACCGCTCCAGCCCGGTCCTCGTCGCGGTGGCGGCGCTTCTCTTCCTGGCCGGCCGGCTCGCCGAGGATGCGGCGGGCACGGCGCGCGACCTCGTGGCGGCCCTGCGCGCGGCGCCGGGCCTCGCCGTGCTGGCGCTGCTGGCCTGGGCGCTCGCCTCCTTCGCCTGGACGCCGTTCCCGGCCGTCTCGCTGCGCGCCCTCTCCGAGTTCGCGCCGACGCTTTTGGCCGCCTTCCTGCTCGCGCGGCTCGCGCCCGGACGGATCCCGGCCTTCGCCGGCCCGCTCGCCTGCCTGTCGCTCGCCCTGGCGGCGCTGATCATCGGGGCCAGCCTCGCCACCGATCTGCGCGTCCAGGCCTGGCTCGGGCAGCGCGACGCCGCCTTCGTGTTCAACCGCCCGGCCATGACCCTGGTGCTGCTCGCCGGCCCCGTCGCGCTGGTTCTGTGGCGGCGCGGGCGGCGCGTCCTCGCGGCTCTGGCGCTCGCCCTCGCGATGGTCGGCGCGCTGCGCTCGATCAGCGGCGCCGCCGCGATGGGTCTCTTCGCCGGCCTCGCCATGGCGGCGCTCGCCGCCGCGCTGCCCCGGCGGGTGGCGATGGGCCTCGCCGGCCTCGGCCTCGGGCTCGCCGTGGCCCTGGCCCCCGTCGAGGGCGATCTCTTGGAGCGGCTGATGCCGGAGGCGGCCCACGCGCGGCTGGTGCAATCCTCCTCCCGCGCCCGCGTCGCCATCGCGCGGAGCTTCGGGGCGGCGGTCGCCGCCGATCCGTGGCGCGGGGCGGGCTTCGGCGTGGCGCCGCGCTTCGCCGAGACGCCCGTCGCCGCGCGCATCGAGCCGGAGCTTCGGCCGATGCTGGCGGTCGGCCACCCGCACAACACGTTCCTCCAAGTCTGGGCCGAACTCGGGCTCGTCGGCGCGGTGTTGCTGGCGCTGGCCCTCTTCCTGTCCCTGCGCCCGGTCGTGGCCCTCTCCCGGCCCGAGGCGGCGGCCGCGCTCGGCCTCGCGGCGGCGGCGGCGGCGATCGCCTTCGTGGAGCACAACGCCTGGGCGGCGTGGTGGACGGCGTCGCTCGGCGCTGCCATCACGTGGCTGCGCGAGGCCACGAGAACCCGGAGCGGACCCGCATGAGCGACTTCGACTGCGACCTCTTCGTCATCGGCGGCGGCTCGGGCGGGGTGCGGGCGGCGCGGATCGCGGCCGGCTACGGCGCCCGGGTGCGGCTCGCCGAGGAGTACCGGGTCGGCGGCACCTGCGTGATCCGCGGCTGCGTGCCCAAGAAGCTGATGGTCTATGCGGGCCGCTTCGCGGACGAGTTCGAGGACGCGGCGGGCTTCGGCTGGAGCGTGGAGAAACCCCGCTTCGACTGGTCGGTGCTCAAACAGCGCCGCGACGCCGAGGTGACGCGGCTGGAGGGCATCTACGACGCCAACCTCATCCGCGCCGGGGTCGAGATCCACCCCGAGCGCGCCGTGATCGAGGACCCGCACACGGTCCGCCTCGTCGGCTCGGACCGGCGCGTCACGGCGGGCCACATCCTCGTGGCGGTGGGCGCCCACCCGGTGAAGGAGCCGGCGATCCCCGGGGGCGAGCTCGGCATCACCTCGAACGAAGTGTTCGAGCTGGAATCGTTGCCCGAGCGCATCCTCGTCGTCGGCGGCGGCTACATCGCGGTGGAGTTCGCGGGCGTCTTCGCGGCCCTCGGCTCGCGGACCACCCTGCTGCACCGGGGCGCCAAGCTGCTGCGCGGCTTCGACGAGGAGGTGCGCGACGCGCTCGGCGAAGCCTACGCCCAGCGCATGGACCTGCGCCTCGGCCGCACGCTCCAGCGACTGGAGCGGGCGGAGGGCGGCATCCGCGCCACCCTCGACGACGGCGCGAGCCTCGTGGTCGATCAGGTGCTCGTTGCTACGGGGCGCCGCCCGAACGTCGCCGGGCTCGGGCTGGAGCGGGTCGGCATCGACCTCGACGCGGCCGGCGCGATCCCGGTCGATGCGTGGTCGCAGACCCGCGTGCCCTCGATCTACGCGGTCGGCGACGTCACCAACCGGGCGAACCTCACCCCGATCGCGATCCGCGAGGGCCACGCCTTCGCCGACACGGTGTTCGGGGCCAAGCCCTCGTGCGTCGATCACCGCCTGATCCCGACCGCGGTGTTCTCCACGCCCGAGATCGGCGTGGTCGGCCACAACGAGGACACGGCGCGGGCCTGCTACGGCGCCATCGACGTCTACCGCGCCGCCTTCCGGCCCATGAAGGCGACGCTGTCGGGCCGGCAGGAGCGCGTCCTGATGAAGGTGCTGGTCGAGCCCGAGAGCGACCGGGTGGTCGGCGTCCACGTCGTCGGGCACGATGCGGGCGAGATCATCCAGGCGGTCGGCATCGCGGTCACGATGGGGGCGACCAAGGCCGATTTCGACCGCACCGTCGCGGTCCACCCCACGGCGTCGGAGGAACTCGTCACCATGCGGGTGCCCGCGGTGACGAAGCGCCCGGTCGGCGTCGGCTAGCCGGCGTCGCGCGCGGGACTCGACGCGGGGCGGGCGCGGTCTAGATCAGCCCGCATGGGCAAGCGGCCGACCAAGAAGGACCAGCCGGATCGGGACGACGCGCACGCGCGTCGCCAGGCGATCATCGACGGCCTGCTCGAATCGGCGCTCCGCCCCGCCTTCACCTACCGCCTGCCGAGCCTCGACGCGCTGCCCGCCGACATCCGCCGGGCGGTGGACGCGCTGCTCGCCAAGGCCGAGCGCCAGCGCAGCCGCGCCCTGACCTACGAGGATCTGGAGGAGGCGCTGCCCCCGCGCGACGTCTCGGCGGAGGACCTCGAGGCGATCTTCTGGATTCTGGCCGAGCACGGCATCGAGGTCGAGGACGGCGAGGGCTGAGGGCCCACGCGGGTTCGGCCCCGCGCGCGGTGAGCGCCGGAGGCATGGCCGAGAGGGAGACGCGGGACGCCGCGGAACCCAAGACGATGTGCGTACGGATACCGAGTTCCCCGGCGTCCCGCGGATGCGGGGGGCGACGGGCGCCCGGTCGCATCCGGCTTTGCGTCGCGGTTTCTTGTCTACCCGCCTGCATCGACCCCGATCTCGGTGGCCCCGGTATCGCGGTTCGCGCCCCGATCCGGAATCCGCCTCGGCAGACTTCACGCGTCCTGCACCGGACCTCGTAGTGGGCCCGGCATCGGTTCCTACGACCTGTGCAGGCCGGACTATCGGCGCCGTCCCGTTGTGGTCCGGGCTACGCGCCGAGAACGGCCCTGAGTCGCGCAGAGGCGCCCGGGGCACCGGCTGACCGGCCGGTGACGCGGGAACCGCCGCGCTGCCCTGCGGCCCCCTCCGGCGGTCATCCGGACGAGGCTCCCTGCTGCGGCACCGCGGCGGGAGGCAGGACCCGCCGCGATGCCGGGGCAGCGCGCGGGGAGGTGTGTACGCGGTTTGTTCTTGCGTGTCAAGACTTTTGTCTTAAATGAGGCGCGCGGTCCCCGCCCCCTCTCCGGCTCCCTCTCCCATAGGGAGAGGGTTGGGGTGAGGGGTATGACCTCACAGACTTGAGCACGACATCGACGCGCGTTCAGAGCAGCGCTTCGTCCTGAAGCCTCATACCCCTCACCCGGCTTTCTGCGAAAGCAGACCTCTCCCTATGGGAGAGGGGACCCGCGCCTCAGGCGGCAGCGAGGCGCAGACCGCCCTCTGCGATTCCCCTGCGCAGAGCGGGGAGGGGGGAGCCGCGCGGGTGCCACGCAACCCCGCGCCCGACCGGGCCGTTAACCAGCCCGAAGCCCGGCGGCGCTCTCGCCCCGGACGCGCCCGGCACGCAAACGTCCGCAGGAGAACGCCATGGGTCTGCTCGATACGGTGATCGGCGGGGTGCTGGGTCAGGTGCTCGGCGGCGGCAGAAGCGGTCAGTCCGGCGGGTCCGCCGGGTCGGCGATGTCGCCGATCGTGAAGGCGCTGCTGATGCTGCTGCTGGCCAAGGGCGCGAGCGGCGGCTTCGGCGACATCTTCGGGCGCGGGCACCAGGGCGAGCCCGGGCCGGAGGCCGACCGTAGCGGCGGCGCCGGTCCCTACGGGCGCGACGGCGACAGGGGCGGCTCCGGCTCCGGCGGCTGGGACCAGGAGGGCGGCCGCCGCGACGCGCCGCTGCCGCCCGGCGATTTCAGCGACCTCTCCGGCATGCTGGACGGCCCCGGCGGGTCCCCGGATCGCGCGCCCGGCGCCGGCCCCTACGCCCATCTCGACCGCGAGCCCGGCGACCGGCCCGATCTCGGCGGCCTCGACGGCCTGATCGAGGGGTTCCGCCGCGGCGGCCTCGGCGACGTGATCGAGTCGTGGATCGGCCACGGCCAGAACCGCCCCGTCCAGCCCAACCAGCTCGCCGACGCGCTCGGCCCCGACACGCTCGGCACCCTGGAGCGCGCCACGGGGATGAACCGCGACACGCTGCTCACCCAACTCGCCCAGGTTCTCCCCGAGGTGATCAACGGCCTCACGCCGCAGGGGCGGGTGCCGGGGGAGGGGGAGCGTCGGGGGTGGTGAACCCAGGCATTCGGGCCGCAGCCACCGGAACACCTAGGAGTATACCCCGCGCTTGATCATAATTGTTGAAAAGTCAGACTTGTGAGTCCTATCGCCTTGGATCGCCAGTGGCCGCAGCATACGATATCTAAGGTTGTGTTTGTGCTGGTTTCCTAATGTCGCCTCGAAGTGCGGTTCGCGTTCTACGTCATATCACAAAGAACGGATTAGACGACGTCTTTATTTCTCCAGCATTCTCGTCAAATGCTGAGACGAGTATGCTAAAGGATAAAGTGTTCCGCAAGCGTTTAGTTCAATGTTGCAGACAAACAATCGAATCGCCCAGGCTTTGGCAGGTTGGGTCTTCTTATAAGTTCTCCATCCCCAAGACGCCATATTCATATCGGAATGTCGATTGGATAGACTTCGAAGATATAGTCCGGTATACTGGGCTGGTTTTTGAAATAGCTCCTACGATTGAAGCTCAGCGAATTCCTGCAGCGTCTGACGTAGTTTTTTCTTACCGCTTCTCAAAGCATGGATACGTAATAGATAAGCGCTACAATTACAAATCATTTCGAGAAAAATCTAGTATTCTGAGCAAACAAAGCCCGTTCAGAGTAAAAATAAACACTGACATTTCCAATTTCTACGATAGATTAAACCTCCATAGGCTGGAGAGTAGTCTGGCAAGCTTGGGCTGTGGAAGCAAGTATGTTTCCTGCCTGAATGAACTTCTTTTCTTTTGGGCGGATCGCAATTCATTCGGCTTACCTGTTGGATGCGACGCGAGCCGCTTCTTGGCTGAAGCTGCTTTGATTCCTGTAGATAGAGCTCTTCAGCGAGAGGGTATAAAATTTGTTAGATTTGTCGACGATTATCGGATTTTTGCGAAGTCGTTTTCTCAAGCGCACGCGTATTTAAATATATTGATTCAAGAATTAGATAAAGAGTCTTTGTTTATCAATACATCAAAGACGACTTTTATCGACTTGGAACAGCATCGTACTGAACCATCTGAGGAGCCGCAGAAGGCTGCTTTCGATCCAGAGGATGAAGATGCTCGGGTTGAAGAAAAAACCTTCGTGACTGTCGGATATATTTCCAAGCTAATAAAAACTTATCGATATCCTGGCAGAGAGCAAATAAAAAGGTATAAGAACGAAGTCTTGACGGACCTTAAGAACAAAACCTTAAATTCTCGTCCGGACAATCTCGAAGAAAATATCAGATATTTTGTGCGGTGTTTTATTTACAATGATAGCCGAGAGATTATCGATCTCATTGATGTGATCGATCGCTATGTGCACTCACTCACGTACATTGTCGATGCATTGATAAAAGAGGAGGGCCGCTTCAGCGATAGCGAAGTCGAGCTCTTATCTAAAGCATTCTGCGAAATGTATGAAAAATATGCTAGATCTCCGTTTTTTGATTTGGCAATATTGAGACTTCTCTGCCACGGCCGCTATCAAAGTTTGGACTTTGTTAGGAGAACTTTTGATGGACTTAAGTTGAGCACGAACCCTATATTTTTGAGAGAATTTATACTTAGAACGAGAGATATAGCGGATAGAGAAATGTTGTTATCTTTTCGCCGTCTTTACTCAAAAGTGAGTCTTCCGGTCCGCCGAGCGATATTTCACGTCATCGAAAAAAGCGATAAGCTTCTAGACGGCGAAAAATATGCATGGTTCAAGCAGGTTCATAAATCGGAGGCCGACCATTACTTGAAAGTGATGGCCGGTGTTAGATTGGGTTCCCGCTCCAAACAAAAAGCATAAATTGACAATCAAACCCGCCGCATCACCAGCGAAGCATTCGTCCCACCAAACCCAAACGAGTTCGACAGCGCCACATCCACCCGCTTCCGCTTCGCCTCGTGCGGCACGAGGTCGATCTGCGTCTCGACGCTCGGGTTGTCGAGGTTGAGCGTCGGCGGGAGCACGCCGTCGCGGATGGTGAGGATCGAAAAAATCGCCTCGACCGCGCCGGCGGCGCCGAGCAGGTGGCCGATGGCCGACTTGGTGGAGGACATCGAGGCCTTGGCCGCGGCATCGCCGAGCAGCCGCTCGACGGCCTTCAGCTCTAGCTCGTCGCCCATCGGCGTCGAGGTGCCGTGGGCGTTGATGTAGTCGATCTCTCCGGGCGCGATGCCGGCCCGCTTCACTGCCGCCGTCATGCAGCGGAAGGCGCCGTCGCCGTCCGGCGAGGGCGAGGTGATGTGGTAGGCGTCGCCCGAGAGGCCGTAGCCGACGATCTCGGCGTAGATCTTGGCGCCGCGCGCACGCGCGTGCTCGTACTCCTCCAGCACGACGACGCCCGCGCCCTCGCCCATGACGAAGCCGTCGCGGCCGCTGTCGTAGGGGCGGGACGCCCGGGTCGGCTCGTCGTTGTAGCCGGTGGAGAGCGCCCGGCAGGCGGCGAAGCCCGCGAGCGAGAGGCGGTTGACCGGCGATTCGGCGCCGCCCGCCACCATCACGTCGGCGTCGCCGAAGGCGATCAGCCGGGCCGCGTCGCCGATGGCGTGCGCGCCCGTGGAGCAGGCGGTGACGACCGCGTGGTTCGGGCCCTTGAGGCCGTGGGCGATCGAGATCTGGCCCGAGGCCAGGTTGATGATGCGGCCCGGGATGAAGAACGGGGAGACCCGGCGCGGGCCCTTCTCGTGCAGCGTGATCGAGGCGTCGTAGATGCCGCCGATGCCGCCGATGCCCGAGCCGACGAGCACGCCGGTGGCGCACTGGTCCTCGTGCGAGGTCGGGTGCCAGTCGGCGTCGTCGAGCGCCTGGTGGGCGGCGGCGATCGCGTAGACGATGAACGGATCGACCTTCCGCTGCTCCTTCACCTCCATGTAGGCGTCGGGGTTGAAGGTGCCGTCCGTGCCGTCGCCGAGCGGGATCTGGCAGGCGATCTTGCAGGCGAGATCCTCGGTCTCGAAGGAGGTGACCTTGGCCGCCCCGCTGTCGCCCGCGATCAGACGGCTCCAGACGTGCTCGACACCGCTGCCGAGCGGCGTGACCATGCCCAGACCCGTGACGACCACCCGCCGCATCGCACTATCCCGTTTGCCACACTCAGAAACGAATAACGGCGCGCGGGGCGTTTGGCCCCGTCCGCGCCGCGTTTTTTGGGTCGAGCCCGGCGCCTCAGGCGGCCGAGTTCTTCTCCAGGAACTTCACCGCGTCGCCGACCGTCTGGATGGTCTCGGCGGCGTCGTCCGGGATCTCGACGTTGAACTCCTCCTCGAAGGCCATGACCAGCTCGACGGTGTCGAGGCTGTCGGCGCCGAGGTCGTCGATGAAGTTGGCACCCTCGACCACCTTCTCGGGCTCGACGCCCAGGTGCTCGACGACGATCTTCTTCACGCGCTCAGCGATATCGCTCATCGTTTCCGGTCCTCGTCTTCTTGATCTGATCGTCGTGTTGCTGGTGAAGGCGTTTCGGGCCGTAACCGACCCTACCGAACCGGTCGAGCGTTGCGCGAGCCGCCCCAAGCCGGTCGCGCGCCGTCCCGTCGCTCGCGGGGTTTGTCTTGGACTGTTAACCCGCGGAGCCGTCAACCCCCCATGCCCGGCGGACGGGGTGTTAACACAGCGTTCCCGCCCTGGCGAGGGGCGGTTCAGCAGGCGTTCATCTCCCCAATATCCACAAGGGGGACAAGGCGTTGCGGGGATGCATCACACCCGCGCCGTCACACCATCGCCGTCACACCATCGCCGTCACACCATCGCCGTCACACCATCGCCATGCCGCCGTTGACGTGGAGATTGTGCCCCGTGACGTAGGCCGCCTCGTCGGAGGCGAGATAGACCACCGCCGCGCCGATCTCCTGGCCCGTGCCGAGCCGGCCCGCGGGCACGCGGCCGAGGATGCCCTCGCGCTGCTTGTCGTTGAGCACGTCGGTCATCGGCGAGGTGATGAAGCCGGGGCTGACGCAGTTCACCGTGACGTTGCGGGAGGCGACTTCCGCGGCCAGCGCCTTGGTGAGGCCCACCAAGCCGGCCTTCGCCGCCGCGTAGTTGGCCTGGCCCGGATTGCCCGTGGTGCCCACCACCGAGCCGATGTTGACGATGCGGCCCGCTCTCCGGCGCATCATGCCCTTCAGCGCCGCGCGCGAGAGCCGGAAGGCCGCCGTCAGGTTCACGGTGAGGACCTGCTCCCACTCCTCGTCCTTCATCCGCATGGAGAGGTTGTCGCGGGTGATGCCGGCATTGTTGACCAGGATGTCGAGCGGGCCCATTGCGGCCTCCGCGGCCGGGACCAGCGCCTCGACGGAGTCCGCTTCGGCGAGGTTTGCCGGGACGATGTGGGCGCGCGCGCCGAGTTCGGCGGCCAGCGCCTCCAGCGCCTCCGCCCGGGTGCCGGAGAGCGCCACGCTCGCCCCTTGCGCGTGCAGCGCCCGGGCGATGGCGTTACCGAGGCCGCCGGTGGCGCCGGTGACGAGGGCCTTGCGGCCGGTGAGATCGAACATGCTCGGATTCCTCAGAGGCTGAAGGCCGCGACGTCGTCGGGCGTGCCGATCGCCGTGGCCGTGGCGCCCGCCGCGATGCGCTTGACGAGGCCGGAGAGCACCTTGCCGGAGCCGACCTCGTAGAACCGGTCGACGCCCGCCTCCGCCATCGCCGCGACGCTCTCGCGCCAGCGCACCGTGCCGGTGACCTGGGCGACGAGGTTGCGCCGGATCGCGTCGGGGTCGGATTCGGGGGCCGCCGTCACGTTGGCGTAGAGCGGCACGCTCGGCGCCCGGAGCGCGACTTCGGCGAGCGCCGCCCGCATCGCCTCGGCGGCGGGCGCCATCAGCCGGCAGTGGAAGGGCGCCGAAACGTTGAGGAGCACCGCGCGCTTGATCCCGCGGGCCTGCGCTCCCGCCACCGCGCGCTCGACCGCGGCCCGGTGGCCCGAGAGCACGACCTGCCCCCCGCCGTTGTCGTTGGCGACGTCGCAGGCCTCCTCGTCCGCGGCCTCGGCGGCGATGGCCTTGGCGGCCTCCAGGTCCGTGCCGATCAGCGCCGCCATGGCGCCGGCCCCGGGGGCGACCGCCCGCTGCATGGCGTCGCCCCGGACGCGCAGGAGGCGGGCGGCGTCCGCGACCGTGAGGCTGCCCGCGGCGGCGAGCGCCGCGTACTCGCCGAGCGAGTGGCCGGCGACGCATCGAACGTCCCGGGCGAGGTCGAGCCCGCGCTCGGCCTCCAGCACGCGGACGCCTGCGAGGCTCGCGGCCATCAGGGCGGGCTGGGCGTTGGCGGTCAGCGTCAGTTCGTCGGCCGGGCCCTCGAACATCAGGGCGGAGAGCTTTTGCCCCAGCGCGTCGTCGACCTCATCGAAGACCGCGCGGGCCTGCGGAAAGGCCTCGGCGAGCGCCTTGCCCATGCCGACCGCCTGGCTGCCCTGTCCGGGAAAGATGAGTGCGCGCGCCATGGTTGAGATTGCGGCTCCGCTTGTCGAATCAACGCCTTGGGTGGGGCGGCGCAGTCGCACCGCGCCTGCCCCAAGTCAATCGTGCGGTGCGCAAATCCGTGCGGACCCGCCGAGCCCTGTCAGCGCCCGAACGGGAAAACCGCCCTCCGTCAAGCCCCGGCCAAGCCGTTGCGCTTGTTGGCAGACCGCATCGGGTGTAAGAGGCCCCCCACAATCCGACATCCCGCACGCGTATAAAGGAGCCGCCCCGCATGGCTCGCGTCACCGTTGAAGACTGCATCGAGAAGGTCGAGAACCGCTTCGAGCTGGTTCTGCTGGCGAGCCACCGGGCCCGCCTGATCGCCGCGGGCGCGCCGCTCACCATCGACCGCGACCGCGACAAGAACCCGGTCGTGGCGCTGCGCGAGATCGGCGACGAGACCATCACCGCCGACGACCTCAAGGAGCAGCTGATCCACTCGCTGCAGAAGTACGTCGAGGTGGACGAGCCCGAGGCCGAGACGGTGCCGCTGCTCTCCAGCTCCCCCGCCGCCGCGGCGGTCGCGCCCCAGTCGTCCTCGGACGACAGCGCGGTGCAGTTCGACCGCATGAGCGAGGACGACCTGCTGCGCGGCCTCGAGAACCTCGCGCCCCCGGTCGAGACCGAGGAAGACACCGGCGAGTGAGCCCATCCGCGCCCCGGCGCGCGCGTCGG
The DNA here is from genome assembly GCF_022179285.1 of Methylobacterium hispanicum. GTDB lineage: Bacteria > Pseudomonadota > Alphaproteobacteria > Rhizobiales > Beijerinckiaceae > Methylobacterium > Methylobacterium hispanicum. The sequence goes on along the minus strand of NZ_BPQO01000032.1, from coordinate 31,812 downwards.
CCCGGCGGCAACGCCGGGCCTTTTTCGTATGGCGATACCGCGCGCGGGTCCCGCCCGCCCTGGCGCCGGGCCGTAAAGCGCCTCAGAACGGGCCCATGACCATCGCGCGCATCGCGGGAAACGCCGGCGCCCGGAACGCCGCCCTCGACGGCCTGCGCGGGCTGGCCGCCCTCGCGGTCGCGGTCGGGCACTGCAACCTCGCGGTGACCGGGCTCGACCTCTGGGGCCGCACGGTCCGCGACTTGGCCGGGATGTCGGCGGAGGCGGTCGGCCTGCGCCTGCTCTACCTCGTCGCCCCGAGCGACGCGGCCGTCACGCTCTTCTTCGTGCTGAGCGGGCACGTGCTCTGGGAATCCTTCCTGCGGGGCCGCCCGGGTCCCGCCGAGGGGCCGGACTACCTCGTCGGGCGCGCCTACCGGCTGCTGCCGGTGGCCATCGCCAGCGCGCTGCCGCTCGGGCTGATCCTCAACGCCTCGGCGGGCGAACTCGTCGCCAACATGCTGCTCCTCAGCACCAGCATGAACGGCGTGCTCTGGTCCCTGCAGACCGAGGTTTTGTGCAGCCTCGCGCTCTTCGGCGCGTGGCTGCTGGCGGGCGATTCGCGCGCCCGCCTCGTCGCGTTGCTGCTCTCCGTCCTCGTTGCCGCGCCGGCCTTCCGGGGCAGCAACCTCTTCCTGTTCTTCCCGGCCTTCCTGCTCGGCGCGCTGGTCGGCGCCTGTCCCGGCCGGATCTGGGCACGGCGCTCCACCCTGGTCGCCGGCCTCGCGCTGCTGACGCTCGCGAGCTTCGTGCTCTCGCACGGCGCGGTGGCGCGGCCCTTCGAGATGCTCGGCGCGGCCGTCGTCATCGCCTGCCTGCGCGCCCGGCCGCCCGCTCTCCTCTGCGCGCGGCCGATCCTGTTCCTCGGCGCGGTCAGCTACCCGTTCTACCTCTGCCACACGACGGGGCTCGAACTCGCCGTGCGGCTGGAGCCCGCCCTGGGCCTCGCCGACCCCGTCGCCCGCGTCGCGGTGCTGGCCCTGCTGTCGATCCCCGTCGCGCTGGCGCTGGCGTGGTTCCTCCACGTCGCGGTCGAGCGGCCCGCCATGCGGGTGCGCCCGCGCCTCCGGCAAGGCCGCGCCGCGGCACCGCCGTCCTACGAGCACGCCCCCGACCGCGCCCCCGTTGCGGAGACCTGAGCGGCCCGCGCGGGAATCCGACCTGATGCGACCGCGTGCATCTGGCGTCCGCGCGTGCGATGCGGGAGACTGCGCCGTACGGCCGAGTGGGCCGGGATCGGACTGAGGGCAAGGGTCTGTCTCGCGTTATGATGCGCCAGTACGAACTCGTGGAGCGGGTGAAGCGCTACAACCCGGCCGCGAACGAAGCCCTGCTCAACCGTGCCTACGTCTACGCGATGCGCGCCCACGGCACGCAGAAGCGCGCCTCGGGCGACCCGTTCTTCGCCCACCCCCTCGAAGTCGCGGCGATCCTCACCGACCTCAGGCTCGACGACGCCACCATCGTGGCGGCGGTGCTCCACGACACCGTGGAGGACACCGCCGCCACGCTCGACGAGATCCGCGAGCTGTTCTCGCCGGAGATCGGCGCGCTCGTCGACGGCCTGACCAAGCTGAAGCGGCTCGACCTCGTCTCCAAGCAGGCGGCGCAGGGCGAGAACTTCCGCAAGCTGCTGCTCGCGGTGGCGGCGGACGTGCGGGTGCTCCTCGTCAAGCTCGCCGACCGGCTGCACAACATGCGCACGCTCGGCCACATGCCGGCCGAGAAGCGCGCCCGCATCGCCCAGGAGACGCTCGACATCTACGCGCCGCTCGCCGGCCGCATGGGCATGCAGGAACTGCGCGACGAGCTGGAAGACCTCTCGCTGCGCAACCTCAAGCCCGACGTCTACGAGACGATCACGCAGAGGCTGAGCGCGCTCTCGCAGAAATCGGAGCGGATGGTCGAGACCATCGAGCAGGACCTCACCGCCAAGCTCGCCGCGCAGGGCATCCGGGCCTCGGTGACAGGGCGGCTGAAGAAGCCGTTCTCGATCTGGTCGAAGATGGAGCGCAAGTCCGTCGCCTTCGAGCAGCTGTCCGACATCTTCGGCTTCCGCGTGGTCGTGGACACGCTGCCCGAGTGCTACGCGGCGCTCGGCGTGGTGCACACCGCCTGGCCGATGGTGCCGGGCCGCTACAAGGACTACATCTCGACGCCGAAGCAGAACGACTACCGCTCGATCCACACCACGGTGATCGGGCCGCGCTCCCAGCGCGTCGAGCTCCAGATCCGCACGGAGGCGATGGACGAGATCGCCGAGTACGGCATCGCGGCGCACGCGCACTACAAGGAGGCGGCCGCGCGGGGGGAGGCGGGCGTGCACCCGAAGCTCGCCACTGAGAGCGGCGCCTACCAGTGGCTGCGCCGCACCATCGAACTCCTGGCGGAGGGCGATTCGCCCGAGGAGTTTCTCGAGCACACGAAGCTCGAGCTCTTCCAGGACCAGGTCTTCTGCTTCACCCCGAAGGGCCGGCTGATCGCCCTGCCGCGCGGGGCCACGCCGATCGATTTCGCCTACGCGGTGCACACGGACGTCGGCAACACCGCCGTCGGCGCCAAGATCAACGGGCGGATCGTGCCGCTGCTGCACGAACTGACCAACGGCGACGAGGTCGAGATCGCCCGCTCCGACGGCGCCGCGCCGCCCGCCGCCTGGGAATCCCTCGTCGTGACCGGCAAGGCGCGGGCCGCGATCCGCCGGGCGACGCGCTCGGCCGTGCGGCGGCAATATGCCGGGCTCGGTCGCCAGATCCTCGACCGCGCCTTCGAGCGGGCCGGCAAGAGCTTCTCCGAGGACAAGCTGCGCGGGGCGCTGCCCCGTCTCGCCCGGGGCTCGACCGAGGACGTGTTCGCGGCGGTGGGCCGGGGCGAGATGTTCTCCGGCGACGTCGTGCGGGCGGTCTACCCCGACTACAAGGACGAGCGCCGCGCGGCGGCCTCCAGCGCGCCGCAGCTGCCCGTGAACGGGGCGGGCCGGCTCACCCGCTCGAAGGACCAGACCATCCGCCTCACCCTGCCGGAGGGCGACGGCCGTGCCGACCCGAACGCCATCCCGATCCGCGGCCTCGACGGCGACCTGCCGGTGAGCTTCGCGCCGAACGGCGGCGCGGTGCCGGGCGACCGCATCGTCGGCATCCTGACGCCGGGGCAGGGGGTGACGATCTACCCGATCCAGTCGGCCGCGCTCGCCGCCTTCGACAACGAGCCCGACCGCTGGATCGACGTGCGCTGGGACATCGAGGGCCCGGCCACCGAGCGCTTCCCGGCCCGGATCGCCCTGCAATCGATCAACGAGCCCGGCACCTTCGCGCAGATCGCCCAGGTCATCGCCGACCACGACGGCAACATCGACAACATCTCGATGAAGCGGCGCACGCAGGACTTCACCGACATCACCATCGACATGTCGGTCTGGGACCTGCAGCACCTCAACGCGATCGTGGCGGAGCTGCGCGGCAAGCGCGCGGTGAGCCGGGTGGAGCGGGTGAACGGGTAGGACGCGCGCTCCTTCGGGCAAAGCGGAAGGCTGATCGACCAAGTCCTGTCTCGGGTAGCACGAGTCCCCTCTCCCATAGGGAGAGGGGGCGCGGCGCGGTTCGGGCGCGATCCGGAACGAGGTGGCCGCCCTGTGCGATAGGGCTGTTCGGGGGGACGGAAGCTATCCCGACGAAAGGAATCCGTCCCGGACCGTTGCCGAACGTATCCGCCGCCCGTCCGGAAACGCGCGGTTACAAATTTGCACCGGCCCGCCCGCTTCGATATCCAGAAAACCCAGGCATAACAGCGGCATGATCGCCGTCGAACACGCGCCGATGTCCGCACCCGCCAGCCCCCACATCCTCGTCGTCGAGGACGACCGGGAGATCTCCGCCCTCGTGGCGCGCTACCTGCGCGGCAACGAGTGCCGCGTGACGGTCGCGGGCGACGGGCGCGAGATGGACCGGGCGCTGGGCGACGCCCGGGTCGATCTCATCGTGCTCGACATCATGCTGCCGGGCGAGGACGGGCTCGCCCTGTGCCGGCGCCTGCGCGCCACCTCGGCGATCCCGATCCTGATGCTGACCGCCAAGACCGAGGAGATCGACCGGATCGTCGGGCTCGAACTCGGCGCCGACGACTACCTCGCCAAGCCCTTCAACCCGCGCGAGCTGCTGGCCCGGATCCGCGCGATCCTGCGGCGGAGCACGGCGAGCGCGCCCGACGACGACGGCGTGCGCAAGCTCCACTTCGCCGGCTGGACCCTCGACGTGGCGCTCCGGCAGGTGCTGAGCCCGGAGGGCGCGCGCGTGGCGGTGACGGGCGCCGAGTTCGACCTGCTCCACGCGCTCTGCCTGCGCCCCGGCCGCGTCCTCTCCCGCGACCAACTCCTCGACCTGACGCAGGGGCGCGCCGCCGGCCCGTTCGAGCGCAGCATCGACGTGCTGATCAGCCGGATCCGCCAGAAGATCGAGCGCGACACGCGCAACCCCGAGATCATCCGCACGATCCGCTCGGGCGGCTACCTGTTCACCCCGGAGGTCACCCGGTCATGACGTTCGCGGGACTTCGCGCGCGGCTGCGCCCGCGCAGCATCGCCGGGCAGATCGTCCTGCTGATCGTGGCGGCGATCGCGGTGGCCCATGTCGTGGCGACGCTGGCCTTCGTGATCCTGCGCGAGCCCTGGCGGCCGGACGACCGGCCCGGCGTGATGGTCGGGCGCGCCGCGACCGTGGCGCGGCTGCTCGACGCCTCCGAGCCCGGGAGCCGGGACGCGCTCATCGCCGCCTCGGCCCGGAGCCTGCCCACCCTCGAGATCGCGCCCTGGGACGGCCAGGACGGCCGGGCCGAGTTTGACCACGCGGTGATCCGGCGGCTCCGCGACGGCTTCGGGCGCGCGCTCGCCATCACCGATCTCGGCTCCGAGACGCGTCGCGGCGACCCGGTGCTGCGCCTCGGCATCCGGACGCCGGCCGGCGCCAGCTTCCAGGTCGTGGTGCCCGACGACCCGCTCACCCCGCCGCGGCAGGGCGCCATCATCTTCACCTTCGTGTTCCTCGGGCTGACGCTCGCGCTGCTCTCGCTCTGGGCGACGCGGGCGCTCACCGCGCCGCTCGCGCGCCTCGAGGCCGCCGCCGAGGCCTTCGGCACCCGCGACGACCACGCCGCCGTGCCCCAGGCGGGGCCGCGCGAGGTGCTGGCGGTCTCGCGCGCGCTGGACCGGATGCGCGCCCGCGTGCGCCGCCTGATCGACGACCGCACGCAGATGCTCGCCGCGATCAGCCACGACCTGCGCACGCCGATCACGCGGCTGCGCCTGCGCGCCGAGTTCATCGAGGACGAGCACGCCCGTGCCGCGACCTTGCGCGACCTCGACCAGATGAACGGCCTCGTGGAGGCCGCGCTCTCCTTCGTGCGCGACGGGCAGGCCCGCGACACCGGCAGCCACACCCTGGTCGATCTCGCCTCGGTGGTGCAGACGGTCTGCGACGGGTTCGCCGACATCGGCGCCCGTGCCGCGGTGGAGCGCAGCCGCCACGTGCTGGTGCGGGGCCGGGCCGACGACCTGCAGCGGGCGATCACCAACCTCATCGACAACGCCGTGAAGTACGGGGGCGAGGCCCGCGTGCTGATGGAGACGACGCCCCGCGGGGTGCGGGTGGAGGTGCGCGATTCCGGCCCCGGCATCGCCGAGGCCGAGCGCGAGGCGATGCTCCAGCCCTTCGTGCGCGGCGATCGGGCCCGCAACCTCAACGACGCGACGGGCTTCGGCCTCGGCCTCTCGATCGTGCAGGCGATCGTCGAGGCGCATGCGGGCCGGCTCGTGCTCGAGAACAGGCCAGAGGGCGGCCTCGCGGCTTCGATCGAGCTGCCGCTCGCCGCGCGGCAGCCGCCCGAGCACGAGCCTGAGCCTTTGCGGGCCCCGGAGACCCTCGGCCGCGCCGCCTGAGCCTTCTCGCGCCCTCCCGCGTTGTCGGGATATCGACAGAGGAGGAACGCGGATGGATGTCGGCTTCATCGGGCTCGGGCGCATGGGCCGCGCGATGGTGGGCAGGCTGGTCGCGGCGGGCCACACGGTCCGGGTCTGGAACCGCTCGCCCGGCGCCTCCGAGGGTCTGGCGGGGGTGATCCCGGTCGCGAGCCCGGCCGAGGCCTTCCGGGGCGACGCCGCGCTCACGATGCTCGCCGACGACGCGGCTTTGCGCGCCGTGATCGTCGAGGGCGGCCTGCTCGATCAGCCCGATCGCCCGGGCCTGCATCTCGGCATGAGCACGATCTCGGTGGCGCTGGCCCGCGACCTCGCGGCGATCCACGAGCGGGCCGGCGTGCCCTACGTCTCGGCCCCGGTCTTCGGGCGGCCGGACGCGGCCGAGCGCGGCGCCCTCAACATCGTGGCCGCCGGGCCCGAGGCGGAGATCGTCCGCGCCGCGCCCCTCCTCGACGCGATGGGCGCCAAGACCTGGCGCTTCGGCACCGAGCCGGCGCGGGCCAACGCCGTGAAGCTCGCCGGCAACTTCATGCTGATCTCGGCGATCGAGGCGATGGGCGAGGCCTGCGCCTTCACGGAGGCGCACGGCGTCCCGGGCGCGGACCTGCTCGACCTCCTCACCAGCACGCTCTTCGCCGCGCCCGCCTACAAGAATTACGGCGCGCTGATCGCGGAGGAGCGCTACGAGCCGGCGGGCTTCGCGCTCCGCCTCGGCGCCAAGGACGTGCGCCTCGCCCTCCAGGCCGCCGAGGTGGCGGGCGTGCCGATGCCCTTCGCGAGCGCGGTCCGCGACGGCCTGATCGAGGCGATCGCCCACGGCGACGGCGAGAAGGACTGGTCGGCGCTGGCGCGCGTCTCGGCGCGGCGCAGCGGGCGCGCCTGAAGGACGCTCAGCCGGTCGGATCCCATAGATCGTCCGGAGCCGGCGGCTGACCGCCCTCCCTGTTCATGAAGCGGTCGAAGGCGGCCGGGTCACCCTGCTTCGACCGCTCCGAGAAGTAGTCGGCCGTCTTCAGGGCGGCGAGCTTCTCGGCGACCGCCGTCACGATGAATTGGTTCAGGGTCGTGCCGTCCGCGCGCGCCACCGTCTCGGCAGCTTGTTTCAGGGAAACGGGAAGGCGGAGAGCGTAGTTGCCGCCGGCTGCCATCAGGATCTCCTCAGAACATCCGCGGGCCCGAGCAGCGCGATGCCGAAATCTGCCGGGACGGTGCCGAAATCGGCCCGGTTGAACGTCACTATGGCATCCGCTCGACCGTTGACGGCAACTTCCAGCACCATGTCGTCGCCCGGGTCACGCAGCCGCGGTCGCCACAGATAGTGGATCTCGATCGGCTCGATGCAACCGGCGAGAACGTCGAGCACGTTCATCACGTCGGATCGTGAGGCGCCTGCGGCCGCCAGATGCTCGGCTCGCGTCACCACGGCCTCGTACTCGATGAAGAGCGGCACGCTCGCGAGCATCCGATATCGCCCTGCCTTCACGCGTCGGACAAGTTCGGCGGATCCACCCTGTGGGCTGCGCAGGGAGGCGACGACGATGTTCGTGTCGAGCACCAAGCGCATATCGCCGATGATATGAGCTTCTCGGGCCCCGTCAATCGAGCGCGCCGATGGCCGGTGTTACAGCGCGCCTTCCCGCACCGCTCCGGGATCGGCCAGCGCGTGCAGCAGGCGGGCGGCGCTGTGGGCGAAGCGCAGCGTCACCGCCTTGCGGCGCGCGCCGCTCAGCGCGTGCTCCGGCGCCTCGCGCACGATGCCGGCCCCGAAGGCGTCCGCGACGATGAGGCCGCATTCCTCCGGGATCAGGGATTCGGGCACGCTGTCGGGGATCGCGAAGAAGAACCGGTCGCAGAAGTCGCGGTAGTCCGGCCATTTCCGGTCGGCCCGGAAGTCGGCCACGCTCGACTTGATCTCCACGATGGTGAGCCGGCCCGCCCCGCACAGCGCGATCACGTCGGCCCGGCGGCCGTTGACCAGCGAGAACTCGGGCAGCGTCGCGCAGCCCATCTCCGAGAACAGGCGGCGCACGCCGCGCTGGAGCCGCAGCGCGGTCGGCGACTGGCGCCCGTCGGGGGGCAGAACGAGGTCGGGCGAAGGGTCGAGCTTGCGGGCGGCGAGGGCGGGCATCGGCACTGTTCCGTTTCGGAACACTCTGCCAAGACCGCACCCGGTCTGTCACCTGCGGCAGGTCGGCGCCTCAGCCCCGGAACCACGTCAGCAGACCCGCCCCCGGCGCGAGCAGCACGAAGGCCCAGACGTAGCCCGAGGTCCAGTTGGCGACCTGGAAGGGCAGCGGGCGCACGCCGAACGTGCCGGCGATCAGCGGCACCACGGCGCGGGCCGGGCCGACGAAGCGCCCGAGCGCGACCGAGGCCGCGCCCCAGCGGGCGAGGAAGGCCTCGCCGCGGGCCACCATGTCCGGATAGTTGCGCATCGGCCACATCCGGCGCACGCTGTCGCCGTAGTGCCGTCCGAACGCGTAGGAGAGCCAGTCGCCGAGGCCCGCACCCGTGCCGGCCGCCAGCACCACCGGCCAGAGCGCGATGTCGGCCGCGCCCACGATCGCCCCGATGCCGACGAGGATCACGGTGGCCGGCACCAGCAGCGACAGGAAGGCGATCGACTCGCAGAAGGCGCAGACACCCGCGAAGAGCGGCGCCCACGCCTTGTGTGTCTCCACGAAGCCGAGGGCCGTGGTCCGCAGGGCTTCGAGATCCATCGGGCATCCGTCACGGCGAGGGTGAGCCGCGATCTGGGGCGGGTCGCGCCGTGGTGCAAGCTCCGCCGTGCGCGCGGGTGCGGCGCCCGCGCAAAGGCGCTAACAGGCAGGGTCCGTCGCGAGAGAGGTTTGCGGCCCGTGAAGGTCCTGTCGATCCAGTCCCACGTCGCCTACGGCCATGTCGGCAACGCCTCCGCGGTGTTCCCGATGCAGCGGCTCGGCGTCGAGGTCTGGCCGATCCACACCGTGCAGTTCTCCAACCACACCGGCTACGGCGCGTGGCGCGGGCGCGTCTTCGACGGGCCCTCCATCGAGGAACTGGTCGCCGGCATCGGCGAGCGCGGCGTGCTCGGCACCTGCGACGGCGTGCTCTCCGGCTACATGGGCTCGGCCGATATCGGCACCGCGATCCTGGGCGCGGTCGCGGCGGTGCGCGCGGCCAACCCCGCGGCGCTCTACTGCTGCGATCCGGTGATGGGCGACATCGGCCGGGGCGTCTATGTCCGGCCCGGCATCCCCGAGTTCATGCGCGAGCAGGCCGTCCCCGCCGCCGACATCGTGACCCCGAACCAGTTCGAGCTGGAGGCGCTGACGGGCCTCGCGACGCACACGCTCGCGGGCGCCAAGGCGGGTGTCGAGGCGCTTCGGGCGATGGGGCCGCGCGTGGTGCTCGTTACCTCGCTGATCACGGAGGCCACGCCCGCCGGGTCGATCGACCTGCTGGCCGGGGAGGGCGGCCAGTTCTGGTGCCTGCGCACGCCCCGCCTCGGCCTCGACGTCAACGGCGCGGGCGACTGCATCGCCGCCCTGTTCTTCGTGCACTACGCCCGTACCGGCTCGGCGGCGCTGGCGCTGGGCATGGCGGGCGCCTCCGTCTACGGTCTCCTGAAGCGCACGATGGAGGCCGGCTCGCGCGAGATCCTCACGGTCGCCGCGCAGGAGGAGTTCGTCGCCCCGAGCGAGACGTTTCCGGTCGCGCCCGTCTGAGCCCCGTCCTTCGAAGCCCTCCCGACGCCACGACCAGGGATGCCCGTCATGAGCCGCCGCTTCGCCACCCTCGACGTGTTCACCGACGCGCCGCTCGCGGGCAACCCGCTCGCCGTGGTGCTCGACGCGGAGGGGCTCGACACGGCGGCGATGCAGGCGATCGCCCGCGAGTTCAACCTGTCGGAGACGGTCTTCGTCTTCCCTCCGGCCGAGCCGCGGCACCGGGCACGGCTGCGCATCTTCACGCCGACGCGCGAATTGCCCTTCGCCGGCCATCCCACCGTCGGCACCGCCGTCCTGCTCGCCCTGCGGGACGCCCGGGCGGAGGCCGCCGACGCGGTCGCCTTCGGCCTGGAGGAGGCGATCGGCGTGGTGCCCTGCGTGGTCGAGACGGGCGCGGGCCGGGGCCGGGCGCGCTTCAGGCTGCCGGTCCTGCCGAGCTATCTCGGCGAGCCGGAGGCGGCGGAGGCGCTCGCCGCCGCGCTGGGCCTTGCCGCCGACGAGATCGGCTTCGGCCGTCACCGGCCGAGCCGGCACGGGGCGGGCCCGGCCTTCACCTTCCTGCCCGTCGCCTCGCTCGAGCGGCTCGACGCGCTGAGCCCGCTCGGCGTGCCGGCGGGCTTCGCGGAAGGGCTCTACGCCTACGCGCCCGATCCGGAAGGGCTCGGCCGGCGCTACCGCGCCCGCATGTTCGCCCCGCGCCTCGGCATGCCGGAGGACCCGGCCACCGGCTCGGCCGCCGCCGCCTTCGCGGGCGTGCTGATGCAGTTCGAGACGCTCGGCGACGGCACGCACGACGTGGCGATCCGCCAGGGCGAGGCCATGGGCCGCCCGAGCGGGATCGACCTGCAGGTGGTGGTCGAGGCCGGCGCCCTGCGCGCGGTCGAGATCGGCGGCGGCGCGGTCCTCGTCTCGGAGGGCGCCCTGCATGTCTGAGGGCCGGCCCTACGGGTTCGAGGTGGTGCGCCTCGCCCATATCGAGGCGCGGCTGGTGGCCTACGACTGGGCCTGGGCGCGCGACAACGCGGAGCGCATCGCCGAGAACTGGCGCCGCCGGCTCGCTCTGCAGCCCGGATTGTTCGACGGGCCGGTGCTGCTCGCCTGCCTCTGCGCCATCGCGGACGGCGCCTGCCGGGTGGATTTCTTCGAGACCCGCTACGCGGCCTTCCTCGCCTACCGGGACGGGGGCTCGCCGGACGGCCACGTCGCCAACGCCTTCGCGGCGGTGGTGCCCTGGAGCGCCGACGGCGCCGTGCTCCTCGGCGAGATGGGCGCGCACACCGCCAATGCGGGACAGATCTACTTCCCCTGCGGCACGCCGGACCGGGACGACGTGCGCGGGGCGGTCGTCGATCTCGCGGGCAGCGCCGTGCGCGAGCTGCGCGAGGAGACCGGCCTCGCCCTGCCGGGCGGGGTCGCGGACGCGATGGCGGGGGAGTGGGCGCTGCTGCGCGGCGACGGGCAGCTCGCCTTCCTGTACCCGGCCCGCTTTCCGGAGAGCGCCGCGGCGCTCGCGGCCCGGATGGAGCGGCACCGGCTGGCCGAGACCGAGCCCGAGCTGGAACGCGTCGTCACCGTGCGGGCCGCCCGCGAGATCGACGCGGGCCGGATGCCGCCCTTCGTGCGGGCCTATCTGGCGAGCGCCTTCACGGATGCCGCGGTGGCGGACGTGACGCCCTGAGCCGGCCGTCGCGCGGCCGGCCTTGTCCTCGGCGCCGCGCGGCGACAGGTTGCCCCCGGAGAAGTGCGCCCGCGCGAGCCCCGGAGATCCCATGTCGTCCACCGCCCCGCTCACCTCGAAGACCGCGATCGTCACCGGCTCGACCAGCGGTATCGGGCTCGCGATCGCCCGCGGCCTCGCGCAGGCGGGCGCCGACGTGGTGCTCAACGGATTCGGCAAGCCGGAGGAGATCGAGCAGGCACGCGCCGGCATCGCGTCCGCGTTCGGCGTGCGGGCGCACTATTCCGACGCCGACATGACCAAGCCCGACCAGATCGCCGCCATGGTGCGCGACGCCGAGGAGCGTTTCGGCACGGTCGATATCCTGGTGAACAACGCCGGCATCCAGTTCGTCTCGGCGATCGAGGAGTTCCCGGGCGAGAAGTGGGAGCAGATCATCGCGATCAACCTCTCCTCGGCCTTCTACGCCATGCAGGCCGCGATCCCCGGCATGAAGCGGCGGGAATGGGGGCGCATCATCAACACGGCCTCGGCGCACTCGCTCGTCGCCTCGCCCTACAAGTCGGCCTACGTGGCGGCCAAGCACGGCATCGCGGGGCTCACCAAGACGGCGGCACTCGAACTCGCCCCCCACAAGGTCACGGCGAACTGCATCTCGCCCGGCTACGTCTGGACGCCGCTCGTCGAGGCGCAGATCCCCGACACGATGAAGGCCCGCGGGCTGACGAAGGAGCAGGTGATCGACGACGTGCTCCTGAAGGCGCAGCCGACGAAGGCGTTCGTCACGGTCGATCAGGTCGCGGCGCTGGCGGTGTTCCTGTGCTCGGACGCGGCGAGCCAGATCACGGGGGCGAACATGACGATGGATGGGGGCTGGACGGCGCAGTAGCGCAGCCGCGTTCTCCGCGGATCCCCTCTCCCCGCGTGCGGGGAGAGGGGAGGCAAATCCGTCGACCTCGGCTCAGCGGCGGCCGTGCAGCAGCAGCGCGAGGCCGTAACCCACGGCGCCCGCCAGCACGAGGGCGATCAGCGGGTTCTCCTCGACGCGCGAGCCCACCGCCTCGCGCCCCTCGCGCAGGTACGAGCCGCCGCGGTCGTAGGCGTCGCGAGCGTAGCTGCCGGCGTTGTCGGCCACGTCGCGGACGGTGTCCTTGGCCTGGCCGTAGAGGTTCTGCGCGGTGCCCTGGGCCTCGCGGTAGCGGCCCTCGACCGAGTCCCGGTTCGAGCCGACGAAGTCGCCCGCCGCGCCCTGCGCGCGGCCCGCGAACTCCTTCGCGCCGCCGACGATCCGATCCGTGTCAACCATGGTGGTCTCTCCCATTCGGTTGCGGGGCGCCGCTCGGGTCAAGGAAGACCTCGGGTCCGGGAGACCTGGGCGCCGTCCGTCGAGCACTGAACGTGCGAGACGCGGATTCGCCCCGTCCGAGCGCGACTTTTCACGCCGGCCCCGCCGCGGGCGCGGGGCGTCCGGGCAGGCGGGCGAGCCGGCGCGCGACCTCCGCGAGCGCAGCTGCCTGACAGCCGCCCGAGACCCCGCCGTCGCCCGGGCGCCGCGGCCGGCGGGTGCGCGGGACCGGGGGAATGTGCACGAACAGAACGGGCAGGCCGGTGGCGAGCGCCGCGAAGTAGCTCGCGTTGCAGAGGTAGCGCCCGGCATCGTTCGAGGGGCGGGCGTCGAGCCCCTGGCGGCGCAGGATCGCGAGCGCCTGGGCCGCTGCCGCGCCGCCGCGCGCGGCCGGCGCCCCCGGGTCGAGGACGAGCCGGGCGGCGGGCCGGCCCGAGGCGTCGGGGTAGAGACGGCTCGCCCGGTTGCGGGCGCGGATCTCGACGCGGATCCGCCGCGCGCGCGTCGCCACGCCGAGCATCAGCACGGCGGCGGGTCTCTCCGCCAGGGCCGGGAGCAGCGCGTCGGCGATCGCCGCGTAGGCGGTGCGCAGCACCAGAACCCGGGCCGCGCCGCCGGGCGCCCGGCGCAGGCGCTGTCCGACCGCCCGCGCCAGCGCGGCGCTGGGGTTGGCGGGCATGCCCGGGAAGGGCCCGAACCCGGTGACGAGGATCGGGCTCACAGCCCGATCAGCTCGGCGATCCGTGCCGCGCCGGCCGCCGGGGAGTGCTCGCCGCGGGAGACCGCCGCCTCGGCCTCGGCCGTCCGCTCCCGCACCTCCGCGGTGCCCACGAGGCGCTGGTGCAGGCGCTCGTGCACCAGGGCCCACATCCACTTCACGTCCTGCTCGCGACGCTTGCCCGCGATCTCGCCGGTCGCGGTGAGGCGCTGGCGGTGATCGACGATCTTCTCCCAGAGCGCGTCGAGGCGCAGGTTGTGGAAGCCGGAGATCGTCACCACCGGCGGCGTCCAGGTGGCGGAGGCCGGCGTCAGGATGTGGAGCGCCGCCCGGTACTCCGAGGCCGCGGCGTTCGCCCGCCGCTCGGCCTCGCCCTCGTCCGCCTTGTTGACCGCGATCATGTCGGCGAGTTCGAGGATGCCCTTCTTGATGCCCTGCAGCTCGTCGCCTGCGCCCGGCAGCATCAGCACGAGGAAGAAGTCGGTGAGGTCGGCCACCGCCGTCTCCGACTGGCCGACGCCGACCGTCTCGACCAGGATCACGTCGAAGCCCGCCGCCTCGCAGAGCAGCATGGTCTCGCGCGTCTTGGCCGCGACGCCGCCGAGCGTGCCCGAGGAGGGCGAGGGCCGGATGAAGGCGTTGGGGTCGAGCGCGAGGCGCGCCATCCGGGTCTTGTCGCCGAGGATCGAGCCGCCGGTTCGCGTGGAGGAGGGATCGACGGCGAGCACCGCCACCTTGTGGCCGGCGGCCGTCAGGTTGGAGCCGAGCGCGTCGATCGTGGTGGACTTGCCCACCCCCGGCACCCCCGTGATGCCGACCCGGATCGCCCGGCCGGTATGGGGCAGCACGGCGTCGATCAGGTCGCGCGCCGCCGCCCGGTGGTCGGCCCGCTTCGATTCCGCCAGCGTGATCGCGCGCGCGAGCGCCGCGCGTTCGCCGGCGAGCAGCCGGTCTCGGAGGGCGTCGAGGTCGAGGGCGGGAGCGGCCATGCTCACTTCATGACCGCAGCCGCGGCGTTCGTCGAGAGTGGTCGTCGCTCCGCCTGTGCCCCCCGCACCACAGGCCGCCCGCTGCCCGCAATCCACACCGGGCACGGTCACGCTTGTGCCCCGCCATGGTCACGATCCTCGGCCAGAGGCTAGAGGGTCGACGGGGGCTCGGAGCCTCCAGCGCCACGGATGCGACCCCGGATCATGCTGCGCCAGCCCCTCACCCGACGCGCCCTCGTCCGCCTCGGCGGATTCGCGGGCGTCGCCGCGCTAAGCCCCGCCCTCGGCGGCTGCATCACGGACGGGCTCACCACCGGCACCGCGATTCCCGAGAAGCAATCGGCCCTCGACGTGATGCCGGTGCTGCTCGTCGCTACCACGCGCAAGCCCGTCGCGAACGGCCCGCGCGCGCCCTATTTCGGCTCGGAGCGCGGCAAGGGGCTGAGCTTCGCTGAAGTGCGCCTCTCGCCCCCCGACCGCTCGCTGATCGGCAAGGTCTCCTCCGTCGTCACGGGGGACTGGACCATCGGCGAGGTGCCGAAGATCGAGACCGGCGCGGGCGCCGCCGACGCCTTCGCGCAGGCCGCGCTCGGGCGCGACGTGCTGATCTACGTGCACGGCTACCGCGAGTCCTTCGAGTCGGCGACCATCAGCGCCGCGCGGCTCTCGGACGGCATCCGCTTCCGCGGCGTCTCGGGCCTGTTCACCTGGCCGTCGGCGGCCGCGACCTTCGACTACGGCTACGACCGCGAGAGCGCGCTCTACTCCCGCGACGCCTTCGAGGACCTCCTCAAGACGCTGGCCTCCTCGCCGAGCGGGGGCCGCATCAACATCGTCGCCCACTCGATGGGCACCCTGCTGACGCTCGAGACCCTGCGCATGCTGCGCGCCGAGGCCGGCGAGGCCGCGATGGCGCGCATCGGCGCCGTGGTGCTGGCCGCGCCCGACATCGACTTCGACCTCTTCGCCAACGGCGTGAAGCGGCTCGGGCCCGACGTGAGCAAGATCACGGTGATCTCCTCCACGAACGACCGGGCGCTGGAACTGTCGAGCACCATCGCGGGCGGCGTCGTGCGGGCGGGCGCGGCCGACCGCGCCCGGCTCGAGGAACTCGGCGTGCGGGTGGCCGACGCCTCCGATTACGGCGGCGGCCTGATCAACCACGACCTGTTCCTGTCGAACAAGGAGGTCCAGGGCGTGGTCAAGCGCGCCGTCTCGCGGGCGGGCGGCGGGGTCTGACGGCGGCGTCCGATCGCCGCGAGGTCGCACCGAGCGGGACAGGCGCGGGGCGGGCGCCGAAACTGGGCTTGGCGCGCGGGGCGCGCCCGCCTACTGAGGCGGCGCGGCGGAGGCGGCCAGAATCGCGAAGCGCCCCCGCGACGCACCTGACAGAAGGATGCCGGCCATGTTCACCCTCGAGATCGACGGCACCGCCGTGGCTGTGATCAACGGCGACGAGGAGACCGCGCGCGACCTCTTCACCTGCGACGGCTTCAAGTCCGACATCCGCGAACTGACCAGCGCCGGCAAGCCGCTCTGGAACGGCACCTCGGAGCTGAAGGTCCGCCCGGCGACCGAGGACGAGGTCGAGATGTTCGAGGACGCGCTGGCCGACGACGACGGCTCGGGCGATTTCGAGCCGGTCGAGGCCCACGCCGATTCCGAGGAGGACGAGGACGAGGCCGACATCGTCTTCCTGGTCGATATCGACGAGGAGGACGAGGACGACGAGGACGGGCAGAAGCTCGACGCCTGAGGCGCCCGGAGCGCCTGCCGCCCGGGCGTGAACCCGGGCGGCCCTCCGGCCGTTTCCGCTCCGTGTTTCCAACGGAGTTCTCGGGAATGGCCGACAGCAAACGGATCGTCGATGCGCTGGTGCGCGCCCGCCGCGGCGGCCTCGCCGCCGGCGCCGCGCTCGGCGGCCTCGCCCTCGTCGGCAGCATCGCCTGGCACGCCCTGCGGGGCTCCGCCGCCTCGGGCACGGCGACGCCGGACTTTCGCGATGTCGACGAGGACGAGGCGCGGCTGATGCTGCGCGCCATGGTGGCCGCAACCCTCGCCGACGGGGTGATCGACGCGGGCGAGCGCCGGCGCCTGGACGGGGCGGTGGCGGAAGCCGGCATCGACCGGGACGGCCGCGCCTGGCTGGAGCGCGAGTTGGAGAACCCCGCCGAGATCGACGAGATCGCCGACGCCGTGGACGCCCCCGAGGCCGCGGCCCGGATCTACGCCGCCGCCCGCCTCGCGATCGATCTCGACACGGTGCAGGAGCGGCAGTTCCTCAAGATGCTGGGCGAGGCGCTCGACGTGCCGCGGGAGGCGGCCGAGCGCATCGAGCGGGAACTGGCCGCCTGAATCTCGGCGTGGGCTCAGCCCGGCTTCCGCTCCTCCAGGAAGCCGCGCATCCGCGCCAGCGCCCGGCGGATGTTGTCCATCGAATTCGCGTAGGACAGGCGGATGTAGCCCTCGCCGTGCACGCCGAAATCCGGGCCGCCGATCGTCGCGACGCCGGCTTCCTCCAAGAGGGCCGAGGCCAGTGCCTTGGCCCGCCAGCCCGTGCCGGACACGTTCGGGAAGGCGTAGAACGCCCCCTTCGGCGTGCGGCAACTCACCCCCGGCAGGGCGTTCAGCCCCGAGACCACGATCGCCCGCCGCCGGTCGAACGCGGCCATCATCTCGGCGACGCAATCCTGCGGCCCGTCGAGCGCCGCGATGCCGGCGTACTGCGTCGCCGCGTTCACGCAGGAATGGGAATTCACCGCGAGCTTGCGCGCCGCGTCGTAGAGCGGCTGCGGCCAGACCGACCAGCCGAGGCGCCAGCCCGTCATCGCGTAGGTCTTGGAGGCTCCGTCGAGGTAGATCAGCCGGTCGCGGATCTCCGGATAGGCCAGCAGCGAGGTGTGCGCCTCTCCGTCATAGGTCATCGTGCCGTAGATCTCGTCCGAGAGCACGGCCACGTCCGGATGCGCGGCGAGGCCCGCCACCAGCGCGTCGATCTCGGCCTTGGGCGTCACGCCGCCCGTGGGGTTGGCCGGCGAGTTCAGGATGAGGAGCCGCGTGCGCGGTGTGATCAGCGCCAGCGTCTCCGCGGCCGAGAAGGCGAAGCCGTTGCCCTCGCGGATCGGCACCGGCACCGGCGTGGCGCCCGTGAACTCGATCATCGAGCGATAGATCGGGAAGCCCGGGTCCGGGTACAGGATCTCGGCGCCGGGCTCGCCGAACATCAGGATCGCCATGAACATGGTGACCTTGCCGCCCGGCACGACCAGCACGGAATCGGGCGAGACCTCGACCCGGTGGCGGCGCAGGATGTCGCGGGCGACCGCCTCGCGCAGGCCCGGGATGCCGACCGCCGGCGTGTAGCCGTGGTGGCCGTCGCGCAACGCCCGGATGCCCGCCTCCACGATGTGGGGCGGCGTCGGCATGTCGGGCTGGCCGATGCCGAGGTTGACGATGTCGCGCCCCTGCGCGGCGAGCGCGCCCGCGCGGGCCAGAACCGAGAAGGCGTTCTCCTCCCCGATACGGCCGAAGGCCGGAACGATCTGGAGCATCAGGCCCTCTCGGTGTCGTACGGCGGCGGCGCGGGTCCCGCGCCGCGTCCTCAGGCCTTGCTGCGCTCGGCGAGGCGGCTGGCGCCGAAGGAGAGCGCGCCCGCGACGAGGCCGAGGATCACGAAGGTCTTCACCGTCGCCCAGACCAGGGCCGGCTCGATGCCGGTATCGGTGTAGAGCACGAGGCTGATCGCCGCGATCGGCAGGCTGACGAGGACGAAGAGCGGGACCAGCGGGTTCATGTCGGCACTCGCATCGAGCGGGGAACGGGAACGGGCGTCGGGACGGCCCTTACGCCTGAAGAGCGCCCGTGCATAGCACCGGCTTGGCCGCATGGGGAGGGCGTCTGCACAATGGTTCTGCCGCCGTACCGCGTTCGGGCGAGAGCGGGGCTGTCGCAGGGAAGGCTCCAGATCAAGCTTGTACGAACCTCTGTCGTCGGGCCGGAGACGGAGTTTCAGTCGGGCGATAACCGCGCCGCGCCCCCTCTTCCTATGGTCAGGGCGATTGCATTTAGCCGGGGCCGTCTCCCGGACCGCCACTGGAACCGCGCCCTACCCCCTCTCCCATAGGGAGAGGGTTGGGGTGAGGGGTATGACCTCTCAGACCCGAGCACGCCATCGACGCGCGTTCAGCGCCACGCCCTACCCAGAAACCTCATACCCCTCACCCGGCTTTCTGCGAAAGCAGACCTCTCCCTATGGGAGAGGGGACCCGCGCCTCATCCGGGGTCTCTCGAAGAGTGTCCGAGGCGGTCTCGCCGGACCTCCCTCGGTTCGATCGCCCCGCGGGCGAGAGCGCCGCTCCAATCAGGCCGGAACCCGCACGGTCGCCCGCAGGCCGCCGAGCGGGCTGTCGTGGAGCGTGACGTCGCCGCCATGCGCCCGGGCGATGTCGCGCGCGATGGCGAGGCCGAGGCCCGAGCCGCCCGCGTCCTGGCGCGCGTCGTCGAGCCGCACGAAGGGCTTGAACACCTCCTCGCGGCTCTCGGGCGGGATGCCCGGCCCGTCGTCGTCGATCGAGACGAGGACGCTGCGCCCCTCGCGCCGGCCCGAGATTGCCACGCTCTCGCCGTAGCGCGCGGCGTTGGCCGCGAGGTTGAACAGGCAGCGCCGGAAGGCGTCCGGGCGCACCGTCACGGTCGGGGGGCCGTCGAGGTCCACCGCGTCCACGTGGGCGCCGAGGCGCTCCACGTCGGTGCGCAGGTCCTCGAGCATCGCCCGCATGTCGGTGGGTGCTGCGGCCTCGGCCGAGTCGCCGCGCGCGAAGGCGAGGTAGCCCTCCAGCATCCGGCTCATCTCGTCCACGTCCCGCTGCAGGTCCTCGATCTCGGGCGTCTGCTCGATCAGCGCCAGCGAGAGCCGGAAGCGGGTGATGATGGTGCGCAGGTCGTGGCTGACCCCGTTCAGCATCGTGGTGCGCTGCTCCATCGCCCGCTCGATGCGCCGCCTCATCTCGATGAAGGCGTGGCCGGCCTGCCGGACCTCGCGCGCCCCGCGGGGCCGGAACTCGATCTCGCGGCCCTTGCCGAAGCCCTCCGCCACCGCGGCGAGCCGGAGGATCGGCTTGATCTGGTTGCGCAGGAACAGGATCGCGACCCCGAGCAGAACCATGGAGGAGCCGGTCATCCAGACCAGGAAGATGTGCGAGTTCGAGGCGTAGGCCTGGCTGCGCCGGGCCGTGATCCGCATCACCCCCTCGGGGATCGCCACGCGGATCTCGATGAGGTTCGAGCGCCCCACCGTGTCGATCCAGAAGGGCCGCCCGATCTGCCGCTTGATCTCGTCGGAGAGCGCCTCGTCGAGGATCGAGAAGAAGGGCCGCGGCCCGGCCGGCGGGAGCTTTGCCCCCTTGAGGATGTCGAGGTCGAGGCTCAGGCGCTCGCCCGCGATCCGGGCCAGCGTCTCGGCGTCCCGGTCCTGCGGGTAGCTCTCGTAGATGTCGATCAGCGCCGCGACGTCGGAGGTGACCGCCGAGGACAGCCGCTTCGTCACGAGCTGCCAGTGGCGCTCCATGAAGGTGTAGGCGATCACCGATTGCAGCAGCACCACGGGCGCGATGATGATGATCAGCGAGCGCGCGTAGAGGCCCTTCGGCAGGACGTCGCCGATCGCGCGGGACACCCGCTTCCAGAGGCGGCGCGGCCGGCCCAGCAATCCGCTGCGCGGCGCGGTCGGGGCACCGCGATCCGTCTCGTTTGCCGTGAGGGTCGGTTCCATGGCGCGGACTCGCCGCCGGATCATCGCACGCGTCGGGGATGGGCCCTTATGGCACCGCGGGTCGGCGTCACCAACTGTCGCCGCGCCGAGGGGCGCTCCCCGGCTTCCGGCTCGAGCGCTGAGGTCCGGCGGGTTCGAGCCCGGAGGGGTGGCGGGCGGCCGGTCCGCCCCGGCCGCGCTTGTCGGCGCGCCCGCTTCGGTCTAACGCTCGCGGCCCCGAACACCGGTCGGCGCGGGCCGCCGGTGACGGCGCGGCGCTCACGCCCCATCTCACCGCTTCGGGTCCTAGCGACATGGTTGCACACAGCCGGGGGGCCTCTGCCCCCATCAAGATTCCGGGCGCGCGGGTCCTCGTGATCGAGGCGCGCTTCTACGACGCCCTCGCCGACCAGCTGCTCGCGGGCGCCGAGGGCGCGATCGCGGCCGCCGGGGCCGAGGCCACGGTCGTCACGGTGCCGGGGGCGCTGGAGATCCCCGCGACCGCCGCGATCCTGCTCGACGCCGCCGAGCGGCGCGGCACGCCCTACGACGCCGTGGTGGCGCTCGGCTGCGTCATCCGCGGCGAGACCGGGCACTACGACATCGTGGCGGGCGAGAGTTCGCGCGGGCTGATGGATCTCGCGGTCGCGCGCGCGCTGCCGCTCGGCAACGGCATCCTCACCGTCGAGAACGAGGCGCAGGCCTGGGCCCGCGCCCGCGTCTCCGAGATGAACAAGGGCGGTGGCGCGGCCGAGGCCGCGCTCGCCGTCCTCGCCCTGAAACGCGCAGCCGAGGGAGTGTGAGGCCGTGACGAAGATCGAAGGGCGCGCCGGCGCGCGGCTCGCCGTGGTGCAGGCCCTCTACGACATGGACATCTCCGGCAAGGGCGTCCTCGACGCGCTGGCCGAGTTCGAGGCCCACTGGATCGGCCGCGAGATCGACGGCGTCGCCCATCCGCCGGCCGAGACCGCCTTCTTCCGCGACCTCCTGCGCGGCGCGGTCGAGGAGCAGCGCGCCATCGACCCGCAGATCGACCAGGCGCTGACGCAGGGCTGGCCGCTGCGCCGGATCGAGGCCGTGCTGCGGGCGATCCTGCGGGCGGGCGCCTACGAGCTGATGTTCCGCCGCGACGTGCCGGCGCGTGCCGCGATCTCGCAGTACGTGGACGTGGCCCACAGCTTCTACACCGGCGACGAGCCGGGCCTCGTCAACGCGGTGCTCGACCGGATCGCCCGCCAGACCCGGGCCGACGAGCTGGCCCAGCAGAAGCGCGGGTGAGCGGGAAGGCCCCGCGCCTCTCCGAGGAGGGGCTGATCGCGCGCCACTTCGCGCCGCTCGCCGGCCCCGGCGCGGACGGGTTGCGGGACGACGCCGCGAGCCTCGCGCCCACGCCCGGCCACGACCTCGTCCTCACGGTCGATGCCGTGGTGGCGGGCGTGCACTACTTCCCCGACGACCCGCCGGCCTCGGTCGCCGCGAAGGCGCTCGCGGTCAATCTCTCGGACCTCGCCGCCAAGGGCGCCGCGCCGCGCGGCTTCCTGCTGACCCTGGCGCTCAGCCCGGACTGGACGGAGGACTGGCTCGCCGCCTTCGCGGGCGGGCTCGGCGCGGCCGCGGCGCGGCACGGCTGCCCGCTGCTCGGCGGCGACACCGTGCGGGCGGCGGGGCCGACGCTCGTCAGCGTCACCGCCTTCGGCGAGGTGCCGGCGGGCGGCATCGTCCGGCGCGGCACGGCCCGGCCCGGCGACGTGATCTGCGTGAGCGGCACGATCGGCGACGCGGCGCTCGGACTCCGGCTGCGGCTCGAACCGGAGGCGGCGTGGGCCCGCGCGCTCACGCCCGAGGACCGCGCGCATCTCGCCGACCGCTACCTGCACCCGCGTCCGCGCCTCGCCCTGGCACCCGCGATCCGGCGCTGCGCCACCGCCGCCATGGACGTCTCGGACGGGCTCGTGGGCGACCTCGCCAAGATGCTGCCGGGGCGGGGCGCCACGGTCGAGATCGCCGCCGTGCCGCTCTCGCCGGCCGCCGCCGCCGCGATCCGCCTCGCCCCGGACCTCATCGACGCGGCGCTCTCCGGCGGGGACGATTACGAGATCCTCTGCACGGTGGCGCCGCGGGACCTCGACG
Source organism: Methylobacterium hispanicum (assembly GCF_022179285.1). Lineage (GTDB taxonomy): Bacteria > Pseudomonadota > Alphaproteobacteria > Rhizobiales > Beijerinckiaceae > Methylobacterium > Methylobacterium hispanicum. The sequence continues at coordinate 9,486 of NZ_BPQO01000032.1, read as the reverse complement.
CCTTCCGGGCCGCCGCCGCCGAGGCGGGCGTGCCGGTCGCGGCGATCGGAACGGTCGCGGCGGGGGAGGGGGCTCCGCTGTTCCGTGAGCCGGACGGCGGCGTGCGCCGCTTCGCCCGCGGCGCGTTCAGCCACTTCTGAGAGCGGGCCGGTCGAGCGGCCGGAACGCGCAGGATCCGTCCCCCCGCGCGGCGGGCCGAGGACTTGCGGGACACGGGGACGGGGAGGCGCAAGCCTCCCCCGCCGGCTCACATGCCGCGGTTGGCGCCCGGGACGATGCTGGTGCCGGAGCCGCTGCCGAAGGGCTCGTAGCGCGTCAGGCCGCGGAAGAGCTGGCTGAGGAAGGCCCGGTCCTGGCCGCTCGTCGGCGTGGTGCGCTCGATGAAGTCGAACACCTTGCCGTCCTGCAGGCCGTAGAGAGCCACGCGCTCGACCTTGAAGGCGGGGGTGAAGTACACCGCCGTCACCTTCTGATCGTCCACCCGCTCGCCGAGGAACATCACCGTGCGGCTGGTGTTCTGCGAGATGTAGTACCAGGACTTGTTGCCGACCGTGGACACCGTCGAGGGCGTGCCGAGGGTCTGCAGCACCTGCTCGGCGCTCATGCCGGGCTTGACCGCCGCGAGCGCGGCCTGGTCGAGCTGGTAGCCGTGGCGGATTTCCTCGCCGATGCAGCCCGAGAGGGCGACGCCGAGGCCGCCGAGGAGGGCGACACGCGCCAGTGACGAGACGAGACGGCGCCGCATCGGCCCCCCTTGCAGTCGCTGTGTTGGAAGGCGTGGGCGCGCCCGGAAACGGCACCCGCCACGCTTGCACCTTGACGGTGGGTTGCCGTACCGCGGGGTTATGGCTTTGACAAGGCAAGCTCGGCCACACGGCCGGGGAGAAGCCGGCCGGCACCGGCGAGGACCTGAGATGATCGCCCGATTCTTCCGCCGCGAGGATGCGCGGCGGCGCCTGATCGAGACGCTGCACCTGCGCATCAACGAGGCATCCCGCGCGCCGGCCCTCTACACGGGGCTCGGCGTGCCCGACAGCGTCGAGGGGCGGTTCGAGGCCTTGTGCCTCCACGTCATCCTCGTGCTGCGCCGGATGCGGGCGCTGCCCGAGCCCGCCGCGGACGTGGCGCAGGATCTCGTCAACGCGGTCTTCCTCCAGCTCGACGCGGCGCTGCGCGAACTCGGCGTCGGCGATTTCGGCGTGCCCAAGCGCATGAAGAAGCTCGGCGCGGCCTTCTACGGCCGGGCCGAGGGCTACGACGCGGCCCTCGACGCGGGCGACGTGGCGGCCCTGCAGGCGGCGCTCGCCCGCAACGTGCTCGGCCAGGACGGCGCGGAGCACGCGCCCGCGGAGGCGGCCGGGCTCGCCGCCTACGTGCGGGCGGCGGCCGCGGCGCTGGAGGGCAGCGACCTCGACGGGCTGCTGGAGGCCGGGCCGCGCTTCCCCGAGCCGGCCGGGTTCATCGATTCAGGAGTCAGCGCATGAAGCCCACGGACAAGCCCGGCCCGCTCTCGCGGGTGGTCAACGTCGATCGGCTGCCGCAGGGGCGCGGCAGCGTCACCGTCGAGGCGAGCCCGGCGGAGGCCGAGGCGCTGGCCCGGGACTTCAAGATCCCGGCGATCCGCGACCTCGTCGGCCGCTTCGACATCGCGGGCTCGCTGAACCGCCTGCGGGTGACCGGCACGGTCGAGGCCGCGGTCACGCAGGTCTGCAGCGTGACGCTGGAGCCGTTCGAATCGCGGGTCAGCGAGCCCGTCGAGGTGGAGTTCACCGACACCGACCAGCTCGCCGGCACCGACGCCGAGGAGGCGGACGTGCCCGACCCGATCGTCGGCGGGCGCGTCGATTTCGGGGCGCTCACCGCCGAGTTCCTGGCCCTCGGCCTCGATCCGTACCCGCGGAAACCCGGCGTCAGCTTCGAGCCGGTCCAGGCCGGCGAGGACCCGAACCCCTTCGCGGCCCTGCAGCGCTTGCGCGACGAGAAGGGGTGAGGCCGCGGGGGCTGCAACCCGCGGCCCGCAGAAATCGTTTGCCCGCCGGGGCTGGATCGCTATTTTCCGCCGCGCCGGGCAAGGCTCGCCGCGTCGGCCGATGGCGGGAGGGACCCGCCGCCGGAGCGGTCGCGCGTCGCCCGCTCCACACCTGCTCCCGTCCGCGCGAACGGCCCGGCGTCCAACGCCCCGTCCGACGCCGCTGCAAAGGCCGCGATCGCCAGAGACCATGTCAGAACGCGTGCGCATCTCGCTCGACGCCATGGGCGGCGATCACGGGCCGTCGACGGTCGTCCCGGGCGCAGCCATCGCCCGCGAGCGGCATCCCGGGACGACCTTCATCATGTTCGGCGACGAGGCCGTGGTCGGCCCGCTGATCGAGGCCGAGCCGCGCCTCAAGGGCGCGGTGGAGCTGCGCCACACCACGGTCGCCGTCGCGATGGACGACAAGCCGAGCCAGGCCGTCCGCCAGGGCCGGGGCAAGTCCTCGATGTGGCGCGCCATCCAGGCCGTGCGCGACGGCGAGGCGGACGCCGCCGTCTCGGCCGGCAACACCGGCGCGCTCATGGCGATGTCGAAGATCTGCCTAAAGACCATGGCGGGCATCGAGCGCCCCGCCATCGCCTGCCTCTGGCCGACCGTCCGCGGCGAGAGCGTGGTGCTCGATGTCGGCGCCACGATCGGGACGGATGCCGAGCACCTCGTCGAGATGGCCGTGATGGGCTCGGCCATGGCCCGCATCGTGTTCGACCTGGAGCGCCCGACCGTGGGGCTCCTCAACGTCGGCACCGAGGAGATGAAGGGCAACGAGGCCGTGAAGGAGGCCGCCCGCCTCCTGCGCGAGCACGATGCCGCCAACTTCTCGTATCACGGGTTCGTCGAGGGCACCGATCTCGGCCGCGGCACCGTGGACGTGGTGGTGACCGAGGGCTTCACCGGCAACATCGCGCTCAAGACCGCCGAGGGCACCGCCAAGCAGATCTCGACCTACCTGCGCTCGGCCATGACCCGCACGCTCTCGGCCAAGATCGGTGCGCTCTTCGCCCGCCAGGCCTTCCGGGCGCTGAAGGACAAGATGAACCCGAGCCGAGCCAACGGCGGCGTCTTCCTGGGTCTCGAGGGCATCGTCATCAAGAGCCACGGCTCGGAGAACGCGGCGGGCTTCGCCTCGGCGGTGGACCTTGCCCACGACATGGCCCGCCACGACCTGATGCGCACGATCCGCGACATGCTGGACGAGACGCCGACCACGATGGCGCGGGTCTAGGACCCCGCCGAGCTTACGACACCGTCCGCCGACGCGGCGGGCCCGGAACCTGAGAGGCCGTTGTCCCGCCCGGAACCGGGTACGGCCTCGGACGTGTTCCGAAGGATGAGGGAAGGGGCGCGACGGGCCGGACGGTCCGGGCGCTCCGGGAAGGAACACGATGACAAGCCTGCGTTCCGTCGTGGTCGGCACCGGATCGAGCCTGCCCGCCCGGGCGGTGACCAATGCCGAGCTCACAGAGCGGGTCGACACGTCCGACGAATGGATCGTCCAGCGCACCGGCATCCGGCAGCGCTATCTCGCGGGCCCGGAGGAGACCACCTCGGTCCTCGGCACCCGCGCAGGCTTGGCGGCCCTCGACGATGCCGGGCTGGGGCCGGACGACATCGACCTCGTGATCTGTGCGACCTCGACGCCCGATCACACCTTTCCGTCCACCGCGACCCAGATCCAGGCGGCGCTCGGCATCCGGCAGGGCGCGGCCTTCGACCTGCAGGCGGTCTGCGCCGGCTTCGTCTTCGCGGTCACCACCGCCGACAAGTTCCTGGCCACCGGCGGGGCGCGGCGCGCCCTGGTGATCGGCGCCGAGACCTTCTCGCGCATCGTCGACTGGGAGGACCGCACCACCTGCGTGCTGTTCGGCGACGGCGCGGGCGCGGTCGTGCTGGAAGCCCGCGACGCCGAGACGGCGCAGGGCCGCGGCGTGCTCTCCGCGAGCCTGCGCTCGGACGGGCGGCACCGCGAGAAGCTCTACGTGGACGGCGGCCCGGGCTCGACCGGCACGACCGGCCACCTGCGCATGGAGGGCCGCGAGGTCTTCCGCTTCGCGGTGGGCTCGGTCACCGACGTGATCGTCGAGGCGCTGGAGCGGGCCGGGGCGAGCGCCTCCGACCTCGACTGGTTCGTGCCCCACCAGGCCAACCGCCGCATCATCGAGGCCTCGGCCGACAAGATCGGGATCGCCCGCGAGAAGATCGTCCTCACCGTCGATCGGCACGGCAACACTTCGGCCGCCTCGATCCCGCTGGCCCTCGACGTCGCCCGCCGGGACGGGCGCATCCGGGAGGGCGACCTCGTGATGATCGAGGCGATCGGCGGCGGCTTCAGCTGGGGCGCCGCCCTGATCCGCTGGTAGGCCGCCCCGATTTCGGCGAGCGAAGCGCGGACACGCGGTTGACCCCGGCCGGGGCGCCGATTAGCGTGCCGGATCATAGGGATACGCCGTAAACGGCCGTGTTCCGGACAATCTCCAGGGGGGTGAGGCATGACGGGCAAGACGGTCACACGCGCCGATCTGAGCGAGGCCGTCTACCAGCAGGTCGGTCTGTCGCGGGCCGAGTCCGCGGCGCTCGTCGAGACCGTGCTGACCGAGATCTGCACCTGCCTCGCCGAGGGCGAGACGGTGAAGCTCTCCTCGTTCGGCTCCTTCGTGGTGCGCAGCAAGGGGCGCCGGGTCGGCCGCAACCCGAAGACCGGGGTCGAGGTCGAGATCGAGCCGCGGCAGGTGATGGTGTTCAAGCCCTCGAACGTGCTGAAGGCCCGCATCAACGGCTCGCACGTCGCCAACGGTGCCGACGACACCGACGACGATTGAGGGCGGGCGCGGGACGCGCCTCAGCAGCCCCGGCAGATCGAGCCCAGCGTCGAGCGCATCCGGGAGTCCCAGGCCTTGTCGCGAGCCTCCGCGGCCTTCTGCGCCTTGACCATCGCGGCCTCGTTGATCGGCTTCATGGGCGCCCCGGCCCCTCCGCCGGGCGGCTTCGTCTGACCCGTCGCCGTCAGGCTGCGGGCCGCGCGGGGGGCGGCCGGATCGCCGGGCTGCGCCAGGGCCGGCGCGGCACCGATGGCCAGGGCCAGCGCGAGGGCCGCGCGCGGCAGGGGAGGGCACGTGATACGGCGCATGGACGAGGTCTCCCGGTGCCCGCGCGGGGCCGTGTTCCTGGACGCGCAGGATCGAACGCGCGCCGGTCGGGATTATGACAGCGTTGCGGTGCGGGGAAAGGCGGCAAAATGGGGATGCCCGTGAGACCTGCCCGGCCCGGACCCGCGATGGACCGGCGCGCGCGTGTCGCCGACGCCTTGCGGCGCCTCGCCCCCCGCCTGCCCGAATTCGAGAGCGAGGCCACGATCGACCGGGCGCTCCTGAGTCCCGGCCTGCGCAACGCCGCCCCCGAGACCGCGGCCCGGCTCGCCCTGCTCGCCTACGCGCGCCACGTCTTCACCGAGTACGACGACCTCCTGGCCGACGGCTACGACCGCGACAGCGCCCGGCACTTCGTCCTCGACGACCTGAACGCCGCCCTGGCCGGGTGGGGTGCCGCGCCGATCCCCGAGGATGCGCCGGAGGCGGGCGAGGATCCCGCCGATTTGTGAGGCGTCCCCCACGGGCGAGCCTGCTACAGACGCCTGCCGCTTCGGTGAGAGAGGGAACTGGATGCCATGAAGATCAGTGCGCGCAACGTGCTCAAGGGCAAGGTCGTCTCGGTCGAGAAGGGCGCCACCACGGCCCACGTCAAGATCGAGGTCGCGCCCGGCCAGGTCGTCACCGCGGCGATCACCAACGATTCGGTCGATGCGCTGAAGCTTGGCGTCGGCTCGGACGCCTACGCGGTGGTGAAGGCCTCCGACGTCATGGTGGCGGTGGACTGAGCGGACGCGGGAATAGCCGGCGCGGCGCGTTGCGACGGGCCGCGCCGCGCGGCTAGAAGGGACGCCCGAAGGCGCCCCCGGACGATCCATCGATGAAGATCCTCGGCATCGAGACCACCTGCGACGAGACCGCCGCCGCCATCGTCGCGCACGATGAGGAGGGCGGCGCCTCCATCCTCGCCAACGAGGTGCTGAGTCAGATCGCCGAGCACGCCGCCTATGGCGGCGTCGTGCCCGAGATCGCCGCGCGCGCGCATGTCGAGGTGCTCGACCGCCTGATCGACCGCGCCCTCGAACGGGCGGGCCTCGGGCTGCGCGACCTCGACGGCATCGCGGTGGCGGCCGGGCCGGGCCTGATCGGCGGCGTGCTGATCGGCCTCGTCACGGCCAAGACCCTGGCCCTCGTCACCCGCAAGCCGTTGCTCGCGGTGAACCATCTGGAGGCGCACGCCCTGACCGCCCGCCTCACGGACGGGCTCGCCTTCCCCTACCTGCTCCTGCTGGCCTCGGGCGGCCACACCCAGCTCGTCGCCGTGAAGGGCGTCGGGCAGTATGTCCGTCTCGGCGGCACCGTCGACGACGCGATCGGCGAGGCCTTCGACAAGGTCGCCAAGCTCCTGGGGCTCGGCTATCCGGGCGGTCCGGAGGTCGAGCGCATGGCCGAGTCCGGAGACCCGGAGCGCTTCGCCCTGCCGCGCCCGATGCTCGGGCGGCGCGAGGCGGATTTCTCGCTCTCCGGCCTGAAGACGGCGCTGCGGGTCGAGGCCGAGCGGATCGCGCCGCTGGCCGAGCGCGACGTCGCCGACCTCTGCGCCAGCTTCCAGGCGGCGATCACCGACGTGGTGGTGGACCGGGCACGCATGGCGCTGCGCGCCTTCTCGGGCGTGGCCGGCCATCCCACCGCCCTGGTGGCGGCCGGCGGCGTCTCGGCCAACGGCGCCATCCGGCGCGCGCTGGCCGCGCTCGCCGGCGAGGCGGGCCTCGCGTTCGTGGCGCCCCCGCTCCAGCTCTGCGGCGACAACGGCGCGATGATCGCCTGGGCTGGCCTGGAGCGCCTGCGCCTGGGGCTGACCGACGACCTCACCGTGCCGGCCCGGGCGCGCTGGCCCTTCGCCGAGAAGCCGGCCGCCGCGGTCGCCGGGTGAGGGCGCCCCGCCTCGTCCTGCCGCGCGGCAATTTTTCGGCGATCCGCGCCGCGGCGCCCCTCTCCGCCATCCCGGTCCCGGCCGCGGCGGATCCGCAGGCGCGCTGGCGCGACCTCATCGACCGGCGCCTGCCCGAGGCCGCCCGGGCCCGCCCGGACTGGCCGGTGCACCGCGATCACGGCTTCGCCCGCATCCTGCTCGACAATGCCTGCGGCGGCCCCTGGCGCGAGAGCGTGGGCGTGCCCGCCTGGGCCAACCTGCCGCCGGAGCGGCTCGCCCTGGCGATCGAGCTCGGCGAGGCGGTGCTCGCGGGCCACGCGGAGCTCGACCTGCTGAACCGCCGCTCGCTGCTCTGGCGCGGCAGGGGACGGGCGGCGCCCGCACCCGACGAACTCGTCGTGCCGGGCGGCCTCCTGCTGCGACGCTGGCGGCGGGGCGACGACGCGCCCTTCGCAGCCCTCAACGCCGACCCGGCCGTGATGGCGCATTTTCCGAGCGTGCGCGGCCGTGCCGAGAGCCTGAACGAGGCGCGCGCCTTCGACCGGCGCTTCGCGGCGGACGGGTTCGGCCCCTGGGCGGTCGAGGAGGCGGGCCGCTTCGTCGGCTTCGTCGGCGCCCTGCGGATGATGCGGCCGATGCCGTTCCCGGGCGGCGAGCGGCCCGGCGAGGGCGTCGAGATCGGCTGGCGTCTCGCCCGCGGCGCCTGGGGCCGGGGCATCGCGACGCGCGCGGCCCGCGCCGCCCTCGCGGACCTGTTCGGGCGCTGCGGCGTGGCCGCGGTCGTGGCCTACACGGCGGAGGGCAATGTCCCCTCGCGCCGGGTGATGGAGCGTCTGGGCATGCGCCCGGACGGGTCCTTCGCCCACCCGGCCATCGCGGCGAACCATCCGCTGAGCCGCCATATCCTGTACCGCCTGGGGGCGCGGGACTTGCCCAAGCAGGACTTGCCCAAGCAGGACTTGCCCGAGCAGGACTTGCCCGAGCGGGACTTGCCCGGAGAGAGCGCATGAGCGGGAACGGATCGATCGCGGTGGTCGGCGGCGGGGCCTGGGGAACGGCGCTCGCCAACGCGGTCGCGGGCCGCCATTCCGTGACGCTGTGGCTGCGCGACCCGGAGGCCGCCGCGCGGATCGAGGAGACCCGCGAGAACGCCCGCTACCTGCCGGGCGTGCCGCTCCATCCCGGCATCCGGGCGACCGCGGACGCGACCGCCCTGCGCGAGGCCGGCACGGTGCTCCTCGTCACCCCGGCCCAGACCGCGCGCGCGGTGCTCGTGCGGCTCGGTCCCGATCTGCGACCGGGCGCGCCGGTCGTGCTCTGCGCGAAGGGCATCGAGCGCGGCACGGACGCCTTCATGAGCGCGGTCGCGGCCGAGATGCTGCCCGCCGGCACGCCGGTCGCGGTGCTCTCCGGCCCGAGCTTCGCGGCGGACGTCGCCCGCAACCTGCCGACCGCCGTGACCCTCGCCGCCGCCGAGGCGGCGCTGGCTGCCGATCTCGCCCGCCGCCTCTCCGGTCCGACGCTGCGCCTCTACCACACCGACGACGTGCGCGGGGTCGAGATCGGCGGGGCCGGCAAGAACGTGCTGGCCATCGCCTGCGGGATCGTGGCCGGCCGCGGCCTCGGCGAGAGCGCCCGCGCCGCGCTGATCGCCCGGGCCTTCGCGGAGCTGATGCGCTTCGCCCGCCATTTCGGCGGGCGGCCCGAGACGCTGATGGGCCTGTCGGGTCTCGGCGATCTGGTGCTCACGGCCTCCTCGTCCCAGTCGCGCAACTTCGCGTTCGGCGAGCGGCTGGGCGCGGGCGCCACGCCCGAGGCGGCCGCGGGGGGCAAGCTCGCCGAGGGCGCCTTCACGGCGGCCGCCCTGGTGGCGCTCGCCCGGGCCCAGGGTATCGAGATGCCGGTCGCCGAGGCGGTCGCCGACATCGTCTCGGGCGCGGAGCGGGTCGATGCGGTGGTGGCGCGCCTGATGGCGCGCCCGCTCAGGGGCGAGGCGGAGTAGGACCTGCCCCGCGGCGCGGCTGCGCCGCGCGGGGCTCGGTGGGGAAGCTCCCCCTCACCGCCGGCGGGGAGAGGGAGGCGTTCCCGCCGCGGCTCAGCGCTGGCGGCGGGCGACGCTGACCACGTTGGAGGTCCGCGCCTTGCGCTCGGGCAGGACCTCGTTGACCTTGGCGACGATGGCGGCGGCGTCGAGCCCGGCTTCCGCGTACATCCGGTCGGGAGTGTCGTGGTCCTGATAGGCGTCCGGCAGCGTCATCGTGCGCACCCGGACCCGCATCGCGTCGAGCACGCCCCGCTCCGACAGCAGGTGCAGAACCATCGCGCCGAAGCCCCCGCGCGAGCCCTCCTCCAGCGTGATCAGAACCTCGTGGCTCGCCGCCAGATCCAGGATCATGCCCTCGTCCAGCGGCTTGGCGAAGCGCGCATCCGCAACC
>NZ_BPQO01000031.1 GCF_022179285.1 Methylobacterium hispanicum | reverse complement strand
AATCATCGACAGAAGCACATCAGATCGCCGTTTCCAGCAATCCGGAGCTCCTAAAGAAGCTTTGGAACCAGCGTCTCATCTCACATCCCAGATCCGCACCAGCACAAGGCCAACACAAACCCGAGACCGCAAGGACGACGCCGCCCACGCTTCTCTTTCTCAGATCAACTTGTCAAAGAGCCGGACTGCTCGGCCGATGCCGAACGCCCTTACCCTCAAGGAACGGGACGCGAGAGCTTGTCCGGATCAACCACACCGGCTTGGTTCGCTCGCGATGTTCCAGAGAGTGAGCCGCCTCAGAAGACGGCTCAGCGACCGGGCCGCTGCTGCGGCCGGCGCCGATGAGCGGTGTCTACGCCCGGCCCAGTCCCCCGTCAACACCCCAAACGACAAACCCGCGAAAATTCCGCGACAGCTCCGTGACGCGCCCCCGCACCCGGCCGCGCCGAGAACCGCGCCGAGAACCGTGCCCAGAGCGGCGTGCGGTGAGGCGTGCCCTCGGCCATCCGTAGGACCGCTCCCCCCCCCCCTGTGCGGGCATTCGCGTTTCGCGGCGTGATCGCGTATAGAGTGAACCATATCCCCTTCGAGAGCAGATCATCGAGCCATGGCGACGGCGTCGTTCGACACCGCCCGGCGCGCGGCCAGCGCCGTTTCCCCGATCGAGAAGAGCCCGGACGTCCAGCCCGAGGGCCTGCCCGGGCGACCGGTCTCGCTCGTCGGCCTCACACGGGCCGACCTGAAGGAGAAGCTCCTCGCCATCGGCGTGACCGAGCGCGAGAGCCGCATGCGCGCGGGTCAGATCTGGCATTGGGTCAACTTCCGCGGTGCCACCGATTTCGACGCGATGACCAATGTCGGCAAAGGGCTGAAGGCTGACCTCGCCCGCGCCTACACGCTCGACAGGCCCGAGGTGGTGAGCCAGCAGGTCTCGCGCGACGGCACCCGCAAGTGGCTCGTGCGCATGGCACCGACCGGCAAGCACGACCACAACCGCGGCGCCGAGATCGAGTGCGTCTACATCCCCGGCCCGGACCGCGGCACGCTCTGCGTGTCGAGCCAAGTCGGCTGCACGCTGACCTGCTCGTTCTGTCACACCGGCACGCAGCGCCTCGTGCGCAACCTCTCGGGGCCTGAGATCGTCTCGCAGCTCGTCGTCGCCCGCGACCAGCTCGGCGACTGGCCGGGGCTGATCCCCGGGAAGGACGCCGCCAGCGAGGCCGGCCGGCTGGTGACCAATATCGTGTTCATGGGCATGGGTGAGCCCCTGTACAATCTCGACAACGTGCTCGACGCGCTCGGCGTGATGTCGGACGCGGAGGGCCTCGGGCTCTCGCGTCGGCGCATCACCGTCTCGACCTCGGGCGTGGTGCCGCAGATCGGGCGGCTGGGCGCGGAGGGGAACGCCATGCTGGCAATCTCGCTGCACGCGGTGCGCGACGCGTTGCGCGACGAGCTGGTGCCGCTGAACCGCAAGTACCCGATCGCCGACCTGCTCCGGGCCTGCCGGGACTACCCGGGCCTCAGCAACGCGCGGCGCATCACCTTCGAGTACGTGATGCTGAAGGGGGTGAACGACTCGGACGCGGATGCGCGCGAGCTGGTGCGGCTGCTCAAGGGCATCCCGGCCAAGATCAATCTGATCCCGTTCAATCCCTGGCCGGGCAGCGCCTATGAATGCTCCGACTGGGACCGGATCGAGCGGTTCTCCGAGATCGTGTTCAACGCGGGCTACGCCTCGCCCGTGCGCACGCCGCGGGGCCGGGACATCCTGGCGGCCTGCGGCCAGCTCAAGAGCGAGACCGAGAAGCTGCGGGCTCGCGCCCGCATGCTGATGGAGGACGGCCTCGGCGCCGAGGGCTTCTACGCCGCCCCCGAAGCCAACGACTAGGTCCCGGGATCCCAAAGGGCCTGAGGCCCTTTGGCTGGGCCTGGGGCGCGTAGCCCCAGAATCGGCTCCCCCGGCCCGGCACAGCCGGGTCGGAGGAGCCGAATGCAGGGCTCTGCCCTGCACCCGCGAAAGGCCTCGGGCCTTTCGAAACAGGGACTTGGCGATGCGTCAGATCACACCGTCGGCGCGCAGCGCGTCGATCGTGGCGCCGTCGTAACCGAGCTCCGCCAGGATCGGCGCGCTGTGCTCGCCGAGCGCCGGCACGGGATCGAGGCGCGGCGCGTAGGCCTCCGTCCGGCCGGGCGGCAGCAGCGTCGGCAGGGGGCCGACCGGCGAGCCGACCTCGCCGAAGCGCCCGCGGGCGTGCAGCTGCGGGTGCGCCCAGAGATCCCCCATCGTGTTCACCCCGGCATTCGCGATGCCCGCCGCGTCGAGCCGGGCCATCACCGCCGCGCGGTCGAGCCCGGCGAAGGCCTCCTCGATGATCGCGGCGAGTTCCGTCCGCGCCGCGCTGCGCCGGGCATTCGAGTCGAAGCGCGGGTCCGCGATCAGCTCCGGCCGCTCCAGCACGCGGGCGCAGAACAGCGCCCACTCGCGCTCGTTCTGGAGGCCCAGCATCACGGTGCGCCCATCGCCGGTCGGGAACGGGCCGTAGGGATAGATCGTGGCGTGCGACGCGCCCGCCCGCGGCGGCGGCTCGGCGCCCTCGAAGGCGTAGAGCAGCGGGTAGCCCATCCACTCCGCCATGCACTCGAGCATCGAGATGTCGTAGCGGGCACCGCGTCCCGTGCGGTCGCGCTGGATCAGCCCGGCCATCACGCTCTGCAGGGCGTACATGCCGGCGGCGATGTCGGCGATCGAGTTGCCGGCCTTGGCGGGCGCGTCCGGGCTGCCCGTGACCGACAGGAAGCCGCCCTCGGCCTGGATCAGCAGGTCGTAGGCCTTCTTCTCGCGGTAGGGCCCGTCGTCGCCGTAGCCGGAGATATCGCACACGACGATGCGCGGGTTCTTCTGCGCCAGCACCTCGTACGAGAGGCCGAGCCGGGCGGCGGCGCCGGGCGCGAGATTCTGCACCAGCACGTCGGCCCGCTCCACCAGGCGGTCGAGGATCCCGGCGGCCTGCGGCGCCTTGAGATCGAGGGTCAGGCTCTCCTTCGAGCGGTTGGTCCAGACGAAGTGCGAGGCCATGCCCCGCACCCGCTCGTCGTAGGCGCGGGCGAAATCGCCGGTGCCGGGGCGCTCGATCTTGATCACCCGGGCGCCGAGGTCGGCAAGCTGCCGGGTGCAGAACGGGGCGGCGATGGCGTGCTCCAGCGAGAGCACGGTGATGCCGTCGAGGGGACGCGGGTTCATGAGAATGTCGCCTGCATGCCGACGCGGCCGTCCGAGGTGAGCGTCCAGGCCTCCCCGCTTCGCGCGCGCCCTGTCTCCCCCGTCAGCCGGGCCGAGACGGTCAGCGGCGCGCCGTCCATGACGGGGCTGAGACCGCGGAAGCGGAACGTCTCGGGCGTGCGGCCGGCGAGCCGCGCCGCGAGGTGGAGCAACCACGTCGCCTGGAGCGGCCCGTGCACCACGAGGCCCGGATAGCCCTCGACCTCGCGCGCGTAGGTGCGGTCGTAGTGGATCCGGTGGCCGTTGAAGGTGAGCGCCGAGTAGCGGAACAGCTGGGTCGGGCCGGGCTCGACGGTCTCCGAGAGGTCGGCCTGCGGCACGCCTCCCGCGGCCTCGGGCGGCTGGCCGGTGCGGCCCGGCGTCATCTCCCGGTAGACGATGTCGTGGCACTCGGAGACGGCGGGCCCGCGCGCCGTCTCGAAATCGTGGTGGACCGCGACGAAGCAGAGCGGGCCGGTGCGCCCGTGCTTCACCTGAACGTCGCCGATGCGGGAGGTGCGCCGGACCCGGTCGCCGACCCGGAGGGGATCGCGGTGGACGATCTCGCCGCCCGCCCACATCCGGCGCGGCAGCGGCACCGGCGGCAGGAATCCGCCGCGGGCCGGGTGGCCGTCGGGGCCGAGCTCGCGCATCGGCCGGATCGGCGGCGAGAGGCACCAGTGGATCGCGAGCGGCGCGACCTCGCCGGGCTCCGGATCGCCCGGGTCCTGTTCGAGCGTCGCGCGGAAGGCGCGGACCGTCTGCCCGGAGAGCTGGTCCTCGGCGGTCTCGGTGCGGCCGATCCACGTGCGCAGGTGGTCGAGGTCGAGGGGGCTGGCGTCCATCGGGCTCATTCTGGCGGGGCTCGCGAGGCCGCGACCTTGTCACACCGGGCGGGCCGCGCCCAAGACGGCTTTCTTCTCGCACCCATAAGGCGGTGCTATGCGGCCGATCCGGCCGCCGATGGACGATACGCGCCATGGACCTGCGCCAGCTCCGGTACTTCGTCGCCATCGTCGAGCAGGGCTCGTTCTCGCGGGCGGCCGAGGTGCTGCGGGTGGCCCAGCCGGCACTGAGCCAGCACATGCGCCACATGGAGGCGGAGCTCGGGCTGCCGCTGCTGCACCGGGGGCCGCGGGGTGCGGTGCCCACGGAGGCTGGGGCGCGGCTCCTCGGCCATGCCCGCACCATCCTCGACCGCTTCGCCGAGATCCCCGACAGCGTGCGCGGGGCGGACCGCCCGGTGACGGGGGACGTGCGTATCGGGCTGCCCGGCACGGTGAGCGAGATCCTGTCGGTACCGCTGATCGAGCGGGTGCGCGCCGAGCATCCGGGCATCCGGCTGCGCGTCGCGGAAGCGATGAGCGGCTACATCCTCGACTGGCTCAACCGGGACGCCGTCGATCTCGCGGTGCTGTACAATCCGGCCGCGCCGAAGGGGCTCGTCCTGCGCCACGCGCTCACCGAGGAGCTGTGCCTGTTCGGGCGGCCCCCGGGCGGGGCGGCCTTGCCGGAGGGGCCGGTGTCGCTGGCGCGGGCGGCGGCCCTGCCCCTGATCCTGCCGGCCCTCTCGCACGGCCTGCGCGACCTGATCGAGGAGGTCGCCGAGACGGAGGGCGTCCCGGTGACGCCCGGCATCGAGATCGATTCCTACGCGCGCATCAAGGAACTCGCCGCGCGGGGCCACGGCTTCGGCATCCTGCCGCGGGCGGCGGTCGCCGCCGAGGTGGCCGCGGGCGCCTTCCAGTCCTGGCCGATCGGCAGCCCGCCCCTGCGGCGGCGGATCTACCTCGCCCACGCCGCCGACCGGCCGCTCTCGGCGGCGGCCTCCGCCGTCTCGGGCCTCGCCTGGGACCTGCTCGGCGAGCTGGTGCGCTCGGGCGCCTGGCCGGCCGATCTGGCGCGGTAGAAACCGATGATTCGCGTCCGGCCGGCCCGCGCCCTTTTCCCGGACGCCCGGAGCGCTTGCGGAAGGTGATCCGGAAAATGGCAGCGTTCTGTCCGTCGGGGTCGGCGCGTCGTTGGAGACCGACATCGGACGGTGCACTCCCAAGCCGCCGGAATCGCGGGCGCGGCCCGAGCGCGGCCGTTGACCGGTGCGACGGGGCCCGCCATCTAGGGTCGGCCCGTCATCCGCGAGAGGAAGCCCGGCCCGCCCACCGGCGGGTCCCGGGCTCTACGTCAGCCGCTTGCTCGAGCTTGCCATCGCCGTCGCCCTCATCGCGCTGAACGGCGTCTTCGCGCTCTCGGAGCTCGCGGTGGTCTCGGCCCGCAAGAGTCGCCTGCGCGCGATGGCCGAGGACCGCCGCGCGGGCGCCGCCGCCGCGCTGGCCCTGGCCGAGGAGCCGGGGCGCTTCCTCTCCACGGTGCAGATCGGCATCACCCTCATCGGCATCCTGTCGGGCGTGGTCTCGGGCGCGGCGCTCGGCGACCGGCTGGCCGACATCCTGATCGATGCGGGTCTCACCCGCTCGCTCGCCGACACGCTCGGCTACGGCCTCGTCATCGCGGTGATCACCTACCTGTCGGTGATCGTGGGCGAGCTGGTCCCGAAGCACCTCGCCCTGCGCGACCCCGAGGGCATCGCCTGCCTGGTCGCACCGGGGATGCGGCTGGTCTCGCGGGCGGCCAAGCCCGCGGTCTGGCTCCTCGACGCCTCGACCCGGGCGGTGTTCCGGCTGATCGGCCAGGAGACCGAGAGCGCGAGCGCGGTGACCCAGGAGGAGATCCGCGCCCTCGTGGCCGAGGCCGAGACGGCGGGCGTGATCGAGACCGGCGAGCGCCGCATGATCGCGGGCGTGCTGCGCCTCGGCGACCGGGCGGTGCGCGGGGTGATGACGCCGCGCACGGAGGTGCGCTGGATCGACCTCGGCCGCGACGCCGCGGAGATCCGCGCCCTGCTGCTCGACAGTCCCCACTCGGTGCTGCCGGTCATCGACGGCAACCCGGACGACGTGATCGGCGTGCTGCAGGTGCGCACGCTGATCGGCCCGCTCAGCTCCGGGGCGCCGCTCGACCTGCGCAGCCACGTCCGCGCCGCGCCCGTCGTGCCGGACACGATCGACGCCCTCGAGGCCCTGGAGCGGCTGCAGGCGGCGCCCGTGCCGATGGCCCTGGTGCACGACGAGTACGGCCATTTCGACGGGGTGGTGACGCCCGCCGACATCCTCGACGCGATCGCGGGCGCGTTCCACTCGGAGGCCGCCGAACCGGAGGCGGTGCAGCGCGCCGACGGTTCCTGGCTCATCGCCGGCTGGATGCCGGCGGACGAGATGGCCGACCAGCTCGGGATCCGCCTGGAGGCATCCCGCGCCTACGAGACCGCGGCGGGCCTCGTCATCCATGCCCTGCAGCGCATCCCGGAAACCGGCGAGACCTGCGAGATCGCGGGCTGGCGCTTCGAGGTGGTCGATCTCGACGGACGCCGCGTGGACAAGATCCTGGCCACGCGGCTGGCCGAGGAGCCGGTCTGATCGACGGCGCCGGAGTGTCGGACGCGGGCGCGTGATACGGTTGAAGCGTCTGGTCGTTCGGATCCCTCCGGGATGACGCGCGGGTCCCCTCGCGGCCCGGGCGTCTCCGGGCAGCCCGCGGCCCTCCTCGGGTTCGGCGAGCGGTCGTCGCGGCGGCGGATCGGCCCGGGTCCCCGAGGCGGGACGGGCGCGTTACTCCGTCACGATCTTGTAGCCCTGGCCCGGCCGCAGGGCGGCGTTGCGCTCCAGGCCGTTGAGGACGAGGAAGCGGTCGAGCGCCCGGTCGGGCACCGCCATGCGGCGGGCGAGGTCCTCCGGATTCGTGGAGGATGCCTGCACCACCTGGAGCCGCAGGGGGCGCAGGGCCTGCGTCTCCGCGGACGAGACCGCGGCGAGGCTCGCGATCCAGCGCCGGAAGGCCGGATCGGGGTCGGTCGCGCCCTTGGCGGCCATGATCATGCGGTAGGTTGCCTCGCCCACGCGCAGCGCCGCGAGCCGGAAGGTCCAGTCCTTGCCGCGCGACAGTGCGGTCGCCGCCGGATAGGGGCCGACCTCGCGCAGCTCGACCGAGCCCGGCTCGATCGCGTCGTTCCAGGTCGCCTTCAGCACCGCGTCGAGGCCCTGGCCGGATTCGGCATCGACCTGATCGAACAGCAGGCGGCGGCTGCCCTCCGGCGTGGTGCCGAGCACGGCGTTGCGGGTGTTCTCGATCGCGAAGCCGTCCGGCACCTCGAAGGCGATGCCGAGGCTCGGATGGATGAAGCGGCGCCCGCGCACCGCGCCCTCGCCGGGATTGTCGCCGTAGGCGAGCCCGTCGATCGCCGCGAGGTAGCGCGCGCGGTCGTCCACACCGATCCCGGGCGCGCCGCTGCGGCGGGCGGCGCGCGTCACCAGGGTGATGCGCTCGGCGGTGCCCGGATGGGTCGCCAGCATGTCGGGCTCGCCGGGCGCCCCGGTGCCGGTCTTGAGTGCCAGCGTGCGGTTGAGGCTCGTGAGGAAGCGGCCCGCGCCGTAGGGGTCGTAGCCGGCCCGCGCCAGCGTGCGCACGCCGACCCCGTCCGCCTCCAGCTCCTGCTCGCGGGAGAAGCGGGCGAGCGCGAAGCGGGACTGGTTCTGCAGCTGCGCGCCGGTGGTCGGATCGTTCAGCACGTCCGCCACCACGCGGCTGACGAGCTGCGAGCGCAGCTCCAGCTCCGTGCGGGCCGTGGCGTGGGCCAGCGTGACGTGGGCGATCTCGTGGGCCAGCACCGCGGCGATCTCCGAGGTGTCGGAGGCGAGCGCCACGAGCCCGCGGGTGACGTAGAGCCGGCCGCTCGGCAGCGCGAAGGCGTTGACCACGGAGGAATCGAGCAGCGTCACCGCGTAGGTCTGGTCCGGCCGCTCGCTCGCGCGGACCAGCCGGTCGGTGACCTCGCTGACGAGCTGGAGCGTCGCGGGCGCCCGGTACTCGCCCCCGAAGGAGGCCACGAGCTTGAGGTGATCCGAATCGCCCGGCCGCTGCCGGCCGGTGGTGCGCGGCGCCTCGGCCGGCACCGTGACGGCGGCGGGCGCCAGGAGGGCGCCGGTCTGCTCGGCGGCGCAGCCGGCAAGCCCGAGCACGGCCAAGAGCACGGCCAAGAGCACGGGCACGGGCACGGGCACCAGCGCGCAGGCCATCGCCCGCACGCGTCCCTCACCGCTCCCGCCCTGTCCCGCGCCCCTCTGCATGCCCCGATTCGGCGCCGCGGCGCCCGTCCTCCGTCCCCGCCTCGTCGAGCGGCTCGACCAGTTCCGGCACCGCGACCTCGATCACCGGACCGCGCCGGATCTCGACCACGCCCCGCACCCGGACACGTCTGCCGGTGAGCCCCGCCCCAGTCAAACCATGTTCGAGCACCCGGCGCCAAGTGCGTTTCGACACTGTGACCGTGAGCCCGTCCTCGCCCCGGCGCACGAAGTCGAGGTAGGTGCGGGCGGCCCGCTCGCCGACGTGGCGCACCCGTCCCTCGACCACGACGAAGCGCCCCGCCAGCGCGCGCAGGGCCGGCCCGTCCCGCGCCTCGGGGAGCGGCGCCCGCCACAGGCCGAGCCCGCGCGCCCGCGCCCCGGCCTCGGCCCGCAGCAGCGCCGGGCGGCAGAGCGCGTCGGCCTCGCCCGGATCGACGGCGGCCAGCCCCGCGGCGGCGAGCCCGCCCGCGAGGTCGGCCTCCCCGTCCTCGGGGACGAGGTCGGCGCGCCGGCGCCCCCAGCGGTCGGGCGCGCCGCGGGGCACGACGGTGAGATCCCCCGCGCGCCGCGCCTCCAGCCACGCCCGGGCGGCGCGGTCGGCCTCGGGCTCGTCCGGCCAGCGCAGCGAATCGAGGAGCACGCGGGCACCGGAGGCGAGGCGGATCTCGCCGCGGGGGCCGACCTCCGCGAGCCGGTCGGCCCGGGCCGCCCCGGCCCCGCATTCGGCCGCCCCCTGCGCGGCGACCGGGCCCTGCGCGGCGGCCGGGCCCCAGCCGAACGCCATCAGCGCGACCGCGAGCGGGGCAAGTCCGTCCCGGACCCACCGGGCGACCGGTCCCACCCGCAGGCGTGATGTTCCAAGCGCCCGGCCGACCGCCCATGGCGGCGCCCGCTCCCCCGGCGTCATCCCGGGACCGCGGGGTGGAACCCGGAACGAGGCCGGTGAGAACCACATCGCGACAGGCATTCCCCCGATCCACCGGTCCGGCCACGGTTGGCCCCGGGAGCGGAGGATGCTATGAGGGCGGCGGTGTGTCTCCGTAGCTCAGCTGGACAGAGCACAGGTTTCCTAAACGCAAATTGGGCGCCGCGCCGGGAAACCGCGCGGCGGATCCGCTCAAAGTCGGGGAAAGCTCACGGCGCTCGTCGCGCCCTGCCGATCCCGAGCCAAGCCGGATGCCCCGTCAGGGGCCCGGAAGGTGTAGAGACTAGACGGGCGGCACCTAACGGCCGGATCTCCGGGTCCGCGCCCAAGGTGAAGGGATAGTCCAGACCACGAACGCCGCGGGAGAGCCGGGGCGGCGGCGAAAGCCGAAGTGGGATGAAACCTGGGGTCGCAGGTTCGAGCCCTGCCGGGGACACCACCCCCTCATTATGGTATAATTTGTCCGGTGCTGCACGCTCCGGCGCAACAATGTAACGGTTCGCGCCGTGACAAAACGTGCGCCAGCGCCTAAGCTTGACCGTATCCAAGCCCGGACGGCCGAGCCTCCGCTGTCCGGGCCGCAATGCGAGAGCGTGATGGCAGGCCAGAAGACCGATCAGCGCGACGTCTATGTCGGACAGCGCATCGCCGAGCAACGGCGCAAGGCCTCCCTGACGCAGAGGCGCGTGGCCGAAAGCTTCGGCATGTCGGCCGCCCAGCTGCAGAAGTACGAGAAGGGCACGAACCGGATCAGCGCGATCCATCTCGACATCTTCTCGCGCATGACCGGCGTCCCGCTGGAGTACTTCTTCCAGGGCGCCCCCCGGCTCGACGACCTGCAGCAGGGCGGCTTCGGCGAGGGGCGGCAGCAGCCCTACCAGGCCGAGGGCGACCTGCAGAACCTCGCCGAGGCCATGGCCCGGCGCGTGGGCGAGCACCTGCCCGAAGCGGTCCGGAAGGACCTCGCCGCGGCCGCGCAGGCCTTCGGGCGGAAGCTCGGCGGCTGATTCGCCGTGGCGGGCGGCCGGGGCTGATGTTCCGGTCGCTTCGTCCGGAATAACGGATGCGTTCGCCATTTCGGCTTGACCCTCGGCGGTGACGGGTGCGAGAAACCGCACCGTCAATCCGGGCCCGTCGCCTCCGCCGCGAGGATGCGCCCGTCTCACACGGGATGCACCGCGATGCCGCGCTCAGACTATCTGTTCACCAGCGAGTCCGTTTCCGAGGGTCATCCGGACAAGGTCTGCGATCGGATCTCCGACACGGTCGTGGACGCCTACCTCTCGGCGATGCCGGAGGCCCGCCTCGGCGTCGAGACGCTGGCCACCACCAACCGCATCGTCATCGCGGGCGAGGTGCGCGGCCCCGATTCGGTGACGTTCAAGGATCTGGAAGCGCTGACCCGCGAGGCCGTGCGCGACATCGGCTACGAGCAGTCGGGCTTCCACTGGAAGAACAACGACGTCGCCATCCACCTGCACGCGCAGTCCGCCGACATCGCGCAGGGCGTGGACGCGGCCGGCAACAAGGACGAGGGCGCGGGCGACCAGGGCATCATGTTCGGCTACGCCGCCGATGAGACCCCGGAGCTGATGCCGGCCCCGATCTTCTACGCCCACAAGATCCTCAAGGACCTCGCCGACGCCCGCAAGGCGAAGGATGGCGACGCGGCCAAGCTCGGCCCCGACGCCAAGAGCCAGGTCACGGTGCGCTACGCGAACGGCCGACCGGTCGAGGTGACGCAGATCGTGCTCTCGACCCAGCACCTCGACGAGTCGCTCGATTCGGCCGACGTGCGCGCCATCGTGGAGCCCTACATCCTGCGCGCCCTGCCGGAGGGCTGGGTCAACGAGGGCACCGTCTGGCACGTCAACCCGACCGGCAAGTTCGTGATCGGCGGTCCCGACGGCGACGCGGGCCTCACCGGTCGCAAGATCATCGTGGACACCTACGGCGGCGCGGCGCCCCACGGCGGCGGCGCCTTCTCGGGCAAGGACCCGACCAAGGTCGACCGCTCGGCGGCCTACGCGGCCCGGTATCTGGCCAAGAACGTGGTCGCGGCCGGCCTCGCGCGGCGCGCCACGATCCAGCTCGCCTACGCGATCGGCGTGTCGAAGCCGCTCTCGATTTACGTCGACCTGCACGGCACCGGCACCGTGGACGAGGCCCGGCTCGAGGCGGTCCTGATGGACGCCCTCGACCTCTCGCCCCGCGGCATCCGCACGGCGCTCCAGCTCAACAAGCCGATCTACGCCCGCACCTCCGCCTACGGCCATTTCGGCCGGGCGCCGGAGGCGGACGGCGGCTTCTCCTGGGAGCGCACCGACCTCGCGCCCAAGCTGAAGTCGGCCTTCTGAGCCCTCCGATGAGCGGGAGGGATCTCACCCCTCCCGCGCCGGAGGGTGTTCACGACGCGGACGGTGCGCCCGAGCGCGCCTTCTTCGGCCGTCGCAAGGGCAAGCGCCTGCGCGACGCGCAGGAGCGGCGCCTCGCCGGGCTGCTGCCCGCGCTCCGGGTCACGGTGCCGGAAGCCGGCACCCTCGATCCCGCGACGCTCTTTCCCGCGGTCCCGTCCTTGCGCGAGGTCTGGCTGGAGATCGGCTTCGGCGGGGGCGAGCACCTCGCCGCCCAGGCGGCCGCGCACCCGGACATCGGCATCATCGGGGCCGAGCCCTTCGTCAACGGCGTGGTCAAGCTCCTGCGGGCGATCGACGAGCAGGGCTTGCGCAACGTGCGCATCCGCGACGAGGACGTCACCGCGCTGCTCGCCCGGCTGCCCGATGCCTGCCTCGCCCGCGTCTACCTGCTCTATCCCGATCCCTGGCCGAAGCGCCGCCAGCGCAAGCGCCGCTTCGTCTCGGAGGCCTCGCTCGCCGAGATCGCGCGCGTCCTCAAGGACGGCGGCGTGTTCCGCTTCGCCAGCGACATCGACGACTATGCCGGCTGGACGCTGGCGCGCGCCGCCCGCTGCCCGGACCTCGCCTGGACGGCGGAACGGGCCGACGACTGGCGGCAGCCCTTCCCCGGCTGGCCCGGCACCCGCTACGAGGCCAAGGCGATCGCGGCCGGGCGCCGGCCGACCTACCTGGAATTCGCCCGCCGCCCGCGCGATTGAGGCGCGCGGGCCTTCCGCGCGCGTTGCTACCATCCGCCCTACAAGCGCGGCCTTGCCGCAGCGGCGCGCTCCGGCCATGGTGCGCGACCGGGACGGGGGCGTCACCGGGGCCGCGAGCAGCCCCGGGCGTTCGAGGATGCGGTTTGGGCGAGGCCACTGACCACGATCCGGCGGGAGCCGGGGAGATGTTCCGCGTGGCCTTCGTGCAGGCGGAGATCGGCCTCGCCGTGCTGGATGATGGCGGAACCCGGCTCCGCGAGGCGAACCCCGCCCTCTGCGCGCTGCTCGGCTATCCGGCGGGCGCGCTGAAGGGCCACCCCTTCGCGGACCTTCTCGCCCCGGGCGAGGAGCCGGGCGAGGGCATCCGTTCCTGGCGCCGGGCGGACGGCGCGGCCCTCGACGTCCGGGTGCGCCGGAACGGGCCGGTCCTCACCGTCGAGGCGGTCGATCCCGACGCGGCGGCCCATTCCGAGGAGAACCGCGAGGCGCTCGCCGCCGCGGGCCTCGGCGAGTGGCGCTGGGAGCGGGCGAGCGGCCGGGTGATCCTGTCGCGGCGCGCGGGCCAGATCCTCGGCCACCCCGCCGGCACGGCACCGACCTGGGCGACGCTGCGGCAGGCCCTGCCCGAGGCGGCGCTGGAGCGGCTCGTCGCGGCGGTGCGCACGAGCCTGGCGGAGGGCGTGCCCTACACGTTCGAGGGAGCGCTGCGCCGGCTCGACGACGGGCGGACGGTGGTCGTGGCCAGCCGCGGCCAGCCCGTCCGCGGCCCGGACGGCACGGTGACGGGCCTCGCGGGCGTCGTGCAGGACATCACCACCCGGGTCCAGGCCCGGGACGAGCTCGTGGCCCGCGACCACCGCCTGCGCGCCGCGACCTCGATCGCCCGGCTCGGCATCTTCGAGTGGCACATGCTCGAAGACCAGGCGATCTGGGAGAACGAGCGGATGTTCGAGATCTTCGGGCGCGTTCCCCAGGACGGCACCATCGGCAAGTCGGAGTTCCTCGACGACATCCTCCACCCGGACGACCGCGACCGGGTGCGCAGCGCGATCTCGCGGGCGCTGCGCGAGGACGACATCCTGCACGTCACGGGGCGCGTCCGGCGCAAGAGCGACGGGGCGTGGCGCACCATCGACATGGCCGGCCGCTTCGAGCGCGACGCGCCGAACCGCCTGCCGCGCCGCCTGATCGGCGTGGTCGCCGACGTCACCGACCGGCGCACCGCCGAGGAGCGCCAGACGCTCCTGATCCGCGAGCTGCACCATCGGGTGAAGAACACGCTCGCCACCGTGCAGGCGATCGTCGGCTCGACGGCGCGCACCGCCTCCGGGATCGAGAGCTTCTACGAGGCCTTCGTCGGGCGCATCAAATCGCTCGCCCACACCCACACGGTCCTCACCGAAGACACGTGGCAGACCGCCAACCTGCGCGACCTCCTGGCCAACGAGTTGAAGCCCTACGCCGAGTCCGCGGCGGCGGACGCGGCCGACGGGCGCGTCGTCCTCGACGGCCCCGACCTCGACCTGCCCTCCGAGATGGCGGTGCCGGTCGGCATGGCGATCCACGAACTGACCACCAACGCCGCGAAGTACGGCGCGCTCTCGAACCGCCGCGGCCGGGTCGCGGTGACGTGGTCGCTAGAGCCGGGCGAGGCGGCCAGCATCCTGCATTTCCGCTGGCGCGAGAGCGGCGGCCCGCCCGTGCAGCCGCCGCGCCGCCAGGGCTTCGGCTCGCGCCTGCTCCAGCGGGTGCTGACCGCCCAGGTCCAGGCCGAGGTCGAGACCGACTACGCCCCGGAGGGCTTCACGCTCACCATGCGCGCGCCGCTGCCGGCCCGCGACCGGACGCTGAACCCGCTGGCGGGGTGAGCCCCAAGGATCGCGCCGTTGCCGAGGGGCGCCGTCCGCGCCCTCGTCAGGCCGCGCCGCGGGTGCTGCGCTCGCCGCCCGCGTCCACGAAGGCCTTGAGTTCGTCGAGCGACGCGAAGGTGAAGCGGCCCTGCGGGGTCTCGGCCTCGATCGAGCCGTCGGCGAACATGACGTAGGTGTTGCCGCCGGAGGCGTACTTTCCCACCACCTCCCGGCTCGCCCGGGGGGCTTCCGGCTCCGGCGCGGGCGGCCCGGCGGGCTCCTCGGCCGGCACCTCCGCCGCGTCGAGGCTCGGACGCAGCTCAGGCTTCTCCGCCTCCGCGGCGTCGCGAGCGACGAACAGGTCGCCGTCCTGGCCGACCCCGTCGTCCGGCTCCACCGGCCGCGCCGGCGCCTCGACGGCGGCGGGCTCCGGGTCGCGGGCGGCCGGCGGGGCCTCTTCGTCGATCTGCGGGGGCGCCTGGAGGTTTCGCGGCAAATCCTGATCGGCGAGCGGCTGGTCCTGATCGGCCTGCGGATGATCGTTCGACGTCTGCGGCGGCTTGGGCTCCAGGCCCGGCATCGGCAGTTCGGGCTCGCGCGCCGGCTCGGGCGCCGCGGGCTCGAACAGGCTGTCCTCGAAGGTGGGCTCCGCCTGCCGGCGCCCGCCGGCCGCGAGCGCGGCGCCGCCGAGCCCCGCCGCGCCGCCGAGGGCGGCCGGCAGCACCGGGCGCGGCGCGGCGGCCTCCGCCCGCGGCATCTCCGGGAAGGGCGGCAGCGCGGTCGGCACCGGGACGGCGCGCTCCCCGAGGCCGCGCTCGACCCGCCGCAGATACACCGCCACCACGCCGAGGCCGCCCAGCACCGCGCCCGCCGAGGCCGCGACGGAGCCGGCGATCACCATGGCCAGCCCGCTCTCCAGGCGCACGAACGGGAACCCCTGGACGACGGCGGCGCTGCCGCCGATCACCATGGCTGCGGCGAGCGCGAACAGCGCAACGATCATGATACTCTCTGGAACAGGCCGGCCCTTGCCCGGATCCGGGCGCGGCGCACAGTAAGGCCCTGGACCGGTTTTGCAAAACCGAACGCCCGGCCCCGGCGCGCGCCGTGCGGGGAAAAGCCGCGGCGCGGCGTTGCCGAGCCCGGCACCGCGACTTACCTACCGGGCCGTCGATGCTCGGCCGGCCGGGCGCGGCCCGGGAACGGGGGTCCCGACGGGATTCCCGAGGCCCCGGAGCCGGCGCCGAGCCGCCAGGATCGGGCGCGGGCCGGCGCGCTGCACGGCCGAAGAGCCCGAGAGACCAGCCCCGAGAACGGAGACGGAGCCCATGACCTTCACCCTGCCGGAACTGCCCTACGCCTACGACGCCCTGGCCCCCTACATGTCGAAGGAAACCCTCGAGTTTCACCACGACAAGCACCACAAGGCCTATGTCGATACGGGCAACAAGCTCCTTGAGGGCACCGACCTCCAGGGCAAGAGCGTCGAGGAGATCGTCCGGGCGAGCTACAACACCAACCAGGCGCTCTTCAACAACGCCGGCCAGCACTACAACCACGTCCATTTCTGGCAGTGGATGAAGCCCAACGGCGGCGGCACCCCGCCCGGCGCGCTCGCCAAGAAGATCGACGAGGATCTCGGCGGCTTCGAGAAGTTCAAGGCCGACTTCATCCAGGCCGGCATCGGCCAGTTCGGCTCCGGCTGGGCCTGGCTCGCGGTGAAGGACGGCAAGCTCGCCATCCTGAAGACGCCGAACGGCGAGAACCCGCTGGTGCACGGCGCCAAGCCGATCCTCGGCGTCGATGTCTGGGAGCACTCCTACTACATCGACTACCGCAACCGCCGTCCCGACTACCTCAAGGCCTTCATCGAGAACCTCGTGAACTGGGAGCACGTGGAGAAGATGTACGCCGAGGCGAACGCCTGAGGCTCGTCCCCGTCGGCGCCCCGCCGGGGCGCCCCCCGGCTGTCCGGTGAGCCGCGCCCCCAACCTGGGGGCGCGGTTTACTTTTGTCCGCAACTCTGCGGTGCGTTCGTCACCGAACGTTCAGGAAGGTCTTGCCAGAAGCTCCCTGGAATATTTCTGATTTGCGCGGCGCCCGCTCATCGCGGTCGCCGGGCCAGGAGGGGGCTGAGCCGTGAGCCGAGCGAGCGACCGTGCCGACGTGAGTGCGCCCGCACTGCCCGAGACAGAGGCTCTACGCGGGTCCGGCGCCCTGTCGCCCGCCATCCGGGACCATCTCGGCGCGCAGCTGCGCGAGAGCTACGCCGTCCTGATCGAGGAGGCCGCGCCGGACACCTTCGTGGACCTGATACGCCGCCTCGTGGCGGCCCTCGACGGCCACGCGGCGGCGGACGAGAAGGTCTTCGGCGAGGACCTGATCGCGGCGCTGCCGGCGCTTCGCGCCTTCGCCCTGTCGCTGGCGGTGAGCGCCGCGCGGGCGGACGACCTCGTGCAGGAGACGGTGCTGAAGGCCTGGGCCAACCGGGAGAAGTTCCGCCCCGGCACGAACTTCACCGCCTGGCTGTTCACGATCCTGCGCAACCAGTTCTACAGCGAGATCCGCAAGCACCGCCGCGAGGTCGAGGACGTGGACGGCGCCGCCGCCGCGACGATGGTCAGCCTGCCCGATCAGGTCGAGCGCATCGCGCTCCAGAACGTCTGGTCGACGATGGCCAAGCTCCCGGCCTCGCAGCGGGAGGCGCTGCTGCTGGTGGGCGCGCACGGCCTCACCTACGAGGCCGCCGCCGCGGTGATCGGTTGCCAGACCGGTACGGTGAAGAGCCGCGTCAGCCGCGCCCGCGCCTGGCTCGCCGACGCGCTCGGCCTCGACCGGGCGGAGCAGAGCCTGGCCTCGGGAACCACGCGGGCCTGACCCGGCGCGGGCTCCCGGGGCGCGCGAAACCCGGGCGGGTGTTGCGGTGCCCGCGCATCGGGCGGCGGGCGGATCTGCTACGGCAGGGCTCATGCCCGCTCCGCATCCCTCCAAGGTCCGCGCCCCGTGATCCGCTCCATCCTCTCGGTCGGCGGCTGGACGCTCGTCTCGCGCGCCACCGGCTTCGCCCGTGACGTGGTGATGGCCGCCGTGATGGGCGCGGGGCCGGTGGCCGACGCCTTCGTGGTGGCCTTCCGTCTGCCGAACCATTTCCGGGCGATCTTCGGCGAGGGCGCCTTCAACACCGCCTTCGTGCCGGCCTATGCGGGGCTCTCCGAGGCCGGGGAGCCGGGCGCCGCGCAGGCCTTCGCGGACCGCGTCTTCAGCCTGATGCTCGCCGTGCAGGTCGTGCTGCTGGGCCTCGCGCTCCCGCTGATGCCGCTGGTGGTGCGGGCGCTGGCGCCGGGCTTCTCGAAGGACCCGGAGCGGTTCGGGCTCGCGGTCTCGCTCACCCGCATCACCTTCCCCTACCTCCTGTTCATGACGCTGGTGACGCTGACCTCCGGCGTCCTCAACGCGCATCGCCGCTTCGCGGCCGCCGCCGGCGCGCCCGTGCTCCTCAACCTCGCGATGCTGGCGGCGCTGGCGCTCGCCTTCCTGTTCCCGAACGCCGCCTACGCCGCCGCCTGGGGCGTGGCGGTCTCAGGGCTCCTGCAGTTCGGTCTGGTCTGGTGGGACGCGCGCCGGGCCGGGATCGCCCCGGGACTGGCGCGCCCGACCCTGCGGGATCCCGCCATGATCCGCTTCTTCAAGGTGCTGGGCCCCGCCGTGATCGGCTCGGCCGGGTTCCAGATCGCGACGTTTGCCGACACCATCATCGCGAGCCTGCTGCCGACGGGCGCGGTCTCGGCGCTGTACTATGCCGACCGGCTCTATCAGCTCCCGTTCGGCGTCATCGCCATCGCGGCCGGCACCGTGCTGCTGCCCGAGATGAGCCGGCGCATCGCGGCGGGCGACGTCGCGGGCGCGCACGCGGCGCAGAACCGGGCGGCGGGCTTCTCCCTCGCGCTGTCGGCCCCCTTCACGGTGGCGTTCCTGACCCTGCCGGGGCTGATCATGGCGGCCCTGTTCCAGCGCGGCGCCTTCGGGGCCGAGGACGCGGCGCGCGCCGCCGAGGTGCTGGCGGCCTACGGGCTCGCCCTGCCGGCGGTGGTGCTGGTGCGCAGCGCGGTCGCGAGCTTCTACGCCCGGCAGGACACCAAGACGCCGCTCTGGGCCTCGCTGACGGCCATCGCCGTCAACGTGGCGCTCAAGCTCGTGCTCACCGGCCCCTACGGCGTCACCGGCCTCGCGCTCGCCACCGCGATCAGCCAGTGGGTGAACCTCGCGCTCCTCGTGGGGCTGGCCCGGCGCCGCGGCTGGACCGCGCCGGGCCGGACGCTCGGCCTCACCGGGATCGGCGTGGCGCTCGCCTGCGCGGGTCTCGCGGGGGTCGCGGTCTACGGCCTTCCACTCGCCGAAAGGCTGGTGCCGGCGCTGCCGCACGGGCGCGAGATCGCGGTGCTGGGCCTCATCGGCCTGGCGGGCGCCGCGGTCTACGGCGCCCTTCTCCTCGGCCTGCTCCACCTGTTCGGCCTGCGCCTGCGGCGTCGCTGAGCCGATGGGTCGGCACCGGCCTCAGGGGCTGAAGATCAGCACGAGGTAGACGAAGAACAGGATCAGGTGCACCGCCCCCTCCAGCACCGTGGTGCGCGGCCCCGAGAAGGTGAGCCCGCTGAGGATCAGCGTGACGGCGAGCAGCGCCATGCCGGTCGGGCTGAGGCCCAGGATCACGGTCTGCCCGGAGATCAGCCCGATTGCCAGCACCGCCGGCACGGTCAGCCCGATCGTCGAGGTCGCCGCCCCCAGGCACAGGTTGATCGCCCGCTGCAGCTCGTTGCGGGCGATGGCCTTGAGCGCCGAGATGCCCTCGGGCGTGAACACGATCGCGGCGATCAGCACGCCCCCGAGGGCGGAGGGCGCGCCGAGGGCCGCGATGCCGTGGTCGAGGATCGTCGCGAGGCTCTTCGACAGGAGCACGATCGGCAGGATGTTGGCGACCAAGAGCCCGATATGCCGCACGACCATGCCGGCCGAGGCCCGGTGCTTGGCGGGCGCCTCGACCGCCTCGGTGCGCTCGGCCTCGGCCCGGGCGCGCGGATCCTTGAAGAAGTCGCTGTGCCGGCCCGTCTGGATCAGCAGGAACACACCGTAGAGCGCCACCGTGAAGATCGAGAACGCCACCGCCTGGAACTGCGTCAGCGAGCCGTCGGGGGTCGAGGTGGTGAAGTTCGGGATGATCAGCGCGATGGTGGTGAGCGGGATGATCACCGCCAGGAAGGCGGAGGCGCCCTGCAGGTTGTAGCTCTGCTGGTGGTGGCGCAGGCCGCCGACGAGGAGCCCGAGGCCCACGACCCCGTTCAGCACGATCATCAGCACGGCGAACATCGTGTCGCGCCCGAGCGTCGGCGCGGCCTTGGCCGAGAGCATCACGGCCGAGACCAGCGCCACCTCGATGATCACGATGGCGAGCGTCAGGATCAGCGTGCCGAAGGGCTCGCCCAGCATCTCGGCGAGTTCCTCGGCCTCGTGCACCACCCCGAAGGCGGCCCACAGGATGACCGCGAGCAGCCACGCGAAGAGCAGGCTCGCCCAGAGCGGGCTGGCGAGGTCCCCGAGCCAGTCCTTGCCGAACCACCAGAACGCCGCGACGCTCGCCCACGCCACCGCCAACCGCAGAATGCCGCCCATCGCCGCCCCCCTCGCGCACGGTTAAGCTTTTGCGGGGCGAGAGGTTGCGTCGAATCGGCGCGCTCTTGCGGCCCCTCCCGCAGCGCGCCACTCTGTCGCCGACCGAAGCACCTGCGAGGAGACGATGCTGCGCGTATCCGTGACGGAAGCCGAGGGACAGATAGCCGAGCTTGTCCGCCGCGCCGAGGCGGGGGACGAGGTCGTGCTGACGCGGCGGGGTCGGGCGGTAGCGCGCCTCGCGCCGGTCGCGGCCGGTCCGGACCGTACGGCGCGCCGCGCCCTGATCGAGTCCGTCCGGCTCTCCGCCGCCGAGAAGGCGCGAGCGGGCAGCGGCGCCGCGGACGCCGCGGATTTCCTCTACGGCGATGACGGCCTGTCCGCGTGATCGCGGTCGACACCTCGGCGCTGATGGCGATCCTGCTCGCCGATCCAGCGGCCGAG
Source organism: Methylobacterium hispanicum (assembly GCF_022179285.1). Lineage (GTDB taxonomy): Bacteria > Pseudomonadota > Alphaproteobacteria > Rhizobiales > Beijerinckiaceae > Methylobacterium > Methylobacterium hispanicum. The sequence goes on along the minus strand of NZ_BPQO01000031.1, from coordinate 58,792 downwards.
GCTTGCGCCGCCGCGCTCGAAGCGCACGCCGACATCCTCATCTCCGCCAGCACGCTGTCGGAGGCTCTCATCGTCGCGGGCCGCCGGAACCTCTCGGAGGAGTTGACCCGCCTGATCGACGGGCTGGGCCTTGAGGTCGTGCCGGTCACGACCGAGACGGCACGGGCCGTGGCGGACGCCTACGGCCGCTGGGGCAAGGGCGTGAATCCGGCCGCGCTCAACTTCGGCGACTGCTTCGCCTACGTGACGGCGCGCGACCATGGCTGTCGTTTGCTCTATGTCGGCAACGACTTTGCCCGGACCGATATCCCCGGCGTTCTCTGAATGACGCGCCGACGCAACCGCGCCATGCGGTGGAACCTATGGCGCGACGCCACGAAAACAGGTATTGCATAACGCTCCGCAACTCGATTCGAGACCGCTTCGCCCGCGACCTGAGCGCGTCGTCACGCGCCCGTCCGGCCCGGTCGTGAGAGCCTGACCTTTGCCGTTTCCCACTCTGCCCGCCGCCATCGCGCGGGCGCTCGACGAGCGCGGCTATGCCGAGCCGACCCCGGTGCAGAGCGCCGTCTTGGAGGCTGCCGGCCAGGGCCGCGACCTTCTCGTCTCCGCCCAGACCGGGTCCGGCAAGACCGTGGCCTACGGTCTCGCCATGGCCGGCACGCTGCTGGGCGAGGCCGACGCGCTGCCGCCCCCGGGCGCCCCGCTCGCCTTGGTGATCGCGCCGACGCGCGAGCTCGCCCTTCAGGTCCAGCGCGAGTTGTCCTGGCTCTACGCCCCGGCCGGGGGCCGCGTCGTCTCCTGCGTCGGCGGCATGGACCCGCGGCGCGAGGCGCGGATGCTCGCAGACGGCGTGCACATCGTCGTCGGCACGCCGGGGCGCCTGCGCGACCATCTCGAGCGCCGCAACCTGCACCCGGAGGCGCTGCGCACCGTGGTCCTCGACGAGGCCGACGAGATGCTCGACCTCGGCTTCCGCGAGGACATCGAGTTCATCCTCTCGGGCACGCCGGCCGAGCGGGCGACCTTCCTGTTCTCCGCCACCCTGCCCCGGGACATCGAGTCCCTGGCCGAGCGCTACCAGCGCGACGCGCTGCGCCTCGCCATCAAGAGCGAGGTCCGCGGCCACGCCGACATCAGCTACCGGGCGATCCGGGTGGTGCCGCGCGAGATCGAGCACGTCGTCCTCAACGTGCTGCGCGAGGCCGACGCGCCGACCGCGATCGTGTTCTGCAACACCCGCAACGCGGTGCGCCATCTCCAGGCGAGCCTGACCGAGCGCGGCTTCTCGGTGGTGGCGCTCTCGGGCGAGCTCGGCCAGGGCGAGCGCAACGCCGCGCTCCAGGCGCTGCGCGACGGGCGCGCCCGGGTCTGCGTGGCGACCGACGTCGCCGCGCGCGGCATCGACCTGCCGACCCTGAGCCTCGTCATCCACGCCGACCTCCCCCACGACGCCGAGGTGATGCAGCACCGCTCCGGCCGCACGGGCCGCGCGGGCCGCAAGGGCGTGAGCGTCCTGCTGGTGCCGAACGCCCGCCGCCGCCGGGCCGAGCAGATGCTCGCCATCGCCAAGGTGACGCCCGAGTGGATGGGCCCGCCCACGGCGGACGAGATCCGCCGCCTCGACGGCGAGCGCATGCTCGCCGACCCGCTCTTCAGCGAGCCGCCGGCCGAGGAGGACGTGGCGCTGGCCGAGACGCTGCTCGCCGAGCGCTCTCCGGCCGAACTCGCCGCGCTGCTGGCCCGCGTCTACCGCACCCGCCTGCCGGCGCCCGAGGATGTCACCGATCCGGGCGACCGGGGCGGGCGCGCCGTCACGGGCCGCGCGCCCTACGACCCGATGGATGCCGAGCGCATCGCCGCGATGGGCCCGGCGGTGTGGTTCCGGCTCAATCTCGGCCGGCGCGACAACGCCGACCCGCGCCGCCTGCTCCCGCTGCTGACCCGGCGCGGCAAGGTCGATCGCGAGGTGATCGGCGCGATCCGCATCTTCGAGCGCGAGACCAAGTTCGAGATCCGCGGCGGCGCGGCCCGGCAGTTCGCCGAGGCCTTCGCCCGCAACGGCTCGCCGGAGATCCAGGTGGAAGCGCTCGGCAACGAGGGCGCGCCGCCGCCGCGGGACTTCAAGAGCCCGCGCGCGACCAAGCACACCCGCCATGTCGAGCGGGGCGCCGAGCGCGCACCGGGCGCCAAGCCTCCCTACCGCAAGGGCAAGGTCGCCCGCGTGCCGCAACAGGGCTGAGCCATCGCGCCGCTTCGCGGCACTTCATCTTATGATTCCCACCGCCGTCATTCCGAGGCGCCGTAGGCGACCCCGGGATGACGGCCCGAAGGTGGGACATATCAGCCCGCAAAACGAAACGGGCTCCGCCTCACAGAGGCGGAGCCCGTCGCATATTCGGAACCCGTATCGGGATCAGCCCACGTAGGGCACGCCCGTCTCGGCCGGGAACTTCTCGGCGAGCGCCCGGCGGAGCTTTTCCAAGGCGCGGTTCTCGATCTGGCGCACGCGCTCCTTCGAGATGCCGAGCCGGTGGCCGAGCGCCTCCAGCGTGGCCTGATCCTCGGCCAGACGCCGCTCGCGCAGGATGCGCAGCTCGCGCTCCGAGAGGACGCCGAGCGCCTGCTGGAGCCAGCCGAGGCGCCGCTCGCCGTCGACGGCCGCCGAGACCGTCTCGTCGGGCAGCGCCGCGCCGTCCACTAGGAAGTCCATGCGCTCGGAGGAGACTTCGCTGTCCTCGCCCACGGGGGCGTTCAGCGACATGTCGGGACCGGAGAGGCGCGCGTCCATCAGGGCGACGTCCTCGCGCGATACGCCGATGGCGGTGGCGATGCGGCGGTGGATCTCGTCGCCGACGCGCTCCTCGGTCGATTGCATCAGGCGGGCGCGCAGGCGGCGCAGGTTGAAGAACAGGGCCTTCTGGGCCGACGAGGTGCCGCCCCGGACGATCGACCAGTTGCGCAGGATGTAGTCCTGGATCGAGGCGCGGATCCACCACGTCGCGTAGGTCGAGAAGCGCACCTCCCGCTCCGGCTCGAAGCGGGCGGCAGCCTCCATCAGGCCGACATGCCCCTCTTGAACCAGGTCGGCCATCGGCAGGCCGTAGTGGCGGAAGCGCCCGGCCAGGGCGATGACGAGGCGCATGTGGGCGGAGATCAGGCGATGCAGGGCGCGCTCGTCGCGGTTCTCCTTCCAGCGGACCGCCAGACCGCGCTCTTCTTCCCGCGCCAGGAAGGGCGCCTCCATCGCGGTACGAATGAATTGCCGCCGGATACCCGCGATTTCCGCCATCCCCGCCTGCCTCTGTTATCGAGTGCTGATGCGGCGCCGCGCCCATGAAGGCGGCGCACGCGGCACCGCCGGGCCGATGCCAGGCATGGCCACAACGGCGCGGCGCACCCGAAGGTTCCGATGAAACGGCAGGTTCGTACGCCCGATCGGACCATGATCGGCGCACGGCGCGGGGCGAGCACGCCGTCGGCGGGGCGTCAAGCGGCGGGTCTCACCAAAATGTGCTTCGGTCTCGGAATGACCAGCCCGAAGCGACGTCGGAACGCCAAATTTTCGACATGAAAAAGGCCCGGCGCAGCGCGCCGGGCCCCGAAACTCCGAAATCCGCTGCGGCGGGATGCCTCAGGCGGCTTCCTCCTGCAGGTCGTCGCCGTCCGTCTCGGCATCGCTCTCGGCCTCGGCCTTGGCGCGGCGGGGCGACTTGGCAAGGCTCTGCTCGATCAGCTTCAGCGCCTCGGTCTCGGTGATGCGGTTGACCGACGAGATCTCGCGCACGACCCGGTCGAGGGCCGCCTCGTAGAGCTGGCGCTCGCTGTAGGACTGCTCGGGCTGGGCCTCGGAGCGGTAGAGGTCGCGCACCACTTCGGTCACGGCCAGGAGGTCGCCCGAATTGATCTTGGCCTCGTATTCCTGCGCGCGACGCGACCACATCGTGCGCTTCACGCGGGCGCGGCCGGTCAGCACGTCGAGCGCCTTCTTGACGACCTCGGGCTCGGAGAGCTTGCGCATGCCGACGCTGTTGGCCTTCGCGGTGGGCACGCGCAGGACCATCTTGTCCTTCTCGAACGAGACGACGAACAGCTCCAGCTTGAAGCCGGCGACCTCCTGCTCCTCGATCGCGGTGATGCGGCCGACGCCGTGAGCCGGGTACACTACGGCCTCGCCGGTCTTGAAACCCTGGCGGCCTGCCGTCGTCTTCTTGGCTGTCGTCATGCGAGAAGGGCCTCCGAACATCGCGCGGGATTTTTTATGATCCGCGCCGAACCGTTTCACCCGGGGCGGGACACCCGGCTTCAACCACCGTCCGCCGGTTCGCGCGTGAGGCGCCGGCAGCTCCCAGGTGCGCCGACGACATGCCAGGGCCGAACGGCCGCGAAGGGCATTACCCCTCGACGGTCGATCGTCTGCGACCTCGATCCAGAAAATCCGGAACTGCGTTTGTAGGGCGCGGAGGAAGCACGTCAGGCACGAGCGACGGCAGGCCGATTGTGTATCACAATCAGCACGGCGAATCAAAGCACTGGCGGCTGACGGACGCGCTCGCGCGGCGTCGTCCGGGGAGTTGTGCACGGTGTCGCGCCGGTGTCGTCCGAGGCTCGCGCAATCCTGCCGCGCGCGGTCCGCATGACCGTGCGGGGATGAGGCCCCCGCCGGACGCCGGCCCGGCCTCAGTCGCCCGAACCGGGGTTGGGCGAGAAGTGGGCCTCGAACTTGCCGGACTTGCCGTCCCACTCCTTGGCGTCGGCCGGCGCGTCCTTCTTCTGTGTGATGTTCGGCCAGGTCTTGGCGTAGTCGGCGTTCAGCTTCAGCCAGGTCTCAAGGTTGCCCTCGGTATCGGGCTTGATCGCCTCGGCCGGGCACTCGGGCTCGCAGACGCCGCAATCGATGCACTCGTCGGGGTGGATGACGAGCATGTTCTCACCCTCGTAGAAGCAGTCCACCGGACAGACTTCCACGCAGTCCATGTACTTGCACTTGATGCAGTTGTCGGTGACGACGTAGGTCATGGGCGGAATTTTGTCCCTGGTCCGCGCGCTCCGCGACAGCGGCGCCGGTGCGCGACGGCGTCTGACGCTGCTTCCTGCCGGACCGGCCGTCGGGCGGTCCGTGCGCGCGCGAATGTTTCTGAGAGCCTCCTGGGCTCGGTTCGGATGCCTCTAGCGGCTGCCCGGAGGGCTGACAAGCGCGCCGGGCGGTCGCGGCGCGGCGCATCCGCCCCTGTGGCCCGCTTACACTGATTCCAGGGAGGGGTCGGGCGGGCCGCCGGGCTGCGAGAGGTCGGCGTAGAGGCGGCGCGCCTCGGGTGCGGGGCCGCGGCGCTCGCCCAGCCCCAGCACCCGCACGCTCAACGTCGCGTGGGCGGCGGCCACCGTCACCACGTCGCCGACGCAGACGCCCTTGGCGGGCGTCTCCACGCGCTTTCCGTTGAGCCGCACGTAGCCGTCGCAGACGAGGCGGGCGGCCAGGGAGCGCGTCCGGGCGAAACGGGCGAACCAGAGCCACTTGTCGAGCCTGAGCTGGCCCTCCTTCACGGCGCGGTCCCGGACATCACCGGAGGCGGCTCACCGCTTGTCGCCGCCGCCGGTCTCGAGCTGCGCCTTGAGGGCGGCGAGCTTGGCGAAGGGCGAATCCGGATCGGGCTGGCGCTCGCGCCGCGGCGGCCGCTGGTCGGGCCTCGGGCCGGCATGGCGAGGCTCGTCGCGCCGCTCGGGGCGGATGCCCTCGAACCGCTCGCGACGGGGCCCGCGCTGCTCGTCGCGCCCGCGCCGCTCGCCCTCGGGCCTGTCGCCGCGGGGGGGGCGCCCGTCCTGGGCGCCCTGGCCGCGGTTCTGGTCCGGGCGGCGGTTGCCGAAGGGGCGCTCGCCCTGCGGACGCTGGTCCGGGCCGCCCTCGCGGCCGCGGCCCTGGCCCCCGCGGGGGCGCTGGCGCTGGTGGGCCGGACGCTGGTGGCGCTGCAGGTGCCAGACCTCGACGACGACGGGCTCGGCGGATTCTGCCGCCGCGTCCTCGGACGCGGCGGCTTCGGCCGGGGCGTCGCTCGCCGCACGCTCGTCGGAGAGGGCAGCGACGTCGCCCTCCTCCGATGCGGTCTCCGCGCTCGCCTCGGCCGGCGCGCTCTCCGCGTCGGGCGCGGGTGCCTCGGCAGCCTCCTCGGCGGCCGACGCAGGCTCGGCGACCGGCGCAGGCTCGGCGGCCGCCTCGGGCTCGACGGCCGGCGCGGCCTCAGCCGGCTCGGCCGCCACGGTCCCGGCATCCGGGTCGGCGGCGGCCGCCTCGGCCGGCGGAGCTTCGGGAGCGGGCTCGGGGGCTGTCTCGGCAGATGCCTCGGGCGCGGCCTCGTCGGTTCCGACCGGGACTTCATCGCGCTCGGCCGCTTCGGCGGACGCCGCGTCGGACGTCGCCGCGGCGGGCTGGGCCGGGGTGGTGGCGGCGGCGGGCAGGAGCGGCACGGTGATGGCCGGGCCGGGGCGGCTCTCGGCCACGTAGCCCAGCGACTTCAGGATCGAGGCGAAATCCTCGCCCGAGCAGCCGACCAGCGAGGTCATGCCGACGGTGGCCACGAACCCGTCGTTGTCGGCGGTGCCGGGCGGCGGGGCGCCGGGCGTGGTGCCGGGACGGTAGGCGACCGCCGGGCGGATCAGGTCGGCCAGGCGCTCCAGGATATCGACGCGCACCGCGCGCTCGCCGCAGACGCGGAAGCCCGCCGCCCGGTAGAGGCCCTTGGCGATCTCGGGATCGACCTTGATCGAGGTGCGGCCCGAGCCCGCCAGATGCGCGATCTCGTCGAGGCCGCGCTGGTCGAGACCGCCGTTGCGCAGCGCCCAGAGCTGGGCCGCGAGCGTGCGCGGGGCCGGCTTCAGGAGCGCGGGCAGGAAGATGTGGTAGGCGCCGAAGCGGACGCCGTGGCGGCGCAGCGCCCCGCGGCCCTCCTGGTCGAGGGTCCGCATCTCGTGCGCGACCTTGGCGCGCTCCAGCACGCCGAGCGCCTCGACCACCTGATAGCCGATGCCCTTGGCGAGGCCGGTGAGGTCGGCCGCGGTCTCGATCTCCATGAGCGGGCCGAGCAGCCGCACCACGTAGGCGCGCAGCCACGCGTTGAGGCGCACCTCGACCTTCTCGCGGGCGGGGCCGGCGAGGCTGTCGTCGGCGAGCAGCCGGATCTGGGGCGCAAAGAGCTTGTCGCCGGGGGCGAGCTTGGCCACCGGCGCGCCGGTCCAGCGGATGGTGCCGTCGTGCGAGAGGACGAGCGCGGCGTCGGCGGCCGCGGAGAAGCGCTCGGCCCGCGCCTCGATCTCGCCCGCGAGCGCCTTCTCGGCGGCGCTCCTCAGGGTCTTGGCCTCCTGCCCCTCGGCGCTGGCGTCCGGCACGAACAGGAATCCGTGCAGGTGGCCGACATGCTGACCCTCGACGGTGACGTCACCGTCGGCGGTGATCTGGGCTTCGAGCATCGTGTTCTCTCTCAGGCGCCGCATCAGGACGCTGGTGCGCCTGTCCACGAAGCGGCTCGCGAGGCGCTCGTGCAGGGCGTCGGACAGCCTGTCCTCTACCCGACGCGTCTCGCCCTGCCAATGTTCTGGGTCGCGCAGCCAGTCGGGCCGATTCGCCACGAATGTCCAGGTGCGCCCCTGGGCGATCCGGCGCGACAGGGTGTCGATGTCACCGTCGGTCCGGTCGATCATCGCAACGTGCTCGGCGAACCACTCGTCCGGGATGCGCCCGGCCATGCCCCGCATCAGGAAGCGGTAGAGCTGGGCCACGAGGTCGGCGTGGGTCTGGGGATGGACCTTGCGGTAGTCCGGCACGCCGCAGACGTCCCAGAGCCGGCGCACGGCGGCCGGGCGGCTCGCCATGTCCCGGATGTCGTCCTCCTTCATCAGGATCTCGAGGGCCTGCTGGTCCTCGCCCATCGGCGCGCGGGTCAGGCCCTGCTCGTGCGGGTGCTCGTCGAGGCTCTGTTGGAGCGCCTCCAGCGACTCGAAGACGAGGTCGGGGTTGCGCCACTGCAGGATGCGCACCGGGTCGAAGTCGTGGGCCTCCAGGCGCTCGACCAGTTCCTGCTCGAAGGGCGGGCAGCGGCCGGTGGAGCCGAAGGTGCCGTCCGAGGTGTGGCGGCCGGCCCGGCCCGCGATCTGGCCCATCTCGGCAGGGGTCAGCTTGCGGAAGCGCGTGCCGTCGTACTTCCAGTTCGCCGCAAACGCCACGTGGTCGACGTCGAGGTTGAGGCCCATGCCGACCGCGTCGGTGGCGACGAGGTAGTCGACGTCGCCCGACTGGTAGAGCTCGACCTGGGAGTTGCGCGTGCGCGGCGAGAGGGCGCCGAGCACCACCGCGGCGCCGCCGCGCTGGCGCCGGATCAGCTCGGCGATGGCGTAGACCTCCTCGGCCGAGAAGGCGACGATGGCCGAGCGGCGCGGCAGGCGGCCGATCTTCTTCTCGCCCGCGAACGTCAGCTGCGACAGGCGCGGGCGCGTGGTGGTGTGGACGTTCGGGATCAGCGCGCGCACCAGCGGCTCGACCGTGCCGGAGCCGATCAGCAGGGTCTCCTCGCGGCCGCGCTGGTAGAGCAGCCGGTCGGTGAAGACGTGGCCGCGGTCCATGTCGGCGCCGAGCTGGATCTCGTCGATGGCGACAAAGGCCACGTCGAGGTCGCGCGGCATCGCCTCGATGGTGCAGATCCAGTAGCGCGGCCGGTCCGGCTTGATCTTCTCCTCGCCGGTGACGAGGGCGACCTTCTCGGGGCCGACCTTGGCGACGACGCGCAGGTAGACCTCGCGGGCGAGGAGCCGCAGCGGCAGCCCGATCATGCCGGTCGGGTGCTGGAGCATCCGCTCGATGGCCAGATGCGTCTTGCCGGTGTTGGTGGGCCCGAGCACCGCCGTGACGCCGCGCGCGCGGGCCTGGGGCGGGAGGGAGCGGCGGGACGGCGAGGAGAGGGCCAAGGAGCGGGCAATGTCCCTTCGGCGCGGACGGCCGGTGCGACGGGCGCGCCACGGCGGCGGCGCCCTCGGGCGGTCCCGTGCGCGCCGCCCGTTGCCGGAGCGCGGAGGGATCAGGGTCCCCGCCGGAACCGCCCCTCATATGGGGTGCCGGGTCCCGGCGCGCCACCGTACGGATCCGCGTAGGGACCGGTCCCGGGGCCCGGCAGGCCGTAGACGTCCACGCGCACGTCCGGGCGCGGCCCGTCGAGGTCGGCGCAGAGGGTGTCGGGGACGGCGACGAGGGGCCCGCGCCGGGCGGGACGGCCCTCGCGCACCTCGGCCGAGGAGTAGGCGTTTCCGCCGCAGGGGCTGCCGGCCGTGAGCGGCTGGGCCGCGACCGGGCCGGCCGCGAGCAGCGGGGCGAGGAGGGCCCCGCGGCGCAGCAATCCACCGCGCAGGATCCTGCGGCGCATGGCGGTCAGCGCGCGTCGAGGCTCGCGACCGAACCGGTCTGGGCGGGTGCCGCGCCGGTCGTCGCGGCCGGAGCGTCGGCGACGGCGCCGGCGCGGGTCCAGCGGGTCGCCTCGATGATGTTGGTGCCGATCGTGGTGCGCACCGAGATCCGCAGCGGCACCAGAACCCGCGTGCCCTCGACCGGCGCCAGCCAGACGGACATGTCGCGGTTCTCCTCCATGAAGCGCACGCCCGGGCGGTCCGGCCGGTGGCCGGCGACCGCTTGGTAGCGGACGTTGCAGACGAGGACCGGGCCGGCATAGCCGGGCTTCTCGACCGCGCGCGTCTCACTGTAGCTCAGCACCACGTTGAAGCGGGTGGCGCCGTCGAACACGGGGAGCGTGCGGTTGCAGTTCTCCGGGTCGGTCGGCTCGCCGCGGGCGTGGGCGGGCATCACCAGCGCGCTCACCGGATCCATGATGCCGCGCTTGTTGGCCGCCGTGATCGGCACCCGGTCCTCCATGTCGAGGAGGGGGGGGATCACCTCGGACTGGGTGACGTTGCCGGAGCGCAGCGCCATGCGCACCGCGATGCCGGCATTGGCCGTGCGGGTGGCGATCGCGAAGGCGTTGGGCTGCGGGCTCGCCGCGAAGGTGCCGGACGCCTGCGCCGAGCCCTGGCCGCCCGTGATGGCGCCGACGAGGCCGGTGAGCACCGCCGAGACGTCGGCCCGGTAGCGCTGGCCCTCGAAGGAGCCGGCGAGCCGGGCCGTGCCGATCGGCAACCCCGCGAGGTTGATGCCGTAATCGACGGCGAGCGTGGCGGGGGGCGCCGCGCGGTGGCGCCGGGGGGCGGCCTCGACGGTCGCGGCCGCGCCGACGAGGCCCGCGCCGACGAAGCCGGAGAGGAGGAACTGCCCGACACGGCGGGCCGGCGCGGTGCGGAGGGCTTGGGCGAACATGGTCCGGATTCGATCCTCGACGCTCGCCCGGACGGGTCCGGCGAGATCCGATTTATCCCAAGCCCATGGTTAACAGACCGTTGGGCCCGCGGTAGCGCCCGGCCGCAACAGGCCCGGCTTTCCGCATCCCGCGCCTTGACGGAAGGCGGGGTCGTCTCCTATAGGCTCGCGCCTTCTACAGGACTCCGCTGGACCTGGAATCACGCTTGGGCGTGGCCCGCGGCGCGCGCGCCGCTCGGTCATTGAGGTCCGAGTACTGACCGCCCACGGAACGATACGGGATAGATTGAAGCCATGGCGCGCCGCTGCGAACTCACCGGCAAGGCCGTTCAGGTCGGCCACCTCGTGAGCCACTCGAACCGCAAGACCAAGTGCCGGTTCCTGCCGAACCTCTGCAACGTCACCCTGCAGTCCGACGCGCTCAACAAGAGCGTCCGCCTGCGCATCACCGCCCACGCGCTGCGCTCGGTCGAGCACCGCGGCGGCCTCGACGCCTTCCTGGTCAAGGCCGGCGAATCCGACCTGTCGCAGACGGCCAAGCTCCTGAAGCGCGAGATCCACAAGAAGCTCGCCGAGACCGAGACCCAGGCCGCCGCCTGATCCCGAACTCATCGGAGCGCGAAAAAGCCGCCGCGCGGGTCACCCCGCCGGCGGCTTTTTCATGCGTGGATTGATAGCGGGAGAGTTCACGCGTCGCTCTCCCTCCCCCCCCTCTGCGGGGGAGGGAGAAGACGCGGCCCCTCAATGCGTCCAGGGCGCCGTGCGGTTGAACTTGAAATTGTCCGAGTAGGACAGGCCCTTGCGGACCACCGTCTTGTGCGGCTCCTCGACCCGGTAGCTGATGCCGGCGCGGGTGGCGTAGGCCACGGCCTCCTCGCGGGTCTCGAACTCCAGCTTCACCTGCTGCAGCATGTCGCCCGAGCCGGTCCAGCCCATCAGGGGGTCGGTCTCGCGGGGGCCGGTCTGGTCGAACTCCAGGATCCAGACCTTGGTGCGGGCCAGCCCCGACTGCGACGCTTCCTTCGACGGCTGGTAGATGCGGGCGCTCGGCATGGCGGCTGGGATGGCTCCGGACACGAATGAGAATGGTCGGGGCGATAGGATTCGAACCTACGACCCCCTGGTCCCAAACCAGGTGCGCTACCAGACTGCGCTACACCCCGCCACGCGGCCGTTTCTAAGGATTCCAGGCTCCCGCGGCAAGGGACGCACCGTGACGGAAACCGCGGCTTGACCGCGCGATCCCCGCGTCCCACCTCGCGTCCCGAGGGGCGGACGCTGAGGATGCCGATGATCGATCTCCACTACTGGCCGACGCCGAACGGCCACAAGGTCACGATGTTTCTGGAGGAGGCGGGCCTGCCCTACCGCATCCACCCGGTGAACATCGGCGCGGGCGACCAGTTCAAGCCCGATTTCCTCGCAATCGCGCCGAACAACCGCATGCCGGCGATCGTCGATCACGAGCCGGCGGGCGGCGGCGCGCCGGTCTCGCTGTTCGAGTCGGGCGCGATCCTGCTCTACCTCGCCGAGAAGACCGGCCGCTTCATCCCGGCCGACATCCGCGGCCGGGTCGAGGTGCTGCAATGGCTGTTCTGGCAGATGGGGGGCCTCGGGCCGATGCTCGGCCAGAACCACCACTTCACGCAGTACGCGCCCGAGCCGGTGCCCTACGCGATCGACCGCTACGTCAACGAGACCAACCGCCTCTACGGCGTGCTCGACCGGCGGCTCGCCGACCGGGCCTACGTGGCGGGGCCGGACTACTCGATCGCCGACATGGCCTGCTATCCGTGGATCGTGCCCTACGAGAAGCAGCGCCAGAACCTCGAGGACCACCCGAACCTGAAGCGCTGGTTCGAGGCGGTCGCGGCGCGGCCCGGTACGCAGGCGGCCTACGCGCGGGGTCCCGAGGTCAACCCGAACCTCGGCCAGGCCATGAGCGAGGACGCCAAGAAGGTGATGTTCGGCCAGAACGCGGCGAGCACGAAGCGCTGACGATCGATCAACCCTCCCCCCTCTGCGGGGGAGGGTGCCGAGCGGAGCGAGGCGGGAGAGGGGAACCACGTCGCGGGAAGGGGCGTGGCCTTCATGCAGGGCCGAGCCCAACCCTGAAGCGGGGTTCCCCTCTCCCGACCCGGCCTCACGGCCGGCCCACCCTCCCCCGCAGAGGGGGGAGGGAGAGCGTCGGAGCTATCGCCGCAAGCTTTCCAGTGGCACCGGTGCCGCGTGCGGGCGCGTCGCCAGCATCTCGTCGATCAGCGCCAGCACCTCGGCCCGGCCGCAATTGGCGGCGGGCTCGAAGGGCGTCCAGGTCTGGGTGAAGTCGAGACGCTCGAACACGTCGCGGTAGCGGCGCAGCTCCGCCACGGTGAGCGGCACGCCCCGCACGAAGGCCTTGTGGGCCGAGATGGTGCGCGCCCGGCGGAAATCGCCCGGCTCCAGCTCGAACTTCAGCGCGTCGCCGCAGAAGCAGATCTTCCGCGCCCGGTCGAACAGCACCGCGTGGCCGTCGAAATGGCCGGCAGTGCGGTGCAGCTCCAGCCCCGGCAGCGGCTCCAGGAAGTCGTCGTAGGGCCAGGAGACCTGCAAAGCCGCGCTCCAGGTGAAGTCGGCGGCGGGCAGGCAGAGCTCCGGGTCGAAGCGGTCCTGCAACTGCACCAGCGCGCCGTAGGCGTGCGGGTGCGAGGACGAGAGCACCTGCATGCCGCCGAGCCGGGCGATCTGCTCGAGCGCCGCCTCGCTGAAGACCGGGCAGGCCTCGAAGCCCATGTTCCCGTGCTCCGTCCGGATCAGGTAGGCGGAGGGACCGATGCCGGAGACCGGGTCGTTCCAGAAGCGCCAGACGCCCGACTCCAGCTCCTCCCAGTGGCAGGGGAAGGCACCTTGCGCCTCCCGCTCGGTGCGGAAGCGCCAGCCGTCCTGCGGCACGACGTGGCGGGCGTCGAGGCACATCGGGCAGGAGGCGGGCGCCTCGAAATGGCGCTGCCAGAACCCGCAATTGTCGCAAGCGTAGGCGGGCAGCTTCAGGGCGCCCGCGAAGGGCAGGTAACCGGGCACGGAGCGCTCCTCGCGGATAACGGTTCGGGTCTGTTGGCGTGCGGTATCAGGCACCTCGCCTGAACGCAGCCCGGACGAGATGGGGCGGGCCCGACAAAAAACCCGCCGGCCTCGCGGCCGGCGGGTTTTTTCGGACGGGCGCCGCGCCGCCTGGATGTTCCGATCGGGTGCCCCGCCGCCTCAGTGGGCCGGGCTCGGAGCGCCGTGCCCGTCGCGGTCGGGCGCCTCGCCGTGCGGGTGCTTGCCGTCCGGGTTCTTGCCGCGCTTCCGCTCGATCCAGAGCACGAAGCGGCGGATCACCACGTAGAAGACCGGCGTCAGGAACAGGCCGAAGAAGGTCGCGCCGATCATGCCGAAGAACACCGCGGTACCGAGCGCCTGACGCATCTCGGCGCCCGGGCCCGTGGCGATGACGAGCGGCAGGGTGCCCAGGATGAAGGCGAAGGCCGTCATCAGGATCGGGCGGAGCCGCAGCTTGCAGGCCTGCACGGCGGCCTCCACCGGCCCCTTGCGCTCGTTGTTCTCGATGTCGTGGGCGAACTCCACGATCAGGATCGCGTTCTTGGCCGCCAGGCCGATGAGCACGATCAGGCCGATCTGGGTCAGGATGTTGTTGTCCTGGCCCCTGAGCTGCACCCCGAACAGCGCCGCCAGCACCCCGGTCGGCACCACGAGCAGGATCGCCATCGGCAGCGCCCAGGACTCGTACTGGGCGGCCAGCACCAGGAAGACGAGGAGGACGCCCAGCGCGAAGACGTAGATCGCCGTGCCGCCCGCCGCCTTCTGCTGGAAGGCGATCTCGGTCCAGTCGTAGGCGTAGCCGTCCGGCAGGCTCTTCTTGGCGATCTCCTCCATGGCGTCGAGCGCCTGGCCGGTCGAGATGCCGGGCTTGGCCACGCCCTGCACGGGCACCGAGTAGTACAGGTTGAAGCGCTGGACGATCTGCGGGCCCGAGATCTCCCGGATGTTGGCGAGCGTGCCCATCGGCACCAGGGCGCCGGTGGTGGAGCGCACCTTCAGCTGCTCGATGTCCTGCTTCGAGACGCGGAAGGGCGCGTCGCCCTGCACGCGGACCTGATAGATGCGGCCCAGCGTGTTGAAGTCGTTGACGTAGGCGCCGCCGAGCGCCGCCTGCACGGTCGAGAAGACGTTGCCCAAGGGCACGTTCAGCATGCGGGCGACCGTGCGGTCGATGTCGAGGTAGAGCTGCGGCGTGTCGTTGCTGAAGGTGGTGAACACCCGCTGCACGTCGTTGCTCTGGTTGGCCGCGCCCAGCATCTCGCCGACATTGGCCAGCAGCGGGCCGATGGCCGAGCTCTGACGGCTCTCCACCTGCATCTTGAAGCCGCCGCCCTGGCCGAGGCCGCGCACCGGGGGCGGCGGGATCACGATGACCCGGGCCTCCTGGATGTCGGCGGTGGCCTTGATCACGTCGCCGGTGATCACCGCGGCCGAGCGCCCCTGCGCGGCGCGCTCCTTGGCGCCGGCCAGCGTGATGAACATCACGCCCGAGTTCGTGGTGTTGGTGAAGGTGGCGCCGTCGAAGCCCGCGATGATCACCGTGTTGGTCACGCCGTCGATCTTGCGGGCCGCGGCGGCCGCCCGGTTCACCACCTCCGTGGTGCGGTCGAGCGACGAGCCGGAGGGCAGTTGCACCACGCCGATCAGGTAGCCCTGGTCCTGGTCCGGGATGAAGCCCGTGGGCGTCGTCCGGGCGAGGTGGAGCGTGCCCGCGATCACCGCCGCGTAGACCAGCAGCATCGCGATCAGCCCGATCGTGTAGTTGGTCAGCCCGTAGATCGAGCGCGAGTAGGTGTGCGAGAGCCAGTCGAAGCCGCGGTTGAACAGGCCCGCCAGCCAGTTGACGAAGCGCGTGAGGAAGAATTTCGGCCGGGCGTGCGCGTGGTGCGGCTTCAGGAGCAGCTTGCAGAGCGCGGGCGAGAGGGTGAGCGAGTTGAAGGCCGAGATCAGCGTCGAGGCCGCGATGGTGAGCGCGAACTGCTTGTAGAACTGGCCCGAGATGCCGGGGATGAAGGCGGTCGGCACGAACACCGCCGCCAGCACCAGCGCGATGGCGATGACGGCGCCGCCCACCTCGTCCATCGTCTTGTGCGCGGCCTCGCCGGGGGAGAGCCCCTCGGCCATGTTGCGCTCGACGTTCTCCACCACCACGATCGCGTCGTCGACCACGATGCCGATGGCGAGCACCAGGCCGAACAGGGTCAGGTTGTTCAGCGAGAAGCCGAAGGCCGCCATGGCGGCGAAGGTGCCGACCAGCGAGACGGGGATGGCGAGCACCGGGATCAGCGCCGTGCGCCAGCTCTGCAGGAAGACCAGCACCACGATGACCACGAGGCCGACCGCCTCGAACAGGGTCTTGTAGACCTCGTGGATCGACTCCTCGATGAACTCCGTCGGGTTGTAGGCGATGCGGTACTCGACGTCCGGCGGGAAGTTCTTCTTCAGGTTCTCCATCACGTTGCGGACGGAGGCGGCCGCCTCGAGCGCGTTGGTGCCGGGGCGCTGGAAGGCGCCGATGCCGACGGCCGGCGTGGCGTTGAGGAAGGAGTTGGTGGTGTAGTCCTTCTGGCCCATCTCGACGCGGGCGACGTCCTTCACCCGCACGAGCCGCCCGTCGGAGGCTTTGATGATGACCTCGGCGAACTCCTCCGGCGTCTGGAAGCGCCCCTGCGACTGCACGATGAGCTGGAAGGCCTGGCCCGTCGCCGCCGGCGGCGAGTTCAGGGCGCCGGCCGCCACCTGCACGTTCTGCTCCTGCAGCGCCGTGGTGACGTCGGAGGTGGTCAGCCCGTAGGCCGCGAGCTTGTTCGGGTCGAGCCAGATGCGCTCGGCGTACTCGTTGCCGCCGAAGATCGAGATGTCGCCCACGCCGTCGAGGCGCAGCAGCTCGTCGCGGATGTTCAGGTAGATGTAGTTGGCCAGGTAGTTCTGGTCGTAGGTCTTGTTCGGCGACAGGAGGTGCACGACCAGCATCAGGTCGGGCGAGGCCTTGCGCACGGTGACGCCGAGGTTGCGCACGTCCGGCGGCAGCCGCGGCTGGGCCACCGAGAGGCGGTTCTGGACCAGGACGTTCGCGATATCGAGGTTGGTGCCGACCTTGAAGGTGACGGTCAGCAGCATGTTGCCGTCGTTCGTGGAGAGCGACGTCATGTACAGCATGTTGTCGACGCCGTTCACCTCCTGCTCGATCGGCGTCGCGATGGTGGCGGCCACCGTCTCGGCGTTGGCGCCCGGGAAGGAGGCGCGCACCGTCACGGTCGGCGGCACGATCTCGGGGTACTGCGAGACCGGCAGCGTCTCGTAGGCGACGAAGCCGAGCAGCAGGAAGATGATCGAGGTGACCGAGGCGAAGATCGGCCGATCGACGAAGAAGTGGGCAAAGCGCATCGGTCAAACCTCTCGGCCGGCGCCCCGGAAGGGTCCACGCCTCGCGTCACCTGCGGATGGGGTCGGAAACCGGCCCGCGGGGCGTGATCCCCCCGGCCGACCCGGTCAGCTCTTGCTCGGGGGCAGCGTCTGCATCTCGGGCGTCACCTTGGCGCCGGGGCGCACGCGGGCGAGCCCGTTGATCACCACGCTCTCGTCGCCCTTCAGCCCCTCGCGGATCACCCGGTAGCCATCGACCTTGGGCCCGAGCTTCACGTCGCGGGCGGAGGCCGTGCCGTCCTCGGAGACGAGGTAGACGATGCGCTTGTCCTGGTTGGCCGAGATCGCCTCGTCGGGCAGCAGCACGCCCCGGAAGGGCTTGGTGGCCGGCATCGAGACGATGCCGAACAGGCCCGGCTTGATGAAGCCGTCCTTGTTCTCGACGGTGGCGCGCAAGAGCACCGTGCCGGTCTGGTTGTCGACCCGGTTGTCGACGAAGTCGAGCGTGCCCTTGCGGGTCGGCTTCTCCTCGCCGGTGAGCGCGATCATCACCGGCACGCCCTTGCCGCGCTGGGTCTGGCCCATGCCGATGTTGAGGCTGCCCTGATACTTGAGGAACGACTTCTCATCGACCGTGAAGCCGAAATAGATCGGGTCGAGCGAGACGATCGTGGTCAGCCGGGTCTGGTCGGTGATGACGATGTTGCCCTCGGTGACGAGGCGCTGGCTGATGCGCCCGTCGATGGGCGACTTCACTTCCGTGAAGTCGTAGTTCAGCTGGGCGTTGCGGAGCGCGGCCTCCGCGCTGTCCACGTCGGCCTGCGCGGTCTGCGAGGCTTGCCGGCGCTGGTCGGTGACCTGCTCGGAGATGTTGCCGCCCCGCGAGAGCGTCTGGGCACGCTCGAGGTCGGTCTGGGTGAAGGAGAGGCGCGCCTTGGCCGAGGTGAGCGCCGCCTGGGCCTGCTCCAGCGCCGCCTTGTAGGGCCGCCGGTCGATGACGAAGAGCACGTCGCCCTTCTTCACCGTGGCGCCGTCCGTGAACTGGATCTTGTCGAGGTAGCCGGTGACGCGGGCGCGCACCTCGACGAACTCGATCGGGTCGAAGCGGCCGGTATACTGGTCCTGCTCGACGATCTCGCGGACCACCGGCTTGGCGACCGTGACCTTCGGCGGCGGCCCGCCGGGGGCCTGGGCGCGGGCCGGCGCGGCGCCGACCGGGACACCGGCCAGGACGCCGACGAGGGCGGGAACGAGGAAGCTGGCGAGCCGGCTGCGCAGGGCAGGATGCATGACGAGGTCCCTGAGCATCGGCCCGCGGCGCGCGGTGCGGTCCGCGCGCGAGGACGATGCGTGGTCAGAGGAGGCTGGGCGGGTCGGCGGGTTCGAGAGGACGCCGACCTTCACAGTCTTGTGCGCCCCTAGTCCGTTGCGCAGTTCAGAGTTGTGCGACGGCGCACACCACACGCGCGTCGCCGGCGCTGCGGCCGGACTATTCAACGGCTTCACCCGCCGCGTACCAGTCCCTGAAGCCGCCGCGGTAATGCGCCTCGATCGGCAGGCCAGCCTGCTGCGCGGCGTGTAGCGCGTGCACGGAGCGCACGCCCGCGGCGCAGACGAAGACCGGCCGGCGCGCATCCCCCTCGACCAGGGCGGCGAGCGCCTGCGGGTCGAACGCCGAGAGCGGGTGGGTCACCGCGCCCGGGATGTGGCCGTCCCCGTATTCGTGGGCTTCGCGCACGTCGATCAACAGCAGGCTGCCGTCGGCGAGCCCCTGCTTGACCGCGTCCCGATCGAGATCGATCACTCGCATGCGCGCTCCTTCCGGTATGCGGCGCAGCGGCCGCCCGCACGCCGCCGGAATGCGCCGGCGGCGCGGGCGGCGGAACCTGGGTCCTCCGGCAGGATCCCGCGCGGGATCCTGCGGCTGACGCTTTTCCTTATTCGTCAGCCCGCGGGTGCGCAACACGGGCACGCCTGGACGCGCCCGCAGGCCGCACTATCACGGCTCGGACCCTCTCCCGCGTGGAGCCGCCCGTCAGCCATGCCGCCAGCCATGTCGCCAGCGATGCCGCGCCGTGCCCTCGCCGCCCTCCTGGCGCTTCTCTTCGTCCTCCCGCTGTCGGGCGCCCGGGCCCAGCTCGCCCGGACGGCGGACGCCGTGCCGATCCCCTCGGACATCGCCCGCTCCCTGCCCGCGCTCGCCCCGAACGGCATGGTCTCGTCCCAGGAGGCGCGGGCGACGCGGATCGGCATCGCGGTGCTGAAGCAGGGCGGCAACGCCGTCGATGCGGCGGTCGCGGTCGGCTTCGCCCTGGCCGTCACCTTGCCGCAGGCGGGCAATCTCGGCGGCGGCGGCTTCATGCTGGTGCACCTCGCCGAGCGGAACGAGACGGTGGCGATCGACTACCGCGAGACCGCCCCGCGGGCGGCCACCGCCGACATGTTCCTCGGGCCCGACGGCGCCCCCGACCGGGCGGCCTCGACCCGGGGCGGCAAGGCGGTGGGCGTGCCCGGCACCGTGCGGGGGCTGGCCGAGGCGCACCGCCTCTACGGCTCGGGCCGGCTCACCCTGGCGGATCTCATCGCGCCGGCCGAGCGGCTCGCCCGCGAGGGGATCGGCGTCGAGGGGGGCTTGGCCGACTCGCTGCCGCAGGTCGCCGGCATGCTCGGGCGCTGGCCCTCGACCCGGGCGGTGTTCTTCGCGGGCGACCGGGTGCTCGCCCGGGGCGAGACCCTGGTGCAGGCCGACCTCGCCGGCACGCTCCGGACGATCGCCGAGCGGGGCCCGGACGCCTTCTATACCGGCCCGGTGGCCGAGAGGATCGTCGCGGCGGTGCGCGGCGCGGGCGGCATCATGACGGCGGAGGATCTCGCCGGGTACCGGGTGAAGCTGCGCGAGCCGGTGCGCGGGACCTATCGCGGGCACGCGGTCGTCTCGATGCCGCCGCCCTCCTCGGGGGGCATCCACCTCGTGGAGATCCTGAACGTGCTTGAGGGCTTCGACCTCGCCGGCATGGGGGCGGGCAGCGCGCAGGCCTTCCACACGCTGGCCGAGGCGATGAAGCCGGCCTACGCCGACCGCGCCGCCTATCTCGGCGATCCCGACCGGGTGAAGGTGCCGGTGCGGGGGCTGCTCGCCAAGGCCTACGCGGACACGATCCGGGCCGGGATCGATCCCGAGCGGGCGCGGCCCGCCGAGGCGGTGCGGGCCGGCGACCCCGCCCCTTACGAATCCGACCAGACCACGCATTTCTCGGTTGTCGACGCGGCCGGCAACGCGGTGGCCAACACCTACACGCTGAACTTCTCCTACGGGATCGGGCTGGTGGCCGAGGGCACGGGGGTGCTCCTCAACAACGAGATGGACGATTTTTCCGCCAAGCCCGGGGCGCAGAACGCCTACGGGCTCGTCGGCAGCGACGCCAACGCCGTGGCGCCCGGCGCCCGCCCGCTCTCCTCGATGACCCCGACCTTCCTGTTCCGCGACGGCCGGCTCCTCCTCGTCACCGGCAGCCCCGGCGGCAGCCGCATCATCACCACGGTGCTGCAGGTGATCGTGAACCTCGTGGATTTCCGCATGAACCTCGCGCAGGCGGTGGACGCGCCCCGCGTCCACCACCAGTGGCGGCCCGACGTGCTGCTCGCCGAGGAGGGCATATCGCCCGACACGCTGGCCCTCTTGCGCGCCAAGGGCCACGCCGTGAAGGTCGGCCCCACCACCGGCTCGGCGAACTCGGTGATGCGGCGGGACGACGGACTGCTCGCGGGCGCCGCCGACCCGCGCCAGCGCAGCACGCTCGCGGACGGCTACTGAGATCCGGGACGCGGCCCCGCCGACCCGCGCCCGGCCCCGTCTGTCCCCCGGCGCGAAGCCGGGCTAAAGGAGCGCGCTTCCCGCACAGGTCCCCATGCTCGCGCTCCGCTCCCTCGCCTTCAACCTCTGCTTCTACGCGGCCACCGCGGTCATCGCGCTCGGCGGCCTGCCCGCGCTGGTCTCACGGCGCACGGTGCTCGGGATCGCCCGGACCTGGGGACGCACCACGATCTGGCTGCTGCGGCACGTGGCGGGGATCCGCGTCGAGTTCCGGGGGCTGGAGAACATCCCGCCGGGCCCGCTCCTCGTGGCGGCCAAGCACCAGTCGGCCCTGGAGACGCTCGCGCTCTGCGTGGTGTTTCCGGAATTCGCCTACATCCTGAAGCGGGAGCTGCTCTTCATCCCGGTCGTCGGCTGGCACCTGTCGCGGGGCGGCATGGTGGCGATCGACCGCTCCAAGGGCACCCGCGCCATGGGCCTGATGAACGCCGCGGCCGCCGACGCCATCGCGCGCGGCCGCCAGCTGATCATCTTTCCCGAGGGCACGCGCCGGCCCGTGGGCGCGCCGCCCGTGTACAAGCAGGGCCTGTCCCACCTCTACGGGGCGCTGGGGGTGCCCTGCCTGCCGGTGGCGCTCAACACCGGACTGTTCTGGCCGCGGCGCGGCTTCGTGCGGCGTCCCGGCACCGCGGTGATCGAGTTCCTGCCCCCCATCCCCGCCGGCATGCCGCGCGCGGCCTTCCAGGCCGAGATCCTGGAGCGGATCGAGGCCGCCTCGAACGCGCTCGTCGAGGTCGGACGGGCCGAGCTCGCCGCCCGCGGGCACGCGATCCCGGAGCCCGCCCGCGAGGCATCGCGCACGGCCTGACGCCCGACGGATCGCCGCGGATCGGCGCGACTTGTGGATAACTCGTCAAATCCCCATCTCCGCCCCAGGACGCGTCGCGCTTGACGCCTGTGGATGACGGCGGATAAACTAGAACAAATGGCGAACAAAAGAGCCCTGTCCTGGTCGGCCGCGCTTCGCGACCTGAAGGACGATCGCACACGGAGGCAGGACGTGCGGGAAGAACGTCTGAGGACGACGGCCGGCCTGCGGGGCAGCCCGGCGCTGGCGCTCTCGGCTTGGCGCGGCCGCTCGGGCCGGCGCTACGTGGTCGGCGTGCACGCGCTGAACGAGCCGGCCCTCGACGAGGTCGGGGCCGCGGTGGTGCTGGCGGTGCGGCGCGACACGGCCGGCATCGCCGAGCTCGTCTCGGTCGCGACCTCGGGCGAGAGCCCGCGCGAGCATCTCGGCCGCACCTGGCTCGCCCGGATGCGCGGCAGCGGCGCGACCGAGATGCACGTCCACCGCCTTGCCGAGGACGAGGGCGAGCGCGCGGCGATCGCCGACGACCTGAGCACCGAGGGATCGCGCGGCTGAAGCGCCGCGCCCGCCGATCCCCTCCCGAGACCGTGCGCCTGACATCCGGTCCGGGCGTCCTAGATCCGTGCCCGTCCCTCTTGCATCGCCCTCCGCGTTGCGGGAGGTGCACGGCCGATGACGGAGAGGGCAGGCATGGCGCAGGGCTCGGGGCAGGCGGATATCGCGCGGGACCGGCGCGGCGGGATGCGCGGCTCGCGCTTCGGCCTGTTCCTGCCCTTCATCCTTCTGGCGGTGGTCGCGGTGCTGTGGAGCGCCGGCTGGTTCTACCTGCGCGACCGGGCGGGGCGCGAGATCGACGCCTGGCTCACCCGCGAGGCCGCCGCCGGCCGGACCTGGACCTGTGCCGACCGCTCGATCACCGGATACCCGTTCCGGCTCGAGCTGCGCTGCGCCTCGGTGGCGCTGGCCCGCGCCGACGGCGGCTTCACCCTCGGTCCGTTCACCGCGCTCGTGCAGGTCTACCAGCCGCGCCACGCCTTGTTCGAGGCGGTCGGTCCGTTCAGGACACGGCAGGGAGACCTCGCGGGCGAGGCGAGCTGGACCAGCCTGCGCGGCAGCTTCCACGGCGCCGCGGACGGGTTCGTGCGCGCCTCGCTGGCTGTCGATGCGCCGCGGGTCACGGTCTCCGGGCCGTCGCTCGACAAGCCGGTTGAGGTCGCGGGCGAGCACCTCGAGCTGCATGCCCGCCCGACCCCCGGCCGCTTCGACGCGGACGGCGCCGTCGATACGAGCCTGCGCTTCGCGAAGGCCCGCTCGGCCCAGGCCGACGCGCTCGTCGGCAACGCCGACCCGGCCGACATCGCGCTCGACGCCACGCTGACGAAGGCGGTCGTGCTGCGCACCGGCACCCTGGCGCGGGAGCTGGAGATCTGGCGCGAGGCGGAGGGCAGGCTCGAACTCGCCGGCCTCAACCTCGCCAAGGGCGACCGCCGCCTCCAGGCCAAGGGCACGCTCGGCCTCGACGAGGGTCACCGCATCGCCGGCCAGCTCGACCTGCGGGCCGCGGGGCTCGAAGCCCTGGTCGGCGGACTCGTGGGCCAGCGCTACGGTGCCGACCGCGGCGCGCTGGTCGGCGCGCTCGTCGGGGGGCTGCTGGGCACGGTGCGCACGCCCGGCCCTGACGGCGCGCCGGCCGGCGGCGAGACGCCGCTCAAGCCGCTGCCGCCGCTGCGCCTCGGCGACGGCCGGATCATGCTCGGCCCCTTCACGATCCCGAACGTGCGGCTCGAACCGCTCTACTGATACCGTTTCCGGCTGATCGGTTTGGGCGCGTGCGGTGAACCGCACCATGCCCCCTCTCCCATAGGGAGAGGGTTGGGGTGAGGGGTATGACGGATCAGGAGAGCGCTCGGCATCGACGCGCGTCCAGGGTGAGCCTCATCCAGAAGCCTCATACCCCTCACCCGGCTTTCTGCGAAAGCAGACCTCTCCCTACAGGAGAGGGGACCCGCGCTTCGTTCCGAGACGATGCGTCAGACCGAACCCATCGACCGGAAAACGGTATGACGCAGCCGGAGCACACCCGCCGACGAAACGCCGGGCCCGGGTTGCGCCCCCTACCCCGCCCGGCCACGCTGACCCCTTCGGCTCAACGGGGGCGGCTTGCGTGTTCGGTCCGGTCGCGGACATCCTGCTCTGCGGGGCTCTGGCCTACGCCGCCGCGCACGTCGCGGCGCGCGGTCTCGTGCGCGCGGGTTTTCCGATCCCTGCGGGCGGCGAGACCGCCATCGACGGGCTGCGCGGCGTGCTCGCCCTGGCGGTGCTCGTCCACCACGCCGCGATCTGGATCCCGGTGGCGCGGTCCGGCGCGGCCTGGGCGACGCCCGAAGCGCTGCCCCTGCACAATCTCGGCGCGGGCAGCGTCGGCCTGTTCTTCATGGTCACGGGCTACGTCTTCTATCCGCGCATCCTCGGCGGACTGCGCGGGCTCGACCTCGGCCGCCTCGCACTCGGCCGCCTGTTCCGGCTCTACCCGGCCCTCCTCGCCTCGGTCCTCCTGATCCTCGGCCTGATCCTCTGGCGGACCGGCGGGGCGAATGCCCGCCCGCTCCACGAGGAGGCGGCGGCGCTGCTGCGCTGGCTCGCCTGCGCGGGGACGCCGCCGCTGCTCGGCGAGGCCGATAGCGGGCGGATCAACGCCCACGTGCTCTGGTCGCTGCGCTACGAACTCCTGTTCTACATCCTCGTCCTGCCGGCCTGCTGCGCGGCGATGGACCGGGTCCGGGGCCGGGCGCCCACTTGGTGGGTGCCGGCGGGGCTCCTCGTCGGCGCGCTGCTCCTGCGGCCGCTCAAGAACCTCCTACCGCTAATCGGCTACCTGCCGCTCTTCGCGGTCGGCATGCTGGCCTGCGAGGTGCGGCTGCGCGAGGCGCTCGCCGCCCGGCTGCGGGGGCCGGGGGCGGCCTGCCTCGCTGCCGCCGCGCTCGTCCTCGCCGCGACCACGCAGGTCGTGCCGGGCAAGCCGGCGGCGCTCGCGCTCTACGGCGCCTTCTTCCTCTGCGTCGCCTGCGGCAACGACTTCGGCGGATTGCTGCGCTCGCGCGGCGCGCGGGTGCTCGGCGCCTGCTCCTACGGCGTCTACCTGCTGCACGGGCTGGTGCTGAGCGCGCTCTTCGTCGATCTCGCGCCCCTCGCCGGGGTGGTCCCGACCGCGCTGCTGCCGCTGCTGATCCCGGCCGCCGCCCTCGCCGCCGTGCTGCTCGCGGCCCTCGTCCACCTCACGGTCGAGCGGCCCGGCATGCGGGCCGGGCAGGCCCTGGCGCGGGCCTGGGGGAGCGCCCCCGGTCGCGCCCGCCTGCGGCCGCGCCCCGCCTGAGCGAGAGCCGGCCCGCGAGCCTCAGCCCTCCTTGCGGCGCCCGAAATCAGGCTCGGCCGTCTCCTGGCCCATCGCCACGATGCCGCGGCGGATCGCCCGGGTGCGGGTGAAGAGCGCGTGCAGCGCCTCGCCGTCGCCCCAGCGGATGGCCCGGGCGAGCGCGGCCAGATCCTCGTTGAAGCGGCCGAGCATCTCCAGCACCGCGTCCTTGTTGGTCAGGAACACGTCGCGCCACATGGTCGGGTCGGAGGCGGCGATCCGGGTGAAATCGCGAAAACCGCCGGCGGAGAACTTGATCACCTCCGACTGCGTGACCTCTTCGAGGTCCGCCGCCGTGCCGACGATGTTGTAGGCGATCAGGTGCGGCACGTGGCTGGTGATGGCGAGCACGAGGTCGTGGTGCTCCGGGCTCATCGTCTCGACGATGGCGCCGAGGCCCTCCCAGAAGGCCCGCACCCGCGCGACCGGCGCCTCGTCCGTCCCCTCGGGCGGGGTCAGGATGCACCAGCGGTTCTGGAACAGGGTCGAGAAGCCGGCATCCGGCCCCGAATACTCGGTGCCCGCCACCGGGTGGCCCGGCACGAAGGCCACGCCCTCCGGCAGGTGCGGCGCGACCGCCGCCACCACCGAGCCCTTCACCGAGCCGACATCGGAGAGGATCGCGCCGGGCGCGAGGTGCGGCGCGATCTCGGCCGCGACCGGGCCGACGGCGCCCACCGGCACGCACAGGATGACGAGGTCGGCCCCCGCCACGCCCTCCCCCGCCTCGCCCGTGACCGCGTCGGCCAGGCCGAGTTCCCGCACGCGCGCCCGCACCGCCTCGTCCCGGTCGATCGCCACGATCGTCTCGGCGAGCCCGTAGCGGCGGGCGCCGCGGGCGATCGAGGAGCCGATCAGGCCGAGGCCGACGACCGCGAGGCGCCCGAGCGGCGCCGCTCCCGCCTCAGGCATGCGCGCCCCGCACGAAGGCCCGGAGCCCGTCGAGGAAGGCCGTGTTGGCGGCCTCGCTGCCGACCGTGACCCGCAGGCAGTCCGGCAGGCCGTAGGCGGCGACGCGCCGGGTGATCACGCCGCGGCCCGTCAGGAAGGCGTCCGCGGCGGCCGCCGAGCGGCCGGGCGCGTCGGGGAAGTGGACGAGGACGAAGTTCGCCACGCTCGGGGTCACGGCGAGGCCGAGCGCCCGGACCTCCTCGGTGAGGCGGGCGAGCCAGGCGTCGTTGTGGGCGACCGCCGCCGCCACGTGGGCGTCGTCCTGGATCGCCGCCGCACCCGCCCGGATCGCCGCCGCCGAGAGGTTGAACGGTCCGCGGATGCGGTTGACCGCGTCGGCCACGTGCGCGGGCGCCACCATCCAGCCGATCCGCAGGGCGGCGAGCCCGTGGATCTTGGAGAAGGTGCGGGTCATCACGACGTTGTCGGCCTCCAGCACGAGGTCGAGCCCGGAGCCGTAATCGTTGCGGCGGACATATTCCGCGTAGGCGCCGTCGAGGACGAGGAGCACGTCGGGCGGCAGGGCGGCGTGCAGGCGGCGCACCTCCTCGAAGGGCAGGTAGGTGCCGGTCGGGTTGTTGGGGTTGGCGATGTAGACGATCCGCGTCCGCTCGGTGAGGCGGGCGATGAGCGCGTCGACGTCGGTGGTGAGGTCGCGCTCGGGCGCCACCACCGGCGTGCCGCCCGCGGCCAGGATCGCGATGCGGTAGACGAGGAAGCCGTGCGCGCTGAACAGCCCCTCGTCGCCCGGCGCCAGATACGCGTAGGCGAGGAGCGAGAGCAGCTCGTCCGAGCCCGCCCCGCAGACGATCCGGGCCGGGTCGAGGCCGTAGCGCTCCGCGATCGCCGCGCGCAAAGCCGTCGCGTTGCCGTCCGGGTAGAGGGCGAGGTCGTCGAGGCTCTGGCGCGCCGCCGCGACCGCGGCCGGGCTCGGGCCCAGCGGCGTCTCGTTGGAGGAGAGCTTGTAGACCGGGTGGCCGCCCGTCGTCCCGCTCTTGCCGGGCACGTAGGCCTCGATCGCCGCGACGCCGGGGCGCGGCACGGGCCGGGGCACGGAGCGGCTGGGAACGGACGGATCGGTGGGCATTGGCTGGAACCCGGCTCGTGCCGGCTGGCCCGGCGGCTGACGCGGTTTCCTCTACAGCATTTCGTCCCCGGATGAAGCCCGGCCGGCCTGTCGGGTCCGTACCGGCCAGCCCCGGACTGCCGCGCCGGTTCACGATGTCGGAATCCCGGGCGTCGCCAGCCTCCGAAAGCAGAACGATAGTACCGCACCCGATCCGAATTGCCCCACGATCAGAATTCGTTAACGGCGAACGGCACTAATGCGGTCTACCCGATCCAGCCTCCTGTCCCACGTGGATGCGCGCCCTATGACTCGCCTCACCTCCATCGGATCCAAGCTCGGCGCCTGCTTCGCGCTCATGGTCGTCCTGGTGGCCGGCTTCGGGGCGAGTTCCCTCTACGAGCTGCGGACGGTCGATGCGGCGGGGCGCGACCTGCGCGAGACGCGGCTGCCCACCGTCCAGGTGCTCGGCAAGCTCCAGGTGGCCGTGTACCGCCTGCGGGTCAACGCGAGCCGGCTGATCACCGCGGACACGGCCGCGCTGCGCGCCGAGGTCGCCGCCACGATCCTCAAGCGCGAGGGCGAGCTGCGGACCCTGCGCACCCAGTACCAGGCCCTGCCGGCGAGCCCGGAGGAGAGTGCCCAGTTCGCGGCGTTCGAGCAGCAGTGGCAGGTCTATCACGCGCTGCAGGAGAAGATCGTCGCGATGGCGGCGGCCGGCGACGTCGCCGGGGCGCTGCGGATCTTCAACACCGAGATGTCGAGCGGCATCAACGCGGTCCTGGCCGAGTTGCAGAAGCTCGTCGATCTCGCCGACGCGGCGGCGCAGCGCAGCGGGCAGGCGGCCGAGGCGGCCTATGACGGGGCGTGGTTCGCGACGGTCGTGGCGATCGTCCTGGCGGCGCTGATCGCCGCGGCGGCCGCGACCGGCCTCGCCCTCGACGTGGCCCGCCCCCTGCGCCGGATCACCACCGCCATGAACCGGCTGGCGCAGGGCGATGCGGGCATCGCCATCCCCGGCCTCGGTCGCCGGGACGAGATCGGGGCGGCGGCCGCCGCTCTGGGGGTCTTCCGCGACAACCTGATCCGCACGCGCCAGCTCGAGGAGGAGACGGCGCTGGCCCGGGCGGGGGCCGAGGCGCAGCGCCGGACGGCGATGCGCGCGATGGCCGACGGGTTCGAGCGCGCGGTCGGCGGCATCGTGGCGACCGTCACGGCGGCGGCGACCGAGTTGCAGGCCACCGCCCAGAGCATGGCGGCCACCGCGCGCGAGACGGCGGGCCAGTCCGTCTCCGTCGCCGCCGCCGCCGAGGAGGCGGCCTCGAACGTCACCACCGTGGCGGCGGCGGCCGAGGAACTCGGCGCCTCGGTGGCCGAGATCGGCCGGCAGGTCGACGGCTCGGCGGGACTCGCGGGCACCGCGGTCGGCGAGGCGGAGCAGACCTCCACCCTGGTGCAGGAGCTGAGCAGCGCGACCGCGCGCATCGGCGACGTGGTGGCGCTGATCTCGCAGATCGCCGGGCAGACCAACCTGCTCGCGCTCAACGCCACCATCGAGGCGGCGCGCGCCGGCGAGGCGGGGCGCGGCTTCGCGGTGGTGGCGGCGGAAGTGAAGGAACTCGCCAACCAGACCGCGCGCGCCACCGAGGAGATCACCCAGCAGATCGGCCGGATCCAGGGCTCGACGGAGCAGGCCGTCCAGGCGATCAGCGGCATCTCGGGGCGCATCCGCGAGATCTCGGGCGCGGCGACCTCGATCGCGGCGGCGGTGGAGGAGCAGGGCGCCGCGACCCAGGAGATCGTGCGCAACGTGGCCCAGGCCGCGGCCGGCACGGGCGAGGTCACGCGCAACATCGCGGGCGTGGCGGGGGCGGCCGAGGAGACGGGCGCTGCCGCCGCCCAGGTGCTGGCCTCGGCCTCCGAGCTGTCGCGCCAGTCCGAGCATCTCGGCGCCGAGGTCGGCCGTTTCCTGGCCGGCGTGCGCGCCGCCTGAGCGGGCGGCCGGGCACCCGCCCGGCCCGGCCGCCGCCACCCGGTAGGCCGGCCGCCGGGCCCGTGCTACGCATCGCTCCCATCGGGGAGGTGGCGGCATGAGTTCGGTGACGGAGCCCGGCGGGCCGGGGATCGAGCGGGTCGCGATCGAGGATGCGAGCCTCGGCGCCTTCTACCGGAGCATGAACCCGACCGAGCGCCACACCTTCTGGGCCTGTGCCGCGGGCTGGGCGCTCGACGGCATGGACTTCATGATCTACCCGCTGGTGATCGGCACGATCATCGGGCTTTGGCAGGTCGAGCCGGGCACCGCGGGGCTGGCCGCCACCGTGACGCTGTTGGCCTCGGCGGTGGGCGGCTGGCTCGCGGGCTTCGTGGCCGACCGGATCGGCCGGGTGCTGACGCTCCAGATCACCATCCTGTGGTTCTCGTTCTTCTCGCTGCTGTGCGCCTTCGTGCAGAACTTCGAGCAGCTCCTCGTCGCCCGGGCGCTGCTCGGGCTCGGCTTCGGCGGCGAGTGGGCGGCGGGCGCCGTGCTGATGGGCGAGACCATCCGGGCGCAGTATCGCGGCCGGGCCGTGGGCTCCGTCCAGTCCGGCTGGGCGATCGGCTGGGGCATGGCGGTGCTGGCGCAAGCCGTGCTGTTCACGTGGCTGCCGCCCGAGAGCGCGTGGCGCTGGATGTTCGCGATCGGCGCGCTGCCGGCCCTCCTGGTGTTCTACCTGCGCCGCTACGTGCGGGAGCCCGAGGTCGCCGCCGAGAGCCGGGCGCGGGCCGCGGCCTCCGGCGACCGGCCGCGGATCTGGGAGATCTTCTCCGGACCGATCCTGAAGACCACGGTGCTGGCCTCCCTGGCCTCGGCCGGCTGCCAGGGCGGCTACTACGCCATCACCACCTGGCTGCCGCGCTTCCTCACCACCGAGCGCGGCCTCTCGGTCGTCTCCTCGACGGGCTACCTCGCGGCGCTCATCGTCGGCTCCTTCGCGGGCTACCTCGTGGGCGCCTGGCTCGCCGACCGGCTCGGGCGGCGCCCGCTCTTCCTGATCTTCTCGCTCGGCGCCATCGCGGTCATCCTGGCCTACACGCAATTGCCGCTCTCGAACGCGGTGCTCTGGGTGCTGGGCTTCCCGCTCGGCTTCTTCGCCTCGGGCTACTTCTCGGGGATGGGCGCCTTCCTCACCGAGCTCTACCCGACGCGCCTGCGCGGCTCGGGCCAGGGCTTCTGCTACAATTTCGGCCGCGGCATCGGCGCCCTGTTCCCGGCGCTCGTCGGCTACCTGTCGGCGCAGGTCGGGCTGGCGGCCGCCATCGCGATCTTCGCGGCCATCGCCTACGGGGTGTTCTTCGTGGCGGCCTTCGCGCTGCCCGAGACGCGGGGCCGCGTGCTCCATGCCGACGCCTGATGCCGACGCCTGATGCCGACGCCCGATGCCGACGCCTGAGCGGGAGGCCCGCATGAGCGATCCAGCCGACGCCATTCCCCCCTGCCCCGCCCCCGACCCGAACCCGCGCGGCCCGACGCGCTACCGGGTGCCGGCGGGCGCGGTCGATACCCACGCCCACGTCATCGGCCTGCCGCCGCACTACCCGCTGGTGCCCGAGCGCAGCTACACCCCGCCCGCCGCGCCGGGCGAGCGCTACTGCGCGATGCTGGACGCCACCGGCATGGCCAACGGCGTGCTGATCCAAGTCAGCGTGCACGGCACCGACAACCGGCGCATGGTCGAGACCCTGCGGGCGAACCCGGTGCGGCTGCGCGGCGTCGCGGTGATCCCGCTCGGCCTGCCCGAGCGGGAGCTCGCCGACCTCAAGGCGGCGGGCGTGGTGGCCCTGCGGCTCAACGTGCTGTTCGGCGGGGGCGTCGGCTTCGCGGCGCTTGAGGAATACGGCGCCCTCGCCCGCGAGATGGGCTGGCACCTGCAATTCCTAGTCGATGCCCGCCAGCTGCCCCCGATGGCCGCCCGCCTCGCGCGCCTGCCCGTGCCCTTCGTGGTGGACCATATGGGCCACATGCCGACCTCGGCGGGGCTCGACGATCCGGGCTTCCGCACGCTGGTCGATCTGGTGCGCGACGGGGCCTGGGTGAAGCTGTCGGGCGCCTTCCGTACCTCGGTCGCGGGCGCGCCCTACGCCGACACGATCCCCTTCGCCCGCGCGCTGCACGCGGCGGCGCCGGAGCGCTGCCTCTGGGGCTCGGACTGGCCCCACGTCGCCGCCTGGAAGGGACCGCCGCGGATCGGCGACCTGCTCGACCTCGTGGCGGACTGGATCCCGGACGAGGAAGATCGCCGCCGGTACTTCGTGGAGAACCCGCGGCGGTTGTACGGGTTCGGGGAGGCTGGCTGAGGGGGTACATCCCCCGCCCTCTCCCTCCCCCGCAGAGCAGGGCAATCGCATATGCCAAGCGCGTGCCTAGGCGGAAGGGACGCGGGTCCCCTCTCCCGTGCGGGAGAGGGACAGGGTGAGGGGCCCGGAGCCATCAGGATCAAACGCTGCGGTTCTGCGGCAGCGTCTCGTTCTGTCCGTAGGGTTCTCATCCCTCACCCCAACCCTCTCCCGCACGGGAGAGGGAGCGCGGCGCGGTTCAGGCCCGATCCGAGGCAGGGATCCGCCATATGGGATTGCTCTGCCCGCAGAGGGGGAGAGGGCAATCCCGCGGCGCCCTAGCGATCATCCGACCCCGCCTCACTCCCCCTGCCACTCGTGGGCCGCCACCAGGGTCTCGACGGGGGCCGGCTCCGGCCGGCGCCACGCGGCGGGCTGGTCCTCGGAGCCCGTACCCAGAGGGCACTGGACCATCACGCTGTCGCTCCAGCGCCCGTACTTGTAGCCGACCCCCGCAAGGTACCCGACGCGGGCGAAGCCGCAGGCCTCGTGCAGGCGCAAGGACGCCTCGTTCTCCGCGTCGATGTAGCCGATGATCTGCCGGTAGCCGCCGGCCGCGCAGGCCTCGATCAGGGCCGGCAGCAGGCGCCGGCCGATCCCGGCATGCAGGTGCTCGGGGTGCACGTAGATCGAGTGCTTCAGGGTGAAGCGGTAGGCGGGCCGCTTGCGGAACGGCACCGCGTAGGCGTAGCCCGCCACCTGCCCGTCGCGCTCGGCCACCAGATGGGGCAGGCGCTTCTTGCGCATGGTCTTGCGGCGGCGCTTCAGGTCGTCGGGGAGCAGGCGCTCCTCCTCGAACTCGCCCGTGTCGCCGACGCCCCGGCGGATGTGGTGCTCGTAGATCGCGATCATCGCCGGCACGTCCACGTCCGAGGAGGGGCGGATGACGATGCCGGGATCGGCCGCGACCGGCATCAATGCCCCTCGCGCAGCACGTAGGTGTAGAAGCGGATGCGCCCGTCCGGCTCGTGCTGGCGGTAGACCCCCTGGATCTCGGCCTCGAAGCCCGGGAACAGGTTGGAGGCCGCCTCGAACATCTTGAAATAGTCGAGCATGGGCTTGGCGCGCTCATCGATCCGCTCGCCGGGCAGCACCGTGCCGATCCCGGGCGGGTAGACCAGAAGCAAGGTGGTGGCCACACGCCCCTCGGCCTCGGCGATCGGCACGAAGTCGACGTGGTTGCGGGTCAGCATCTGGGCCGCGTCCTTCGGGGCCATCACCATCTCGGGCAGGTGCTCGGGCGCGAACTGCTTGCGCTGCAGGCTTGAGGTGTTCGCCTCGCGGTGGAACGCGTGGTAGTCGGCGCAGAGGTCGCGCAGGCGCACCCCGGCGTAGCGGGCGGGCCGGCGCCGCACGAATTCCGGCATCGCCTCCTCCAGCGGCGCGTTCTCGTCGTGCAGGCGCTTGAAGGCGACGAGGCCCGAGATCAGCGTGCCGGCCTTGGAGGATTCCACGCCCGGCGTCAGCAGGAAGAGCAGCGAGTTCAGGTCGTTCTTCTCCGGCACGATCCGGTTCTCGCGCAGGTACTGCGCCACGATCGGGGCCGGCACGCCGTGCTCGGCATATTCCCCCGTCTGCCGGTCGAAGCCGGGGGTGAGCACGGTGAGCTTGTTCGGGTCGGTGATCGCGTAGCCCGGGGAGACGTGGGTGAAGCCGTGCCAGCGCGCGCCCGGCGTCAGTTCCCAGTGCCGCGGGTTGGAGGCGAGCTCGTCCGTCGGCACGCTCTCCCAGGGGACCTCGGCCCCCTCCGCGGTCTTCGTCACGTCCGGCACGAAGGGATCGAAGAACCAGCGCTTGAGGGGATCGCGCTCGTTCTCGAACTCCTTGCGGATGGCGCGCGCTTTTTTCCGCCACTCGATGCCGAGCCGGATCGTGTCGTCCCAGAGGATCATGCCGGAGCGGCCCTTCATCATCTGGGCGCCGACGTCGAGCGAGGCGAACAGGGGATAGAACGGCGAGGTCGAGGCGTGGACGAGGAAGCTCTCGTTGAGCCGCCGGTGCTCGACGCGCCGGGTCTGCCCGCGGATGTGCCCGTCCTTGGTGTGGATCTGCGAGGCCTGGCTGAAGCTCGCGAGCTGCTTGTGGGTCGATTGCGTGGCGATGATGCCGGGCGCGGTCTCGTCGAGCCCGGTCAGCCCCATGGCGAAGCGGCGCTGGTAGAGCGGGTGGAACTTCATGAAGCCCGCCCAGGCCTCGTCGAACAGGATGTAGTCGCACAGGTGCCCAATCCGCTCCAGAATCTCCTGGGCGTCGTAGATCGTGCCGTCGTAGGTGCACTGCTCGATCACCGCGACGCGGAACGGACGCTCCTTGCGCCACGCCTCGCGGTCCTTGACCAGCGGGTTGGCCCGGATCTTCTCGCGGATGCGGGTCTCGTCGAGCGCCTCGTGGTAGATCGGCCCGATCAGCCCGTAGGCGTTCCGGTCCGTTTCCAAGAAGATCGGGATGCCGCCGCCGAGGAAGAGCGCGCCGTGATGGGCCGCCTTGTGGTTGTTGCGGTCGAACAGCACGAGGTCGCCCTCGGCCACCAGCGAGGACAGCACGATCTTGTTCGAGGCCGAGGTGCCGTTGAGGACGAAGTAGGTTTTTTCGGCCCCGAAGATCTGCGCCGCCTCCTTCTGGGCCTTGAGCGCCGGGCCCTCGTGGGTCAGGAGGTCGCCGAGATCGAGAACGGAATTGTCGAGGTCATCGCGAAAAATCGCCTCGCCGAGATGCTCCACGAAGATCCGTCCGATCGGGGAGCGGTTATAAAAAATGCCGCCGTTGTGGCCCGGGCAGGTCCAGAGCTGGTTGCCCTTCTCGGCGTAATCGACCAGCGCGCCGAAGAACGGCGTCTTCAGGGTCTCGGCGTACTGGGTCACGCGGCTGACGAGGCCGCGGGCGATGAATTCCGGCGTCTCCTCGGCCAGGAAGATGTAGCCGTCGATGAAGTCGAGGAGTTCGACCGGGATGTCCTCCAGGCGCTTGCGGCGCACCATGATGACGATCGGCATCTCCAGGCCGCGCTTGCGCATCATGTCGATGAGGGCGGCGGCCTTGCCGTCGAGGCCGCGCTTGCCCCAATCGACCACGAGGCAGCCGACCGCGGCGTCGGTCTGCACGGCGATGGCCGCGTCCTCGACGCGGCGCGCCCGCACCACCTCGAAGCCGCGCTGCTCGACCGCCGCCACGATCTGATCGACCCGCGCGCCCTCCAGATCGCCCGGATCGAACGTCGGCGTGCACATCAGCACGGTGAAGCGGCGGTGGAAGTCCATGGGCGGGCTCCTGTCGGACGGCGTCGGCGGGAGATAGGGCTCCGCGCGGGTCCGGCAGGCTTTCGGGCGCGGAGATGACGCCTGGATGACAGGCGGCCGCGCCGCGCTCCCTCCCCCCTCTGCGGGGGAGGGAGACGGTCGTTCCGGCCCGAGCCCGGATCAGGTCACGACGCTCGGTTCATCCCGCCCGGTGATCTCCGCGATCCGCGCGATGGCGCGGGCGGCCTCCACCACCGGGGCGAGCACCTGGACCGGGTCGGCGTCGTGCGTGTCGCGGTCGTAGCGCTCGATGTAGACCCGGAGCGTCGCCCCCGCCGTGCCGGTGCCCGAGAGCCGGTAGACCACCCGCGCATCCTCGGCGAACCCGATGCGCACGCCCTGCCGGTCGGTGACCGAGCCGTCGACCGGATCGACGTAGCGGAAGTCGTCGGCGCTCGCGACGGTGAGGCCGGCGAAGCTCTGCCCCGGCAGCGCGGCGAGCTTCTCGCGAAGCCCCTGCATCAGCCGCTCGGCGGCCGCGCTCTCGATCTCCTCGTAATCGTGCCGGGTGTAGTAGTCCCGCCCGAACGTTGCCCAGTGGGCGCGCACGATGGCGTCGGCCCGCTCTCCGGTCGTCGCCAGGATGTTGAGCCAGAGCAGCACCGCCCAGAGCCCGTCCTTCTCGCGCACGTGGTTCGAGCCGGTGCCCGCGCTCTCCTCGCCGCAGAGCGTGATCAGCCCGGCGTCCAAGAGGTTGCCAAAGAACTTCCAGCCGGTCGGCGTCTCGTAGGCCCGGATCCCGAGCTTTTCCGCGACCCGGTCGGCGGCCCGGCTCGTCGGCATCGAGCGGGCGATGCCCGCCAAGCCGCTCGCGTAACCCGGCGCCCGGTGGGCGTGGGCGGCGAGCACCGCGAGGCTGTCGCTCGGCGTCACGAAGAGGCCGGGCGCCACGATCATGTTGCGGTCGCCGTCCCCGTCCGAGGCCGCGCCGAAATCGGGGGCGTCCGGCCCGTGCATCAGGTCGAAGAGTTCGCGCGCGTGGACCGGGTTCGGGTCCGGGTGGTGTCCGCCGAAATCCTCCTGCGGCACCGCGTTGACCACGGTGCCGGGGGCCGCTCCCAGCTCGCCCTCCAGGATCGCCCGGGCGTAGGGCCCCGTGACCGCGCTCATCGCGTCGAAGCGCATGCGGAAGCCGCCCGCGAAGAGCGCCCGGATCGCGTCGAAATCGACGAGCTCGCGCATCAGCGCCGCGTAGTCCGCGACCGGATCGATCACCGTGACGGTCATCCCCTCTACCGTCGCGTCGCCGAGCCGCTCGAGATCGAGGTCCGGCCCGTCGGCGATGCGGTACTCGGTGATCGCCTTCGCCCGCTCGAAGATCGCCGCGGTGATGCTCTCGGGCGCCGGGCCGCCGTTCCGCGTGTTGAACTTGATGCCGAAATCGCCCTCGGGCCCGCCGGGATTGTGGCTCGCCGAGAGCACGAGGCCGCCGACCGCCCCGTGTTTCCGGATCACGCAGGAGGCGGCGGGCGTCGAGAGCAGGCCGCCCTGCCCCACCAGCACCCGCCCGAACCCGTTGGCCGCCGCGATCCTGATCGCGGTCTGCACCACCTCCCGGTTGAGGAAGCGCCCGTCGCCGCCGATCACCAGGGTCTCCCCGTCGCGATCCGGAATCGTGTCGAAGATCGCCTGGACGAAGTTCTCGACGTAGTGCGGCTGGCGGAAGACCGGCACCTTCTTGCGCAGGCCCGAGGTGCCGGGCTTCTGGTCCGGGAAGGGCTGGGTCGGAACGGTCTTGAGGGCCATCGGCGGGGGCTTTTCCTTCGGGACGCGTCTTCGTGGAGGCGCATCGCGATCGGGCGCGAGCCTCGGCCGTAACGACTAGGGCGGCACGGCCACGCTTCAACGGGCCGCCGAGACATCCGGGCGGGGATTCTCATGCGGCCTCCGCCGCACGGGGAGTAGCCCGCACCCGAACCGTCCTTATAATGCAGGCCAAACCGCCCCGAACGGGGCTGACGCCTGCCCCTCGCCCGAGTCCCGCACGATGTCCCGCATCCCGAACTTCGCCGAGGTCCCGTTCTCGGGCGCGCCGCTGCCGGTCCCGCCGCCCGCGCCGGGCGAGCCCTGGATGAGCCCCGAGGGCATCCCGGTGAAGCCCGCCTACGGGCCCGAGGACCGGGCGGGGCTCGAATTCCTGCACACCTATCCGGGCCTCGCGCCGTACCTGCGGGGCCCCTACCCCACCATGTACGTCACGCAACCGTGGACGATCCGGCAATACGCGGGCTTCTCGACGGCCGAGGACTCGAACGCCTTCTACCGGCGCAACCTCGCCGCCGGGCAGAAGGGCCTCTCGGTCGCCTTCGATCTGGCCACCCACCGCGGCTACGATTCGGACCACCCGCGCGTCTCGGGCGACGTCGGCATGGCGGGCGTGGCGATCGATTCGATCTACGACATGCGCACGCTCTTCTCCGGCATTCCGCTGGACGAGATGACCGTGTCGATGACGATGAACGGCGCGGTGCTGCCCGTGCTCGCCCTCTACATCGTGGCGGCCGAGGAGCAGGGCGTGCCGCCAGCCAAGCTCGCCGGCACCATCCAGAACGACATCCTCAAGGAGTTCATGGTCCGCAACACCTACATCTATCCCCCCAAGGGATCGATGCGGATCATCTCGGACATCTTCGCCTACACCTCGGCCAACATGCCGAAGTTCAACTCGATCTCGATCTCCGGCTACCACATGCAGGAGGCAGGCGCCACGAACGACCTCGAACTCGCCTACACGCTCGCCGACGGCGTCGAGTACATCAAGGCGGGTCTGGCCGCGGGCCTGACCATCGACCAGTTCGCCCCGCGCCTGTCCTTCTTCTGGGCGATCTCGACGAACTTCTTCATGGAGGTCGCCAAGATGCGGGCCGCGCGCCTGATCTGGGCGAAGCTCGTCAAGGAGTTCGAGCCGAAGTCGGACAAGTCGCTGCCGCTCCGCACCCACTCGCAGACGAGCGGCTGGTCGCTCACCGCGCAGGACGTGTTCAACAACGTCACCCGGACCGCCATCGAGGCGATGGCAGCGACGCAAGGGGGCACGCAGTCGCTCCACACCAACGCGCTCGACGAGGCGCTCGCGCTGCCGACCGACTTCTCGGCCCGGATCGCGCGCAACACGCAGCTCTTCCTGCAGCAGGAATCGGGCACCACCCGCATCGTCGATCCCTGGGGTGGCTCGTACTACGTCGAGCGGCTCACCGCCGACATCGTGGCCCGCGCCTGGGAGCACATCCGCGAGGTCGAGAGCCTCGGCGGCATGGCCAAGGCGATCGAGGCCGGCATCCCGAAGCTCCGGATCGAGGAGGCGGCGGCCCGCGCCCAGGCCCGGATCGATTCGGGCCGGCAGACGATCGTCGGCATCAACAAGTTCAAGCCCGACGACGAGATGACGATCGAGCTCTTGCGCGTCGACAACGGCAACGTGCGGAACCTCCAGATCGACAAGCTCAAGCGCCTGCGCTCCGAGCGCAACCAGGCCGACGTGGACGCGGCGCTCAGCCGTCTCACGCAGGCGGCGGACGGCGCGGGCAACCTGCTCGAACTGGCTGTGAACGCTGCGCGGGCCAAGGCCACGGTCGGCGAGATCTCGGAGGCGCTGGAGCGGGCCTGGGGCCGGCACCGGGCCGAGATCCGCTCGATCTCGGGCGTCTACAAGCGGGAGGTCGGCGGCATGTCGCCTGTGGTCGAGCGGGTGCGGGGCCTCGTGGAGGCCTTCGAGGAGAACGACGGGCGGCGGCCCCGCATCCTGGTCGCCAAGATGGGCCAGGACGGGCACGACCGCGGCCAGAAGGTGATCGCCTCGGCCTTCGCGGATCTCGGCTTCGACGTGGATATCGGGCCGCTCTTCGCCACGCCCGCCGAGGCCGCGCGGCAGGCGGTGGAGAACGACGTGCACATCGTGGGCGTCTCCTCGCTGGCGGCCGGCCACCTCACCCTGGTGCCGGAGCTGCGGGCGGCGCTGGCCGCCGAGGGGCGCGACGACGTGATGATCGTGGTCGGCGGCGTGATCCCGCCGGGCGACTACGACGCGCTCCATGCGGCTGGCGCCTCGGCGATCTTCCCGCCCGGCACCGTGATCGCGGAGGCCGCCGTGAAGCTCATCGAGGAGCTGAACGGGCGGTTGGGCTACGGCGCGCGGGCGGCGGCGGAGTAGGAGCAGCGCGCTCCCGATGCCCGAGGCGCGCAGCATCGCGCAGACGCTTCGGCACCGGCAGACGGCGGCCGAAGCGCGCCTCTGGAGCGCCTTGCGCAACGGCCGACTCAATGGCTGGAAGTTCCGCCGCCAGTTCCCGGTCGGCGGGGCGGTCGCGGATTTCGCCTGTCTCGCGGCCAGGCTCGTCGTCGAGGTCGATGGGGCGACGCACGGGAGCGATGTCGAGCGGTCGAGCGATGCTCGGCGAACCGAGATGCTCATGCGATGCGGCTTCGAGGTTCTGCGCATCGACAATGATGATGTTGCGGCGAACCTTGAGGGTGTCCGCGAGACGATCCTCGCAGCGATCGAGCGCCGGACGACGATCTGAGCCGATCGCATCGCGAGGTGCCACGATGCGTACGCGTGAACCGCACCGCGCTCCCTCTCCCGTGCGGGAGAGGGTTGGGGTGAGGGATGAGAACGTTCCGGATGAGGCTGGCCATAGCCGCGGAAGCACGGCGCTCAATCCGTAAAGCTCCGGGTCCCTCACCCTGTCCCTCTCCCGCACGGGAGAGGGAACCCGCGCCTCACCGGGGTTAGGTGCGCTCGGCGTATGCGATTGCCCTGCCCGCAGAGGGGGGAGGGAGATGCAGCGGGGATCTTGTGCGCATCTTGTGACAAAAGTCTTGACATGTGAGAACAAAACGCGTACGTCCATCGCACGCGCCGCCCCGGCGCCGCGGCGGGTCCTGCATCCCGCCGCGGCGTTGGCAGGGAGCCTGATCCGGATGACCGCCGGAGCGGGTCACGGGCGGCGCGGCGGCCCCCGCGTCGCCGGCCGGTCAGCCGGTGCCCCGGGCGCCTCGTGCGACGCAGGGCCACGCTCGGCCGAAGCCCCGGAAGACCAGCGGGGCACGTCCGATAGCGCGGCCTGGAGGCCGTTGGAACCGATGCCTTGCCCAATACGAGGCCGGGTGCAGGACGCGTAAGTCTGCCGGGGACAGAGGCCGGGATCGCGGGAGACAACCCGTGTACTCGGACATCCACGATCGGGGTCGAGGCAGGTGGAGAAGCCGCGACGCGACACCGGGCCGGAGGGGGCGCCACGCCCCCGCCGACCCGCGGGACGCCGGGGAACCGGTATCCGTACGCTCATCCTCAAGGGTTCCGCGGCGTCCCGCGTCTCCCTCTCGGCCATACCTCCGGCGTCGGTGACGCGCGGAGCCGAACGCGCGTGAGGTTGCCCGTACGAACCGGGCCCTTGCCAAATCCCTGCGACGATCTGTAATGATAGCGACCCCCTCCGGGTCCCGCCATTCGCGGCCCGCGGAAGCGCCGAACGCAAGACAGGCTTCGGTCGCGTCCGCGCCGTCGGTTCTCAGCGGCGGCCGTCGGATTGGCAGTCGGGCCGGGGGGTGTCGGCTCAGGCGTCGGGCTCCAGGGCTCCGGCGCACGGTTTTTCAGATTCACGGCCGGCCCGAACCGGTCGAGATGTCTTCGCGAGGTCGGGGAAAGGATGGGCGGACGCACAGCAACGGTTGCCGCTGCTCGTGCCGCAGGCGCGCGTGTCTCGCGTCGCGCCGGTTCGTCCCTCCCCCCGGCCAGGTTCAACCCCGGGCACGCGCGTGCGTGCCGCTCGGCGGTTGGCGCCAATCCCTTCCGTTCAGACCCCGCGGCCTCGGCGACGAGGCCGGTACGAGCGCGCCCCACGGCCTCGCGGCCGGGGGCGGCTCCACCGGGATTCGGGCTCAGGAGAGCGACGTCGGCCGCCATGTCGAAAGTTCGTCATGGCCAACAACAAGATGCTCATCGACGCGATGCACCCGGAGGAGACCCGGGTCGTCACGGTCCACGGGTCTAGGGTCGAGGAATTCGACTTCGAGGCCGCCAACCGGCGCCAGCTGCGCGGCAACATCTATCTCGCCAAGGTGACGCGGGTGGAGCCCTCGCTCCAGGCCGCCTTCGTGGAGTACGGCGGCAACCGCCACGGCTTCCTCGCCTTCAACGAGATCCACCCCGACTACTACCAGATCCCGCTCGCCGACCGGCAGGCCCTCCTCGAGGAGGAGGCCCGCGACGCCGATGAGCACCGCGAGCGCGAGGAGCGCCGCCGCTCGTCGTCCCGCCGCTCGCGCGGCCGCCGCGCCTCGGCCCGCCGCAGCGAGGCCGACGCCACGGTGAGCGCCGAGGAGACGGCTGCGCCTTCGGCCGACGCGGCCGCCTCCGACATCGCGCCCGCGGACGAGGCCGTGCCGGTGATCGGCGGCGACGCCTCCGCCGACCTGCCCGACGCCGCCATCGCGAGCGCCGAGACGCCCGAGGCCGACGCCATCGCGGCCGCGCCGTCCGCCGAGGCGGACGAGACCGCGTCCGCCGAGCTGCCGGTCGAGACGGCCACGGCCGGCGACGCCGAGCGCGCCGGGGCCGAGGAGACCCGCGCCGAGGCGGACGAGGCCGCGCCCGCCGCCGTCACGGGCGAGCCCGCCCCCGGCCCGGATGCCGAGACCCGCACTGCCGTCGCCGAGGCCCTGACCGTCGCGGACGCGCCCGTCGCCGAGCCGGATGAGGAATCCGACGAGGAGGACGAGGACGAGGATCACGACGAGGACGACGAGGAGTCCGACGAGGACGAGGATCAGGACGACGAGGGCGACGAGGACGAGGACGAGGAGGACCCCGACGCCGAGCCGCGGGTCGCCCAGGTCGGCGGCAACGGCGACGCGCTCGCCGAGATCCCGGACCGTCCGCGCGCCCCGCGCCGGCACTACAAGATCCAGGAGGTGATCAAGCGCCGCCAGATCATCCTGGTGCAGGTCGTCAAGGAGGAGCGCGGCACCAAGGGCGCGGCGCTGACCACCTACCTGTCGCTGGCCGGCCGCTACTCGGTGCTGATGCCCAACACGGGCCGGGGCGGCGGCATCTCGCGCAAGATCACCTCGGCGGCCGACCGCAAGCGCCTGAAGGAGGTCGTCTCCGACCTCGACGTGCCGGAGGGGATGGGCGTGATCCTGCGCACGGCCGGCGCCTCCCGCACCCAGCCCGAGATCAAGCGCGACTTCGAGTACCTGATGCGGCTGTGGGAATCGGTGCGCGCGCTGACGCTCACCTCGATGGCCCCGGCGCTGGTCTACGAGGAGGGCTCGCTGATCAAGCGCGCCATCCGCGACCTCTACAACAAGGACCTCGACGAGGTGCTGGTGGCGGGCGAGGAGGCCTACCACGAGGCCCGGGACTTCATGCGCATGCTGATGCCCGGCCAGTCGAAGGTGGTGAAGCCCTACCGCGACACGACGCCAATCTTCGCCCGCTACGGGATCGAGCAGCAGCTCGACGCGATGTTCTCCACGCACGTCTCGCTGAAGTCGGGCGGCTACCTCGTGATCAACCCGACCGAGGCGCTGGTCTCGATCGACGTGAACTCGGGCCGCGCCACCCGCGAGCACGACATCGAGGACACCGCGCTCAAGACGAACCTGGAGGCCGCCGAGGAGGTCTCCCGGCAGCTGCGCCTGCGCGATCTCGCCGGCCTCATCGTGATCGACTTCATCGACATGGAGGAGAAGCGCAACAACCGCGCGGTCGAGAAGAAGCTCAACGAGTGCCTGAAGTACGACCGCGCCCGCATCCAGGTCGGCCGGATCTCGCCCTTCGGCCTGCTCGAGATGAGCCGCCAGCGCATCCGCACGGGCGTGCTCGAATCCTCCTCGATCCCCTGCGCGCATTGCGGCGGCTCGGGATTCGTGCGGGCGACCGCCTCGGTGGCGCTCCACATCCTGCGCTCGATCGAGGAGGCGCTGCTCAAGTCCGCCTCGCACAACCTCGTGCTGCGCACCCGCACCGAGGTGGCGCTCTACATCCTCAACCAGAAGCGCGCGCACCTGCGCGAGCTCGAGGTGCGCTTCGGCGTGACCGTCACCATCGCGGCCGACGAGCGCCTGGCCGCCACCACCCCCTACCAGCTCGACCGCGGCGAGCCCGCCCAGCGGGCGGAAGGCCCGGTGACCGGCGTGCGCGCGGTCGCGGTCTCCCCCGCCATGGAGATCGACGACGAGGTCGAGGAGGAGGATCTCGTCGAGGAGGCCGAGGCCGAGACGGAGGACGAGGCCCAGGACGGCGAGGGCTCGGGCGAGGGCCGCGCCGAGGCCCGCGAGGACGGCGAGGGCCGCCGTCGCCGCCGTCGCCGCCGCCGCCGCGGCGGGCGCCAGGAGACGGGGGAAGCGAACGGCGAGGCCGGCGACGAGCCGCGCCACGCCGCCGAGGACGAGGGCGACGCGGAGGACGAGGCCGAGCCGGCCGGGACGGACGAGGCCGCCGGGACCGCGGAGGTCGCGTCCGAGGACACGGCCGAGACCGAGGCGGCGGGCGAGCAGGCCGAGGACGGCGAGGGCCGCCGCCGCCGCCGCCGCGGGCGCCGGGGCGGGCGCGGACGCTCGGAGGGCCGCGGCCGCGAGGCCGCCGCCTCGGACGAGACCGATGCGGACGAGGCCGAGCCCGACGCCGTCGCGGTCCTGTCGCCGGAGGAGCCGGTGAGCGCCGAGGTCCTGGCCGCGACGGTCGAGGCGCCCGACGCCGGAGACACCACGGCCCGGGAGACGGCGGTCGAGCTGCCGGTCGCCGGCGCGGCGCCCGAGCCCGCCTCGCAGGCCGAGGCTGCGGAGGCTGCATCCGCGGCGTCGCCCGAGCCGGCTCCCCGGACCGAGGCGGCCCCGCCGCCGGAGCCGGTCGCCGTGGTGCTGAGCGCGCCGTCCGATCCCGACCGTCCCAAGCGCGCCGGCTGGTGGTCGCGCACCAAGGCGGCCCTGACCGGCGAGTGAGGCGCGGGCCTAGCGCTCCGCCACCGTGATCCGCGGACGCGCCGTCCGCAGCCCAGCGGGGCCCGGTTCGCCGGGCCCCGCCGCGCGTTCCGGGGCCTCGCGGGGCGCTCCCGGCCTCGCAGGGCGCTCCCGGCCTCGCAGGGCGGCACAACCTGAGCGTGCTTAAGTTCGCCCCGAGAGATCAAATCCGTGTTAAGCCCCTTTGGGGACACCCGATGGCTTTAACTGACGGTTGAGGGCCTTGCGGGAAGATGCCCTTCAGAACGAGAAGTCTGAGGGGTCCCACCATGTTCGCACTGTTCCGCGGAAGCCGGCCTGCGGAGCTGCCGCCGGCCGTGCTCGATGCCGCGCCCGCGGTGATCGAGGCTCCCGCGCCACCCGAACCGCCCGCGCTCGACGCCACGATGCTGCGGCTGCAGGCGAGCCTCTCGGCGGCCGCCTCGGAGGCCGGCACCTCGATCGGCTGGATCACCCACGACTCCGCGCAGATCTCCGAGCAGGCCCGGCTGATCGCCGCGGCGGGCGAGGAACTCGCCGCCACCACGAGCGAGGTCGCGGCCCGCTCTCAGACCTCCGCCGAGACCGCCGAGCGGGCCCGGGTCGGCATCGGCGAGTGCGCCGCCGACATGCGGCTCGCCGCCGAGCGGATGCAGGTGATCGAGGCGCGCTCCACCGAGATCGGCGGCTGCCTCGACGGCTTCGCGGCGGCCGCGCGCCGGATCGAGGAGATGGCGAGCGCCATCGCGGCGATCTCGGCCCAGACCAACCTGCTGGCGCTGAACGCTACCATCGAGGCGGCCCGCGCCGGCGAGGCGGGCCGCGGCTTCGCGGTGGTGGCCGGCGAGGTCAAGGCCCTCTCGGCCCAGACCGCGAAGGCCACCGACGAGATCCGGGCCCGCCTCACGGCGCTGCAGGGCGAGCTGTCGGCGATGCACGACGCGGTCGAGCACAGCCGCGCCGCCGTCACGGCCGGCTCCGAGGTGATGACCCGGGTCAACGCCCGCGTCGAGAGCGAGAGCGCGGCGGTGGCCGCGGCGGCCTCCGAGATGCGCGCCATGGTGGGGATCATGGAGCAGCAGATCACCGCCACGGGCGAGATCGCCGCCAACGTCGGCAACATCGCCGCCGGCACCGAGAAGTCCCGCCGCGAGATCGGCGACGCCATCGGCCGCCTCGACGCGCTGGAGGGGAT
The DNA here is from genome assembly GCF_022179285.1 of Methylobacterium hispanicum. Taxonomy (GTDB): domain Bacteria; phylum Pseudomonadota; class Alphaproteobacteria; order Rhizobiales; family Beijerinckiaceae; genus Methylobacterium; species Methylobacterium hispanicum. The sequence continues at coordinate 14,078 of NZ_BPQO01000031.1, read as the reverse complement.
GAGCCGCTCGCTGCTCGACCGTCAGCCGGGCGACGCGCGCCTCGTGCGGCTCGGCCGGTTGCCGGCCGACTGCGCGGCCTGGCGCCGCCGGCTCGCCGCCTGCCTCGTCGGCCTGGCGCAGGCGCAGGAGGCGGCGGCGCTCGCGGTGCGGCCCGACGCGGAGATGCCGCCGGCCGTCCGCACCGCCCTCACCGAGGCCGGCGCCAAGGCCGATGCGATGGCCGGGCACATCCGGGCCGCCGCCTGGGGCGAGGCGGCCGGCGCCTTCCAGGCCTTCGAGGCCCATCTGGCCGAGGCCGTGAAGGCCGCCGAGGCGGCCTTCGCGCGGGCGGCCTGAGACGCGGGATCCCGAAGGGCGGCAGCCCTTCGGCGGGGTCTCGGGGCGGCACCCCCGAGCCATGATCCCCGGGCTCCGCCCCGGCCCCGCCAAAGGTCTCGGACCTCCGGGAACCGGGACCTGCCTCAGCCGAGCCAGCCGCGCAGGCGCCGCACCGCCTCGCGGCAATCGTCCTCCGAGCCCGCGAAGGAGAAGCGCACATGGTGCGCGCCCTCCGCCGGGTCGAAATCGAGTCCCGGGGTCGCCGCGACGCCCGCCTCCGCCAGCATGCGGCGGCAGAACTCCGCGGCGTCGTCCGTGAGGTCGGAGACGTCGGCGTAGAGGTAGAAGGCCCCGTCCGCCGGATGCGTCCGCCCGAGCCCGAGCCCGGGCAAGGCGTCGAGCAGGATCGCCCGGTTGCGGGCGTAGCCGTCGCGCACCGCGTCGAGTTCCTCGCCCGCCTCGAAAGCCGCGAGCGCGCCCACCTGCGAGAGGTAGGGGGCTGAGATGTAGAGGTTCTGCGCCAGCCGCTCGATCGGCCGCACGAGGCTGTCGGGCACCACCATCCAGCCGACGCGCCAGCCGGTCATGCAGTGGTATTTCGAGAACGAGTTGATCACGATCGCGTCCGCGTCGAACTGCAGCGCGGTCGCGCTCGGCAGGCCGTCGTAGCCGAGCCCGTGGTAGATCTCGTCGGAGATGAACGGCAGGCTGAGGTCGCGCGCCGCGGCGCAGAGGGCGCGCAGAGCGTCCGGCGCGATCACCGTGCCGGAGGGGTTGGCCGGGCTCATCACCAGGACGCCCGAGAGCCGGGCCTGGGCGTGCACCGCCCGCAGCAGCTCCGCCGTCGGGGCGAAGCGGTCCTCGGCCCGCAGCACCATCGGCGTCGCCACGAGGTCGAGGGCCGCGAGGATGCTGCGATAGGCCGGGTAGCCGGGCTGCGGAACGCCGACCCGGGCGCCCGCGTCGAACAGGCTCATGAAGGCCAGGATGAAGCCTGCCGACGAGCCGGTGGTGACGACGACCCGCTCCGGGGCCACATCGACGCCGTAGCGGTCGCGGTAGTCCCGGGCGATCCGCTCCCGCAGGGCCGGCAGCCCGAGGGCCTCGGTGTAAGGCACCCGGCCGTGCGCCAGGGCCCCTTGCGCCGCCGCGATCACCGCCCGGGGCGCGGGGGCGGAGGGCTGGCCGACCTCCATGTGGACCACGCTGCCGCCGGCCCGCTCCCGGGCGGCGGCGGCCGTCATCACGTCCATGGCGAGGAAGGGGGCGACCGCCGCGACGCGGCGCGAGGGGAGGAGCATGGCGTTTCCATCCGCGGGTTGCGGGCGCCAGAGGACCGAGTTTGCTGGGCGGCGCAAGGGACGGTGTGCCGTGCGGGCGGCGGACGGGCCCGCGATTTGACCGTCCGCCGTGAAAAGGCCTAACCGGACGCCTACCTGAATCGCGCTTTCGCCGGCCGGCCCGGCCGGCGCCCCCGCGCGCAGCGAGGACGTATGCCTGTCTCCCGTTCCGTCTCGATCCTGGCCCTGACGCTCGCCCTCGGGGCTGCGCCCGTCTCGACCCGGTCCGCCCTGGCCCAGGAGCCCGCCTCCTCCGCCGCGCCGGTCTTCAGCGATCAGCAGCGGCAGGCGATCGAGTCGATCGTGAAGGAATACCTGATCAAGAACCCCGACGTCCTGCAGGAGGCGATCGCCGAGGGCGAGCGCCGCCAGATGGAGACGCAGCGCCTCGCCCAGGCCGCCGCGCTCAAGGAGGCGAAGGACGCGCTCCACAACGGCCCGCACGACGTGGTCGCCGGCAACCCGAACGGCGACGTCACCCTGGTGGAGTTCTTCGACTACAATTGCGGCTACTGCCGCAAGGCGCTCGGCGACATCCAGACCCTGATCAAGACCGACCCGAAGCTGCGCGTCGTGATCAAGGACTTCCCGGTGCTCGGCCCGGAATCGCTGGAAGCGAGCCAGATCGCGCTCGCGGTCAAGCAACAGGCCAAGGGCGAGAAGCTGTTCGAGTTCCACCAGAAGCTCTTGGAGTCGAAGGGCCGGGTGAACGGCGCCCGCGCGCTCCAGGTGGCCAAGGAGATGGGCCTCGACGTCGCCCGCATCCAGCGGGACGCGGCCGGGCCGGAGGTGAAGGCGGCGCTCGCCGAGAACCGCGGCCTCGGCGACAAGCTCGGGCTCTCCGGCACGCCGGCCTTCGTCATCGGCGAGGAGATCATCCCGGGCGCCGTCGGCGTCGATCCGATCCGCAAGACCATCGCGGACGTGCGCCAGTGCGGGCACGCCTCCTGCTGAGCGGTCCGGCACGCGGCCCACATCCACGCGGCGCGCCCTTGTGGCGCCCGCGCGCCTTCGTTTAAGAGCGGCCCGCCTCCCCTACCGGGCCGACCCGACGGTTCCATGATCCCGATCCACGTCCTCAACGGGCCGAACCTCAACCTGCTCGGCCGCCGCGAGCCCGGCATCTACGGCACCGCGACGCTGGCCGACATCGAGCGCGACCTGCGCGCGCAGGCCGCGACGCTCGGCGTCGCGCTGACCTTCCGGCAGACGAACCACGAGGGCGAACTCGTCGGCTTCGTGCAGGAGGCGGGTCTCGCGGGCGCGGGCGTGCTGATCAACGCCGCCGCCTACACCCACACCTCCGTGGCGCTCCGCGACGCGATCAGCGGCAGCGGCGCGCTCGCGATCGAGATCCATCTCTCGAACGTCCACGCCCGCGAGGCGTTTCGCCACCACTCCTTCCTCGCTCCCGTCTGCGCGGGCGTGATCTGCGGCTTCGGCCCGATGAGCTACAGCCTCGGCCTCGACGCGCTGGCACGCCTGCTGGCCGCCCGGAGCGGCACCCCGACCCAACCGACATCGCCGTGAAAGACCCCGCCCCGATGCCCAAGCACGACCCCATCGACCCCGACCTCGTGCGCGAGTTGGCCAACCTCGTCACCGAGACCGGCCTCTCCGAGATCGAGGTGGAGAAGGGGGACCTGCGCATCCGCGTCGTGCGCCGCCTGGAGCCGGTGAGCGTGCAGGTGGCCGCGCCCGCCCCCGTGGCCGCGCTCGCGCCTGCCGCAGCCCCGGGCGCGCCGGCCCCGGCACCCGCTCCCGCCTCGCCCCGGGCGCATCCCGGCGCCGTGCCGTCGCCGATGGTCGGCACCGCCTATCGCCGCCCCTCGCCCGACGCCAAGCCCTTCGTCGAGGTCGGATCGAAGGTCGAGGCCGGCGAGAAGGTGCTGCTCATCGAGGCGATGAAGACCTTCAACGAGATCGTCGCCCCGCGCGCCGGCACGGTCAGCGCGATCTTTGTCGAGGACGGCCAGCCCGTCGAGTTCGGCGAGCCGCTGCTGGCGATCGAGTAGGCGCGATGTTCGACAAGATCCTGATCGCCAACCGCGGCGAGATCGCGCTGCGCATCCTGCGGGCGGCCAAGGAGCTCGGCATCGCGACCGTCGCGGTCCACTCGACCGCCGACGCCGACGCCATGCACGTGCGGCTCGCCGACGAGAGCGTCTGCATCGGCCCGCCGGCCGCCCGCGAGAGCTACCTGAACATCCCCTCGATCATCGCGGCCTGCGAGATCACGGGCGCGGACGCGGTGCATCCGGGCTACGGCTTCCTCTCGGAGAACGCCCGCTTCGCCGAGGTGCTGGCCCACCACAACATCGGCTTCATCGGCCCGAAGGCCGAGCACATCCGCACGATGGGCGACAAGATCGAGGCCAAGCGCACGGCGCTCTCCCTCGGCATCCCCTGCGTGCCGGGCTCGGAGGGCGGCATCGATGACATCGACGCGGCCAAGCGGGTCGCCGCCGAGATCGGCTATCCGGTCCTCGTCAAGGCCGCCTCCGGCGGCGGCGGGCGCGGCATGAAGGTCGCCCGCACCGAGGCCGACCTGGAGCAGGCGGTGGTCCTCGCCCGCACCGAGGCCAAGGCCGCCTTCGGAGACGACGCGGTCTATCTCGAGAAGTATCTGGAGAAGCCGCGCCACATCGAGGTGCAGATCCTCGGCGACGGGCGGGGCGACGCCGTGCACCTGGCCGAGCGCGACTGCTCGCTCCAGCGCCGCCACCAGAAGGTCTGGGAAGAGGGCGGCTCGCCCGCCCTCAACGAGGCGATGCGGGCCGAGATCGGCGGCATCTGCTCGGCCGCGATGAAGAAGCTCGGCTATCGCGGCGCCGGCACCATCGAGTTCCTGTACGAGGACGGGCGCTTCTACTTCATCGAGATGAACACGCGCATCCAGGTGGAGCATCCCGTCACCGAGATGATCACCGGCATCGACCTCGTGAACGAGCAGATCCGGGTCGCGGCGGGCAGCGACCTCTCGGTCAGCCAGGACGAGATCCGGGTCGAGGGCCACGCCATCGAGTGCCGGATCAACGCCGAGCATCCGGCCACCTTCCGGCCCTCGCCCGGCCAGATCACCTACTACCACCCGCCGGGCGGCCTCGGCGTGCGGGTCGATTCGGCGGCCTTCCAGGGCTACCGCATCCCGCCGAACTACGACTCCCTGATCGGCAAGCTGATCGTGCACGGGCGCACCCGCAACGAGTGCCTGATGCGCCTGCGGCGGGCGCTCGACGAGTTCGTCATCGACGGCGTCGACACGACCCTGCCGCTGTTCCGCACCCTCGTGCGCAACGCCGACGTGCAGAACGGCGCCTACGACATCCACTGGCTGGAAGGTTTTCTGGAAGCGGGCGGCCTCGCGACCTGAGGGCGTCCATCCCTGAAATTCGAAGGAGGCCGGTCCCGGCGGGGCCGGCCTTTTTCATGGCTTGTGAGGGGCCCGCCCGATCCGTTACGCCTCTTAGTGCGGGCGCCCTTCCAGAGCGGCCGGCCTGCCCCATAATCGGTTCATGCACGACGGCGCCCGCGTGGAGATCACCCCGGAGATCCTGCTCAAGGCCTACGCCGCCGGCATCTTCCCGATGGCCGAGGACGCGACCGACCCGACCCTATACTGGGTCGAACCGCGTGCCCGCGGCGTGCTGCCGCTCGACGGCTACCGCATAGCCCGGCGCCTCGCCCGCACGGTGCGCTCGGACGTGTTCGAGGTCCGCACCGACACCGATTTCGACGCGGTGATCTCGGGCTGCGCCGCGCCGCGCCGGGACAGCGAGCGCACCTGGATCAACGGGCGCATCCGCGAACTCTACGGCGCCCTGTTCGACCAGGGCCACGCCCACACGGTCGAGGTCTACGCGGAGGGGCAGTTGGTCGGCGGCCTCTACGGCGTCTCGCTCGGCGCCGCCTTCTTCGGCGAGAGCATGTTCCACACGGTGCGCGACGCCTCGAAGGTCGCCCTGGTCCACCTGATGGCGCGGCTCAAAGCCTGCGGCTACCGCCTCGCCGACACCCAGTTCGTCACCGACCACCTCGCCCAGTTCGGGGCCGAGGAGTTGCCGCGCCACGTCTACAAGCGGCGGCTGGCCGAGGCTCTCACCGAGCAGGCGGACTGGACCGCGTGGCCGGCGAGCGTGCGCGGCGCGGAGGCGTTGGCCGCGCTCGGCGCCTGAGGGATCAGCGGAACAGCGCGTCGAACAGCGATTGCGGCTGCTGCGGCGGGGGGGCCGGGGCCGGCCCCTCGTTCGAGGGGAAGAACTTGCGCGAGGGCTTCTGGCGGGGCTGGACCGGCACGCCGCGCGGCGCCTCGACATCGACCTGACCCGCGGAGTTGACCTGCTGGGCGGTCTTCGTCTGGTCGCGGCCCTTGCGCGTCTTCTCGGGCTTGGAGGCGAGCGCGGGCACGTCCTCCTGCTCCTTGGCCTCGGCGATCACATCGGTGCCGCCCTTACAGTCGACCAGCCAGACGTCGTAGATCGGGTGCTCGATCGCGTGCAGCCCCGGGCTCGCGGCGAACATCCAGCCGGTGAAGATGCGGCGGTACTTGTTGTCGAGCGTGACCTCGTCGACCTCTAGGAAGGCGGTGGTCTTGGCGCTCTCGGTGGGGGGCCGCGTGTAGCAGACCCGCGGGGTGAGCTGGAGCGCGCCGAACTGCACCGTCTCGTCCACCGCCACCTCGAAGGAAACGATGCGGCCGGTGATCTTGTCGAGGCCCGAGAACACGGCCGTCGGGTTCTTGATCTTGTCGGCGGCGGCGGGAAGGCTGCCGAGGGCCAGCAGGCCGGCGGCGAGCGCGGCGCCCGACAGGCGTGCGGTGATGCGGCTCAAGGCGGGGCCCTCCGGGAACGCGGGTTCAGACGCGCGAGACCGCCTTCAAGACCCGAACGGTGGTGAATTGAGGGCGAGCCCTACTCGCCGGGCGTCCACGGCACGTAGTCGCCGGTGGCGGCCGGCCGCGCGCCCCAGGAGAGCTGCGAGCCCTTCGGCCGGTAGGCGTCGGGCGAGCCGGTCTGGTTCTCGACATGCGGCCGCTCCCAGGCGCGCGGCTTGTAGTCCTCCTCGCTCGGCGGGACCTCGACGTTGTGGCAGAGCCAGCCGCGCCAGCCGGGCGGCACCTTCGAGGCGTCGGCGTAGCCGTTGTAGACCACCCAGCGCCGCTCGGGCCCGACCGAGCGGTCGATCAGCGGTCCCATCGCGCGGTAGTATTTGTTGCCGAGCTCGTCGCTGCCGACATAGGTGCCGCTGCGCGCGGTGGTGAGGGCGAGCGAGACCGTCTGCCCGTTCCACCACGTGAAGATGCGCAGCAGCGTGTCCTTGAGAGCCATCGCGTGTCCCCGGGGCCTTCGAAGCGAGTCCCCGCGCGGGCGCGAGGCTTCGGGCGGGTTATGGTCAGCGCGGGCCAGCGAGTCCAGTCGAAAGCCGCCGCCCGCTCCTCCCGGGTGTCGCCGAAATGTCGCTGCCGGGGTTCGCGGACGGGTCCGGGATCCTGCGCCGACTGTCGTTTCGCGCAGGGGTTGCGGAGCCCTGTGGATCGAAAATTTTCCGGAACCGAATCCGGGAAGCCGAAAGAGCACTTAGCCAAGCGCTGCGCGATATCCACAGGGATTTCGCTTCTCCTACCACATCTAGCGTGGAACTCGGAGCCGGCACACCACTTGTTGACGTGAAGGCGGCCCCGGCGTTAATCTCCGGGTCATGGTCCGGGCGGCTCGGCCAAGGGGTTCAGGGCTCGCGCGGGCACCTTCACGTCATCATCGCCGGTCCCGCCGCAGTCCCATCCTGCGTCGGATCCGGTGCCCCCAGAGTTGGGACCATATCCTGCGCGCGAGCGTGGGACGGGGCCGTCGCGCCCCGTCGGGAGAGGTGTGTTTCATGCGGTTCGAGCGTCGCTACACCACGGCCGGGCAATCCCCCTACGCCGCCATCCCGTTCCGCAAGGCCCTGAGCGAGATCCGCAACCCGGACGGCTCGGTGGTCTTCCGGCTCGACGGCATCTCGGTCCCCGAGGGCTGGAGCCAGGTCGCGAGCGACGTGCTCGCGCAGAAGTACTTCCGCAAGGCCGGCGTGCCCGCCCGCCTGCGCAAGGTCGAGGAGAACGACGTCCCCTCCTTCCTCTGGCGCTCGGTCGCCGACGAGGTGGCGCTCGCCGAGCTGCCCGAGGAGGAGCGCACCGGCTCCGAGACCTCGGCGACCCAGGTCTTCGACCGCCTCGCGGGCTGCTGGACCTACTGGGGCTGGAAGGGCGGCTACTTCTCGTCCGAAGAGGACGCCCAGGCCTTCATGGACGAGCTGCGCTTCATGCTGGCCCGCCAGATGGTGGCGCCGAACTCGCCGCAATGGTTCAACACCGGCCTGCACTGGGCCTACGGCATCGACGGGCCGAGCCAGGGCCATTATTACTGCGACCCGAAGACCGGTGAGCTGACGAAGTCGGCCACCGCCTACGAGCACCCGCAGCCGCACGCCTGCTTCATCCAGTCGGTCCAGGACGACCTCGTCAACGAGGGCGGCATCATGGACCTGTGGGTACGCGAGGCGCGCCTGTTCAAGTACGGCTCGGGCACCGGCTCGAACTTCTCGATGCTGCGCGGCGAGAACGAGCGCCTCGGCGGCGGCGGCAAGTCGTCGGGCCTGATGAGCTTCCTCAAGATCGGCGATCGGGCGGCCGGCGCCATCAAGTCGGGCGGCACCACGCGCCGCGCCGCCAAGATGGTCATCGTCGACATCGACCATCCCGACATCGAGTCCTTCATCGACTGGAAGGTCAAGGAGGAGCAGAAGGTCGCCGCTCTCGTCACCGGCTCCAAGGTCGTCTCGAAGCACCTCACGCTCGTGATGAAGGCCTGCACCCAGTGCGAGGCGGAAGGCGACGCCTGCTTCGACCCTGAGCGCAACCCGGTGCTCAAGCGCGAGATCAAGGCCGCGCGCCGCGCCTCGGTGCCGGACGCCTACATCAAGCGCGTGGTGCAGTTCGCCCGCCAGGGCTTCACCAAGATCGACTTCCCGGTCTACGACACCGACTGGGATTCCGAGGCCTACCTCACGGTGGCGGGCCAGAACTCCAACAACTCGGTCTCGCTCACCGACGACTTCCTGCGCGCGGTGGAAGCCGACAAGCCCTGGAACCTGACGTCGCGCACCACCGGCAAGGTGGTGAAGACGCCGCAGGCCCGCGACCTCTGGGAGAAGATCGGCGAGGCGGCCTGGGCCTCGGCCGATCCCGGCCTGCACTTCAACACCACGATGAACGATTGGCACACCTGCCCGCAGGGCGGGCGGATCCGGGCCTCGAACCCGTGCTCCGAGTACATGTTCCTCGACGACACGGCCTGCAATCTCGCCTCGGCCAACCTGCTGACGATGTACGATCGGCAGAGCAAGCGCTTCGACGTGGAGGCCTTCGAGCACCTCAACCGCCTCTGGACGGTGGTGCTCGAGATCTCGGTGATGATGGCGCAGTTCCCGTCGAAGGAGATCGCCGAACTCTCCTACAAGTACCGCACGCTCGGCCTCGGCTACGCCAATATCGGCGGCCTCCTCATGACCATGGGCCTACCCTACGACTCGAAGGAGGGCCGGGCGCTGGCCGGCGCGCTCACCGCGATCATGACGGGCGTGGCCTACGCCACCTCCGCCGAGATGGCGGCCGAGCTCGGGCCCTTCGCGGCCTACGAGGACAATGCCGACGCGATGCTGCGGGTGATCCGCAACCACCGCCGCGCCGCGCACGGCGAGGCGGAGGGCTACGAGTTCCTCAACATCGCCCCCGTGGCGCTGGACCACGCCAACATCCCGCAGGCCGACCTGGGTGAGCACGCCCGCGCCGCCTGGGACCGGGCGCTGGCGCTCGGCGAGGAGCACGGCTACCGCAACGCCCAGGCCACCGTGATCGCGCCGACCGGCACGATCGGCCTCGTGATGGATTGCGATACCACCGGCATCGAGCCCGATTTCGCGCTGGTGAAGTTCAAGAAGCTCGCGGGCGGCGGCTACTTCAAGATCATCAACCAAGCCGCGCCGGACGCGCTCCGGGCGCTGGGCTACCGCGAGTCCGAGATCGCCGAGATCGAGGCCTACGCGGTCGGCCACGGCTCGATGGGTCAGGCCCCGGCGATCAACCCGGCGACCTTGCGTGCCAAGGGCTTCACCGACGAGAAGATCGCGGCGGTGGAGGCGGGCCTCAAGTCGGCCTTCGACATCAAGTTCGTGTTCAACCGCTGGACGCTCGGCGACGACTTCCTGACGAGCACCCTGAAGGTGCCGGCCGAGAAGCTCGCCGACCCGACCTTCGAGCTGCTGCCGCACCTCGGCTTCACCAAGCGCGACATCGAGGCCGCCAACACCCATATCTGCGGGGCGATGACGCTGGAGGGCGCTCCTCACCTCAAGACAGAGCACTACGCGGTGTTCGACTGCGCCAACCCCTGCGGGCGCATCGGAAAGCGCTACCTCTCGGTCGAGAGCCACATCCGCATGATGGCCGCGGCCCAGCCCTTCATCTCTGGGGCGATCTCCAAGACCATCAACATGCCGAACGACGCGACCGTCGAGGATTGTAAGGCGGCTTATCTGCTGTCCTGGCGCCTCGCGCTCAAGGCCAACGCCCTCTACCGCGACGGCTCGAAGCTGTCGCAGCCCCTCAACGCCGCCCTGGTCTCGGACGACGAGGAAGAGGCCGACGAGGGTGTCGAGGCGCTGATCCAGGCGCCGGCCGCCGCCAAGGCTGCTCTGGCCGCCGAGAAGATCGTCGAGCGGGTGATCGAGCGCGTCGAGCGCATCCGCTCCCGCGAGAAGCTACCGGCCCGGCGCAAGGGCTACACGCAGAAGGCGGTGGTGGGCGGCCACAAGGTGTACTTGCGCACTGGCGAGTACGACGACGGGCGGCTGGGCGAGATCTTCATCGACATGCACAAGGAGGGCGCGACCTTCCGGAGCCTGATGAACAACTTCGCCATCGCGATCTCGCTCGGCCTCCAGTACGGCGTGCCGCTGGAGGAGTACGTCGAGGCCTTCACCTTCACCCGCTTCGAGCCGGCGGGCTTCGTGCAGGGCAACGACGCGATCAAGAACGCCACGTCGCTCCTCGATTACGTCTTCCGCGAGCTGGCGGTCTCGTATCTCGGCCGGGCAGACCTCGCCCACGTCAACCCGAACGAGATCGGCGGCACGGTGATCGGCGGCGGCGAGAGCGGCGACACCACCCGCGACGCGGCGAAGCCCGCGCCCGCGGCGGCCATCGTCTCCCGCGGCCTCGTGCGCGGCTCGGCCGACCGGCTCACCCTGATCCAGGGCGGCCCGGCCGGCGGCACGGTCGGGGTCGGCGCGGGCTCGGCGGGCCAGAGCGCACCGGCCGGCGGCACAGTCCACGCGCTGCGCGGCGCAACCGCGCTGAAGGCGGAGCCGGCCGCGGCGATCGAGACGCTGCCCTTCGCGCAAGCGGAGCCCGCCGAGCGCAGCGTCGCGGACCGCCGGGCCGAGGCCAAGATGAAGGGCTATGTCGGCGAGGCCTGCCCCGAATGCGCGAACTTCACGCTGGTCCGCAACGGCACCTGCCTGAAGTGCGACACCTGCGGTGGCACGACCGGCTGCTCGTAACCTCGCCGGCCTGCTGCCGAGGGGCGTGTCTGCGGATCATCGCCCCTCGGCAGAACCTGCCGAGATCGCTCCGGGCCTTGCCTTCCAGCAGAGGCGGGACCTCGGTGGCTCGCGCAAGCGTCCATTTGCTCCGAGCGCACATCGGCGCTAGCCTCCTCGGGACGCGAACGCGACCGATTTGCGCGGCGAGCGATCCGATGTCTCACGAAGCGCTCATCTCCCTTGCCCTTGCCGCCGGCTTCACCTTGGGCTGTCTCGGCATCCATCGTGCCCGCCGACATCCGGATGCCGTTGCGCTGACCCTGATCCTGCTCTTCGGCCTGCTGGCGACACTGTATGTCGGCCGCTACGCTCACATGAACGGCCATCGTACCGCCGAACATGCGGGGCCCGACCACAACTGGACGGCAGAGCTGAAGCCCCGGATGCTGTGAGCGATCTTCCGACCGCAGCCCCCACCGCCCGATAGGGCCACGCATACTGTTCCGCTTCGGCCAGGCAGGCTCCTGCGCCGCTCCGGCCCACAGGCGTTCGGCGCCTCACACAATCGCGCCGGCCCATCCTGCGAACAGCCCGGCGGCGAGCCAGCCTCCGAAGAGCAGGACAGATACCTCGATCGGGTCGCGCCAAGCGCTCCAAACCTCGACCGCCGCCGCAATCCTGCCGATCTTTCGCATCGCAACCCCCGTCTCGTCCTCCGATTGACTGAATAGCGAAGCTTGAGGCCCGCACCACACCGCGTTGGTGGGTAATCCTTTCGGATGATGTCAGCCCCCTGGTCGCGGGGCGCCGTCCCGCGCTCTCCGACGACCCGGAACCGCCCGGGACTTCGGCGCGCGATACGGCTCTGATTGCGCGGGCATCCGGACCATCGTCCCGGCGCGACCGCGATCGACGGAGGGCCCATGCGCGCGGGCGGGACGACCGGCGCAGCCACCGAGCCCCGCCCCGTTGTATGCGAAGGTGTGCAGGGCCCGTCGTGGGCGGCGCCGTCGACGAGCATCGAGGCGCCGTCGAATCGGATGGTCCGACCCGAGCAGCAGGTCGGCGACGCAGGGGCCAGCGTCCCGACCTGCCGGCCGCCGGCATAACCTGATCGGGCCAAGCACAGCGACGTCCCAGGCTGTGCCGTCCGCGCTCACTCCGCAAGGCGTTCGCTCCGGATCTTCCGGGGCATCGCCGATCCGGACGTCGGCGATGCCGAGCCGCGCATCGCCTCCCCATCCGCGTCGCCGCTCCAATCGGCCGGCGGATCAGATGACCGTCGCCGGGTGATCCGCGCAGGCCCCCGCTCCGACGTATCCGCGACACGTGCGCTCGCGCACGCGGAGACTGGCATGCCAAGTGCTAATTTAGATCTCGCCCTTACGGGCGTTTCCTCCCAAGACTTCGGCCCGCCCGGCACCGCCGCGGCGGGCATTTTCTTTCCGCTCCCGTCGAACCGTACGGCTTCCGCCAGCGGAAGCCCCATCGTGCTTGCTCGGAACGGTTTGCGCATCCTTGCCGTTGCGTGGCGGCAACGCGGGGCGGAGCAGGATCCGCGATCCCCTCACCGACCACGGAACGAGAGAGCGCCCATGAACAAGCTCATCCGGAGCACGATGACGGCTGCCCTGCTGACGGCAGGCGCGACGATGGCCTTCGCCCAGGGGGGCGCCGCCGGAGGCGCTTCCGGTGGCGCCGGTGCCGGGACGGCAGGCGGCGGAGCGGGTGTCGGCGGCGGAGCGGGTGTCGGCGGCGGTGCAGGGGCTGGCGGTGCCGGGCCAGCCGCTCCGGGCGGCGGGGCCGGCATGCGCGGTGGGGCGCCCGGTGGCGAGGCCGGTGGCACGCGTAGTGGCACCGCGAGCGAGCCGCGGGGCGGTGGAAGCGAGGGACGTCCCGCAGCGGGCGAACGTGGCGGTACTGCCGAGCGAGACGGTGCCGAACGCGGCGCGGCGGGCGAGCGTCCCGGTGCGGCGCAGCGCGGCGCTCGCGATGACGATTCCAACCGTGCCGGCGGTCGCGAGGATGGACGTGGCTCGGCCCGTGGCAACGGCGAGCGTGGTGAGCCGGGTGCACGGAACGGCCGAGCGGAGCGCGGCGAGCGCAGCGCCGGCTCGGCCCGCGGTGCCGCGAGCCGTCTCGACGGCACCCAGCGGACGGAGTTTCGTCAATCGATCACCCGCGTCGGTGTGAGCCGCGTCAGCAACGTCAATTTCAGCTTGAACGTCGGCACGGCCATTCCGCGCTCGGTCACGTTGCACCGTCTGCCGCCCGCCATCATCAGCTTGGTGCCGGCCTACGAGGGCTACAGCTTCATTCTCGTCCGGGACGACATCGTGATCATCGATCCGGATACTTACGAGATCGTGGACGTCATTCCGGCCTGACCTCGAGTGCGAGAGGGCAGTTGCCAAGCTGCCCGGCCACCTCATCCTCCACCCGTCGCGGTTCGCCGCGGCGGGCGACCAGCCGATAGGAGTCCGGGCGGCAACCGCTCTCCAGTGCGGCCTTGTCGCGGACGTTGCCTGATCGACCCATCGCCCTGACGATGCGCTGACCGGGGCGGGCATAAGCCCCCTCCCCTCTCGGTGAGGGCGCAGTCTCGCGCAGAGCCCCTTGCCGGAGGCTTCCCGCCGCATGACGGATCGGTAACTCTGAGCGCGAAAAAGCCGCCTCCTTGCGGAAGCGGCTTTTTCGTACGTCTGAGATCGTGTCGAGGGGATGTGGTGTGTCCTGTGTTTGGCGGGTCTGGCGGCGACCGACTCTCCCGTGTCTTGAGACACAGTACCATGGGCGCTGGTGTGTTTAACGGCCGAGTTCGAGATGGGATCGGGTTCTGG
>NZ_BPQO01000030.1 GCF_022179285.1 Methylobacterium hispanicum | reverse complement strand
ACACCCCCTCGACACGATGCAGAACACCCTGGCGCGGGGTGGAGCAGCCCGGTAGCTCGTCAGGCTCATAACCTGAAGGTCGTTGGTTCAAATCCAACCCCCGCAACCAAACGGACAAGACCCGAACGGAAACGCCCGCCTGCTCCCGCAGCGCGGGCGTTTTCGCGTTCAACGACCCGAGAGACCGCCGATGACGAAGTTTGTCCTGACCGTGGCCTGCCGATCAACTCGCGGCATCGTCGCGGCGATCTCGGGATTCCTGGCCGAGCAGGGGTGCAACATCGTCGATTCCTCGCAGTTCGACGATCTCGGCAGCGGGCGCTTCTTCATGCGCGTCGGCTTCCTCTCGGAAGAGGGGAGGGGGGGTGAGGCGCTCGCTGCCGGCCTCGCGCCGGTCGCGGAACGCTTCGGCATGGAGACGGCGATCCACGACGAGGCCCGGCGCATGAAGGTGCTGCTGATGGTCTCGCGCTTCGGCCACTGCCTCAACGACCTGCTCTACCGCTGGAAGATCGGTGCCCTGCCGATCGACATCGTCGGCGTGGTCTCGAACCATTTCGACTACCAGAAGCTCGTGGTGAACCACGACATCCCGTTCCATCACGTCGCCGTCACCAAGGCGAACAAGCCGGAGGCGGAAGCGCGGATCATGGAGATCGTCCGGGGCGGCGGCGCCGAGCTGATCGTGCTCGCCCGCTACATGCAGGTGCTGTCGGACGAGATGTGCGCGGCGATGTCGGGGCGGATCATCAACATCCACCACTCGTTCCTGCCGAGCTTCAAGGGCGCCAACCCCTACAAGCAGGCCTATGGCCGCGGCGTGAAGCTGATCGGCGCCACCGCGCACTACGTGACGGCCGACCTCGACGAGGGGCCGATCATCGAGCAGGACACGGTGCGCATCACCCACGCGCAGAGCGCGGAGGACTACGTGTCGCTCGGTCGCGACGTGGAGGCGCAGGTGCTCGCGCGGGCGATCCACGCGCATATCCATCACCGCGTCTTCCTGAACGGCAACCGCACGGTGATCTTCCCGCCGAGCCCGGGAAGCTTCGCGTCCGAGCGGATGGGCTGACCGGCCGCGCTCCGGGATCGCCGCCATCGAAGAGGGTGTCGAAACAAGAGCGCCCCGCGCGATCCGAGGATCGCGCGGGGCGCTCTTGTGCCCGTCCGCGGTGCGGGTCAGACCGCCTCGACGGGCCGGCCTGCCGGCGCGTTCGCCGTCTGGCTACCCGCGAGATAGCGCAGGCGCATCGGGCGCAGGACGAACATGGCGAGCGCCGCCGCGGTGACGTTGAGGCCGATGATCAGCCCGAATACCGCCGTCCAGCCATAGGCTGCCGCGACCATGCTGCCGAAGGGTACGAGCATCGCGGCCGAGCCCTTGGCGGTGTAGAGCAGGCCGGCGTTGCTGGCGGCGTATTTCGATCCGAAAGTGTCGCCGCAGGTCGCCGGGAACAGCGAGTAGATCTCGCCGAACACGCCGAAATAGATCGCCGTGGCGAAGACGAAGACCAGCGGGTTGCGGCCGTAGGCGAGCAGCAGGATCACCGCGAAGGCGGCCGTGCTGAAGGCGATGAACATCGTGTTCTCGCGCCCGATCCGGTCGGAGACGTAGCCGAAGAACGGCCGGCCGAACCCGTCGAAGATGCGGTCGAGGGAGATCGCGAGGGTGAGGGCCGCCATCTGCAGGCCGAGGATCGAGACCGGGACGTCGGCGACCTTGAAGTCGTGGGCGATCGGGGCGATCTGGGCCGCCGCCATCAGGCCGCCGGAGGCCACCATCACGAACATCGCGTACATCACCCAGAAGACCGGGGTGCGGACCGCCTCGCGGGGCGTACGGTCGACCTGCGTCTGGGGCAGGCGCAGGCTCTTGCGCTGGACCGGGGCGCTGACGCTGGGCTTGCGCAGCAGGAACGACATCACCACCACGACGGCGCCCTGACCGAGGCCGAAATACAGGAAGGCGTTCTCGTAGCCGCTGGTGGCGATCATCTTGGCGATCGGCACGACCGTGAGGGCCGCGCCCGCGCCGAAGCCCGCGGCGGTGGCGCCGGCGGCGAGGCCGCGGCGATCCGGGAACCACTTGAGGGCGTTGCCCACGCAGGTGCCGTAGACCGAGCCCGCGCCGATGCCGCCGATCACCGAGCCCGCGTAGAGCATGGGCAGCGAGGTGGCGTGGGCGTTGAGCACCCAGGCGAGCGCGATCATCACGCCGCCGAAGCAGACCACGATCCGCGGGCCGTAGCGGTCCACGAACCAGGCTTCCACGGGCACGAGCCAGGTCTCGGTGGCGACGAAGAGCGTGAAGGCGAACTGGATCGCGGCGCGACCCCAGTGGTACTTGGCGTCGATCGGATCGACGAAGAGCGTCCAGCCGTACTGCAGGTTGGCGATCATCGCCATGCAGAGGATGCCGAAGGCGAGCTGCCACCATTTGGCGGACGAGGTGTCCTGGCGTTCCATCCCTGATCCTTATCGTGGGGCGTCGGCATTCCGGGGCCGACGCTCGGATCATGCAAAAAATTTCCGATTATGCAATATGCCAGGGATTAAACTGCTGGAGTGCACGTAACGGTTGTCACCCCGGGGCGTTCGGGCAGCCGCCCCGGAGACCGGGGCCCGGCCCGGTCGACCTGCTGTCAACAGGCTGAATTCGAAGCGGTTTCGCCGCCCGTCCCCGTGCAGGGCCGAGGCGCGGCTTCCGCATGGCGGCGCGGGACCTCTCTCAGAAGCTCGGCGGCGTGCACGCGCTGACGACCTCGCACGGCACGGGGCCGATGCACCGGAACCGGTGCGGGCGCCGGCTGTCGAAAGCGTAGGCGTCGCCGGGTCCGAGGATCCGGCGCTCGTCGCCGACCGTCACCTCGAGCCGGCCCGAGAGCACGATCCCGCCCTCCTCGCCCTCGTGCGAGAGCGGGATGCGGCCCGTGTCGGCGCCGACCTCGTAACGCTCCTTCAGAATCTGGAGCTGGCGCCCGAACAGCGTCTCGCCGACCTGCCGGTACGAGATCTTGCCCTTGCCGATCTCGGTGAGTTCCTCCGTGGCGTAGAAGGCCTTGCGCTCGCGTTCGGGCTCCACGGCGAAGAAGTCCGCGAGACCGATTGGCACGCCGTCGAGGATGCGCTTCAGGGCCCCGACGGACGGGTTCACCCGGTTCGACTCGATGAGGGAGATCGTCGAGTTCGTCACCCCGGCGCGCTTGGCGAGCGCCCGCTGCGACAGGCCGTGCCGCAGCCGGACGAAGCGCAGCCGCTCCCCTACATCGACGCTCATTCCGGCCGGACCCTTTGCGGCTGTTGCGGATCGCGCAACGGTGCGCACCCGGATGCCGTCCCGTCAACGGCTTGCGGCGGCCGAGAAAAGGACTTGTTGCGGGCTGGCGAAAGGCGTCCTGTCGCGCGTCGAAGCCGCGTCGCCGCGAGTGCCCCATGTCAGAGAATCTCTCCGAGACCCGTCCCAACACCCCCTCGCTCGACGCGTTCTGGATGCCCTTCACGGCCAACCGCCAGTTCAAGGCGTCGCCGCGGATGCTCGTCTCGGCCGAGGGCATGCACTACACGGCCGATGACGGCCGACGGATCCTCGACGGCACGGCAGGGCTGTGGTGCGTCAACGCCGGGCACGGGCGGCGCGGCATCGCCGAGGCCGTCGCGCATCAGCTGGAGCGCCTCGACTTCGCCCCGACCTTCCAGATGGGGCATCCGATCGCCTTCGACTTCGCCGAGCGGCTGGCCGCGATCGCGCCGGGCGGTCCGGAGGCGGGACTCGACCGGGTGTTCCTCACGAATTCCGGCTCCGAATCCGTCGATACCGCGCTCAAGATCGCGCTCGCCTACCAGCGGGCGATCGGGCAGGGCACGCGCACGCGGCTGATCGGGCGCGAGCGCGGCTATCACGGCGTCGGCTTCGGCGGCATCTCGGTCGGCGGCATCGTGACGAACCGGCGGGCCTTCCCGCAACTGCCGGGCGCCGATCACCTGCGCCACACGCACGACCCGGCCCGCAACGCCTTCGCCAAGGGCCAGCCCGAGCACGGCGCGGACCTCGCCGACGACCTCGAGCGGCTGGTCCAGCTCCACGGAGCGGAGACGATCGCGGCCTGCATCGTCGAGCCGGTGGCGGGCTCGACCGGCGTGCTGATCCCGCCGCGGGGCTATCTGGAGCGCCTGCGCGAGATCTGCACGCGCCACGGCATCCTGCTGATCTTCGACGAGGTGATCACCGGGTTCGGCCGGCTCGGCACGCCCTTCGCGACCGACTTCTTCGGCGTGGTGCCGGACCTCGTCACGACGGCCAAGGGCATCACCAACGGCACGGTGCCGATGGGCGCGGTCTTCGCCCGGCGCGCGGTCCACGACGCGCTGATGCAGGGGCCGGACGGGATCGAGCTGTTCCACGGCTACACCTATTCGGGGCATCCGGTGGCCTGCGCGGCGGGGATCGCCACCCTCGATATCTACGCCCGGGAAGGGCTGCTCACCCGCGCCGCGGAACTCGCCGGGGACTGGGCTTCGGCGATGCACGACCTGCGGGCGCGCGCCCATGTCAGCGACATCCGCACCATCGGCCTCGTCGCGGGCATCGAGCTGACCCCGCGGCCGGACGCGCCGGGCAAGCGCGCCTACGAGGTCTTCACGGACTGCTTCCGGCGCGGCCTGCTGATCCGGGTGACCGGCGACATCATCGCGCTCTCGCCCCCGCTGATCGTGGAGCGCGACGAGATCCGCGAGATGGCGGAGATCGTCGGGGCGGCGATCGATCGGGTGGCCTGAGCGGGATCGACGGGACTCCCGAGGGCTCGAGGTCCCCCGGGCGGGGTCTCGGGGCGCCGAGCCCGAAACCATCGCGAAACGTGACGGCGGCCCGCACGATCGGGCGAGTCCGCCGCGCCGGCCATTGTCAGGCTGCGCCTCGGTCCTAGCTCCGTCCCGGCCGAAGAGCCGGCGCGGGCCCGCCCGCGCAAACCCCGAACGGATGGAGACCTGCCCGATGCTGCGCCTCGCCCTGCCCGCCCTCGTCCTGCTCGCCGGCACGCTGCCCGGCCACGCGATCGAGGTGCAGAAATCGGCCGACCTGCCGGCCCATCCCGACAAGGTCTGGCAGACGATCGGCGATTTCTGCGGCATCGCCGACTGGCATCCGGCGATCGAGAAGTGCGTCGCCTCCGAGAAGGACGGGCAGAAGATCCGCACGCTCAGCCTCAAGGGCGGCGGCACGCTCGCCGAGCAGCAGGTCTCCCGCGACGACAAGGTGATGAGCTACACCTACACCATCCTGGAGGGCCCGCTGCCGGTCTCGGACTACCGCTCGACGCTGGCCGTCGCGCCCGAGGGCTCCGGCTCGAAGGTGACGTGGCAGGGCAGCTTCAGCGCCAAGGGCGTGCCGGACCCGGTCGCGCAGGACGTGATCTCGGGGATCTACGACGCGGGCCTGAAGGGCATCGCCGACAAGGCCAAATAGGCCGGCGCAACAGGCGGGCGGCGGCGAGGCCCGCCACCCGTTGACCCGCCGGACCGGCCGTCCCACAACCCCGGCCGGCGCCGAGCTGCGCCGTTCAGGGATCCGTGCCGTGCCGACGCAAGCCTTCCGCCTGACGCTCGTCCTCCTCGCCGCCGCAGGTCTGGCGTCCTGCCAGTCGGGGGCGAGCGCGCCGCCGCCCGTCGCCGCGGCGGTGGCGCCCGTCGCGGCGCCCGCCGCGCTGCCCCAGGGCGCCGGTTGCGGCCCGGCCATCGCCCGCACGCAGGCCGTGGTGAGCGCCGACGTCGCGAGCGGCGACCTCAACAAGCCGGTGGGCGCGCGCTTCGGCGCCGACCTCGACCGTGCCGCCGCCGCCTGTGCGGCCGGTCGCGACGGCGAGGCGCTGCACCTGCTCGCAGCCGCCAAGAGCCGCTACGGCTATCCGTAGGGCCGCGCCGCCGTCCGGCCCCGGCAAGACCGGCCCCGGTCTCCGCCGGGAATCGCCGAGACTCAGCCAGGCAAAAGGCCCGCCGGATCCCGGCGGGCCTTTCTCGTTCCTCGGGTTTCGGAGAGCGGTCCGGGTTGCGGTGACGGAGCCTTAACCAAGCCCCGCGACACTCGGTCCATGCCGGGGGCGAGAGGATCGCGGGTCATGCCGAAGGAGCCGAGCCGTCTGCCGGAGACGCCACCGCCCGCCCAGCTCAAGCCGGCGGCCCGCCGCCAGATCGGCCAGAGCCTGCGGGGCCTCTACGCCGACAGCCTGTCGGCACCGATGGGCCAGCGCCTCACGGACCTGCTGGCCCAGATCGAGAAGCCGGATCGCTGACCGGGACCGGGCCCGGGGAGGGCGCCCCCGGAGGGCGCCTCGATCAAGGGCTCCTCAATCCAGCACGACGGCGACGAGGGAGAAGAGGCCGGCGAGCACGAGGTTGCCGACGAGCACGAGTGCGATGACGGTCATGGGGCGTTGGGGATCTTGCGCGCGGTCTCGGCGATCTCCGCCGGCGCGCGCCCGCGCCGGGGAGCCGGGCGGGAATCGCCCGGCGCCGGCCTTCTAGCCGCGAGGCCCGCAACAGGGGGTTGATTTCCGCTCCGTCCGGCGGCTCCTCCGTCAGAACGCCCGGCGGTGATGCCGGCGGAGCACGGTCGCGGGCCCGCAGGCGCCGGTCGGACTGTCGGCCGCCGCCTCCGTCCCCGCCGTCCACCATCGGCACGCCGCGCCCGGGGGCGCCGCGTTGCCGGCCGCCCGACGAATCGGTGCCGGCCGTGGCGGCGCGCAGCCCCGTCGGCGCGCGCTGCTGGTCCGCCGGGTGGGCCGCTGGTGCGGGTTTCCCCGGCGACGGGCGTCGTTTCGGGCGGCGTTCCGGGCGGGGCGATGTGACAGGCGCCAGGATGATGCGTAGAGGGTCGCGCATGACCGCGCCGACCTCGCCCGCACCGCTCGTCCGCTTCGCGCCCTCGCCGACCGGCTTCCTGCACATCGGCAACGCCCGGCCGGCGCTCCTCAACGCGCTCTTCGCCCGCGCCCGGGGCGGGCGCTTCCTGCTGCGCCTCGACGACACCGACCGCGGGCGCTCGACCGCCGCGTTCGCGCACGCCATCGGCGAGGATCTCGCCTGGCTCGGCATCGTGCCGGACCTGTTCGCGCGCCAGTCCGACCGGGTGGCGCTCTACGACGCGGCGGCCGAGCGGTTGCGGGCGGCGGGACGGCTCTACCCCTGCTACGAGACGGCCGAGGAGCTGGAGCGCCGCCGCAAGCGCCAGCTCGGGCGCGGCCTGCCGCCGGTCTACGACCGCGCGGCCCTGAGCCTCACGCCCGAGCAGCGCGCCGCCTACGAGGCGGAGGGGCGGCGCCCGCACTGGCGCTTCCGGCTCGACCACCGCACGGTCGGCTGGGACGACCTCGTGCGCGGGGCCGCCCACGTCGATTGCGCCTCGCTCTCGGACCCGGTGCTGATCCGCGCCGACGGCAGCTACCTCTACACGCTGCCCTCCGTCGTGGACGACGCCGAGATGGGGATCACCCACGTGATCCGCGGCGAGGACCACGTCACCAACACGGGCGTGCAGGTGCAGATCTTCGAGGCGCTGGACGCGCCCGTCCCCGCCTTCGGCCACCACAACCTCCTGACCACGGCGGACGGGGAGGGGCTGTCGAAGCGCCTCGGCCACCTCTCGCTGCGCTCGCTGCGCGAGGCGGGCTACGAGCCGGCCTCCGTCCGCGCGCTCGCCGTGCTCACCGGCTCGGCGGAGGCGGTGCGGCCGGTCGCCTCGCTCGACGAACTCGCCGGGCTCGTCGATCTCGCCCACATCTCGCGCGCGCCCGCGCGCTTCGACCCGCAGGAACTCGACGGGCTCAACGCCCGGCTCATCCACGCGATGCCCTACCCGCAGGCCGCCGACAGGCTGGCCGCCCTCGGCGTGCCGGAGGCGGTGGCCGAGCCGTTCTGGCTCGCCGTGCGGGCCAATCTCGGCCGCGTCGCGGAGGCCGCCGCGTGGTGGCGGGTGGTGGCGGGGCCGGTGGAGCCGGTCCGCGCCGAGGCGGACGCGGAGGTGACGGCCGCCGCCGCCGCGACCCTGCCGCCCGAGCCCTGGGGACCGGAGACCTGGAAGGCCTGGACGGGCGCGGTCCGCGCGCGCACGGGCCGAACGGGCAAGGCCCTGTTCATGCCGCTGCGCCTCGCGCTCACCGGACTCGACCACGGCCCGGACCTCGCCGGGCTGCTGCCGCTGATCGGCCGCGAGCGGGCGGCGCGGCGGCTCGCCGGGGAGCCGGCCTGACGGGGCGCCGCGCGGGCCCGCGATCAGACCCCGTCGACCGGATCGGCGTCGATGCGCATCCGCAGGATCGCGTAGGGCGGCTTCGAGAGGTCCTGCCCGTCGTTGAATTCCGGCCGCCGGTTCACCTGCGCGGCCGAGATGTAGAGCCAGCGCTCCGGCGTGATCCAGAACGTGTCGGCCCAGACCAGGCGCTCGTCGGCCGCGATCACCGTGATGCGCCCGTCCGGGTCGCGCCGGCCGACCGCGTTCTGCTCCTGCAGGCTGAGGTAGACCCGGTCCTTCGAATCGGTGGTGAGGCCGCCGGTCAGGCCCTTCTCGCCGAGATCCGCGACCGTCGCGGCCACCCCCGCGTCGCTCGTCCCCGGGTCGAGGAGCGCCGCCGTCTCGACCGCGTAGAGGTGCCGGGCCATCAGGGGCGCGTAGTACAGCCGCGCGCCGTCGGGGCTCAGCGCGATGCCGTTGGCCCCGCCCTTCGGGCTCTGCGGCGGCCCGTCCCCTTGCGTCTGCATCACGGGGCGCTGCTCGACGAACTTCACCACGCCCTTCTGCGTCCGGGTGCTGGCGTGCTCGGCCAGACGCCTGAGCACCAGCCCGCTCGCGAGATCGACCGCCAGGATCGCGCCCCGCCCGTCCTGGCCCTGGTCGGTGACGTAGGCCACGGGCCGCCCGTCGCGCCGGCCGACCCGCAGGTCGTTGAGCGAGGAGGTCGGGACGACCCCGGCCTCCAGCGGCACCACGCGCACGACGCGGTCCGTGGCGAGATCGACCTGGACGAGCTTGGCGCCGCCCGGCACCGGCGCGCCCTTGCCCTCGGGCAGGGCCGCGTCGAGCAGCCAGAGCGTGTCGTCGCGGTCGAACACGCCGTTGGGCACGTGGAACAGGCTCGCCTGCGGGCGCTTCGCGTCGGGCCGGTTCGTCCCGGCGTCGGGATAGGGGCGGACGGAGCCGTCCGGCATCACCTCGCCCACCGTGAACGGGACCTGCGCGGTGAAGCGCGGCATCATCACGAAGACACGGCCGCCCCGCGAGATCGCGAGCCCGGTCGGCGTCGAGGGCGCGTCGGCGAGGTGGGCGAGTTCGAGCCCGCCGACGGAGCGGCTCGGGCTGGCGGATCGCTCCTCCGATCGGGCGAGCGCGGGCCCACCCGCGAGCGCGAGGAGGCCGGAGCCGATCAGGTGGCGGCGGGCGATGGGCAAGCGGTTCTCCTCAGGCCTTGAGGTCGATGGCGTGGATCGCGTGGGAGGCGGCGATGTAGAGGCGGCCTTTCGCGCCGAACGCCATGTTGGCGGCGGTGACCGGCGTCGCGATGCGGCCGAGCGGCGTCCCGTCCGGGTGGTAGATCCGCACCCCGTCGATGCAGGCGGCGAAGACGTGCCCGCGCGCATCGACCTTCAGCCCGTCCGGCACCCCGGCCTCCAGCTCGGCGAGGACGCGGTGGCGCCCGAGCCGGCCGTCCTCGACCGGGAAGGCCAGGATCGCCCGGCCGCCCTCCGGGTTCAGGGACGCGCCCGACTCGCTGACGTAGAGGGTGCGCCCGTCCGGCGCGAAGGCGAGGCCGTTCGGCTGGTCGAGCACGTCCGTCATCGCCTCGACCCGGCCGGGCTCGGGTATCCGGTAGACGCGCCGCGCCGCCTGCTCGGGCTCGGCCTGGATGCCCTCCTCCGGCTCGGTGATGCCGTAGACCGGGTCGGTGAACCAGATCGCGCCGTCCGGCCCCAGCACGGCGTCGTTCGGGGAATTGAGCTTGCGGCCGTCGTAGGCGTCGGCCAGCACCGTGAGGCCGCCATCCGCCTCGCGCCGCACCACGCGACGGCCGCGATGCTCGCAGGTGACGAGGCGGCCCTGGCCGTCGAGCGTGTTGCCGTTGGCGTTGTGGGCGGGCGCCCGGACCGTCGCGGGCCGGCCCGGCGCGGGCCCGGGCCCGAGGACCAGGATGCGGTCGGCCTTCACGTCGCTGAAGACGAGGCCGCCGAGGGCGGGGGCCCAGCACGGCCCCTCGCACCAGCGGCCCTCGGCGTAGAGGGTGGCGAGGCCGGCCTCCGGATCGACGATGGCCGCCAGGCGCGGGTCGTCCACCCGGACCACGGGCGCCGCCGGCCCGGCCGCCGCGCGCCCCGCCCCGGCGAGCGCCGCGCCGCCGAGGATGAGGCCTCCCAGGACCGTGCGCCTGTGCGGGTGGAGCATGATCGTCCCGATCGTGGTGCGGAGCCGTGAACGCCTGCCCAACGCGCGGGACCCCGAGGCGATCCAGGCGGGCGATCCAGGCGGGCGGTCACGCGCGCGACCGCCGTCCGGGGCCCTGTCACGGGCGCGGCGCGCAGGGCCGTCCGGCGGGGCACGCCAATCCTCGGCGGCGTCCCGGCGCCGCTCGCGCACGGCAATCCACGAAACAGCCGAATGCAACTATCGATTGGTATATTGCGAGGATATACCGGTTTTCTGTCGCAGATGTAGATTTTGTAATGTTTCAGACATGGATCGGAATTGCTCGAATACTATTATGTCCGCACGGAAGCGATGCGATATCGCTCCGCGAAACCTTTCCTCTCATGAACCGCTCCGGAGAACACGCCATGCCCTATCGGACGTCTCTCGCCGCCGCCCTCGTCGCCACCACGTTCCTGGGGGGCGCCGCGCTCGCCGCCGAGCAGTCCGCGAAGCCGACGGCCGCACAGGAGACCTCGGCCCGGAAGGCGGTCGAGCGCGATGTCGGCAAGCTCTCGAAGGACGGCGCCCAGGCGTTCCGCGACATGCACCTCGCCCGCGTCGCCATCTTCGACGCCGACCCGGCCAAGGCCCAGGACTTCGTGGGCAAGGCGCAGGCCGCGCTCGCGAAGGCCAGGACCGACGACGCCGTGTTCAACAGGGCGGAGGCCGACCTGAAGACGCCTGCCGACGTGTCGGCGGCCAAGACCGCGGCCGACACCTCCGCGAAGGCCGGCAAGCCCGCGGGGGAACAGGTCGCCTGGGTGCCCGTCGATGTGCAGCTGACGCTCGGCGAGGATTTCGTGGCGACGCCCGAGAAGGCCGGCGCCGTCGCGGAGGCGAACAAGCACCTCGCGAAGGGTGACCGGAAGGGCGCCCTGGAGAAGCTCCGGCTCGCCGACGTGGACGTGGATTTCGTCATGGCGGTCCTGCCGCTCGACAAGACCGTGGCGGACGTGAACCAAGCCGCCACGCTGCTCGGCCAGGGCAAGTACTACGAGGCGAACGCGCTCCTGAAGACCGCCGAGGACCGGACGCGCTTCGACGTGATCGACGCGGTCGGCGTTCCCCGGAAGGCGGCCGCGCACGCGGCCGACAAGGCCGGGGCGGACGCCAAGACCACGGACGCCAAGACCACGGACACCAAGAGCACCGACACCAAGAGCACCGACACCACGACCGCGAAGTAGGGGCGGCCCGGCTGTCGGCGGCGCCCCCCACGCGCTGCGCCGCCGCGGCTGGCCCGCCCGGAGGGCGCCTCACCCGGCCAGCATCTCGCCGACCCAGACGCCCCGGCGCAGCTGCTCGGCCAGGATGGCGGCGATCGCCGCGCCCGCGAACTCGGCGGCGCGCGAGACCGGCCGGTCGGGCTGGAAGGAGAGCACGAGGCGCCGGATCGGGGCGGGATCGACCAGCGGCGCCGCGGTGAGGCGCCCGGCCGCGATGTCGGCGTGCATCGGCGCGCGCGTCAGGATGGTGCGGCCGTAGCCCTGGCGCACGAGCTCCTTCAGCGCCGTGTAGCTGTCGATCTCGAGCCCGAGATCGAGCGCGATCCCGGCCGCCTCGGCCGCTCGCTGCACCACGTTGCGCAGGCCGTGGCGGGTGCTCGGCAGGAGCAGGCGCTGGGTCGCCAGCGTCCGGAACGGCACCGGCTCCCCGGCGGTGAGGCCGGCATCGCCCGGGCCGATCAGGAACAGGGCCTCCTGCATCAGCGGGCGGATGCGCAGGCTGCCCGTCGCGCGCGGGTCGTAGAGCACCGCGAGGTCGATCTCGCCGCGGTTGAGGCTGTCGAGCAGGTAGCCCGTATAGGCGGCCACCAGCTGGAGCCGCACCCGCGGATGGGTCGCCGTGAAGGCCGCCACCAGCGGCACCGAGACCATGTCGGCGAGGGTCGGCGGCAGGCCGACCGCGACGTGGCCGGCGAGCTCGGCCCCCGGGCCCGAGACGCTGGCTCGCAGCTCCTCGGTCTCGGCCAGCACCCGCTTGGCGTGGCGCAGGGCCTCGCGGCCGGCCTCGGTGATGACCATGCCCCGCCCGTGCCGGTCGAACAGGCGCGCGCCGAGCTCGTCTTCCAAGAGCCGTATCTGCCGGCTCAGCGCGGGCTGTGCGATCCGCAGGCGGCCGGCAGCCTTGCTCAGGCTGCCAAGCTCGGCCACGTGCACGAGGGTGCGGAGCTGGGCGAGGTCCATGCCCGAGCTATGCCGGATCGCGATAGCTGTTCAAGCTCGATTGCTGAGGCGCGATAGCCGCGCGCTCCCTACCTTCGGGGCGTCGTCCTCGGATCCGAGCCGCCGTGAGCACCGCCCCGACCGCCCGAGCCCAGCGGGGCTTCAAAGCCCCGGCGGGCCTCGCCTCGACCGCCGTCCCCGAGGCGCGCGAGGCCGCCTGCATCGAGCCCGCCTGCATCGAGCCCGGCAGCGTCGCCTTCGGCCGCGCGCGGCTCGCCCTGTTCCTGGCGGGCTTCTCGACCTTCTCGCTGCTCTACGCGGTGCAGCCGCTGCTGCCGAGCTTCACCGACGAGTTCGGCGTCGGCGCCTCGCAGGCCTCGCTCGCGCTCTCGCTCGCCACCGGCTTCCTGGCCTTCTCGATCCTGTGCGCGGGCGCGGTCTCGGAGGCGGTCGGCCGGCGCGGGCTGATGTTCGCCTCGATGGCGGGCGGCGCGCTGCTCCATCTCGGCAGCGCCCTCGCACCGAGCTGGCACGCGATCCTCGTGCTGAGGGCGCTGGAGGGCTTCGTGCTCGGCGGCGTCCCGGCGGTGGCGATGGCCTACCTCGCCGAGGAGATCCACCCGCGGGCGCTCGGCGCCACGATGGGCCTCTACGTCGGCGGCACGGCCTTCGGCGGCATGATGGGCCGGCTCGGCATGGGCGCGCTCACCGAGTTCACGACCTGGCGCACCGCCATGGGGGTGCTGGGCCTCCTCGACCTCGCGGCGGCTCTCGGCTTCCTGCTGCTGCTGCCGCCGTCGCGCAACTTCGCCCGGCGCCGGGGCGTCAACGCCGCCTACCACATCGGCGCCTGGGCCGGGCACCTCAGGAACCGCGGCCTGCCGCTCCTCTTCCTCACCGGCTTCCTGGGCCTCGGCGTCTTCGTCGGGACCTTCAACTACCTGACCTTCCGCCTGAGCGCGGCGCCCTTCTCCCTGAGCCAGGGGCAGATCAGCCTGGTCTTCGCGGTCTTCCTCTGCGGCGTCTTCGCCTCCTCGGCGGCGGGCGCGCTCGCCGACCGGCTCGGGCGGGGCCCCGTGCTGACCGCGGGCGTGCTGATCATGGGCGCGGGCGTGGCGCTGACCCTGCTGCCCGCGCTGCCCGGCATCATCGCGGGCGTGGTGGGCGTCACGGTCGGCTTCTTCGTGGTGCACGCCGTGGCGAGCGGCTGGGTCGGCCGGATGGCCCGCGGCGCCAAGGGGCACGCCGCCTCGCTCTACCTGCTAGCCTACTATCTCGGCTCCAGCTGCCTCGGCTCGGCCGGCGGCCTGTTCTGGACCCATGGCGGCTGGCCGGCGGTGGTCGCCTTCAACGCGGCGCTGCTGGGCCTCGCCCTCGCGGTGGCCGGGCTGCTGTGGCGCGGCGAGCGGCGGGCCGCCTGACGGCTCCGGACGAACCGTCCCGGGCCGGTTGGGGCGCCTCCCGAGCCCGTCCCGAACGGGCGCGGCCAGTATCACGCGAGCATCCCACGAGCACCCGGCGCGTAGGACGCGAGCAGCGCGGGGCCGGTCCGCGCCGACCCGACTTCGCGGGAGTCCGGCGTTGTTCGGCACCTTTTGGCAAGGCTTGCGGAGGATACTGCGCAGTGCCCGCACGGGCATCGCCTGAACTCCCGGTCTACCTTTCGACGATGACGCATGCCGCGCCGCCCTCCGGCGATCTCGAGGCCGAGCTGTTCGAACTCGCGCCGGTATCGCTCTGGCTGCAGGACCTGAGCGCCCTCAAGGCCCGCCTGGACGCGTGGGGCGCGGCCGGCATGAGCGACCTGCGCGCCTGGCTGCGCCATCCCGAGCACCTGCTGGCCGTGCAGATGCTGATCCGGGTCGAGCGGGTGAACCGCCACACGCTCCGGCTCTACGAGGCCCGCGACGCGGCGGAGCTGTTCGCCCACATCCCGGCGATCTTCGACGACCCGCACGCCACCGCCCTGGTCGAGGTGCTCTGCCAGCTCTGGGCGGGGGCGACGCAGGCCCGGCTCGTCACCCGCAACCGCACCATCGGCGGCCGCGTCCTCGACGTGAGCTACGCGGGCCGGATGCTGCCGGGCCACGAGGACGACTGGGCCCGCTTCCTGATCTCGGTCGAGGACATCACGCCGCGCGAGGAGCTGCGCCGCCGCGAGGACGCCCTCGCGCGCTTCGCCGCGAGCCTGTTCGAGCGCTCGCCCGTGCCGACGCTGGTGCGCGACGAATCCGGCCTCGCCGCGATGCTGGCGCGCTTGCGCGCGGCCGGCGTGCAGGATCTCGCCGCCCACATGGACGCGCATCCGGACTGGGCGGAGGCGGCGCGCGCGAGCCTCGTCGTCGTCGGCGCGAACGCGCCCGCGCTCGCCCTGTTCGGGGCGGCGGACAGCAGCGCGCTTGCCCACCACGTGGCGGTCGGCCTCGGCGCGGAGGCGCGGCGGGTCTTCGCCGCGGAGGCGCTGGCCCTCTGGGCCGGGACGGGCCACGGCGCCCGCGACGTCCTGTTCCGGCGCATCGACGGGAGCGCGCTCCATCTCAAGGCGCAGTACGCCGCGCTGCCGGACCAGGGCGACGGGCGCCGCCTCGTCCAGATCGCGCTTACCGACATCGGCGAGAACAAGCGCGCCGAGGCGCGTCTGGAGACCCTGAGCCTCACCGATTCCCTCACGGGCCTGCTCAACCGTGCGGCCTACGCGGCGCATCTGGCGCGTCTGGAGGCGGCGCGCGTCGTGCCGACCTCGGTGATCGTCGCCGACCTGAACGGGCTCAAGGCCGTCAACGACCGCCGCGGCCACGATGCCGGCGACCGGCTGATCCGCCGCTTCGGCCGCGTCCTGGCGGAGCGCGTCCCGGCCTCGGCCCATGCGGCCCGGATCGGCGGCGACGAGTTCGCGATCCTGCTGCCGGGTACCGGCCCGGACGGCGCCGCCGCGCTGGCCCTGCGGATCGCCGAGGGCGTCGAGCGGGCGAACGACGGCGCCGGCACCCTGCTCGGCGTCTCGCTCGGGATCGGCACCTGGACCGGCGAGGGACCGCTGAAGGCCGCGGTCACCCGGGCCGACGCGCGGATGTACGCGGCCAAGCGCGGCCGCCGCGGGCGGGTGCGGGTGGCCTGACAGGAAGCCGGCACGGCTCTTCGACCGGTCGGCCGCGCGCCTTCTTCCGCCACCGAGCCGCGCCGCGTCAGCCCCGCCCGGCCTCGCCGAAGGCCTGGAGGATGCGCGCCCAGGAGCGCGTGCCCTTGTGGAAGCTGCGCAGATCGTACTTCTCGTTCGGCGAGTGGATGCGGTCGTCGTCGAGCGCGAAGCCGATCAGCAGGGTGTTGAGCCCGAGGATCCGCTTGAAGTCGCCCACGATCGGGATCGAGCCGCCCGCGCCCACCGTCACGGCCTGCGCGCCCCACTCCTCCGCGAGCGCCGTCTTGGCGAGGCCGAGTTCGGGCATGTCGAAGGGCAGGCTCACCGCGCGCGAGCCCTTGTAGGTGATCACCTCGACCCGGCAGTCGGCCGGCACGCGCTCCCGCACGAAGGCCTCGAAGTTGCGCGCGAGCGCCCCCGGATCCTGGTCGTCCACGAGGCGGAACGAGACCTTGGCGGAGGCCTCGCTGGCGATCACCGTCTTGGTGCCCTCGCCCGTGTAGCCGCCGATGATGCCGTTGACGTCGCAGGCGGGCCGCGACTGGATCAGCTCGATCGGCATGCGCCCGCGCTCGCCGGCCGGCTCCTTCAGGCCGATGGCGCCCAGGAATTTCTCCGGCGTCAGGCCGAGGCCGCGCCACTGCTCGATCACCTCGGGCGGGCGCTCGTGCACGCCCTCGTAGAAGCCCGGAACCGCGACGCGCCCGTCCGCGTCGTGCAGGTCGGCCAGGATCCTGGCCAGCACGTGGATCGGGTTGCGCGCCGCGCCCCCGAAGAATCCCGAATGCAGGTCGCGGTCGGCGCAGGTGACCTTCACCTCGAAGTAGCACAGGCCCCGCAGCGAGGTGGTGATGGCAGGGATACCCACGTCCCACATCGCCGTGTCGCAGACCAGGACCACGTCGGCCCCGAGCTTGTCCTTGTTGCGCTCGACCCATTCGGGCACGCCCTGCGACCCGTTCTCCTCGGCGCCCTCGACCAGGATGGTGACGCCGCAGGGCAGCTCGCCGGCCATGGCGATGTGGGCCCGGCAGGCCTCCACGAAGGTCATCACCTGGCCCTTGTCGTCCGAGGCGCCGCGCCCGACGATGCGGCGCTGCCCGTCCGCGCCCTCGCTGATGCGCGGCTCGAAGGGCGGGCTCTCCCAGAGGTTCAGCGGATCGACCGGCTGCACGTCGTAGTGCCCGTAGAACAGCACGTGCGGCGTGCCGGGCTTCGGCCGGTGGGCCAGCACCACCGGGTGCAGGCTGGTCTCGTGCACGCCGGTCGCGAAGCCGAGCGCGGTGAGGTCGGCGGCGAGCCAGTCGGCGGCCTCGCGGCACGCGGCGGCGTAGGCCGGGTCGGTCGAGATCGACGGGATCCTGAGGAACCGGAACAGGCGCTCCAGCGCGTTGTCGAGGTCCTTGTCGATGTCGTTCAGGATCGCGTCGAGCGCCGCCATGGGCCTGTCTCCGGCTGAGGGGATCTGCCCCCAGGGTTAGCCGATGCGCTGCCTGAACGGAACGGCCGGCCGCCCCGCCGTGGGCCGGCCCAGCGAGCCGTTTTGGAACAGGGACAATCTGGAATTGTTGTGAGGTGAGACCGGGCGCCCGACGCCCGGACAACCCGTCCGCGCGCGCCGATGCGCGGTGCCGCAGCGGACGGAACGCCTTCTTCTCAGGCCGCGCCCCGGCCCGCCTCATCGTTCTCGCGAGGTCCCATGCTCATCGAAAGCGGTTCGCCCGTCGCGGCGGACACGAAGGTCGGCATCAGCCTGACCATCAACGGCCAGCAGCGCGACCTCCAGGTCGCGCCCTGGACCACCCTGCTCGACCTGCTGCGCGAGCATCTCGATCTCACCGGCACCAAGAAGGGCTGCGACCACGGCCAGTGCGGCGCCTGCACGGTCTTGGTGAACGGCACGCGGGTGAATTCCTGCCTGACGCTCGCGGTGATGAAGGACGGGGCCGAGATCACCACCGTCGAGGGCCTCGCCGGCCTGGCCAACGGGGGCGCGGGCACGAACGGGCTGCACCCGATCCAGGAAGCCTTCATCGAGCACGATGCCTTCCAGTGCGGCTACTGCACGCCGGGCCAGCTCTGCTCCTCCGTCGGCATGATGAACGAGGGCCACGCCCAGTCCCGCGACGAGATCCGCGAGGCGATGAGCGGCAACATCTGCCGCTGCGGCGCCTACACCAACATCGTCGACGCGATCGAGGACGTCATGGCCCAGGGAGGCGCCCGATGAACCGCTTCGACTACGTCCGCGCCGGCACGGTGGCCGAGGCGGTGCAGGCTTTCGCGGGCGCGGACAGCGCGCGCTTCATCGCGGGCGGCACCAACCTCATCGACCTGATGAAGTACGACGTCGAGCGGCCCGGCCGGCTCATCGACATCACTCGCCTGCCGCTCGGCGAGATCGCCGAGCACGACGGCGGCCTGCGGATCGGCGCGCTCGCCACCAACGCCACCGTGGCCTACGACGACCGGGTTCGCGCGCGCTACCCGCTGCTCGCCGACGCGATCCTGGCCGGCGCCTCCGCGCAGCTGCGCAACGCCGCCTCGACCGGCGGCAACCTCCTGCAGCGCACCCGCTGCTACTACTTCTACGACACGGCCACGCCCTGTAATAAGCGCCAGCCCGGCTCCGGCTGCCCGGCGATCGGCGGGGTGAACCGCATCCACGCGATCTTCGGCACGAGCGAGCACTGCATCGCCACGCACCCCTCCGACATGTGCGTGGCCTTGGCCGCCCTGGAGGCCACGGTGCAGGTGAGCGGGCCGGAGGGCGAGCGCAGCATCCCCTTCGCCGAGTTCCACCGCCTGCCGGGCGATGCGCCGGAGAAGGACACCAACCTGAGGCCCGGCGAGATCATCGTCTCGGTCGATCTGCCCGATCAGGACTTCTCGCGCCACTACACCTACCTGAAGCTGCGCGACCGGCTCTCCTACGCCTTCGCGCTGGTCTCGGTCGCGGCCGCCCTCGAGCTCGACGGCGACGCCGTGAAGACCGCCCGCCTCGCGCTCGGCGGCGTCGCGCACAAGCCCTGGCGCAACACGGAGGCCGAGGCGCTTCTCCAGGGCAAGCCCGCCACCCGCGAGAGCTTCCAGGCGGCCGCCGACCTCATCGTCGCCGAGGCCAAGCCCCAACAGGGCAACGCCTTCAAGGTGGAACTCGCGCGGCGCGCCATCGTGCGGGGCCTGGAACAGGCCGCCGCCGGCACGCCCCAGTCCGTCACCGACAAGCGCATCCAGTGAGCCGCCGATGACCCAGACCTTCTCCTCCACCGGGCGCGACAGCTTCGTCGGCACGCCCCGCAGCCGCATCGACGGCCCCGCCAAGGTGACGGGACTCGCCAAGTACGCGGGCGAGTTCTCGGCACCCGACCTCCTGCACGGCTACGTCGTGTCGGGCATCGTCGCCAAGGGCCGGATCCGGAGCATCGACACGAGCGCGGCGGAGGCCGTGCCCGGCGTCGTCAAGGTGCTGACCCACGAGAACCGGCCGCGCACCGCCTGGCTCAACTACAATTACCAGGATCAGGTCGCCCCTCCCGGCGCACCCTTCCGCGCCCTCTACGACGACAAGATCCTGTACAGCGGCCAGCCGGTGGCGCTGGTGGTGGCCGAGGATTTCGACACCGCGCGCCACGCCGCGACGCTCGTCAAGGTGGATTACGAGGCGGAGGCGCCGAGCGTCGATCTGACGAAGGTCGGAGACTTCGCCTACGACCCGCCGATGAAGCGCAACGGCATCAAGCCGCCGCCGAAGCCCTGGGGCGACGCGGACGCGGTCTTCGACACCGCTGCCGTGAAGGTGCGCGAGCAGTACACGCTCGCCACCGAGCACCACAACCCGATGGAGCCGCACGCCTCGACCGTCATCGTCGAGGAGGACGGCACCTACACGGTCTACGACAAGATCCAGGGCGTCTCGAACAGCCAGGGCTACCTCGCCAACGTCTTCGGCCTGAAGAAGGACGAGGTGCGGGTGCTGAACCCCTATCTCGGCGGCGGCTTCGGCTCGGGCCTGCGCCCACAGTATCAGCTCTTCCTGGCGATGCTGGCCGCGCGCGACCTCGGGCGCTCGGTGCGGGTGGCGCTGACCCGCGACCAGATGTGGACCTTCAGCTTCCGCCCCGAGGCGATCCAGACGATCAGCCTCGGCGCCGACCGGGACGGCACGCTCCAGGCGCTGCGCCATGACGCGCTGGCGCCGACCTCGCAGTTCGAGGACTACCAGGAGGTCGTCGTCAACTGGTCGGGCATCCTCTACAAGTGCGACAACGTCGCGCTGACCTACAAGCTCGCCAAGCTCGACACCTTCACCCCCGCCGACATGCGCGCGCCCGGCGCCGTCACCGGCGTCTTCGCCATCGAGACGGCGATGGACGAGCTGGCCTACGCCACCGGCCAGGACCCGATCCAGCTCCGGCTGAAGAACTACACGCAGCGCGACCAGACCCAGGAGGACAAGCCCTTCGGCTCCAAGGAGCTGAGGGCCTGCTTCGAGCAGGGCGCCGAGCGCTTCGGCTGGGCGAAGCGCGACCCGGAGCCGCGCTCCATGCGCGAGGGCCGGGAACTCGTCGGCTGGGGTGTGGCGACCGGCATCTGGGAATCGATGATGATGCAGACGAGCGCCCACGCGATCCTCACCGCGGACGGCCGGCTCGAGGTCGGCAACTCGACGGGCGACATCGGCACCGGCACCTATACGATCCTCACCCAGATCGCCGCCGACACGCTCGGCCTGCCGATGGAGGCGGTGACGACGAAGCTCGGCGACACGCGGCTTCCCGAGGCGCCGATCGCGGGCGGCTCGTGGACGGCGGCCTCCTCCGGCACCGCCGTGATGAAGGCCTGCCGGGACGTCGGCGAGCAGGTCTTCCGGCTGGCGCGCCAGATGGACGATTCACCGCTCGCCAACGTCGATTTCGAGCGCGTCGCCTTCGCGGACGGCCATATCGTGGTCGCGGACGACGCGACCCGCCGCGTCGCGCTGGTGGACGTGATGCGCGCGGCCGGCGTCGAGCGGCTGGAGGCGACCGGGCAGGCCGCGCCCGACAAGGACTTCAACAGCCAGTACGAGGCCTACACCCACTCGGCGATCTTCGCGGAGGTGAAGATCGACGAGGAGCTGGGGCAGGTGCGCCTGACCCGGATCGTCTCGGCGATCGCGGCCGGCAAGATCCTCAACCCCAAGACCGCGCGCAGCCAGATCCTCGGCGGCGTGGTGATGGGCATCGGCGCGGCGCTGGAGGAGGAGTCCCTGATGGACACCACGCTCGGCCGGTTCATGAACCACAATCTCGGCGAGTACCACGTGCCGGTGAACGCCGACATCCACGACATCCAGGTGATCTTCGTGGACGAGGAGGACCGGGCGAACCCGCTCGGCGTGAAGGGGCTCGGCGAGATCGGCACCGTCGGCACCGCGGCGGCCATCGCCAACGCGGTCTTCCACGCCACCGGCAAGCGCATCCGCCACCTGCCGATCACGGTCGACAAGATCATCGGGTGAGCGGGGACACCTGCGCGATTCTCCCTCCCCCGCAGAGGGGGGAGGGGGATGCGCGGTATCCGAGGGGATCGAACGAAGCCGGCTCAGACCCGCGGGCGACGCCCGTCGAGGCTCAGCGCCCCTGGGCCGGCGGTGACGAGGTAGAGAAAGATGAAGCAGAACAGGATCGCGGCGTCGCCCCCGTTGATCGCCGGGTAGAAGCCGCGCGGCGCGTGGAACAGGAAGTAGGCCACCGCCATCTGGCCGGAGGCCAGGAAGGCCGCCGGACGGGTGAACAGGCCGAGCGCGATCAGCGCGCCGGTCGCGATCTCGATCACCCCGCCGATGCCGCGCAGCGAGAGCAGCTCGGGCGCGGGCCCGTTGGAGGGCGGGAAGCCGAACAGCTTCTGCGTGCCGTGCGCCAGGAACAGCAGCCCGGCCATGATCCGCAGGGCGGCGAGCGCGTAGGGCGCCAGGGGGGACAGGCGCGCGAACAGGGCATCCATCGGGACGGGTCTCCGTGACGAGTGCCGGGGCGGTTCCGCGTAAAGCACCGCACTGTCAAGCTGGGAGGTTGCGGCACGGCCGGGAACGCGCGGCGGCGGGGCGCGATGATCGATTAACGATCCTCGGCTACGACTCCTGCCTATATGGAGAGCGCCCACGATGCGCGGCCGTCGGACGATCGGAGCATCGCGGCCGTGTCCGGGGCCCGGCACGGGGCGCGCGGGGACCGCGGAGGAGCGGGTTTGGACCAGGACGATCCGACTGCGCACGAGGCGCCCGACGAGGGCCAGAAGCCCTGGGAGATCGTGCTGCCCGAGGAGGGCGCCACCGAGGATCTCGGCCTGTTCCTCGCCGAGTTCCTGCTGCCGGGCGACGTCGTCGCCCTCTCCGGCGGGCTCGGCGGCGGCAAGACCACGCTCGCGCGCGCCGTCATCCGGGAACTGACCGGCGACCCGGACCTCGAGGTGCCGAGCCCGACCTTCACGCTGGTCCAGCCCTATACGGGCCGGGACGGGCGCATGATCGTGCACGCCGACCTCTACCGCCTGCGCGGCGCCGACGAGCTGGTCGAGATCGGCTTCGACGAGATGACCGAGGCGGCCATCACGCTGGTCGAGTGGCCCGAGCAGCTGCCGACCCGCGCCGGCCCCGTGCTCACCGTCGATCTCTCGCTCCGGCCCGAGTTCGGCGAGGGCTCGCGTTTCGCCCGCATCGACGGCACGGGCGGCATGCGCGACCGCATCGAGCGGGCGCGGGCCGTGCGCGGCCTGCTGGTGCGCGCCGGCTGGGATCTCGCCGAGCGCGCCCACATGCAGGGCGACGCCTCCTCGCGCGCCTACCAGCGCCTGACCAACCCGGACGGCGGCACGGCGGTGCTGATGATCTCGCCCCCGCGCGCGGACGGCCCGCCGGTGCGGGACGGCAAGCCCTACAGCGCCATCGTCAAGCTCGCCGAGAGCGTGCACGCCTTCGTGGCGATGGACCGGGCCCTTCGGGCGCTCGGCTTCTCGGCGCCGCGCATCTACGGCGAGGATCTCGACGCGGGGCTCCTGATCCTCGAGGATCTCGGCAGCGAGCCGGTGGTGGACGCCGCCGGGCCCCGGCCCGAGCGCTACGCCGAGGCGACCCGGCTGCTCGCCAAGCTCCACGCTACCGAGCTGCCGGCCGTGGTGCCGGTGGCGGCCGGCATCGAGCACCGCATCCCGGCCTACGACCTCGAGGCGCTGCTGTTCGAGACCGAGCTGATGCCCGAGTGGTACGCCCCCGGCATCCGCGGCGTCGCGCTCTCGCCTGACGCGCGGGCCGAGTTCCTCGACCTCTGGGCCGAGGCGCTGCGCGGCGCGCTTCCCGCCCGCCCGACCTGGACCCTGCGCGACTACCACTCGCCGAACCTGATCTGGCTGCCGCACCGCGAGGGGCTGGAACGCGTCGGCCTGATCGACTTCCAGGACGCGGTGATGGGCCACCCGGCCTACGACGTCGCCTCGCTGCTGCAGGACGCCCGCGTCGATGCCAGCGCCGAGTTCGAGCTGCGCCTGCTCGGCCTCTACGCCCGCGAGCGCCGCGCCCGCGAGCCGAACTTCGACGTCACGGCCTTCGCCACCGCCTACGCGCTCCTCGCCGCCCAGCGGGCGACGAAGATCCTCGGGATCTTCGCGCGCCTCGACAAGCGCGACGGCAAGCCGGGCTACCTCGCCCACCTGCCGCGCATCGAGGGCTACCTCGCGCGCAACCTCGAACACCCGGCGCTGGCGGGCTTGCGCGACTGGCACGCGCGGCACATGCCGGGCCTCCTCGCGCCGGCCTGACCCCTCACGACCGCAGACCCGCCCTCCAGGATCCTCCGATGAGCGAGCCCAGCATCACCCGCGCCTTCGTCCTCGCGGCGGGCCTCGGCAAGCGCATGCGGCCGGTCACGGCCACGACCCCGAAGCCGCTGGTCGAGGTCGCCGGCAAGGCGCTGATCGACCACGCCCTCGACCGGGCGGCGGAGGCCGGCATCGACACGGCGGTGGTCAACGTCCACTACCTCGCCGACCTCGTGGAGGGGCACGTCGCGCGGCGCGCGGACGGGCTGAGGATCCTGGTCTCCGACGAGCGCGCGGCGCTCCTCGAGACCGGCGGCGGCGTGAAGAAGGCCCTCGGCCTCGTGGGCGCGGCACCCTTCGTGGTGATGAACTCCGATTCCTTCTGGCTGGAGGGGCCGACCCCGAACCTCGCCCGCCTCATCGCGCGCTGGGACGCGGAGGCGATGGACATCCTGCTCCTCGTGGCGCCGACCGCGACGAGCCTCGGCTACGAGGGCGCGGGCGACTTCGTGATGGCAGGCGACGGGCGCCTGGAGCGGCGCGGCGAGCGGGCGGTGGCGCCCTTCATCTACGCGGGCGTCGCGATCGTGAAGCCCGAACTCTTCGCCGACACGCCGGAGGGCGCCTTCTCGCTCAACCTGCTGTTCGACCGGGCGATCGCCCGCGAGCGCCTCTACGGCCTGCGCCTCGACGGGCAATGGCTGCATGTCGGCACCCCGGAGGCGATCCAGGCCGCCGAGGAGCGCGTGAAGGCGAGCGCGCGCCACCCCTGAGGGCGCCGGCGCGATTGTGGAACGGAGCCGGAACGTCTACATTCGCTCGGCGTGCCCGATGCGGTGCCGCAAGGAGCTGCAGGATGGATGTGAAGGAAGCCATCAAGCGCGCGAAGACTTATGTCGCCGAAACTTTTTCGGACGAGGACATCATTGATGTGGGCCTCGAGGAGGTCCGCCGCGACGAGGATGGCCGCCACTGGCTGATCACGGTCGGCTTCTCGCGCGCGTCCCCGAGGCTCAGAGCGTCCAGGATCAAGGAAAACAGCATCCTCGGCTACAATCCGGACCTGCCGCGCGTCTACAAGGTCGTGACCCTGAGCAATCAGGATGGCGACATGATCTCGATCACCAACAGAGCCGTCGAGCACTAGATGGGCCGGCTGATCGCGATCGACACGAACCTTCTGGTTCTGCTGGTCGTCGGATCCGCTTCAGTGGACTTCATCGCGCGGCACAAGCGCACGAACACATTCGTCAAGGACGACTTCCAACTGCTGCGGCAGATCCTGCTCGATGCGGACGGGATCGTCTTCACTCCGCATGTTCTATCCGAGACTTCGAACCTCGTCCGCCAATTCGCGAAGCCGGGCGTCGACACCATCGTGAGCGTGCTTGGCCGTATGATCCAGCAGAGCAGGGAAATCGCCGTCGCCAGCGCCGATGCGGTTCAGCGCCCCGAATTTCGCTATCTCGGGCTGACCGATGCAGGGCTGCCGAGCATCGATGCGGACGACGTCGCGCTTCTGACGGACGATTTCGACTTGTACCGGGCGAGCCTCGCGGCAGGCCGCAAGCCCATCAACTTCTCGCACGCGCGCGAGAGCTGGCTCGGTCTCTAGATCGGCGTATCCATGTCCGAGTCCCACATCTTCACCATCGGCCGCGGCGCTCCGTTCCTGCCGACGCTCGCGGACGCGCTGCTCGACGGGCGGCTCGTCGGCGATCTGGGCGCCGACCCGCTGGCGCTGGCGGGCGTGACGCTGTTCCTGCCGACCCGGCGGGCGGCCCGGGGCCTCGCCGCGATCCTCGGCGGGCGGCTCGGCGGGGCGGCGCTCCTGCCGCGCATGATCCCGCTCGGCGAGGCGGACGAGGCGGAACTCGACCTCGCGGCCGAGCCGCTCCTGGAAAACGGCCCCGACCCCTTGAGCGCGCCGATGCCGCCGCTGGAGCGGCGGCTGATCCTCGCGCGCCTCGTCCAGTCCTGGGCGGCCACCG
The DNA here is from genome assembly GCF_022179285.1 of Methylobacterium hispanicum. Lineage (GTDB taxonomy): Bacteria > Pseudomonadota > Alphaproteobacteria > Rhizobiales > Beijerinckiaceae > Methylobacterium > Methylobacterium hispanicum. The sequence continues at coordinate 54,693 of NZ_BPQO01000030.1, read as the reverse complement.
TCGACCGCACGCTGCTGCCGCTCGATGCCGAGGTGCCGTTCCTCGTGCCCTCCTCGCCCGCCGACGCGGTCGGGCTCGCGGCCGATCTCGAGCGCCTGATGGATGCCCTCACCGTCGAGGGCCTGCCCTGGTCGGAGATCGGCAGCGCCGTCGAGGCGGAGTACTCGCGCTATTTCGGCCTCACCCTCGATTTCGTGCGCATCGCCGCCGAGTTCTGGCCCGGAATCCTCGACGAGCGCGGGATGAGCGATCCCGTCTCGCGCGCCCGCGGGCTCGTGCTGGCCGAGGCCAAGCGCCTCGCCCGCGAGCGGCCCGCCGACCCCGTGGTGGTGGCGGGCTCGACCGGCTCGGTGCCGGCGACCGCCCGGCTCATCGCCGCGGTGGCGGCCCTGCCCCGCGGCGCCGTGGTGCTGCCGGGCCTCGACCGCGACCTCGACGCCGCCGGCTGGGACGCGATCGAGACGGGCACCGGCGAGGACCGCGAGATCGCCCACGGCCATCCGCAGGCGGTGCTGCACCGGCTCGTCGGCCGCCAGGGCCTGAACGTGGCGCGGGACGCCGTCGTCGAGCTCGGGCGACCGGACCCGAAATCCGCCGCGCGCGCCGCGCTGCTCTCGCAGGCGCTCCGCCCGGCCGAGACCACCGACGCCTGGGCCCGCCTCGACCCGGCCGAGCGCGACCGGACCGCCGCCCTCGGCCTCGCCCATCTCTGCGTGGTCGAGGCGGCCGACGAGCGCGAGGAGGCGCTGGCCGCCGCGATCGCGCTGCGCGAGGCGCTGGAAACGCCCGGCCTCACGGCGGCCCTCGTCACGCCCGACCGCGGGCTCGCCGCCCGCGTCGCCCAGGAACTCGCCCGCTGGGGCATCGTCGCGGAGGACAGCGCCGGGGTGCCCCTCGCCCGCAGCCCGGCGGGCCGCCTCGCGCGGCTCGCGGCCGAACTCGCCGCCGACCTCCTGCGTGAGCAGGGCGACGCCATCCCCCCCCGCCTGCTGGCCCTGCTCGCCCACCCGCTCGTGCTGCTCGGGCTGCCCCGCGCCGACGTGGTGCGCGGCGCCGCCGCCCTGGAGATCGGGGTGCTGCGCGGCCTCGCCCCGAAACCCGGCTTCGACGGGATCCGGCAGGTGCTCGCCGCCGAGCGCGCGGGCGCGCCCGAGCGCCAGCCCCGGGCGAAGCGCCGCCTGAAGGCGATCGACTGGGACCTCGCCGCCGCGCTCCTTGACCGGCTGGAGGAGGCGTTCGCAGACTTCCCCGGACCGGGCGAGGCCGCGGAGGGCAACCTCGTGGCGCTCGCCGGCCGCCACCGCGCCGCCTGCGACCGGCTGACCGCCGCGCCCGAGGGATCGCCCGAGACCGCCGACGCCTCGTTGAACTGCCTCGACGCCCTGTTCGACGACCTCGAACTCACCGACCCGGAACTCCTGCCCGGCCGCTTCGACGACTACCCGGCCTTCTTCACCGCGCTCGCCCGCGAGCGGATGGTGCCCTGCGCAGGGACAACTCCGCACCCGCGCCTGCGCGTCCTCGGCTTGCTTGAAGCGCGCCTGCTGACGGCCGACCGGATCGTGCTCGGCGGCCTCGACGAGGGCGTCTGGCCGATGCGGGCGACGACCGACGCCTTCCTCAACCGGCCGATGCGCGAGCGCGTCGGGCTCGACCCGCCCGAGCGCCGCATCGGCCAGATGGCGCACGACTTCGTGCAGGGGTTGGGCCCGCGCGACGCGATCATCACCCGCGCGGCCAAGCGCGAGGGCGCGCCGACCGTGCCCTCGCGGCTCCTGCAGCGCGTGCGCGCCTTCGCGGGCGAGGCGCGCTGGGGCGAGGCGGTGGCCCGCGGCCGGCGCTTCCTCGGCTACGTGGGCGCCATCGACAGCCTGCCGCCGCAGCCGCGCCTCACCCAGCCGAAGCCGCGGCCGGACCCGGCGCTGTTCCCGCGCTCGCTCAGCGTCACCGAGGTCGAGACCCTGGTGCGCGACCCCTACAGCATCTTCGCCCGCCACGTGCTCGGGCTCGACCCGCTCGATCCGCTGGCGGCCCAGCCCGGCACCAGCGACCGCGGCTCCCTCGTGCACGACGTCTTCGGGACCTTCGCCGAGCGCTTTCCCGAGGCTCTGCCCGCCTTCGACCTCGCGGCCCAGCATCTCGCCGACATCGCCGTGAACGCCTTCGCGGAGATCGAGAACACCTATCCGGAGCTCTACGCCGAGTGGTGGCCGCGCTACGAGCGCATGGCCGCGGCCTACCTGCCCTGGGAGGTCGAGCGGCGGGCGGGATTGCGGCAGGTGCATCCCGAGATCTACGGCCGCTGGGAGATCCCGATGGGCCGCGAGACCTTCACCCTGCGCGCCCGTGCCGACCGGATCGAGGCCCGCGCCGACGGCAGCGCCTGCATCGTCGACTTCAAGACCGGCCTGCCGCCGAGCAACCGCGAGGTCTTCGCCGGCTTCTCGCCGCAGCTGACGCTCGAGGCCGCGATGCTGATGGCGGGCGCCTTCAAGGGTTTTCCAAGGACCGCGACCGCGCCGGACCTGCTCTACGTCTACGCCTCGGGCGGGCGGAAGGCCTTCACGCCGATGCCGGTGAAGACGCCCCGCGGCGAGACCCGCGGCGTGCCGGAGGTCGTGGCGGAGCACGCGGAGCGCCTGCGCGGGCTGGTGGCCCGCTTCATGACCGGCGAGGCGGCCTACGTCTCGCGGCCCTATCCGAAATACGCGCGGGCTTACGGCGCGTACGATCACCTCGCGCGGGTGCTCGAATGGTCGCAGGCGGGGGAGGGGGAGGCGTGATGGACGCGACGCTGCCGCATCTTCCCTCCCCCCTCTGCGGGGGAGGGTACCCTGCGCAGCAGGGGGGGCCGGGACGAAGTCCCGCAAGAGGGGACCCCAGCTTCAGGATCGGGCTGAGCAGATGTGAAGGCCACAGCCTTGATCTGAAGCGTGGCTCCCCTCTCTGCGGGACTTCGTCCCGACCGACCCCTGCTGACGCAGGGGCCACCCTCCCCCGCAGAGGGGGGAGGGAGAGCGCGGCGCTGCCCGCGTCCCTTCCCGGTACGGTTGTGGGCCAATCCCGATGAACGCCCAGGCGCCCACGCTGCACCGCCTCGTCGTCGATGCCCTCACCGAGGCCAACCAGCGCCGCGCCGCCGACCCGCGCGCCTCCGCCTGGGTCTCGGCGAACGCCGGCGCGGGCAAGACCAAGGTGCTCACCGACCGGGTGGTGCGCCTCCTGCTCGACGGGGCGGCGCCGGGGCGGATCCTCTGCCTCACCTTCACCAAGGCGGCGGCCGCCAACATGTCGATCCGGGTGTTCCAGCGGCTCGGGCGCTGGGTGACGCTGGACGACGCCGCGCTCGGCGAGGAGCTGGAGCGCCTGACCGGCGAGCGCGCCTCGCGCGAGCGGCTCGACGCGGCCCGCCGCCTGTTCGCCCGCGCGGTCGAGACGCCGGGCGGGCTGAAGATCGAGACCCTGCACGCGCTGTGCGAGCGCCTGCTGCACATGTTCCCCTTCGAGGCGAACGTGCCGGCCCGCTTCGTGGTGCTCGACGACACGCAGTCGCGCGAGGCCTTCGAGGTCGAGACCGCCAACGTGCTGGCCGACGCGGTGGCGGGCAACCTCTCTTTGAGCGAGGCGCTGGCCCGCGTCGCCCCGGAGGCGACGGGCGACGCGCTGCGCCGGGCGATCCGCGGCGCGATGGCGGCCCGTGCGGTCCTCGGCGACGCGGCCGGTCTGGAGACCCGGTTCGACCGCCTGCGCCGGGCGCTCGGTCTCGCGCCCGGCGAGACCGACGAGAGCCTGGAGGCCGCGATCCTCGACGGCTGCGCCGTCGACCTCCCCGAACTGATCGCGGGCCTGCGCACCGGCGCCAAGACCGACGAGGGGCTGGCCGACGCGCTCGAAGCCGCCCGCGCGGCCCGCGAGACGGAAGGGGCGCTCGACCTCTACCGCGGGATCTTCTTCACCGAGAAGGACGCGCCCAAGGCCGACCGCAGCCTCGGCACCAAGGCGGTGCCCGAGCCGGTGCGCGCCGCGATGCAGGCCGAGCGCGACCGCCTCGTGCCGCTCTTCGATCGCCTGCGCGCCGCCCGCGCGCACGAGCGGACCCGGTCCCTGTTCGTGCTGGCCGACGAGATCCACCGCCGCGTCGAGGCCCAGAAGGCTCGGCTCGGCGCGCTCGATTTCGACGACCTGATCCACAAGACCCTCGACCTGCTGCAGCGGGTCGGCGCCGGCTGGGTGCTGTACAAGCTCGACCGCGGTGTCGATCACGTGCTGATCGACGAGGCGCAGGACACCAACCCGCAACAGTGGGAGATTCTGCGCCGCATCACCGCCGAGTTCGCGGTGGGGGAGGGCGCGCGCGCCCTCAACCGCACCCGCTTCGCGGTGGGCGACCCGAAGCAGTCGATCTACAGCTTCCAGGGCGCGGATCCGCGCGAGTTCGCCGCGACCCGGCTCGCCTGGGTGGGCGAGGCGCAGAGCGCCGACCTCGTCTTCGAGGACGTGCCGCTGACGCTCTCCTTCCGCTCGACCCGCGCGGTGCTGCGGGCGGTCGATGCCGTCTTCGCCGTGCCCGCGCATTACAGCGGCCTCGCCTTCGGCGACGCGGCGGTCGGCACCGTGCACGCGAGCGCGCGGCCCTCGGCGCCCGGTGCCGTCGAGCTCTGGCCGATCGCCGAGCCCGCCGAGGAGGCGGAGCCCGACGCCTGGGCGGCGCCCGTCGATGCGCCGGAGGCCGGGGCGCCCGCGCTGCTCACGGCCCGGCGCATCGCCCGCGCGATCCGCACCTGGACGACCACCGGCGACGCGCAGGGCCGCGTCTGGCGCCCGGGCGAGATCCTGGTGCTGGTGCGAAAGCGCGGTGCCGCCTTCGAGGAGGTGATCCGGGCGCTCAAGGGCCTCGCCGTGCCGGTGGCCGGGCAGGACCGGCTGGATGTGGCCGCCCACATCGCGGTGGCCGACCTCGTGGCAGTGGGCCGCGCCGGGCTGTTGCCGGCCGACGACCTCACGCTGGCGGTTGCGCTCAAGACCCCGCTGGTCGGGCTCGACGACGACGACCTCGTGCGCATCGCCGCCCGGCGCGACCTCGCCGAGACGCTGGAGGATGCGCTCCACCGCCACGCGGAAGCGGGCGACCCGGCCGCGATCCGCGGTCGCGACGCGCTCGCCGGCTGGATCGCGCTCGCGGGCGCCGAGGGGCCGTTCGGCTTCTACGCGACGCTGCTCGGGCCGCGCGGCGGGCGCGCCAAGCTCGTCTCGCGGCTCGGCGGCGAGGCGGGCGACGCCATCGACGTGTTCCTGGCCGCCGCCGCCCAGGCCGAGCAGGGCATCGACGCGCCCTCGCTCGGCGGGTTCCTGGCGCGCTACCACGGCTCGGCGGAGGGCCACACGGTCAAGCGCGACATGGAATCGGGCCGCGACGAGGTCCGGGTGATGACCGTGCACGGTGCCAAGGGCCTGGAGGCACCGGTCGTGGTGGTGATCGACGGCTGCGAGCCGCTCGGGCGCAACGACCCGCCGCTGCTGCCGATGGTCGAGGAGGCGCTGCCGCCGGTCTGGTCGGGCGCGCGCGCCCACGATTGCGCGGCGCTGGCGCAAGCCCGCGCGGCGCTGCAGGCCCGGGGGCGGGAGGAGCACAACCGCCTGCTCTACGTGGCGATGACCCGCGCGGCCGACCGCCTCGTGGTGGCGCCCTATCGCGGGCACGAGCGCGAGACCGAGGCCGCGTGGTGCCGGATGATCCGGGCCGGTTTGGAGGGGGCGCTCGGCGCGGGCGAGGCGCGCGAGACGCCCTACGGCCCGGTCACGCTCTGGCACGACGGCGAGGCCGAGGCCGCGGCCTCGCCCGAGGGCACGCCCGCGCCCGAACCGCCTCCGGTTCCCGCGTGGCTGCACGCGCCGGCCCCGGCGGAGGCCGAGGCGCCCCCGCCGCTCAGCCCCTCCGGCGCCCTGCAGGCGGCCGACGGCCAGCGCCTGATCCCGCCGCGGCAGGCCGACGCCGAGGCGCGCCGCCGCGGCATCCTGATCCACGCCCTGCTGGAACACCTGCCCCGGCTGGAGCCGGAGAGGCGCCTGGCCGCGTCCCGCACCTATGTGGGCGCCCGCGCCCCGGCGCTCCCCGAGCCGCAGCGCGAGCGCATCGTGCGCGCGGCGCTGCGGGTGATCGAGGATCCCGGCCTCGCGCCGCTCTTCGCGGCCGGGGCGCGCGCGGAGGTGAGCCTGTCGGGCCGGGTCGTGGTCGGCGGCGTCGAGCGGCCGGTCTTCGGCCGGGTCGACCGCCTCGCGGTGGCGGATGGCACGGTCTGGCTCTGCGACTTCAAGACCGGCCGCCCGCCGGACGGCGACGCGCTGCCGGAGGCCGATGCCGGGCAGATCGCCCTCTACGCGAGCCTGCTCGCGCGGATCTATCCGGGCCACGCGATCCGCCCGCACCTGGTCTGGACCTCGGGGCCGGTGATCCGGGCGCTCGGGCCGGCGGAGGTCGATGCGGCGCTGGCGGCTGTCGGCCTAGGCCCGGCATCGACCTGAGGCCGCGCGGGAACGGGTGCCACCCTTCAGGTGCGGGCACCGCCCTTCTCCCGGGCGCATGGAGCGTGAGCGGAATGCGACCCGGGACCCAGCACGGGACGACGCGAAGCGACCGAATCCTGCGCCCGTGTCGAAGATCGAGCCGCTGCGCGACACTCTCTGTGCTGGGTCCCGGATCACCTTCCGCTGGCGCTCCAGGCGTCCGGGAAAAGGTCGCGCTCTATCCGTAGGAGTCGGCCGAGCCGATCGAAGGCCCATCGCGTGAGAGGATAATCCCGCCCTCGATGTGCCGTTCGGCACGCGGCGGACCGTCCGGCGAGCCGATCACCGCCGCCGTGGTCGCCACCATGCCACGCCTGCGCTACCTCGGCGCCGACCGGAAGCTCAGACCGCGATGCCGCCGATTCTCCAGATCCAGAACCTCCACAAGACCTACGCCTCCGGCCTCTCCGCACTCGCGGACGTGAACCTGGAGATCGCCCGCGGCGAGATCTTCGCGCTGCTCGGGCCGAACGGTGCGGGCAAGTCGACACTGATCAACATCATCTGCGGGATCGTCACGCCGACCGGCGGCACGATCACGGTGGACGGGCACGACATCGCCCGCGACTACCGGCGGGCGCGGGCCACGATCGGCCTCGTGCCGCAGGAACTGACCACCGACGCCTTCGAGACCGTCATCAAGACGGTGAGCTTCACCCGAGGCCTGTTCGGGCTGAAGCGCGATCCGGCCCATATCGAGCGGGTGCTACGCGATCTCTCGCTCTGGGAGAAGCGCGACAGCCGGATGATGCAGCTCTCCGGCGGCATGAAGCGGCGCGTGCTGATCGCCAAGGCGCTCTCCCACGAGCCGCGCCTCTTGTTCCTCGACGAGCCCACGGCGGGCGTCGACGTGGAACTGCGCCAGGACATGTGGCGCCTCGTGCGGCGCCTGCGCGACCAGGGCGTCACGGTGATCCTGACGACGCACTACATCGAGGAGGCCGAGGAGATGGCCGACCGGATCGGCGTGATCCGCAAGGGGCGCATCATCCTGGTCGAGGAGAAGGCCGAGCTGATGCGCAAGCTCGGCCGCAAGCAGCTCACCCTCCAGCTCGCCGAGCCGCTCGCCGCCCTGCCGCCGGCGCTGGCCGACCGCGGCCTCGAACTCGGCGCGGCAGGGCGCGAACTCATCTACACCTACGACAGCCAAGCCGAGCGCACCGGCATCACCCGGCTCCTCAACGACCTCACACAGGCCGGGGTCAGCTTCACCGACCTCCAGACGCGGCAGAGTTCGCTGGAGGACATCTTCGTCGGGCTGATGCGGGAGCGCGCCTAGATCATGAGCCGAATGAACTGGCCCGCCGTCCGGGCGATCTACGTCTTCGAGATGCACCGCTTCCTGCGCACCGCGACGCAGAGCATCCTGGCACCCGTCATCTCGACCTCGCTCTACTTCGTGGTCTTCGGCGCGGCGATCGGCGCGCGCATGAACACGGTCGACGGCGTGCCCTACGGCCTGTTCATCGTGCCGGGCCTGATGATGCTCTCGCTGCTGACGCAGAGCATCACCAACGCCTCCTTCGGCATCTACTTCCCGCGGTTTGCCGGCACGATCTACGAGATCCTGTCCGCGCCGATCTCGCCGGTCGAGGTGGTGCTGGGCTACGTGGGCGCGGCGGCCTCGAAGGCGATCATCATCGCGCTGATCATCCTGGCGACCGCGGCGCTCTTCGTGCCGCTGCGGGTCGAGCACCCGTTCTGGATGCTGGCCTTCCTGCTGCTCACGGCCGTCACCTTCAGCCTGTTCGGCTTCGTGATCGGGCTGTGGGCGGACGGGTTCGAGCGGCTGCAGATGGTGCCGCTCCTCATCATCACGCCGCTGACCTTCTTAGGCGGCAGCTTCTACGCCATCGAGATGCTGCCGCCCTTCTGGCAGACGGTGAGCCTCGCCAACCCGGTCGTCTACCTGATCAGCGGCTTCCGCTGGAGCTTCTTCGGCCGGGCCGACATCGGCATCGCGGCAAGCCTCGGCATGACGACGCTGTTCCTCGTCCTCTGCCTCGGGGCGGTGACGTACATCTTCCGCACGGGCTACCGGCTGAAGAGCTGAGCGCATCGCCGACCCTCCCCCCTCTGCGGGAGAGGGTGCCTCGCGCGTGCGAGCCGGGAGAGGGGACCCCAGCTTCAGGATCAGGCACGCCCTTCATGAAGTGCTAGCCTCTTCCGGCGGCCGGGTTCCCCTCTCTGCGGGACTTCGTCCCGACCGACCCCCTTCGGGGGCCACCCTCCCCCGCAGAGGGGGGAGGGAGCGCGTCGGCTAGGCTTGCGCCGCCAGGAACGCCAGCACCCCGTCCCGGTGCTCCTTGGCACCCACCGCCGTGCTGTGGTCGCGGCCCTGGATCTCGAGCGCGCGCGCGTCCGGCAGCAGGGCGGCGAGCGCCGGGCCCGATCCCGAGACCGTGTCGAGGCTGCCCGTCGAGACCAGCACCGGCACCTCGATCTGTGCGACCTCCGCGCGCGAGAGCGTCTGGCGCGAGCCCCGCATGCAGGCGGCCAGCGCCCGCAGGTCGCTGCGGGTCTGCTCGGCGAAGGTACGGAAGGCGGCGGCCGTCGGGTTCGGGGCCGGCGTCCCGGCGGGCGCCTCCAGCGCCTCCGCGATGCCGGCGGGCAGGCCGCGGCCCTCGACGAGGTGGAGCCCGAGGCCCCCGAAGAGCGCCGAGCGCACCCGCGCCCGGTGGTCGAGCGCCAGGAAGGCGGCGATGCGCGCGCCCATCGAGTAGCCCATCACATCGGCCCGCTCGATGCCCAGATGGTCGAGGAGCCGCACCGCGTCGCCCGCCATCTGGTCGGAGCCGTAGAGGGCGGGGTCGTAGAGCTTCTCGCTCTCGCCGTGGCCGCGGTTGTCGAGCGCGATCGCCCGATAGCCCGCCTGGGTGAGCGTGCGCACCCAGAGCGTGTTGACCCAGTTCACCGCGTGGTTCGAGGCGAAGCCGTGGATCAGCAGCACGGGGGCGCCCGTCCCGCTCTCTGGCGGCACGTCGATATAGGCGATCCGCACGCCGTCCGAATCGAAGCTCTGCATTCCTGGTCGCGTCCTCTCACGTCGTCCGCCCGGCTTAGAACGGTGCGTGCCGACCCCGCAACGCGCGGATGCTTGCCGTCGGGCGGTTCGGCTGTCATCACGCCGCGCGATGACAGACGCCTCACCCTACGGCACCTACGCCCCGACCGGCCTCGTGGCCGCGATCGCCCGGCGCACCGCCAGCATCCCGGCCGAGAGCTGGGGCGGGCGCCGCCTCGCGCTCTTCCTGCGCCGCGTCGCCATCTCGCTGCTGCGCGGACGCCCCCTCGACGTCGAGCGCTACGGCGCGCGCATGCGGCTGCACCCCTACAACAACAACTGCGAGAAGAAGGTGCTCTTCACCCCGCAGTTCTTCGACCCCGCGGAGCGGGCGATCCTGCGCGAGCGCCTGCAACCCGGCTGCGTCTTCCTCGACATCGGCGCCAATATCGGCGCCTACGCGCTGTTCGTGGCGGCCTTCGCGGGCCCGTCCGCCCGCATCGTCGCGGTGGAGCCGCAGCCCGACGTGTTCGACCGGCTGAGCTACAACATCGCCCAGAACCCGTTCCACACGGTCAAGGCGGTAGCCTGCGCGGTGGCCGACAAGGCGGGCGAGCTGACCCTGTTCATCGACCCGCGCAACCGCGGCGAGTCGAGCCTGAAGATCGTGGGGACCAACGAGGGCGCCCAGATCCGGGTGCCCGCGGTGACGCTGCTCGACCTCGTGCGCGCGGAGGGGCTCACGCGCATCGACGCGGTCAAGCTCGACGTCGAGGGCGCCGAGGACCTGATCCTCGAGCCGTTCCTGCGCGAGGCCCCGGCCAGGCTGCTGCCCCGGCTGCTGCTCCTCGAGAACGGCACCGACCAGTGGCAGCTCGACCTGCCGAAGCTCCTCGAGAGCCACGGCTACCGCGAACTGACCCGCACCCGACTGAACGTGGTGTTCGAGCGGGCGTAGCTGTCCCTCCCCCGGGGAGCCGCCCTTACGGCGGCGTCACCACCGGGATGGGCTCGGCGACGCGCACGCCCTCGGGGCCGACCGCGCAGCGGTAGGCATGGGTCTCGACCCCCATGGCGCGGGCCTCCCGGAAGGCGCGGTCGAAGGCCGGGTCGAGGTCGCGGGCGACGTCGAAGGCCTCCGCCCGCATCTGCACCACCACGATCACCAGGGCGCGCCCGCCCGCCGCGACCACGTCGGCCAGATCGCGCATGTGCCGGGCGCTGCGGGCGGCGACGCAGTCCGGGAACTCCGCGAGGCCGGGCGTGCGCATGAGGTGGCAGTTCTTCACCTCGACATGCGCGGGCGGCAGGCCGGGACCGGTGGCCAGGAAATCGACGCGGCTCGCTCGGCCGTAGCGCACCTCCGGCCGCAGCCCGTCGTAGCCCGCGAGCGGCGCGAGCAGGCCCGCCCGAAACGCCTCGGCGACGAGGTGGTTGGGGCGCGCGGTGTTGATGCCGACCCATTGCGGGCCGCCCGGCAGGTCCGCCTCCACCAGCTCCCAGGAATGGCCGAGCTTGCGCGCCGGGTTGTCGGAGACCGAGAGCAGCACGCGGGCGCCGGGCTGGTTCAGGCCCAGCATCGCGCCGGGATTGGCGCAGTGCGCGGTGATCTCGGTGCCGTCGGGGAGCGCGACGTCGGCGAGGAAGCGCTTGTAGCGCCGCACCAGCCGGCCCTCGACGAGGGGAGAGGGAAACTGCATCCGCCCCGCTTACGGCGCGCGCAGCCCCGCGGGAAGACCGTGGCCGCGGACCACCCCGCGCGCTATCTGCGGCGCGTCATCCCGAGGGCCGCATGAGCACAGATTCCGACGCCGTCACCGCCGCCGTCCTCGTGATCGGCGACGAGATCCTGTCCGGGCGCACCAAGGACAAGAACATCGGCACCATCGCCGACTACCTCACCGCCATCGGTATCGACCTGCGCGAGGTGCGCATCGTGCCGGATGTCGCCGAGGCGATCGTCGAGGCGGTGAACCAGCTCCGCGCCCGCCACACCTACCTGTTCACCACCGGCGGCATCGGGCCGACCCACGACGACATCACGGCCGATTGCGTGGCCGAGGCCTTCGGGGTCGGCATCGACGTCGATCCGCGCGCCAGGGCGATGCTGCTGGAGCGGCACAAGCCGGAAGATCTCAACGCGGCGCGCCTGCGCATGGCCCGCATCCCGGACGGGGCGGCGCTGATCCCGAACCCGATCTCGAAGGCGCCGGGCTTCCACATCGGCAACGTCTTCGTCATGGCGGGCGTGCCCGCGATCATGCAGGCGATGCTCGACCAGATCGGGCCGGGGCTCGCCCGCGGCGCGGCGATGCTCTCCGAGACGATCGAGGCGCGCGGCCTGCCGGAGGGCACCTATGCGGGCCGGCTCGGCGAGATCGCGGGCCGGCACCCGGGCGTGTCGGTCGGCTCCTACCCCTCGATGACGCAGACCGGCTTCCAGAACCGCATCGTGGTCCGCTCGAAGGACGCGGCGGCGCTGGGAGCGGCCCGCGCCGAGATCGAGGCGCTGGTGGCCGAACTTTCCGCCTGACGGGCGTCTTTCCTCACAGGGGCATCCGGCGGGCGGGGGAGGCGGCATGGGCGAGCGGGACGGGGGCGAGCGCGCGGAGGAGCGCGAGGCGCTCGACGACATCGTCCGCTCGATCGGCCGGCCCGACGCCTACGTCCTGCACGAGGTCATCCGCCGCAACGGCGACCAGGAGCTGCGCCGCCACGGGGGCGCGCTGTTCCTCTCGGCCTTCTCGGCGGGCCTGAGCATCGCCCTGTCGCTGATCGTGCCGGGCGCGCTGAAGGCGCACCTGCCCGCCGCCGAATGGGCCAAGGCGCTCAGCACCATGGGCTACGCCGTCGGCTTCCTCGTGGTGATCCTGGGCCGGCAGCAGCTCTTCACCGAGAACACCATCACGCCGGTGCTGCCGCTGCTGCACGACCGCACGCCGAAGACCGCGTGGCGCCTGGCTCGGCTCTGGGCGATCGTGCTCGCCGGCAACATCCTGGCGACGGCGGCCGTCGCCGCCGTGATCGTGCATGCGGGCGCCTTCCCGCCGGAGCTGCACGCGGCCTTCGCGGAGATCAGCCACCTCACGGTCGCGTTCGACTTCTGGCCGACCTGCGTCAAGGCGATCTTCGCCGGCTGGATCATCGCCCTGATGGTCTGGATCCTGCCCGCGACCGGCACGGCCGCGACCCTCGTCATCGTGCTGATGACCTGGCTCGTCGCGCTCTGCGGCCTGGAGCACATCGTGGCGGGCTCGGTCGAGGCGTTCTACCTCGTGATGACCGGGGCGGCCTCGCTCAACGACTACGCGTTCCGCTTCTTCGTGCCGACGCTCCTCGGCAACGTCTTCGGCGGCGTCGCCCTGGTCGCGGTGCTGAACTTCGGGCAGGTCGCGCCCGAAGTCGAGGAGGGCAAGGAGGCGGACGGGGAGAGGACCTGACTTTCCGCTTGAAGGGGTGCCTTCGCGGATGAACCGGAACCGCTTTCCCGGACGCCTGGAACGGAGTGGACGGTGATCCGGGATCCAGAGAGCGATGTGCCGCGAAGCGGCCCGATCTTCGGCGACGTTGCAGAACTCGGACGCTGCGCGACTTTGTGCGCTGGGTCCCGGATCACCCTCCGCTGACGCTCCGGGCGTCCGGGAAAGGGTGGTGCGGCCGAGACCGCAGCGCCGCTTCCCGGGGAGACGGCCTCACCCCGCCATCGCGGCGCGCATCCTCTCGCGGAAGGCGTCGATCACCACCGGGCGGCCGTCGCGCTCGGCGTGCCAGAAGGTCCAGCCGTTGCAGGCCGGCAGGCCCTGGACCAGCGCGCCGATCTTGTGGATCGAGCCGGCGACCGGGCCGACGCCGAGCTGGCCGTCCGGGCGCACCGTCGCCTTGAAGCGGCGGCGCTCGTCGGTCAGCGTCTCGCCCGGCCGGACGTGCCCGGCCTCGATCACGCTGAGGAAGGGCACGCGCGGCTCGGCGCGCTTAGGCAGCGCCACCATCAGGGCGGCCTGCGAGAGCGGCGTCACCGCGGCGATGCGCGCGCGCGCGGCCTCGGCGTAGCTCTCCTCCCGCTCGATCCCGATGAAGCGGCGCCCGAGGCGCCGGGCCACCGCGCCGGTGGTGCCGGTGCCGAAGAACGGGTCGAGCACCACGTCGCCGGGATTGGTCGAGGAGAGGAGCGTGCGGGCGAGCAGCGCCTCGGGCTTCTGCGTCGGGTGCAGCTTCTGGCCGTCGGAGCCCTTCAGGCGCTCCTCGCCCGTGCAGAGCGGGATGAACCAGTCCGAGCGCATCTGGAGGTCCTCGTTGCCTCCTTTGAGCGCCTCGTAGTGGAAGGTGTAGCCCTTCGATTCGGCCGAGCGGGAGGCCCAGATCAGCGTCTCGTGGGCGTTGGTGAAGCGCTTTCCGCGGAAGTTCGGCATCGGGTTGGCCTTGCGCCAGACGATGTCGTTCAGGATCCAGTAACCGAGATCCTGCAACGCGCTCCCGACCCGGAAGATGTTGTGGTACGACCCGATCACCCAGAGGGTCGCGTTCGGCTTCATCACCCGGCGGCAGGCGGCGAGCCAGTCGCGCGTGAAGGCGTCGTAGGCACCGAACGTATCGAACTTGTCCCAGTCGTCGTCGACCGCGTCGACGCGGCTCTGGTCGGGCCTGAGCAGGCCCGCCGTGCCGAGCTGGAGGTTGTAGGGCGGGTCCGCGAAGACGCAGTCCACGGAGGACGCCGGCAGGGCGTTCATCCGGGCGACGCAGTCGCCGAGGAGCACCTCGTCGAGAGGTAGGCGCTGGGCGGGTACGAGACCCATCCGCGGCGCCGGCGTCCGCCCGGTACGCGAGACCTGTTTCCGGGCGGGTGCGCCAGCGACCACGGTACGCGGGGAAGCCATGGCAAACACCGGTTACGCGACTGACCAGGGGACCATGCCGCCGGTACGGTAAAGGCCGGGTTTGCCGCGGTTGCGGTCCGTGTCCCGATATGGGGCTGCAGATTTTGCCGGGTGCCGAGCCGCGCGGCCCGTCCCCCGATCCTGTGCTTCGCCTCGTCCTCGGCCCCGCCGCCGTCGTCCCGCGCCGCGTCGCCGCTCGGGGGGAGGGGCGTGCCGGCGCGGCGCCGCCGGCTCACCCGAAGCCGTAGAGACCCGCGTGCCGCTCGGCGATGTCCGGCCAGCGCAGGGCCCGGAAGGCGGCGGCGTCGAGGTCCGGGGCCGCCGCGGACGGGCAATCCAGGAGGGCGCGGATCCGCGATGCCGTCGCCGCGGTGCCGTCGTGCCGGACGGTGGCGCTCCGGAGCCAGTCCGGCGTCTTGTCCGAGTGGGTGGTGACGACGGCCAGGCCGTGCTCCAGGCAGGCGATGGCCGAGCCGCGCTTCTCGCTGACGCCGTCCGGGAAGGGCAGCAGGGCGACGCGCGCCCGCGATAGCTCCTCCGACACCCGCTCCGGCTCGGCGTCGAGCACGAGCCGCAGGCCCTGTGCCCCCGCCCGCTCCGCCACCGCCCGGAAGACCGGGCAGGCGCGGTCCGGGGCGGAGCCGATCACGACGGCCTCGACATCCGGCGCCGCGGCCCGGACGCGCTCGGCCACGTCGAGGAACGCTTCGAGCCCCTTGCCCGGGCCGATCTGACCGAAATAGACCAGCGCGCGCGCCCGCTCCGAGGCCGGGGGAGCGCCCCGCACCGCGATGTTCGAGCCGATCGGCACCACCTGCGTCCGGCAGCGTCGGACCGGGAAGAAGCGCTCGAAGGCCTGCCGCTCGTGGGCGTTCGAGAAGATCACCGTCGCCCGCGAGAGGGCGAAGGGCAGCATGTAGAGCTTGCGGACCCGCCCGAAGATCGTGAACTCGTGCAGCGTCAGGTAGAGCCGCGATCCGCCGATCGTGAGCGGTGCGAGCCCGACCGCCGGGGAGCGGCCCATGTCCAGGGAGGGATACTGGATGTGCAGCACGTCACGCCCGCCGAGGCCGCAGCGCAGCCGGATCCGCGCCAGGCCGGCGAGCGACCAGCGCGGCAGGCGCTCCAGCCGCACGTCGATCCCGCGGGCGGCGACGACCGCGCGGAGCCGGTCCGCATAGTCGGCGACGCCGCAGCGTACCCCCTCCCGCCCCGTGACAGCCAGGACGGCGCGCCGCGCGGTGCCGTCCGCCGCGCGCGCAGGTACGGCGGCACCGAGGCGGCGCACCAGCCGGCCGAGGCTGGCGGGCGCGCGCGGGCCCGAGCCGGCTTCCTGCGTCGCCCCGTGTCCGAACATGGTCCTGCCCGTCATCGCTCGATCCGTCTTCCGTCCGTCAGATCCGGGCCGACACCGCGCCCGCGGGCACCGCGCCCTGCGCCTCCGCGCGCTGCCGCGCGTCCGCCGGCCCGCGGGCCGACCGTCGGGCGGGGATGCGGGCGCGTTCGGTCGTGTCGGCCGCGTCCCGCAGGACCTGCGTCAGGATCGCGAACAGGCGGTCCTGGTCGGCCGGAAGGCTGAAGCTGTGATCGACCCCCTCCAGCACCGTGACCGGGTAGCCGAGCCGGCGCGCGAGGCGCGCGGCCGCCCGGCCGGTATGGGCCCCCAGATGCGTGCGCAGGGCGGGCATGCCCATGTCGCCCGCGCTGTAGACCAGCCGGATCCGTGCGCCGCGGCGGCGCAGCCGTGCGATCTCGCCGACGACGCTCCCGCGGCCCGGCAGCGCGCGGGCGAGCCGCGCCGCGCCGCGCGCCGCCATCGCGCGCCCGTCCCGCCAGAGGGCCCGCACCACCGTCCCGAGACGGATCTCGCCGCCGAGGATCCGGCGCCAGAACCGGCCCTGCCGGGCCCGCTCGGCGTAGCTCACCGTGCCGCGGAACGCGTCGCGGATCATCGCCTCCACGTCGGTGCCGGGCTTCAGCGCGAAGCAGTACGGGTTGACCAGGACCGCCGCCGCCAGGCGGGCCTCGGCGCAGAGGGCGCGGAAGGCCAGGTAGCCGCCGCTGCAGGTGCCCAGGACGACGACCGGTCCGGCCTGCCGGCTCGCGAGGTGGTCGAGCGCGGCGCGCACGTCGTCGATCGCGTCCGCGGCGTAGACCGGCAGCCCGCCGTCGGGCCGGTCGGCGCTGTCGCCGATGCCGCGCGCGTCGAAGCGCAGGGAGGCGACGCCGTCCGCGGCGAGCCTGCGGGCGAGCCGGGTCGTCTGCCGGCCCTGGCCCGAGCGCACGTTCCGGCCGGAATTCACGAAGAGGACGGCCGGTCCGGCCGGGTGCGCGTCCGGCGGCCCACACAGGGTGCCGACGAGGCCCGGCCCGAACCGGGCGGTCTCCTCGGTCCAGCCCGCGCCCGCGATGCGGCACGGCGCCCTCGGCGCCCGCGCGGGCATGCTCCGCGGGAGCGCGCCCGCGCAGGCGAAGTCCCGGACCGCCGCGAAGGTCGCCTCGGGCGCGGTGGCGAAGAGCGGGTCGGAGACGAGCTGGGTGAGGTCGGGGAAGGGGCCCGCCTCCACCGCGCCGCCGAGGCTGCGGTAGTGGCCCGCGAGCGCGTCCGTGCGGGCGCCGAGCAGCAGCACCCGCGCGGGCGCGGCAGCCGACTCCGCGGCCGGCTCCGCCGCCGGATCGAGCCGCGCCAGCGCGGCGAGCGCGTCCGGCCCGAGATGGAAGCTGCCGACGAGGAGGGAGCCGGGGGGCTGCGCGATCGGCGTGCGGTCCGGCAGGACGTCGAGCAGGCGCGCCTGCATCGTCATCTCGCGCAGGTAGGCCTTGCCGGTCGCGAAGGGCGCCAGCAGCGCGAGCCGCTCGACGCCGCCCTCCCGCGCGGCGAGCGCCGCCAGGGTGGCGCCGAGCCGGAGGCCGACGAGCACGATCTCGTCCGCCCCGCCCTCCGCGCGCAGGAAGGCGATGCCCTGCCGGATCGCCCGGACCGAGGCGGCGATCGCGTCCTCGCCCGGGGATGCGTCCCGGGAATCCCCCTGGCCCGGGTAATCGAGCCGCAGCGTGGCGCATCCGGCGGCCGCGATCGAGCGGGCGAGGCCGCGCCACGCCCGGTAGGCGCAGAGCTGCTCGAAGCCGTAGGTTCCGCACAGGAGGACACCGCGGCGGCTCGATCCGGGGGCGAACCAGCCGTGCAGGCCCTCGAACGCGACCGGGATCTCCGGCTCCGGCCGGCGCGCGTCCGCGGCCTGCGCGCGGGGGGCGTGGGTCTGCGACACGGGACGGCTCCGCGGCACGGTCAGGGCGCGCTCAGCGCGTCGGCGCGGCGCGCCCGCACCAGCGTCGCGAGGCGGAGCCGCACGATCATGCCGAGGAACAGCGCGGCCTCGACGGTGTAGCGGCGCCCGAGGCGGCGCGGCTCCCGCATTAGCCGGTAGAGCCACTCGAGCCGCAGGAGCCGCACGGGCGCGGGCGCCCGCACGGCGATGCCCGCCGTGTAGTCGATCAGCGCGCCCACCCCCATGAGGAGCCGCGCGTCGATCCGGTGCGCGTGCTCGGCGATGAAGGTCTCCTGGTCCGGGTTCCCCAGGGCGACGAGCAGGATGTCGGGCGCCGCCGCGTTGATCTCGGCAATCACCGCGTCGGTGTCCGCGGGGGCGAAGTAGCCGTGCCGCGTGCCGACGACCCGGTGCTGGGGATAGCGCAGGGCGAGGTTGCGCGCCGCCGCCTCGGCGACGCCGGGCCGCGCGCCGAGCAGGAACACGGTCCGCTCCCGCGCGTCGCCGCCGAGCAGGGCCGGGACGAAATCCGTTCCGTTGAGGTTTTCCCGGAAGAAGCGGCCGCGGAACAGGAGCGAGCACAGGTCGAGGCCGACCCCGTCGCTGAGGAGGACGAGGTTCTTCAGGGTCCCCGCGTAGCTCGCCGAGCAGAGCGCCTTCAGCAGCATGTTGGCGTTGCAGAAGCCGAGCGCGACCTGCCGCCCCTGGTCCATGGCCGCGCGCAGATGCTCGAACGCCGCCGCGCGGGTGAGATCGTGGACCGCGACCGCCTCGATCTCGAAGCGGTCGTCGGGCCAGGAAGGCGGGCTCGGATCGACCTTCGACTGTGACATGGAGCGCTCCGGGGCCGTCGCATCGCGACGGGTTGCAGGGCCGTCATTCCTGCGAAATCTAACCATTGCCCGGTGGATTGGAGGTGAACTCGACGCGCGCGAAGATGATTAACGTTCGCTGTGGTTAATGGCGGGTCGCGAGGGTGTGCGAAACTTGTCGAAATCGTGAAGGGACCTGCGGCTTTTCAGGGCGTCCCGTTAATCCCGCGCTAGTCCGCCCCGTGATAGCCGGTTTCCGGTCGGCTGCCGGGTGGGGTGGCCGACCGAGACCCGTCAGGGAGACGCGGCGCCCCATGCACAAGCTCGTCGCAACGATCCGGCGCTCGGCCCTGTCCGGCCAGTTCGCTACGGCCTTCGTCGCGCGCTTCGCGAGCGCGATCCTCGGCTTCCTGACGCTGCTGACGGCCAGCCGCCTGCTCGGCACCTACGAGTACGGCATCTACGTCTTCCTGTTCGCGATCGGCAGCGGCCTCGGCCTCGTCGCCGTGCTCGGCCAGCACAACCTCCTGCTGAAGCATTACCGGATGGACGCCGGCTCCGGCGCGGCCAACGGCGTGCTCGTGCGCCACAACGTCGTCTGGCTCGGCCTCGCGCTGGCGTTCCTGCTGGCCTCGGGCGCGGTGGTCGTGGTGGCGGAGCGCTCCCTGCCCGATCCCTACGACAGGCTCCATCTCGCCTTCGCCTTCGCGGCGGTGTTCGCGGTGAGCGAGTACCTGCAGAACTTCTTCCGCATCCAGCGCCGCTTCGCCCTGGCGCTGCTGCCCCGGGAGATCGTGTGGCGGGGTGGCTCAGCGCTGCTGCTCTGGCTCGGCGCGCTCGCGGGCGTGCTCCACGGGGCGACCGAGGCGATGGTGCTGGTGCTGGCCCTGTTCGTCGCCGCCACCGCCTTCCAGCTCGTTCACCTCGTCCGCCTGCACGGGTCCGACCTGCGGCCGGGGGGCGCCGTGGCGGCCCCGGCCGAGCGGGCCGTCTGGCGCTCACAGAGCCTGTACTTCACCGCCAACAACGGCGTGCACGCGCTCTCGCTCTACCTCGAGACCGTGATCGTCGGCGCGGTGCTCGGCATGGAGGAGGCCGCCTTCTACTTCGTCGCCCTGCGCTACGCGACGCTGCTGCTGCTGCCGGTCGCGGCCATCGACACCGTCGGCCTGCCCATGGCCGCGGCGCGTATCCAGGCCGCGGACTGGTCCGGCCTCCAGCGCCTCGTCGCCCGCCTCTCCCTCGCGAGCTTCCTGATCTCCGTGACCGGCGCCCTCGGCATGCTCGTCGTCGGGCCCTACGCGCTCGCCCTGTTCAAGCCGGATTTCGTCGCCCATCTCGACGTCCTGCTGGTGCTCTGCCTCTCCTCCGTCGTCACGGCCTTCTTCGGGTCGGGCGTGTCCCTCCTGATGATCGGCGGCGGGGAGCGCTTCCTGCTCGTCAACAACGCCGTGCTGTTCGCAATCTACGGGCTGCTGCTCTGCGGCCTCGCCGACGTCCTGGGCATGCTCGGGGTGGCGGTCGCCAACCTCGTGCTGACGCTGAGCTACAACCTGCGGATGAGTTCCTGGGTGCGGCGGCGCTGGGGCGTCGACAACATGGCGACGGCGGTCCTGCGTCCCTCCGTCGGGGGCGGCCTGCCCCGGCCGACGCCGCATCCGGTGCCCCATGCGGCCGGCTGAGTGCGGGCCGCGCGGCCTCCGGCTCGCGCCGCCGTCCGTCGCGGTCTGCCTCGCCCTCGCCGGGGCGAGCGTCCCGGCCGCGCGGGCCGCGGAGCCGGCCTGCCTGCGCGGGGTGAACCTGAGCGGGCCCGAGTTCGGCGCCCTGCCGGGCCGCCACGGCACCGACTACGCCTATCCGTCGGCGCGGACGATCGCCCGGTTCGGTGCCCTCGGCCTCACGGCCGTGCGGCTGCCGGTGCGCTGGGAGCGGCTGCAGCCGCGGACGGCCGAGCCCCTCGACGCGGCGGAACTGCTGCGCCTCGACGCGGCGGTGGTCGCGGCCAAGCTCGCCGGGATGCGCACGGTGATCGACCTGCACAACTTCGCCTATCACGGCCGGGACCGCATCGGCACCGGCGCGGCGACGCGGGCCGCCTTCGCGGATGTCTGGCGCCGGCTCGCCGCGCATTTCCGCAGCGAGCCCGCCGTCGCCTTCGGGCTGATGAACGAGCCCTACGACATCCCCGCGGCGGAGTGGCTCCCGGCCGCGAACGCCGCGGTGGCGGCGATCCGCGACGTGGGCGCGCGCCAGCTCGTGCTGGTGCCGGGCACGCTCTGGACGGGGGTGCACAGCTGGGAGGCCGACACGCCGCTCGGCAACAACGCCCGCACGATGCCGGGCCTCGTCGATCCGGGCGAGAACGCCGCCTACGACGTGCACCAGTATCTCGACGCCGACTTCTCGGGCGGCTCGGGGGCCTGCCCGCGCGGCGCCGACGCGCTCGCTGCCGTCGAGCGCCTGACCGGCTGGCTCTTGCGGAACCGCGCCCGGGCCTATCTCGGCGAGGTCGGCGCCTCCGCGCAGGCCGGCTGCCCGGAGCACCTCGCCGCCATCCTGGCCCACGTGAACGCCCATCCCGCCCAGTGGGTCGGCTGGGCCGCCTGGGGCGCGGGCGACTGGTGGCCGCCATCCTACCACTTCCGGATCGAGCCGGGCGCGGGCCCGCTCTCCGCGGTGATCGAGGCCGCCGCCCGCGCGGCGCCCCGCTGCGGGGGGCGCCCGTGACCGACCGCCTCGCCGTCCTGCACGTCGTCCGCCAGTTCCTGCCGAACCGCGGCGGGCTGGAGGACTTCGTCGCCAACCTCGCCCGCGCGCAGGTGCGCCTCGGCCACGACGTCCGGGTGCTGACCCTCGACCGCCTGTTCTCGGAACCGGGCCGGAGGCTCGCGGCCCGGGAGACGATCGACGGCGTCGCGGTCGAGCGGATGCCCTTCCGCGGCTCGTCGCGCTACCCCCTGGCGCCGGGCTTCCTGGGCCGGCTCAAGGGCGCCGACATCGTCCACGTCCACGCGATCGACTTCTTCTTCGACGCGCTCGCCCTGACGCGACCTCTGCACCGCCTGCCGCTGGTCGCCACGACCCATGGCGGCTTCTTCCACACCCAGGCCCATGCCGGGCTAAAGCGGCTCTGGTTCAACGGGCCGACCCGCGCCTCGGCGCGCGCCTACGGCGCCGTCGTCGGCTGCAGCGGGAGCGACGCGCGCCAGTTCGCCGCGATCGTGCCGGGGGGCGTGCCGGTGATCGAGAACGGCGTCGATCTCGCCAAGTTCGCGGGGGCCGCGAGCCCGGCGCCCTGCCGGACCCTGCTGACGCTCGGCCGTTTCTCGCACAACAAGCGCCTCGACCGGCTGATCGCGCTGATGCGCGAACTCCGGGCGGAGGAGGCCGGCTGGCGGCTCCGGATCGTCGGCGTGCCCTCGGACCTGACGGTCGCCGACCTGACGGCGCAGATCGAGGCGGCGGGGCTCGTCGGGGCGGTCGGCGTCCATGCGGGGCTCGACGCCGCCGGGGTGCGGGACCTGATCGGGGAGGCCAGCCTCTTCGTCTCGGCCTCCGAGTACGAGGGCTTCGGCATCGCGCTGGTCGAGGCGATGAGCGCCGGGCTGGTGCCGGTGGTCCACCCGAACGCCTCCTTCACGGACCTCGCGGCCCGGCACCCCGGCATCGCGCTCTGCGATTTCGCGGACCCGGCCGCGGCGGCGCGGGCGGTGCGGGAGGCCTACGGTGCCCTGGCCGCACGGGGACAACCGCCCGCCGAGGATCTCGCCCGCTACGCCTGGGCCGGGGTCGCGGCCCGCTACCTCGACACCTACGCGCAGGTCCGCGCGCGAGAGCGGCGCGCCGCCTGATCAGGCCGCGTCGCCGATCGCCCGCAGGC
Organism: Methylobacterium hispanicum; assembly: GCF_022179285.1. GTDB lineage: Bacteria > Pseudomonadota > Alphaproteobacteria > Rhizobiales > Beijerinckiaceae > Methylobacterium > Methylobacterium hispanicum. Next base: position 32,290 of record NZ_BPQO01000030.1, on the reverse strand, counting down.
TCATCATCAGGTCGGTGAAGCGGTCGCCCTGCACCAGCACGTGCCCGCGCAGGCGCTCGGCGGCCGCCGCCTCGTCGCCCGCGAGGATCGCCGCCACCACCGCCTCGTGCTCGGCGAGCGACTGGCCGAGCCGGTGCCGCGCCCGCAGCTGCAGCCGCCGGTAGGGCGCCAGCCGCCGGTGCAGGTTGTAGGCCTGCTCGCACAGGAAGGCGTTGCGGCTCGCCCGGTAGATCACCGTGTGGAAGGTGTGGTTCTCCTCGTAATAGGCCTCCGTGTCGCCCGATGCCGCGGCCGTGGCGCAGGCCGCGAGCGCCGCCCGGAGCGCCGCCTCGTCCGCCTGCACGAGGCGGCGGGCCGCGAAGCGCCCGCAGGACGCCTCCAGCTCGGCCATCGTCTCGAACATCGCGAACAGGAGGTCGGGTGCGGGCGCGCTCACCACGGCGCCCCGGCGCGGCTTGGTCTCCACCAGCCCGGTCACCGCGAGCTGCAGCAGCGCCTCCCGGATCGGCGTGCGCGAGACCCCGAAGCGCTCGGCGAGCTGCGCCTCGTCGAGCCGGGAACCCGCGGCGAGCCGCCCCGCCACGATCTCCTCCTCGATCACCTGCCGGAGACGCTGTGCCTGGCTCATGTCCGTCGTCCCGTCCGCCGTCCCGTCCGCCGCTCCCGACATCCCCGTCCGTCGTTCCGGTCGCGCGGCCCGGCCGTTCCGTCGGCATTCTACGGACGCGTTGACAAAATATACAAGGCGGTCTTTTCTCCATATTCGAAGTGGCATCAAGTATACGTGATGCGCTGCAATAAATAACAGAGCCGCCCTTGTGCGGTGCGGGAGAGAACGATGACGCCGACACGCCGTACCCTGCTCGCCGCCGGTCTCGCCGCGCCGGCCATCCTCCGCTTCGGTCTGGGCGCGGCCCAGGCCGCGACCACCCTGAAGATCTCGCACCAGTTCCCCGGCGGCACGATCGACGAGGGCGATTTCCGCGACCGGATGTGCCGCAAGTTCGCCAAGGCGGTGACCGAGCGCTCGAAGGGCGCGCTGGAGGTGCAGGTCTATCCGGGCTCCTCGCTGATGAAGACGAACGCCCAGTTCGGCGCCATGCGCAAGGGCGCGCTCGACATGTCGCTCTACCCCTCGCCTTACGCGGGCGGCGAGGTGCCGGAGACGAATATCGGCCTGATGCCCGCGCTGGTGACCTCCTACCAGCAGGCGCTCGCCTGGAAGGCGGCCCCCGTCGGCCGCAAGCTCACCGAGATCCTCGAGGCCAAGGGCATCGTCCTCGTCTCCTGGGTCTGGCAGGCCGGCGGCGTGGCGAGCCGCGAGCGCCCGCTCGTGACGCCCGACGACGCCCGGGGCCTGAAGGTCCGCGGCGGCTCGCGCGAGATGGACCTGATGATGAAGCAGGCGGGGGCGGCGACCCTCTCGATCCCCTCGAACGAGTCCTACGCCGCCATGCAGACGGGCGCCTGCGACGCGGTGATCACCTCCTCCACCAGCCTGATCTCCTTCCGCCTGGAGGAGCTGTCGAAGGCCCTGACGTCGGGCCGCGAGCGCTCCTACTGGTTCATGCTGGAGCCGATCATGATGTCGAAGATCGTGTTCGAGCGCCTGCCCAAGGACAGCCAAGACCTGATCATGGCGGTCGGCGCCGAGCTGGAATCCTTCGGCCAGGAGGGCGCCAAGGCCGACGACACCCGCGTCGAGGAGCTGTTCGCCAAGGCCGGCGCCAAGGTGCAGAACCTCGACGAGCCGACGATGGGCCGCTGGCGCACCATCGCCCGCGACACCGCCTGGAAGGACTACGCCAACAAGAGCGCGACCTGCGCGGAGCTCCTCAAGCTCGCGGAGCAGGTCGCGTGAGCCACGGCTTCGACGCGGCCACCGCCGCCACCGAGACGCAGGCGGGGCCCGCCCCGCGTCTGCCCGGCCTCCTCGGCGCGGTCGAGCACGCCATCGGCCTGCTCAACCGCCTCATCCTCGGCCTCGGCGGGCTCGCGCTCGTCGCCGCCTGCCTCGTGCTGAGCTACTCCGTCCTCATCCGCTACGTCCTGCACGAGCCGACCGAGTGGCAGGACGAGATGGCCGTCTTCCTCATCATCGGCGCCACCTTCGGGTCCGCCGCCGCCGTCCAGGCCAAGCGCGGGCACGTGGCCATCGAGGCGCTGACCGGTCTCCTGCCGGCCGGCGTCAACCGCGTCCGCCTCGTCCTGGTCGATGCCGTCAGCCTCGCCTTCTGCCTGTTCTTCGCCTGGAAGAGCTGGTCGCTCGACCACGAGGCCTGGGTCGACGGCCAGGTCTCGCAATCCACCTGGGGGCCCCCGCTCTGGATCCCCTACACGATGATGGCGCTCGGCATGAGCCTGCTCTGCCTGCAGCTCGCCCTGCAGATCGCCGCGGCGCTGGCCCGCGGGCCCCGCAGCGCCGGCTGGGCCGAGCCCAAGATCGGCGTCGGAGCCGACCTCAACCGCGACGTCCGCGACCGTCCCGACCTCACCCCCCGCGGACCCGACCCGATGGGCACCACGGTCGCCACCGCCAACCCCAACGCAGGAGCCAAGCGATGAGCGTGGCCGCCATCGGCGCCCTCTACGCGGGCGCCACCCTCACCGCCATGCTCGCCGGCATCCCCATCGCCTTCGCGCTGGGTGCCGTCGCGCTGGTCTTCATGCTGGCCTTCATGCCCGGCGCCTCCCTCGATACGGTCGCCCAGAACGTCTACGAGGAGATGGCCTCGATCACGCTGCTCTCGATCCCGCTCTTCATCCTCAAGGGCGCGGCCATCGGGCGCTCGAAGGCGGGCCAGGACCTCTACTCGGCCATGCACGCCTGGATGCACCGCATCCCCGGGGGCCTCGGCATCGCCAACGTCTTCGCCTGCGCGCTGTTCGCCGCCATGGCCGGCTCCTCGCCCGCCACCTGCTCGGCCATCGGCTCGGCCGGCATCCCGGAGATGCGCAAGCGCGGCTACTCGCCGGGATTCGCCGCGGGCATCATCGCGGCGGGCGGCACGCTCGGCATCCTCCTGCCGCCCTCCATCACCATGATCCTCTACGCGGTGGCCGCCGAGCAGTCGCTCGGCCGGCTGTTCCTGGCCGGGATCGGGCCGGGCCTGCTGCTCGTCGGGCTGTTCGCCGCCTGGTCGGTCTACCGCTTCCGGCACGAGTACGGGGTGGCGAAAGCCGCCTACGCGGCCGGCGGCCCCGCCTCGCCGATCCTGGCGGAGGACCGCTACAGCATGGGCGAGCGCTTCTCGACCCTGCCGCGGGTTCTGCCCTTCGTGGTGCTGCTCACGGGCGTGATGGTGGCGCTCTACGGCGGCTACGCCACGCCCTCCGAGACGGCGGGGCTCGGCGGGCTTCTGGCGCTCGCGCTGATCGCGCTGATCTACGGGGTGTGGCGCACGAAGGACGTCGGGCCGATCCTGACGGCGACGCTGCGCGAATCGACGATGTTGATGCTGATCATCGGCATGTCGCTGCTCTACGCCTACGTGATGAGCTACCTGCACATCTCGCAATCGGCGGCGGCCGCGATCGTGGCGATGCAGCTCTCGCCCTGGCTGCTGCTGGTGACGATCCTGGCGCTGGTGATCGCGCTGGGCTTCTTCCTGCCGCCGGTCTCGATCATCCTGATGACGGCGCCGATCATCCTGCCGCCCCTGAAGGCGGCGGGCTTCGACCTGGTCTGGTTCGGGGTCGTGATGACGATCACGATGGAGATGGGGCTGATCCACCCGCCGGTGGGCTTGAACATCTTCGTGATCAAGAACATCGCGCCCGATATCCCGCTCTCGGACATCATCTGGGGCACGCTGCCCTTCGTGATCCTGATGGCGGTGGCGATCCTCGTGCTCTGCCTCGTGCCCGGCATCGCCATGTGGCTGCCCGACACCCTCCTGCCCACAACGCGGTAGGGTGCGCGCCCCCCTCTCCCCGCGCTCCTACGGGAGGCACGCAACGCCTTGCTGATATCCTCGGCGCTCTTCCCTCCCCCCTCTGCGGGGGAGGGTGGCCCCTGCGTCAGCAGGGGTCGGGAGAGGGGAACCCGGCTTCAGGCAACGGCGCGGCCTTATGCAGGGCACCGCCTCTGCCTGAAGCGTTCACCCCTCTCCCGTCACCCTTCGGGTGCTTCCCTCCCCCGCAGAGGGGGGAGGGAAGAGCGCGAAGGGCTTCGCCCGGGATGTGTGAACATCGATAGCTTCGCACGGGGAAGGGGGAACGAACCTCAGCACCGTGAAAGCGGCCTCAGAGATAGCTCAGCCCCGGCCAAGCGGCCCGGCGTTTCAACCCGACCATCCAGCGGCAAGCCAGCCAGAGCGGCAGGCTCAGACACGCCGTGACGAGCCAGATCTGCCACGGCGCGGCGAGTTCGACCCCGCCGGAGCGGCCGCCGAGGCCGAGCGCCAGGGCGGCGTCGTGGATCAGCCGCAGCAGCCAGAGATGGGCGAGGTAGAAGAACAGCGGCGCGCCGCCGAAGCTGCGCAGCCAGCCCAGGCCGGCGGCGGGGAGCCGCTCGAACAGCGCGAGGAGCGCGAGCCCGAGACCCAGCGTCAGCAGCAGGAAGTCGGCCGAGGGCGGGTACTTGGTCAGGTTGACGAAGGACAGGACGGTCAGGAGCGGCGTCGGACCGGCCTGCCACGGAACCGGCTCGCCGTAGCCGTCGAGCCCGCGCAGGACCAAGAAGGCCCCGAGCAGCGCCCCGCCGAGCGCGAGCAGCCGGCGCTGCCGGAGCGCGGGCGAGGTGGTTCCCGCGAAGAGCGGCCCGAGCGCGTAGCCTGCCGCGATCACGCCGATCCAGGGCAGCACCGGGTAGGAGGTGCGCGCCGCGCCCCAGGGCAGCGGCAGCATCCCGCGCTGGTGCAGGATCGACCAGAGCGCGTAGCCGGTCTCCTCCGGCGCGAGCCGCACCGGGTCGAGCAGGTTGTGGCCGAACATGACGAGGAGCGCGAGGCCGGCGAGGAGCCGGCGCGGCAGCCAGAGCAGGCCGGCGAGCGCCACCATGCTGATCCCGATCGCCCAGATCACCTGCAGGTAGAGGATCGGCGGGAAGAGGCTTCGGGTCCAGGCGAGGTTGACCAGGGTGATCTCGAGCAGGATCAGCAGCAGCCCGCGCTTCAGCAGGAAGAGGCTGACGGCGCCCCGGTCGCCGTGCTTCTGCCCGTAGAGGTTCGCCGAGAGGCCGGTGAGCAGGAGGAAGACCGGCGCGCAGACGTGCGAGGCGGCCCGCGTCAGGACCAGGTCGGGCGGCGTCGCGGCGAGGTTCATCGGGTCGCCGACCTGCGCGTGCAGGTAGAAGAACTCGCGCACGTGATCGACGAGCATCAGCAGCATGACGAGGCCGCGCAGCGCGTCGATCGAGCCGATGCGGGCTCGCACGGCGGGGGGCGCGGCCGTGTTGGGCATCATCCGGGTCACCGTCTCGTGAGAGGTCAGGCCGGCCACCTGCGCAGCCGGCGATGGGCGAGCGCCGCCAGCGCGAGTGCCATGGCGACGAGCGCCGCGAGGCTGAGCCCGGCCTGGTGCCGGGCCGCCGCCAGGGCCGGGGCTGGCGCGAAGGCCGGCACGGCGTCGTAGGCGTCGAAGTCGAGCCGCGCCGGGCAGCCGGCGCAGACCGGGACCGGATCGAGCGCCTGGGCGAGGATGCGCGGCTCGAAGAAGGCGCGCAGGTCGCGGCGATACGCGGTGCTCGCCGCCAGGAAGGCGGCGTGCCGGGCGGCGTCCGTGCCCGCGGCTTTCTCCAGCGCCAGCGCCAGCGCGCTCGCGGGCGAGAGCAGGGCGAGGCGCCCGCTCCAGGCCGCCAGGGCGCGGGCATGCGCGCCGAGGGCCGCCCGGGTCTGCCCGAGCGCCGCGTCGTAGAAGGCGTCGCGGGCGAGCCGCTTGATCTCGGGCTTCTCGGATGGGCCCGGCCGAGCGGCGGCCTCGGGGGCGCGTGCGGCGAGCCACGCACTCGCGACCCGCGTGCCGGTCTCGCCCGCGTAGAACGCCGCCTGCGCCTGCCGGCTCGTGTCGATCGCCGCGATGCGGGAGGGGCGCGGCGCGAGCAGGTCCACCGCGAGGCCGAGCGCGGTGGGCAGGGCGACGGTGAGGCCGGCCCAGGCGAGGACGAGGATCGCGAGCGCCGCGACCGCCCCGCGCCAGAGGCTTGCGGCGAGCGCGCAGGCCGCGACCCAGAACAGGGTGTAGGCGGCGAGACATGCGGCGATGAGCGCCAGCACGCCGCCCCAGCCCGCGAGCGGGCCGGCCCAGCCGGCCGCGAGCAGCGCCAGCCCTGTCCCCCCGAGCACGCCCGCGAGCGCGACGAGCCCCACGGCCCCGAACTTCGCGGCGGCGACCCGGCGCGGGCCGACCGGCTGGGCCGCGATCAGCCTCAGGATCCCGGTATCCTGTTCCGCGGCCAGCCGCGTGCCCGCGAGCGCGATCACGGCGAGCGGCACGAGGTAGACCAGCACGAAGGCGAGGTCGAAGGCGCCGAGCCGGAGCCGGGCGGCGCTGCCGAGCTCGTAGGCGGTATCGTCGAAGACCGTGCTGAAGCCGAAGCTGATCCGCATCAAGGCGGGCTGCACGTCGGACTGGCCGGCGGCGAGGTGCGCGAGCGGCGTCGGCGGCTTCACCGCGTGGGCGGCCAGGAAGTAGGTCATGTAGCCGAAGGCGTCGGTGGGGTCCTGCCAGTAGTTCACGGTGATCGGGCTCGGCCGGGCGTAGCGCGCGTGCGCCGCGCGGGCCTCGCGCACGGTGCGCGCGCCGTCGTCTTCCGCCTGCGCGATTGCGGCGCGCACCGTCTCGACGCGCTCGGCGCCCGTGCGGGCGGCGAGGCAGAGGGCCGCGAGGAGGGCCGCCAGGATCGCCCAGGTCAGGCGTTCGCGCAGGACGAGGCGCAGCTCGGCGGCGACGAGGCGGGAGAAGCGGGCGGCGCTCAGGGCTTCAGCCTCCGGACGAGCGGCACGGCGAGCGCCGCGAGCGCCCCGAGCCACAGGGCGAGGATCAGGGCCGGCACGCGCGCGTCGGCGAGCGCGCGGGCGAGGGGCAGCGGCGCGTGCGCGAAGGGCGGGATCTCCTGCCAGAGTTCCGGCCCGGCCACGAGCACCCGGCCGCCGCCCTGCGGGTGGTCGCGGATCTCGGCGTTCATCCGCTCCGAGATGGTGCGGCGGTAGCGCTCCGCCGCCCAGACGAAGTGGGCGTGCGCGGCGAAGTCGGTGCCGGCCAGCGTCTGCGACAGGGCCTGCAGGGCGACGCGCGGGGAGATGAGGCCCGCGTAGGCCGCCGCCCGCTCCTGGGCGGCGAGGCTGTCGAAGAAGGCGCCGAGCTCGCGGTCGTAGACCGCGAAGTTGTGGCTCTCGTTCTCGGACATCATCAGGCCGCGCAGGTCGACCGGCAGCTCGTCCGGATCGCTCGCGCCGTAGCGGGCCAGCACCTCGCGGACGCGTGTGTCGTTCGCCTCCGCCGTGCGATGCGCCCGGAAGCCGGCATCGATCCGGGCGCGCACCGCGCGGTAGGGGAGGGCGGGCCGCACCAGCTCGACGCCCGCGCCCGCGAGCCGCGGGGCGGCGACGCAGAGCAGCACCCAGGCGGCGAGCGAGACGGAGAGCGCGCCGCGCGCCGTGCGGGCGACCAGCGAGGCCAGCATGGCGACGAGCAGGAAGGCGCCCGCATAGGCGAGCTGGGCCGCGACCCAGGCGATGAGGCGCGGCCAGACCTGCCAGCCCTCCGAGCCGAGGCTCAGGGCCGCGAGCGCCCCGAGCCCGAGCAGCGGCGGCCCGACCACGAGCGCCAGCGCCACGAGGAGGGCGGCGAGGCGCCCGGCGAAGAGCCGGCCCGGCGGCACGCCGTTGCCGAGCGCGAGGCGGAGCGTGCCGCGCTCCCGGTCGGCCGCGAAGGCCGAGAAGCCCATGAGGATCGCGGCGAGCGGCACCACCAGCTGCACGATGTCGGCGACGCTGCCGAGGCCGGCGCGGGCAAGAGGGCCCGCATCCTGCACGGCGCGGTAGACGGCGTCGTTGAACAGGTGCGCCTCCACCCGCACCATCCGGCCCGTATAGGGCTCGGTGCCGGGGTCGAGCACCGCGAGCGGCGCGGAGGGGCGGAACACCCAGAGGCCGTAATGGTCGGCGGAATGCGGGTTCTTGGCGTCCTGCCCGAGCCAGCGGTCGCGCTCCGCGGCGGTGATGCGCGCGACCTCCGCGCCGTAGGCGGCGGCCTCCCGCCACGCGGCGAGCCCGGCGACGGCGAGGAGCAGGACGAGCACGGCGCCGATCCAGCGCAGGCGCACGTCGCGCAAGGTCAGGGCGAGTTCGGCCGCGACCCGCCTCACGCCGCGCTCCCCGCGAGCCGCTCGATGTAGAGCCGCTCCAGCGCGACGTGGTCGAGGCTCCTCGGGTCGATCTCCTCGACGATGCGGCCGGCGCCGAGCACGCCGACCCGGTCGGCCATCTCGCGCACCCGGTAGAGGTCGTGCGTCGCCATCAGCACGGCGCTGCCGCGCGCGGCCGCCGCCCGCACCGTGCCGGAGAACTCGGCCGCGGCGCCCGGATCGAGGCCCGAGGTCGGCTCGTCGAGGAGCAGCAGCCCGGCCCGGCGGGCGAGCGCGATCGCGATGCCGACCTTCTGGCGCATGCCCTTCGAGTAGGCGCCGGCCGGCCGGTCGTGGGCGTCCGCGCCGAGGCCGGCCTCGGCCAGCAGCGCGCGGCCTTCCGTCTTCGGGAGGTCGAGCCCGGCGAGCGTCGCGATGTAGCGCAGGTTCTCCAGCCCCGAGAGCGTGGGATAGAGCGCGACCTGCTCGGGGATGTAGGCGACGTGCGCCCGTGCGCCCACCGGGTCGGCCCCCGCATCGACGCCCCGCACCCGCACCGTGCCCGCATCCGCCCGCAGGAAGCCGAGGATCAGGTTGATCGTCGTGGTCTTGCCGGCCCCGTTCGGCCCGAGGAGCGCGAAGACCTCGCCCGGGCGCAGGCTGAGATCGAGGCCCGCGAGCGCGGTGCGCGGGCCGAAGCGCTTGACGACGCCCTGCAGCGCCAGGACGGTCCGATCGACGGGCATCTCCTCCGCCATCAGAACCGCACCGTCATCGTGCCGGTGAAGCGGCGCGGCGCGCCCGGATAGACCCGGAAGGCATTGAGCGAGCTTTCGTAATACTCGGTGTCGAACACGTTCTCGACGTTGAGCGCGAAGCGGAAATTCTCGTAGCGCCAGTAGGCGAGCGCGTCGACCGCGATGTAGGCCGGCAGCTTGAAGCCGTTGGCGGCGTCGCCCGCCCGCTCGCCGACGCCGCGCACGCCGCCGCCGATGCCGAACCCCTTCCAGAGGCCGGCCTGCACCTCGTGCACGGCGAGCAGGCTGCCGGAGTGGCGCGGCACGTTGATGAGCGGCGCACCCACGGGGAGCACGTTGTCCTCGGTCACGACCGCGTCGGCGAAGACGTAGCCAGCCAGGATCTTGATCTCCGGGGTGATCTGGCCGGCGGCGGTCAGCTCGAAGCCCTGGCTGCGCACCGCGCCGGCCGCCAGCGAGAAGCCGCTGTTGGCGGGGTCCGCCGTCAGCACGTTCCGGCGCTCGACCCGGAAGGCCGCCGCGGTGAGCCCGAGCGCGCCGCCGAACAGGTCGAGCTTGGCGCCGACCTCGTAGCCGAGCCCGGTCTCGGGCGCGAAGGGCCCGGAGCGCGCCACCGCCGCGGCGTCCGGGCCGATATTCGGCCGGAAGCTCGTGCCGACATTGGTGTAGAGCGCCAGTTCCGGAATCGGCTGGTAGACGAGGCCCGCCCGCGGCGAGGCCGCCGCCCGCGACTGCTCGGTGAGCGAGCGCGGGATGCGCTCCAGGAAGGATTGCTCGAAGAAGTCGAAGCGCACGCCGAGGAGCGCCTTCCACTCGGGGCTCAAGCTCAGCTGGTCCTGGGCGTAGAGGGCGGTGTTCGTCACCCGCTCCAGGTTGTTGCGCGGGATGGTGAGCGGCGGCAGCGGCTGGCCGTAGCCGGGGTTGTAGATGTCGATGCTGTAGGGGCTCGTGCGAAAGTTCGAGCGGAGATACAGCACGCGGCTGTCCGTGCTCTCGCGCTCGAAGCCGAGGAGCAGGGTGTGGCCGATGCCGGCCGTGTCGAAGCGCCCGACGAGTTCGGCCTGGCCGATCGCCACGTCCCAGCGGTAGTCGCGCACGTTGCGGTCGCGCGCCACCGTGCGGTTGTCGGCGGCGATGCTCCTGATCTCGGCGGATTCGCCCTCCAGCGACCCGGTGTTGAAATGGGTGGCGAGCCGCATCTGCCAGTCGGCGTCGAAGCGGTGATCGATGCGGATCTGCATCGTGTCGTTCGACTGGTAGGTGCTCTGGCCGGGCTCCCCGAGGAAGCGCGAGATCGGCAGCAGGCCGAGCTGGCGGTTGATCGCGATGACGCCGCGGTCGAACACGATGCGGTTGCGCAGGAACTCGGTCTCGACGGTCACGCGGGTGTCGGGCGTGACCTGCCAGCTGATGACGGGCGCGACGAGGAGCCGGTCGCCGTCCACGAAATCGCGAAAGCTCCCCTGGCGCCCGCCCGCGAGGTTGAAGCGGTAGAGCAGCGTGCCGTCCTCGTTCAGCGCGCCGCCCGCATCGACCGTGCCGCGGAACTGCTCGAACGAGCCCCAGAGCCCGCCCATCTCGACGAAGCGCTCGGTCGTCGGCTGCTTGGTGATGATGTTGACGAGGCCGCCGGGGTCGCTGCGTCCGAACAGGCCGCCGCCGGGGCCCTTCAGCACCTCGATGCGCTCGACGTTCTGGGTGTCGGGCGGCGGCGGGGTGCCGCGGTTGATCGGGAACCCGTTCTTGTAGAGTTCGGAGGTGGTGACGCCGCGGATCGCGTAGCTGAACACCGAGAGGCCGCCGAAATTGTTCTGCTGCGCCACGCCCGGCGTGTAGCTGAGCACCCGGTCGACCCGGGTGGCGGCCAGATCCGTGATCACCTCGCGCGGCGCCACGGTGACGATCTGGGGCACTTCGCGCTGGGGCGTGTCCGTCCGCGTCGCGCTCACCGCGCGGTCGGCCCGGTAGCCGGGCGTCGGCCCGATCAGGCCGATCGCGCCCCGCGCCGTGGTGGTGCCGGGCGCCGCACCGTTGCCGACGCCCTCGGGCCCGACGCTCTCGACCGACAGCTCTCCCAGCGTCACGCTGTCCTGCGCGCGGGCCTCCGGCAGCGGTGCTCCGGCCGAGAGCGCGGCCGCGAGCGCGAGGCGCGGTGCGCGCCGCCCCCGCGCGGCGGGCGCGGGACGGTTCGCGGCAAGGTCGGCGTTCGGGCTCGGACGGCGGATCACCGGCATGCTCAAGGTTGCCGGTCGGCGGCCGAGCGGATGCCTGCGCGGGCGCGTCCCGAGGGTACGCATCCGCGCACGCGCTCCGCCGGGACACCCCGCCCGGGGGACGTGACAACGCGCAAGGCAGGTCTCCTGGCTCGCGGATCATCGCCCCGGCCTGGCCTTCCCGGTGCGACGCACCAGTGACCATGGGCGGCAGGGGCTCGCCGCGTACAGTTGCGGGGGCAGCTTCGGCATCGCTCCGGGGAGCCGACCGAATTCCCTCTTAGCCCGCGCGCCGGGAGCGCGCGGGAACCTTGGCCGGAAGACCTTCGCCTTGACTGCGGGCGCAGTCAACACGGCGGATGCGATTGCGCAACGTTATAACGTAATTTTTCTGGGGGCGGATCGGATCCGCGCGTCGAGGCGGCGGGCGAACAGGGTTGAGGGCCAGCCCCCCCGCGAGCGGGCGACACGGCGGCCGCCGTCCCGGCCTCCGAGATCGCCCGCGGGCGCGGATTGACCGCGCCGCGCCCTCGCCCTATCCCGCCGGCCGGCGAGGCCACGTCCTCCCCCCGCGCGCGGGGCACAAGTCCGGGACGGCCCGGCCCTTTCAGGAGGGCCGACATGGCCTGGATCTATCTCACCGCCGCCGGCCTGCTCGAGGTCGCCTGGGCCTACGCGATGAAGCAGTCGGCGGGCTTCACGCGCCCCGGGCCGACCGCGATCATGGCCGTGACGATGGCCGGCAGCTTCGGCCTGCTGGCGCTGGCCCTGCGGACGCTGCCGCTGGGCACCGCCTACACGATCTGGACCGGGATCGGCGCCGTCGGCGCCTTCCTCGTCGGCATCACCGTGCTCGGCGAGGAGGTCGGCGCCCTCCGCCTCGCCGCGGCGGCCCTGATCGTCTCCGGGCTCGTCCTGATGAAGCTGTCGAGCGCGCACTGAACCGGGGCCCCCTCTCCGCCGATGACGGCCGGCGCGGGAGGCGGCAGGATGGTGGGCCGGAACCGGGTGGCCGGTTCCGGACATGTCCCCGCGAAGGCGCCCATGACCACACCCGACCCCGAACCGCCCATCCGGCCCCGCTTCCTCGACGCGGGCGAGGCGGCGCTGGTGGTGGAGTTCGGCGCGGCGGTCGATCCCGCGACCAACGACCGGGTGCTGGCCCTCGACGCGGCGCTCGCCGCCGATCCGCCGCCCGGCCTCGCCGAGACGGTGCCGACCTACCGCTCGCTGATGATCCACTACGACCCGCTGACCCTCTCCCGGGCCGCCCTAGTCGCGGCCGTGGAGGGCCGTCTCGCGGAGCGGGCGGCGGAGCGGGCGGCGGCGCGGGGCGGGGGGCGGCACTGGACCATCCCCTGCTGCTACGATCCGGCGCTGGCCGAGGACATCGAGGAGGCCGCGGCCCTCGTGGGACTGGCCGGGGCGGACGCGGCGGCGCGGCACGCGGAGGGCGTCTACCGGGTCTACATGTACGGCTTCGCGCCGGGCTTCGCCTATCTCGGCGGCCTGCCGGAGGCGCTGGCCCTGCCGCGCCGGCCGAGCCCGCGCCCGCCGCACCCGCCCGGCGCGGTGATGATCGGCGGCGGCCTGGCCGCCATCGGCACGGTGCCGATGCCGACCGGCTGGTACGTCGTCGGCCGCACGCCCGAGCGCCTGTTCGCGCCGGAGCGCGAGCCCGCCTTCCTGATCGAGAGCGGCGACACGCTGCGGTTCGAGCCGGTGAGCGCCGAGGCGTTCGCCGCCCTGGAGCGGCGCGCCGCTGCGGGCGAGGTCGTCGCCGGGAGGGCCGCTTGAGCGAGGCGGCGGCCGGGCGGCCGGTCCTGCGCATCCTCGCCGCCGGGGCCGGCGTCACCCTGCAGGACCGGGGCCGGCACGGCGCCCTGCGCTACGGCATCACGCCGGCCGGACCGATGGACCCGCTGGCCTGCGCCACCGCGAACCGCGCGCTCGGCAACCCGCCCGGTGCCACCGCGATCGAGGCGGGGCTCGGCGGCCTGGCGCTCACCGTCGAGGGGAGCCCGATCGACCTCGCGCTCGCCGGCGGCGCCTTCCGGATCGATTGCGACGGCCGGACCCTGCCGCCGGCCTGCGCGCTGACCCTGCGGCCCGGCACGGCGCTCACCCTGCGTGCGGGGCGGGCCGGCGCGTGGTGCTACCTCGCGGTGGCCGGCCGCATCGACGTGCCGCCGGTGCTGGGCTCCACCGCGACCCACACCCGCTCGCGCCTCGGCGGCCTCGACGGGCGGGCGCTGGCGGCGGGCGACGCGCTCCCCGTGGCCGAGGCCCGGGCCGGCCTCGGCGAGCCGGCGGCGCTTGGCGCACCCTGGCTCGACCGGCCGCCGGGCACGATCCGCGTGGTGCTCGGGCCGCAGGACGACCACTTCGCCCCCTCCGAGATCGCGGCCTTCCTCGACCGCGACTGGACCGTGACGCCGCGCGGCGACCGCATGGCCTGCTTCCTCGACGGCGCGCCGCTCGCCCACGCCCGGGGCCACGACATCGTCTCGGACGGCGTCGCGCAAGGGGCGATCCAGGTGCCGGGCCAGGGCCTGCCGATCGTCCTGATGGCCGACCGGCAGCCGACCGGCGGCTACCCGAAGATCGCCACCGTGATCGGGGCCGATCTCGGCCGCCTCGCCCAGGCTCAGGCCGGCACGCGCCTGCGCTTCCGGGCGGTCACCCTGGCCGAGGCGGTGGAGGCCCGCCGCGCCGAGGCCGCCGCGCTGGCGCCGTCGGTCGCGCTGGAGCCGGTGGTGCGCACCGCGTTCAGCTCCGAGTTCCTGCTCGGCCGCAACCTCATCGACGGCGTGGTCGGCTGAACCGGCGGCCGGTCCGGAGGGCTTTCCGCGCGGATCCCGACGGCCCTGCCGCCGCACGCCACCCCGCACGCCATCCCGCACGCACGACCGAACGTATTACGCCATGTGGGCTGGTGATCGGCTCGCTATAGCGGTCGTTGTGCGCGGAAGATCTGGTTAGAACTCCCGAAGATGGGCCCTCGCCGACCAATGGACGGCGATAGAGTGCCCGATTTCGGAGGAGCGTTCGCGATGGCGACCTATCTGATTTCTTCGGAGAGCAACATCTCGGTGACGGGGTCGGCGGACAACGACCTCTTCGTCCTCTCGGGCACCTCCGCGAACGACACGCTCTCCGGGGCGGAGGGCAACGACGCCTTCGCGCTCTCCGCGACCGGCCTCGGCAATGTCATCTACGGCAACCAGGGCAACGACAGCCTGCGCGCTGCCGGAGCGGCCGCGCTGCGCCTCTACGGTGGCCAGGGCGACGACCTGATCGAGTCGGGCGGGGGCAACGACACGATCCTCGGCAACCTCGGTCGGGACCAGATCGACGGCGGGGCCGGATCCGACCTGATCTACGGCAACCAGGACGACGATACGATCAATGGCGGCACCGGCGCGGCCGGACAGGATACGGTCTACGGCGGCCAGGGCAACGACCTGATCAACTACAGCTACTCGACCGGGACCGAAGGGCAGCACATCTTCGGAAACCTGGGCGACGACACGATCGCCGGCGGCCTCGGCCCGAACCTGGTCTACGGCAACCAGGGCAACGATTTCATCGACCTGATCGGCTCGGCCGACACGGTCTATGGCGGCCAGGGTAACGATACGATCGTCTCGCGCACCTCCGGCCCGATGACCGCCCTGATCTACGGAAATCTCGGCGACGATCTCATCTACGGCAACGACGGCTTCGACACCGTTTACGGCGGCCAGGGCAACGACACGATCCTCGCGGGTGCGGGAACGGAGGTGTTCAGCGGCGGGGCCGGCGACGACCTGATCGTCGGCACGGGCGCGGCGGCCGGCTCGCGCTTCAGCGGCGGTGCCGGCAACGACACGATCATCGGCTCGGGGGCCGCCGACACCATCGTGGGCGGCGCGGGCGCGGACAGCCTCGTCGCCGCGGGCGGAGCCGACGTCTTCGTCATCGGCCAGGGCGACACGGGCCTGAGCGCGACGACGGCCGACCGGATCGCGAACTTCCTCTCCGGCACCGACAGGCTCGATCTCGGGCAGGACGGCACGGACCAGAACTTCGTGACCGGCACCAGCAGCGTCGTGACCGATTTCGACAGCGCCCGCGCCTTCGCCGACGTGCTCCTGACGGGCCGCACCTACGCCTACGTCACGAGCGGGACGGCCGGCGCGGACGGCTACCTGTTCGTGGACGAGACCGGCGACGGGCGCGCCGATGCCGGCCTGATCCTCCAGGGCGGCGGCGGCACGACGCCGACGGTGACGGCCGCCGACATCGTCTGAGCGCCGCCCGGGGATCTTCCGCCGCGCCGCCACGGCCGGCGGGAGGTCGCCGGGACGCCGCCGACCGCATCCTCGCCGGGCTCGACGACGGCGCGGTCCGCGACGCGGTGATCTGCGACTCGCTCGGCGGGCTCGCCGTCAACGTCGCCGACTGCTGAGGCCGCGCCCGGGACGACCCGTCCGACCGGACGGGGACCCGCACGCTCCCTGGCCAGCCAGTTCGGCGAGAGGCCGGCCGGACACGCCTCTCCTCGGCCGCCCGGCGTCCGGTCGACCTTCGGCGCCCGCGACAGGACGCGCTCGAAACAGGCGGCCACCGCCTGCGCCCCGTCGGCGTGCATCGGGGGAGAGCGCTGGCGTTCCGTCCAGGCCGCGCCCGGCATACGCGTCCAGATACTCAGACCAATCGAATTCCGCTGCAGATCATATCGGCTTTCGGTCTGCTGAGACCTTTGCGCTGCTCCGACGGAGCCTAGCTCAACAGGAGAGCGTGCCGGAGGGGCAGCTTCGGGCTCAGCATTGGAAGAGGATGACATCCCGATATGAAGGCCTTCGCATTCGCGGCCCTGATCCTTGTCGGCGGCTACTCGGCCGTTCAGGCCAACGAGCACTCGGGTAACCGGGGCTATATCCAGCTTGCCCAGATGGACAGCCCGGGTGACGGGCTCGACCGCAATGCGGCCGCGGAGGGCAACGGTCGGCCGCGTCGCGCATACCGGGCCCCGAAGGGCAAGCAATCCACGATCGTGAAGCCGCGCCGGTTGCGCGCGCGCTGAGAACGGCGCGCCTGTCCCGCGGCGGGTCGCGCATGTTCCGTGGTTCGCGCCGGCCGATCCGGCCGGCGCGAACGCGACGCGCACTGCGCGGCGCCGGATTTCCCTGCGGACGAAGCCGGCCGTGAGACGATGCGAACGGCATATCCCGGACCCGGCAACGTTCCCACCCCTCGTGCCCGCTCGTCGCTCGAATCCAGGCCGCCACATTAACGCTCGCAGTGAAATAATCGTGGCGCTCACACGTTCGTTCCGGCCTAAAACTTGGCCTCTGTTGAATGTGAAATGACTTCTGGCCTAATAGACCCGCTGCCGGACCCAATGTCCGGTTCCTGGAGTCAGACATGGAAGTCAGACATCTGCGATATTTTCTTACGGTTGTAGAAACTTGTAATTACAAGCTTAGCGCGAGTCGCCTGGATCTCGGCCAAGCCAGTCTCGAACGGTCCATGCGCGCCCTGGAGAACGATCTCAAGACGCGGCTCTTCGTGCGTCGGCCCCACACCCTGGAGCTGACGCGCGCCGGACAGGTGCTGAGACAGGCCGCCGTCAAGATGCTCGGCGAGGCCGAGGCGCTGCCCGACCGGGTGAACAGGGGCGCGCGCGGCGAGATCGGGACTCTGCGGATCGGTCTGGCGGACTCGACAGCGTTCAACCCGTTCATCCCGGCGGCCATCCAGGCCTACCGGCAGATCAGGCCGGGCATTGATCTCGTGCTCTCGGATGGCGACAGCCAGGATCTCTGCGACAGCCTGTCCGACGGCCGCCTCGACGCGGCGTTCATGCGGCCCATGCAGGTTCCCTGCGCCACACTCGACTGCCAAGTCCTCTTCGAGGAGGAGATGGCCCTCATCTTTCCGCCGGCTCATCCCCTCGCGGAGCGGTCCGCGCTCTCGGCCGCCGACCTCATGGACGAGCCCTTCGTCATGTTCCGTCGGGACCTGAGCCCGACGCTGTACGATACGATGATCAGCGCCTTCGTGCGCGCGGGCGTCACGATGCGGATCGTCCAGGAAGTCCCGCAACTGATCAGCCTCCTGAGCTTCGTGGCGGCCGGCGTCGGGCTGGCGGTCGTCCCGGCCTCGCTCGGACGGCTCTCCCTCGGCTGCACGATGCGGCGGCGGATCGACGGCCTGTCCCTGCGGGTTCCGCTCAGCCTCGCCACGCGCACCACCGACCAGCGCGTCATCGTGTCCGAGTTCGTGGCGTACCTGAAGCAGGCGAGCGCCTGCCCGGACGGCAGCGATGCCGCGCCGTCGCCGAGCACGCCTGAGCGCGATGCGGTCCCCGCATGCGTACGCGAGGACCGGGTCGGCCCGTCCGTAGACTGCATCGACTGATCGCAGGTCCTGCAGGCCGGCTGTCCCGACGGGTCGAACGGGACGGCGTGTGCCGCACAGCATTTGGTCAGGGAGAAGCTTCGTGGACTTCCGGCATCTGCTCTATTTCGCGACGCTCGCCGAGGAGCGGAATTTCCGGCGCGCCGCGCACAAGCTCGGGATCTCGCAGCCGCCCCTCTCCCAGCTGATCATGCGGCTCGAGGAGGAATACGGCCACAAGCTGTTCATCCGCCATGCCCGCGACGTGGAACTCACCGATGCCGGGCGGATCCTGCTCGAGAGCGCCCGTTCGGTCCTGGCCATGGCCCAGGAGACGCGCCAGCAGATCGAACGGGTCGGACAAGGCGAGATCGGGGAGCTGACGGTCAGCTTCACCCCGGGCATCTCCTTCCATCCCATGATCCCGGCTCTGGTCCGCCTCTGGCGGCGCGAGTTGCCGGCGGTCGAGCTGACGCTGAGGCAGGCGCCGACCGACGAACTCTGCTCCGCCCTGGGCGCGGGCACCGACGACATCGCGCTGATCCGCCCCCCGATCGAGGCGCCGTCCGACCTGACCATCCGGGTCCTGGCGGAGGAGGAGATGCGGATCGCGCTCCCGCCGGAGCACCGCCTGCGGCAGGCGGCGCAGATCGGCATCGCCGACCTCGCCGAGGAGCCCTTCGTGCTCTGGCCGCGCTTCCTCGCGCCCGGCCTCTACGACGCGATCATCCAGCGCTGCTTCAGCGCCGGCTTCACGCCGCGCATCCGCGTCGAGGCGCCCGAGAAGGCGACGGCGCTCGCTTTCGTCGCCGCCGGCCTCGGCGTGACGCTGACGCCCGCCTCGCTGAGCCAGATCCACCCCGACGAGGTCGATTACCGCCCGATCGCGGACGCCCCCTTCTCGGCGCCCATCGCCATCGCCACGCGCCGCGGCGAGCGCGATCCGGTGATCCTCCGCTTCCTGAAGCTGACCCAGCAACTCGGCGGGATCTGAGCGCGCGGCCGGCGGGCCCGACCTCCGCGATCGCGCCCATCCGGCGCCCGCCTGTCGCCCTCTCGGCTTGTCGCCCTCTCGGCTTGCCGTCTTGGCGGCGGCCGTCCTGGCGGCGGCCGGCCCGGCGCCGGCCCTTCGCGCCGCGACGCCATCAATCTAGGAAGTTGCTCCGGGCGAGTTCGACCACGTCCCCGACCCGGCCGCTCAGGGTCGCCTTGGCGGCGTAGAGGGCCGTCGAGACGGCCTGCGACGCCTCGATGACGGGCGGCATGACGAGTTCCATCCCGTTCACCCGCACGTCGAGAAGCGCCGGGCCGTCGTGGTCCAGGAAGGCGCGCACGGCCGGTTCGAGGTCGTCGGCGTGCTCGACCCGCCAGCCGGCGAAGCCGACGACCCTGGCCAGCAGGGCGAAGTCGGGGTTCTTCAGCTTGGTCCAGGTGTCGAGCAGACCCTCGACCTTCATCTCCATCTCCACGAAGCCCAGGGTGCCGTTGTTGAACACCACGACCTTGATCGGGATCTCCTCCTGAACCGCGGTCAGCAGGTCGCCCAGCAGCATCGCGATGCCGCCGTCGCCGCTGAAGGCGATGACCTGCCGCTCCGGCAGGGCCTTCTTCGCGCCCAGCGCCATCGGCATGGCGTTCGCCATCGTTCCGTGCAGCAGGCTGAGCAGCGTGCGCCGCCGCCCGTTCACGGCGACGTGGCGCAGAAGCCAGACCATGGGGCTTCCGCCGTCGGCCGTGAACACCGCGTCCTCGCTCGCGTGGCGGCCGACGAGGGCGGCGACCTGCTGGGGATGGATCAGGCCGTCGCGACCCGGCCGCTCCTCCCGCTCCAGGCTCTCGCGGACATCGCGCGCGATCGCGAGGCAGTCGTCGAGGAAGCGGCTGTCCGTCTTGGCCTTCAGCAGAGGCAGGAGCAGCCGCAGGGTCGGCGCCGCGTCCCCGACGACGCCGAGTTCGACGGGGTGGCGCCGGCCGAGATGAGCGGGCTCGTGGTCGATCTGGATGACCCGGGCCTTGTCGGGATAGAACTGGCGCCACGCGAAGTCGGCCCCGATGAGCAGCAGCGTGTCGCAGGTGCTGACGGCGTGGTAGCCGGAGCGGACCCCGATCAATCCGGTCATGCCGACATTGTAGGGATTGTCGTATTCGAGGAAATCCTTCGCGCGGGAGGTGTGGACCAGGGGCGCCTGGAGCAGGCGGCACAGATCGACGACCTCGTCGTGCGCGCCGGCGGCGCCGGCGCCCGCGTAGACCGCGACCTTGCGGCCCGCGTTCAGGATCTCGGCGAGCCGGTCGAGGTCGGCCTGGAGCGGCAGGCGCATGCTGGCCGGCGCGTGCACGCGGTAGGGCACCGCGTCGTCCGTCGTCATCGCCGCGATGTCGCCGGGCACGATCAGCACGGCGACGCCGCGCTTCGTCAGCGCCGCCTGCGCGGCCAGCACCGTGAGGCGCCGCGCCTCGCTCGGCGCGCGCAGCTCCTCGCAGAAGACGCTGCAGGTGCTGTAGATCTGGCGCAGGTCGAGTTCCTGCGGGAAGTCGACGCCGAGTTCGGAACTCGCCACCTGCGTGGCGATCAGGATGACCGGCGCGCGGTTGCGGTGGCTCTCGAAGAGGCCGTTGATGAAGTGCAGGCTGCCCGGCCCGCAGGTCCCGGCGCAGGCCGTGAGCGTGCCGGTGAGCAGCGCCTCGGCGCCGGCCGCGAAGCCGCCCGCCTCCTCGTGGCGCACGTGGACCCAGGCGATGCGGCCGCTCGCCCGCATCGGGTCCGAGATCTGGTTGAGCGTGTCGCCGACGATGCCGTAGCACCGCCTGACGCCGGCCTCCTCGAGCGCCTCGACGATGACCTGGCCGACCTTCTTCGACATCGAACGACTCCTTGGACGAGCTGGCCGCCCCGGGGACGGCGGACGTGACCGCCCGACCGCGGGCGATCCCGTCGGGCCGGTCACGTCGGACCGGTCACATCAGGCCGGCGATCGCGATGCCGGCCGCGATGCCCGGCAGCGCGAGGACGGTGCTCACGAGGACGCTGCGGGCAGCTTCCCGGGCGTAGGTCTCGTGCGCCAGCGCGAGGGCCGGGGCGATGGTGGCCGCCGGCAGGACGCCCAGGAGAAGGACCTCCTTGAGGAGGTCGCCCCGCAGGCCGAACGCGAACCCGAGTCCCACCATCGCGAGCGGCTGGAGGATGTTCTTCAGCCCGACATTGAGCAGGGTCTGCCGGTTGATCCGCGGCTCGATGCCCGAGAGGATGAAGCCGAGGGCGAAGAGCGCGACGCCGCCGGCCGAGCGGCCGATCTCGTCGGCCGCGTTCCGGACGAGGTCGGGGAGGTGCAGGCCGGAGAAGGCGATGACCAGTCCGACCGGGGGGAGCAGGACCAGCGGCTTGACGAGAGCGCTGCGGAGGGACTTCCCGATGCCCGCGCCGCCCTCGAGCAGGACGAGGGTCAGGGGGATCATCACGAGCGCCGCCATCAGGTTGCCGACGACCACCGTCAGCATGCCGGACGAGCCGACCGCGGCGACGAGCACCGGCGGCCCGCAATAGCCCACGTTCGGGCAGGACGTCGTCACGCCCCGCATGGCTGCCTCGGGGAGCGTGTGTCCCCTGCGGTAGCCGAGCGCGAGGCCTATGGCCCAGATGGCCATGAACCCGATCGCGATGGTGGCCAGGTAGGGCCCGTTCAGCACGGATTTCGGGTCCATCGCCGCTGCGGCGAGGAACAGGTTGATGGGCAGGGCGAAGCGGACGACGAAGCCCGAGAGCACGGCGCCGGCGCTCTCGGGAAGGACGCGCCAGTGCCCGGCGATCCAGCCGAGCACCGTCACGAAGACCACGGGGGCCAGCGCCTGGGTGATGGTGCCGATCATGCCTCCACCTGCTCGGCATAGGCCGGCCGGTAGATCATCCCCTCGAGCCAGGCCCGGATGTCGGCGGGGCGCTCGACCGTGGCCTTGCCCTGGTCGAAGATCCACTCGGCGAGCCGGGCCGCGGTGGTGATCTCGGTCTCCAGGATGTTGCGCTGGGACGGGAACAGCATGCCCTTGTCGCGCAGGTCGGACCCGACCTGGTCGGCGCTGGCGCGGGCCGCCTCGATGAACATCGCGTCGGTGATCCGCTCCGGCCGCGTCGCGTAGACCGCGAGTCCCACCGCCGGGAAGATGTAGAAGTTGTTGGCCTGCCCCGGATGGTAGGTCTTGCCGTCGAGCTCCACGTCCGGGAACTGCACGCCCGCCGCGTAGAGCACCTTCCCCCCGGTCCAGGTGAAGGCGTCCTCGGCCGAGACCTCGGCCTTCTCGGTCGGGTTCGACAGGGGGAAGATGATCGGCCGCTCGTTGATCTCGGCCATGGCCTCGACGATCTCGCGGGTGAAGGCGCCGCCCTTCGTCGAGACGCCGATCAGCACGCTCGGCTTGAGCGCCTTCACGGTGGCGAGGAGGTCGTCGGACGGCTTCGCGTCGTGGGCGTAGACCTTCTGCTCGGGCGAGAGGTCCTTGCGCTTGGGCTCGATCAGCCCGTCGATGTCGAACAGGGAGATCTTGCCGCGCGCGTCCGCCTCCGACAGGCCCTCCTCGACCAGCGCCGAGACGATCAGGTTGGCGATGCCGATGCCGGCCGAGCCCGCTCCGAGGAAGAGGATGCGCTGGTCGGCCAGGGACTCGCCCTTGATCTGGAGCGCGGTGGCGAGCCCGGCCAGCGTCACGCTCGCGGTGCCCTGGATGTCGTCGTTGTAGCAGAGCACCCGGTCGCGGTAGCGGGCGAGGTAGCGGATCGCGTCCGTGCCCTTCCAGTCCTCGAAGTGGATGCAGCAGCCGGGGAAGACCTCCTGCACCGCCGCCACGAACTCGTCCACGAAGGCGTCGAGCTCCTCGGTCGGGGGCGGCTCGCGGCGCAGGCCGAGATAGAGCGGGTCGGCGCGCAGGGCCGCATTGGTGGTGCCGATGTCGAGCAGCAGCGGCAGCAGGGTCTCGGGCGGGACGCCGGCGCAGGCGGTGTAGAGCTGGAGCTTGCCGATCGGGATGCCCATGCCGTTGGCCCCGATATCGCCGAGGCCGAGGATGCGTCCGCCGGTGGAGACGCAGATGAAGCGCAGGTCGTTCACCGGCCAGTTGCGCAGCACCTCGGCGATGCGGCCCTTGTGCTCGAGCGAGACGTACATCCCGCGGGCGCGGCGGAAGATGTGGCCGAACTTGAGGCAGGCCTCGCCGACCGTGGGATCGTAGACGATCGGCAGGAACCGCATCGGGTCCGCCATCACCACGCGGTAGAACAGGGTCTCGTTCCGGTCGAGCAGGCCCGTGAGGTAGATGTAGCGCTCGAGGTCGTTCGGCTTGGCGGCGAGGTGGCTCTCCGCCCGTTCCGCCTGCCGGTCGAGATCCTCCACCGAGGGCGGCAGCAGCCCTTCGAGGCCGAGGGTCGCGCGCTCGGCCAGGGTGAAGGCCGTGCCCTTGTTGGTGACGGGGTTCTCGAGCAGGGCCACGCCCCGCGCGGTGTGGGCACGCTTCGTCATCGGTCTGTCCTCGTGGTGGCGGCTGGGTTGGGAGGATCGTGAGGGGCCCGGTCAGGCCCGGGGGCGCATCGCCACGGTGAGCGAGCGCACGCCCTGCGCGCCGTGGATCAGCACGCCCTCGATGTCGGCGGTGGCCGAGGGGCCGGTATGGAAGGCGGCGTAGCGCCGCTCCTTGAACTCGGGGCGGTGATAGGCGTCCTGGGTCGAGGCCACGATGTCGGCGGGGTCGAGCAGGACGAGGAGGTGCTGGGCGAGGTAGGCGAGCGCGTTGACCCCGAGCTCCGCCTCGCTCAGCAGGATCGAGCCGGTCTCGGCGATGGCGAAGGCGGCGCGCACCACCGCCACGTCGACCCCGGCGAGGTCCTGCGGGCGGCAGGCCGCGACGTCGATGTCCCCGGCCAGTTCCGGGACCCGGGAGGCCACGACGCCGGCCTTCGGGAACAGCCGGCGCACCAGGGCGGCGAGGTCGTCCGCGTCCTCGGGCGCGGGCTTGCCGCCCATCGCCTTCAGGTTGGTCTCGAACACGCCCACGTAATCGTCCGGCTCCAGCGGCCGGCCCGCGTGCAGCACGGGGAAGCGGGGCACGTCCGGCCGCGGGTGCTCGCCCGCCGGCCGGTTGGCGCGGATGCGGGCCAGGATGGTGTCGCGAGGGCTCACGACGTCGTCTGCGCTCACGGCTTCGCCTCCGGGCTGGTGGGGTCCTCCGCGGGCGCCGGATGGTTGGCGGCGTACCAGTCGTGGAAGGTGCTCTTGGGGACCGGCGGCATCTCGCGGCCCTGCGTCCAGGTGTTGAGCGGGTTGTAGACGACGAAGCGCGGCAGCACCTTCAGGGCCGAATCCGCCGTGCGGATCGCGGTGCGGTACAGCGCCGGATGGGACAGGACCTTGCCGGCCGCCGACATCATCGCGCGCTTGACGAGCGGCAGCTCGCGCGCCTCGGCCAGCACCTTGCGCCAGGCGAAGATCTGCTCGTGGATGTTGATCTTCACCGGACAGACGTTGCTGCACGACCCGTTGAGCGTCGAGGAGAACGGCAGGGTCGAGTATTTGCGCTTGTCGAAGGTCGGGTCGAGGATGAGCCCGATCGGACCCGAGTAGGTCGCCCCGTACGAGAGGCCGCCCGAGCGCCGGTAGACCGGGCAGGTGTTCATGCAAGCGCCGCAGCGGATGCATTTGAGCGAGGTCCAGAACTCCTCCATCCCCAGTCGCGCGGCGCGGCCGTTGTCGACCAGCACGACATGCATCTCGGTGCCGGGCCGGGGCCCGCGGAAATGCGAGGTGTACTGCGTCATCGGCGAGCCCAGCGCCGAGCGGGACAGGAGGCGCACGAAGATCCCGAGATCGGCGACCTGGGGGATGATCTTCTCGATGCCGACCGAGTGGATCTGGAGCTTGGGCACGTTGCCGGAGAGGTCGGCGTTGCCCTCGTTGGTGCAGACCACGATGCTGCCGGTCTCGGCCACCGCGAAGTTGCCGCCGGTGAGGCCGGCATCGGCCTCCAGGATCAGGGGCCGCGTCGCCTCGCGCTGGCGCTCGGCGAGGTAGTGCACGTCGTCGTTGTCCGGGTCGGTGCCGAGCTTGCGGGCGAACACGTCGGCCACGTCGGCGCGCAGCTTGTGCACCGCCGGCACCACGATATGGCTCGGATCCTCGTCGTCGAGCTGCTGGATGCGCTCGCCGAGGTCGGTCTCGATCACCTCGATGCCGCTGGCCGCCATGTAGTGGCGGAAGCCGCACTCCTCGGTGAGCATCGACTTCGACTTGATCAGGCGCCGGGCGCCGTGGTCGCGCAGGATGGCGTGGACGATGCGGTTGTGCGCCGCCCCGTCCTCGGCCCAGTGCACGTGGACGCCGTTGGCCTTGGCCGCCGCCTCGAACTGCTCGAGATAGGTGTCGAGATGGCTCAGCGTGTGCTGCTTGATGCGCGAGGCGATCTCGCGCAGCTCCTCCCATTCGGGGATGGCGCGCATCTGCCGGTCGCGCTTCTGGCGCAGGTCCCAGAGGCGCTCGTCGTGCATCTGCTCGTGCTCGGGTGCCGCGATGAAGCGCGCGGCGGCCTCGTTCTGGTCGATCGGCCGATGGCCGTGGACGCGGGCCCCCCGCGGCTGGGGCTCGTGCGACCGCGGCCGCAGCGGCCGGGACGTGCCGGCCCCGTGCTCCAGCCGGTGGCCGTCGGGGCTGCGCGGGGCCTCGTCGTCGGAGACGGCGAGATCGGGATGGATCATCCGGTGGCGGTCCGGCTCCTGCGGATGGCTCATGCGGCGGCTCCGTTGAGGACCTGGGCGATGTGGATGAACTTGAGCGGGAGCCCCAGGCGCTCGGCGGAGCCGCGCTGGTGCATCATGCAGGAGGAATCGGCCGAGACGACGTACGCGGCCCCGGCGCGGGCGTGGTCGCGGACCTTGTCGTGGCCCATCTTGGCCGACACCGCCGGCTCGAACACGCAGAAGGTGCCGCCGAAGCCGCAGCACTCGTCGGGGCGGGCGAGCTCGACCACCTCGAGGCCCTTGACCTTGGCGAGCAGGTCCAGGGGCTTGGAGTAGAACGGCGCGTGCAGCTCGGACGGGCGCGCGTGGCCGATGCCGCGCAGCGCGTTGCAGTTGTTGTGGTAGCTGACCCGGTGCGGGAACTCGGCCCAGGGGAAGGCGTCGACCTTGAGCACGTCGTGCAGGAACTCCACCAGCTCGTAGGTCCGCGCGCGTACCGCGACCACGTCGGGAGTCTGCGGGATCGCCGTCATGTGCTCGCGCACCTGATGGGTGCAGGAGCCGGAGGGCGCCACGACGTAGTCGAACCCGGAGAAGTTGCGGACGAAGAGCGCCTCGGTGGCGGCGGCCTCCTCGTGGCAGCCGGTATTGACCATCGGCTGGCCGCAGCAGGTCTGGTCGAACGGGTAGGTGACGTCGAGGTCGAACCGCCGCAGCAGTTCGAGGGTGGCGATGCCGACCTCGGGCTCGAAGGCATCCATGTAACAGGGAATGAACAATCCGACGCGCATGGGCGGTCTCTTCCTCGGCAACCGGTTCGCGCACGACGCGCGGGAACGTCTCTCTCGGGGCTCGCCCCTAGCCGGGGCGGCCCGCCTCCTGGTCCTCGGCGCGGGCGCGTTCGAGGACCGGCCGCGCGGCCCGCTCGATCGCGCCGTGCAGCCCCGCGGCCACGAGCCCGCCGAGGATCACCTCCCCGCCCCGGTGCAGGGCGGTCGCGCCGATCGGCGTCTCGGGCGTGGCGGTGAGCAGCACGAGGGGGCCGGTCCACATGCAGACGCGGATGGCCGGGCGCTCCCGGGCGATGACCGCGCAGGCCGCCGTGATGACCGCGACCTGCACCGCCATGGCGTCGAGGCCCGCGCCCCGGAACCCGGCGTGGACCGCGACGGCGGTCGCGGCGCCCAGCACCGTTCCGAGGATCCGTCCCCCCAGCGAGCGGTGGGTCTCGGCCAGACTCTCCTGGGACACGATGAGGGCCGACATCAGGGCCCAGACCGGATGGCCGAGGCCGATGGCGGTCGCGGCCAGGAAGGCCGCGGTGGCCGAGAGCGAGCAGCGCAGCACGAACAGCAGGCCGCGCGGGCCGAGAGGCCTGGCGCCGCGCCGCCCGGAGGCCGGGGGCGGGAGGGCCGGCGCGGGCCCTGCGCCGGTGGCCGCGCCGGTGACCGCGCCGGCGACCGCGCCGGAACGCCGAGCCCGCGTCATCGCAGCAGGTTGCTCTTGGCGAGGTCGATGAGCTCGTCGCCGCGACCGTTCATCACCGCCCGCAGCATGTAGAGGCTGAAGCCCTTCACCTGCGCCGCCTCGATCTTGGGGGGCATGGCGAGTTCCTGGCGGTTCGTGACCACGTCGAGGAGGGCGGGACCCGGATGGTCGAGGATCTCGCGGATCGCCCCCTCGAGGTCGGCCGGATCCTCGACCCGGACGGCGTGGATGCCGGCGGCCCGCGCCATGGCGGCGAAGTTCGGGTTGCGCAGCGCCACGCCGGTGTCGAGGTAGCCGGCGGCCTTCATCTCCATCTCGACGAAGCCCAGCGTGCCGTTGTTGAAGACCACGACCTTCACGGGCAGCTCGTGCTGCACCAGGGTGAGCAGGTCGCCCATCAGCATGGTGAAGCCGCCGTCGCCCGAGAGCGACACGACCTGGCGCCCGGGCTGCGCCGCCTGGATGCCGATCGCCTGCGGCAGGGCGTTGGCCATGGACCCGTGCGCGAAGGAGCCGATCAGGCGGCGGCCTTCGGACATCGCGAGGTAGCGGGCGGCCCAGATCGTCGGGGTGCCGACATCGGCCGTGAAGGCGGCGTCGGGGGCCGCGGCCTGGCTGAGGAGCCGCGTCAGGTATTGCGGGTGGATCGGCTTGCGCCCGGCCTTGCCGGTGGCGAGTTCGTCGAGGCCCTCGCGCGCCTTGGCGTAGTGCTTCAGGCAGGCCTGCAGGTGGCCGTCGTCGCCCTTCGGCTGCAGCTTCGGCATCACGGCGGCGATCGTCGCCCCCACGTCGCCCACGAGGCCGAGGTCGATCCGGCAGCGGCGCCCGAGATTGTCGGGCCGGATGTCGACCTGCGCGATCCTGGCGCCCTCGGGATAGAACTGGCGGTAGGGGAAGTCCGTGCCGAGCAGCAGGAGCGTGTCGCAGGCCTCCATGGCGGCGTAGCCCGACGAGAAGCCGATCAGGCCGGTCATGCCGACGTCGTAGGGGTTGTCGTGCTCGACATGCTCCTTGCCGCCGAGCGCGTGCACGACCGGCGCCTTCAAGGTCTCGGCGAGCGCGATCACCGCCTCGCGCGCGCCGGCGCAGCCGCGGCCGCAGAACAGGGTGACCTTCTTGGCCCCGTTGAGCAGATCCGCCAGGGCGTCGATCTGCCGGGCCGCCGGGACGATCACGGGCCGGGGCGGGATCAGGCCGGCATTCGGCGCGACGGCGCGCTTGGGCGCGTCCTGGAGCGCGACGTCGCCGGGGATGACCACGACGGCGACGCCCTGGTTCCCGATGGCGGCGCGCACTGCCGTCTCGAGCACGTAGGGCAGCTGGGCCGCCGAGACGATCGGCTCGCAGTAGCAACTGCAGTCGCGGAACAGCTCGGTCGGCTTCGTCTCCTGGAAGTAGTTCGACCCGATCTCGGCGGAGGGGATCTGGGCCGCGATGGCGAGCACCGGCGTGCGGGTGCGGTGCGCGTCGAACAGGCCGTTGATGAGGTGCAGGTTGCCGGGCCCGCAGGAGCCGGCGCAGACGGCGAGCTCGCCCGTCGCCTGGGCCTCGCCGCCGGCCGCGAAGGCCGCGACCTCCTCGTGCCGGACGTGCACCCACTCGATGTCGCCTCGCGCACGGATCGACTCGGTGATGCCGTTGAGGCTGTCGCCCGCCACGCCGTAGATGCGCCGGACGCCGACCTGATGCAGTGTCTCCGTCAGGAGATCCGCCACGTTCACGATCTTGACCACGTGTTCGGTGACTCCAGTGTGCGGCAGGGCCGATGCAAAGCTTAACGTGGCGGGTGGACGGTCGCGCCATACGCAACGGTCGGTCTTTCGATATGAAGCGGATGCTTCGGGCAGCGCCCGCGGACGGGGCGGACCGATCCTCCGCAGGACCGGTCCCCCGGCGGCGGCCGGCGGCTACCGCCGGCCCTGCCCCGCGCGGGGCTGGTCGGGCGGTTGCGTCATGCCGGGGGCGATGCCCGGCGCCGCGTGGTCCACGGGGACCGGGCTCGGCATGCTGGGCCCTGGGATCCGCGCCGGCGTCGCGGTGCCGCGCACCGGCGGGGTCTGGGCCGGGTCGCCGGCCGGCACCGCGCGGCCGCGCAGCGCGTCGATCAGGCCTGCCAGCCCGCCGCCGGGTTCCCAGGTGCCGGTGCGGATATCGATCGTGGCCGTCGTCCCGGCGACGAGGGGGATCTGCGCGGGCAGATGTTCGATGCGGATGCGCACCGGCACGCGCTGGGCGAGCCGGACCCAGGTGTAGACCGGGTTGACGCTCGGCAGGCCCTGGGTGCTCGGCGTCGCGTTGAGCGTGCTGATGCCGCGGGTGATGCTGTCGACCCGGCCGCGCAGCGGCTCGTCATAGCCCATGAGGCGGATCTCAGCGTCCGCGCCGACGCGGACGTTGCGCATCTTCGTCTCCTCGAAGTAGCCGTCGATCCAGTAGGAATCGCTGTCGATGACCGAGACGTTGGGGGTGCCGGTGGTGGCGAAG
This sequence comes from Methylobacterium hispanicum, assembly GCF_022179285.1. Lineage (GTDB taxonomy): Bacteria > Pseudomonadota > Alphaproteobacteria > Rhizobiales > Beijerinckiaceae > Methylobacterium > Methylobacterium hispanicum. The sequence goes on along the minus strand of NZ_BPQO01000030.1, from coordinate 2,962 downwards.
TCGCCGACGCGCAGGAGCAGGTTGTTGACGTAGCCGTTGACGGCGCTGCGCACCTGCGTGCGCTCGAGGTTGACCTTGGCCTGCGCGAGCTGCGCCTGCGCGAGGTCGTAGGCGGCCTGCGCCTGCTTGGCCATGCCGGCGTAGCGCTGCTTCTCCTCGATCGACGTCGAGAGCGTGGTCAGCGCCGCCCGGCGCTCGGCCTGGACCTGCCGCACCTGGAGGTCGGCGGCACGGTTCTCCAGCTCGGCCCGGGCCCGGTCGAGCGCGACCTTGTAGTCGAACGGATCGATCACGTAGAGCACGTCGCCCTTGTGGACGAACTGGTTGTCGGCGATGCGCAGCTCCACGATCTGCCCGCTGATCTGCGGCGCCATGTTGGAGACCTGCACCCGCACGCGCCCGTCCCGGGTCCAGGGACGCGCGTCGAGATAGATCCAGACCAGGGCGGCCGCCGCCGCGCTGACCGCCAGGACCACGCCGGCGGCCAGGAGCCGCCGCACGCGCCGGGGCCGCGTCGTCCGCCTACGGGCCATGCTGCGTACGGGGGCGGGCGCGTTCCGGGACGCTGCGGGCGAGGCCGAACAGCGGAAGGACCCGCCCGCCGGCCTGGGGCGTGACCGGGGCGAGGGAGGGGCAGCGCTGCCGCCCGCGGGCGGGTCGACCGTCCGCGGGGCGCGGTCGCGACCCGGCGCCGGATGACGGGGCGGGACCGCGCACGGCCTCCCGTGCGGCTGCGGCGCGGGGTTCGGTCCTCACGCGGCGTCCCGCCGGTCCGGATGCCGCAGATGCAGGCGCCGCAGGACCCGGGCCTCGTCGGCGGCGATGTGGGCGGCGGTCATCAGATCGGCCACGACCGCGGCGACGGTCTCCAGCGTCCGCGCGTCGGCGGCCCGCCCCCTCGCTGCCCCGAGGAGGTCGGCCGCCGCGCCCCGGAGCGCGTCCGCGTCCAGGGCTTCCAGGGCGGCGCGCGCGGCCTCGATCGGCCCGTCGAAGCCGGGCGCGTGGATCAGGTCGTTGAGGCCCGCCTGGGCGCCGGCCGCCGCCGTGTCGAGCGCGGCCAGGGCGAAGGCGTGCCGCAGCCAGGAGCGGTGGGCGACCTCGGAGGCGGTCCTGAGGGTGGAGAACCGGGCGATCCGGTCTCCGTTCAGGCTCCCGCGCCGCCCGGCCCGGGCCGGCTCGGCCGTCAGCGTGTCGAGAAGGCTCCCGCGCAGGGTGCCCAGCGCCCACGCCCGGCGCTTCGCGTCGTCGGCGTTGAGGAACCCCGTGCTCAGGAAGGCCACGATGCTGGAGATCGCGAACAGGGCCGCCTCGTCCAGGAACGCCTGCAGGTCGTAGGATTGCGGGTTCGCGGGCGAGAGGAACACCGGGAAGAAGACGAGCAGCACGGAGCCGAGGCTCGCGGTCCCCTTGCCGAGGCTCAGGAAGCAGCCGGTGAAGACGACCGGGGCGATCGCGATGGCGAGGAGCGGGAAGCCCTGGCCGCCGTCCAGGACGAGGAACCGGACGATCCCGGCCGCCGCGATAGCGGCCGGAATGCCGAGCAGGGCGCCCCGCGCGTAGGCGGCGGGCGCGGGGTTGATCGCCATGACGCCCGCGAACGCCGCGATCTGCATGAGGCCGGGGGTGGTTTCGGGCCAGCCGCTGAGGATGAACAGCGCCGCGCTGACCGCCACCGTGATCACGGCCCGCAGCGCCTGGCGCAGCGCGTCCGGGAACGCCCGGTGCAGGGGCAGATCGACGTCCCGCAGGGGCGCGCGGCCCGTCTCGAGCGCGCGGACCCCGTCCGCGATCCAGGCCTCCTGCCGCAGCAGGTCCGCGGCGCGGCGCAGGAGCAGGACGGTCTCGGGCGAGGCGCCGCCCGCCGTCGCCGCCCGCAGGTCCGCCTCCAGCGCCGGGGCGGCCGCGGGGTCTCCGTCGAGTCCCGCCTCCACGCGTCGGCCGACCGCCCGCGCGGCGGCCGGCTCGCGGGCGGCGGCGCGGGCGAAGGCGCGGCCCGCGCCCACTTGGCCGATCAGCGCGGCGGCGGCGCTGCGTGCCCCGGCGGCCCGGTTGTGTCCGTCGTCGGTCTCGCCGGCCACGCCCACGATGTCGGCGCGCGTGCCCCCGACCGCGCGCAGGGCGGCTGCGGCCTCGTCCGGCGGGGGCGCCTCGCCCCGCAGGCCGCGCCGGACGAGGCCGCGCACCTGGGCCCGCGCCGCCCCGAGGCCGTCCCGGAGAGGTTTGAGCACCTGCGGGGCGCCCAGCGCGTCGTTGATGAACGTCACCGTGACGATGCCGATCGTGATCACCGCCACGCGGGCGACGGCCGCCTCGAAGACGTCGAGGGGCTGATCGATGTGGACGATCGTGATGATCGCGACGGTGTAGCCGGCCAGCACCGCCCCGTAGGCCTGCACGCCCTCGAAATGGGTCGCGAAGAACACGCACAGACCGAGCCAGGTCGTGAAGGCGACGAGCATCAGCACGCGGTCCTGGCCGAAGAGGGCCGCGAACAGGATCGAGACCACGAAGCCGGTCAGCGTACCCGCCATGCGGTAGAACGCCTTGGAGAGCGCCTGGCCGCGCCGCGGCTGGGATAGGATGCCGACGCAGACCGCGGCCGAGGAGGCACTCTCGAGCTGCAGCCAGAACGCGGCGTAGAGGGCGATGATCGTCGCGCTCCAGATCCGCAGGCCGTAGAGCCAAGCGCCGGCCGGGGGCGTCAGGCGGTCGAGGACCGCCTCCCAGCGGACCCGGCGCGCGAGGGTGGCGCTCATGGGGTGGCGCTCATGGGGTGGCGCTCATGGGCGTGCCCGCATCGCGGCCTCAGCCCCCCAGGCGCGGGCTCATCGGCATCATGGTCCCGTTCAGATGGGCCATGATCCAGAGCGAGCCGACCAGCACCAGGGCGACGATGAGCAGGCCGAAGGCCAGGGCCATGACGTTGTTGGTCTGGTCCGGCCCGCTGCCGAGATGCAGGAAG
>NZ_BPQO01000029.1 GCF_022179285.1 Methylobacterium hispanicum | reverse complement strand
GGAGCGCCTCCGCCACCGGCCGGCTTCAGATCGGAACGGTGGCCGGCTTCGCCTCGGAATGACGGCCGGCTTCAAATCGGAATCCCCGGCCGGCTTCGTCGGAATACGCAGTGGTCCTGGCTTGGCCCGCCACTGCCGGCATCGCGCGGCGCTGCCTCGACCGCCTCGCGCGCCTGACGGACATGGAATGCGGAACGGCGCTATGGCCGGTTCTCCTCCGTCTACGCGGATCATAGCCATCACATCGTGGCGGCCGGGCTTCCTAACTCTGGCGGCCCGGTAGTTCGGCCGGACGTCCGCCGGTACGCGCGCGCTGCCGCTGGCTGGAGACGTCGGCTACAGCATCAGCCCGCGCCTCCGCCTCGGCCGCGAGCCGTCGGATCATCGTCCCAAGACGGGCGAGCCTCGTCCTCCGCTCACGGTAGGTCGGCGCATCGTAGTCCGAGCGCCATGCGGCCAGCGCCTCTTCAAGCGTGCGGCCATGCAGATAGCCCGCGGCGAGCGCGCGCCGCCCTTCATCCGGCTCCGCCACGACGCGCTCAGCCATGCAGGCTCTCGGCGAAGTCGTCCGGCACCTCGCCGAACTGACCGAGGATGGTCGCACTCTCCAGCTCCCCCGTTTCGTCGTCGGCCACGATCCGGATCGCGGCGGTGCCGGGCATGCGCGCGGCCATGGCCTCCGCCTTCTTCAGCGCGCCGCTCTCGGTCGAGGCGAGCTCCGGCCGGTCGGGTTTCAAGCGCTTCCGGTGGATGCTGAAGGTCTGCACCATGAAACTCGTCTTCAGGGCCATGTTCGGATCTCTTCTCTCAGGCCGCCCGCAGGGTCGGCGCGTCCGCGTCGTCGAAGGGCAGCGTCAGCACGTGGCGGCCGGAGGCGTCGTGCACGTCGACGATCCAGGCCGACCAGTCGAGGCGACCCGCGACCCGCTCCATGATGGCATGTGCGGCGCGTGCGGCCTCCGCCCGTAGGTCGTCGCGCGCTCGTAGGTACCGGCCACGGGGATCGAGCACCGCGTGCTCGCCGTCGGTGCAATGGAATCGGTAAGTGCCCGGCCGCATTCGTCTTCCGCCTTGCTGTCCACAGACGCTCACAACCCGCGCGAAAACCCGATGCGCCAGGATTGTGCCGTCGCCGTCCGCCGTGTTTGTTCCCTATGCGTTCTAGCAGGTGAGAAGCGCGGATGCATCGGCAGGCTGTGGATGAGCGGATTCCCGAGGCCGTGCGCATAGCCGAGGTCTACCTGCGCGCGACGGGCGGCGATGCGTGGGCGGCGCTCGTCCATGCGGAAGCGGGCGCTCTCTACGACCTCGACGAGGCCGAACGACGGAGACTGCGCCGGGATCGACTGATCTCGTGCGGCTACGTGCGCGGCGGCGGTTTCACGCCGGACGAGCGCCCATGAGCCTGCACCGGGTCGCGGAACTGCCAGAGGGCGGCCTTTCGACGGTGCGCGTGCCGTTGCTGGGGCAGCGTCTCTGCGCGGGTTTTCCCTCCCCCGCCGACGACTTCCTGGAGGGCGCGCTGGAGCTGCCGCGCTGGCTGGTGCCGAACCCGCCCGCGACCTTCCTCTGGCAGATCAGCGGCGAGTCGATGCGCGGCGCCGGCATCTTCGACCGGGATCTCGCCTGCGTCGATCGCAGCCTGAAGGCCGGGCACGACTGCGTGGTGGTGGCCGTCGTCAACGGGCAGATGTCGATCAAGCGGCTCGTCATCGAGGGCAACCGCGCGCGGCTCGCCTTCGACAATCCGGACCTGCCGGCCTTCGCGGTCGAGGATCTCGAGGAGGCCGCGATCTGGGGCGTGGTGCGCTTCACGATCCGCTGGCACCTCGTCCGCGGGCAGTTCGGCCGATGAGCCGGGCGCTCGCGCTGATCGACGGCAACAGCTTCTACTGCTCGTGCGAGCGTGTGTTCGATCCGAAGCTCGCGGGCGTGCCGGTCATCGTGCTCTCGAACAACGACGGCTGCGCCATCGCCCGCACGGCCGAGGCGAAGGCGCTCGGGATCAAGATGGGCGACCCGTTCTTCAAGATCCGGGAGATGTGCCGCAGCCAGGGCGTGCGGGTGTTCTCCTCGAACTACACCCTCTACGGCGACATGAGCGCCCGCACGAACGCGGTCTACCGGGACTTCTCGCCGAAGGTGGAGATCTACTCGATCGACGAGAGCTTCCTCGACCTTTCGGACGTGCAAGCGGACCGGCGCGTCGAGCTCGCCCGGGACCTGCGCGCTACCGTGCGCGCTTGGACCGGCATCCCGACCTGCGTCGGCATCGGCCCGACCAAGACGCTCGCCAAGCTCGCCAACCACATCGCCAAGACGGTGCCGGACCTCGACGGCGTCTGCGACCTGACAGACCCGGTGGCCTACGACCACTGGCTCTGCCGCATCTCGGTGGCGGAGGTCTGGGGCATCGGCCGCGCCTCGCTCGCGAAGCTCGAGGCGCTCGGCGTCGACACCGTGGCGGACCTACGCGACCTCGACCCACGACCGGTGCGCAAGGCGATGACGGTGGTGGGCGAGCGCATCATCCACGAGCTGCGTGGGCTGGCCTGCCTGCCGCTGGAGCTGATGCCGGCCCAGCGCAAGGGCTGCGCGGTCACCCGATCGTTCTCCCGCCGGATCACCGACCGGGCCGAGCTGGAGCAGGCGGTCTCGGCGCACGCGACGCGGCTCGGCGAGAAGCTGCGCCGCGGTGGGCTCGCCACCAACCACGTCAGCGTCTTCTACCACACCAGCGAGCACGACCGGGGCGATCCGATGCGATCGGTGTCCACCACAGTGACGCTGCCGGAGGCGACGAGCGACACGCTGGCGCTGATCAAGGCGGCTCTGCTCGGCGTCGCCAAGACCTGGCGCGAGTCGGGCGAGCGGCCATGGCGCTACAGCAAGGCCGGCGTGATCACCACCGACCTGATGCGGATGGAGGACAGCCCGCGGGCGCTGATCGGGCAGATGGACCGGGAGCGCTCCGGTCCGCTGATGGCGGCGATCGACGCCTGCAATGCGCGCTGGGGCGCGGGCGCCGTCGTGCCGGCCCGCGCCGGCGTGTTGGAGAAGCGGGACTGGAACACGAAGTTCGAGATGCGCACGCCGCGCTACACCACGCAGGTCAGCGAACTGCCGGTCGCGGTGGCCTGAGGCTGCGTGACGGCCAGCCGAACACCTGCCGGAACGGTCCGGCGAGGAAGACGGTCCAACAAGCCGAAGCGGAAGCCATCGACGCGTGCAACCAAAGCTTCGGTCGGGGAGCGGTGATGTCGGCCGCGGCCACCCTCGAGCGGGACCGAACTTGGTCGACGAATTCCGAGATGCGCTCGCCGCGCCACACGACGCGCCTCGACGATCTGCCGGCAGTCGCGGCCCGTCGAGGGCCCGTCACTTCGGCTGGCAGACCGCCTTGCGGAACGGCGCATAGGCGGGCTTCCGCTTGACTTTGCAGGACTGCTCGCAAGCCGCCTCGAAGTCCTGGCGGCGGAAGTTCGGGTCGTCCGCGGCCATCATGTTCACCGGCCGCTGCGACGCCATGCTGATCTGCATGTCGTCGTAGCGGCAGACGGTCTGTCGGGCATCGGCGCATTCGGTCAGGACGTCGTTGTAGAGGAAGTCGCAATCCTGGGCCTTGAGCCCCGTCTTAGGCGCGGCCGTCCGGGTCACGTCCAAGCGGCCGTTGGCGTAGACGGCTCGCACCTCCCGCCCCTGGTCGAGGCCTAGCTCGAACGAGATCCGGTCCTGCGCCACGCGGTACTCGAACTGGCCGCTGCCGACGGGGAGGTCGGCCTCGAAGATGCGGCCCCTGGGCCCGATCGACACGAGGCCGAAGCCGTCGGGCGTGCCGGAGCCCCCGGGGTTCGTGGAGTAGACGAGTACCGTATCCGCCCCGAAGTCCAGGGCGACGACCGCGCGGATGCCGAGGTAGACGCCGGAGAATTCCCGGATGAGGTTGTCGTTGTAGCGGATGGTCGACTTCGTGCCCTCGGGATCGCCGGTCACGATCCGCAGCATGCCGCCCCCGACGGCGATCACGGTCGTACCCTCCCCCTCCTTGACGGACTCCTCGGCCGCCTTGGCCGGCGCGACGGGAGCCGGCGCCGGCGTTGCCGGCGCGGTGTTGCGAAACTGCGCGGCCGACCGGTCGTGCTCGCGCCGCATCATGCAGTTGAGCGTCGCCCCGACGTCCTGGCCGGGAACGGAGCAGGCCCGGACGTCGGCGTCGGCGAGCACCGGGTCCTGTGCCCTGCGGCGGGTCAGATAGTCCAGCGCGCGATCGACTTCGCCCACTTGGGCGCCGCGGCTCGGTGCTGTGCCGAGCGGAGAGGTGCGGCCGCCTTGGCATCTCGCGACGCCCTCGGCCGCGCAGTACTCCGAAGCGGAAAGGCCGCCGCGACCCGATGCCGGCCGCGTGCTCTCGATCGCGTAGCAGGACCTCGCGTGATCGCCTGCGCAATCCGCGCGAGCGATCGTTGGGCCTGCGAGGACGGGCATCAGGCAGGCCGCGGCAAGGATCTTGTGCATCGCACAACCCTACATCGTCCGTTGCCGCGAAGCACCTGTCAGAGTTGGCAGGTCGGCTCCCGTCCCGATCGCTCCCGGCCGGGGGCGGACAGTCCCGTGGTCGGGACGACATCAGACCCCGAGGTTCGCCCGGGCTTCGACCGATAGGGGATACTCGACTTCCATGCGCCGGGGCGCCACGTCCCGCTCGAAGAGGTACGCCTCCTCCGATTCCCGGACCTCGTCGGTGATGTCCCGGATCCGCGTGATGCCGGACTCGGCATACCGACGCAGCATCTTCCCACGCAATCCGAACTGGAGGGTCCGGTGTCCGGTCCGCCGCAGCAGGTGGTCGCGGTCCGGATCCCATTGGAGAACGACGTCGGCAACGGACAAGGCTGCCCGCCATGCCGGCTTGTCCGCGATGCGGCTCTGCTCGAAGGACGAGAAGGCGCCTCTGGTGAGCACCTCGTCGATGAACGCATGGGTGGTCGCGATCTCGAGGACGCGTTCCTGGCGGGACTTGCGGGCGAAGCCGGACCGGTAGACCATCCAGCCGTAGGACAGCTTCGGCCACGACATCCGGTCGAAGGCGAAGCCGCATCCCCTCACGAACGTCTGGTTCCGCACTGCATGGCGCGCGGTAGCCTCGGCGAATGCCTGATAGACGTAGACGCCGTCCCGATCGTAGTTCGCCCTGACCGACATTCTTGGCCGTTGCATCCACCGGATGGCGCATTCTCGTCCGCTGCGCTCACGCGGCAAGGTCTGGATTCGGCCTCGAGGAACGTTTGCCCCGGGCGATTCGCGGGCTAGGCGAACCCCGACGGCGAGATTCGACGAGGATCGTCGACGGGTCCATTCGGGCGGCAACCGCGCCGCCGTCCCTCTCCTACCGCGGAGGGCCGGCGCGTCCACGGAGGGAGGCTAGGTCGTCGCGGAACTGGACAGCTGTCCAGTCGCGTCCGTGCGGGACCGAGCCGACGCACTGCCTTGGCTTCCGGTCCGGACCTAGGCGATCTGTCCCCGCAGTCGGGTGGCCTACAGGCCCACGGATCGTCGAGCCCAATCACGATGCCCACGCCGTAGTGGCCGCCGCGAACCGTCTTCGGCCGAACCGTCCCGACGGCGTCGCCAGGTCCTGCGGTTCACTGCGCTCGAAGCGAAGCCGCCCGAGTTCGCTTCAGTGGCAGCGCGTCAGATCGAACGTGTCGCCGGATGCAGGCGAATGCCACGTCATGGTCGCAGGCTTCACGTTCATGAGGACGAAGGCGTAGCGGTCGGCGAGCTCGATGCGCCACCAACCTCCGCTGCGCTCGACCTTGACGACCCTTTTCGGCGTTGCGCCCGGTGCGACGTAGGTTCTGCCCGAGATCGCGAACGGCAGCGAACAGCTGGCTGGTCCTCCGCTCCATTTGCCGTCGATCGGGCGGCCGGCGGCACTGGCTGGGAGGGCTGCCAGTTGTGCGACGAGCAGAAAGGAGGAGAGCACCTTCATTATCGGATCCGCTCCGGCGATGGCGGCCCATCCTAACCCGGACGGAGCCGATCCGCACAGGCCTGCAAGGAGCGCATAAGTCTCGCTGCAAGGAAGGAATGAAACATTTGCGCCACACGCTGGTCGAATGAGGCTCTAACGAAGCAATGATACTGGCCCAGCTCGCTGTGATGCGTCATCCATGCCTAGCGGGATCGCGATGGCGTCGCAGTCCCGCAGCCCTCTTGGGCGTTTCCTCCCTTGACTTCAGGCCGCCGCAAGGCGGCCTTTTTCTTTACGGCTGTGCCGATTGGCCCTTTCGCGATGGGCCGCACCTCGTCGCTCGCGTGTGCAGACCACCTGGGGAAGGCATGCCGACATCGGACGGGCACGCCGGGAGCGGCCGCGTTTCGGCCGCTCGAGGTTCGGCCCAGGTCGGGGATGCTCTCGCGGAGCCGAGCCGCGGGATCCTACTGGGCTCTCGCCTCAAGCCGCCTAGCTTTGGGCGGCATGCCGGCGGCGACCTGGGCCTCCGAAAATCCGAAGGGGGTCCCGGCTCCCTGCACGGATCCGGCAGCCAACTGCCTGCGGATCTGTCCCGCGTAGTCGGAGAAGGAGGCCGTGACCACGGAGGCGCTCAGGAACTCCACTTCCGAGGAGGGAGCCGCGTAGTCGACGGCCCGGGCGGCTCCGGCGGCGGAGGCGAGGTCGCCGACGCTGTCATACCACGTGGCGCTCGGAACGAGGCGCTCCCCGGCGGCGCGGGTGCTCAGCTCCGTTCCGCAGGATCTCGGGACGTCGACCGCCAAGGCGGCTCCGTCTTTCGTCTCGGCCACGGCCAACCAGGGATAGGGGGCCGTTGCGGAATCCGCGGCGGTCACCGAACCGCCCTTCGTCACGTAGGCTTTCAGGGTCTGCTGACAGGGTACGACGACGTCGAACGTGAGTGGCGCTCCGGTCCTCTTGACGATGTAGGCGGCCTCGAATCGGAAGAAGGAGCCGCCGGACCGCAGCACGGTGCCGTCGGCGTCGCGTCGGTCTCCAGGAAGAAGGGCGAACGCTCCGGCCATGGCGGCCGCAGCCAGCAGAACCAGCGGGAGGCGCCTGGGCTTCGGGAGGGCGATGGATGAAGGAGAGGTCGACATGGCGGCGAAGATCCTCCGAATGCGTCGTTCCTTCAACCCCCCGAATGAGGAGGTTCGCTCCTTTGGGACGGACGGCCGAACGCGAGCGCACGTCGCCGGCCGTTAATCGCCTTTCAAGGCTTGGAGGCGCGTTCTGCCCCGGACGTGGCGGACAGGGGAATCGCTCGGGGGATGGCAGTGGAAGTCCTCGTCATATCGGACCGGCCCAGCCATGGCGAAGCCTTCGCGGCGGCGGCCGGCCGCCATTTCGAATCCGTCGTCCACGCGCCCGGGGACGAGGTCGCCGACGTCGACGGCGTCTTCGCCATCGTCGCCGACGTCGGCTTCGAGGTGCCGACCGCCGCGATATACCTGCGCAGCCTCAAGGCGAGGTGCATGGCGGGAACGCAGATGCTCGTCGTGATGCGTGCCGAGGACCGTCTGAGCCGGATCCAGGCGCAGGCGATCGGGGGCAACGTTTTCTTCCGCGTCGACGTCGAGGCTTCGGCCGTCGCCGCCCGTCTCCTGCAGCTGTCCGTTGTAAGGCCCGACCGGCTCGACGGCCGGCTGCGGGCGGCGGTGCTGGGCGCACAGAGCGCCTGCGCAGCCCTCACGAACATCTTCGAGGCCGCGCAGGCGGACCGGGCCATCGACGCCCGGATGGTCGAGGCCGGGACCCGGCTCGTGCTGGAGGCGATCGAGCAGGGCGGCATCTCCAACTGGCTGGATGCGGTCAGAGCGTACGATGACCGCGTGTACCAGCACTCGCTGATGGTCGGCGGCCTTGCGGCCGCCTTCTCGTCGACGCTCGGATTTGCGGCGGACGATCGTCTGCGCTTCGTGCGTGCCGCCCTGGTGCACGACGTCGGCAAGGCGAAGATCCCCGTCTCCATCCTGAAGAAGCCTGGACGCCTCGAGCCCCACGAGGCGGCGATCGTGCGCACGCATCCGAGATTGGGTCGCGCCATGCTGGAGGATTCCGGCGTCACGGACCCGGCCATGCTGGAGGTGGCTCTTCATCATCACGAGCTGCTCGACGGATCGGGCTACCCGGACGGCCTCAAGGGCGATCAGATCGGCGACTTCGTCAGGCTCGCCACCGTGTGCGACATCTTCGCGGCGCTGGTCTGCCCCCGGCCGCCTCGACAGGCGTTCTCCGTGTCCGAGGCGCTGGAGATCATCGAGCGCGAAGCCGCGGCCGGCAAGCTGGAGCCGGCGATCGTCTTGATGTTCGGCAGGACCTTCGCGGCCGAGCCGTCGCTTACGGGGCCGAAGCCGGGCATTTGACGCCTCGCCGGATGGACGGGCGATGCCACCCTCGCTCGGCCGAGGCCGTCGACGGCTGCGGTGCGTGGGTTCCAGGGCCAAAGGAGGGGAGCTTCGCCCCGCAGGTGAGTGGGTTCCAGGGCCAAAGGAGGGGAGCTTCGCCCCGCAGGTGAGCGGCTTCCGGCCAAAAGAGGGGAGCTCGCCCCGTAAAATGAGCAAAGCTCCCTTGCACTGAGGGGAGCTTCGGCCTGCGCCGTCATTCGCCGCCATGGGCCTCATGGCGCTCGGGGCGACTGTCCCGGCGCGTCCTCGACGGGGTCGGGCACCAGAGACGCGTACCACTCCCGAGCCCGATCCGTGGGCTTGAGCGTGATGCCCGCGAAGCGCTGAGCCCTCGCGGTCGCCAAGCCGTAGGCGAGGAGCTTGATGACCGGGGGATAGGCCAGATCCGAGCCGGCGGACCGGCCTTCGACGACGTCGAGGAGAAGGTCGTGCTGCGCATCGGTGAGCTTGGGCAGCGTCTCGGGCAGGAGGGCGGCGACGGCTTCCCGGCCCTTCTCGTTCAGCCGAAGCTTGCCGTCGTCCCTTTCCAGCCAGCCCGCCTCCTGCATGGCGAGCACATGCCGCCTGGGACCGGGGGTGAGACGGGTCTCGTCCACGCCTCGGTCGCCTCCCTCCGGCCACAGGCCCAGGGCGAACCCGCGCATGTCCAGATCCTGGCTCTTCACGGCTTTCGGCATGCTGCTTTCCTTCGCTCCGACGAGACTGACCGATCTGCGGGAAAGATGCATCAGGATATGCGAGGCCCGTCAGACCTCGGCGGCCGCGCGGACGCGGCGGCGGAGTTCGCCACACCCGGCATCGAGGCACTCGTTGGCCGGCAGGTGGGAGAAGGCCTTCCAGAACTCGCGACGCGCGTCCACCCCCGGTCCGATGCCGGCAAGCCGCTCGAGGGCTCCGATGGAACCGGCCTTCCGAAGTGCGATCTCGACCGGAGCCTCGGCCGGAGGCGGGGGTCGACGGCGTTCGGCAGCCTGCGCTCGGCGTAGGGCGATCCTCTCTCGCAGCCGCATCCGCTTGGGCATATCCGAATCTCCTTCAGGCTGCCTTGGGCAGAGGAACCAACCCCTGGCTGTCGTCGACGACAGTTCCTTCGGGGCCATCCCGGACGATCCGAAGCTCGACCTTCTCGAGGACGGTCAGCCGATCCTCGGCCCGCGCCAACGCGACGAGATGGCGGATCCCGCTCTCCCGGATGCGTGCGTAGCCCATGGACGCGCGGCCGGCCCGCCGGCGGCCTCCGAGACGCGGGATCACCGACCAGCCGGCTCCGCCGTTCCACGGCACCAGCCGGCCGATATCGACGGGCCGCGCCGGATCGCGATCGACGAACCAGCTCACGGAGATCTCGACCCGGCGTTCGGATCGCCGGTGCGACGGTCGGCGAACCCAGCCGTAGGTCTCGCCATCGATCACCATGGTGTTCTTCGGCATGATGCTCCCTGGGGGTGGTCGAGAGGGTATGCGTGGACGGCCGAACGCGCGGGGACGGTCAGCCGAACGTCCCGGGCTCGACCTTGTGGGCGTAGGGCTTCAATTCGGGATGCCGGCGAAGGCAATCGGTTCCGAGTGGAAGGAACGCGAGATCGCCGTCGTCGGGAACATAGCGGTCCTCGTCCCCGACATGGAGAGCCGCGCCGCCGCCGTCGACGACGTGGCACATGAACTTGGGTTCGGGGATGGGCAGGTCGCACACCACGCAGCCGTAGGCGCTGCCGCTCCGCCTGCGACGGGCTTCGACGAACTTCTTCGGAAGATCCCGCTTCGGGATGTCGATCTTGCGCAGCTCGTCGGACATGCGGTCGTCGTTCCTTGCGTCGAGGCCAGGATGCCCGGCAACCTTCAATTCGAGATCAACGCGATGCATCGATGTTTAACGATCCAGGAGCTTCCACTCCTTCCGGCATCGTGAACGCCGGATCGGGGCCGGCTCAACCGATCCAGCGGGATCCGACCGAGGGCCCGACGCCTCCCGCAGCCGTGCTTTCTTTGACTCGCCGAAAGGCGGCCGATACGGTCGCGGGGACCGCCGAGTTCGTCACGATGAAGACCGCATTACCTCGCCACGAAGGCCTTGAGGTCGAGCGCTTGGCGGGCGTCTTCCGTAACACGACGCAGGCCTACAAGCACCTCTTCCTGCGCGCCATCCTGGCATGCCTCGCGAAAGGGGCCGGGGACGGCATCCAGTACGCCGACCTCCTGCCGGAGATGGCGGAAGCGGCATGGTGGCCCGCGCGCCGGTACCGGCTGTCGATCGGCAATCTCGGGGTGAACGACCAGATCACGCGCCTCCTGGACGCGATCGGCGACGATCCGGACGAGGTGTTCACCGTGCGGCGGGTCCGGGAGGTCGCCCACGCGCAGCTCGGCAGGCAGGTATCGAGGGGGGTGTTGAGATACGTGCCCCAGCGCTTCCTGCAGCCCTGGCTCCAGGGCGCGTACGGGGACGTCGGTGACGGCCAGTTCGACCGGTTCGTGAAGGACTACAGCCTGCGCCTGATGGATGCCCGCGCGCTTCCCTACGGCATCGCGGCCGCCGGCGACGGCATCCGGCTCAATCCGGTCTGGCGCGACTACATCCTCTCGAACCTGCCGATCGTGACCGGATGGTCGGACTTCGAGTGGCTGTCCTGGGTGCAGGCGCGGAACCCCAACGTCCCGGTGACGATGGAGAAGCTCGGCCCGCCATCCGACCGCGTCTCCCTGGAGCCGCAGCACGCCTTCTTCCGGGCAGCCCTCTCGGTCGCGCCGCCGGTCTGCATCTACACGGGCGGCGCGATCGCGCCGTCGTCCCTGAGCCTCGACCACTTCCTGCCGCGGAGCTTCGTCGGGCACGACCGCATCTGGAACCTCGTGCCGATGGCGAGGGCCGCCAATTCCGGCAAGGGCGCCCGCCTGCCCAGACCCGTCTTCGTCGAGGCCCTGGCCGACCTGCACCATCGGACCATCGTGGCCCTCGACCCGATGGGCTCGAAACGCTGGAGGCGCTTCGGCGAGGAGTATGCCGGCGACCTGAGGATCGAACCCGAGGCCCTGCTCGATCGGGAGCGTCTCGTGGAGGCCTACCGCGGCACGGTCGGGCCGATGCTCGCGATCGCGGCCCGCATGGGGTTCCCGGCCGGGTGGCCGTGAGGCGACGTCCCTCCCTCTCGGCTGCGACGTAGATCAGGGGCCGGGCGTCGCCCGCGCGGCGGGTTCGTAACCGGGAATGTCGTCGACGGCGTCGCTGCGCTCGTGGGCCTGATCCGGGTTCGCCTTGTAGTAGTCGAGGCAGGCCTCGAACCCGTTCGGGACCAGTTCGGCATACTGGGCGCGGTGGTCCCCTGAGAGGATGAAGAACCGCTGCATCTGGCCGAAGATCAGCGCGGTCGTGTCGGAGCTGTAGGTGGCCGTGTCCTGCGAGTTGTAGCTGACGTAGAAGCCGTCGCCTTCGGTCCTGGTGTTCGGCACCGCCAGTTCGAAGGTTCCGCGGTCCGTCCGAAGCTGCTCGTATCTCATCGCGCTTTCCCGCTCCGGGCGACCCCTCGTCGCTCAGGGTTAGCCCAAGCGCATGCAAGCCGCCACGGAGATGCGGCGCCGGCCCGTCTGCGCGTCGATCAGTTGAGGACGCGGATCTCGGGACGAACCCGGACGCGGGCGGGAACCGGGTCGATGACGCCCGAGGCTCCGACCGCGAGGATGCGGAGGCCGGCGATGAGGCCGCCGACGGCGATGGAGCCGCCGATGAAGGCGATGACGACGGAGCCGCTGATCATGATCTCACCCTGGAACTGTTCCAAACAACATCCAGGGCGGTACCTTCGATGTCAACCGCCCCTCCAGGACGCCTCGCATGCGTGGTTCACGAGGTCTTGTCGTTTCACGCATGCGGGCGGCGCCTCGATCGTGACCCGTCGGGTCCGTCGTCATGCCCGCGGACCGTGCGTGGCGGAGGTCCCGTATGCGACCAAGTCCTCGACCGATGGCGTCGGGGCTTCGGGCTTCCACTCCTCTCCGCTCCCGTCGGGGGAGATGCATGCCGAAGGAGCGAGGTGGACGCGGGCGCCCGCAAGTTCGAGCAGACTGCCGACGATGGCCACGCAGCCGTAGTCCGCGCTGGACCACGATCCGGAGAGCAGGACGGCCGGTCGTTCCACGGCCCTGGCCTCCGAAAGCAGCCATGCGGCCGCCTCCTCCAGCTGATCTCCGAAAAGCACCGCGCCGCGCTCGTGCATCTCGTCGATCGCATCCTCGAACCAGTCGACCGTGTTCGAGGTGCCGAAGCCGTAGCTGCTGGAGAAACGGTGGAGGACGACGAAATCCCAGCCGGCCTTCTTCAGGCGCTCGACGTCGTCGGCCATCATTTCCTGACGTTCGGCCGAGTATCCGAGGATCGCCTCGGCCTCCGAATGGCCCGCCACGTCGCTCCTGGTTTGCACGGTGTCGCCCGGATGGATGAGCACGTAGAGCGGCCGAGCCGCGTCGACCTCTCGGAAGGGCTCCACGACCGTGAAGGAATTGGACTCGCCTTGGCAGGCTTCCGCCAGCACCAGGACCTGCGCCCAGATGGCGTCGTCGGTATCGTAGTGGGGCATCGCGCGGCCTCCTCAGGCGTTCGGGACCGGCGCAGGCGCATGCCCCTGAAGGTCGAGGGGCCAGTCCATGTTGGGGCGACAGAACGGGGGCGGCAGCGGCCGGTCGAGGAACGCGGCGGTGCCGTCCCTGAGCTCCTCGAAGGCCACGCCGAGCGCCGAAAGCAGATCCGGGGTCTTCCAGAGGCCGGAGAGCTCGTACGGCTCGAGCGTGCACATGCCTCCCCGCCCGTCGTTGTCGAACAGCGCGGTGACCCGCGGGGTCATCACGATCGAGTAGTAGAAGCAGGAGCGGACGACGCGGGTCTCGGTCGATTCCATGCTCGGGTGTCCCCTCACGAAGAACGGGTCGAGCTCGTCGCCGTTGCAGGCGCGGATCAGCAGGTGTCCCAGGCGATCCATCGCGTCCGGAACCGGCGTTGCGGGGCGCGGGGCTTGCTGCGGGTCCATGAACCGATCCGTTCCTTCGCGGCCAGCCTATCCGTCCTGCGCGGCAAGCGGAAGCGGGCTTCGTCCGTGCGGCGGAAATGCAGCACCGCCGCTCAATCCGGTCCCGAGCCATCGGGCTCGTTGTATCCCGGCGCGGCCGCGTGCTTCATTCCTTCCTGCAAGGAAACGCCATGGCCGACCTATCCCCTTCCGCAGGCTACGTCTCGGGCCTCTACACCGATCTTCGCGGTCGGCTGGTCTTCTACGCCGCGTTCGACGTCGATGGCGGGGTCGTGGTCGCAGCCCTGACGTCGGAAGGCCCCATGCGCACCGTGGGCGATTGGACGCGGCTCGACGGCGTCACCCTCGATGGGATCGGCTCCGTCGGCACGCTCGCCGCGAAGCTCGTCGTCGAAACCGACCTCATGCCTCATGGCCGGCAGAAGCTGCGCGCATCGATCCTCGCCGCCAGGGCGCTGGGCTTCGTCGCATCGGCGCGCGGCCAGGACGTGCTGCCGCCGGAGTTGCGTTGCGAGCGGTGGCGCGTCTTCGAGGATCGAGCCGGTGCCGGCATCTTCGCCGCCTGGTCCGTATCGGTCCCGTCCCTGGCGCCCGACGAGGAGCCCTTCTCGCCCATGCTCGGCGCCATCGACCGCGTCGTCGCCCGGTGGCCGCTGGTCGCACGGGTCCTGGCGGATCGCGCGGCTGCCCTGCCCGTCGAGATCGTGCATGCGACCGATGACGAACTCGCCGGTGCGATCGTCGATGGTCTACTCACGCCTCCGGGACCGGTTCCGTGGGAGCGGGATCGCGCCGTGTCGTTCGTCCGGTCGCTCGAAGGGGTCGCCCTCGACGTCGACATCGCAGACATGGTCGACCTCGCCGGCAGGCTGCCCGTCGAGTTCCATCCGACATGCGTTCACGACCTGCCCGGCTTCGACGGCGCCTCGGCCTTGTTCAACGAGATGAGGATCCGGCTGCTGGCGCCCGAGGACGTGGCGCCGTTGTTCGCCCCGTTCGCAT
The DNA here is from genome assembly GCF_022179285.1 of Methylobacterium hispanicum. Classification (GTDB taxonomy): domain Bacteria; phylum Pseudomonadota; class Alphaproteobacteria; order Rhizobiales; family Beijerinckiaceae; genus Methylobacterium; species Methylobacterium hispanicum. The sequence goes on along the minus strand of NZ_BPQO01000029.1, from coordinate 67,605 downwards.
CGGACTGGACGGTGGCGACGCCGAGGGCGGGGCTCGCTTCGTCGGCCGCCGGCGAATTCACCGCCGAGGACGCCTGCGATCTGCTGGAGGCGCACGTCCATGCGATGACGCGCCGCTTCGGCGTTCCCGCATGGCTCGAATTCGTCGTCCCCGACTTCGGCGACATGCCGGCCCGCACGGCGGACAGTCTCGTCTTGAGCGTCGTCCTGGCTCTCGGCGATCCTCCCGGTCCCGCATCCGCGTTCATGGCCGAGCTGTTCCTGCGGGACGTCGACCTTCCTCGCCTTCTCCGCGCGCTGCGTCTGTCGCGTACGGCTCCCTGTCCTCCTTCGACGGTGGCCCACGTGGCCGAGGTCGAACGGAATTTCCGCGATGCGGAGGCGGCGGGCGAGTTCGCAGGCCGGGTCGCGCCCCATCTCCGTGCCGGCGGCGCGCGCCGGATCGGCATCGAACTCGTCGATTCCGGGTTCGGCCACGACATCGATCTCGACGCCATCCGCCGCGAGGTCGGAATCGGCCCAGCGACGACGCGGAGCCGGCCTCGTTCGGCGGCTGGCAGACCGCTCGCGTCGGCCGCCCATCCCATCGGCGTCGCGGCCGGAGGGAGGCAGGTCCATCTCGCGACGCGGCTCCTCGGCAGCGCCGCGGCCGGAGTGCTGCTTGCGTTGGCGATCGCAGGCATGTCGCGGTTCCAGGACGGCACCGCCTCCGTGACAGGGGGCGGTGCGGCGACCCAGGCGCGCGCCTCCGGCAGCGCTTCCACCGACTTTGCGCCCTCATACGGGATCGTCGAACGCCGGGCGGACATGATCCAGGCGGCCAAGCTCAATCCGGCCCCCTGCCCAGGCGATCAGGAACCCGACCGGATCTGCGGCCGGTTCGGCGATCTGACGATCGTCGCCACGGATCGAATCGACGCGCGGCCGCAGATCGCCGGCTACGTCGTCGAGGGGCGCTATCCGGTGGAGGTGTTCGCCTGGAATTCCGGCACATACAGGAAGCCGTCGGCAGCCTGGACGCGCCACCTCCTGCATGCGCTCGACGCCGAGGCCGGCCGGATGCCGACCGGCGTCGGGGCCAGCCCTTTCTCGAGAGGCGGTCGGTGACGCTCCGCATCATCGTCGACGGCGCGGGGCACTATTTCCGCCGCACGGAAGAGTCCGGAGCCATCGTGGTCACCCGCCGCGGCGACGCCGCGAGGCAGCTCGGCAGTCGGCATCCGTTCTGGCGGGCGGTCGACCTGTGGCGCAGCCAGGGCTGCCGCGTCGGACCGGACGGCCTCTGCCTCTGGCAGTACCCGAAGCATCAGCGGGGGCGGGACGCGTCCGCACGGAACGAAGCCTCGACGCGTCCCGCCCCCGCCACCGTCTAACCTTCGAAGAGGATGCGCATCGAGGTCGGACTGACCGTCTCCAGATCCTGATGCCGGACGCGGTACGATTTGCTCTTCTCACGTCCGACGGCGAAGCCCAGGCACGACGTGTCGTAGGCCGAGGCCGGATCGTCGGGGCGTGCGGCATCGAAGTTGTTGCAGAGCAGGAAGGCGAGTTGCCCGAGCTCGCCGGGGGCCGTGGCCTTGCCCCAACTCTCGAGACCGACCGCCCGCGGGTTGCGGACGCGCGTCCAGACGAGGTCGACAAGCCTGCGGTCCAATCGGCGCATGCCGCGGTCGCGCAGCGGATCGAGGAGCGTTTCCGGTCGGCATTGCCAGAAGGGATGGAACTTGACGGTCTGGCGGGGCACGAGATGCGCCGATCCGTCGGGCAGCCTGACCTCGTAGAGGCCGTGCATCGTGCCCTGGCTCAGGAACCGGACGATGGTCGCCGGCTGCCCGTACGGAAGCATCGCGCCGGTCGGTTCGTAGGTGCCGTCGGCACGCGGGCGGCTCGTCGCGGTCTTGGCCCACTCGAACGGCTTGCGGAACGGTCCGGGACCGCCGCGATCCTCGAAGAGCCAGACCTTCATGCCCGACGTCGGGGAGGATTCCACGCGATGCGCATCGACGGGGCGGCATTCCTCGGCACGCGCCGCGACGGATCCGACGAGGGTCGCAGCGAGCGCAAGGACCCGGGCCGCCGCCCGCATGATCATGTTCCTCACGACGCGAACAGGATCTTCATGGACGTCGGACTGATCGTCTCGACCGCGGACGGATCGATCGTGAAGCTCAAGGCCCTGGGTTCCCCCGGGACGTACCCTTGGCAGGTCAGCGCTTCCTCCCAAGGCCTGAAGCGCTTCACGTTCGGCTCGTAGTCGTTGCAGACGGCGAAAGCGATCTTCGAGAGCTTATCCTCCGGTATCCAGCGCCTCGCTCCATCCACCGCGGTCGCCTTGGCGTTCGAGATCCGGACCCAGGCGGACGTCATGTATCTCGCGGGGCCCTCGGCGGGGCCGTTCGGCGGCCTCTTCTCCAACAAGGCGGCGGCCGGACAGCGCCAGAACTCGAACAGGTGGACCGCTTGCGCGTGGACCGCACGCTCGCTTCCGTCCGGCAGCCTGACTTGATAGTGGCCGAGGCCGGCGCCGACCTTCCGCCATTCCACGATCTCCACGGACTGGCCGTACTCGAGGCGGGGCAGCTTCGAGGACTTGACCCAGTTGCCGGGTCCGATCTGCTCGTAGGCGTCGGCCTTGGTCCACTCCGCGGGCGGCTCGAACGCATGCGTGTTCACCGAGTCGAAGATCCAGGCCTTCCGACCGATCCGCGCCTCCCCCGGCATGGCGTTTCCGTCGACGGGTCTGCAGCCATCCTCCGCGCTGGCGGAGTTCGCGGCCAGCATGAGAACGGCTGCGAGGGCGGGCAGGACGTTGCGTGGCATCTCGACTCCTGAGATCGGATCGACGCCACCGTACCCGGGAAGCATGAAGGAGTTGCTCAGGCCCCATGTAGGATTCGATGCATCCGCGTTCGGACACGCGCGGGCTTCCACCTTTCGGCAACCATGCGTCGAAGGAACGGCCCTGTTCGACCCAGCGCTTGCTTTGCCTGAGCTCGATGGCTCAGCGCTCCTTCGGCGCCAGCGCCGGTTCCGCGCACGCGGGAAGCCGTACTCGCCTCCAGCGAGCTGACAACGCGCCGACCACCGCCTCGTGCGGGTGATCCGACTTGCTCCTTGGAGCGGTCCTGCGCTCCAAGCGGGTGCAGACTCCGCCTGCCTCCGGCCCGAGGGCAGCCGCCACAGGGCAGGTGACCGACCTCACCAGTCCTGGGGAACGATCAATCCCCGCTTCGTGACGACCGTCCAGACAGCTCCACGTCGCTCGACCGCTTCGACCCGTCCGACGCCAGGCACGACGTCGCCACGCGCGACTTCGACGACACGCCGTTTCCGATCCTGGATCGTGGCGGCGCCGTCCAGGACCTCTCGCAGCGCCCAATCGCCGAGCATCGTCGGTGCAGCTGCGGCCGCGTCCCCGATCGAGCCCGTCGTCGCCGGTTCGACCTTCGGCTGCGTCTGCGCGGCCGCCTGGAGTTTCCGATCCAACGTACGTGCGAGTTCGGCGATGCGTTCGGCCTGATCGCGGCCCAGAGCGTCGCTGCGGCCGCGGAGATCCTCGTGCAGGGCCGCGAGGTCCCGATGCAGCCGCTCGACCCTCTCGACCAACGCGTCGTCCCGGCGGCCGGCCTCGGTCTCTGCTGCCGCGACGGCTTTGCCCGCCTCCGTCGCGGCTGACGAGCCGCGCTCCAGTTCGGCGAAGAGCCGGGCCGTGTCCGCGCGCCCGGCCGCGAGTTCGCTTCGCAGCGCGTTCAACTCGTCGCGGTAGCGATCCCGCGGGGCACTGGCGAAGCCGAGGAGCGTGCCTAGAAGCAGGCCTGCGACGGCGGCCCCCAGGACCTTGCGGTCGAACGCAGGAGCGATCCGCAACCACCTGCGCGCAAAGCCGGACGGCGCCTTCGTGGCAGCGGCGATGGCCTCGGACGCCGCCCCCGCGCCCTGCTTGTCCTCGGTCTCGTCCGCCATCGCCCCCTCGTCGAGTCGTTTCGGGACAACCCTACGGCCGAGTCTTTAATGGACCCTTTACCCAGTCGCCCGCCGACGCCGCCGCACCGTCGGGGTTCGATCGCCGCTCTCGCGCGTTGACTGGTCCGGATGCGCAGGCGCGGAGGCCGAGATGAGCGGGCGAAGGGATGAGGTTGGTTCCGAGCCATCGGCCGTTCCGTCGGTCTGCGTGCGACCGGTGCTCGACGTTCAGGCCGCGGGGTCCGCGGAGGCGGTCCGCTTGGCTGAGGCCGCCGGCCTGCCCGCTGGCGGCATCTGGAACCGGTTCAGGCCCTGGGCGCAGGTCGAGGACGGAGAAATGGCCTTCGGCCGCCACCTGATCCAATCGACGGGCGCCTACGACGACGACAGGGAGCGCGAACCCGATCCGGCAGAGCCGCCCGTGGCCCACGTCTGGGGGATCGACGACATCGAGGGCGTCGACGAGGCGCTGGACGGCCTCGAGCGGGCCGGGCTGGGTGGACGGACTTCGAACGACGTCCGGGACGTGATGCGCCAGCTCCTGGGCATGCCCGAGGCGGCCATGTTCGCGGCGCGTCGGGCCGTGACCCGACGGACATCCGGGATCCTCGTGCTGCGCAGGAGGGTGTCCATCGGAATGGTCGGAGCGCCGTACGCGTCCTACTCGGCCTGCATCGAGAGCTACGCCGTCCTGGCCGGCGGGACGGACCTGCGGGCCGCGCTGCTGGCCGCCGCAGGCCTCCAGATCCAGGCGGATCTCCTCACTCTGGCGGCCGGCCTTCGCCAAGCCGGCCACGGCGGGGAGGTCTTCTGCTCCGTCTCGGAGGCCCCTTCGGCCAAGGGGGCGGTCGGAACGCTCCGAAGCGTGGCCGATCACGCTGCGGACCTCGTCAAGCACCAGCACCGCGAGGTCACCGAGAAGGTCGGCTTCACCACCTTCTCGGCACCGCGCTGACGCCGGCGGTCAGAACCGCGGGCTCGGCACCGCCGTGATGCTGAGGTCGAGCTCCGGGCCGTGCAGATCGAGCAGGTCCCAGCCGACGTCCAGAGCCTGCGACTGGCGGAGCGTATCGTCCTCCAGGCCGGGGCTCCGATCCGCCGCGTCCGAGGCGTGGGCCTGACTGGCCAGATCGAGGCAGAGCCGGAGGTAGTTCGAAGGCACCGTGAGGTCGGCGTCCACCGGAAGGGGCTCCCGATCCGCGGGACGCTCCGACGCCTTGGGCGGCGGCTGGAAGGAGCCGTCGAGCTGGTCCGAGTAGTTCACGACGAGGTCGTGAAGCATGTTCACGGCTTCTTCCTGCCTGCTCCGTTCCCTTTCGAGTTCTGGCGCTCCCATCGCCTGCCCGTCGTCGAGCATGTTGGACGATGCCATCTCGTGGACGATCTCGAGGGCTTCGGAGAACGGCATCGCTTGGTGGGCGACGCCGTCGGAATCGACGTAGCGGTCGGACATGGGAGCCTTGCTTCTCTGGCGACGACGTTCCTTCGCGGCCGTCCGTCGCGATTGCTTCGTGGTCGGCCAAGCTTAGTACCGCGTCACGCAAGCCGCCACGACGGCCGGAAGGCGCCTGCCTGGGCACGGGACGGATCCATCGGCGATCCAGTGGTCCGTCGCATCCTGACCGCAACGAACGGTCGCGGTCACGCCCCTCAGTTCAGCACGACGTTGGTGGGCGCTCCGGCCTGCGGCGGGGACCGCCACCCGAAGACGGTCAGATCGCCCCCCGCTTCCGTCCAGAGGAAGTCGCAGCCCTCGCGCCGGACGCCGACCAGATCGCCCTGCGGCGTCGGCCTCGTGCCCACCATCTCGCCCGCCACGAGCCAGTCCTTGAGCGGGCCGGCATGTTCCGCATCGACGACCAGGGCGCCGGGGTCGTCGACGATCTTCGTCTCCCAGGGACCGAACAGGTCGCGCGCGGCGAGAAGCATCGCCACCATCTCCCGTTCGGGCATGCCGCGCCTCGAGCGCCACGCGTGGGGCGGAATGCCGATCGACTTCGCCACGACCCGCGGCGCCTGCCCGCGGCAGCGCGTCGAGATCTCCTCGCGGAGGCGGTCCTGGTTCCGGTCGAGAAGTTCTTCCAGCGCTTCCTCGTCGGAGAAGTCCTCCTCGTCCGCGTTGGCCACGGTGCCGGACAGAAGCGCGTCCACGAGTTGGCCTTCCGGCGTGTCGGGATCCAGCAGTCGAGCATCGCCCTCGGCAAGGATGTGCGGGATGTGGTTCTCGTCGATGCCGAGGTTGCGGAGGGTGAACATCTGCGCGGCGAGCGGCAGCGCGCAGGGAACCGTCGGACGGCCCCAGCGGTCCGCTCGGACGAGCCCGGCGGTCGAGTTCGCCTCCTCAGCTTCGAGCCAGCGGACGGGCTTGGCCGCGATCCAGCGCTCGACGCGGGCCGGGAAGGGCCTGAATTCCCTCAGGAACCGGTCCCATGGAATGCTGACGGGCGTGCCGAACCCTTCCTCCGCGATCAGATGAGCGGCTGCGAGCGGGTCCGACGATGTCGCATCCACGTCCAGCGTGTAGAACGGGCCAGCGAGATAGGGAGCGACGTCGTCGGCCCCCCTCGCCGGAAGGGCGGCCCCGGCTTCCGTGGGCCACGAGACGACCTGGAACATGTCCGACATCTCGAACACCAGGATGTCGAACGGCCCGAAGCGGCGGTGCGCGCACGACCAGCCGCCGTCGCCGAACCACGCACGGCGCCAGTCGAGAGCCCATTGGGGCGTTTCGGGCGATGCCAGGGCCGGCTCCTCGGTGCTCGTCGCGACGAGGTCGCTGCCCGCGAGCCATATCTCGGCCGCGCCGACGACGTCCGCGTACTCACGGCTGAGCACCATCACGGCCGCGCGGTCGAGGCAGGAGCCCAGATCGGCGCCGGCGAACCGGTCCATCATCGAGGCGATGTTGGCGGCAGCGGAGGCTTCGTAGGACCTCACGGGCTTCCACATCGAGCGCGGGATCCCGGTATCGCGACAGAACCGGTCGGCGAAGGTCGAAGGCGCCCAGTCCGCCGCCGCCCGCGCGCAAGCCGCGGCAACGGCTTCGGCCCGCTTCGCGGCAGGCGCCACCGCGCACGTCATGATGGCGCTGGACGCGGCCGCCTCGACGTAGCCGGAGACCGTGACGACGGAGCCGCGCAGGGTCTTCTTCGTCTCCTCCAGCAGATGGGCGGCGTGGGACGCCTCCTCCGGTCTGTCGAGCAACGCGGTCGCCTGAGCGACGAGGGGAGCGTCGACCCCGATCAGCGGCACGTATGCTTCGGACATTCGGATCGCGTCGTCTGGAGGCGTTTCGGTCCGGACCAAGCACGCATTCCGCGGCAGCGCGCGCCCGCCGTCGGCGGCGAGGGGCTGGAACCGGGCCTCGAATTCCGCGCAGGTCAGAACGACGGTCGCGCCGTCCGGATCGACGAGCACGACCCTGCCGGTCTCCGACTCGTCGCGCGAGGCGATGCGGTGAACGAGTCCGGTGGCGAACAGCGGAAGGCTGCCGTATCCGTGGGCGGCCATGGTCGGCCCTTTCGATTTCGGCAACGACTGATGCCGTAAGGCTTTTATGTCCAAACGCTCCACATCCATACAGGTTGCCGAAGCCCGGGACGAGCGGTCGGCGAAGGCATGGAACGGCGCGTCGTTCGTTCGGCCGAAGCATCATCTCCGCGGCCGGTTAACAGCGCTCTACCGTCGGCGCGCCGAGCGCGAAGGAACGACGGTTCCCGTTTTCGGGAACCTCGCCTATCCTGCATGCCGATGGAGAGTCGCGCATGAAGTACCGTATCACAGTCGGGCGGATGGCCCGCGACGAGAGAGGTGTCGCCCATGTACGCGCCGCCGATCCCGCCGCAGCCTGCGTCGAGGCAATCCGTTTGTTCGACGAAGGTCGACTGAGCGCGGTCGGGGCCACCTGCGATCCCAAGGCGGCCTACGTCGTCGCCGTGACGGATGCGGCCGGCGGATCTCGAGGAATCCCGTCGCGGTTCGGTGAGGGTGCGGCACATCTCGGCGTGGATTGGCCGAAGTCGCACGCCGTGGCCGTGCTCCTCCGCGAGATGGAACAAGTTGCATCGCTGACCCGTGGTTCGGACGCAGGCACTGCTATCGACGTGCTGCTGAGAACCTTCATCAATCCGTCAATGAAGAATGTGGCCCGTACCCAGGGGCTGCGCGACTACAGCGTCGCCGTCGCTCGGTTCGAGAAGGCGAACGTCCTGGAAACGGAGGTCGAGGCGGAGAGTGTCGTCGAGGCCTGCACCAAGGCGATCGAGACTTCGCACGCGGGCGCTCTCGTGCCGGTCCTTCGGGCCGCGACATCCGATGCCTTCGCGCTCGCCATCGTCGAAGGCATCGAACATTCGAGCGCCGACCTGATCGAACGCTCGCTGGACGTGCCGGCGCCCTGGTCCGAAGGCTGGCGCCTCCACGCGCCCCACCTGCAGGCACTGGAGCTCTTCGAGGCTGGGGCCCGCGACGCCCTGCAGGGCTTCCGCATCGCCGTCCGTGGGCGGGAGGACCTTCACCACCACGTCGAGCGAGCCGAAGCGGCCTTCGCCTCGATCCCCGCCCCTTCGACCGCCTCGGCGGCACCGAGCATCTGACGACATCAGGAGGCCAATCATGCCCGCTCCGACGCAGGAACAGTTCGACGCCGCCCCGCTCTACCGCGCGATCCTTCCGGCCCCCGGGGAGGTGGAACGCGACTGGTCCCTTCACGAGATCGTCGTCGGGGGTTTGGCCCTCGTCCGGACGGACACCGACGTCGGCGGCTTCGAGGTCCGTCTCGAGGGCGTGCCGATCGCCGTCGGCGCGCCGCACGAGGAAGAGGGCTGGAAGGGCTACCGCATCCAGTACCTGTCCAGCGACACGGAGACGATGATGCATGCGGACGACCGCGACGAAGCGCTCCGGCGCCTAGGCCGCCTCGTCGAGCGCGCCGTCTTCTCACAGGACGAGATCCTGTTCATGCGCCTGCGCGGCCAGGGTGTGGACCTCGACCGGATCCTGGAAGACGGGGAGGACGATCTCGACCTGGCCCTCGGGGAGCCTCGCTACGGGGAGCCCCAGCGCTACGTCCGCGACGGCCGGCGCGTCTGGCGCGAGGGGGCCGACGCTCCGAACCTCTGGTTCGAGGTCCGCAACGACCTCATGCGCTGCGGCGAGGACGGCGAGGTCCTCTGTCCTGCCGCCTCGCCGATCCTGGCGCAGATCGACCTCCTGCGGAACGATCCCGAGGCCGTCCGACACCTTGACGACGTGCGGGCGATCCGCGCCGCGGTCGGAGAGGCGGCACGGATCCCGGTCGTCGAGACCCGGTTCGCCCTCCACTTCTTCGATCTGCGCAGCAACGGCATCCCGGACTCCGTCGTCACGCAGGGGGCGCTCGAGGCCTACCACCAGCCCGCCCCCGCCTGCTTCGGAGAGGAAGCCGACGCGGGCGACGAGGCCGGCGTTCCAGAGGTGGTCGATCCCTCCGTCGTTCCCCACGGCCGCACGGCCGATCGGTACATCGGCGAAATCATGCGGGAAGCCGCCGGCCTCCACGTGCACTTCCAGGAGATCCGGAGCGGAGGTCTCTACCGCGACCCGATCGTCCGCGGCACGATGCGCGAGCAGATGACGCCCTACCTCGGCGGCTTCCCGATGGAGCACGTCATGAGGTCCGTCGCCCCGCGCGATCCCGAAGGCTACGCCGCGTTCTACGAATTCTGGAGCGCGGGCGAGGTCGTGATGGAGGTGCCGGTCCAGGAGCATCCCTCGCAGCCCGGCTACCGCACGCAGCCGGGTCATGTCTTCCGCCGCGACGGCTACGACGCCCTGGTCTTCGCCGACGACATGGCCCTCTACGCCTACGCCTTCCCCTCGCCGCCGGACGTCGCGGCTCGGCCCGACGAGCAGGAGACCTACGCTCCGCGGATGTGAGGTCCGCGGAAGAGGGTCAGCCGAGAGGCGCCCGGGGCGACCTGGGCGCCTCTTCCGTTTCGGAGGCGGCCTTCGACGCCGCAAGGACGGGTTCGACGGGCGCGCTCATCGCGAGATCCCAGCCGAAGATCGGCAGGACCGGCGCCGCCTGATAGGTGCCGGCCCAGAGATGCTGCAGGTGGAAGGCCCCCGCGACGTGGGGTGCGAGCGCCGCCCGCAGCTGGAAGCTGTCCCATGCCACGTTGGCGACCACCATGAAGGCGGTTCCGTCCTCCTTCACCCCGATCCAGGACGCCGTTCCGCACGCGGCCTCGCCCGGCTCCGTCGGGACGATCCGTCCACCCGCCGATTCCCGAGCGGAGGCCCCCTGTCCGAGCGTATGACCCCCTCGCAGCATCGCGGATCTCGTGACGGTCCCGGCCAGGGCGAGAACGCCTTGGCGGATCGTCCCGACCTGCGAGTAGAGCGGGCCCTCGCGGCCGCGGTTCTCGATCGAGAGCCATCTGTCGTCGGGCAGGTCGACCGCCCCGACGCCGATCAGGTCCGGAAGCCCTTCCCCGCGGATCAGCACCGTCCGGGACGCCCGGCCCGTCACCGGAACCTCCATGGCCACGAGGTCGGCGCGCCCGTCGAAAGTCCGTTCCGTCATGTCGGCGATGCTCCGTCGATACCGACGCAAGTCTCGCCGCATCTCCCGCAAGGTGAAAGCACCTGTTCCTTCGGGGTTGACGAGACCGGCATGCTTCACGCTTCATTGCTTCGCGCTCGGAGGCCCGGGCGCAGGCAGGCACCGCAGTGGGAGAGCGCGGCCATGACGCGCGATCGAGCCGATCGGCACCTGCGGTCGCGCACGCGATGCGGCGACGGTGCGTCCCGGCGTTCGGCCGATCCCGGACGCGGCTCGGCATGGGGGAACCGTTGAAGCTGACCCCGATGTCCGATCTGCATTTCGGAGCCCCCACCGCTTGGCGGCCGCGTCTGCGGGCCGACGTCGATCTGCTCGTTGTGGCAGGCGACGTCTACGAGGGCGACATCGTCCGGAGCATCGCCTGGACCGCGGAAGTGGCGGATGGACGGCCCTCCGTCTTCGTGCCCGGCAACCACGAGTTCTGGGGGCGCGCGCTCGAGGCGGAGCTCGATCGCGGACGGGAGGCAGCGGCGTCGCTCGGCGTGTCGATGCTCGATGGTCAGGGCTGGGTCGAGGTCGGCGGGGTCGATTTCGTCGGCGGGACCTTGTGGACCGACCTGAGCCTCAACGTCGTCGCCGACCGACCCATCTTCGGCCGCCAACTCGGCGAGCCGGTGGACGTGCGCGGCGCCGGCATCGACCGCCGCGCCAAGCCCGGCGACGCCGTCCGGTGGCACCGACGGATCGCGGGAGCGATAGAAACGGCTCTTGCCGAAGCGCCTCGCGGCCGGCCCAGGGTCGTCGTGACCCATCATGCGCCGACGGCTCTCAGCCTCCTCGAGAGGTACCGCAGGGACCCGTCCGCGGCCTTCGCGGCATCCGCCCTCGATCGCCTCCTCGCCGGGGGAGCGGACGTCTGGATCCACGGTCACGTCCACCACTCCGTCGATCTCGTCGTCGGGGGTACGCGGCTCGTCTGCAATCCCTTCGGCTACGACGGCGCCAACCCCGATTTCACCGAGGATCTCGTTCTCGAGCTTCCCGACCCACCGCAGGACGCCCCGGTGGCTTCGGTACCCTGACCCTTTCCTCTTCGACCTCCGGCCGGCTTGGCCGCAAGGAGCATCAGAGTGCGCATTCGGCCGATGTCGGATCTCCACGAGGAGTTCATGCCCTGGGACCCCGGGACCGATGCGCCCGAACACGACGTCGTCGTCATCGCCGGCGACCTCGTCACCCGCATGTCCCGGGCCCCGGCGCGGATCCACGCGCTCGGCCTCGACGAGCGGCCCGTGATCTACGTCGGCGGCAACCACGAGCATTACGGATCCTCGCGGGACGGCGAGCTGGCCAAGGCCCGCGCGGCGGCCGCGGCCTTCCCGAACGTGCACGTCCTCCAGGACGACGAGATCGTGGTCGGCGGCACGCGCTTCCTCGGCGCGACGCTCTGGACCGATTTCCGTCTGTTCGGCGACGAGCGCCAGCGCGAGGCGATGGAGCTGGCGGGCACGAAGGGCGCGGGCATGAACGACTTCCAGCGCATCCGCCTCGCCTCCAAGGACTACGCCCGGTTCCGCCCCCACGATGCGGTGTCCGAACACTTGAAGACGGTGGCATGGCTGAAGGCGCGGCTGGCGGAGCCCTTCGACGGGCCGACCGTGGTCGTGACCCACCACGCTCCGAGCGCCCTGAGCCTGCCGACCGACATGGAGGGCGACCTCCTGTCTTCCGCCTACGCCTCGCGACTCGACGATCTCGTGGCCGCGTCCGGCGCCGCGCTGTGGGTGCACGGGCACATCCACTCAGCGGCGGACTACGAGCTGGGCGGGACCCGCGTCCTCTCGAATCCGCGCGGCTACGTGCAGTGGGTCGGGTACGGACGCAGCAGGGAGTTGCAGCATCAGCCGACCGGCTTCGACCCGAACCTCGTCGTCGAAGTGGCTGCGCCGCGCCCTGTCGTCAGCCCGGGAGCGCCGTCGTGAACGAGCTTGCCCGACGGCGCTCTGGTGCGATCTTCGCTTCCATGGGAGCCCCGAAGTTGCCGGGAAGAGCAGCCGGATCGGGATGCTGTACGAGCGCCTGCGGTTCGCCGACCGCGAGGTCGTCTTCACGCGCGAGCCCGGGGCTGCGAGAGCATGGAGATCCTGCACAATCGAGTTCCGAGCGGAGCGGTCCGGTGGGAGAGCCGGGACAGAAGACGGGGCGCGACCCATCGACTCTGGGCGGGGTCGCGGCCTACCTGCGATCGGCATGCGGGCTGGTGCCGAATTCGAGCTGGCATGGGCAACGCCCCTGAGGAGTCGCCAAGCCGCGCCGACAATGGAACGGGTGCCGCCTGCTGACCTGGACGATTTGACGGCAAGCAGCGCCTCACGGCATCAAAGGTCTCAACACTCGGGGGTCATCATGCTGCGCGGCGTAGTCCTGGTTGGCGTTTTCATGGTTTCGGTGGCTGCGGTAGCGGGCCCCCTGCCTTCCCGGGCAGACAAGGCCGCAATAACCCAGTGGGCCGTGCAGACGTTGGTCGATCCGTACTCGCTGCGCTCGACCGCCATCTCGGACGTGACGGTGGTAGACGGCCGTCAAATCGTCTGCGTCGAGTTCAACGCTCGGAACAACTACGGCGGATACGAGGGTGTGCAGCGTACGACTTTCGTGGTCACGCCGGAAGGCTTGATCCACGGATCGCGGGCGCGCCCTGTGACCACGACCGCCACCTGCTACGCCGCAGGCGTGGTCATGCGCCCGTTTCCTGAGCTTGCCTCAATCAGATAGCCGGACGGGGCGCATCCCGTCTCCCGGCACGGATGGTCAGCCGGGCCTGCCCCCTGACGCGGGCAGGCCCAGGCGGCTCAGGGACGCGGCCCGGCGACAGGCTCCTCGGGAGCCGCCTCGGCCTTCGGGCCGTCCGCGATCGCGACGTCGAGATGCGACAGGGCGAGGCCGTAGACTTTGTCGTAGCCGTACCCCCAGTTCTCGGTCGGACGGAAGCCGCCGCGCCCGGCCGGCAGCGTCACCGGTTCCCTGTTGGCCCTGGCATGACCCGCCCCGTGGACGAAGTTGTGCAGCCCGATCTCGCCGACCTTGCCGTAGGGGCCGGGGGAGAGCTCGAGCGGAGCGTCCCAGTCGCGCGTCAGGAAGGCTCTCAGCGGTACGCGGAACGCCATGACCGGGATCGAGCAGTACCCCGCGTTGTCGAGCACCTCGAGGATGGCTTCGGGATCCTGGAGGCGGGGGCGGGCCGAATGGGTCGGCCAGTCGAACTCCCGCCATTCCCCCGCGCGCTGGACCCGCCGCTCCCAGTCGTGGTCGGTCTCGCCCGGCCCGCGGACCGGGTTTACTGGGTCGACCGGATCGTTCCTGGTCCGCCAAGCCGCCAGCAGCTCGTCCCTCGGCACGTTCGCGAATGAGAGGTAGGCGGCCAGCAACGGGCCGGGCTCGACGCAGTGGGGGTGGACGGACTTGCCGTGGCCGTCGATGCTCCAATCCTCCGCGTTGGGCCACTCGGTCTCCTGGCCCGGTGCGAACGCGACGAGGACCTTCGTCGAGGGGTGGATCCCGTCGAACGGCCTGGACTTGTCCGCCGCCTCCAGGGCCTCGGACATGCGTTGGCGCAGGAAGTCCCCAACGGCCTCGCGAATCTCGTCCGCATCGTCGTCGGGGAAGGCCGCACGCAGCCCCTTGTCCACGGCAGCGAGGATCCGCTTCGTGCCGGGTTGCCCGGCGACGACGTTGTCGTAGTAGTCTTCCGCGGACTGTCCGATGGTCCCGGCCACGTGGGCCTCCGCCGCCTCGGGACCGTCGCGGAGGAAGAGCTCGGCGACCTCCTGCGCCCACCTCGCGTCGTCGCTCCTCTGGTCGTATCGGTCGAACCGCTCGAAGCGCTCGCTCTCGGCGAGGCGCGAGAGCACGGCCGCCAAGGCATCGTGCGTCCCGAGCTTCTCGAGGATCTCCTCCCAGGACGTGCCCTCGACCACGACGGAACCGTCGTGGCCGGGCAGAACGATCGATGCATGGGGCATGGCTGGTCTCCTGCCCGGAGCTAAGCGGCCGCTCTCGAAAGAAGCAACGAGACGCCGAAGGAGTGGACGAGCGGTGGCGCGATCGGGCTTCGAGCCGCTATGCTCCGCCGTCGGGGCTTTTTTGAACGGTTCTCCAGAACGATGTACGGCAGGCACCTCGTCTTCGAGCACAGCGATGGGTCGGTCCGGCGGGCCAGAAGGCTCGCCCTCGGCGACACCTCCGGCCGCGACGAGGCGTGGCTGCGGGACTTCCTCTTCGCACACCCCGAGACCCTTCCCGTCGTCGACGTGGACCCTTCCTACGAGCGCCTCATCCCCTTGTGCCGCGAGCTCGGCACCGAGGCCGGCCCCCTCGACATCGTCTACCTGGACGATCGGGGGCGGCTCGTGATGGTCGAATGCAAGCTCTGGAGAAATCCGGAGTCCAGGCGGAAGGTCGTCGCGCAGATCCTCGACTATGCCAGGGCCATATCGACCTGGTCGTATTCCGATCTGCAGAGACGCGTCTCGGCCGCCACGCGCCGCAAGGGCAACGTCCCGTTCGAGATCGCGCGCGCCGTCTCCCCCGATCTGGAAGAGCACGTCTTCGTGGATCGGGTCACCGCCTCCATGCGGTCCGGACGTTTCCTGCTCCTGATCGCGGGCGACGGGATCCGCGAAGACGTCTCGGCCATGGCCGAGCTGATCAACCGCAACGCAGCCCTGGGCTTCAGCTTCGGTCTCGTCGAGGTGGCCCTCTACGGGTTCGGCGATGCGGAGGCCGGCATCGTCGTCCAGCCACGGGTCGTCGCCAGGACGCAGATCATCGAGCGGAGCGTGGTGCTGCTGCAGGACGCGGCTCCCGGCACGCGCTTGGCCGCGGTGCCGGACGAGGGCGGAGCGCCTTCGGAGGATGCTGGTATCGCCGCGGGTCCCATCGAAGGGGAAGCACAGGTCGCTCGCCGGGCCAGCCCTCCGATGGACGAGTACCGGCGCTGGTGGCAACCGATCCTGGAGATGCGCTTCGACGACCCGGATCAGGCCCCGCCGGTGCTCTATTCGAACAACGTGCGGATGGGGCTGCCCTTGCCGGCAACCTGGATCACCGCCTACGGGGACGCCCGGGATGTCGGCGTGTTCTTCAGCGGCCGCGGAGAGGCCCACCGGAGGGGCATGGAGCTCCTACTCGGGCAGGAAGCCGAGATCCTATCCGAACTGCCGGAAGGCTCGGTCCACGACACCAGCTTCCGAACCGTGCGGCGGCAGGCGAGCTTCGCGGGCGACGACGAGAAGAGGGCGTGGCTCGCCGCGACGGCCAATGCGTACGTCAACGCTCTGCGCCCTCGCCTGCGGAGCGCGGTCAAGCTCTGAGGACCGTCGATCGGCGGCGGGCCCGCCTCGCCCGGTGCCGCCGACGCCCGGAAGGCCTCCCGAGACCGATCTCGGGCCCCACGTCGAAGGAACGCTTTCGTCTTGCGGACGGCGTGGGTATGCCGGCCCACGACGGGAGGGCGGCATGGACAGCGCACACATGGTTGTTCTCGGCTCGATCGCCTGCAGCGGACTGGACGACGCGTGGCTGCAGTTCGACCACGCGGGTCCGGTCGAAGCGACGCCCGAGAACGTCGAGGCCGCTCGCGCCTTCGTACTCGATCGATGGCGCGAGCGTGCCCACGAGAACGGACTGCCCGAGCCCGCCGACCTCAGCAGCGCCTGCAAATTCTGCGCGCTCTTCGCCAAAGCGCTGTTCGGCGGCTCGATCGACGGCCACTACGAACACCTCTTCAACCGGGTCGGCGGCGGGATCCTCGATCTGTCGGAGGCATCAGCCGACGTCGGCGGGATGGACGCCCCCTACCGCACCGATCTCGAATTCCTGGCATCCGAGGATCTGCACTACAGCCTGCAGACCTGCCTGCCGCGCGTGCGCGCCTGGGTGGCGGCCTTCCCAGCCGCCCCGGCCTCCGCACCGCGGCCGTAAGGGAAACCTTTCGTTCAGCATGACTGAAGGGACCGACCGCGTCTCGCTTGCGCCGACGAGGTCGTCGAACGAAGGTGTCGTCCCTGAGATCGAGGAGGCTACGATGTACGGCCCGCGGAAGGAGATATCGAACGACGGCGTCGACGGGGCACGATCCCTGTCCGCCGGCAGGTCGTTCCATGCTCGGGCCCGTTGCAGGGGCGTCCGGATGCGGTAGGAGTCGGCGGCCAGACCGTCCCTTCCTCGTAGCACCCCGACGCCCTCGCCGGACCCCGGCGAGGGCGTTTCCGTATGGGAAGCCGCGCGCGTCGCGGAAGTGGCGGAATTGGTAGACGCAGGCGGACGGCTCCCGACGAGCTTCCGCCGGGACTCCGGTCCTTGAGGGCTTCGAGCCCCTCCGCCGCGACACCGGCCGGCTCCGCCGTCGGAACGCCAGACAGGATCGGGAGAAGCTGAATCGGCTCAGCCCTCACCCGAGGAACGGCCGCCGGCCAAAGCCGCCGGGGCCGCCACATGAAGGTTCTGCCTTCTTCGGTGGCGGCGCCGGATCGGCCGGATCGGGCCACGGTCCGGAAGACGCCTCGGGAGCAGGCACGAAAAAGGGCCGCTCGACGAGCGGCCCAAGTCTCGATCCCGTAAACTCGGATCCAGGCGCCCGGCGCCGGATCCGTCCTATACCTATTGCCGAATTCATTCCTTCCCGTCAATGCTTGCCGCGGTCATTCCTTCGGAGCGACGCCGGACGGGCAGCCCGAGCTCAGCACCGTAGGGTGCCGCACCCGCTTCCGGTCCCTATGCCCGCACCCGGCCGGACGCGGGCATCCTCAGAACTCGCCACCCGTCGTGAAATCGGAGCCGCCGGCCGCCTCGGCGGCACCTGAGGAGCCGGCGGCCGCGGCCGCCCCGATCACGCCGCCGGTGACGAAGCCCCCGCCGGCTCCGATCCCGCCGCCCGTCCTGAAGTCCTCGTCCTGCCTGCGGTTCGAGGTTTGGTTTTCCTGGCGGTCGTTGCGCCCCCAGACCGAACCCGCGTCCTGCCCCCAGGAGGGCTCCGCTCGGGCGACGGGTTTGGGACGCTCGCGGCGCGTCACCTGCAGCTTGATGCGGAAGCCCGCGCCCGTCGTGCGCCCGTCGGCCATCTGGTCGAGATCGGCGCCGCCGAGTTCCTCGTCGAAGAGCGTGTCCTCGTCGTTCCAGCCATTCTCGGACAGAAACCGGACCTCTCCTTCCAGCAGCTTGCGCCGCTTCCGGATCCGGTCGACCTCGTCCTTCTTCGCCGTGACGACGCGCCCCGCCTCGGCGCCGCGCTCCCGGGCCTTCCGGATCTGCGCCACCAGAAGGTCGTCCAGGGCATCCGGCGTTTCGGCGGCCGCCTTCTCGATGCGCGAGAGGCTGTCCGTCGAGAGGGAGCGGCCGAGCGCTGCCGACGCCAGATGCCAATCCTCGTCGTCGCGCTCGGCCGCCTTCCGAAGATCCCTGCCGCTGCGGCCGAGCTTGGCCCTGAGCGCGTCGAGTTCGGCCTCGGCGGTGGCCGCGTCGCCCTTCAGCCGGCGCGCTTCCTCCTCGGCCTTCTCGGCCTGCTCCGTATGGACCGCACTCGCGGCATCGAGCCCCGCCCGCGCCTCGGCGAGTGCCGCCCGCAAGCGTTCCGCGTGCGTCGCGAGCCTGCGCGGGATCTCGTTCAGGTTGGTGAAGTCCCGCCGTGCCGCCTCGTAGCCGACGAGCCGGGCGACCCAGCCGTCGAGCCTGCGTACGATCCCCGATCCCGCGTAGGCCGGCGTCCCGTAGGCCCGGTCCCAGAGATACGAGAAGGTGGTCTCCGCGAGGTAGGGCCTCGCCTTTTCGTCGAGGTCGCTGCGAGCAGCGGCGGCCTTCTCCTCGGCCTTTCCCGCCTGTGCCACGAGCGAGGCGACTTCGCCGGCGAGCCTCCGGCAGGTCTCGTCCGTCTCCAGGGCCTCGACCGCATCGGCTTTTCTGCGCGCGGCGGCCGCCTGGGCGTCGGCGGCGGCGCCCGCGGCGCGACCATGGGCGCCCGATGCGGTTTCGACCTGCTCCTCGAGATCGGCGATCCGCTCCCTGGTCTCGTCCAGCCTCCGCTCGCGGCGCTGGAGGATGCTCGCGGCCTCCTTCGCCGAGGCATCCATGCGCCCGGTCAGCGCCTCGCCGTCCTGAGCGAGCCGCATGGCGCCGAGACGGGTCCAAGCCTGAGCCTCCTCGGAGCGCTGCGCCGTCTGGATGCGGACGGCGTCCTCCAGCGCGGCCGCGAGGCGGCGTTCGTCGCGCCAGAGCTGATCGTTCCGCTCCGCGATGCGCCGCGCGAGTTCACGTCCGTCGATCATCGAAGCCCCCTCGATCAGCGGCTGCGGGAGCCCGGCGGGGGCTCCCATTTGGTCACGGCGCCGTCGCGTACGGACATGCGCCAGTCGACGGCGAGGCGACCGGGCTCCTTCACGCCGACCAGGGTGTTCGAGATGATGCCGTCGTCCTGCTTGTCCCGGCGGACGGCGTCGAAGACCTCGTCGGGAACGCGCACGCCCCATTTCATCACGGTGTCGACGCTGCCGGTCTCCTCGTTGCGGATCCGGCGCGGCAGCGGCCCGTTCGGACCGAGGGCCTCGACCACGAGGTAGTGGTTGCGCGCCGAAGGATTGTCGCGCGGGATCCGCCAGAAGCCGGAAGCCTCCTTGGAGCGGGTCACGATCCGGACCTCGTAGCCGGTGCGGAGTTCCTCAAGCATCCGGTCCGCGGCCGCGAGCTCGGCCCTGGCCCGGGAGACGTCGCCTGCCGCCAGCGCGTTGCGGGCCGCCTGCGCGAAGGCGGCCGCCTTCGTCTTCGGCTCCTGATCCTTGGCCTCGCGTCCGACCGAGTCCGTCATCGCCGTGATCCGGCCGGGCAGCACCCGATCCCTCTCGTCGGCGGCGACGGAGGCGACGGAGCGCCTCCCCTCATCGACGTACTGCAGCGAGACGAGCGGGACGGCCACGATGCCGACGGCGGCGACGCTTGCTAGGGCGGCCTTGCGCGCCCATCGGCTACGGGTCGCATAGAGCCGGGCCAAGCGGATCCGGAAGCCGCCCGCGGGCGGGGTGAAGACGTAGCGTCGGGCATCCTGAGCCCGGATCGCCTCCTCAATCACCCCGTCCGGGACCTGGATCCCCTGCCCTTCGTACTGGGCTCGGACGCGGCGGATCAGCTCGGCTCGCCGTTCGTCCGCCGACAGGTCCCGTGCGACGGAAGCCTGCTCGTGACGGATCGCGTCGACGGCGTCCATCGCGAGGAGGACCTCGTCGAGGGCGGGCGCGGGGACCGGCGGCTGCACCGGGGTCGGCGCGCGGTCCGGCGCCGCCTCCCGCTCGATCGTCTGGGCCATCTCGGGCTCCCCTGCTCGGCGCTCGTTCCGCACGGACCTCAGGCGACCCGCGCCGTCAGCGCGGCGAAGCGGCGGCGCCCGTCCTCCACCGCGTCGCGGATCTCCTCGGAATTGCGCGTCGAGAGCCGGCGCTCCTCCTCGACGATGGCGCGCTGGCGCTCCTGGAAGGAGAGGACGCTGTCGACGAGCTTCCTGACGGAATCGGCCTTGGTGGTCGCGCCGTAGCCCGTGCGCACGCCCTGCTCCAGGATCTTGTCGCCTGCGCCCGCCAAGGCCTCGAGGCCCTTCGAGACGCCGGCCTTCATCGCCTCGACCGACTGGGTCGCCTCGTGCAGCCCCTTCAGGCCGGTGAACGACACCTTCAGGCCGGTGAGCACGATCTCGTTGGTGGAGAAGAAGGAGACGCCCTGCTTGTAGACGCGGTCCTTCACGTCGGTGGCCTGCTTGGCGCGCGCCATCACGACATCGGCGGTGTTCACCCCGATGGTGAGATTGTCGGCGAGATCCTTGGCGATCTGATAGGTCTCGTCGGCGTCCTGAACCTCCCGCAGGCGGGCGTCGCGGTCGAGCTCGAGGCGGGCCTTGGCGACGGCTTCGTCCCCGCGTCGGCCCTCCAGCTCGGCGGAGGCGGAGGCGAGCGCGCCCTTGGCGGCCTCCAACGCGCGTTCGGCGGCGGCGGCGATCTCCAGGGTCGCGATCTCGGCCTCCTTCAACGCGACCCGGAAGTCGGCGTAGGCGCCCACGATGAGACGCTCGCGTTCGACTTGGTCCGCCGTGTCCTTCATGACGGACCGGTAGGTGTCGGCGATGCGGTCGAAACGGTCGGCGACGTCGCCGCGCGACACCTTCATGATCCACAGTGCGATCCGCTCGGACAGGTCGATGCGACCGTCCTCCAGGTGATCCGACATCATCCGCAGATCCTGGATGATCCCGTCGAAGTCGCCGGCAATCCGGCCGAAGCGCTCGCCGACCGTCATCTGCGTGATGTGTCCGCGCACGACCTCGTTGAACCACGATTGCTGCGAAAGGGTCCGCGCGACCGTGCCGATCCGGGCGGCGTCGACATGCTCGATCCGGGCGAGCAGCTTCACGATCGGCTGCTCGGCGGATGGCGCGGAGGGAAGGAGCCCGAGGTCGCGGAGCGCCATCAGCGCGCGGTCGAGGATGACGCCGCCCTTCGGGGCGGGCGAGACGGGAAGGCTGTCCATCGGGAACTCCGGTCGGCGAAGCGGTCGGCCGTTGCTTCGCAGGCGCCTTAGAGGTGGACATGCGGGATCCCGTGTCAACATTGACTATTCCTTTCCAGCGGCGCGGCCGCCCCTTTGGTTAGCGATGTGTCGCAGCGGCCTGGTCCGCCGCCCGAGTCACGCTTGCCAGATGCCCGGACGGGCTGCATGTTCGGAAGTCGTTCCTTCAGCGGGCCTTTCGCACGGATGTCGTCCGGAGCTCAGCCACATGACAGGCTGGACTGGTGTGCCGTCGCCGTCCGGATGGACCGGGCCGTCCGGGCGTTCGAGGAATTCGTGCGTGCGGAACTCTCGCGCCACAGGATCGACGGCCTGACGCCTCAGCAGGCGCTTTTCCTCCTGTCCCTGGAGGGCCGGCCGCAGCGTCTCGTGGAGGTCGTGCGGGCGCAGCGGATCGTGGCGTCGAACGCCACCTACCTCGTGAAGACCCTCGTCCAGACCGGATTTCTCGAACGCTACCCCGATCCGCACGACAGACGCACCGCGATCGTCGCGCCCACCCAGAAGGCGCTCACCGCCGTCGGCATCATCCAGACCGCTCTGGCGCCCGCCCCGACCGCCCTCCCCCAGGTGAAGGCGGCCGCGGGAGCCGCACGCCTCTTCGAGACCGTCTGCTCGGCCGACGAGGCGCCCGCCACGGCGCCGCCCCCGCCGGAGCCCGTTCGGCGCCCGATCGTCGCGCCGCGCATCAGCCTCGCTCCGCCTCAGCGGGTTCTGGGAACGCGCACGCGCTGAGGACGCGCACCTGCCGAGCTTCTTGCGCGCCCGCTTCTTCCGGGCGATGTCGGAAGGAACGGAGTCGACATGTTCGGACTGGGCTTCTTCACGAGACGGCGCGCCCACCGCGCGACATCCGCCGCCATGGCGTCGCTGGCGGACGCCTTCGCCGGCCAGCCGCATGCCGAGCGCGCCGCCATCATGGCCGTGGCCAACGCCCTTCTCGCTTCCGTGGCGGCGCGCCACGGGGACCTCGTCATGCGGCGCCCGTCCACCCTCGACAGGGACGATGCCGCCGCCATCGTCGCCGAGCTCTCGCTGTCCATGGCCAAGCTGTCGCTCGCCTCGGAGGAGTTGTCCGGTCGCGACTTCGGGGATCCCGTGCTCGACGGCATCCACAGGCAGATGCGCGCCACGGAGCTCGTGGTCGGGACGCTCGGCATGGCCATGGATCCGTCCGGCAAGCGCGTCGTGGTGGAGGCGTGGAGCAACCTCTATGCGGCCCGGCGGCACGCCAGGGCCGCGGTCGCCGCGCTCCTCGCGTTCCAGGAGGAGACCGGCACCTCTCCGTTCCCGGAGGGCGTGCCCTCGAAGCCCTCGGACCTTCTCGCCCTGGCGACGACCGCGCCGCCGTTCCTGCGGGTCCGGACGGTCGCGGCATGAGGCTCGTCCGGCTCGCCGCCGGCGGCCTGCTCGCCGGCGGCGCGGCGGTCGGCCTGATCGCCGCCGGGCTCGCCCTCGCCCTCGCGCGCCAGGAACTGCCGAGCCTGCCCGACCATGCTCCGCTGCGCACCTACGTGCCCGCCCTCGCCTCCGAGATCCGGGCGGCGGACGGCAGCCTCGTCGCACGGGTGGCGGACGAGAATCGGAAGTTCGTCCCGGTCGCCGCGATCCCTCCGATCGTGGTCGCAGCCTTCCTTTCGGCCGAGGACCGCAACTTCCGCCGGCATCACGGGGTGGACGTGTCAGCGCTCGCCCGCGCCGCCGCGGTCGGGATCAAGGGCGGGACGCGTCGGATCGGCGGATCGACGATCACCCAACAGGTCGTCAAGAACCTGCTCGTGGGCGACGAGCGCTCGCTCCGGCGCAAGATCCGGGAGGCCATCGTGGCGCTCCGCATCGAGCGCGACCTGGGAAAGGACCGGATCCTCGAGATCTACCTGAACGAGGTCTATCTCGGCTCCGGCGCCTACGGCGTGGCCGCTGCGGCCGAGAGCTACTTCGGCAAGCCTCTGCACGGTCTCGACGCGGGCGAGGCCGCGCTTCTGGCGGGGCTGCCCAAGGCTCCGACGGCCGCGGATCCGCGGCGCCACCCCGCCCGGGCGCGGGAGCGCCGCGACTACGTCTTGCGTCGCATGGCCGAGGACGGCGTCATCGACGCGGCCGCAGCGCGCGCCTTCGCGGCACGCCCCGTGGCGGTGCTGCGCCGCCGCCCGGCGGAGGAGGTACGCTACGGCTGGTTCGTCGCGGCCGCGCGCCGCTCGCTCGCCGAGCGTCTCGGCCCCGCGGTCGTCGGTCGGGGCGGTCTGGACGTGCGCACGACGCTCGACCCCCGCCTTCAGGACGCGGCGGAGGAGGTCCTGCGCCGCAACCTCGTCCGGCTCGACCGGCAGGGGGGGTGGCGCGGACCCGAGGAGCGGCTTCGCCCTCCCTTCTCCGCATCGACCGTCCCGGAGGAGCCGGCCGGCGCCGCGCCGTGGCGCGCGGGCGTCGTCCTCCAGGTCGGCCGCTCGGCCAGGATCCTCCTCCGGGACGGCCGCACGGTCGAGCTGGCGCCCGAGGGCTTCGCCTGGACCGGGAGGCGGACGGCCTCCGCGCTGCTGGAACCCGGAGACGTGGTGCTCCTCGACGCAGGCCCGAAGCCGTCCCTGCAGCAGATGCCCGAGGTCGAGGGCGCCATGACCGTCATGGATCCCCGCAGCGGCGACGTTCTCGCTGTCGTCGGCGGCTTCTCCCGCTCGCGCTCGGAGTTCGACCGGGCGACGCAGGCGAGACGGCAGCCCGGCTCGTCGTTCAAGACGTTCGTCTACCTGGCCGCGGTATCGATCGGCTACGACGGCTCCTCCCCGGTGCTCGACGTCCCAATCGCGATCGACCAGGGGCCCGGCCGCGGCTGGTGGCGCCCCTCATCCGAGAGCAGCGGGGCCGGGTTGGGGCTGATCCCGATGCGTCGGGCCCTCGAACTCTCGCGGAACATGGCGTCCGCGCGCATCCTCAACGACGTCGGACAGAACGCGGTCGAGTCCTTGCTGCGCAAGCTCGGGTTCGAGCTGCCCTCGCCGATGCCGATGTCGGCGGCGCTGGGAACCGTGGAGACCAGCCCGTTGGCGATGGCGGCGGGCTACGCGGCCATCGCCAACGGGGGCACGATGGTCAGGCCCCGCTTCGTCGCCTCGGCCTCGTCCTCGGGAAACCGGATCGCGCCCAGCTCCGACTGGGGCGGGAAGGGCGCGCGGGTGGTGGATCCCGTCGATGCCGCGATCGTCGCCGACGAGCTGCGCGGCGTCGTCCAGCGCGGCACCGCGCGGAATGCGTTCGCGGGGTTTCCAGATCCGATCGGCGGAAAGACGGGCACCACCAACGACAACAAGGACGCGTGGTTCGTGGCCGTCGCCCCGAACCTTGTGGTGGCGACGTGGATCGGCCGCGACGACGCCCGCCCCCTGCCGCCGGGCGCGTCGGGCGGCCACACGGCGGCGCCCGTCGTCCGCGAGTTCCTGGACGCCGTGCGGGACAGGTTGCGGCCCGAGCCTTTCGGCGTGCCGGAAGGAGCGACGACGCAGCTCGTCGATCCGAAGACCGGCCTGCCGTCGAAACAGGGGATCGAAGTGGTGGGCAGGTCCGCCGCCGTTCCTTCGCAAGAGTGATACCGAAGCCCGCAAGGTATCCGAGCACGCTTCCGACGTATCGCCGGGCTGCACATTTCATTCCTTTGCCATTGACACGCCCGCGACCATGGACTTTCCATGGATCGGCAAATCCGCCGCTTGAAAGACCTGCATGACCCTCACGCAGACGGTTGCGTTCCGCGAGACCATGCTCTCGCCGGACGAGGAGAGCGGGTTGGTCGACGCCTATAGAAACGACGGTTGCCGCCGATCCCTCGACCGCCTCGTCCGCACCCACGCCCGCATGGCGTTCTCGGTGGCGCGACGCTGGTCTCGCAACGAAGCCCACATGCAGGATCTCGCCCAGGAAGGCATGATCGGCATCATGAGGGCGGCCGACAAGTTCAACCCGAGCTTCGGCAAGCGGTTCGCACAGTACTGCCGCTGGTGGATACTGAGCAGCATTTCTTCCCGCGCCTCCGAAGTGGTCTGCGTCGTGGACATGCCGGATCGCGTGTTCGCGGCCCATCGCAGCCGCCGCCTCGAAGGAGAGGACGCCATCCTCGTGGGGGCCGCGGTCGCGGCCGTCTCGCTCTCGGAACCCCTGGGCGAGGAAGGCGGCACCACCATCGCCGACATGCTGGCGAGCGAGGAGGCCTCCCCCGAATCCGCCACCGTCCGGTCGGGGATGGACCGATACTACCGAGCCGCGGTGCAGTCCGCCCTGCACGGCCTTACCGATCGCGAACGACAGGTCCTGCTGCGCCACCGGTTGTCAGACGCCCCGGAGTCGCTGACGGACATCGCCCATACATTCGACCTCAGCAAGCAGCGCATCCAGACGATCGAGCGGGCCGCGATGCAGAAGGTCGAGCGCAACCTCAGGGCCGCGGGCTTCCGGGCCGAGGATCTCGACGAGCTCGTGGCCTGACCGGTCCGGGGTCGGCCCAGCCTCGGACGGAAAGGAGACGATCATGTCGCACGGCGTCGAAGAGCCCGTCGCGCAGCTGCTGGAGATCCTCGTCGTCGCCGGCGGGGCCGTCGGCATCGGAAGGGACGATCTGGACCTGCGTTCCGACGCGGTCTCCATCCGGCCGGCCGGCATCGTCGTCGAGCTGACGGAGCCCAGGGACGGGATCCGCCGCTGGCGGACCGGCTACTTCTACGAGGTCGCCCTCCTCGGAGGCGAGGCGACTCCCCGGCGGGAGACCTTGAGGATCGACTCCGAAGGCGACCTCGTCGTCGTCGCGAAGGCGGCGCTCGTCGCGGCGGTCGAGAAGATGATCGACCGGGCCATCGACGCGCGGTCGTAGTTGCGGCTTTCGCCCGCCTTCCTCATCCTTCGGATCGGCAGGAAGGCACCGGAGCATCGCATGGCCTCGTCCGCAAAGGTCCGCCCGACCACGAACGGTTCCTTCGACTTCGACGGCCTCGCGCGCCGGCTGCGCCGGAGCACGATGCTCACGCGCTCCGGGGCCGCCTACGCGAATTTCGGGGTGCTCGCCGCGCTGGAGGTCGGGGCCGTCGCCGGACTGCGCGCCCGTCTGCGCAACGCCGCCGACACCGCTGCCTTCACCGTCGAAGAAGCCCGAAGCCGCTTGCGGGAGATCGTGGGCGGTCGCTTCCGGCCGCGGTCCATGCGCGATCTCGATCGGCACCTGGGCGAGCGGCGCATGAGCGTCGAGATGCGGGCCTACGGCTCCGGGCCGGCGGCCACGTACCTCGTGGACAAGGCCACGAAGGGTGCCGTCCCTGCCGCCCAGGTGCATCGCTCCCTCTCGGCGTCGGCCCTCGAGCGGCGTTTCGGCGCGACGGTCGCCCCGCGCGGGATGCGTCCCTCCGAACGGCCGGCTCCCCCCGATCCGAACGTGATCCGCGTCCGGCGACTGCTGCACGGCATCCTTCCCGCCGCCAAGGACGTCCCTGCCTTCGACAGCTGGGAGCAGCTGCAGATGTCCCTCCCGGTCCTCACCGACGGTCTGGCCTATACCGTCCAGGGCGGGAGGGGCTACATCGGCCGCGCCTTCGGGACCGCGTCCTCGGATCCGGCGGCGAACCTGCGCCTCCTCGACGAGGCGCGTCGCCAGGGCATCCGCCTCGTCCTGCCGGCCGACGACCGGGAGAGCGCCCTGGCCGGGCGCCTCGTGGCCGGCATGGCCGTCCTGGTGGCCTCCGACAGCGTCCCGGCCAGGAAGGTCGATCCGCGCCTCGAGCACGCCTTCATGGCCGACGCCTTCGGCGAGAGCTTCTCCGAGAACCTGCTCTCGATCAGCTCGCGGGCCGAGGAGCGCGAGATGTTCGCGACGCCGAGCGAGAACGTCGTCGACTTCGCCCGATTCAAGGCGTCGGAATTCAGGTCCCGGTTCGCGCGTACCCTGGAAGCCCCGGCTCCCGTCCAGGATGCTCCCCGGTCCCCGAAACTGTCCGTACGCACCACGCAGACCATGGAGGGCGCCGAAGTTCTCGCCGCGTGGAACGGCGAGAAGGGAATGGAGGCCGGCCCGGCCTCGGCCTTGCCGCCGGGCACCTATCTGAAGGAATGCGCCTTCGAGATCCCCCGCGGCTACGTCCGCGTCGACGAGGAAGGGACGGTCCACCACTTCAGCATGGACATGCGGCCGCACAACCCGAACGGCCCCGCGGTCGTGCATCCCCCGGGCTCCGGGCGTCCCGACGAGTGGGCGCTCGACGGGGTGTTGATCACGGAAAGCGAGTTCATCGTGCGCACCGGAGTAGGCGAGCCCCTCCGCGAGCCCGAATCCGAGCCGGATGCGCCGATGTCCGAGGTTGCGCGCGGCAGAGCCTTCGGCTGAGGTCCCGATGCGCGTGCTGACGACCTGCTCGGCCCTCAAGAGCGTCCGGCCGCCGGACGATCTCCTGGCCCGGACGCTCGCGCGAGGCTCCGTCGGCGACGTCGTCGCCGAATGGGTCGGACGCCTGCGCGACGCCGAAGGCGAGGTCGAGGCCGCCGCCCTCTACGTCGGGCGCGGATTCGGCCACGCGGCCGCCGCGGCCGTGGGCGCGCCCTGGATCGCGTCGGCAGGCCTGGGTCTCCTGGCCCCGCGCTCGTACGTACCCTCCTACGGCGCCACCGTCGCGGCCGGTCCCGAGGACGACGTCTTCCGACGGATAGACGGGCCCCGCGATCCGGGCGCTTGGTGGGCGGGGCTCGCGAACTCGCCCTTCGCCTGCCCGGTGGACGAACTGTTCCAGGGAGAGGGGCCGGTCCTGGCCGCGCTCTCGGCGCCCTATCTCGCGATGCTCGCGGACGACCTCGCGGCCCTGCCGCCGGGCGACCTCTCCCGCCTCAGGATCTTCACGGCCTCCGCGCCCGGGTCCTTCGACGCGCGCCTGCGCCCCTACGCCATGCCCCGCAACCGGGCGGGCCTCGACGACGTGGGCGGGTACCGCGGGGTGGTGGCCGACTACGCCCAGCGGGCCCTGCGACACTTCGTTGAAACCGTCCTTCCCGCAGCGCCGGAAGCCGACCTCGATGCGCATGCCGCCATGATGGCCGGAGAGATCCCGGTCCCGGCGCTCGGCCCGGCCCCGCGATGAGCCGCTTCCTCTACAGCGACTCCCTCGACATGCTCGATCCGGGCTACGACTTCGGGGAGGAGCGGCACGCCAGGGGCCGGACCGATCCCTTCAACGGCGACGTCTTCGCGCACGAGTTCTTCGACAAGCCGCCCTACGACGGCATCCTCCTCTCCTACGCGACGGTCGGACATCCCGGCGGGCCGGCCGCGGGCGGCCGCTACCCGCTCGGTCGCCAGATGCGCCTGCGGCGCGAGGGGGCGCACCGCTTCTTCCGCTTCGGCGACACGCCGCCCGAGTGGATGATGATGGGCGACTGCGGCTCCTTATCGTACGCCAGGGACGCGGTCCCGCGGTGGGGCGTCGGCGCGATCCTTGACTTCTACGAGGACTGCCGCTTCACCCACGGATGCTCGCTCGACCACGTGATCTTCGGGTTCGACCAGACCGTACCCGGCCTTTCGGGCGGGACCGAGCAGGACAGGTTCCGCTTCGACGTCACCCTCGAGAACGCCGACGCGTTTCTGCGAGGAGCCCGATCGCTTTCCGGCTTCGAGCCCGTCGGGGTCGTCCAAGGGTGGTCGCCCGGATCGATGGCCGAGGCCGCGCGCCGCCTCGTCGCGATGGGCTACGGCTATCTGGCTCTGGGCGGCATGGTCCCGCTGAAGGTGCCTCAGATCAAACTCGCCCTCCAGGCGGTGCGCGACGCGGCACCGGACGTCCGCCTGCACGTCCTCGGCTTCGCCAAGGCCGACAACATCCAGGAGTTCGATGGGTTCGGCATCGACAGCTTCGACACGACCAGCCCGGTCCTGCGCGCGTTCAAGGATGCGAAGGCCAACTACTTCCTGCGCGGGGACGATGGCGGGATGGAGTACTACACCGCCATCCGAATCCCCCAGGCCATCGTGAACCGGGATCTCAACAACCTCAGCCGGTCGGGCCTCGTGCTGCAGGAGGATCTGCAGATCATGGAGGCCGACGCGTTGCGTGCCGTCAGGGGCTACGCCGCGGGTCTCGTGGGATTGGACGCCGCCATCGACGCCGTGATGACCTACGCCGATGCCGGCATCGACGACGGCGACGCGCGCGCTGAAGGTGCCCGGAGCACTTTGCCTGGCGCGGCCAGCAGGGCGGGCTTGCGCGCGCGCTACGAGCGGACGCTGCTCTCCCGCTGCTGGGAGCGCTGCGCCTGCCGGGCCTGTTCCGAGATCGGCGTGGAGGTCGTGCTATACAGGGGCCGGCAGCGCACCCAGCGACGGGGATTCCATAATCTGGAAACCTATCACTCGCTCGTCAGGGACCTTCGCTGCGAGGCTGTTCCCGAGGCGGCGCCTCGACATCCTGCGCCGCTCTGCTGAGGTAGGGCTGGATACGCACGTTCGGGCGCATGCATCATGCGACGGCGGCTAGGCCGGTGACGGGCGGGTCGGACGCGGCCGACCGCCCTCGAGGCCAGCCGGGACTTGCGGCGCCACAGTGCCGATTCAGAAACTGCTCGAGAAGCAGCCCCCACAGAGTGTCGATCGCCTAAGGAGGAAGGTGCCGTATTCATTGTACTCGCAGTAGTTGCAGAGCAATACCACGATGGCGCACGAAGTGTCGATCAAGTAGGATGTCTGCGGTCTCGCAGAGGGGAGACACTTCTTCCGATCTCGATCCGTTGGAATTGGCTCGACCTTCGGCATCGACTGTTGGCTCTCCTGTGCGAGCGTTGCCGTTCCCACCAGAAAGACGCTCAGCAAACCGAAAAAACAACGACGCATGGGCTTCGCGATCCTCAATCGGATAAAGTGACGACGAGAACCTCGGTTTTCGCCGAACCCTTCGCCGTCGCGATGATCCGCAGATTGCGTTCGTCGCTGGCGACGCCTTCCAAGGCTATGTCGTCGATCTTGGCTTCGAGCTTAACGGAGCCGTTCCTGCGATTCAAAGTGTCCACCGCGGCTGCAGCGCGTTCCTTGATCCGGCCCGCCTCGCGGCCGATGTCCAGACGTGCCTTGTCGGCGAGCACGCGTTCGACGACGGCTGCGGCAGCGTCTCCCATCACCGCGGTTAGGGGCCGTTGCGACTCGACGTCGAGCTTCACGTCGTCGAGAACGAGAAGCCGTTTTGCGCCATCGATGCGCGGCACTGCCCTGGCATAGATGGTCCCGGAGGCCTGTCCCGACACATAGCCGATGAGGCCCGACGATCTGACGGTCACGTCGGCGGCCACCAGCAAGGCCTTTCCGAGCGGGCGAATCTTCAACGAGCGGACTTTGACGCTCAGGCCGCGCTCCTCGTCGGTAAAGGTCCGCCCTGCGACGGCGCCGCTCAGGCTCTCGTTGATGTAGTCGAAGGACGTCTCGATCGGCAGAAAGATCTCGAACTGGCCCTCCGGGGACGACGGGACGATGCTGATCTGCCGGGGGAATTCGCAGTTGGGCGCGCCTCGCTGGCTGCCAGCCGACACCCGCGCCTTCACGCCCACGAGTAGATCGATGGAGTCGCCGGAGATGACCGGCTGAGCCGCCAGGATCTCGACCGGATCCACGGCGACGAAGAAGGGCGGCACGCCTTGGACCTTGTCGACTTCGACGACCCTGCACAGCTTCGGCCATTCACGACGCATCGCATCTTCGAGGAACGTGCTGTCCGCCAGCTTCCCGTTGGCCTCGTTGATCTTCCTGTCGACCTCCCTTCGGACGATCTTGGACAAGGCCGTTCTGACGCTGACGGTTGTAGGCCCCATATCGATTTCGGCACGGCTCAGGTCGACGCCGAAGTTGCCGATGTTGCCCTTGAGCCGCCAATTCGAAAGCAACTCGGGCCTGACGGTGATCGATGCTTTCCCGTTGACTACAGCGCTCACGCCGAGCGGCAGGATGGCGAACGTGCCTTCGGCTCGGGCCTCGCCGGCCAGGTCCGCAGCGATCTTCAAGCTTCCCCGATCCGGAGCGACTGAGAAGTCGCTCCTCCGCCACGCGTAGGTGATCCGATCGTCACGGAGCACCCTACCGGCGAAATCGTTCTCGACACCTGTCCCGCTTCTTTCGGCCTTGCGCTCCATCAGTTCGGTCAGGGCCGACAGCCGGACCCGCACCGGGATGACGATCGTCGAGATGCGCGGCTCCATGAACTGCAAGGGGGTTGCGGGCGGTGTCTGCGGCAACTGGGATTGGAAGGATGTCGTTCTGAATGCCGATAGAGCATAAAGGGCTGCCCCCGATAGGACGAACAGTATCAGGCTGCCGCGCAGCAATCGCATTCCGCCCCCATCCAAATCACCGAACCAAGCCTCACTTCGTGATCCCAGGTTGTCAATGGTGTGAGAGAGCGCCTCTTGGCGGCGACACCATCCGCATGATTTGGTATCACAACGGAATTTTGAAGAATTTCAAAACTGAACCTGCGTAAAATTCGTCGTCTTGGCCCGCCTTGCGGCGAATGAAACCTTGTGCAGCGACGCAAGGCGCTCGAGGACTTCGGTCTCGACGGTCAGGAAGGTCGAGTAGATGTCGATCGCAAGACGTACGAAGACGGGGCCGTGGTGCACGCCGGCCATCAGTTCGCGACGCCCTTCAGGATCGGCGAACTGGGCGAGATGCGCCGTCTCGTGGAGGACGATCGGCGGGGTCCGTCCCCAGTCGGCGATGTCGAGGCGATAGACGCCTGGGCCGATCACGGCCTTGCAGGGGATCGTCGTCGATCCCAGGAAGCGGACGTCCGGCACCGGCGTTCCGGTCAATCGGCACATGCGGTCCACGAGCGCACGGATGTCGTCGCGCGACAGGAGGAAGTGCGCGATCGGCTCCACCGCCTCGGCCTCGTAGTCGTAGACGCGCTGCTGCTGGTAGTCCGCGGACGACATCACAGCCTTAAGTCAGCAGGCCGGCGCCGACAGATCGGGAATCGGCTCGATGCGAGCGACGGTACCCGCGACGTCCGCCGCATCGTCGTCGGGCCCGAAATCACGGATCACGAAGCGGCCGCCGACCACCCCGAAGTTCGACGTCCGCACGTCGTTGATCGCGAACCCCAGCGTGGAGGCGGCCCACGCGATCGCGTCGTAGGCCTCGGCGAGGTGAGCCTTGCAGTGGGACGCGGGCCCAAGATCGGCTATCTCGCGTCCGTCGCGGCGGGCATCGCCCAGCATCCCCAACGCCATCATCCAGAGGGCGAG
The DNA here is from genome assembly GCF_022179285.1 of Methylobacterium hispanicum. Taxonomy (GTDB): domain Bacteria; phylum Pseudomonadota; class Alphaproteobacteria; order Rhizobiales; family Beijerinckiaceae; genus Methylobacterium; species Methylobacterium hispanicum. The sequence continues at coordinate 35,250 of NZ_BPQO01000029.1, read as the reverse complement.
GTCGTTGCCGCCCGTCCATCCGTTCGGGAGATCGGCAGCCTCCTCGCGCACGATGCCGAAGTACGTCATCTCGTCTCCTGCGTCGGAGGTCTCACATATCGCGACGACCCGATCGATGCGGGGAAATCCGGGGCAAGCGCGTCCTTCGGTCTGAGCTTCCATCAGCAGGAGCGATCTCGCCGCCTCGCCCTCCGATCCGGTGACCTTCAGGATCCTCCCGTCGTCCAGCAGATTCACGCTCCCGTTGGAGCCGGCGTCGATGTAGCCGGCCAGGGTGAGGCCGAGCCTCGCTGCCACTTCCGTTCCCGCCGGAGGATCGAGGCCGACGTAGTGACGGCCGGGGTCGGCGTCCCGGTTCCGGTCGGAACACACCGGCCGCTACCGGGAGGCGACGCTGGAGGTGCGTCCGCAGGCCCGGTCGGCGGCGGCCTTGCTCTCCTTGAAGCCCTGCAGCGAGTAGTTGTCGACGATGGTGGTCCCGTCGACGGACGAGGTCCAGACGACCTTCATCGTGCCGGGGCGCGACATAGCGGCGATGATGTCCCGTTCGGGCTTGCCGGCGCGCACGAAGGCTGCGTTGCCGAACGGCAGCAGCTCGAAGGTATGGCCCTCGATCTCGACCAGGGCGTTCGATCTCGTGACGTCGGGGAAGCCGGACACGACGCTGACGGCGTCGAAATTGCGCTCGGCACGGTTGTGGACCACCGCCACGTAGACGGCGCCGCGTCCGGGAGGCGCGTTCGTCGAAGCTACCGGCGACGCCTTGACGAAGCACGTCTGCCCCTTCTGGCGCGCCTGCCAGTCGCCGCCGGCCGAGGCCGGTGCCGCAGCGGCCACGAGGGCGGCGGCGAGGGCTGCGGTGGCTGCGCGCATGGTCGATACCATTCTTTCGTTCCTTCGACCTCGCGAGCATGGCGGCAGTTTCAGGAAGGCGTCAACAAGCGCGATTCCCCTTTTTCGTCGCCTCCTGCCACCTTCGCCGGCAGATCAGGGGACCGTGCCCGGGAGGCGTCCGATGAAGCTCATGTTGACCGTCGAGACCTTCAAGTCCGGCGACAAGCACGGCGTGGTGTGGGCGTCCGCCACCGGCGTCGACGCGTTGGGCCGACGCGCGCGCGCGGCCTTCCGCGACCCGCGCGAGGGCGACGGACGCAAGCGCGCCACCGCCATGATCGAGCAGATGGCCGCCGCCGTCCCGCCCGGCCAGGACGTCGCCGACATCAGGCCGATCGTCGAGTGCTTCGGCAGTTGGCGCGATCGCCCGCTCACCCGCGAGGGCAAGCCCGTCATGCGGGGCGGGGAGCAGATGAAGGATCGCTACTTCGAAGTCGCCTCCTTCAATCTGCTGTCGGGGCCGGCCCTGGAACTGCGCCGCACCAAGCAGCGCGCCTGCGAGGTCGTGGACGCCGTCGCGGCGGCCATGCAGGCCGGCGACGCGTCGAAGGCCGCCGAGACCGCTCTGGAGTTCCTGCGTCTCTTCTCGGGCCGTCCCGCCGACGAGATCGATGACGTCGACGCCGACGAGCCCGACGCGATCGCGCTCGAGGTGTCGCCCGCCCCGGACGCAGTGGACCTCGCCTCGGCAGCGGAGTCGCCGGAGATCGCCGCCGTCGAGGCGCCGCAGGCGGACGTGCCGGCGGCGGAGCAGGTTGTGGCGGCGGACGTCCGCGACCTCTCCGTCGGGCGGGAAGCTGCCGTCGACCCGTCCAGTTCGGATGTCGAGCCGATGCGGCCCGCCGCGGAAGCGGCCGCCGAGGTCTCGCCGCACCTGGAGAACGGCATCGGCACGGCCGCCGCCGGGACCGCGGAGGTCGAAAGCTTCGTCGCCGCCGTCGAGGCCGCTCCGCCGGTGCATCCCGAACCGGAGGCGGGGACCCCTGCGGCCCCCGCGCGCGCAGCTCCGTCCCGTCCGGATCTCGGCAAGGCACCTCCGCTCTCAGCTGCGGCTCCGCGCCAGCCGCTGCCGCCGCGCGCGCCTCCGGTGGCTCCCCGCCCGGCCGCTGCCCCCGCGGTGCGCCCGGTCATGGCCCGTCCTCCGGTGCAGCAGGCCGCCCCTACCCGTCCGGCGGTGCAGCCCCCCGCGCAGCGCACCTCCGGCGTCGAGGCGCCCCAGCGGAACGCGGCCCCGGCCTCCGAGCCGCGGGTCGCGCCGACCGCGGCGATCGCTCCCCCGTCGGGGGGATATCGGCGGCCGGAGCCGGGCGAGGATCCCGAGGCTCTCGCAGCGGCCCATCTCGCCCGGAAGCAGAGGCCCGGCATGCCGCAGGCGGTTCGACCGGCTCCGATCCGTCCGGGCGTCCGCTGAACGCGGTCCGGAGGACCCTGCGGACGCGAGAGGGGCCGGCGCATGCGCCGGCCCCTCTCGTTCGAACCGGAAGATCGCACCTCAGCGGGGTGCTGGTCCGGCGGGCGCCTCGTCGAACGTCTCGCCGCAGACCGGGGCGGGGCCGGGGGCGGCCAGCCGGAGGGCAAGCCCGGTGAAGCGCCGGGTCGTGTCGGCCTTCGCGATGGCCGAGCGCAGCACGCGGCCGTCGCCTACGAGGTGGCACTCCTGCTTGGCGCGGGTCACCGCCGTGTAGAGGAGGTTGCGCGACAGGATGCTCTGGTGGGAACTCGGCATCACGAAGAGCACCACGGGGAACTCGCATCCCTGGCTCTTGTGGACGGTCGTGGCCCAGGCGTAGTCGATGTCGTCGGCGTCCTCGGCCGTGTAGACGACCTGATCGCCGGGATACTCCACCCTGATGGCCGGGACCATGTCCTTCTCGCCGCGCTTCACCTCGCCGACCCAGCAGATCTGACCGACCTCGCCGTTGAAGACCTTCTTCTCGTAGTTGTTCCGCATCTGCATCACGCGGTCCCCCGCGGTGAAGAGGCGGTGGCCCAGGCGGGCGCTGCGTCCGTCCTCCGCCGCCGGATTCAGCGTCGCCTTGAGGATCTCGTTGAGCTTGGTGACGCCGATCTCGCCCTGCCGCATGCCGGCGAGGATCTGCACGTCCCGCGAGACGTCGATCCCCCGCTCGGGAAGGTCCCGGGTGACCATCCTGACGAGGTGGTCGGCGATCCCGCCCGCTCCGTAGGCCTCGGTGAAGCCGAACCCGTCGGCGGCGGCGGAGACCGCCGGCAGCGCGCCCGCGTTGATGTTGTGGGCGGCGGCCACGATGTCGTTGCCGTCCTTCTGGCGATGCACGACGGAGAGGCGGCAGACCGGAACGCTGCCGGACGCTATGAGGTCCCGCAGGATCTGCCCCGGTCCGACCGAGGGCAGCTGATCGACGTCGCCGACGATCGTGATCGCCGACCCAGGGGCTACCGCCTGGAAGAAGGCGGCGGCGAGCCGGGTGTCGACCATCGAGAACTCGTCGACGATGAGGTGATCCTCCTGCAGGGGGCGCCGCTGGTTGCGCGTGAATCCGCCAGCGGCGGCCTCCCACTCCAGCATGCGGTGAAGCGTCGACGTCTTGGCGCCCGTCACGTCGGCAGCGCGCTTGGCCGAGCGTCCCGTCGGGCCCGCGATGGCGACCTTCCGCTCCACCGACTGTAGGGCCTTGAGGATGACGCGGACCGTCGTCGTCTTGCCGGTGCCGGGGCCGCCCGTGAGGATGCAGATGCCTTCCGACACCGCCGCGACCGCCGCTTGGCGCTGGCTTTCGTCGAGGACGAAGCCGAGCTCGGCGGCGGCGCCGTCGACGATCCGCGCCGCCTCCTCGCGCGTCTCGGCCGCCGGCTTGGCCTCGGCCATGAGCGTCAGGATCCTGTCGGCGATGTCGCGTTCGTCGCGCAGCAGCGGGATCGGGTAGACGAGGTTCGTGACCGCATCCAGCGCGTGGGTCCTGCCGTCGGCGACCTCGTCGAGTTCGGCCCGCACGGCGGCTGCCGCCACGCCGATCTCGTCCGCGACCGTCGCCACAAGGGTGCTCGGGGGCAGGCCGCAATGACCGCCCTCGCGGGTGCGCGTGTCGAGGAAGAAGCGGAGCGCGCCCCTGATGCGCTTCGGATCGGCGAGCTTGTGCCCGGCCGAATGGGCGACCTCGTCGGCCGACCGGAAGGCGATGCCCTCGATCGTCTCGGCCAGGACCCACGGGTTCTCCTCGATGATCTGTTTCGAGCGGGCCCCGAACTGCTTGATGATCTTCTTCGTGGTGAGCGGCCCGAGCCCGAACCGGCCGAGCCACGCCACCAGCTCGGCCTGCCCGGCGTTGGAAGCCCAAGCCTCGGCGATCGCGACGGCCTTCTCCCGCGGGATCGCCTTGGCGAGGGCCTCTGCATCTCCGACGACGTTCTCGAGATCGTCTCCGAAGGCCTCGGCGAGCTTGTTCGCCGTCGCGTGGCCCACGCCCTTCACGCTCGACTGGCGCAGCCACCCGACGATCCCTTTGGCGCCTTTCGGCAGGACCGGCGTCATCACCGCGGCGCGGAAGGTCTTCTGTCCCTTGTAGGTGCCCCACTTGCCCTGGAGCAGGACCTGTTCCTTCGCCTTCGGCCGCGTCGCCGGATGGGTCGTCGAGAACTTGAACTCCTCGCCGTCCTCCCCCTTCGCCAGGAAGACGTAGAAGGTGCGGTCCGCATTCTCGTGCAGCTCGCGCACGATGCGGACGGTCATCTCGACGGCCTCCTCGGGATGTGTGGAAGGCCTCTCCTCTCCGGGCGTGGCCGCCGGCATGGATCCCCGACCCGTCCGGTCTGTCCGCGGCGGCGCCACGATGCGCACGGGCGGCGGGGTTATACGCACGGAGCCGGCGGGCATGCGGGCGGGGGGCGGCGGATGCCCGAACAGATCCCCGTCGACGGCCGGAACGGCCTGCCGTTCGGGCGGATGCCGCCCGGCGGACGGAGCGGACGACGCCGGACGGGCGTCCGGACGCGACGCCGGAGCCGGAGTCGGGCGACGCAGCATCAGCACCCGCGGCAGCGGGACCGCTTTGGCACCGGGGTTTCCGTCTCGTTCCATTGCGTCTCCTCGGTTCCTTCGTAGACGCCTCTGCCGCGTTGGAGAAGCCTTCCTGTTGACGAAGGAACCGAAAAGCCAGAAGGTCCGCCTGCACCTGTGGAAGGCTCGTCATGCTCAGAAGAGTGGGTTTCCTGCTCCCGCTGTTCGCGTTCTGCGGTGTCGCGTTCGCCGCAGCGCCGTCCTGCAAGCCTGCTCCGTTCCTTGCCGGCGTCCCCTTCCTGGCCGATCAGATGACGTCGACGACGGCGCCGGACGGCGAGGTCTCGTACAGCCTCAAGGCCGATCCGCGCATCCGGGCAGGGTTCCGCACCGTGGCCGCGGACCCTCCGGCCCCGGGAACGCGCCTCGGATACGCGGCGGAGATCGGCCGCCGCCTCGCGCTTGAGGAAAGCGCGATCAGGGCGCGCGGCGGCCAAGTCCATGTGGCGGCCATCCCCTTCGCGCCGGCGGCCTATCGCGTCGTACGCAGGGGCGATCCCGAAGTCGGAGCCGATCGGATCGCCGGCCGTCTCGCGATCTACGTCAGCCCGTCCTGCGAGCTGATCGCCGAATACGACGCGCCGGATGCCATGCTGCTGCGGGCCCAGTTCGGCGAGGTGATCGCGGCCGTCGATGCGGTCAGGGACGTCGTCGGCCGGACCGCTCCCTCGATCCCGCTCCGCGACGAGACGAGCGCGCCGACCGGCGGCTTCGCCTACCTCGTCGGGCTCGGACTTCCCCTTCTGGTCGCCGTGGTCCTGACGCTGCTGCTCGGCGGCTCGGTCGCCAGGGGGGTGCCCGGAGCGCTTTCCAAGGCCGCCATGATCTTCGTGGGACTCGCCTCGGCTCTGGTGGTCGCCGGATCGCAGTACGCGGGGTACCCGGCGACGCTGCCGCCCGAGATCCTGGCTCTCGTCGCCGCGGTCGCGGCGGGCGCCCTGGTCACGGCATTCCTTCCCGTAGGCGTGCCGCTCCGCTTCGCCATCGCCTTCGGTTGCGCCGCCGGCTTCTCGATCGTCGGCTACGCCCTTCTCGGCTGGGTGGCCGAACCCTACGGGCTCTCCCTGGCGGGCGTCTGCATCAGCCTGGGCTCGATCCTCGCCGCCCTCTGGTGGACGAGGGCGACGGGCCGGTTCCTGATGCCGATCAGTTGACCGGGCTTCAGCCCTCTCCACCCAGGCGCCGCACGGCGTCCCGGACGCCCTGCGCGGTGATCTCGCCCACGAGGACCTCCATGCGTCCGTCGCGGACGACGGCGAGGGCCGGCAGGGCCTTCACGCCGATGCGGGCCGCGTCCGCCCTGGCGCGCCTCATGGTCGCGAGAGCGAACGAGCGGCCCTCCGCGTGGACCGGGGCGGGGGCTGCCCGGCCCGTCAGGAAGGCCGTCCGGAACTCCCCGTAGCGCCCGGCGCCCTTGTGCGCCTCCAACGCGGCCGCGGCGAGTTCACGGCTCTCCGCGGAGAGCGGAAGGTCGCGGTGCACGACGCGGATCTCGCCCGAGGCCGCGAGGCCGTCGAGGACGAGGCCCGCCGCTCGGCAGGGCTCGCAGGCGTAGTCGACGAATTCCACGACGGTCGCTGCGGCCTGCGCGGTGCCGGACGCCGGCGCGTCGGCGGGGGTAATGCCGAGGCCGCCGTCCTCCCGATCCGCCCGGCGGAAACGAAGCAGGGTTTCGACGAGGATGTCGGGGTCGGCCCGAAGGCGTTCGACGAGGTCGTCGACGATCGCGGCCCTGTCCGCGCGGGACAGGGCCGGGGCGGCACCCGACGCGGGGTTGAGCCCGCCGCCCTCGGCGGCCTCGGTCGTGCCGGCGAGGATGAAGGCGAGGGCCGTGGAGGCGACGAGGGACAAAAGGGCTCCGGGAACGAGCATCGGCGGTCCGCAGCTGGCAAGGAACGGATTCGATCCTTCCCGCAGCGGACCGCCGCGTCAATCCTTCGTCGGCGCCGCGGGCGCCCGCGGGCGGGTCGCCGAACCCTGCCGCGGACGGTCCTCTAGCGCTTCGCGGCTCGCGCGATGCAGGCCTGCGCCTGGCTTTCGGAGCGGCCGGATCCCCGGCACCAAGCCGCCCAGTCGGGAGAGACGGGGTTTCCCGACCTGGGGTCGACGCTCTGGCCGGCGCCGCCCATGTGCGGACGACCGCCCTGGACCCCGGACGGTGGCTGGTAGACGGGGGGATCGTAGACGGGTGGATCGGGCTCGGTCGGCTTCGGTGGATCCGGCTCGGTGGGAGTGGTGTCGGGAGGCCTTGGCGGGGGCGGCGTGTCCGCGGTCCAGGCCGAGCAGTAGATGCCGCCGAATTTCCCCGGCGCGGACGCGATCAGGGGGTTGGTCTGCAGCAGCGTCAGGTTGCAGAACGGCGTGCCGCTGCCGTCCAGACGCGCATCCTCCACGGGAAGCCATTGCGGCTGCGATTGCGGATAGTACCAGTTCCCGGTGTACCCGCCGAAGATCGCGAGCTTCATGGCGTTCGGGTCGTACCCGGCGGCCAGATACTCGTTGACGAGGGCGGCTTGCTGCGCGGGCGACGGGGCGAAATCCCCACCCGAGAACACGGTCTCCCAGCGCGGGGCGCCGACGCCGTACCCGTCGGTCCGACGGCGGCCGGCGAGATCCGGCAGGGCCGAGCGGTAGTCCGTCATCGAGGCCCATACGCGTCCCAGATCGAAAGGCCGGCCGGCGGCCTGAAGCGTTCTGCCTCCGTGCTGCGGGGTGTAGGGCCCGGGAGGCTTGCCATCGAACGTCACGGAGTAGTCGGCCCGAACCTGCCTCTTCTGCGCCTCGTAGGATTGAAGGCCGGCCTGGGGGTTCGAAACGCCCCAGACCATCCAGTCGTGCGAGTTCGGGACGAGGGTCTCGCCGTTCCAGCTGCAGGCGATCCCTTTGGGCGACGAGGCCACCACGGTCCACATGCTGATCATGGCCTCCGTGCCGCGGAGAAACATCCTGCAGCGGCCGATGCGGTAGTGCGCGGACGCCCCTGCACCGCTGCCCATGACGGGATCGAGTTCGGAAGGCCATGCCGCCGGCGGCCTGTAGTAGCGGTTGTTGACGCTCTGATCCGAATCCTCCGTGTCGACGACGTTGAGGAGGACGCCGTCCTGATTGACGATCCGGATGCCGCCCGGACCGTCGATGAAGGTCTGGCCCGCCGAGGCGGGCATGCCGAAAGCGGCCAGGAGCGCCGCAGCGGAGACGAGCGTGGAACGTCGCATCGGATGTCCTTCCCTCGCGCGCCGGCACTTTCGCCGGCGCGAAGGCGTTCCGCGCTTGCGCTTTGCGGGAGCCTGTCCTGAAATCCGCGAAACTTTAGCAAAAGGCGACGCCCTTCGAAAGGAGTGGAGATGTCAGAAGACGACGGTTCCTTCGACCCCTGGTTCGTCCTCGGCGTTCCTTGCGGTGCGTCGGGCGAGACCGTTCGGAAGGCCTATCGCGGTCTCGCGATGCGGTATCACCCCGACCGCAACCCCGGGGACGATGCGGCCGCCGAAGCCTTCCGGAAGGTGAAGAAGGCCCGGGACGCGCTGGAACGGACGAGGGTGGACGAGCCGCGGGCGACCGGCCCGTTCGCCGCCGCGTTCGAGGATCTCGTCCGTGCGTCCGAGGATTTCGAGGCTGCCCGGATGCCGGGGTGTCCCGAACGCGGGGCGGACGTCGAGGCCGAAGCGACGCTCGCGTTCCGGGACGCTCTGTCGGACTGCCCTCGCACGGTTGTCGCGTACGGCGGGAGCGGCCGCGTCCGGCGCGCGACGGTCGTCGTGCCCGGCGGCGTGGCCGACCGCGAGGTGGTGGTCTACCGCGGCCTCGGCGAACCCGGCGTCGCCGGCGGACCGCGAGGCGATCTCCGGCTGCGCGTCGGCGTCGCCTCGCCCGACGGCTTCGTGCTGCGCGGCCTCGACGTGCTGTGGACGCTCCGCGTACCCGTCTGGGACGCCGCCCTCGGGTGCGAGATCCCCGTTCCGATGCCGCGGGGCGGGTTCCGCCGGCTGGCGCTCCCGCCCGGTTCTCCGCCGACCTTCGAGCACCGCTTCGGGGGCGAAGGGGTCGAGTCCGGCGGCCGTCGCGGCGACTATCTCGTGCAGGTCGCCGTCGACGTCCCCGACGCCGCGGCGGATCCGGATCTCGGGAGGTTGTTCGCCGCCATGCGCCCAGGCCCGCTCGTCGCGGCCTGATCGCCTAGGCGGTCTCGAGTTCCCCCGGCGTCTCGATCTGCAAGGTCGGGTCCGAGAGAAGGCGGCGGGCGCCCTCCTCGCCGATCGCCTGGACGGAAGTGCCCTTCTCGATCGCGAAGGAGCGCGCCTCGTCGACGAGCCCGCCCGCGAACCAGCCGGCAAGGCCGTTCAGACCGCGCCTGGATGGGCGCGTGTCGTCGCCGCGGGGCTTCGCCCGCCGGGACGAGCGCACGAACATGCGTCGGTGTTCGACCGGAAACAGCGCGGGATGGCCGAGCGGGCGGAGCCCTTCGTTCAGGCAGGCGGCCAGGACCTCCTGGAGCGTGCGCTCCTCGTTGCGGGCGCGCGTCCGCAGGCGCCCGATCGCGTCAGGGGCGAGGAACACGACGATCTGCTTCTTGCCGGCACGGCTCGAGGGCCGGCCGTATCCGGGCGGTCTTTGCATCGGCTCGGCTCCACGGTCAGTCTTCTGATCCACCGGATCCCGCGCTCGGGCAAGCCGTTCCTTCGAACTTGCCACCGCGGCTCTCATGGTCCATTCCTTTGTCAGGTGAACCCGCCGTTCCGCGCGCGGTCAGGCCGCGATACCCGAAGGATCCCAATGCAGTCCGAAGCGATGCCGGCCGTCCGGGATTCCGGCGCCTACGACGCGAGCTCGATCCAGGTCCTCGAAGGGCTGGAAGCCGTACGCAAGCGGCCCGGCATGTACATCGGCGACACGAACGACGGGTCCGGTTTCCACCACATGATCTGGGAGGTCGTCGACAACGGCATCGACGAATGTCTCGCCGGGCATGCCGACCGCGTGACGGTCGTGCTGAACGCCGACGGCTCGGTCACGGTCGTGGACAACGGTCGCGGCATTCCGGTCGACCCGCACCCGAAGTACCCCGGCAAATCGGCTGCCGAGATCATCATGACCGTGCTGCACGCGGGCGGGAAGTTCGACCAGAACTCCTACAAGGTCTCGGGCGGCCTGCACGGCGTCGGGGTGTCCGTCGTCAACGCCCTCTCGTCGCTGCTCGAGCTCACGATCTGGCGCGGCGGACGCGAGCACCACATGGCCTTCGAGCACGGCGACCCGGTCGCGTCCCTGCGCGAGGTCGGCGACGCCAAGGGGCGACGCGGCACGTCGGTGACCTTCACGCCGTCGCTGCGCACCTTCACCGGCGTCGTCGAGTTCAGCGCCGCGGTCGTCGAGCGCCGCCTGCGCGAGCTGGCCTTCCTCAACTCCGGCGTGCGGATCCTCTTCCACGACCGGCGGGTCAAGGACGTGGATCCGGTCGAGATGTACTACGAGGGCGGCGTCGGCGAGTACGTCGGCTTCATAGACCGCACTGCCGGGCGCGACCGGGTCATCGCGAGGCCGATCGTGGTGCGCACGGAGCGCTCCGTCGAGATCGAGGGCAATCCCGGCCCCACCCCGGTGGGCATCGAGGTCGCCCTGCAGTGGAACGACTCGACGACCGAGTCGATCCTGCCGTTCACGAACAACATTCCCCAGGAGGACGGCGGGACGCACGTGCAGGGCTTCAAGTCCGCCCTCACGCGCAGCTTCATGTCCTACGTCGAGCGCAGCCCTCTCAAGTCGAAGGCGGCGTTGTCGGGAGACGACCTGCGCGAAGGTCTGACCGCCATCGTCTCGGTCAAGCTGCCGGACCCGAAGTTCGCCTCGCAGACCAAGGCCAAGCTCGTCTCGAACGAGGTGTCCGGGCCCGTCCAGTCGGCCGTCGGCGAGGCGTTGGCCACGTGGCTCGACGAGAACCCGGCCGACGCGCGCAAGGTGATCGACAAGGCCGTCGAGGCGGCGGCCGCCCGCGAGGCGGCCAAGCGCGCCCGCGAGATGGTCCGGCGCAAGACGGTTCTGGAGGACGTCACCTCCCTGCCGGGCAAGCTGGCCGACTGCCGCGAGCGCGATCCGGCCAAATCCGAGATCCTCATCGTCGAGGGCGACTCGGCCGGCGGATCGGCCAAACAGGGGCGGGACAGCGAGTTCCAGGCCGTCCTCCCCCTGCGGGGCAAGATCCTGAACACGGAGACGGCGCGCCTCGACAAGATCATGAAGAACCCCGCCGTCGGGACGCTGGTGAAGGCGCTGGGCTGCGGCATCGGCAAGGCGAGCCACGATCCCGACAAGGTCCGCTACCACCGCATCATCATCATGACCGACGCGGACGTGGACGGCGCCCACATCCGGACCCTGCTCCTCGCCTTCTTCTTCCGGCACATGCCCGAACTGATCCAGCGGGGGTACGTATACAAGGCCGAGCCACCCTTGTTCTCCATCGAGAAGAAGGGACGGAAGACCTTTCTGCGCGACGACGCGGCGCTCGACCGGGAGCTTCTCCGCCTCGGAGCCGAGGGCATCGCCTTCCGCAGGGCCGACGGCATCGTCGTGGAGGGAGCGGACCTCGTCGCCGCGGCGGAGCGGGCCAAGATGGACGCGCGCCTCTTCGCCGCCATCGACACCGACGTCGGGCTGCGGCCGCTGTCCGACGCGCTCGTCGTCTCGGGATGGCTCGATCCCGTCCTCTGGCGGGACGACGAGTCCATGCTGCGGCTCGGCGCCGAGATCTGCGCGGGAATGCCCGCCGCCATGGCCGGGTCGCGCTGGTCCTGCGATCTGGAGCCGGAGGGGCTGCGGCTCGGGTGGACCGTCAAGGGCGTCGGTCAGGAGCGCGTCCTGCCGCGCACCCTCTGCGAAGGCGCGGTCGCCCACACGCTCGCCCGCCGACGCCAGCAGATGTCCGGGATCTACGGTCCCGGCGCGGCCATCCTGGAGCCATCCGGGGAAATCCCCGTCCCCGGGCCTTCGAGCCTGTTCGGCCACCTGCGCGACAGAGGCGGCAAAGGCCTCACGATCGGCCGATACAAGGGACTGGGCGAGATGACGGCGCAGCAGCTCTCGGAGACGACGCTCGATCCGGCCAACCGCTCCATCGTCCAGATCCGGGTCGAGGACGCCGAGGCGGCGCGCGCGAAGGTGGATCAGCTGATGGGCGCCAAGCCGGAGCCGCGCAAACATCTGCTGGAGACCCGGGGGCACCTGATCGAGATCGACGCCTGAGCCGTACGAAGCGGTACATTTGGGCCACTCCGGCAAGCCCATGTTTACCGACGGGGGCCGAAGCCGGGTGGCGCGGCGGGGTCTTTGTTGCTTCGACAAAACCCATCGGCTAACCCCGGAGCCGGGGGCCTCCGGCAGTCGAAGGAGTGCCGTTTGGGCGTTCCGGGAGCGTCGTTTGTCAACCGTCACGATCGGCCAGCAGGTCAAGGACTGGCACGGCTCGACCGTCTCGAAGGTCGCCAACAACGAGACGGTCCGCGCGCTCGCCCTGCAATGGCAGCACATCCGCTCGGAGCGCGACCCGCTCGTGGAGGATTTCTGGCACAAGCCCCAGGCCGGCATCGCGGACCATGCGATCGTCCTGCTGAAGGGTCGACGCGACTACACCTACTTCCATCATGGCAAGGCGCTGCAGGAGAAGGTGGGCTTCGGCATGCAGGGCAAGACCCTGTCCGAGCTGCGCTCGCCGATCCAGCGCCGCATGCGTGAGGTCTTCGACCGGTGCACGAAGGAGTTCGAGCCGGCCTACTTCCAGTGCTTCGACGAGTACGAGCGGGACGGGACGCTCTGGGGGTATCTCTGCCTGCCCGTGATCACCTCCAGGGACATCGAAACCCTGTCGATCGTGATCTTCTGCCACTTCATCGAGGACAAGCCCACCATCTTCCGGTCGCTGTTCGACCGGTCCGCCAGCGCGATCATCGTGGCCGAGCCGATACCCAACAAGTTCGGGCAGATCGAGGACGCCTGGATCGTCTCCAGGAACGAGCTGGGGGACCGCTACTGCCGGAACCACGCCACGGGGGCCTTCGAGGTCTCGCTCCGCGCCACCCACCTGTTCAACCTTCCCAACGTCTGGGAGACGGTCGTCGAATCGGCACCGCGGGGCGTGAGCCACATCCAGATCGCGCATCGGGACCCCTCGAAGCCGATGCTTCAGGTCGCCGCCGAGATGATCGACGAGCGCCTGGTCCTGCGGATCTCGGAGATCGCCGAGGTCTCGGCGACCGTGACGATGGATTGAGCCGGCCTCAGGCGGCCGCGCCGAACAGATCCGCCCCGCCACCCGCGGACCGCTCGACCGCCACGAGATGGCTCCACACCGCATCGAGGAAGCCCGGGACGAAGTTCATGCGACCCCGGGCCGCCCGCGCGAGGAAGCCGCGGGTGGCCCGGGGCGACAGAGGTTCGGCGTCCGGCAGGTAGGCTTCCAGACGTTCGCGCGGGCGCCAGAAGGGAAGCGTACCGATCGCGGCCCGGTGCCGTCCTCCGCGGGGACCACCGCAGGCCGCCGTAGGCCATGAGCCGACCAAGCTCCCGAACGGAACCGTCGAGGGCGGCTGCGCGAGGCCGGGCGAGGCCAAGCGACGGCCGATCCATTCCGCCACGGGCAGCGCGACGGCGTTGCCGACGATGCGCCAGCGGTGCTCCTCTCCGCCCGCCGCCTCGGTCTCGCCGACCCGCATCCCCTGAAGACGCTCGGCGTCGCGTAGGCCGACCTTCACGACGCGTCCATCCGGAAGGAGGACGGCCGGGCCCGAAGGTATGCCCTTGGCCGAACCGCCCTGGATCGGAGGCGTGCAGTGGGGAGCCCAGCCCAGCCCGGAGGCTCCGCGGGTCCAGTAGAAGCCCGCGGGATCGCGCCCCAGCGCGAACGGAAGGGCCGGCGCCGGGACGTCGCCGGCGAACAGCACCTGCGACGGGTCCATCGTCCGCGAGGCCAGCATGAAGAAGCGCTCCCGCCTCTGCGGAAGCGCGCATCGGGCGTCGACGATGCGGTAGGCCCAACGATAGCCGCGGTCCTCGAACGCGTCGGCCAGGGCCGCGACCCAACGGCCGCCCCGCATCCTGACGAGGTTGGGCACGTTCTCCAGGAGGACGTTCGGTACCGGGTTCGCATCGATGAGACGGAAGATCTCGTGGACCAAGCCGGACCGCGCGCCGTCGAGGCCGGCCTTGCCGCCGGACAGGGACAGGTCCTGACAAGGGAAGCCCGCGGCCAGCAGGTCGGCCTCGGGCAGGACGCGAAGCGCGGTCACATCGTGCTCGACGGGGACGCCCGGGAAACGCGAAGCGAGGACGCGGCGTGCCGACGGCGACACCTCGCAGAGCATCCGGCACTCGTGGCCACCGGCTTCCAGCCCGGCCTCCAGAGAGCCGGACCCGGAGAACAGTCCGATCGTACGCATGTCACCGTTCCTTGCCGCAGCACCATCGCATTGCCCGACGAGGGGTGCAACGCAAGGAACTGCATCCGCCAACGAAGGAACGAAACGTTGACACCCCGGCCGAAGCGACGTTAGCTCGTCCGCAGTGTCACGGGAGAAGAAGTCATGACGTCGGCGACGACGACGACCGGCGAACTGGCGGTGCTGCGGGTGGGTCCCCATTCCAAGCAGAGGGGGGACCTCGTCCACGACGGCCTGGTCCTCGTCGAAGGAACTGCCGTCGGTCGGATCCACGCCCGCGAAGTGCGGGTTCTGTCGGGCGGGTGCGTCGACGGCGTCATTCATGCGGACGTGGCGAAGTTCATGGGCAGCTTCCGCGGTTCGGTGCGGGCCGTCGCGGTCCTGATCGGAGCCGGGTCGGAGATCCAAGACGCGGACATCATCTGCGAGAGCATGGGCATGGAGATCGGCGCCACGTTCGAGATCCGGTCGGCCCGAAAGCTTGCGCCCAACGCCGTCCCGCGCTTCGACTACCAAACATCCATGGCCCGCCTGAACCCGGCCGTGCCTGGGCAGACGGGTTTCGAGCCGCGCAGGGCAACCCTTTCCGTGGTCGAGGGCGGCGGGCGCATGCAGGCGGAGTTCCCGTCCGGGACCGCCGAAGCCCGCCCCCTCGCCGCCTTGCGCGGCTGACGCAGCACCAACGATCTCGGTATCGGAGCATCCCGGCGATGGAAGTCGAAGGCACGGACGTCGGTCACCCCGAAGTCGAGGACGGCGCCGCAGCCGCCAAAAGGATCTCCTTCACGGCGGAGATGGAGGAGTCCTACCTCAGCTACATGATGTCGACCGTCACGGCGCGCGCCCTGCCGGACGTGCGCGACGGCATGAAACCGGTCCATCGGCGCATCATGTTCTCGATGGCGGAGAGCAACTTCACCGCGGACCGGAAACACGTGAAATCGGCCAAGGTGGTCGGCGACGTGATGGGTCAGTACCACCCGCACGGCGACACGGCGATCTACGACGCCATGGTCCGCATGGGGCAGCACTGGTCGCTCCGCTACCCGCTGATCGACCCGCAGGGCAATTTCGGCTCCATCGACAACGATCCGCCCGCCGCGATGCGCTACACCGAGTCCCGGCTGGCGCGGCTTTCCGCCCACCTCGTGGCCGATCTCGACGAAGGCGTCGTCGATTTCCGGCCGAACTACGACAGCAGCCTGAAGGAGCCCGTCGTCCTGCCGGCCCGCTTTCCGAACCTCCTGGTCAACGGGGGCATCGGCATCGCGGTGGGCATGGCCACCAACATCCCGCCCCATCATCTCGGCGAGACCATCGACGCCTGCCTGCTGCGGCTCGACGACCCGGCGGTCACGCTCGACGAGATCATGCGGGTCATGCCGGGTCCCGACCTTCCGACCGGCGGCGTCATCCACGGCCGCGCCGGCATCCGCCAAGCCTTCGCCACGGGGCGGGGCGCGATCCGCGTCTCGGGCGTCGCATCCCTGGAGGACGGCAAGGCCGGGCGCCGCAGGATCGTGATCACCCAGCTGCCCTACCTCGTCGTGAAGTCCGATTTCGTCGAGAAGCTCGCCGAGCTCGTCGAGGAGAAGAAGGTCGAGGGCATCTCGGACATCCGGGACGAATCGTCCGACAAGGCCGGCATCCGGGTCGTGATCGACGTGCGCAAGGACGCCGACCCGGCCGTGGTCCTCAACCGGCTGCGCGAGAAGACCGACTTCGTCACGAACCTCAACGTCAACATGACCTGCATCGACAGCCGGGGCCGTCCGCGGACCATGGGCGTGCTGCAGGTGCTCGGCGAGTTCGTCGAGTTCCGGCGCGAGGTCGTCCGCCGGCGCACGATGCATCGCCTGGAGAAGGCGCGGGACGACCTGCACCGGCAGATCGGTCTCTACGCGGCCACGCTGCGCATCGACGAGATCGTCGCTCTGATCCGCGCCTCGGTCGACATCGACGAGGCCAGGGCGGCGCTGCTCGCGCTCGACTTCGCCACCGGCGGCGGGTTCGCCCAGCTGCTGGGCGAGGTGGATCCGGACGTGCCCGTCGGCGAGACCTTCCGCCTCTCGGATGCGCAGGTCCGCGCGATTCTCGAGATGCGCCTCTCTCGTCTGACCGGCCTGGAGCGCGACAAGATCGCCGAGCGGGCGCGCGAACTCTCCGTCGAGATCGGCGGCCACCTGGAGATCCTGAACGTCAAGGCGGTCCTGGACGGGGTCGTCCGCCGCGAGCTCGAGGAGATCAGGGCCGCCTTCCCCGAAGGGCGGAGGACCGTCATCGAGGACTCGCCCCTCGACGCTCTCAGCGACGAGGATCTCGTCGAGCTCAAGGACATCGTCGTCACGGTGACGGCCGGCGGCTACGTCAAGCGCATGGATCTCCCGGTCTATCTCGGCCGTCAGAAGGCGGCGGACGAGGCCGTCGAGGATCCGGTCGCCACGACCATCGTCTGCACCACGAAGACCCCTCTGCTGTTCTTCACGAACCGCGGCCTCGCCCACTCGGAGATCGCCCACAAGCTGCCCGAGGCGGCCCCGAACGTCCGCGGCCGGGCTCTCGTGAACTTCCTCGAGCTGAAGGCGGAGGAGAGCGTCCAGGCGATCGTCGCCCTGCCCGACGACCGCGCCGCGCTGGAGAAGCTGTCGCTGATCTTCGTCACGGACTTCGGCACGATCCGCCGGAACGACGCCTCCGACTTCGCCCGCGTGAACAAGGGCGGCAAGGTCGCGATCAAGCTGGAGGACGAGAACGGTGAGACCCAGGGCAGACTCGTCTCCGTCCTCCTGGTCTCTCCCGAGGACGACGTCGCCCTGGCCTCCAGGGACGGCATGTGCTGCCGATTCAACGTGGGCGATCTGCGGGTCATGAAGAGCCGCGACTCCGTCGGGGTGGCCGGCATCTCCCTGGGCCGCAAGGACAAGGTCATCGCCGTCTCGGTCCTGCGCCACTTCGAGGCGACCGGCATCGAGCGGGAGGCCTACCTCGCGGGCGGCAGCACCCGGACGAAGGACGAGACGACGGGGGAGCCCGCCACGTTCGACCTGCCCTCGGACCGCATGCTCGCGATGCAGGAGGCCGAGCAGCTGATCCTGAGCGTGACGGAGAACGGCTTCGCCAAACGCACGTCGAGCCACGCCTACCGGATCACGGCCCGCGGCGGCCAGGGCGTGGAGGCCGCCAAGCTCGCCGAACGCACCGGGGATCTCGTCGTCCTGATGCCGGTCGAGGAGCAGGACGTGCTCGTCGTCACGACCGACGCCGGCAAGACCTTCCGCACCAGCGCGGCGGAGGTGCCCATCATGGCCCGCGGCACCCAGGGCACCCGGGCGTTCGCGCTCGAGGGCAAGCAGAGCATCGTCTCGGTGCTGAAGATCGCCGCCGAACCGGCGGCGAAGTAGTCCCATCGGGACGAAGACGGGCATCGCGGAACGGAGACGTTCCCGGTGCCCGTCTTCGTCCGAGGGCGGCCGGTCAGAGCCGATCGCGCAGGAAGGCCGGCAGATTGACGTTGTCCCGGATCCGGCCCCTGAACGAGGGATCGTCGATCTCCGTGAGTGGAGGCAGGGACAGGCGCCGGATCAGCGTCTGGTCGATCTCCGAGGCCTTGTCGCAGTTCTCCCGGAGCCTCCCGAGGTCGGGGTCCAGCTCCAGCTCGATGCCCCAGGGCGCATCCAGCAGCGCCTTCGGCAACCGCCCCTGTTCCGCGAGCCTGACCAGGAAGCAGGTGTCCGCCGCATACGTCCGCGCGAGCTCCGGCATGTTGGCGAGGCCGTAGGTCAGCTTCGCGACCGCGCTCGCCAGCGACAGACCGTTGAGCGTGGGACCGGAAGCCTCCGCGAGATCGAGCGTGTAGGCTTGGCCGCCGATCCGGACGGTCTCCTGCTGCTCCGGAGCGAAATGCAGAAGGCCGCGGCGTCCGAGCCTCGGGCGTCCCGCGACCATGACGGCGAGGATCTGGTTCTCGACGGCGGAGACGAGTTGCTCGTACGGCTCCTCGAAGTCGCCGGCCAGGATGAGAAGGTCCGCGCGCTTGCCCTTCTCGATCGAACCGACGAACCCATCCCAGCCCAGCATGGCCGCAGGCGTCGAAGTCACCATCCGCACGAGCGCTTCGCACCCGAACGGTCCGCCGAGTTCCTCGTCGACGATCCTGGCGACTTTCAGCTCGCCCAGCAGGTTCTTGCTGCCGCTCGGGCTCCAATCCGAGCCGAGCGCGATTCGGACGCCCCCCTTCAGAGCCGCCTCGACGTGGGCCGTCCGGCCGTAGAGCAGGAAGTTGCTCAGCGGGGACCAGACCATGCCGGCCGCGGCGGACAGCCTGCCGAAGTCCTCCGGGCGCAGGCCCGTGCAGTGGATGGCGATCAGATGGCGATCGATGGCCCACCCGTCGCTCCCCATGTCGAGATCGAGGAAGCGGCGTCGAGCCTCCGCATCGGTGCCCTCGGCGAGATGGTAGAAGAACGGCCTCGATTCCCGCAGCTTCTCCAGGATGTCCTCGCGGATGAAGCGGGGCCGGGCGTCGTCCGTCCGGCCGTGGGCGACGGGCCATCCCTCCTCTCCGGGATCCTCGACGTTGCGAATCAGGCCTCGATAGAACTCGTCGCTGCGCGATAGGCCCTGTGCCGTCGTCGTGCCCCCGAAGAGGGCGCGGCATTCGACGTAGCGGGCGATCGCGCGCTGATAGTCGAGATCCGGGTTGGATCCGAGGACCTTGGCCGGCCAGCGGATTTCGGGGGCGTAGCGGGCGTAGTCGTTCCGCCACTGCATGCGGTTCGTGTAGCGCTGCGGGACGTCCCATAGGGGCAGCATGTTGTAGGGCAGGTGGTTGTGGAGCTCGATCAGGCCGGGAAAGATCGTGCCCTGCGTTCGGATCGGCTTCAGTTCGCCGAACTCAGCCGGCAGCTGTTTGGCGTCGCCCGCCACCGCCGCGATCGTGTCGCCTTCGATGCAGACGAACCCCGCCGGATGGACCGTCGACGAGCCGTCCAGGGTGACGATCCTGCCCGACAGGACCGTTCGTTCCGGGCCGGCGGCCAGCAGGCGCGGTTCCGGCGCCCCTTCGTCCCCGACCTGCAGAAAGCGACCCATCGCAGCGCCCTCCCCGTGATCCGGCCCGGGATGACGCTTCGTCCGTCGGCGAATCGCCCCGGGCCTTTCGGATGATGATCGGACGCTGGCCGGTGGTGAAGCGGCTGGGCCTCAGGGTTTGGGGACGGGGGGCGGCGACATGGAAGCGCGCCTGATCTCGTCGTGGCTGCGGCGGACGTTCTCGTAGGAGACGAAGCGACCGTCCTCGTAGCGGTGGAAGCGCACGCCGTCCTTCTCGGAGATCGTCGCGATCCGGCTCGGCTGTTCGTCCCAGCCCCGCTTGACCGCCACTTCCTGGGTCCTGACGTCCAGCAGGATGCGCCACGTCTTCTCGTCGTCGAACGAGAAGACGATGGTGCGGCACCCCTCGGTGTCGGCGCAGGTCGACGGGCAGGTGATCTGGACGACCATCTCGTCGAGGCCGTCGCCGGTGAGATCGACGGGCACGAAGGACAGGCCGATCGGGTTGCTCTCAGCCAGTGCCGGTAGGATCTGCCCGAGGAGCCCGTCGCGCACCAGGACGTAGTCGGGTGCCGTCGGATCCTGCCTTATGAACATCTCCAGGACCTGGAAGCCACGGTCCTCGGCGAGATACGTGTCGATCTCCATGCCGATGTCGTCGGCGGTCCATTCGGGGTTGCCGGCGACCTCGCCCGGCTTCTCCAGCTCCTCGATGTTCGGGACGTTGCTGGCGGCCGGGAGCTCGAGTTCCGCCGGCCAGGTCGGCGAGGCGGCCGCCGCGAGGGCGAAGACCGCCAGGATCATGCGGATCGGCTTCATCGCTTCAGATCTTCGGCGCGCAATTGTCGCGCGTCCCCAGGTGGATGTGCCCGACGATCAGCGGGTTCGCCTTCGACTTGTACCACCAGGGGGTCAGGATGCAGCGGAAGCCGGCGCCTGGTCCTCTGGACGTCACCGCGAGATACGTCGGATGCGAGCGCGTGGTCCAGGAAGGGCTCCAGGTCCCCCCGTTTCCCTGCCACTCCGACACGTCGAAGGCGACGCCCTCGCCGTGTTCGGACAGGCGGCTGCGGGCGCTGGCGGATCCGTTGTGGATGCCTCGGCAGACGAACCCGCCCAGGGAGGTCACCTTGCTCACGCCGATCTGGGAGGAGAGCTTCTCGAAGGCTTCGGCCGTGTTGCAATTCAGGATGACCCCGGGGTTCGACAGCGTCGTCCGGGAGAAGCTCTTGACCGCCATGGCGGTGGGAACCACGCAGTTGTAGCCGCCCGCCGACTTCGTGATCTTGTTCAGCCTGGTGAACTTGACGCCCATCTTCTCGAGGCGGTCGTAGCAGCCCGGATCGTCGGCCTTCCCAGCCGGGGTCGCAGGAGAGCCGTCCGAGCTCGTGCCCGAACCGTTGCCGCCGCCCTTGCCGTCGAGGTCGTTGAGCTGGTTGCCCGAGTTGAACGCCGGCTCATCCTTGGCCTTCGAACACGCGAGCACGTAGCCCCATGACATGGTGCCCTGGGCGTCGGACTGCTTCGCGCATTTGTCGCGATGCTGCCCCGTGCCGCGCCCTTTGGCCCACCGCTCGGCCTCCTGGCACTTCTGCATTGTCATGAGATACGGCTTGTAGGTGTTGCAGAAGGCCTGGATCCGTGCGGGGAACCGGCCGCAATCGACCCCCTGAATGATCTGCATGGTCGGGGGGCAGGTGCGCGATTCCGCGTTCGTGCTGCCTTGGTCGTTCGGCTTCTGCCCACCTTGGCCGCCGCCGTTGCCGCCACCGCCTCCGCATGAGCCGCCCGACGCGGCGGAGCCGCCCGTGATCGACGAGACGTCGAATCCGCTGCCGCTTGTGATGTAGTCGCCGATGCACTTGTTGTTGCCGTCGGTGCCGGCGCCCCCGGAGCAGGACATGCCGTTGGCGAAGAATTGCTTCATCCGGACGCCGCCGAACTGCATCCCCTTGAGAAGGCCCGACTCGGTGATCGTCGTACCGTTGTAGCTCTGGCCGACATACTTGTCCAAGCCGAAGGATTTGATCTGCGACCAGCCGTTGCTCAGGTACGCATTGTAGGCGTTCTCCTGGGCGGCGGCGTTGCCGAGAAAATCGGCGTTCGAATTGATACCGTCCTTGCCGGTCCAGGTGATCTGGTTGTTGCCGCTGTTTCCGTCGAACTTGGCGTAGCCCGCGTCGATCAGGGCCATCTCGCCCATCTGGTATTTGCCGAGATAGCCGAACTGGTTCTGCGCCTGATAGCCGCCCGAACCCTGGGACTCGCTTCCGGCCACGTTGCTCTTGAACGCGTCCGCGCCGCAATTCTGCGAGCCGCCCGACCCGGTGGCGCCCCCGGCGTCGGTCGCGCCTTGAGCAGCCGCGATCGTGCCGGCGCTCACCGTCAGCGCGGCGGACAGAAGGAACGCAGCAAGCCTCATGATGTCCTCAGGAAGGAACCAGTCGCAAGCTTGCAGCCAGTCGGCGCGGAATGCCAGCCCTCCCTTGAAGGAACGGTTCGAGCCTCAGCGCTTGGGCGGGATCGCGTAGGGCCGTCCACAGGCGACGAACGTGTCGGCGTCGGTCGATACGAAGTGACCTTCGACGTTCGTGCAGACCTGCCCGGCATAGATCAGGCGGCCATCCTCGAGGATCCGCTCGGCGCAATCCTGGCTGCCGCACATCGCGGGCGCGGCCAGCATGGTGAAGGTCAGCGTGCGACCGTTGGGGAACTTGACGCTGGTCGCGTAGATCTCGCTCGGGACCTTGGCGCCGTCGAGCACCGCGGCGGGGATCTGAGACAAGGCGTCCTGCCAGAACCGGGAGTACTCCGCGTCTGAGGCGGCCCGCTTCGCATATTCCAGCTTGATCGCCGGTTTCTCGGGTCCTTCCCGGGTGATGGACTGGGCCGTCGCGGCCGAGGCGGCGAGCAGCAGCAGAGCGACTGCGCGGACGAGGGGGCGGACGAGGGTCATCGCGATCGAATCCTTTCAGTGCGGCGCAGTCCATGTGGCGAGATATCGTCCGGAACGGGCGCATCCCTCGGTACGCTCGAAGTCGATGCGCACGACGCCGCCTCCCTGGTCGCTGAAGAGGATGCGTCCGTAGCGCCCGACCTCGCCGACGAGGCGTCCGGCCCCGACGACGCCCGCCGATCCGGACGTCTCGCATTCCGGCATGGGCAGCGTTTCGTCCGGCGTCACGCGCTGCGACGTCAGCGAGACCCGGTACCCGTCGCCCGTGCGGTCGAGGTCGACGAACGGCAGCAGGAAGCTGCCCGTTCCGGTACCGTCGCTCTCCTCCGGCTGAAAGGCCAGCTGCACGGATGGCGCGCTCCACCAGGGGCCCAGGGCCGGGTCCCGATCGACTTCGCCGGCGGCCGGCCCGGCGACGAGGAGTGCGAGAAGCGTTGGTGCAAGGCGGCGCATGGTCGGATGCTACACCGGAGGCCTTCCTTGCGAAACACCGAAGGGACCGGAACCGCCCGTGCGGTTAACGTTCCGGCAATATCCCATTCCTTTGCGGCCTTGATCCACATGCGGTTCCATGCTGTGGTCGATGCCGTGCGAAGGAATGGAGCGGACAGCCGGAACCGATGAGACCGCTCGTCCGACTCTCGTTGACCGTTGCCGCCGCCGCACTTCTCGCAGGCTGCGTATCGCAGCATGGCGTAGGAACGACCCAGCGGGCTTCGCCGGCCGATCCGCCGGCCGGATCGTCCAAGGTCGATGCCGAGGTGCGCCGCATCTTCGCCGTGGCAGGTCTCGATCCGAACGATCCGCAGAGGGCGCGAACGGTCGACCGGCAGGCCGTAGGCACCGTCCTGGCGGTCCGGAGCGGTGGACGCAAGGTCGGCATGGCCGTCGCTCGGCTCGGGCGCGACCAGCTCCTCCTTCAGGACCCCGAGGCGGTGGCGCGTCTGGTTCCGGGCGCTGACGAGCAGAGGCTTTCCCGTGCGCTCTCCGGCCCCATTCCGACGGCGGGCTCGGTCCCCGGTGCGCGGATCGCCTTCGACCGACGCCATCTCGCTCTCTTGATCGAGGCCGACGGCGGCGCCGAGCGGACGATCGCCGCGGCTGACCGCTTCGTCCCCTCGATGCGGATCGGGGAGCCCGTTCCCGCGGACGTGGTCGCGTCCGCGCGGGCCGGACGGGACTTGGCGGCCCTTCCGGGCGCCGAACCGAACGATGGCCTCGTCGCGTCTCAGCCCGAGCCGCAGGCTCCGCCTGCGGCGACCGCGGGCTTCGAGCGGAACCCCTTCGCCTCCCTGTTCCAGGCCCGGGCGCCCTTGCCCGCCGCCCCGGCGGCGCCCTCGGAAACGCCGATCCATCCGCAGCCGCCGGCCCAGTCTCCGGAGCCGTCTCTCGCCGCGGTCCGGCCGCCCGCTCAGGCCGGCTTGCAGGGCTCGGGGCCGGCAATCGTGACGGTGGCCGACGACGTCTATTCCGCCGCTCCGGTCGCGAGGAAGCCGCCCGCGGCGGCGCTGGGATATGCTCCCCCGCCGCCGATCGAATACGGCGAGGCGTCGCCCGAGCATCCGCCGAGCGCTCCTTCCGTCCGACGCT
Source organism: Methylobacterium hispanicum (assembly GCF_022179285.1). Taxonomy (GTDB): domain Bacteria; phylum Pseudomonadota; class Alphaproteobacteria; order Rhizobiales; family Beijerinckiaceae; genus Methylobacterium; species Methylobacterium hispanicum. The sequence goes on along the minus strand of NZ_BPQO01000029.1, from coordinate 11,294 downwards.
GGTAGGCGGAGCGTCGCGAAGCGGGGCGGTCGGCGCCGTTCGGGTTTTCGACGCCGCGGGGAACGTCCCGCGTGCCCGAGGTTCGGCGGCGCTCGGGTCGAAGCGCCTTGCGCATCGGGCCGGTTTCAGTTGCCGGCGGATGCTGACTGGACGTTCTTCTTCGCCAAGTAGACCAGATAGTTGGCCACCACCTTCTTGACGTAGCTGCGGGTCTCGAGGAACGGGATCTCCTCGACCCAATCTATGACGTCGACGGCTCCGGTCCGAGGGTCTCCGCGCGCGGCCATCCATTCGTTCACGCGCTGCGGGCCGGCGTTGTAGGCGGCGACCGCCAGGACGGGATTGCCGGCGAACTGCGCCAGCAGCCCGGCGAGATAGTTCGATCCGACCGCCACGTTGTAGTCCCGGTTGATCCGCATCTGGATCGGATCGATGGCGACGCCTGCCCGACGCCCGACGTGCTGCGCGGTCCCCGGCATGACCTGCATGAACCCCTGGGCGCCCTTCCCGCTCGTCTGGATCTGGTCGAACTTCGATTCCTCGCGGGCTACCGCCCACACGAGCTCGCGCGGACCTCGCGGATCGGTCCACCCGATCCGCACCTGGGGCCAGCCGCAATCGACCAGCGAGATGCCGCTCCGCTCGCCCTGGCGCGCGAGATCGACCGCGTAGTCGTAGGCGCCGATCTCGTTCGCCACGCCGCAGCCGATGACGAGCCGGCGCGCGTCTCCCGAAGCGATGCGCCGCAGGGCCGCGTTGCGCACCGCCTTGTCGCCGGCCGCCTGGGCCGCTTTCGCCAGCTGACCCTCCGTGGTGGCCAGGGCCGCCTGGACGTCGCCCGCCGTCGCGAGCCGTCGCGCGGCGGCGGGCAGCTCGATCTTGACGCCCGCTCTCGCGGCGGCGGCTTGGCCGTAGAAGGTGTGCGCGTGCTGCGCGGCGGCGTGGTAGGCCTTCCCGGCGTCTTCGGAACGACCCATGGCCGAGAGCGCCCGTCCGAGCCAGAAGCCCGCCTTCGACTTCTCGGCCGGCTCGTCCGTCAGCATCGCCATCTGCTTGAAGTGCTCGGCCGCGAGGTCCGCGCGGTTCAGGTAGCGAAGGGCGATCATGCCCGAGAGGAAGCTCCCGTCCATCGCGTGCCGTCCGGCCATGATGCCGCGGGCCGCCGCGTAGGCTTCGACGACGGCGCCGCGGTGGGCGCTGTCCATGGCGACGTTGCGGAGCCGGGCGAACTCCTTGCTCTCGGCGGTTGCCGCCGTCGGGACCAGGGCGATCGCCAGCGCGGCGAGAAGGCGCTTCATCGTCAGCGGTCTCCGATCTCGATCGCGCGGGCCACGAGCCGCGTCAGGGCGTGCGTCAGGGCGATCCTGGCGGCGTCGCGGGGCGCCGCCGCCGAGACGCGGGCGACCGGCGTCACGGTCTCGCCGTCCGATCCGAGTGCCTCCACGACGAGATCGTCGGCATCGGCCGTCACGAGCACGTCGAGGATGGAGACGCAGTCGGGAGCCCTCTCGGCCTGGAGATCGCGCACCCGGTCCAGCGCGTCCCCGATGGAGGCGAGGACGTCGTCGAGCGGCCCGGGCATCAGACCGCCTCCGCGGCGCGCGGGCAGACGAACGTGCGGTTCTTCTGCTTCTCGTCCTGCTGTCGGAGGATGCCTGCGGCCGTCAGCCTGGAGAAGATCAGACCCGCGCCGCGCCCGGTGATGTCCAGGGTCCGCGCCGCGCTGCCGATGGAGGAGACCGGGTTCGAGAGCAGGTAGTCGACCATCGGCTCGACGAGCGGCGATCGGCGGCGGTAGCGGCGGTGGACGTCCTCGACGAGGTTGCGGCGCAGCCGCTCCACGTCGCCGATCTGGCGGCCCGTGGCCTCGAGATCGAGCTGCCAATGGGCGAGCAGCATGCGCAGGAAGACGTCGCGATCCTCGACCGTATCCATGAGCGTGCCCCGGTGCTGGGCGAGGCCCCGGGACAGTCCTGCGGGGAAGCCGATCGTCCGCTGCGAAAGCCGCAGCGACAGCACGCGCACGAGCCGGCGGGCGTGGCGATCCGCTTGGTTGAGATCGGGTCGTCGCAGGACCCAGCGCAGGAATTCGGCCGCATCGGCCGGCTCGCCGCTCCGCTCCGCGTCGGCGAGGGCCTCGGCCATCGATTGGACGATGGCCTGCATGTCGGCCGCCGTCTCGACGCCGGCATCGGAAAGGTTGGCCGGGTCGGGACGGAGGGAGCGGCCGCCGCCGAGGAGGCCCGCCGCCATGTCGTCGGCGAGGTCGAACAGATCGGCCGGGCCGATGGCCGCTTGGCGCAGGCCGGCTTCGCGGACGAGGGAGGCATGCGCGGCTCTCGCGAAGCGGGCGCTTTTCCCGACGTGGGTGGCCGCGTCCTCGGAGAGCAGGCGGCACAGCTCCTCCATGGCGACGGGCGCGAAGCCTTCGGCCTCGGTGGTCCACAAGGCTTCGCGTCTGCGCCTCAACGCGTCGATCGCCACGCCGAGGCCGGAGGCGTCGTAGGCGGCGGAGGCGCGTCCGGCGTGGAAGACCGTCCGACGGAGTGCGGCCTGGACGGATGCTTCGATGGAGAGGGCCATGCATCCGAGATGACCCGGATCCGGAGGGTTGTCGAGCCGTTCCTTCGTACGCCGATTCATTCCTTCGATAGCAAAAGCCCGGGACTGGGTCCCGGGCTTTCCCGATCCAGGCGGACCGGGTCGGTCGGCGGTACGGAGCGTCTCAGGCGATCGCGGCCAGAGCGGGCGCGGGCTGGATCTCCTGGCCGCTGTGCTTCAGGCCGAAGGCCACGAGCTCGCGGATGCTTTGGCCGATCGTGCCGGCGAGGTGCGGGAGCGGGTACCAGCCCTGGGCGCTGTCCTCGAAGCACTCGGCGACGATGGGCTCGATGGCGAGGAGCATCGGCTCCATGCGCTTCTCGAAGTCGCAGACGTGCTGGAGCGTGCGGCGGCCGTCGATCTCGTCGAACGTCTTGTAGAACGCGTGATCGACGATGCCGTCGTAGAGATAGACGTGCCCCCACTCGTTGGGGCCGGCGGCGACGCGCCAGTCGTCCCGGTTCGACAGCAGGAGGAGCATGGCCGCGGTCGTGAAGAGCAGCTTGCCTTCATCGCCCCGGTGGTCGGCGTCGGCCTCGCGCTCGTACAGCACCTGCCCGACGATCCGGGCGCAGACGAGGTCGCTGAGGGTGCGGGAGCGGGCGAGAGCCTCGAGGTCCTGTCCCTCGCCGACCTCGACGACGATGTCGCCGGCTTCCGCCGAGGGGACGGCGTTGTCCATGTCGCGGGCCTCGCGCCACGTGATGCCGGGCTTGTCGACCGCCACGACGTGGAACGAGGTCGACTGAAGGGAGATCATCTCGCGGAAGGTCGCGGACAGGATCTGGATGGCTTCGCCCATCATGTTGGGCGCGGAGGGGGCGACGAGAGCGATGGTCGGGATCGGCATCGGAAAATCCTGATTCGTATCGTTGGGTTCAGATGAGCAGAGCGGTCTGAAAATCGCCAACGGCCGGTCGCGGAAGCTCCTCCCCCGAGGGGTCGGGCGCCGCACGCTCTGAAGACGGGAGAGTTTCCGATGTCGTCCTCGACCCGGCACGGATGCACGGATCGGTCGTTGCGCCGGAGCGCCTCGACTGTCGACGGGGGGAAAGGCCCGGCGACCAACGGAAGTCCGCCTTCGGAACACCGACGTCGAGGCCCTGGAAAAAAGGGCGGGCCCCGCCGTACCAAGGGAACGTATCGTCCCTTGCGTTCCGTTTACTAGGATCGGTTCAGAAACTGAAAGCAGGTATACCGGCGGCCGCCGGGGCCTCCTAGTCCCCATTTTTGGGGACCCCCGCGGGGCGGGTCGGTCGGCCGCATGTCCGATAACTGAGATTATCGGACAGCCGGACCTGGGCTCCGATCGCCCGTCCGCCCAGGGGCGGGCAGCGGCCCGCCGGCGCCCATTTCAGGCTTCGGTAGGGCTAATAACCGGTATCCGTTAACGGAACGTAAACGCGCTTCCGTTCCGTTGCGAGCCTTCTTCGAGGGTTTCCCGCTCCATTCTCTTGCGGTTGTCAGCGCCGCGCCTCATCCTCCTTTGAAATCAGGAGGTTGACGGTGTCTGCGGGGGCGCTTCCGAGCGTGATGGTCGATGGTCGGGCGGCGGCGCATGCCTTCGACGGACCGGAGGCGCGCGCCCGGCTCGCCCGCATGGTCGAGGACGGCACTCCGAAGAACACCGATCGGGCGTACGCGGCCGACCGACGCTATTTCCGCTCCTGGTACGAGATCTCCGGCTTCGGCGAGCCCGAACTGCCGATCCGGGCGGACATCCTGATCCGCTTCGTCGTCGACCACTCGGAAGGCCTCGACCCTCGGGTGGACGCCGCCCTGGTCGCGTCCGGCGTCAAGGCGAAGCTCGGTCGTCTGAGGATCTCCACGATCTCCCGGCGCATGGCCTGGGTGGCGACGTGGCATCGCAGCAACGGGTACCCCTCCCCCCTCTCGGGAGGGCCCGTGCAGGAAGCCCTGCGCATGGCCCGCAAGGCGGCGGCGAGGCGCGGCTTCCGCCCGACGAAGAAGAAGGCCGCGCTGCGCGAGACCGTCCAGACCCTTCTCGCGAACAAGGCCGCGCCTACGGCCGCGGAGATCCGCGACGACGCGATGATCCTATTCGCCTTCGCCACCGGCGGTCGGCGCCGGTCCGAGGTCGCGGAGGCCAGGATCGAGATGCTGGAGGAGGTCGACGGGGAATACGTCTTCCATGTCGGCATCACGAAGACGGAGCAGGAAGGCTCGACTCGGACCGTGCCGGTGGCCGGCCGCGCGGCCGGCGCGCTGCGCGCGTGGCTCGGGATCGTCGGCGCATCGGACGGGCCGATCTTCAGACGGGTCGAGCGGGACGGCCGGATCGGAACCCGCCGGCTGAGCGACCGGACCGTGGCGCGGGTCGTTCAGCGACGGGCGGCTGCCGCGGGGCTCGATCCCAAGGCGTTCGGAGGACACAGCCTCCGCTCCGGCTTCATCACGGAGTCGGGTCGGCAAGGGAAGAACATCTTCGACGCGATGCAGCTCTCCGGTCACAAGAGCATGCAGTCCGTCGTCGGGTACCACCAAGCCGGTGCCGCCCTGTCGAACGAGGCGGGCCGGCTGATGGACCTCTGATCGTCAGGCCGTCGGCGCGGCCGCGGCGGGCACGAGATCCCGGGCGGTTGCCGTGGCCCCGAAGCGGGCGACGTCCGCCGACCCCATCCGCTCCCACGCGGCGCGCGCGAGATCCTGGAGGTCGCCGAACTCGTGGTCGGGATCCTCGTCCGCGCCGTGCTGACGGGCGGCGAGGAGCCACGTCTCGGGGTCGGACCGATCCAGGCCGGACTGCCCCTCGTCGAGGTTGAATTCGAGCTTGTCCTCGACCCGGGGATCCATGGCGACGGCGGCGCGCTCCGCCTCGCCGAGCAGGCCGCCGATCGTCCCGACGATCGCCCTGAGCGCCTCGAGCTCGGCGCGGCTTCCGCGGCCGCGCGCCTCGGCGGCCTCGATGTAGGTCTCGATGTCCGACATGGTCCGTCCTGCTCCGATCAGGCGGCGGGCGCCGGCGATGCCGGCTCGTCCGCATCCTCTTCCTCGTCGTCCTGGTCCGGCGGGGGGCCGAGTTCCTCCGAGAGCTTCTCCTCGGCGGCGTCCGGGTCCCACTCCTTGAGGGCGGCCCAGCGTTCGACCAGGACGACGAGGTCCGTATCGGCGTCGGGCGACTCCCGGCTGACCTCGACCGCGTCGAGGGTGTGCCAAGCGTGGTCGAGCGTGGGGTGCCAGAAGCCGTTGACGACGAGCTGGAGCATGGACATGCCGACGTCGGCCGGCACGAACTCGCCGCCCTGCGTCAGCTTGGAGACCAGCACGGCGGCCTGCCCGACGGAGATCCGGCCGGCGTAGACCGAGCGGTGCGTGTGCTTGTGGTTGCTCCCGTCCGTGTAGGTCCAGGAGATCCGGGTGTTGGGGCCCGGCCCTTCGACGTCGATCAGCGGCTGGCGGGGCATCGGGCACCTCACATGGCGGGAGACGGTGCGCAGGCCGCCGCGAGGGCTTCCGGCGGCGGGCCGACGACCTCGGACTCCAGCATGTCCAGGCGCTCGCAGTCCAGGACCGAGGTCCCGTCCGGGCCGCGCAGGCTGGCGGCGGCCTCGATGTCGCGCGGCAGGCAGGTCATCAGCACCTCCCCCGGCCGCGGGCCCGGCTCGTCGTCGAGGGCCTGGATGCGGGTCCGCGCGCCGGCGAAGACGACGTCGACCGCCGAGACGGCGGCGTCCATCGACCGGTTCACCTGGCGCAACCAAGCGGGAGTCATCTTGCCGAGCATGAATGTCAGGGCGCCGGCGAAGCGCTCGTTGTGGCTGTCGGGCGCGACCACGTGGGCGACCTCGTGCATGGCGAGCGAGATCAGCTCGGCGCGGTCGTTCGGCTGCGAGGGGTTGAAGGCCAGGGAGAAGTCCTCGTCCTGCAGCGGGTTGAGGAGGAAGTAGCGGGTCTCGTCGGCGCTGTCCGGCTGCATGTACTTGGCGAGCGCGTTCACCCAGCCGTCCTCGCCGGTATGGGGCTGGTACTGCCAGGAGGGATGGCTGAAGCAGAAGCCGGCCGCGTACGGGAAGGGCTTCTGCCGGGGTTGCGTCTGCATCAGGAGCTCGACGCAGGCGTCGACCGCGACCTGCCACATCGCAAGGATCTTACGCGGCTTCATGCCCTTGCCGCTGGCGGGATCCCAGTTGCGCGGATCGGCGCGGCCGATCGCCGAGAGCAGCTTGGTCCGGCGCTCCTTGGCCTTCTCGGCACCCAGGCGCTCCGCGTCCGGCCTCAGGTGCTCCTTGAGGATCGGAACGTCGTGAAGGTCGCTGAGCTTGTCGGCGTGTCGGCGCGACTCTGCGAGATCGGCCTGCAGGCGGCGGTCCCGCAACTCGTTGCACAGGAAGGCCAGCATCGCGCCGTCGGCGACCTCGAGGGCCGCGCTCTCGCCGCTCCGCTGCAGGGTGGTGAGGAAGTTGCTCGCCTGGGTGCCGTCATGCCAAGTGCCGAGGAAGGTGGCCTCCAGCGCCGGCGACGCCTTGAGGGCGTCGAAGAACGCCGCGAAATCGGCGCGGGGCACGCCGCCGATGCCGTCCTTCAGGAAGTCGTCGAACTGCCAGCGCTGAAAGCCGACGTAGTCGCGCTTGCGCGGCGACGTCGGGGGCGGGTCTTCCCCCTGCACTCCGTCCTCCGTGGCGGCGCCCGAGACGTGGACACTGCCGGAGAAGTCCATCGCCGGGCGCCGGGCGACGCGCCGCCCGCGACCGCCGGCCAGGACCGTGAAGTGCTTGGCCTCCTTCTTCTCCAAAGCGGCCCGAGCATCCGTGGACATCATCTTCGCGAAATGGTCGACGGCCCGCTGATAAGCCTCCTTCAGACCGTCGCGATTCGAGGTAAGCACTTCCCGCGAGATGGCCGGCTCGATCTCGATGACGAGCTTCTTGGGGCTGCCGTAGATCGTACGCTTGAACATCGATGCGCCAGCGACGCGCACGACGAGATCCTCTCCCGTCTCGTCCGAGACCAGGATCCTGCCGAAGGCCACGTCCTTCTTGCCGTCCGGCCGGTCCAGCAGCTTGATGTGCGGGTTGTCCTTCCAGGCGTCCGGGATCTCCCGCTCCTCAAGGGTGGCCAGGATGTCCCTGCGCGCCTCTCGCTTGCGAGCCGGGCGGACGCGTTCGACACCGTTCACGACGATGCGGCAACGCAGATCGCTCTCGGTGAGATATGCCTCAAGCTTCTCCTGCATCATCGCGATGGTGGGACGGCGGGACGCCCTGTCGCCATGCAGCGGATCGAGGTCGACCTCGAAGCGGCAGCCCTTGAAGAAGCCCGGGGCGGCCGCGAGCGCGGCGGCGTCCGCGTATCTCGCGTCGGCGGCCGCCTCCAGAAAGGCCTTGTCATCCGATGTAGTGGCCAGTGCGGCGCGGGAGCGTTGGTTCATGGCCCAAAGCGCCAACCTGCGGACCGCCTCCTCGACGTGGTAGGCCTTGTATTCGCTGCCGTCGCCCTCGACCAGAAGGTCCTGGGTCCTGATGGAGTAGCGGACTTGGCTGAAGGCCTGAAGGATGCGGGCGCGCCCGAAACCGCCGATCACGTCCTGACCCTTCTTGGTCGAGGCACCGGCCGAAAAGTAGACGTGGCGCACGACGTCCATCGGCATGCCGCTGCCGTCGTCCTCGAAGACCACGCGCGTAATTTCCCTGGCGCTGGGGTCGTTCTTGTGGAAACCTTTCGGCGTTCCGGTACCTATGGTAATATTGATATTCTTTGAGCCCGCGTCAGTACTGTTTTGAAAGTACTCCCGCCAAAAGGCCATGATCCAGTCATTGTTGTAGGCGCGGTCCCTCTCGCCGACATGGAATTCCTTCGGCACATGAAGCTTGTCCGCGTCGTCATCCTCCAGGGCGGCCAATACCTCCTGGTCGATCTCGAGGGACATGGATCAATTCCTTCGAACGGATGGGAACGGACTGTCGCGATCGCGCCTGAACGAAGGAAAGGTCGGATCGATGCAAGGCGCAAGAAGGGGCCAGCGGCCGGATCGGCGAGGAGCGGCCGAAACCGTCCGCCTCCAGCTAGCGGCAGCTGCCGAGGGGATGCAGGACCGCCCCGTCGATCTCCGCTCGCGGGGTTGGGCCGCGAGCGGCGACGAGTTCCGCGTCTACGCCGGATCGGGCTAGAAGGCCGCCGCCAAACGCAGGCGCGCCGTGACTTGGCCGGCGACATGGCGACCGAGGACCCGGAACAGCCGGACCGACATTCCGTCCTTCAGATCCGCCATCATGGAAGGAGCGAGCAGACCCGGAACCCGGGATACGGTTCCGTCGTCGAGGCGGATCGCCATGCGACCGTCGTTGCGCAGGAAGATCGTCTCCGCGCGGTCGAGCTCGATCTGATCGTGGGCCAGAGACAGTCCGGTCTCGGGGTTTGCGAAGGCATCGATCATGGGGCGCTCCTTGCGTCCACTTCATCCTTCGCGAGGAACCCGCAATGCGCAAGGCCGAGGTTCGGCCCTGGGCCCCCTACGGACGAGGCCCCTGGAGGACCGCCGCATCGGGATGCGGTTCGGCGCCTGCCTTCGCGAGCACCTCGTCCAGGATCGAGAGCAGGTCGGCATCCTTCGGCAGCCGGATGCAGGCCCTGCCTTCCGGCCCCCAATGCTCGCTGCCAGGCGGCCACGCAGGTTCGAAGGCGGAAGGCACGTCCACGACGTGGAAGTCGGCGAGGTGCATGTGTTCGACGCCGATCCGACCGTCCTTGCCGAGATCCGCCAGCAGCACGACCGAAGGGCGTTCGCCGAGATCCCGCCAAGCGATCCTCGCTCCGAACTCCTCCAGCGTGGCGGCGAAAGCGGCCACGCGTTCGCGGAAGGCGACCATCTGCGGCGAAGGCACCAACTCGATCACGGCGGGCCGGTGCGGCGCGAGTCGTGCCGAGGCGGCCGTTCGCGCCGAGGCGTAGTCGACTGCCCTGGCTTCGCTGCGCGGGATCTCTTCGACGAGCCCGCGATTGACCATGTCCCTCAGCACCGCGTCCGCAGGCTGGCTTCCGTAGTCCTTTTCGAGGGGAGGCTTGGGCGGCGAGAGCCGCGCCGGTGCCGCGGATGGCGCGCCGTCCCGCCGATCGGCGACGTAGAGTCCGCCGACGAGAGCATGGAATTCGTCTCCAGGCTCCGCGTTGAGGGCGTGGTGAACGTTAGTGATGGCTTGGGATCGTCCGATCCAGGTATTGGAAGGACTTTGTCCGGCCTGTCGGTAGTACCGGAAGGGCTGCAGGGTTCTGAAAAACGAATTCCGTGCCGACACGGGAGCCTCCGATCGCATTGGGCTCCGAGCCTGCACCGAGCCGTCGCAAGCCACAATCTACGGGAATTCTCAGGGAGACCGCATCCGACCGTGGTCCGCCCGCTGCGGGACCTTGAGGGCGGAGGGCGCTTGAGCACAGGGCATCGTCATAGCACAAGCCCTGGTTATCTCAGGTATGGCTGTCGCCTAATACTTCATGCCCCAGGATCTGTCCGGGTCTCCGGTATCCATATGGATGAAGTTGTTGTATAGCGCCACTGCGCCGATGTGAAACCCCTTGGCGACGCGGGCGATCTCCGAGAGCGTGGCGTTGGGGTTCGGGATCAGATAGTCGACCGCACGAGCCTTGGTGTGGAAGGACTCGCGCGCCGCACCCACGCCCGTCCGCCGGAGCATCTCGTTCGTCGCGCTGGTCCGATAGCCGGAATTGACCTTCACGTACCCGTCGCCGACGAAGGCGCGCTGCAGCACGTAGAGAGCGGCGTACAGACGTCGATCGTTCTGGACGACGAGGTTCTGTCGAAAGTCGCGGAGCATGTAGTCGGCCTGGACGAGCCCGGTCGGGTTCCAGTTGGAGCCGACGAAGAGATCGATGGCGAGTTTGTCGCCGGTGTTCGTGTTGTGAAGCCGGAGCGGGATCGACTTCGCGTCCGCGGCGGCGTCCTCGGTCAGTAGCGCGACGAGCGCCGGCAGCGAGAGCGCCGCGGCCGCATAGGCGCCGACCGGCAGCCCCGTGACGGCGCCTGCCGGCGCCACCATCGAGGAGGCGAGGCCCCTCATAAAGGAACGACGGGTCAATTCCGACGACATTGGATCGCAGAACCATTCCTTCTTACGATGCAATGGAGCTATCATGATTTCTTGCCCGGTGCCAAGCGCCGACATCGTCGAGCGAGTCCGGAGAAGTTCCTTGGAGGCTCTGCCCTACGTCCTCGAGGAGGTCCGGATCCTCGCCTCGGAGCGGCCCGGCCGTCATCGTACGCACCTGTCCGCCCTGTGCTGGCGCGAGGTCGGGGCCGGCCCGGTCGCGCGGTGGCTCCGGGGCCGGCTCGTGTTCTCGTCGGGCGCGCCCGACGCGCCCGCCGCCGACGAAACGGCGCTGGCCCTGCCGAGGCGTCTCGACGAAGTGCCCTGTCCGGTGCGGCACTTCATGGAGCGGATCGAGACGCTCGTCGCCGACCGGAGGCGGGTCCTGGCCCTCCTGGGCGGCGTCGATCTCGTCGTACCGGTCGATCCGCCTTCGCTGCGGATCCCCTTCGAGGCCGAGCCGGCGGAGATCGCCGCCGCAGCCGTCGCCGCGCGCGCCTTGTTCCTCTGCGGCCCGTGGCTGCCTGAGAGCCTGTTTGAGGACGAAACCTCAGGCTGGATTGTTGAGGGCGTTGGCGGCCATGAGGCAGGCGACGCAGGCAAGACGGCCGGTCGCGACATCAAGGCGGCCGG
>NZ_BPQO01000028.1 GCF_022179285.1 Methylobacterium hispanicum | reverse complement strand
GCCGGCCGCCTTGATGTCGCGACCGGCCGTCTTGCCTGCGTCGCCTGCCTCATGGCCGCCAACGCCCTCAACAATCCAGCCTGAGGTTTCGTCCTCAAACAGGCTCTCAGGCGCGAGGAGGCCTCGACAGCCGGTCCGGCCAGGTCGACGCGAGCGCGCCGACGGACCGGGACCGGTTGGGCTGGGCAGCCGCCGCGGGCGCCGTCGCGGGAGCGGCGTCCGCGGTGATGGCCTGGTGGCAGCTGCAATGCACGTGACAGGTCACGCCCGGATCGGACGTGTCGGTCGCGGAGCCGTCGGCCGGCGCGACCACCGAGAGTTCCGTCCCGGCAGGTGCCTTGCCGTGGTACGCGAAATCGGCTGCCAGGCCCAGGTCGGGAGCGGCGATGAGCAGGACGAGCACGAGCGCGAGCAGGCGCAGGGCGGTCACCGACCAGCCACGCCCGGCGTCGAAGCTCTTCTGCCGCATCCCGAGGGTCATCCCCGTCCTTATGGCGATTCGAGGCCGCGGATACAATCGGGTTCGTCGCGGTGCGGCGTCGGATCCCAGGCGGTGTCTCCGTACGCCGCCCGCCAATCGTCGTCGCGACGATGAGAGACGTGGTGCCCGCGGCGGCCCTGGCCGCCGTCCGGCATCATGGCGGTCCCGCGGCCCGCAGGGCGGGCGTCATGGTTTCGGGAGGCCGGGTTCGCCGCGGCCTCGAACGGAGGCACCGCCGGCCGTGGCGGCATGCCCCGCTCCCGGCGGTACCCTCACCGGCGGGCACCCCGGCGCCGGGCCGCGGGCGCACCGGCCGGACGCCGCCCCGGCTCGGGCCCGCGATGCGCTCACCAGGGCCGCCGGCGGGACCCCGGGACGGATTGGCCGCGGGATGACCGAGGCGCGTCGACCGGACCCCGCCGGACGCCGCCCGTGGCCGAAGGGCGGAGGCGGCCCGGCCCCGGGGCCTCACGGGCGGTCGGAGGGCGCCTCGTTCTTGCGGGGCGAGCGCGACCTTCGGTCGAGCTCGGACCGCGCCATCCCCGTCACGACGCCCGTGGCCCCGTCCCCGTGCACGAAGCGGGCGCCCTGCCCTTCCAGGGCCTGCCGGAGCCGCAGGGCCAATCCCTCGCTGAGGTCGGAGAACGCGTTCTCGTAATCGTTGATGCTCTTCTTCGACACCATCGACAGCTCGCGCAGATCGGATTGCGAGAGCCCGAGGAGGGCGCGCGCCGCTTGGCACAGGTACCCCGGCACCGGTTTTTCCGGTGGATAAGCATTAACCTTCGGGAACAGCAGCAGGTCATGGTACGGCTCTCCGCATTGAAAAAGCTTTATACCAATGATATAATTCCATTCGATTTCAGACGAGACGGTTTCGTGGCTGTCGGTGGACTTGGTGTCCGCGGACGGCTTCGGGCGTGCATGCTGGGGGTCTGCCATGATCGCTGCGTTCTTCGGTGCCGACGGACGTTCCGTGAGTGCCCATGCTGTCCTCGTGGCGACGCTCGCCGCCGCCGCCGGGCGGCCGGCGACGCTGGCGCGGATCACCCGGCCGGCCGAGCCGCGGCTGCCTCGCGGCACGAGGTTGCCGGACGCCGTCCGCGTTGTCGAGCTTCAGGCCGCCTCGGCCGAGGCGGCGGTGCAGGCCGCCTGTGAGGCCGCGACGGCCCGGGACCGCGAAGGCTGGCTGATCCTCGACCTGCCCGCCGAGTGCCTCGCCGCGCCGTCCCTGCGCGCGCATCTCGACGCGGCCGTTCTGCCGGTCGGCCCCACGCCGCTCGACGAACACTTCGCGGCCGCCGTGCTGGGCGACCCGCGCCTCGTGCCCCCCGTTCAGGCCGGGCCCCCGGCCCCGGTCTGGCTGCTCGGCTGCGGCCGCTCCGGCGGCGAGCCCGCCGTGGCGCGCTTCGAGCGCTCGATGCGCGCGGCGGTCCGAACCGGCGCTCCCGACGCGGCCGATGCGATCCGGGCCTTGCCGGTCGCGCTGCCGCGCCTCGGCCCGTCCGACGCCGCCGGCCTCGTCGTGGGCACCCTCACGTCCCGGCTCCTCTGCCAGGGCCTCCACCTCATCGCCGCCATCGAGGCCGCCGCCCGGCACCCCTCCGCCGCCCCGTTGCGACGGCAGGACCTGGCCGAGAGCCTCGGCCCGGCGCCGTCCGCCGGCGGCGGCGCGGACCACCGCGACACGGGCGAGCGCCTCCGCGACCTCGCCGAGGCGCTGGAGGCCATCGAAGAGGGCGCGGGGCCGTCGCCGCAGGACCTGGCGGACGCGCCCCTGCTGGAGGATTGGGACGTCGGGCTCCGGGCCGTGAGGGCCTTGACCGGCGTCGTCTCGGGGCACCCCGACTTCCCCCGGCCGTGCCGGATCAGGACCTCCGAGGTCTACGCCTCGGACGGGCGGACCTGGGTCCGGACCTATTCCCGCTGGTACAGGCTCGGGAGAGCGGTCGGCGACACGGCGCCCACGACCCTGCAATAGGCCGGCCCCGGCCGACGGCGCGACGCCGCGGCAGACCGGGCTGCGGATCACCCCCGCCTGACGGCGGGAGGCACCGCCCTCCCCCGGACCGTGCGCCGTCGGCCTCGCTGTCGGCCGGGAGCCGGCCGGCGTGGCCACGCCCGGTCGCGGCCGGCGCGCCAGCGTCCGCCGCCCACCCCCGCCGTGCGCCGGAGGCGCACCCTCCCCTCGCCTGGAGCCGCCGCCCATGACGGAGTCCCCGACTTGCCCCGCCGGACAGGGGCACGCCGCCCCTGCCGGCGCCCGCCGCGCCACCGGCCCGGACGTCCGGGCGCGGCAAGGCCCGGCCATCCTCCGCCTCTGGCGCGTGGTGCCCGCGACCGGGCTCCGGCCGGCCACGGCCGAGGCGCTGCTGGCCACGCTCCGGACCTGCGCGCCGCCCACCCGCCATCGCTCCTGGGGCGAGGCCCTCGACGGCGACGCCGCCGCCCTGACCCGCGTCGCGGTCACGGTCCTGCGGGTCTGCGGCCCGGAGAGCCGCCTGACGGACCTCGTCGCGAGCGCGCTCCTCGCGCAGGCGCTGCGGGGCGAGCCGGCCGCCGCGGCGCTGCTCGCGCACGCCCTGCGCCGGCTCGGCGAGCGTCGCCCGGGCGAGCCCCACCTCGCCCGGCTCGCCGCGTCCTGGGACGCCTGGGCGCCCCCGCCCGGGGACCGAGCACCGGGGGCCGCCGCGGGCGCTCCCGCCCGCGCCGCGCCGGAAGGGCGCGGCGACCGGTCCCGTCCCCCCGCCGGAAAGGAACGCGGCTTGCGCCTCTGGATCCTGTCTGACCTGCACCGCGACGTCGGCCTGCCCTGGACGCCCGCCGAGATCCCGGACGCCGACGTGGCGGTCGTGGCCGGCGACGTTCGGGAGGGCCTGGTCGAGAGCGTCACCTGGCTCGCGCACGTCATCCGCCCGCACATGCCGGTGGTGTGCGTGGCCGGGAACCATGAATTCTATCGGCGGACCTTCGTCGAGGAGCTCGCGCGCGGGCGGGCGGTCGCCGCGAACCTCGGCGTGCACCTGCTGGAGGACGACACCGTCGTGATCGGCGGCGTCCCCTTCTCGGGATGCACGCTCTGGACCGACTACGACCTCGACGGCCCCGACCTGCGCGCCGCCTCCATGGAGGATGCCCGCCGGGGCATGAACGACCATCGGCTGATCAGCTTCCAGACCAAGCCCCGGTGGATGCGCTTCCGGCCGGAGGAGGCGCTCGCCGTCCACCGGGTCTCGCGGGCCTACCTGGAGGGCGCACTGGCCGCTCCCGCGGCCGCGCCGCGTCGGCCGCACGTCGTGGTGACCCACCACGCGCCGAGCGCCCGCTCCGTCGCGCCCGCCTTCCGAGGCAAGCCCCTCAACCCGGCTTTCGCCTCGCGGCTCGACGCCTTCGTCGAGCAAGCCGGCCCGACCCTCTGGGTGCACGGCCACACCCACGCGTCGATGGACTACCGGCTCGGCGAGACGCGGGTGCTCTGCAATCCGAAGGGCTACGGCGGCGAGAATCCCGCCTTCGACCCGGCCCTGGTCGTGGAGGTCTGACGCCGCCAAGCCCGCGGATCGACGGCGGTTCCGCATGCCCCGCGTCCGGCGGGCGCGCCGCCCTGCCCCCGCGCGTCCTTCACCCCCTTTCCCCGGGAGCCCGATGACGAAGATCCCGCCCAACCTCGCGCGCCCGGTCGTCCCGAGGCGGCTTCCGCGCGGCCTGTGCGCGGGACCTGTCCCGGAGGGGCGCGACGCTGCCTCGCCGCGCCGGCTCGCGGCCGATGCGGCGGCCGCGTCGGCGCTCGGCACGGTCGGCACGGCGCGGGCCTCGAACCCCGAGGCCCCGGAATTCCCGCGGCCGGCGCCGGTTCTGCCGCCCCCGGACGGCGTCGCGATCCAGGCGTTGCGCCGACGCGGCGGCTTGGTCCGCCGGTCGCGCCCGGCTGCCGAGGCCGTGCCGCGCGTGCGGGAGCGCGGCCGGGGGTCGCTCGGGACGAGCCCGCTGACGGCGCCGCCCCCTGCGCCCGCGCTGGAAACGCCCCCGCGGGGCCGGCCGGGCCCGCTCCCCGCGCGCCCGCCGTTGCCGGTGGGCCCCGGGCACGCCGGTCGGGCGCCGGAGACCGCGCGCGGGCCCGGCGGCGGCGGGACGCCCGCGGGGATGCGCCTGTGGATCCTCTCGGACCTGCGGGTCGATCGGGCGCCCTACGAGCTTCCGCACCCTCTGCCGGAGTTCGACGCGCTGCTCGTCGCCGGCGACGTCAGCACCGGCATCGAGGCCGCGTTGGCTTGGCTCGCCCGGGCGCTGGACGGGCGCCAGGGAAGCCGGCCCGTGGTGATGGTGCCGGGCAACGCGGAGTACTGGTCCGACGTCCCCATGGTCGAGGCGCTCGCCCGGGGCCGCGCCCTGGCGCGGGAGCTCGGTCTCCATCTCCTCTCGGACGCCTGCGTACGCCTCGACGACGGCCACGGCCGCGGCGTGCACGTGGTCGGCGCAACCTTGTGGACGGACTGGGCCCTGCATGGGCCGGCCCGCGCCCGCCTCGCGCGAGGGTATGCCCGGCATCACTGGCCGGATGCCCGCCGCATCCGCCTGCGCGCCGGCCGTGACTGGTCGCCACCGGACGCCGCCGGGGCCCACGCCCGCTCGCGCGCCTACCTGGAGGACGCGCTCGGCTCCATCGCCTACCAGGAGGTCGGCTTCCGGGCGACCGCGACGTCCGTCGTCACCGGCGTCGCGCGCGGGGACCGCGCCGTGGTGTTGACCCACCATGCCCCGTCGCGCCGCTCCCTGGCCGCGGATTGGCCCGGCTGGCTCGGCGACGAGTGGGTCGCCGCCGCCCTCGTCTCCGACCTCGAACCGCTGATGAGCGGCTGGGGCGCCCCGAGCCTCTGGGTCCACGGTCACGTCCCGAGCCGCGCCGACTACAGGCTGGGCCGGACCCGCGTCGTGGCGAACCCCACACCGGGGCGGTACCGGGGCCCATCAGCACGGCCTGACGGCCGCGGTTGCCATGCGGGCCCCACCCGAGCTCCCACGTGAGCCCGGCTCCCCTACACCGGTTCCGGCGCCATCGGCCGACAGGATCCGGCGTGGTCACCCGATGACGGGACGGGCGCCCGCCCGGGCCGGAACCGCGGCGCCCGGGTTCCGGGTTGCGGCCCGGGACCCGCCACGTGGGCCCATGCCCGGTCGGTGGCTACGGCTAGCAAGAGCCGCCGCCGCACCCGATCTCCGTGCAGGCCACCACGCCCCGGGCGGTGTCGGCCACGAGCTCCTCGGTGAGGCGTAGCAGGCTCTCGACGCGCGGGTCGCTGAGGCGGTAGCGCACGAAGCGCCCCTCCTGCTCGCGCAGGACCAGCCCGCAATCGTACAGGCAGCCCAGGTGGTTCGAGACGTTCGACTGCGTCAGCCCCGTGGCCTGCACGATCTCCGACACGCTCAGCGCCCCGGGGCGCAGCGCCTCCAGGATGACGAGGCGCGAGGGATCGGACAGGCCGCGGCAGAGCTTGGCCATGTGTTCGGCCTTCCGGCGCAGGGCCGCCGGCGCAGCGCTGCGCTGGGGTCGAGCACGCCGCCCGGGCAGGAGGGTCTGGTCTTCAGCCATGCTTGGACATCGTCATTCGCTGATATGTGGCGCGACGCCTCTCGATCCCCAGCCCGGCCAGCCCGTGCGGCGCGTCGATGCCGGGTCTCCACCATGTGGAGCCGCACAAGCGCGCCTCGTCAGCCGATCCGGCCGAGGGCTGGCCAGGTTTCCAGCAGCCAGGAGCCGATCTCGGTCAGGCGGCCCGTCATCATGGCGAGCCCCATGCCGATCATCACCCCTCCGGCCGCGAGATTGAGGAGCCGCCCGAACCGGCCGAGGCCCCGCCCGAGGCCGAGCAGCCGGTCGGTGAACAGCGTGGCCAGCAGGAACGGCAGCCCGAGCCCGAGCGAGTAGGCGGCGAGCAACACCAGGCCGCCCGCGCCGGCGGTGACGGTGGTCACGGCGAGGATCGACCCGAGCACGGGTCCGATGCAGGGTGTCCAGCCGAAGGCGAAGGCCAGGCCGAGGAGGTAGGCCCCGCCGGGCCCGCCGCCGGCAAGCGCCCCGTGGTAGCGCAGGTCGCGTTGCAGGGCCGGGAGCCGCAGGACGCCCGTCGTCACCAGGCCGAAGAGGAGGATGACGGCGCCGCCGATGATGCCGGCCTCAGACCGGTAGGACAGGACGAGCCGGCCCAGCGCCGTGGCGCCGGCGCCCAGAAGGACGAACACGGTCGAGAAGCCGAGCACGAAACACAGCCCGAGGGGGAGCGCGCGGACGGCCGGACCGGCTCGCGCGCCGCTCCTGGCTTGGCCGGCGAGTGACCGGCCAGCCACGAAGGAAACGTAACCCGGCACCAGCGGCAGCACGCACGGGGACAGGAACGAGACCGCGCCGCCGGCAAAAGCGGTCAGCAGACCCGCCGTCGAGACCTCAGGCACCGGCGCGCTCCACGGCCGCGTCCGACGCGATCCGGCCGTCGCGGACGTTGACGAGCCGCTGCGCCCTCGCGGCCACGGCCGGGCTGTGGGTCACCATGACGAGGGTCCGTCCGTGGCGGTGAAGCGCGGCCAGCCGGTCGAGGACGTCCGCCTCGGCGGTCGAGTCCAGGTTCCCGGTCGGTTCGTCGAGAAGCAGGAGATCCGGGTCGTTGGCGAGCGCCCGGGCCAGGGCGACGCGTTGTTGCTGGCCCCCGGAGAGCTGGCCCGGCAGATGGCCGGCCCGGTCGGCGAGCCCCACTTGGTCCAGGAGGTCGAGCCCCTTGCCGCGTGCCCGGGACGCGGGCCAGCCGCCGAACCAGAGGGCGGTCTGAACGTTTTCGAGCGCGGTCAGGTGCGGCAGCAGATTGAAGAACTGGAACACGAAGCCGATCTTGCGCGCTCTCACCGCGGCGAGGCGGCGTGCGCTCAGGCGGGACAACTCCTCCCCATCGAGATGGACCTTCCCGCTCGTCGAGCGGTCGAGGCCGCCCATCAGGTGCAGCAGCGTGCTCTTGCCATGGCCGGAGGGCCCGACGACCGCGACCCAACTGCGCCGCTTGATCGCGAGCGACGCCTCGTCCAGGGCCACCGCCGCCGCCTCGCCGCGGCCGTAGACCCGGGAGACCTTCTCCAAGCGGACCAGCGCATCTGCCTCAGACATGTCGGATCGCATCCATCGGTGTGAGCCGCGCCACGCGCCAAGCCGGATAGAACCCGGCGAGCAGCGCCAAGGCGACGGAGAACGCCAGCACGCCCGCCATCGTCCCGGGGTCGAGCGCCGGCGTGGGCGATTGGCGCAGGGCCGCCGTGAAGGGATTGTCGGCAAGGGACGGCCCGATCCGGTAGGCCGCCAGCACGCCGAGGCCGAGGCCGATCAGCCCTCCGAGCCCGCCGTAGAGACCGGATTCCAGGAGGAAGCCGATGAACAGCGTGCGCCGGGTTCCCCCGATGGCCTGCAGGATGCCGATCTCGCGCCGCCGCTCGTAGACGGCCGTCATGAGCGTGTTGGCGATGCCGAAGGCGGCGGCCACCACGCCGACGATGGCGACCGCCTGCATCGCCGCGCCGACGGTGCCGACGATGGAGAGGACCGAGCTCACGAGCTGCTTGTCCGACACCACGGCGACGTTGGCCGCCTCCTGGATGCGCAGGCTGATCTCGTCCGCCCGCTCCAGGTCGTCGACCTGCACGGCGACGAAGGAGACCTTGCCCTCGGTCTCGTAGATGCGCTGGACGACGGCGAGCGGCGCGAAGGCGGCGACGTCGTCCTTGGTTCCGGTCGTGTCCAGGACGCCGACGACCGGGAGCGGGCGGCCGCGGACGGTGAAGGTCTCCCCCGGCCGCAGCCCGAACTGCTGGGCGATGGCCGCGCCGATGACCACGCCTGCCTCGTCGGGTCCCTGGAAGTAGCGTCCCTGGCCCACGCGCCAGCCTTGGAGCGCCCGCATCGCCGTCGGCTGGATGCCGATCAGCGGCACCGGGCGGTTCCGGAAGGCCGTGCGCTGGTTCAGGTAGGGCACGGCCGTCCGCACCCCCGGCACCGCCGCGATCTTGGCGAGTTCCGTCATCGCGATGGCTTCCGGCAACTGCTCGCCGGTGAGAACCGAGATCTGCTCGTAGGCGCACCAGCCCTTCGGGGTGACGACGAGGTTCGCCCCCAGCCCCTGCGCCTGGCGCCGGATCTCCTGGGTCAGGCCCTGGCCGAGCGTGAGAAGGGCCACGAAAGCCGCGATGCCGACGGCCACGCCCGCCAGCGTGAACGCGAAGCGGCCGGGCCGGCGGACGAGATTGCGCCAGACAAGGGTTCCGAGATTCACGCTGCGTCTCCCGCCGAGCCTGCCGTCGTGCCGCCAGGGCGCGTCATTGGAACTGACCGTGGTTCTTCAGGCCGGTCACCCGGAAATACGGGTGCCGGTCGCCCTGGACGAGCTCGCCTTCCAGGTCGACCTCGTCCCAGCGCGCAACCGGCATCGCGGTCTCCGCGCTGACCGGCAGGTAGAACTTCGCGCAGTTCGTCGATTTGCAGATCTTGGCCTCGCGGGCATCCACAACCACGAACTTGCGGGGGCTGGTGCCCTCGGCTCTGGCGACGACCGCGCGCAGCGTGATGCCGCCCTTATAGTTGAAGGGATCCGCGGCGATGTCATCGACCTGGAGCGCGCCGGGCGGGAGCGGCCGGGGCGTGCCGCCCAGCCCAGCGAGGACGTTTCCGGTCGCGCCCCGGGTGTTGGCCCAGAGGGCTCCTCCCAGGACGGCGATGCCGACGGCCGTGAGCGTCGCGAGCGCGAGCCGGGACGTGCGCGAGGGGGGTGTTGCCGCGTTCATGAGGTCCTTCCTCTCTGTTGGGCGATGGCATTTCTCAGGATGGCCTCGATCCGCGGCCCGTCCCATTCCGCCGGCCCGACGAAGCGGCCGATCTCATGGCCGTCCCGGTCGAACAGGAGGGTGGTCGGCAGCCCCGCGGCCCCGACCTGCGGCAGGACGGCTCCCGCGCTGTCGAGGAACACCGACAGGTGCCGCACGCCGGCGGTTTCGTAGAACCGGCGCACGACCGCGGCGCCGCCCCGGTCCACGGACAGGGCGACGACCTGGAAGTCCGGCCCGCCGAGCTTGGCTTGCAGACGGTCCAGCGCCGGCATCTCGTGGCGGCAGGGCAGGCACCAAGTCGCCCAGAGATTGACGAGAACGACCTGGCCGCGGAAATCCGCCAGGCGAGCCGGATGTCCCTCGCCGTCCACGAACGCCAGCAAGGCGGGGGAACCGGGGCCGGCGACCTTCGACCAGAGCGCCCCGCCGGCGAGGAGCAGGACAGCGGGGACCAGCCACGCCAGGCGCCGGGTTGCCGGCCGCTTCAGGCTCTCCATGCGGGTCTGGCTCATGCCCGCGCCTCGGTCGCGCGCGGCACGGCTGGGTCTTGGTCAAGCCGAAGTGGCGGGCATCCGGGCTTGTCGGGACCGCCCCCGCCGGGCCGCGCGCCGGACCTCGGACGTAAGAGGCGGGCCGAGTTCGCGAGAATTCCGAAATCGGGTCCCGCCTGCGCGGCGGCTGCCAGCGTCGGCGGCAGGAGGCCGGACGCCGCGAGGCTGAGGCCGGTCAGGTTGTAGACGACCGTGAAGCCGAGGTTGAACCGCACGGCCCTCATGGTGCGCCGCGCGATGCGGACCACCTCGGGCACGAGGGTCCAATCCTCGCGCATGAGCGCGACATGCGAGGCCTCCAGGGCGACGCCGCTGCCCGCGGCGCCCATCGCGATGCCGACGTCGGCCTGGGCCAGCGCCGGTGCGTCGTTGACGCCGTCGCCGATCATCACGACGACGTGCCCGCGGCTCTGGTACTCCTTGACGACCGCGATCTTCTCCTCCGGCAACAGGTCGGCGCGGTAACCCAGGCCGAGCGGTCCGGCGAGCGCAGCGGCGGTGCGAGCGTTGTCGCCCGTCACCAGCTCGAAATGCCGGATGCCGAGCGCCCGCAGCGCGGCGAGGGCGGCCGGCACCGCGGGCCGCTCGGTGTCCGTCGCCGCCAGAACCCCGACAGGGCTGCCATCGCAGGCCACGACCACGAGCGTCTTGCCCGCCGCTTCCAGATCGGCCATCCGCGGCGGTATGTTAAATCCTTCCGGCAGCAGGCGTCTGCCGCCCACGGTGACCGTCGCGCCCGCGATACGCGCCCGCACGCCGTGGCCGGGCATGGCCTCGAAGTGCTCGGGCTCAGCCGGACAGAGCTGGCGTTCGGCCGCCGCCGCTCGCACCGCCTCGGCCAGGGGATGTTCGGAGTAGCGTTCCGCGCCCGCCGCCATCCTCAGCAACCGCTCCTCGCCCGGAGCGCCCGATCCATCGAACGGCACGACGTCCGTGATCCGAGGCCGGCCGAACGTCAGCGTGCCGGTCTTGTCGAGCAGCACCACGTCGGCCCTGGCGAGAGCCTCCAGGTAGCGCCCACCCTTGATCAGGAGACCGCGCCGGGCGGCGCTGCCGATCGACGCGATCATGGCGACGGGCGTGGCCAGCGCGAACGAACAGGAGCAGGCCACCATCAGCACCGCCGCGGTCGCGAGCGCGTTTCCACTCACGAAGAAGGTGGCGGTCGCGACGGCGATGACGACGGGCAAGTACCAGGTCGCGAACGTGTCCGCGATGCGCTGCACGTCGGCGCGGTGTCGGTCGGCCTCCTCGACCATCTTGATGACCCGGCCGAAGGTCGTGTCGACGCCGATGGCGGTCGCTCGGACACGCAGGGCGCCGAGTTGAGCGAAGCTCGCCGCGAAGACGCGCGCGCCGGGGCCCGCTTCGACCGGCATCGACTCGCCGGTGATCGAGGCCTGGTTCACGGTGGCCTGTCCGGCGATGACCTCGCCGTCGACGGGAACCTTCTCGCCCGGGCGCACGACCACGGTCTCGCCGATCCGCACCTCGGCGACCGGCACTTCGATCTCGGACCCGTGGCGCTCGACCCGGGCTTTTTCGGGAGCGAGGCTGGTCAACTCCCTGACGGCGCGGCGTGCGCGCTCGGCGGTGAAATGCTCGACGTAATCGGCGAGCCGCATGAAGAACACGACGATGATCGCGGCCGGCCAAGCGCCCGTGAGCACGGCGGCGCCGAGGCCGACCGTCATGAGGGTGTGCGAGGTCACCCGCCGCCTGAACGCGGCGCGCAGGACGGAACGGAAGATCGGGTAGCCGCCGAGGAGGACCGCCGCGAGCCAGAGCGGCCATGCGACAAACCCGGACAGCCGGTCCAGGAGACCGGACCATTCGGCGAAGACCACGAACCCGACGACAGCCCCCAGGGTCGCGCCGAAGGCGGCGAGCAGACCGGCCGAGAAGCTGGCCATCGTGTTCTGCAGCGCAGGGTCGCGCGCGGCCGAAACGGCGCCGCAGCCGTCGCCGCACCCGCATGCCGGGGCGTCGGCGGCGTCGTGGCCCGGTCGTTCGCTCAGCATGGCTCGGCCTCCGCGCGCGGGGCCGGTATCGGGGCGACACCCCGTGCGGTGCCGGCCGGCCCTGCTTCCGGCAAGCGCAGCGCGACCGCGCCGCCCGGGTCGCGCAGGTCCCGCGGCCGGGCGCTCGGATCCGGTGTCGCCGTGCGGTGCGTCACACCCGCGTGTTTCTGGGCGCCGATGCGGCGGGCAGGGGTATTCGGGGCCATTCACGAAACCGTGCGGAGGGGTGGGGACGAGCGCCCGGACGGGTTCGCCCCCTCAGGAACCGAGCATGGGGGCGATGATTTTTTCGATGTCCTCCATCGAAAGGTTCCCAGCGTACCTTTGTCCGTTGATGAAAAAAGTCGGCGTTGAACTCACCTTGAAGGTCTCGGTGGCGCGCCGCCTCACGGCGCTGACCGACGCGTATAACTTCTGATCTTTGAGGCAGGACTCGAATTTTTCTTGTTGAAACCCAGCTTGCCGCAGGATCGCCTGCAGATCGTCCAGGGGCTTGGCAGTGAAAGCCCAGTCCTTCTGATGATCGAAGAGTAGATCGGTGACCGGGTAATAGCTTGCATGGCCCTTGCAGCGGGCCAGCATGAATCCGGCGGTCGCCAGGGGGTCCAGCGGAAACTCGCGCAGGATGAAGCGCACCTTCCCCGTGTCGATGTAGCGCCGCTTCAGCTCCGGGTACGTCTCTCGGTGAAATGCCGCACAATGGCCGCATGTCAGGGACGCGTATTCGACAATCGTCACCCTGGCGTCCGGCGACCCGAGCACGACATCCCCGAGCGGCCCCGCCTCGGCGAGTTCCCGGGCCGATACGTTTTGTGCAAGGGCCGGCTTCACGGTTGCCGAGGCCGAGGCTATCAACAGCAGCCGAAGTGCTCCGCGTCGGTTCATCGCAATTCGCTTCCTCGGCAGATGCTTGGATGCGGCTCGCCCGGTCTGCGGAATGGGGCCTGGCGGGCGCTGGGATGCATGACGGTCAGCACGAAGCCCTGTCGCATTCGCGGATGTTCGCGATGGCCCGCTGCAGCGCTTCGACGCCCACCGCGCCCGCGATGATGCCGTCGTTGAGGACGAACGCCGGGGTCCCCGTTATGCCGAGCTGGTCGGCCAGGGCGGCATTCTCCCGGAGCACGGTCGCGACCGCCTCGTCCTGCATGTCCTTCCGCAGCTTCCCGGGATCGAGCCCGAAGTCCTTGGCGACCGCGAGGGCGCGTTCCCCATCGGCGCGGCCTCGCGTTTCCATCAGCTTGTCATGGAACTCTCGGAGCTTGCCTGCGGGCAGTCCCCGCTTCGCGGCGATTGCGACGCGGCTGGCGTCGGTCGAGGCCGCCCCGAGAACCGGGAACTCCTTGAGGACCACCCGCAGCTTCGGATCGCTCTTGACCAGGGCGTCCACATCGCTTCTCGCCTTTCGACAGTACGGGCAATTGTAATCGAAAAACTCCACGAGCGTGACGTCGCCGGCCGGATTGCCGATAACGTAATCGTTTGCGGAGTTGACCAGCTTACCGCGCGCTTCGCGCAGTGCGACAGCTTGTGTCGCCTTCTGCGCCTCCTGCTGGCGGCGCTCAAGCTCGGTCAAGGCCTCCTGAACCACGTCCGGGTTCTTCAGCAGATACTCCCTGATGACCGCTTCGATGGCCGGCCGCTGCTCCGCGCTCAGGATGCCGGACTGACCCTGAGCGACGGCCGGAGCGGAGGCGAGCAACCCGATGAGGGCGAGGCGAAACGGGATCATGAGTGCCGAATGGCTCCTTCCGACCGGCCCCGACCGAGGGGCTTGCGGTACCGATCATCTCATCATATTGCCATGTGCTGATATGTCTGGCAAGCGCCTGGCTCGGGCGGCGCGCCGGCACACCCCGGCCGCGCGATCCTGGGGTGTCAGGCCGTCCTATGCGGAGATCCCGAAACGCGATGTCACGTTCAACGACGGCGACGGTGATACCGCAGGGGCGGCGCCGTTCACGCGGACGGAAGCACCGGAGCCATGGAGCGGTACCCTCGCGCCCGACCAGCGGCTCGCCTGCGTGACGAGGCTCTGCCGCACCTGAAGTTTGGAGACGGCCTCTCATGACCCCATCGGCCCGCCCGGCGCGGATCGGCATTCTGACGGTCTCGGACCGTGCGAGCTCAGGCGGCTACGCGGACGCGAGCGGGCCGGCCATGCATGCCGTCCTGGCGGAAATCCTCGCCTCTCCCTGGGAGGCGGTCGCGCGCACCGTGCCGGACGGCGTCGAGAGCGTGCGTGACGCCCTGATCCGGCTCGTGGACGACGCGCACTGTGACCTGGTCCTGACCACCGGCGGGACGGGGCCGGCGCCCCGCGACCTCACCCCCGAGGGTACCGAGGCCGCCTGCGACAGGATGATGCCCGGCTTCGGCGAACTGATGCGGCGGCGCGGCCTGGATCAGGTGCCGACCGCCATCCTGTCGCGGCAGACGGCGGGCCTGCGCGGCAAGGCGCTGATCGTGAACTGTCCCGGGCGTCCCTCGTCCATCCGCGTCAGCCTGCTCGCCGTATTCCCGGCCATCCCGTATTGCCTGGACCTGATCGGGGCAGCGCGTATCGAGACGGATCCGGCCGTGGTGCAGGCGTTCCGGCCGACTTAACCCGCCGGAGACCGCCCGGTCTGCCACGGTTCTCCCCTCTCCTTGCGATGGCGGCATCGATGGCGCAGAGGGCATTGAGGGACTGCCCACCGAGCAAGGCCCGGTGGCCTGTCGCGACGCGTGAGAACGGGTACGCGTACCGGATGACCGCCGTCGCGGGCTCCAGGCCGATCAGGTCCCGCCGCCGCAAGCGTCCCAGGCGGGCTCGCGCATGATCCTCGGCGACGCCCACCGTGGCGGCGATGGCGCCAGGGTGGACGTCCCCGTGCCGCGTAGAGGCGGCGGACGGCGCGCCAGAGCCGATCCTCATCGGCCTCCAGCGGACGCGCTTACGCCTCGATCAAGCTGGACCGCGCAGCCGTCGCCGGGCGAGCGCGGCCCGCGCGCCAGGCGAGACAGCGGCCGACCATTCCGGGCGGAGCACGCCCGGCCTGATCTCGACGGCAGAACGCTGCGGTCTCGCCTGCAGGTCGGAAGACATCCCCCTGCGGATCCTGGGCATCCCGGTTAACCGGCGCAGCAGGACAATTTCCTGACGTCCCTGTCGAAGGTCTGGGCCGCGAGCTTGAGACCCTCGACGGTGGTCAGGTATGGGAAGATCGTCTCCGCGAGCGCGTCGATGGTCAGCCCGCCGCGGATGGCCATCGCCGCCGTCTGGATGCTGTCCGCGCCCTCGGGGGCCAGGATATGCGCTCCCAACAGCTGCCGGGTCGCGCGATCCGCCACGAGCTTGATCAGCCCGCGCGTGTCGCGCGCCGCGAGCGCGCGGGGCACGTTGTCGAGCGTGAGCACCGAGGTGCGCACGTCGTACCCGGCCGCCCGGGCCTGCACCTCGGTGAGGCCGACGCTTCCGACCTGAGGGTCGGTGAACACCACGGCCGGCATCGCCCTGTTGTCGTAGCGCAGGCTGTCGCCGTTGAGGGCGTTCTTGGCGGCCAGTTTCGCGCCGTAGGCCGCCATGTAGACGAACTGGTCCTTCCCGGTGACGTCGCCGGCAGCGTAGATGCCCGGCTTCGAGGTGCGCATGCGGTCGTCGACCACGATGGCGCCCGTCGGCGTCTGGGCGACACCCGCGTCGGCGAGACCGAGGTCCTCGGTATTCGCGGTGCGCCCGGTCGCCGCCAGGATCCGCTTGGCCGTGACGGTCTCCCGGCGGCCGTCCCGCCAGAACGTAAGGCTCACGCCACCCTCCGTCCTGTCCACGGCCTCGTAGGACAGGCCGCCCAGAACGGCGATGCCTTCGCCGGCCAGATAGCCGGCGAGGGCCTCCCCGATCTCCGGCTCCGCCGCGGGCAGGAGCCGGCTGCGGCAGACGAGCGTCACGGCGACCCCGACCCGCGCGAAGGTCTGCGCAAGCTCCGCGCCGATGTAGCCGCCGCCGAGGACGATCATCGAGCGCGGAAGTTCGGTGAGGGCAAGCGCCGCGGTGCTGTCGAGGGGCGAGGCGTCGGCAAGGCCGGGAATGTTCGGCATGGCCGGGCGCGTGCCCGTGGCGATGAGGATGCGATTCGCCGCGAAATGCCGGCCCCCTGCCTCGACCCCGCCGGCGACGAGGCGCGCGCGACCCTCGTGGTAGGACACGTTGTTGTAGGCCGGCAGGAGGTCCGCGTACTTCGCCTGGCGCAGGCCCTGCACCAGGGCGTCCTTCTGGGCGACCTGGGCGCGCCAGTCGGTCACCCGAGCCTGGGCCTGGATGCCCGCGAACCGGCCGCCCGCGGTGTTGGCATGGTGCACGGTCTCCGCGGCCCGGATCAGGGCCTTCGAGGGGACGCAGCCCACGTTCACGCAGCTGCCGCCCAACGTGCCGTGCCCGATGAGGGCGACCTGTGCGCCCTGCTCGGCGGCCGTGATCGCGGCCGAGAACCCGGCCGAACCGGCGCCGACGACGACGAGGTCGTAGGGGCCGCTGCCGTTGTTCCCGCGCGGGGTGCTGCAGCAATCGCTCATGATCTCAGCTTCCGTGTGTGTTCGTCCGCGCCGCGGCACTCGGATGCCGCCGGACGCGTGGAGGTGTTGAACCGATCGGGCTTGATCCCGGCTGAGCTGCCCAGGACGAGGATTGGCGGGACCGGGACACCGTCGGCCCCGGTGGCCCCGGCCGCGAGACCGCCCGATCCTGGGACGGCCACCGGGATGGGCGTCGCGCGCCAGGGCGCGGCCGGGCAGGCGCCGGCTCGAAGGAGATGGCGGTCGCCAGAATGATGTCCCGGGCCTCGTCAGCGCGCCTGAGCGGGGCTGCCGGTGATGTCGGCGGCCGCGTTCCTCACCTCCTTCACGGAGGACGGGTACCCGGCGTTGGTGGCCGCCCCGGACAGGGCCTCGGCCGTGACCTTGTCGTCGTCGAAGGTCACGGTGGCCGTGGCCGTGCCGCCACGTTCGACGACCGTGACCTGGGTCACCCCGTCGAGGCGCGACAACGTCTTCTTGACGATGGGCGCGCAGGTGACGCAGCTCACGTTCTGGACGTCGAGAATGGCCGTGCGCGGGGCGGCGAAGGCGCCACCGGCCGGCGCCAGGACCGATCCGGCGATGAGGGCGCGAAGCAAGATCTTCATAGTGATCTCCTGGGTAAGGACGGTGAGGGTCAGACGAACAGGGGGGCGGTGTAGGGGAAGGTCACGGCCGCCAGGACGAGTGCGGCGGCAATCCACAGCCCGATCCTGGCGAGACGGCCCGAGCCGGGCCGCGCGCACGCGCCGGCATCCGCGCAGGCCGCCGGCCGGCGGTAGGCCCGCCAGAACCCGAAGCCAAGGAACGCCACCGCCGCGGCGATGAAGACGGGCTGGTAGCGCGCGAGCGCGGTCAGGTTGCCGATCCAGGCCCCGCTGACGCCGAGGCTGAAGAGTGCGAGGGGCAGGATGCAGCAGGAGGAGGCTCCGAGCGCGGCGAGGATGCCGCCGACGGCAGCGATCCTCTGCCCGTCCCCTTCGGCCTCGCTGCGCGGTGCGACCGTGCTCTCGCATGGAGCCGTGCCAACCAACTTGTCCATGTGGGATCCTTTCGATGTCCGGATTGTGCAACCTGTAGCGACTACAGGTGCAAGCGCTGATTTGGGCCGTTCACGTGTTCCTCGCTCCGGCCTCGGGACGGCTCTGCGGGCTGCCCCGGTGGGATCGGGTCCAGGATGAGGGATCGGCCCGTCCGGCCCGGTCACCACGCGACGGTAGAAGCAGCTGGAGCGGCCGGTGTGACAGGACCCTGCTCGACCGGCCAGGCGAACCCTCAGCCAGATCGCGTCCTGGCCGCAGTCCACCCGGATCTCCTGGACGTGTTGGACCTGCCCGCTCGTCGCGCCCCTGTGCCAGAGGCGCTGCCGGGACCGGCTCCAGAACCACGCCTCACCGGTCTCGATGCTCCTGTGGAGCGCGGCGGCCTTCATCCAGGCCAGCATCAGGACGGCGCCGGAGCCCGCGTCGGTGGCAACGGCCGGAAGCAGCCCGGCGCCGCCGAAGCGTGGCAATAGCGCGGCGCATTCCTCGCGGGCGATGGTCTCGCCAGAGTGGAACATGCGTCGCCCTCGGTCTTGCCCGTGCCGGGTCGCCGCCGGCGGACCTGCGGCCCCGTCCACGACCCGGCGAAGACCCGAGAGTCGCTCACCGGTTGCCGCCCTCGGGCCGGTGACGCCCGATCCCGTTCGAGCGGGCGAGGGCGAACCAGACGGCGCCGTCCGGATCGACTGCGATCCCGTTCGGTGCCTTGAGGCCGCCCAGACCGATCTCGCTGAGCCGTCCGCCCGGGGACAGACGGCTGAGCCGTCCGCCACAATGCTGCGTCACCCACAGCGCGTCGCTGCTGGCCGCGATGCCGCAGGGAGACCTCGTGCCCGTACAACGGGCAGGGTGGCCGTCCTCGGAAACGGAACCAGGCGCGCACGATGCGAGCGTAAACTCGGTCACGCTGCCGTCTGTCGTGATCCGACCGATGGCATCCGCCGCAGCCTCGGTGAACCACAGGGCGCCGTCCGGACCGGAAACGATATTTTGCGGGGCGCTATCTGGGGTCGGCAGCGGGAACTCCGCAACCTGGCCGGCCGGTGTGATCCGGCCGACCGTGTTGCTGTTGAAGCCCGTGAACCAGAGATTGCCGTCGGGCCCGAGCGTGATGCCGTAAGGCGTCAGGGTCTTGGCGAGGCTGAACTCGCTCATCCTCCCCTCGGCCGTGATGCGGCCGATCCGGTTCGTGCCCGACAGCGTGAACCACAGGGCACCGTCGGGCCCCGTCGTGAGGCCGAACGGGTAGCTCTCGGGCGTCGGGACCGGATATTCCGTGATCACGCCCGCAGGCGTGATGCGCCCGATCTTGTTGCCGCGGTTCTGCGTGAACCACAGGGCGCCGTCCGGACCGGCCACGATCGCCTGTGGGCGGCTGTCTTGGGTCGGGATGGGGTATTCGGTCAGTTCGCCGTCGGGAGCGAGCCGCCCGATCCTGTTGCCCTGCTTCTCCGTGAACCAGATGGTGCCACCGGGTCCGACGGCCACGCTTTCCGGGTAGCTGTCGGGGATCGGGAGCGCGAAGAGCCCCACGTCGCCGGCGTGCGCCGGGCCGGTCAGGGCCAGGACGACCGGAAGGCTCCCGAGGCGCAGCGGCCGGAGGCGGAAGCGCGAGATTTCGTCGATCACACTCCGGGCATGCCTGCGCAAGGCCTGGGGGACGCGGGCAATCAAGGAGAATTTCAACACGGCTTTCCCTCCCACCTTGGAGGGGCTAGCATCTGTAGCGACTACAGGTTCAAGGAGATTTGCATGGGCATCGTTCCTGCGTCGCGCGGACGCGCTGCCCTGACCATCGGGGCGCTTTCTGAGGGAACCGGCGTCAACATCGAGACGATCCGGTATTACGAGAAGGTCAAGCTCCTGCCGGCACCGCCCCGGACGGCCGGGAACCAGCGGATCTACGATCGAGCTCACCGGCAGAGGTTGACCTTCATCCGCCGGGCCCGCGAGCTCGGGTTCAGCGTCGAGGACATCCGGGCGCTGCTGACGCTCGTCGACCGCCACGCGGTCACCTGCGGGGAAGTCCAGGGCGTCGCCGACCGCCAACTGATCGCGGTGCGGGCGAAGATCGCCGACCTCCGGCGGATGGAGCGCGTCCTGAAGGACATGACCGCGGCCTGTATCGGCGGCCTCGTACCCGACTGTCCGATCATGGAGACGCTGTTCCAGGACGAGGACTCGTGACGCCTGCATCCGCCGGCCGTATGCTTCGGGCACGCGGCCGGCGGCTTCCCGCCGCCTCAGGTGGCCGACGGCCTGCTCCACACGTGACCGCCAGCAGCGAGCGCGCTCAAACCGGCACCCTCCGAGGCCGGCCGATAGGTTCGCGGGCAGACGCCGCCGAGCCTGTTCGACAATCCAGACCGAACTTCGCATTCACCTCTGGCCGATACGGAACCGAAGAAACTTCCGGCCCGGCGGAAACCTGAAGCTGCTCCAGGTTTGTTGACCATCGTGCGTGCGGCCATCGGCCCATCTTCTGTCGCCGGTCGGGTCAGACGCGGGCTCGTCCGAGGCACCAAGCCGAGCCGGGGCCCGCTTGCGCCTGTCTGGCTGCCGACCTGTTCGGGGAGGTTCCATGCTGTCCGCTCGCGGCCCTTCGCGTGAGGTGGGCAATATCCCGGAACCGGCGCGAGCGCGGGAGTCGCCACCTTCCTCGCCTTCGCCGCGCTTGCCCTCGTCCGCTGTGGCTTGCCCATCCATCCATCTTCCGTCCGACGTGCCACTGGCCTCCGTGGCTCCGTACGAACCGGCGGCCGCAGGTGCCCTTGCAGCGCTCGGGCGGGTCGGCTTCGGCTGACACCTCCGACGGTGCTGCGCCACCTGCGCGCGCAATGCGGGCCGTCCCGGCAGGGCTCGCGACCGAAGAGGAGCTGCCGGTGAGCAGGACATCCCTCGCAAGTCTGGGTGAACGAGATGGCTGGAAGCTACGACTTGATCATCATCGGCAGTGGCACGGCGGCCATGGTCGCGAGCAATCGGGCCTCGGCCGCCGGCCGTAAGGTCGCAGTGACCGACTTCCGGCCCTTCGGCGGCACCTGCGCCCTGCGCGGATGCGACCCCAAGAAGATGCTGGTGACCGGCGCCCAGGTGATGGACGACATCCGCCGCATGCGCACCCGCGGGGTGGTCGCGCCCGAGGCTCGGATGTCCTGGCCGGAGCTCATGGCGTTCAAGCGCACCTTCACGGCCCCGATCCCGGAGAAGCAGGCGAGGAACTACGCCGGGAAGGGCATCGACGCCTTTCACGGCCAAGCCCGCTTCGTGGGTCGGAACGCGGTCGCGATCGCGGGCGAGGGCGTTTGCGAGGCGCGGCACATCCTGATCGCGGCCGGAGCCCGCCCAGCGCCGCTCCCCTTTCCCGGCGCCGAGCACCTCGTCACCAACGAGGAGTTCCTGGAGCTTGAGGAGCTCCCGCCTCGTATCATCCTGGTCGGGGGTGGCTACATCGCGGCCGAGTTCTCGCACATCGCGGCCCGGGCGGGCGCGAGCGTCGCGATCCTGCAGCGTGGCGAGCGCCTCCTGACCCAGTTCGACCCCGAGCTCGTCGGTTGGCTCATGGAGAGCTTCCACGAGGCGGGGATCGACGTGCGGACGCGGCGCGCCGTCGTGCGGGTCGAGAAGGCGGGGCACGGGTACACGGTCCTGACGCGGTCCGAGACCGGCGCCGAGGAGGCGATGGAGGCCGACCTCGTGGTCCACGCCGCGGGCCGAATCCCGGATCTGGAGCCGCTGCAGCTCGATGCCGCCGGCGTCGCGCGGGACGAGCGCGGGCATCTCAGGCTCAACGCGTTCCTGCAGAGCCCATCGAACCCTGCCGTCTACGCCGCAGGCGACGCCGCCCGGACGGGGCCGCCCCTCACGCCGGTATCGAGCCACGACGCCAAGGTTGCCGTGCGGAACATGATCGAGGGCAATCAGTACCGGCCTGACTATCGCGGCGTCCCGAGCGTCGCCTTCACTATCCCCCCGATCGCGAGCGTCGGGCTGAGCGAGGCAGAGGCGCGGCAGAGGAACTTGAGGTTCCGCCTGCGGAGCCAGAGGGTGTCCGGCTGGTACACGGCCCGGCGCGTCGCCGAGCCCACCTACGGCTTCAAGGTTCTGGTCGACGAGGACACCGACCGCGTGCTCGGTGCGCACTTGGTCGGCCCCCACGTCGATGAGGTCATCAACATCTTCGGCCTGGCGATCCGGCATGGTCTCACGGCCGAAGACCTGAAAACGACGATGTTCGCCTACCCAACCGGAGCATCCGACATCGGATACATGCTCTGAACGGCTGCGTTCTCGACGAGCAGGTGAAGGCAGGCGGCCTCGGAGAGCGGGGGCGTGGCTTGCACCCGGCTGCGCCGTCGCAGCCGGACGGAGTCCCGCGGCGCCGCCTTCGTGACAGGCACGTCCACGTCGCTGATCGTCGACGAGGCCGCGACACCCGCCCCTGGGGCTTCGCCTCGCCCGGCCGAGAGTCCCCGACGCTCGCGCAGGTCCGCGGCTTGGCAAACCAGCGCGTGTACGGCGCAGCGGCAGCGAGGATGGCGGAGCCGCTCCAGCGCTTCCAGGGGCTCTGCACCGGGGCCCTCCTGCACGGTACGCTCCTGCTCCGCTTGCGCAGCGGGACTCGGTGCACCCGAGCGGCCCGCCGGCGCCGGTTGGGCCGTCCGCGGTCACCTCAAACTGGGCTGGTGGGCCGTCCCGGCCTTAAGAGGTGTCGAATGCGGGGCACGGCTCCGCTCCGACGCGTTCCGCCTCAGAGACCCTGCCGCCCCGGGACGAGAACGGACCGTCGAGGCTCAATGCGGCTGCCTCGATCGACTTCCATACGTCGGGGAAGCGCGTCCCGTGCCCTGCTCGTCCGCGAAGCCAAGGCATGCCTCGGCCACGCAGGCCGATGCCGACGACGGGTCGGCCGCGCCGGCGAGGGCCTCCAGGGCGCGCATGAGGTGCTCGGCCGCGTCGCGATGTCCCTCGCGGCGCGCCTGCCGGAATGCGGAGAGGATGACGGTGTCGAGGGTATCCTCCTCGAATTCGGGTGTTGGCGTGCTCAGGGGCGTCCTCCTTCGACGGACGGCGTCTCGGGCCTGAAGAGACGCACGGCAGTTGCGGCCAGCGCCAGTTCCGCCGCCGCGAACAGCGCGAGCGTCGTCCCGAACCCGAAGCGGAGCAATCCGCCGAAGAGCAGGCTTCCCAGCCCGAACCCGGTGAACAGCAGGCAGACGTTGAGCCCCATGGCCTGCCCCGGACGTTGGCCCCCGAGCGCGGTGACGACGCCGGCGAGCAGCGGCTGGGTCATGTCGTAGCCGAGCGACAGGACCGTTACCGCCGCCGCAGCCAGGAGAAGCGGCGCGTCGAGGGTCAGAGCTGCCGCCGCGAAGGCCCCCAGGAGCAGCCCGACCGGGAGCAGGCGGCCGCGCCCTCGCCGGTCCGCGATGCGGCCGATGACAGGCCCCAGGAGGAAGCCCGGGATGCCGTAGCCGAGGAGCGCAAGGCCGACCCCGACGGGACCGAGCCCGTATCGCTGCTCGAAGTACAGGCCGAGCCAGGTGAACACGCCGGAGTGGAACATCGAGTTGAGCAGGACGAAGCTATAGGTGCGGCGTCCGCGTGGGATGAGCAGGAGGTCGCGATAGCCGCGGAACAGGTCGGGCAGCCGTGTCCCGATCGCCGTGGCGCCCGGGATGATCCCCCGTGACGGCGCAAGGACGAGCAGGAGCGCGCCCCCGGCGGCGCCGACGGTCAGGAAGAGGCCGCGCCATCCGGCGACCGGTTCGAGCAGGGCGCCGAAGGTCGACCCGAAAGCCATGCCGCCGGCCATGGCGCCGAACAGCCATCCCAAGGGGCGCCCGCGTCGTTCGTAGGGGAAGAGCCGGCCCACGAGAACGAGGCCGAGGGGGACGACCCCGCTCGCCCCCAGGCCGGTCAGGAAGCGCCACGTGGCGAGTTGCCCGACCGAGCTCGCCGTGGCTGTCAGGGCCGTCAGCGCAGCGAAGGCGGCCAGGGAACCCGCCATGACGCGCCAGACGCCGAGGCGGTCCGCCAGCAGCCCGTAGACCAGCGTCGCCGCGCCGTACGGAATCAAATAGGCCGGAACGATGAGCCCGACACGCTCGGGCAAGACGCCGAACCCCTGCGCCAACTGCGGCAGGACCGGCGCGACCATGAACGCCTGAAAGAAGATCACGAACGCCGCTGCCGCGAGCACGCGGAGGAGGCGCTCGCGGTCAGCCTCCGCGGGTTCCGCCGTTCCGGGGATCATGCCTGTACCTCGGCGCCGTCGAACCCGCCATTGGCGAGCGCCGACCGGATCTCCGCGGGTCCGACGCGGGACGGCTCGAAGCGAACGGCGACGTGCTTACGCCAGGCGCTGGCCCTCGCCTGCCGGACACCCGGAATGGCCATCAGCAGGTCACGGACCGTCTCGGCGCAGCCGTCGCATAACATGGTTGGCACGGAGAGGGTGACCTCCGTCAGAAAGGCGGTTTCGTCGCTCATGAGGTCTCCGGGGTTCAGAGCAGGTCCGCGTAGACCCGCGCGTAGTAGGCGCTGACCAGTAGGAGGGCGGCGCCGCTGAGGAGCTGCAGGGCTCGGCCCCAGACGCCGAGGCGGGCCAGGCGGGTGACCGCGCTCCCGGCCGCACCGGCGGCGAGGAAGGGCAGGCCCCGACCGAGGCCGAAGGCGAGGGCGAGGACGACGCCGCGCCCGTCCCGACCCTCCGCGGCCGCCACCGTGAGCAGCAGCAACAGCGGCGCGGCCGAGGTGCCGACGCTGAACACCACGCCGTAGGCGAAGGCGCCGAGCAGGCCGGGGTGGCGCCAGGCCGTCAGCGCTCGGGTGCGCAGGCGCGGCCACCAGAAGGCGAGCAGCGCCGCCGCGAGCGAGACGCCGGCCATGAGCAGGGCCCAGCTCCGGCCGAACGCCTCCGTCGCGAGCGCGCCGAGATGTCCCACCGCGGAGCCGAGGGCGGCGAGGCTCAGGACGATTCCGGCGAAGAAGGACCCGGCCACCTGCAGGCCGGCGCGGCGGGACCCCGCCTCCGAGGCCCCGGCGACGCTGGCCAAGCCGAGCCCGACCGGCAGGGTGCAGGGGCAGACCGCGCTGGCCAGGACCCCGGCAAGGAACGCGATCCAGAGGGCGGCCGGCCCGCCGGCGCCGGTCGCCAGGGGCCGGACGAGATGTTCGAGCGTCACGGCGCCACCACGGGAGGACCGGGGGTGTAGCCGAGGCCCGCGACGGCCGTCCGCACGCGACCGAGCAGGAGGGGTCGGCCGGCGGCGTAGGTGACGCGGAGCGTGCGGCCGACGAAATCGATCTCCGCGTCGGTCACCCCGTCCACCTTCCGGACCGCACGCTTGATCGAGGCGGCGCAGGAGAGGCAGACCATGCCTTCCACCGGGAGGGTCGCGACCTTCAGATCGGAGCCGCGGCGTGACGTGGCCGGCGTGTCCTCTTGGGCCCGAACAGGCCCCACCGGTCCCAGGAGGAGAGCTGCCAGT
Source organism: Methylobacterium hispanicum (assembly GCF_022179285.1). Classification (GTDB taxonomy): domain Bacteria; phylum Pseudomonadota; class Alphaproteobacteria; order Rhizobiales; family Beijerinckiaceae; genus Methylobacterium; species Methylobacterium hispanicum. The sequence continues at coordinate 66,600 of NZ_BPQO01000028.1, read as the reverse complement.
GCGGCCGCCCCGCTCGAAGAAATCAGGAACCTCATCGCCGACCTCCTTCGATGGCGAGCCCGTTCGTCCCGGGCAGGCTGCCGACGCTCGTGATCGCCCCCAGGAACAGTCCGGGCTGGCCCCAGAGGGAATTGAGGAAGATCGCGGTGACGCTCACCGCCATGGCGACCATGGCCCAGATCGGGTTGATGAGGCCGGTCGCGGCGATCGGGATGCCGAGGCCGTTGAAGGCGAAGGCGAGCCAGACGTTCTGGAGCATCTTGGCGTAGCTGCGCCGGCTGATGCGGCGGGCGAGCGGCAGCGCGGCCAGGCGGTTCGACAGGATGATGATGTCGGCGGCCTCGATGGCGATGTCGGTGCCCCCGCCCATGGCGATGCCGACATCGGCCTGCATCAGGGCGGGCGCGTCGTTGATGCCGTCGCCGACCATCGCGACCTTGGCCGTCGCCTGGAGGCGCCGCACGGTCTCCGCCTTGCCGTCGGGCATCACCCCCGCGTGGACCTCGTCGATGCCCGCCTCGGCGGCAATCCGGCGGGCGGCCCGCTCGTTGTCACCGGTGAGCAGGACCGTCCTCACGCCCTCAGCCCGCAAGGCCGCGACCGCCTGCGCCGCGTCGGACCGCAGGCTGTCGTCGAGCGCGAGCAGACCCAGCAGGCGATGGTCCCGGCTGACCACGATGACGGTGCGCCCGGCCCCCTCCAGGGTCAGGATGCGCGCTGAAGCGGGCGCGAGATCGATGCCGTGGCCGGCGAGGAAGGCCGGGCTGCCGACCAGGACGTTGCCCGCCTCGGTCTGGGCGACGATGCCCTTGCCCGGGACGGCCTCGAACGAGGTCACGTCCGGGGGCACGGCGCCGCGAGCGAACGCGGCCTTGACCACCGCCTGCGCGAGCGGGTGCTCGGACGAGGCCTCGGCCGCGGCGGCAACGGCGACGAGATCGGCCTCGCTCCCGGAGAACGCCTCGACCTCGCGGACCGCGGGCCGGCCCTCGGTGAGGGTCCCGGTCTTATCGAAGACGACGGTGTCAACGAGGCGATAGCCCTGGAAGGCCTCGCCGGTCCGCATCAGGATGCCGTGCTCGGCGGCTTCGCCGGACCCCCGCACGATGGAGAGCGGTGCCGAGATCCCGACGGCGCAGGGATAGCCCATGACCAGGACGCTCAAGCCCGCGAACACGGCCCGCTCGATGTCGGGTTCGCCGCCCGCCAACCACGAACCGGCGAGCCAGCCGACGAAGGCCAGCGCGGCCACCGCGAGCACGGTCGGGGTGTAGACCTGCAGGACGCGGTCGACGAGGTGGAGCAGGCCAGGCTTGAGGGCGCGGGCGTCCTCGACCTCGCGCACCACCTTCTGCAGGAAGCTGCCGGCCCCCACCGCGGTTACCCGCACCAGCAGGGTGCCGGTGCCGTTGATCGAGCCGCCGATGACGGCGTCGCCCTCCGCGCGCTCGACCGGGATCGGCTCGCCGGTGACGAGGGCCTGGTCGACGGCGGAGCGGCCGCCCGCGACCGTGCCGTCGACGGGCACGCGCTCCCCGGGGCGGATGCGGACGAGGTCGCCGACTGCGACCGCGTCCAGCGGCACATCCCGCTCCTGGCCGTCCCGGACCACGCGGGCGGTCTCCGGCTGGAGGTCGAGGAGCCGCTTCACGGCCTGGGAGCTGCGCGTCTTGACGATGAGGGACAGCCACTCGGAGAAGATGTGGTAGGTCGCGACCATGACCGAGACGGCGAAGAACGGGGCCGTCGGGTAGTCCGGCCGGTCGAGAACCAGCCCGATGACGCCGCCGAGCATGCCCGCGAAGGCGCCGATTTCCAGCAGCACGTGCTGGTTCAGGATGCCGCGGCGGAGGGCCTGGACGGCCATGTGCAGGATGTGGCGCCCAACCCCGAAGACGAGCACGACCGCGAGCGCGGCGACGAGCCAGGGAGCGGAGGCCGTTAGGTAGCCCTGGAGGTTCAGGTAGAGCAGGCCGAGTGCCAGGACTGCGAGACCGGTGGTGCTGGCGGCCGCGGCGAGGAGGCTGGTCTTCCGCAGGACGAGGAAGACCATCGCGCCGAGGCTGAGGCAGACCAGGGCGGGTAGGAAGCCGATCCAGCCGAGGGTGGGATCCGCGATGATGGGAATGGAGGCGACGCTCAGGGCGACCGCCACGACGAAGCGGCGGCTCTCGCGCACGAGATCGCGCTCCTCCTCCTCGTAGGGCCGGACCTTGCGCGGGTCGGAGATGGTGTAGCCGATGTCGCGCAGGATCCCCAGCAGCGCCGCCGGCCGCGCGACCGCCGGGTCGTACTCGACGAGGGCCTGCTCGTGGGTCAGGCTGACCGCCACCTTGTCGACGCCGGGCTGGCTGCCCAGAGCCTTCTCGATGGTTCCGGTGCAGAGCGAGCAGTGCAGGCCGCCGATCCGGGCACGGATGCGCGCCCGGTCGGGCCGGCTCGCCGGCTCCTCGCTCCACAGGGAAAAGTCGGTGTCGAGGGTTGCTGCGGCCATCGGTCCGTCTCCAGGAATGTCCAGCCGGCCGGATCAGGCCGAAGTACGGGCCACGACCTGGAAGCCGCGCTTCTCGATCAGCTCGACGAGGCGGTCCTCGCTGGTGGTCGCCGGGTCGTAGAGGGCGCGGACGCGTCCCTCGTCGAAGGAGACGTCGATGCCGCGGACGCCGGGATGAGCCTCCAACAGAGAGCCGACCGAGGCGGAGCAGGCGGCGCACCGCCAGCCTTCGACCTTCAGGGTGACCGTCCTCATGGCGTCTTCCTCTTTCTCGGCGCGCCGCATCGGCACGCCGCCGGTGCCGGCGGTGCCTCGTCGAGGGCTTCCAGGATGGTGCAGCCACCCAGCCCGCCGTGGCCCGGGCACGAGGCGACCACGGCCTCCAGGGCGGCGCGGACGCGCAGGAGTTCGGCGATCCTCGCGTCCACCTCGGCGATCTTGTGCCGGGCCCGGGCCCGCACGTCGCCGCAGTCGGCCTGCGGGTCGGCGCGCAGGGCGAGGAGCTCCTGCGCCTCCTTGAGGGAGAACCCGATCCTCTGGGCCTGCCGGATGAAGCGGATGCGGGCGATCACCTCGGGCGGGTAGGTCCGATAGCCGGCCCCCTTGGCCGGCTGCGCGATCAAGCCCTGGCGCTCGTAGAACCGGATGGTCTCGACGCCGACGCCGGCCTCCCGCGCCGCCTTCCCGATGGTCGGATCCCGCATGTGCTGCCCCGGCATCACCAACGCCCCGTGAGCCTAAGGTCCGTACCGTAGTACGGGGTCAAGGGCGTTTTACGAGGGAAGTCTTTGGGCTCTCGCTCCCGGTTATCCTCCGTGGTTTCCGGAAGGGGCGGCCCATGGGCTCGGTCTGCCGCCGGGCGGCGGCCCGAGATGCCTCAGGGATAGGCTCGCACCGCGTCATCGTGCGATGCGGACGGGGCGGGCAATGGCCTCGCGGGTCCCGCGCAATTCGCTGGAGGGCAGGTAACGCGGGTCGAGGTCGCCCACGCGCGAGAACGCCGGCCCGGCGAACTGGGCGCGCACGTCGTCCCCGCGGTTGTCCCGAGCCACCCGGAAGAAGTTGCGCGCGGTCCCGCCCTCGACGCCGAGGGCGAGGTCGAGCATGCGCACGATGCCGGAATAGATGCTCGTGGTGCGCGCGACCTCGAAGGCCGCCGCGACGTCGCCGCCCGCCTTGCCCAGCCAGAGCACGTCGATGAGTTGCACCGTCTCGGCCGAGCCGCTCGCGGTCAGGCGTTCGGGCAGGCGGTTGAGGCAGCCGCCCGACAGGCGGCCGGGGCCGTAGGGACGGCCGGCGTCGTTCGAGGCGATCCAGACGTCGAAGCCGAGGGCCAGGCCGAGGTCCCGCAGCCAGCCCTGGATCTCGGTGTGGGTGTGGTCCGCCTTGCTCGCGGCCTGCGCCCGCACCCGGTCGAGGTCCGCCCGCCGGCGGGCCAGGGCCGCGGCCCCCGTCGCGCTCGGGCAGCGGCCGGACCCGACGTCGAACAGGAAGCCGGCGACGCCCCCGTCATCGTTCGAGAGGAGCGTCCGGTGGCTGGCGTTGAGGGCGACGATCCCCCGGGCCCATGGCGAGGGACTCGTCCCACTTGCCGAGTGTCGCGTTGGCCCCGGTCAGCGCGTTGTAGCCCTTCACGATGGCCGTGTTGAACGGGCTCACCCAGGTCGGGTGCAGGAAGTAGAGCAGGTTCGCCGCCGCCGGGCCGAGGCTCGTGATCCCCGCCTGGTCGAGCGCTTGGATGGCCGCGAGCACCTGCGCCTCGGCGGTGCCGCGCAGGCAGGCGTCGAGGAAGCGCCCGAAGGCGACCTGGTTGGCGCCGTCCTCGTGGATGTCCGGGATGCGCAGCTTCGGCTTCCAGAGGAAGGCGTGGTCGGCGCCGTGGAAGACCTGGCGCTGCTCTGCGATCGCGTGGGCCCCCGTCTCCAGTCACGAGCCGCGGTAGGCGTTGCCGAAGGTGTCGGCCCGGATCTCCTCGACCACGGCCTGGAGGCGGCGTCGGATCGCGCGGAAGTTCTCGATGCGCTCCTCCCACAGGGACCAGGTCCGGTGGGAGCCGCCCGGGTCGTCGCGCCAGGCCCGGATGCGGTTCCCGATCCAGGCCGCGTCAGGCAGGGAGGGTTCGGTCGGTCCCGGTCTCGTCCATCACCTGCATCGGCGCGGCATACCCGTCCTTCGCATCCGGATGGGAGCGTACCATCCCGCCTTCGGGAACGCTGTCATCGGCAAGGCTCACGCGGGCAGTGTGGTCGGTCGCGTCGAAGGCGGCGCGCTCGGTCAGGGCGCGGCCCCCTCCCCGCTGGCCTGCCGGACTCGGCGCGGCAATTCGCGCGCGAGCGCCGTGCGCCGACAGGGCGTCATCTTACGCCATGCCCTGATCTCCGAACTGGTCCGGCCGCAGCCGACGCACCAGCCCGACCGGCCATCGAACCGGCAGACGCCGGTGCAGGGATCCTTCTCCGTCACGGCACGCCCTCCCTCGCCCGCAACGGGCTTCTCGCTCGACATACATAGGGTAGCCCCCTATATTACGAAGCGAAGGGAGCCGACCCATGTCCCACACCGTCAAGGACAAGACCAAGCTTCTGGCGCGCGTGCGCCGGATCAAGGGGCAGGCCGAGGCCGTCGAGCGCGCCCTGGAGGCGGAGATCGGCTGCACCGACGTGCTGATGCTGGTCGCCTCGATGCGGGGCGCCATCAACGGGCTGACCGCCGAGCTGATGGAGGACCACATCCGCCATCACGTCGTCGACCCCGCTCGCGAGCCCGACCCGGAGCGTGCCAAGGGCGCGGCCGAGCTCATCGAGGTCGTCCGGACCTATCTGAAGTAGGAGGGCGACCCGTCATGGTCCCGTTTCCCGAATTGCTGCAGCAGGGGACCGCGCACGCCTGGCTGTTCGTGCCGAGCGCGATCCTGCTCGGCGCCCTGCACGGCCTGGAGCCCGGCCACTCCAAGACGATGATGGCCGCCTTCATCATCGCGGTCCGCGGCACCGTCCTGCAGGCGGTCCTGCTGGGCTTGGCGGCGACGCTCTCGCACACGGCGGTCGTCTGGGTGATCGCGCTCGGCGGCCAGTACCTGGGGCAGGCGTGGGGCGGCGAGGCGTCCGAGCCGTACTTCCAGCTCGCCTCGGCCGTCCTCATCGTCGGCATCGCGCTCTGGATGGCGTGGCGCACCTGGCGCGAGCAGCACCACGACCACCACCACGACGCCGAGGGCCACGGCATCATGGCCCGCGATGGCGTCTTCCAGCTGGAGGTCATCGAGGACGGCGTGCCGCCGCGCTGGCGCCTGAGCCGGGTCAAGGGCGTGCTGCCCCCGGCCCAGCGCGTCACCCTTGAGACGGTCCGACCCGACGGTGCCCGCCAGGCATTCTCGTTCGCGAGTGGGGGCGACTTCCTGGAGAGCATGGAGGAGATCCCGGAGCCGCATGCCTTCAGGGCACGGCTGCACCTCGATGGGTCCGCCGGGGCGGAGATCCACGAGGTCGCGTTCGAGGAGCACGGCCACGCACACGACCACCTGAACCTGGGCGACGAGGACGACGCACACGCCCGGGCGCACGCCGAGGCCATCCGGCGACGGTTCGGGGGCCGCACCGTGACCACCGGTCAGATCGTGCTGTTCGGCCTGACGGGCGGCCTGATCCCGTGCCCGGCCGCCATCACGGTGCTGCTGCTCTGCATCCAGCTCAAGCAGTTCAGCCTCGGCTTAGCGCTCGTCGTGTGCTTCAGCATCGGGCTGGCGCTCACGATGGTGTCGGCCGGAATCCTGGCCGCGCTCAGCGTGAGGCACGTGGCGAACCGCTGGTCGGGCTTCGACGCCTTCGCCCGGCGGGCCCCCTACGCCTCCGCGGCTCTGATCGTCCTGGTCGGCCTCTACACGGGCTGGCTCGGCTGGGAGGGCATCCGGCACGGCCACCAGGAGCCTGCGACGACGATTGCCGTGTGGGCGCCGGCCTGACGGGCGCCGCGGCCCTTGACCTTCCCACCAGGGGAAGCCCCATCTGCGTAGGACGCCACCGACGGGAGGGCGTCATGGTCCGCTACAGGGTCGAGAAAATGGGCTGCGGCGGCTGCGCCCGGACCGTCATACACGTCGTGACCGATATCCGATTTTGACGAAACCGTTCGATTCGATTCACAATCGGTCGATTGCGATTCTGGCGAAACACCATGGCAAATCCCGACCGCACCTACTTGGTTTACGCAACGAACACGGACGGCCACGAGGTTTGCGCAGGCGAATACGCGGCCAAGTGCGCAGATCATGCGATCAACCTGGCCAAGGCAGCCGGGTACGGCGGCACCATGGTCGCGCAGCCCTCGCCGGGTCAGCTCGTTCGCGACCATTACCGGAAGGACAAGGGGCGCGGCTGAGACTATCGCTGGACCGGTTCGGCCCCGACCTGGCCAGGCGGCGCGACCGCGCTCATGCGACGCCTCAGCGAACTCGGTGGAAAGCCCGGCTTGCGCGGCTTTCTTCGGGTGGCGCGTCTTTTCGAGGGAAAGCCATCAATTGTGGTTTTCACCTCCTGTCCCGGAAAAGCCTGTTGACCTTCCCACTATGGGAAGCCCCATCTGAGCGGGACGCCACCGAGGGGAGAGCGTCATGGCCCGATACAGGGTCTCGGAACCGGGTTGCGGCTGCGACCAGGCCGTCACGCGCCGTCCTCGGCGTCGAGTCCGGGGCTCGGGTCAATGCCGACCTGCGGGCCAAACGCGTGACGGGTTCGGGCGCCGGCGGCCTCGCCGACCGCATCGCCCAGGCCATCACGGCCGCCGGCTACCCGGCCGAGCCGTTGCCCGCGGCACCTTGAAACGCCGCCGCGGCAACCAAACCTGCACGCCGGCATTCACGTCCCTGACGACATAGTCCCGCCACTGGAAACGGTGTAAGCAGCCCTCATGAGCCCCGACCGGCAAATCGTGCGCCTGATGGCGGCGATGATCCTCGCGATCATCGCCTACGTCGCGCCGTCCGCCGTCCAGGCCCACGAGGGCCACGCGCACCATGGCCGCCACCAAGCCGCGGCGGCATATGTCCAGGCGGCGCCCTCCATCGCTGAGACCACGGTTTCCGCTGCCCCTTCGCGCGTCGTAAAGACGTCGGCGAGGCCCCGGACCGCTGTCGATCTTCAGGCGCCGGCCGTCGAGCCGGTGGCCTCGCTGCGAGCGAATGACGCCGGCGGTAGGTGCTGTCCGGCCGGCTGCAGGGGCTCCTGCTGCGGGACCATGGTCTGTTGCGCGTCGGGCATCATGTCCGGCACGGGGGCCCTGTCACTTCCCGTGGTCCGCACTGCCAAGCTGATCCCGCACGACGTCGCTGGCCGCCCGGGCGTCGGCCCCGAGGCCCTGCCCAAGCCGCCACGAACCCTCGCGTGACGTGAGGCGCGCCTGAGGCGCGCAACGCCCGGACTGCGTCCGCCATCGCGGCGTGCATCCGGACTTCCCGACGCGAGGATACCCATTCATGTCGACCCGTCTTGCCGCCGCCCCCGGGGCGGTGGCGCTGCTTGCCGCCGTCCTGGCGGGGCCCGCGCTCGCCCACGAGGGCATGACCACGGCGCCGCGCCGCCGCCCGTCACCAAGACCATCGCGCCGCGCGGCGAGGCGCTGTCCGACGCCTTCGAGCTCGTCGCCATCCCGCGCGACGGCACCCTGACGCTGTTCCTCGACCGCTTCCGGACGAACGAGCCGGTGCCCGGCGCGACCATCGAGGTCGAGACGCCGGAGGGGGCCAAGATCGCCGCGGCCACGCCCGAGGGCGGCTACGCGCTGCCGGTGCCCTGGCTGGCGAAGCCCGGCCGGCACGAGCTCGTGGCGACCGTCACGGCCGGGGATGCGGTCGACGTGTTGACCGTGGCGGTCACCGTGCCCGATCCCGCCGCGCAGGCAGCCGCAGCGGCCGCCAAGCCGACGCCGACGCAAGCGGCCTTTGGACGCGCCTCCGAGTTCGCCCACGGCCTCCGGGAGCGCCTGACGGCCAAGGACCCGACGCTGGTGGCGGCGGTCGCCGTCGCGTTCCTGCTCGGCATGCTCGTCACCGCGGTCGTTCGCGGGCGCCGAGGCGCCCCCGCCCTGGCGCTGCTCGCCATCGGCATCACCCTCATCCTCGGCACCGCCGCCTTCGCGCACGGCGACGAGGACCACGGCGAGCCGATGCGGGGGGCCGCCCTGATCGAGGCGCGGGCCCCCGGCTCGGCTGACCTCGCCCAGCGCCTGCCCGACGGCTCCGTGTTCGTGCCCAAGCCCACGCAACGGCTCCTCGTCCTGCGAACGACCATGACCGAGCAGGGCAGCTTCCACCGCTCGGTCGAGCTGCCGGGCCGCATCATCCCGGACCCGAACGCCAGCGGCGTGGTGCAGTCCTCGGTCGGTGGCCGGCTCGCGCCACCGCCCTCCGGCCTCTTCCCACGCCTCGGCACCAAGGTGCGCAGGGGCGACGTGCTCGCGACCGTGACGCCGCCGGTCCAGGCCGTCGACGTCTCCGACATGCGCCAGCGGCAGGGCGAGCTCGACCAGCAGGTCGCCATCGTCGAGCGCCGGGTCGAGCGCTATAAAAAACTCGCCACCACCGGCGCCGTGGCCCAGACCCAGCTCGACGACGCGGTCGCGGAGCTGAACGGCCTGCACGACCGCCGCGCCGCCCTCGACAAGATCCGGCAGCAGCCCGAAACCTTGGTGGCGCCCGTCGACGGCGTGGTGGCGCAGGCCGCGGCCGTGGCCGGGCAGATGGCCGCGCCCGGCGCGATGGTGTTCCAGATCGTCGACCCGAACCGCCTCTGGGTCGAGGCCCTCAGCTTCGACGCGCTGACCGCGGCGCAGAACGCCACCGCCCGGCTCGCGGATGGCCGGACCCTCAAGCTCGCCTACCAGGGCACGGGGCTCGCCGACCGCAACCAGGCTATCCCGGTGCAGTTCGCGGTCCTCGGCGACGCCGCCGGCCTGCGCGTCGGGCAGTTCGTCACGGTGCTGGCCGGGACCGAGACCGAGCAGGCCGGCCTGGCGCTGCCGCGCTCGGCCGTGGTGCGCACCGGCAACGGGCAGGACGTCGTCTACGAGCACACCACCGCCGAGCGCTTCGAGGCGCGGCCCGTGCGGGTCGAGCCGCTCGACGGCGCCCGCCTGCTGGTGGCCGAGGGGATCGGACCCGGCAAGCGGGTGGTGACCCAGGGCGCCGAGCTCCTCGACCAGGTCCGCTGAGGAGGCCGGCCATGTTCACCGTCCTCGTCAGCCAGTCGGTCCGCAACCGCCTGCTCGTCCTCGCGCTCGCCGCGGTGCTGGTGCTGTACGGCGCCTTCACCGCCACCAAGCTGCCGGTCGACGTCTTCCCCGACCTCAACAAGCCCACCGTCACCGTCATGACCGAGGCGGAAGGGTACGCGCCTCAGGAGGTCGAGCAGCTCGTCACCTATCCCATCGAGACCCGGATGAACGGGTTGCCGGGTGTCACCCGCGTGCGCTCGGTCTCGGGGGTCGGGCTCTCGATCACCTACGTCGAGTTCGACTGGGGCACCGACATCTACCGCAATCGCCAGCAGGTTGCCGAGCGGCTGTCGCTGGTGCAGGACCAGCTGCCCCGCGGCGTGACCCCGGTCATGGGGCCGATCTCGTCCATCATGGGCCAGATCCTGCTGGTGGCGGTGACGGGCGAGACCGCGACCCCGATGCAGGTGCGCGAGGTCGCCGACTTCACCATCCGGCCCCGGCTGCTGACCATCCCGGGCGTGGCGCAGGTCATCCCCATCGGGGGCGAGGTGCGCCAGTTCCGGGTCAGCCCAAACCCGGCGGCGATGCGCGCGCTCGGGGTGACGAACGCCCAGCTGGAGACGGCGCTCGCGCAGTTCGGCACCAACGCCGGCGGCGGCTTCACCGACCAGAACGCCCGCGAGTACCTGATCCGGAACATCGGCCGGACCATGAGCCTCGACGACCTGCGCAACCTCGTGGTCGCCACGGTCGCCGACGCCCCGGTCTACCTGCGCCAACTCGCCGAGGTGTCCTTCGCCGCGAAGGTGAAGCGGGGCGATGCCGGCTACATGGCCAAGCCCGCGGTCATCGTCTCGGTCGAGAAGCAGCCCGACGTCGACACGGTGCGGCTGACCCGCAGCATCGAGACCGCCCTGAAGGAACTCAACCCGACCCTGCCCGGCGGCATCAAGGCCGACCAGGTCTTGTTCCGGCAGGCCGACTTCATCGAGACTTCGATCCGCAACGTCGAGCGCGTCCTCGTCGAGGCCGTGCTGGTGGTGGCCCTGGTGCTGTTCGCCTTCCTCTTGAACGTGCGCACCACCGCGATCTCGCTGCTGGCCATTCCGGTTTCGGTGCTGACGACCGCTCTGGTGTTCCACCTGTTCGGCCTGTCCATCAACACGATGACGCTCGGGGGGCTCGCCATCGCCATCGGCGAGCTCGTCGACGACGCGGTGGTCGACGTCGAGAACATCTACCGACGGCTCGGCGAGAATCGGAAGGCGGGCAACCCTAGGAGCACCTTCGAGGTGGTGGTCTCGGCCTCGAACGAGGTCCGCTCCGGCATCGTCTACGCGACGCTGATCATCATCCTGGTCTTCGTGCCGCTGTTCGCGCTCTCAGGCATCGAGGGCCGGCTCTTCGCGCCCCTGGGGCAGGCCTACATCATCTCCATCCTGGCGAGCCTGCTCACCTCCATCACCCTGACGCCCGTGCTGGCGTCCTGGCTGCTGCCGGGGCTCCGGAACCTGGAGGAGCACGACAGCCGCTTGCTGAAGCTGCTCAAGCGCGGCAACGCCGCCCTGCTGCGGGTGGCTTTCCGGCATAAGGGCCTGCTGGTCGGCACCGTCGCGGCCGCGGTGGCCGCCGCCGGCATCGCCGCCTGGAACTTGCCGCGCGCCTTCCTGCCGCCGTTCAACGAGGGCTCGTTCACGGTCAGCATGACCTTCAACCCGGGCATCTCGCTCGCCGAGAGCAACCGGGTCGGGCTGATCGCGGAAAAACTGCTCCTGGAGATTCCGGGCGTGAAGGCGGTCGGCCGCCGGACCGGCCGGGCCGAGCTCGACGAACACGCCGAGGGGGTGCATTCCTCCGAGATCGACGTCGCCCTGGACGATGGGCTGAAGCGTCCGAAGCAGGCGCTCGTCGCCGACATCCGCGGGCGCCTCGGTGCCCTGCCGGTGGCGGTCAACGTCGGCCAGCCGATCTCGCACCGGCTCGACCACATGCTCTCGGGCGTCCGCGCTGAGATCGCGCTCAAGGTGTTCGGCGACGACCTCGACGCCCTGCGCCGGGTGGCGAACGGCCTGAGGGACCGCCTCGCCAAGATCCCGGGGCTCGCCGACCTGCAGGTCGAGCGGCAGGTCCGCATCCCGCAGCTGGAGGTGCGCGTCGACTACACCCGGGCGGCCCTCTACGGGGTCCAGCCCGCCGCGGTCGTCGAGCAGATCAGCCGCCTCTCGAACGGGCGGGTGGTCTCGACGGTCGTCGACGGCGTGCGCCGCTTCGACGTGGTGCTGCGCCTGTCGGAGAACCGGCGGACGACGGCTGGCCTCGGTGACCTGCTGCTGGAGACGCCCTCGGGCTGGGTGCCGGCGCGCCAGGTCGCGGACATCCGCGAGACGGACGGGCCGAACCAGATCCTGCGCGAGAACGCCCGCCGCCGCATCGTGGTCCAGGCCAACACCACGGCCGAGAGCGACATGGCCACGATCGTGGCGGCGATCCGCGAGGCGGTGGCCCAGGAGCCGATGCCGCCCGGCTTCTTCACCAGCCTGGAGGGCACCTTCCAGGCGCAGGAGGAGGCGAGCCGGACCATCGCGGCGCTCTCCGGCCTGTCCTTGGCGCTGGTCTTCGCCATCCTCTACAGCCGCTACCGCTCGGCCGCGCTGGCGCTCATCATCATGGGCAACGTGCCGCTCGCCCTGATCGGCTCGGTGGCGGCCCTGTGGCTGGTCGGGCAGCCGCTCTCGGTCGCGTCGATGATCGGCTTCATCACGCTGACCGGCATCGCGGCCCGCAACGGCATCCTCAAGATCAGCCACTACCTGAACCTGTCGCTGCACGAGGGCGTGCCGTTCGGGCCCGAACTCGTCGTGCGCGGCAGTCTGGAACGGCTGACCCCGGTGCTGATGACGGCGCTCTCGGCCGGCGTGGCGCTGTTGCCGCTGCTCTACGACGCGGCGAGCCCGGGCAAGGAGATCCTGCACCCGGTCGCGGTGACGATCTTCGGCGGCCTGATCAGCGCGACGTTGCTCGACACCTTCCTGACCCCCGTCCTGTTCCTGCGCTTCGGCCGCAGGCCGCTTGAGCGGCTGCGTGCGCTGCACGCCGAGGCGCCGGCCTACCCATCCCCGGACGGCGCGCCCCCGCGGCCGGCCGAGGCCTACTGACCCCGCAACCGAGGAGTTCCCCATGATCCTTTCGAGAGTGACCCTGGCCGCCGGCCTGCTCGCCGCGACCGCCGCCTACGCCCACGAGACCACCGGCCAGCACGGCGGCCGGGTGGCGGACGCGGGCAAGTTCCACGTCGAGCTCGTCACCAAAGGCGAGACCGTCGACGTGTTCCTGTTGGACGAGGGCCAGAAGCCGGTCCCGACCTCCGGCTTCAAGGGCACGGCCATCCTCGTCGTCGGCGGCAAGCCGACCCGCGTCCCCCTGGAGCCCGCCGACGGCAACCGCCTGTCCGGCAGGGCCGCGGTCGCCCTCGGCGAAAGCCCCAAGGGGGCCGTGCAACTCACTGGTCCCGACGGCGCGACCGCCAGCGGCAAGTTCAACTGACCCCTCGCACCAGGAAGCCTCCTCGATGAAGACCCTGACCTCGACCCTCGCCGCCGGAGCCCTGGCCCTCGGCCTCTCGGGCATCGCCTTAGCGCACGAGGCCCACGACCATGCCAGCCATGGCGGTCACGACCACGCCGCCATGGCTGCCGCGGACAAAGCGGACACGCCGGCCACGAAGGCGTTCCGGGACGTCGATGCCGAGATGCACCGGAACATGGACATCCGCTACTCGAACGACGTCGACGTCGATTTCGTGCGCGGCATGATTCCCCACCACAAGGGCGCCGTCGGGATGGCCAAGGTCGCCCTCCAGCATTCCAAGGACCCCGAGATCCGGAAGCTGGCTGAGGAGATCATCAAGGCTCAGGACGTTGAGATCGCCCAGATGGAGGCCTTCCTCAGGAAGCGCGGCACCAACTGAGCGGTCGCGTCCGCGCGCAGGCGGCCCTCCCGAATACGTGATGCTTCAGAGTATTTATTTCAGAACGCATCTGTATCCCGTGAGTTCTATATTAGGGTAATGACGGTCTGACTTATCTGATACTGAGTCAGCATTCCAGTCGTGCCGCAAACCTTGCGATGGATAGACGGAGAACCTGAATGCACCAGATGTCGAGCGAGATGCAGTCCTGCATCGACGAGTGCCTACGCTGCTACCAGACCTGCCTCAGCATGGCCTCGAACCACTGCCTCCCGGCCGGCGGCAAGCACGTCGAGCCCGAACACTTCCGGCTGATGCTCGCCTGCGCCGAAATCTGCCGGACCTCGGCGCACTTCATGCTGTTGGGGACCGCACACCACAAGCATACCTGCGCCGAGTGCGCCGACGTCTGCGAGGACTGCGCCCGCAGCTGCGAGCAGGTCGGCGACATGCAGCAATGCGTCGAGCAGTGCCGCCGCTGCGCCGAGAGCTGCCGGAAGATGGCCGCCTGATGGATCCGGGGCGGCCGACCGGGCCGCTCCTCACCCCCAACGAGAGAAGGCAATCATGCTTGTTCGTACCCTGATTCTCGCCGCGGCCCTGGCGCTCCCGGGCGCCGGGATGGCTCTCGCGGCCGACCACGACCATGGCTCGATGCAGTCCGCCGTGAAGCTGCCGGAGGCCTGCAAGGCGGCCACCGCCGGCAAGGACGCCATGATGAAGGACATGCAGGGGCACATGTCCCAGGCCATGCAGGGCATGGGCGGCCAGATGACCGAGACCCAGAAGGGTCTCCAGCAGGCCATGATGTCGATGAACGGCCCGATGATGCAGGGGATGATGGCGGGCGACCCCGACGTCGCCTGGATCTGCGCGATGATCCCGCACCACCAAGGCGCCATCGACATGGCCCGCGCCGGGCTGAAGGGCGCCGACAACGCCGAGAGCAAGCGCCTCGCCGAAAAGACAATCGAGGAGCAGGAGAAGAGCATCAAGGAGCTCGTCGCCTGGCTCGACAAGAACGCCAAGACGGAAGGCAACCAGTAAGCCGCCGGCTGTCGTCGGGTCGCTTGCGGCCCGGCGGCGCCCGCTCGGCCATGCGGAAGGAGCGGTCATGAGCGACGCGCCACAGGGACACGATCCTGCCCCAGGAGGCCACGGCCATGCCGAGCACGGGCACGCACACGGCCACGACCACGGCCACCATGCCGGCGTCACGGAGAGCGAGGACGGCGCCTTCCGCGTGAAGGACCCGGTCTGCGGGATGATGGTCGACCCGCATGCGACGAAGCACCGGGCCGAGCACGACGGGCACCCCTACTACTTCTGCTCGAACGGCTGCCGGACCAAGTTCGAGGCCGACCCGGTCCGCTACGTCGACCCCGGCCGGGCCGCGAAGAAGGCCGACCCGGTGCCCGAGGGCACGATCTACACCTGCCCGATGCACCCCGAGATCCGGCAGCTCGGCCCAGGGGCGTGTCCGATCTGCGGCATGGCCTTGGAGCCGGTGCTGGTCGGCGCCGACAAGGGTCCGAGCGAGGAACTCGTCGACATGACCCGGCGGTTCTGGATCGGGCTCACGCTGACCCTGCCGGTGTTCGCGCTGGAGATGGGCGGCCACCTGACTGGCCTGCTCGACCTCCTCGGCCAGCAGAATTCGAACTGGGTCCAGTTCGTCCTCGCGACCCCGGTCGTGCTCTGGGGAGGCTGGCCGTTCTTCGTGCGCGCCTGGGCGTCGGTGCGCAGCCGCAACCTCAACATGTTCACCCTGATCGCGATGGGCACCGGGGTGGCCTGGGCCTACAGCGTCGTCGCCACCGTTGCGCCCGGACTCTTCCCGCAGGCGCTGCGCGGTCACGGCGGGGCGGTGCCGGCCTACTTCGAGGCGGCCGCGGTCATCACGGTGCTGGTGCTCCTCGGGCAGGTCCTGGAGCTCCGGGCCCGCGAGAGCACGGGCGGGGCGCTCCGCGCGCTGCTCGACCTCGCGCCGAAGACGGCCCGCCGCATCCGGCCCGACGGGACGGACGAGGAGGTGCAACTTGACGCCATCGGCGTTGGCGACCGCCTTCGCGTCCGCCCCGGCGAAAAGGTGCCGGTCGACGGTGCCGTCGTGGAGGGCCGCAGCTCCGTCGACGAGAGCCTCGTGACCGGGGAATCGATGCCCGTCACCAAGGAGGTCGGCACCTCCGTCATCGGCGGCAGCCTCAATCAGTCCGGCGCCCTCGTCATCGAGGCGACCAAGGTCGGGCGCGACACCATGCTGGCCCGCATCGTCCAGATGGTGGCCGAGGCCCAGCGCTCTCGCGCGCCTATCCAGCGTCTCGCCGACCAGGTCGCCGGCTGGTTCGTGCCGGCGGTCATCGGCGTGGCGGCGCTGGCCTTCATCGCCTGGATGGCGTTCGGGCCGGAGCCGCGCTTCACCTTCGCGCTGCTGGCGGCTGTCGCAGTGCTCATCATCGCCTGCCCCTGCGCGCTCGGCCTCGCCACGCCGATGTCGATCATGGTCGGCGTTGGCCGCGGCGCCGGGGCCGGGGTGCTCGTCAAGAACGCCGAGGCGCTGGAGCGCATGGAGAAGGTCACCACGCTGGTGGTCGACAAGACCGGCACGCTGACCGAGGGCAAGCCAGCGGTGACGCGGGTGGCGGCGGCGACCGGCTTCGACGAGGCCAGCGTGCTGCGCCTCTCGGCGAGCGTCGAGCGGGCGAGCGAGCACCCGCTCGCCCTCGCCATCGTGAAGGCGGCCGAGGAGCGCGGGATCGGCCTGGCTCCCGTGGCGGATTTCGACAGCCCGACCGGCAAGGGCGCGCTCGGCACCGTCGAGGGGCGCCGGGTGGCGCTCGGCAACGCCGCCTTCCTGCGCGAGCAGGGGGTGGAGGTGTCGACTTACGCGGCCGAGGCGGACGACCTGAGGCGAGATGGGGCGACCGCGATCTTCGCGGCCGTCGACGGGCGCGTGGCCGGCGTCATCGCGATCGCCGACCCTGTCAAGGTCACGACGCCCGAGGCGCTCGCCGCGCTCCGGGCCGAGGGCATCCGGGTCGTGATGCTGACCGGCGACAATCGGACGACCGCAGAGGCGGTGGCGCGCCGCCTCGGGATCGAGGAGGTCGAGGCGGAGGTGCTGCCCGACCAGAAGGCCGCCGTGGTCGAGCGGCACAAGGCGGCCGGCCAGGTCGTGGCGATGGCCGGCGACGGCGTCAACGACGCTCCCGCGCTCGCCGCCGCCGACGTCGGCATCGCCATGGGCACCGGCACCGACGTGGCCATCGAGAGCGCTGGGCTGACCCTGCTCAAGGGCGACCTCCTCGGCATCGTGCGGGCGCGGCGGCTGTCGAAGGCGGTGATGGGCAACATCCGCCAGAACCTGTTCTTCGCCTTCGTCTACAACGCGGCCGGCGTGCCGATGGCGGCGGGCGTCCTCTACCCGTTCCTCGGCATCCTGCTCTCGCCCGTCATCGCCGCCGCCGCCATGGCGCTGTCTTCGGTCAGCGTGATCGGCAACGCCCTGCGCCTGCGGGCGACCCGGCTCGGTTGAAGCGTCCCACCTCGGAGCCCCTTGTTCGCGCCCGTCGTCCACGACCTGATCCACCGGGTCACCGGCCTGGATCAGCCCCACGGCCCTGGGTGGATTGAGCTCGTCTCGGTCCTCGTTCTCGTCGTGGCGCCGGCCTGGACGGGAAGGCTGGCGCTCCGCCTCGGCTGGCGCTGGCTGCGCGGACGGCAGCGCCGTCGCGGCGCCGGAAGCCCGGAGCGGCGGAGCCTTGAGCGCGACGTCCCGCGGGCGACGCTGCGCTTCCAGCTGCGCCTCGTGCTGCTCTCGCTGCTGACGCTTCCGGCGGCGTGGCTTCGTCCAGGGCCGCCTCTCGCTCGACGCCCTGGTCGCGGCGCTGGCAGCCTTCAAGGAGATCGCGCCGGCCCTGCGCGAGCTGTTCGGCTTCGCGCAAGGCTGGTCCGACGCGAGAGCGCGGTTCGAGGAGATCACGAGGTCGCTGCAAGCACTTGAGTTGGCCGTGGGGCTGCGCGGCCTTGAGGTGAAGCTGGAAGCTCGCCACAGCGCGGCCGGACCCGCGTCGATCATCCACGCCATGTCGCGGCAGCTATCCGCTGTCGGGGTTCGCGGCGTCCTCCCGAAGTTCCGCAATTGAAGACCAGGCGCCGGTTCGTTCGTGCGCGCCTTCCATCGATGTTCGGCCGTTATATGGCATCCCGGACGCTCGCATTGCGTGCTCGCTCATACACTGCTCAGGCTTGAGTGAGTTGTCCGGACGATCGTTGTGTTCGGGATCTCGATGCGCGCCGCGGTGGAACATTGCATCATCGTCGGCGAGGTGAGGTGATGAGACAAGGCGCGGCTGTGCTGGCAGCGGAGGATGCGGGCCCTCACCGTCGCGCCAGGGCCGCCGTCCGGGCGATGGCCACGGTCGCCCCCCCCCCCCCCCGCCGTGGCGTGCTGCGGGTTCGCGGCCAAGGGCCGTTCGAGAGACGGGAGCTGATGCCCCTTGCGTCGCCTGCGGAGCCAGCCGCACGTCCCTCAGGCGGGGTCGACCATCGGCGAGAGGGCCTCGATGATGCGGCAGTCCGCGACCGACCCGCAGCCGCACTGGCCGATGACCTCGCGCAGTTCCGCGGCGAGCCGGGCCAGGTCGGCCAGCTTGCGCTCCACGTCGGCGAGGTGGGCGCGGGCGATGATGTCGACCTCGGTGCACGAGCGCTCCCGGTCGTCGGAGAGCGCCAACAAGTCCCGGATCTGCTCCACCGTGAACCCGAGGGTGCGGCTCCGCCGGATGAAGCTCAGCCGGCGCAGGTGCTCGGGCCCGTAGAGCCGGTAGTTCCCGCTCGACCGCGCCGGCGGGGGCAGCAACCCGACCTTCTCGTACCACCGCACCGTCTCGACGCGGGTCTGCGTTGCCTCCGCGAGCCTGCCGATGGTCATGGACGCGGTTTTGCTCACGGCTTGACCCTGCAGTGACTACAGGGTGCATGTAGGCACCCGTCCCGGTCCGGTCCAGGGCTCGGACGAACGGAGCGCAGCATGAACCAGGCCGCCCCCGCGGACACCCTGTCCCCGTCCGCCCCCGGCGCGCAGGCCCTGCGCTACAGGGTCAGGGGCATGGACTGCCCGACCTGCGCCGGGAAGATCGAGACCGCCGTCTCCCGGCTGCCGGGCGTCGCGGACGTGCGCGTGAACTACGGCAGCCAAATCCTCGACCTCGCGCTCGACGAGGCCGCGACGCCGAGGACCGACTTGGAGGGGCGCATCGAGCGCCTGGGCTACGGCGTCGCGCCGCTCCCCACGGCCGCGGACCTGGCCAGGGCGCAAGCCTCGGGCGGCGCCCCGCCCGCCGAGAGCGCGGAAGAGCCCGAGCCGCCGCTCTGGCGGAGCCGGAAGGCGCTGCTGGGCATCCTCATCGGCGCCCTGTTCGCCGCCGGCTTCCTCGTCGAGCGGATCGCGCCGGGCCTGGCGGGCGAGTACGCCTACTGGCCGGGCGCGCTCGTCGGGCTCGCCTATTACGGCCGCCGCGCGGCCGTGGCGGCGTTCGCCGGCACGCCCTTCTCCATCGAGATGCTGATGTCGGTCGCGACCGCGGGGGCGCTCGCCATCCACGCCGCCGAGGAGGCCGCCATCGTCGTGCTGCTCTTCACGGTCGGCGAGATGCTGGAGGTCGTGGCGGCGGGCCGGGCGCGCGCCGGGATCAAGGCGCTCGCCGCCCTGGTGCCGAAGACCGCCCGCCTCGTCGACGGGCCCGACGGCGCCATCCGCGAGGTGCCCGCGGCGTCGCTGGCCATCGGGCAGGTCGTCGTCGTGAGGCCGGGCGACCGCGTGCCCGCCGACGGCGTGATCACCGACGGCGCGTCGAGCCTCGACGAGTCCCCCATCACCGGCGAGTCGGTCCCGAAGCCCAAGGAGGTCGGCGACCCGGTCTTCGCGGGCAGCGTCAACGCCGACGGCGCGCTGCAGGTCCGGGTCACCAAGACGGCGGCCGACAACACGGTCGCCCGCATCCTGCACCTCGTCGAGGAGGCGCAGGCCTCGAAGTCGCCCACGGCGCGCTTCATCGACCGGTTCAGCGCGGTCTACACGCCCATCGCCTTCGCGTTCGCCGCCGCGGTCGCAATCGTGCCGCCGCTGCTGCTCGGCGCCGACTGGGGCACCTGGGTCTATCGGGGCCTGGCGCTCCTCCTGATCGCCTGCCCCTGCGCGCTGGTGCTCTCGACCCCGGCCGCCATCGCGTCCGGGCTGGCCGCCGGAGCGCGGCGCGGGCTGCTCGTGAAGGGGGGCGCCGCGCTGGAGGTCATCGGGCGGGTGCGCACGGTCGCGTTCGACAAGACCGGGACGCTGACGGCGGGGCGGCCGCGGGTCACCGACATCCTGGCCCTCGCCCCGGACGCGTCGGAGCGGTCGCTTCTCGGGTTGGCCGCCGCGGTCGAGAGCGGAAGCAGCCACCCCATCGCCCGGGCCATCCTCGACCGGGCGAACACGGACGGGGTGCCGCTGCGGCCGACGCGGGACGCCCGCGCCATCCCCGGCAGGGCGGTGCAGGCCACGGTGATGGGCCAGACGGTGCTCGTCGCCTCCCCGCGCCACGCCGCCGAGAGCGCGCGGCTCGGCCCCGAGGCGGACCGCGCCGTCGCGGAGCTGGAGGCCGGCGGCAAGACGGTGGTCATCGTCGTCCGCGGCGCCGAGGCCCTGGGCGCCATCGCGGTCCGGGACGAGCCCCGCGCCGACGCGGCCGCCGGCATCGCGGCCCTGCGGAAGCTCGGCGTGCACAGCGTGATGCTGACCGGCGACAACCGCCGCACGGGCGGGGCGGTCGCGTCCGAGCTCGGCCTCGACGTGAAGGCCGAGCTCCTGCCCCAGGACAAGCTCGCCGAGATCGCGGCCCTGAAGGAGAGGGGCCCGGTCGCCATGGTCGGCGACGGCATCAACGACGCCCCGGCCTTGGCCGCCGCCAGCGTCGGCATCGCGATGGGCGGCGGCACCGACGCGGCCCTGGAGACGGCGGACGCGGCGGTGCTGAACGACCGCGTCGGCGACGTGGCCGCGCTGGTCTCGCTGTCCCGGGCGACCCTGGGCAACATCCGCCAGAACGTCGCCATCGCGCTCGGCCTGAAGGCGGTGTTCCTGGTGACGACCATCGCCGGCATCACCGGCCTCTGGCCCGCCATCCTGGCCGACACCGGCGCGACCGTCCTGGTGACGGCCAACGCGCTGCGTCTTCTGAGGGCCTGATGAGCTCTTCGTCAGGCTGGGCCGGCCGCATGGCGACCGTGGCCGTGGTCATCCTCGCCTCCACGGCCATCGACCTCGGCGCGAAGGCGGTGGCCGAGGCGTGGCTGACCGAGGGCGTGCCCCGGGGCTTCGTGCCCTTCGTCGACCTGAGCCTGTCGTTCAACCGGGGCATCAGCTTCAGCCTGTTCGCGGCGCACGATCCGTCCTCCCTCGCGCTGCTCCTCGCCCTCCAGGGTACGCTCACCTGCCTCGTCATTGCCTGGGCGCTGGCTACGACGGGCACGCTCGAACGTCTCGGGCTCGCCGCGATCGCCGGCGGGGCGGCTGGAAACTTCCTCGACCGGCTCATCGACGGCGCCGTCACCGACTTCCTCGACCTGCACACCGGCGGCATTCGCTGGTTCACCTTCAACCTGGCCGACACCTGGATTTCCGCCGGCGTCGTCCTGCTGCTCCTCGAAGGCCTTTCCGCGCGACGGAGCCATCCCGGTGCCGGGGAACCAGTCCCATGAGGGGCCCGATTCCGCCGAACCACGGCCACGACAACCTGGCATCAACCCTTCGGGCCCAGGCTCGTGCGCCCACCCCAGCGAGGCCGACATGCTGAAGACGACGACGCTCGGTCTGGCCCTCCTCCTGGCGCTGTCCGCCTGCCAGGACGGCCAGTACGCGGCCTCGACGCGCCACCTCGCGCCGATCCCGCCCGCGACCCTGGCCCTGATGTCGACCAAGGGGGGCTCGGCGGCCGACCCGATCCTGATGCGGGCCTACAAGAAGGAATCCGAGATCGAGCTCTGGAAGCGCGGCGCGGACGGCAGGTACGCCCTCCTGAAGACCTATCCGATGTGCCGCTGGTCGGGCCAGCTCGGGCCCAAGACCCGGGAGGGGGACCGGCAGGCGCCGGAGGGCTTCTACGCGGTCACGCCCGCGTCCCTGAACCCGAATTCGAGCCTCTATCTCTCGTTCGACCTCGGGTACCCGAACGAGTACGACCGCTCCCTGGGACGCACGGGCGCGCACCTGATGGTGCACGGCTCCTGCTCGTCGCGGGGCTGCTTCGCGATGACGGACGAGGCGATCTCGGAGCTCTATGCCGTGGTGCGCGAGGCCTTCGCGGGCGGGCAGCGTGCCGTCCAGTTCCAATCCTATCCGTTCCGCATGACCCCGGAGAACCTGGCCCGGCATCGGCAGGATCCGAACGTCGCGTTCTGGAGGAACCTCAAGGAGGGGTCCGACCGCTTCGAGGTGACGTGGGCCGAGCCGGTCGTCGGCGCCGCGGGCGGTCGCTACGTGTTCGATGCCGGCGGCGACGAGGCCACGGCCGGCGCGGTCGCGCGGAAGCAGGCGGACGACGAGCGGCAGGTCGCCGCCCTCGTGGCGAGCGGGACGCCGGCCGTCCGGCTGGTGTACGAGGACGGTGGCCAGCACCGGGCTTTCCGCGAGACCATGATGGCGATGGGAAACGGGCTCGGCGAGGTGAGCCGCCCCGAGGCCCTGGCCGCAGGGCCGCGCGAGGTCGCGATGCCGGCCTCGGGCCCGGTTGCCCTTGCCGGACAGCGCGAGCCGGTCCGGGGTGCGGCGGCACGCAAGCCGCCGGGGCCCGGCGGGACCGAGGCGGAGCGCCAGCGCCCCCGCAAGACCTTCGCCGCGGCGGGGGACGGGCGGGAGTGACGAGCCTGCCTTCATCCCTGCGCCGGGCCTGAGACCATGGCCATCGACGCCTCAAGCGTGGGCTTCGTGGCGGCCTTCGCGGCCGGCGCCGTGTCGTTCCTGTCGCCCTGCGTGCTGCCCCTCGTCCCGGGCTACGTGTCCTACGTCGCGGGCCAGTCGGCTGCCGGCGGGCGCGACAGCCTGCGCACGCTCGGCCTGAGCCTCTGCTTCGTGCTCGGGTTCACGACCGTCTTCGTCGCGTTCGGCGCGGGGGCGAGCGCGCTCGGCTTCGCCCTGCTCGCCCATCGCGAGGCGCTGAACCTCGCCTCGGGCCTCCTCGTGATCCTGTTCGGCCTGTTCACGGCCGGTCTGCTGCGGCCCGCCTGGCTGCAGCGCGAGCTGCGCTGGCACGGCGATCCGCCGGGGCGAGGGCCGGTCGCCGCCTATCTCCTCGGAACGGCCTTCGCCTTCGGATGGACCCCCTGCATCGGTCCCGTCCTCGGCGCCATCCTGGCGGTCACGGCCTCCTCGGCCTCGGGCAAGGGCGTCGCCCTGCTCACCGTCTACTCGCTCGGCCTCGGCGTGCCGTTCGTGGCCGCGGCCCTGTTCCTGTCCGGCTTCGTCGCGCGCCTTCGGACCCTGCGCTGGTTCGGCCGTGCCCTTCAGGTGGTCGGCGGCGGCGTCATGGTGGCGATGGGTCTGCTGATGATCACCGACCGCATGACCGCCGTGGCCGCCCTCATCCTGGAGGCCTTCCCCGCGCTCGGGCGGATCGGTTGAGCCGGGCGAGCGCGCAGGCGCCCGCGCGGCGGCAGAGGCAGCCGCCGAGGCAGGGCGTCGTTCGCGCGGAGCGGGTCAGCTTCGTGGCCGCCGGCGCGGGATCCGGACCTCGCCGTCCCCAACCCGGGGACGGAACGACGGCGGGTCAGGAACGTAGGGAGGCGCGCCTCAAGCGAGCTTCGCGCGCGGCGCGGATCGGCGCGAGGCGGTCGCGCAGGGCCTCCATCCGAGCGATCTTCTCGCCGAAGGTCAGGGCGGCGAGCTCGCGGCGCCCTTCCGCTTTCCGAGCAAGGATGTCGGACCGGTCGGGATAGGCAGCGGTCGAAGCGTTCTTCATGACACCGTCGACCCTACGGCGCACCGATCCGCGACGCCAACCACCGGGCGGAAGGCCTGCCACTTCTCGACCGGCTTGATCCGTACCGACACGGGGGCCGGGCCGTTCAGCCAAGCTGACGCGTCGCCCTTCCCGCGATCCGGCGGGCATAGAGGAGGCCGCCGGCGCCCGCGTCAGGCGTACGGGACCGCTGCCGACGGCATCCGTGCGAGGCCGCATGCCTGCCCGGCCGCCCCTCAGCGCCGCCGCCATCGTTCCCGCAATGTTCCCTTTCCGGTCCGGGTGCCCTACCCTCTTGCGACGCGGGCCGGCACCATGCGGAAACGAATCCGTGGACAACGGCCGGAATCGGACGTGACGGGCGGGAGAGCCGGAACGTAGACCATGCGTCATGCGGTTGTGGGAGGCGGCGGAGCCGGCGTCGCCGCGGGGACAGGACCGAGGATGGGCGAGCAACTCGACTGGACGGCCCTTCTGAATTCCCGGCGTCGCAAGCCGAGGCCCGGCGGGAAGGCGCACGAACCGAGGCTGGGCGAGGATCGGACCCAGCACGAACGCGATCACGACCGCATCCTGTTCTCCACCCCGGTGCGGCGCCTCCAGGACAAGACGCAGGTCTTCCCGCTGGAGCGCAACGACAGCGTCCGCACGCGGCTGACCCACAGCCACGAGGTGGCGAACATGGCGCGGAGCATGGGGACCACCCTGGCCTTCGTCCACGGCGAGGCGCTCGGCTTCCCGGCGTCGGTCGAGCCCCTGCGCAACGTGCCGGCCCTGCTGGAGGCCATCGGGCTCGCCCACGACCTCGGCAACCCGCCTTTCGGGCACCAGGGCGAGACCGCGATCCAGACCTGGATGAAGCGTCACGCGACACCCCGTTCGGAGGAGCCGGGCTCCTTCGCGATCTTCGACGCGCCGGGCCTGACCGAGCCGATGCGCCGGGACTTCCTGGCGTTCGAGGGCAACGCGCAGGCGTTCCGCTTGCTGACCCGGCTGCAGATCCTGAACGACGATTTCGGGCTCAACATGACCTACGCCTTCCTGGCGGCCCTGATGAAGTACCCCGTGCCCTCGGACGCGGTCGACAAGTCGTCCCATGCCCGGAAGAAGTTCAACTTCTTCCAGTCCGAGGCCGGCATCGCCGCGGAGGTCTGGGCGGAGACCGGGCTGCGCCAGGGCGTGCGGCATCCGCTGACCTTCGTGATGGAGGCTTGCGACGACATCGCCTACTCGGTCGTGGACGTCGAGGACGCCGCCAAGAAGAACCTGATCAACTTCAACGTGCTGACGGCGTGGCTGCGCCACGATGCCTGCGACGACGAGGTCACCCTCGGGGTCTGCGAGCGGGCGGAGCGCTACCATGCCGACTTCCGCGACGAGGGACTCTCGCCCGGGGAACTCGACGACATCTCGATGCAGATGTTCCGCGTCGACGCCATCGGGACGATGGTCCGGGCGGCCGTCGGGGCCTTCGTCGCCAACCGGGACGCCATCATGGCCGGCGCGTTCGACAGGGAGTTGATGGCGGCCTCGGACGCCGTCGTGCTGTGGACCTCGCTCAAGCGCTTCGCGAAGTTCCACGTCTACCGCCACCGCAGCGTCCTTGAGGTCGAGCTCGCCGGCCACCGCACGCTCCACGAGCTCATGGACATGTTCTGGACGGCCGTGGTCGAGCGCAAGGACCCGGACGACCTGAGGTCGGATCGCGAGGCCCTGCCGGCCTACGTCTACTCCCGGATCTCGGAGAACTACCGGCGGGTCGCCGAGGCTCCGGGCAACCGGATGCCGATGCGCTACCGGGAGTTGCAACTCATCACCGACATGATCTCGGGCATGACCGATACCTTCGCGGTATCGCTGCGCGACGACCTGGGGCGGCACCATGGCTGACCCGGGCAGGCGCGCCCGGGACGGGGCCGAGCTGGGCCGGCGGATGCGGGCCTTCCTCGCGGACGAGGCCCGTGGCGGCGACGAGATCGCGGACCTGATCGGCCACCTGGGCCAGGCCGGCGAGGTCGCCATCTTCGGGGGCATGCCCCGCGACATCGCCTGGGGCGGGGCCGACGCGTTCGGGTCGGACGTGGACCTCGTCGTGGACACCGCGCCGGGGCGCCTGGCGGAGCTGCTGCGCGACGGCCGCGCCGTGCGCAACCGTTTCGGCGGGTACCGGATCGCCGGCCGCCGGCACTCCTACGACGTCTGGGCCCTCCCCTCCACCTGGGCGGTGCGCACCGGCCACGTCCGCGCGACGCGCCTGGCCGACCTCGTCCACACGACCTTCTTCGACCGGGACGCCGTGCTGTACCTGTGCGGCTGCCACCGGGTTCACCACGGCCCGCGGTTCGCGGCCTGGCTGGGTCACGGCACGGTCGACATCAACCTGGAGGAAGACCCGAACCCGCGCGGCACGGCGCTCCGGGCGCTGCGCATCCTCCTCGAACCCGGGCAGGCCGTCGGCCCGAGGCTGGCCGACTACCTGCGCCGGATGGCGACGGCGCCCGGCCACCATCTCGACGCGGATACCGTGTCGCGGCTCGCCGCGGCGGCGAACCTTGCCGGCGCGCCGTCCCGGCCTGTCGGACCCGTGGCGCAGCGCCGGTGCAGCCCTGCCGAGGGCCGGGCTCGGGCACGGGATTGGCGCGCCGACCCTGCTGGGCGCAGGGGTGGCCGTGGCGAGCGGTGAGGCGCGGTCCATGGCAGGGCGCGAACCGGGGGCCGGCCGAGCCCGGGAAGGCCTTCTGTTGCTCGGATCGGCCGTGGCGCTGGCGGCCGCCGCGATGCAGTTCGTCCAGGTGGGCTGGCCGGCCCTCGTCACGGGCGCGACGGTCCTCCTGGTCGGCTGGATGAGCCTCGGACGCCGTTCGGGCGACCGCGCGACGGGCGCGGGCGCGACCACGGAAGCCGCGAGCGCGCCGGTCGACCCCGCGCCGTCCACGATCCATGCTCCGCCTGACCCGCCTGACCTCGCCATCCCCGCGACCCCCCTGCCCGCCCCGCCCGAGGGACCGCGAGACACGTTCGGTCGACGGCCCCCCGAGGCGGTTGCCTCCGAGGCGCACGTCGAGCCTGCCTTCACGGTCACGCCCCTACCCGACGATCCCGCGCCCGTGCCGCAACCCTCGCCGGAGGGGCGCGGCAAGCGGGGCCGGTCGGCGCGCTGGGTCCCTCCCGGCGAACCGGTCGAGATCCAGGGCCTGACGGTGACGGGAGGGCTGATCTACGTCGGCGAGAAGCTCGGGTCGGATCCGTGGCGCAGGGAGAACTGCCTGATCGATCCCGCGCTTCCCGTGGCGAAGGCGGGGCGGGGCTCGGCGACCGGCCTGACCTACTGGTGCCGGTACGACGGGCTGAACCCGGCGGGCCGCCGCGCCTACCTGGACTGGCTGGCCGGGGGGCGCTCCGACCCCGCGGCCAGCATCGCGCTCGTCTTCCTGTACTTCTACGGTCTGGAATACCGGCTGTTCAAGGAAGGGGTCGCGGCCGACGCGCCCGTGCTGGTCGCGGAGGTCGAGCGCCTGCGCGCGATCTACGGGGCGAACAGCTCGTTCCAGGCCTATGCGCGGAGCTTCGTCGAGGCCGCCCGGCTGTTGGTGCCCGCGGCGGAGGAGCGGCGTCCCGAGCTGAACCTCGACCCGAATTTCTACAGCTACGAACTGCCGCTCGCCGTCAGGGTCCATCTCGGCCGGAAGCTGGCCGACGGCCAGCCCCTCGACGCGGACGACGCCCTCCTCTGGCTGGCGGGCCTGCCCGACCGCGGCTTCCGCACGCCGGTGACGCGATGCCCGGACGAGTTCGCGGCGCTCTGGCGCCTCCGGTTCCCGGCCAAATACCCGAAGGGACTCAAGGTCGGCGCGCCGAAGGCGCGGATCAAGGCGTCCTATCGAGCCGCCAGTTCGACGTTCCAGGTGGACCTCAAGGCGCCGGGGTCCCTGCCCGATATCGCTGCCGTCTCCGCCCCCGTGAGGAAGCTCCGCGAGCTCGTCGAGGCCTGCACCGACGAGCTCGATGCGTTCAGCCGCTTCGTCGGCAGGCGCCCGGACGCCCGCGGGAGCGTGCAGGCGGCCCTGCTCCTGCCGCCGGACCTGGCCTGCGCAGGCGACGCGTGGACGGCCGTCGGCGAGCGCTGCGAGGCCCTGTTCGCCGCCGGAGCGGCCATGCCGGCCACGTCCCTGCGCCGGCTGCTTGAGGTGATGGAGATCCCGCTGCCGGAGGAAGGCCGCGTGCCGCAGGCCGGCGTGACGCAGCTCTGCCAAGCGCTCGACCGGGTCGGCATCGGCATCGAACCGGACCGCCGCTACGGGCCGGAACCTCGCGCCGGCGCCTCGGCCTCGGACGCCGATGCGGCGGTCGTCCTGTTCAAGGGGGCCGCCGGGGCACCGGTCGACGCGACACGCCCCGAGTACCTGGCGCTGCGCGGCGTCATCGAGGCCGCATGCCTCGCCGCGGCGTCGGACGGCGCGGTGTCCCAGGGCGCCGCCGACGGGATGCTCGCCGCGATCCGGGGCACCGATACCCTCAGCCTTGCCGAGAAATCCCGCCTGACCGCCTACGCCCTGTCGATCCACCGCAACCCGCCGAAGCCGCAGGGGATCCTGAGGCGGTTGGCGGGCCGCCCCCTGTCCGAGCGCCAGGCCTGCGCGCGGGCGGCGCTCGCGGCCGTCATGGCCGGCGGTCAAGCCAAACCCGCGGAGGTGCGGTTCCTCGAACGGTTGCACGCGTTCCTCGCGCTGCCGGCCGACGGGATCTACGCCGCCCTGCATCGCGGGCCGCTCGGGTCGGCCGCGTCGGCGGAGCCGCGGGGCGCCGACGGGAGCCAACCGCGCGGGGACGTCGGCGACCGCGCTTCCGGGCGCGTCGTCATCGACGCATCGCGGCTGGAGCGCGTTCGCCGCGAGACGCAGGCGGTCGCAAGCCTGCTCTCGGACATCTTCGTCGAGGACTCGGCGCCCGGGTCAGGTGCGGGCACGGTTTCGCCGCCGGGTGGCGTCGCCCCGGAAGCGCCCGCGCCGGCACCGGCGGACACGGGCCCGGCCGGGCTCGATCCGGCCCATGCCGGCCTGCTCGCCGCGGTCGCCGCATCCCCGGACCCGATGCCGCGCGAGGCGTTCGACCGGGCGGCCCGCGCGAACGGCCTGTTTCCCGACGGGGCGCTTGAGACCATCAACGAATGGGGCTTCGAGCGCTTCGACGAGGCCTTGATCGAGCACGACGACCCGGTCACCATCGCGGCCCACCTTCGCCTCCACCTGCTCCCCAGCACCACCGCCTAGCCCCATGCAGCCAGCCCCGACCATCCGCCCGCGGGACCGTGACGCGATCCTGCAGGCCCTCTCGGCCGGCGTCGTGCCGCGCACGGGCCTGCGCCACGTCCAGGTCGGGCGCGCCGCCGAGATCGCCGCCCTGGTGCGCGACATCGACCGCGTCGCCGACGAGGGGTCCTCGATCCGGTTCGTGATCGGCGAGTACGGGGCCGGGAAGACCTTCTTCCTCAACCTGGTCCGGCTCGTCGCCCTCGAACGCAAGCTCGTCACCGTGCACGCGGACCTCGCGCCGGACCGCCGCTTGCACGCCAGCGCGGGGCAGGCGCGGGCCCTCTACGCCGAGGCCCTGCGCAACATGGCGACCCGCACCAAGCCGGACGGGGGCGCCCTGGGCAGCGTCGTCGAGCGCTTCGTCACGGACGCGGTCAAGGAGGCGCAACAGGCCGGCCTGCCCGTCGAGCGGGTCATCGACCGCAGGCTCGCGCCGCTCCAGGACGAGGTCGGGGGCTACGACTACGCGGTCGTCCTGAAGGCGTACTGGCGCGGGAGCGAGGACGGGAACGAGGCGCTGAAGGCGGCGGCCCTGCGCTGGCTCCGCGGCGAGTTCTCGACGCGGACCGAGGCCCGGCAGGCGCTGGGCGTGCGGACCATCGTCGACGACGACAACGTCTACGACGCGCTCAAGCTGCTCGCCGCCTTCGTCCGGCTCGCGGGCTACGGCGGCCTGTTCGTCGTCTTCGACGAGCTGGTCAACCTGTACAAGCTCCAGAGCGCGCAGGCGCGCAACCAGAACTTCGAGCAGGTCCTGCGCATCCTCAACGATGTGCTGCAGGGGAACGTGCGCGGGCTCGGCCTGGCCCTGGGCGGCACGCCGGAATTCCTGCTCGACACCCGCCGCGGGCTGTACAGCTACCAGGCGCTCCAGAGCCGGCTGGCGGAGAATGCCTTCGCGAAGGGCGGCCTGGTCGACCTGTCGGGCCCGGTGATCCGGCTGCAGAACCTGACCCCGGAGGACATGCTGATCCTGCTGTCGAACATCCGGGCGGTGTTCGCCGGCGGCGACCCCGCCAGGCACCTCGTGCCGGACGAGGCGCTCGGCGCCTTCATGGGTCACTGCAACGACCGGATCGGCGAGGCCTACTTCCGGACGCCGCGCAACACGATCCGCGCCTTCGTTCAATTGCTTGCCGTCATCGAGCAGAACCCCGGCACGGGCTGGAAGGAGCTGCTCGGGCACGTCGAGGTCCGCAGCGACGACCAGGCAGATGACGCCGGGGCGGACGCCGACGTCCCCTCCAGCCCGGCGCCCGGCGATGAGCTCGTCAGCTTCCGCCTCTGAGCGGCGCCTCCGCGACGGGGCCTTCGACCGCCTCGCCCCGGAGGTCCGCTCCTGGATCCGGGAGCAGGGTTGGACGGGGCTGCGGGACATCCAGGCGCGCGCGATCGACGCCGTCCTCGACGGCGGTGACGACGTGTTGGTCGCCGCGGCGACGGCGGCCGGCAAGACCGAGGCGGCCTTCCTGCCCATCCTGACCCGGATCGCCGGCCGGGCCGAACCCGGCCTGGCGGTGCTCTACGTGAGCCCCCTGAAGGCGCTCATCAACGACCAGTTCCAGCGGCTCGACCAGCTCTGCGAGCGGATGGAGATCCCGCTTGTCCGCTGGCACGGGGATGCGCCGCAATCGGCCAAGGCGCGGATGCTGGCCAAGCCGGCCGGCATCGCCCTGATCACCCCGGAATCCGTCGAGGCCCTGCTGATCCGGCGTCCCGCCGATGCCAGTCGATTGCTGGCGGCGTTGGATTTCGTGGTCGTCGACGAAGTGCATGCCCTCCTGTCGGGCCCACGGGGGCTCCACCTGGCGTCGCTGCTGAGACGTGTCGAGGCCCTCGGCGCGCCGGGCAGGACGCGACGGGTCGGCCTGTCGGCCACCATCGGCGACGCCGAGGCTGCGGCGGCCTGGCTTCGCCCGACCGCGCCGGAGCGCGTCCGCCTGCTCCAGGACGGCGGGGCCGGCCTGGACCTCCAGCTTCGGATCCTCGGCTACCTGGAGCCGCTCGACGCCGACGGCACCGACGGGGCCGAGGCGGAGGGCGCGGCCGGCGCAGGGCCGGTGCCGGCACTCGACGCGATCACGGACCACCTGTTCGCCTCGCTGAGGGGCAGCAACAACCTGGTCTTCGGCGGCTCCAGGCGGCTGGTGGAGGCCCTCTCCGACAGGCTGCGGCGCCGGGCCGAACGGGGCGAGGTCCCCAACGAGTTCTTCCCGCACCACGGCAACCTCTCCAAGGAGTTGCGCGAGGAGCTCGAAAGCCGCCTCAAGGACGCGTCCCTGCCGACCACCGCGGTCTGCACCTCCACCCTGGAACTGGGCATCGACATCGGCTCGGTGCGGTCCGTCGCCCAGGTCGGCGCGCCCCGCTCGCTGGCGTCGCTGCGGCAGCGCCTGGGCCGGACGGGGCGGCGGCCGGGCGTGCCCGCCATCCTCCGGATCTACGTCCGCGAGCAGGAGCTCGACACGCGCTCCTCGGTCCTCGACGAGCTTCGCCAGGACGCGGTGCGCGCGGTCGCGGCCATCCGCCTGCTCGCCGCCCGCTTCGTGGAGCCGCCGCTGGCCAGCGACGCCGCGCTCGCGACCGCCCTGCTGCACCAGGTCCTGTCCGTGATCGCGCAGCGCGGCGGCGCCCGGGCCGACGCGCTCCATCGGCTTCTCTGCGGTCCCGGGGTGTTCGCCTCGGTGACGCCGGGCGACTTCGCGGAGCTGCTGCGCGGCGCGGCCCGGACGGGGGTGGGCCTCATCGAGCAGGCGCCGGACGGCACGCTGCTCCTGGGCGAGCGCGGCGAGCGCCTCGTCCACGCGCGCGAGTTCTACGCCCTGTTCGACAGCGGGGCGGAGTGGCGCCTGGTCGCCGGGACCCGGGCGCTCGGCACGATCCCGCTCACCAACGCGGTCGCCCAGGGCACCCTGGTCGTCTTCGCCGGGCGCCGCTGGCTGGTCGAGGAGGTGGACGAGCGGGCCCACGTCCTGCAGGTCTCCGCGCACCGGGGCGGGGTGATCCCGAAGTTCGAGCGGCTGTTCGCCGAGCCCACGCACGACCGCCTCCTCGCGGAGATGCGCGGCGTCTTCGAGGCCGACGACGTGCCGGCCTACCTCGACGCGCGGGCCCGCACCTTCCTCGCGGAGGGGCGGTCGGCCTACCGCCGCCTCGGTCTGGGACGCTCCCGGATGGTGCACACCGGGCGCGACCTTCACCTCTTCGCGTGGCGCGGCAGCGCGACGTGCGACGTCCTGGCGGTCATCCTGTCGATGCTCGGGTTGCCGGCGGAGCCGCACGACCTTGGCGTCACGCTCCCCGGGGTGAGCCCGGACGACGCCCGAGCGGTCCTGCGCAGGGTTGCGAGCATGGTGCCGGGCGATTTCGCGGCCGTCGCGGAGTTCGTCGGGACCATCCAGACCGCGAAGTACGACGAGCATGTTCCGGAGACGCTGCTGCGGCGCTTCTGGGCCCGGCGAAACGAGGGCGTCCTGGCGCGGATGCCGGGCTTGGCCGCCGAGATGCTCGACGGCGTGCCCGAAGCCTGACGCCCGGTGACGGGCGCGGCCGAGCGGGCCCAGGGGAAGCTGGCGACCCCGAGCGGGCCGCGCTGGGCACGGGCGCGCCGGGAAGAGCGCGCAAGCTCGCGCCCGGGCGCGGAGCCAAAGCCTCGGCCATCGTCAGGTTCGAGCAGGTTGTGCACGGCTGGGCCGGGGCGACTCGTACGAGCTTGACCGTTTCTTCAGCCTCGCCGGAGATGGGTGACGGTCGACGGTCGGGGAAATGATTCGCATGATGGCGCGCCGGACGGTGGTGATCCAAGGCCGCCTCGCCATGTCGGACGGCCGGCTGGCCGCCGCGCGCCGGTCCGACCATGGCGTCCAGCTCATGCCCGTGGAGCGCATGGTGGCGCGCCTCGCCGGGGGCTTCGCGCGACCGGTCGACGACGAGACGCTCAAGAGCCTTCTGCCGGCCGCCCTCGCCGAAACGGACCTCGGCGAGCTCGATCCCATCAAGACGCTGCCGGGCATGGTCGACGCCGCCGCCGAGACCGTGCGGAAGGCGTGGCTGGCCGCCTTCGACCTGGCGCGGTCGGCCGACCCGGCCGACCGGACCGCCTCGGTCCGGCGCCTGGAGGAGGCCGTCCTCGCCCGCCTGCCGGCCGGGATGATGCGGCCCGTCGACCTCGCCGAGGCCGCGCGGGCGCGTCTCGCCCACGCGCCGCGGGTGCTCGGGCCCGTCGAGATCGTCGGGCTCCCGGACGTGCCGCCGTGCTGGCGCGGCCTCGTCGCATCCCTGGTCGCGCACGTTCCCGTGACCTGGGTGGCGGGGCCGCGCTCCGTCCCGGATTGGGTGGAGGCGGCCGGCATCCGCGTCGTCACGTGCGCGCCGGAACGGCCGGCGGTCGCGGTCTGCAGCGCGGCGACCCCGAGGCACGAGGTCCTGGAGGCGCTGCGCTGGGCCCGCGAGCTGATGGCGTCCGGGCAGGCCGCGCCCGCGGACATCGCGGTCGCGGCCTGCCGCACCGAGGAGTACGACGACGTCGTGCTCGCGCTCCGGGCGGAGGCGAACCTCGACGTGCGCTTCGTCCACGGGGTGCCCGCCGCCAGCGTCCGCGAGGGGCAGGCCGCGGCCGCCCTCGCCGACGTCCTGGTCAGGGGGATCTCGCAGGACGGCGTCCGCCGCTTGGCGGCCCTCCTGCGCGACGGCCCCGGTCCCTTCGCCGCGTTGCCCGAGCGATGGACCCGCGTCCTTCCGCGCGAGGCGCCGCTGACCGACCCGACGGCCTGGGAACGGCTGCTGAACAGCCTCCGGGCAGAGGATTTCCCGGACGGGCAGGACCACGTCCCGGCGCTGCGGGACGTCGTGGGCGTGCTCGTGCAGGGCGTGTCGGTCGCGGCGGAGGCGGGAGAGCGCTTCCTGCACGGCCTGGCGCTCCGGATCTGGCGCAAGGCCTTGATCGAGGGGGCGCCGGCCGTCGTCGACCTGACGCTGGGACGCCTGCGCATCGACGACGGGGCGGACGCCTGCGCCTCGGTCGTCTGGGCCCCCGCCTCGGCGCTGGCCGCCGCCCCGCGGCGCTTCGTGCGCCTGCTCGGGCTGAGCTCGCGCGGCTGGCCGCAGGTCAGCGCGGAAGATCGGCTGCTGTCGGACCATCTCGTGCCGTCCCGTCTTCTCGACCCCTTCCCCAGGCCGCTGGCCGACAGGAGCGACTTCCGCGCGATTCTGGCCACCAGCGCCGGGGCCGTCGTGCTGTCCCGGCCGCGGCGCGGCCCCGACGGGCGCCTGCTCGGGAGGAGCCCGCTGCTGCGCGAGTTCGGCGCGGCCGAGACCTACCTGGGGCGCAACCGCGTCCCGGCCCACGCCGTGGGCGAGGTCGACCGACTCATGGCCCGGCCGGCGGAGTTCCGCGCGACGGCCCCGGCCATCTGCGCGGCGGGCTGCTGGCGGGCCTGGGGCCGGGCGGAGCTGACCGCGCACGACGGGCGCGTCCGGCCGGACCACCCGGTCGTGCTCGCGATCCTGGATCGCACCCATTCCGCCCGGTCGCTGCGCAAGCTCCTGCGCGACCCGCTGGGCTTCGTCTGGACCTACGGGCTCGGCCTGGAGACGGCCGACGCGGCCGCGGAGCCGCTCACGCTCGGTCATCAGGCCTTCGGCAACCTCCTGCACGAGGTGCTCGAACGCGCGGTGGTCGCCCTGGAGGCGGATGGCGGCTTCGCCCCGTCGACGGACGCGGGCAAGCGCCGGGCGCTGGCCGCGGTCCTCGCCACCGTCGCCG
The DNA here is from genome assembly GCF_022179285.1 of Methylobacterium hispanicum. GTDB lineage: Bacteria > Pseudomonadota > Alphaproteobacteria > Rhizobiales > Beijerinckiaceae > Methylobacterium > Methylobacterium hispanicum. The sequence goes on along the minus strand of NZ_BPQO01000028.1, from coordinate 31,856 downwards.
AGGTCTGGGAGCGCGAGCGCCCGATCCCGCCGCGGCTGATCTGGCGGCGGACCCTGGACGAGACGGCCGCGCTCGCCCTGGCCGCGCTCACCCACCCCGACCAGCCTCTCCTCGGGCAGGGAAGCTGGGTCGAGGTCCCGTTCGGCGGGCAGCCGCCGAAGCGCGACCACCACCCCCTCCCCTGGGACAGCGACGCCACGGTCACGATACCCGGCACCGGTTTCCGGATCTCCGGCTACATCGACCGGCTCGACCTGTCGCACGACCGCGGCAGCGCGCGGGTGCGCGACTACAAGACCGGCAAGCCCCGCGAGGCGGGGACGGTCCTCGACGGCGGCCGCGAACTGCAGCGGTGCCTGTACGGCTACGCCACCCGCGTGCTCCTCGGCGCGGACGTGTCGATCGATGCCTCGCTGCACTTCCCGCGGGAATCCCTGTGCCTCCGGCTCGAACGGCCGGACGAGGCCCTCGACGAGCTGGCCACGTATCTCGTCGCGGCCGGCGCGAGCCTGCGGGCCGGCAACGCCTTCGCCGGCCCCGATGCCCGGGATGCCTGGAACGACCTGGCCTTCGCGCTGCCGGCGAACGCCGACAAGACCTACTGCCCGCGCAAGCACGACCTGGTGACGACGGCGCTCGGCGAGGCCGCCCGCGTCTGGGAGGCCGCCTGATGACCGCCCACGACCGGGGCCTCGCCGACGCGGCCCAGCGCGCGCTCGCCATGACCGCCCACGACAGGTCGCTGCTCGTGGAGGCCGGGGCCGGATCCGGGAAGACGGCGCTGATGGCCGGCCGCATCGCCATGATGCTGGCCGCGGGCGTCGCCCCCGGATCCATCGCGGCGGTCACCTTCACGGAACTCGCCGCCAGCGAGCTGCTGGAGCGCGTCGGCGAGGTCGTCGGCCGGCTGGTCGAGGGGCAGGTCCCGGAGGAGCTGCGGGTCGTCCTCCCGAACGGGTTGTCTCCGGATCAGCGAGCCCGGCTGGTCGAGGCCGGCGAGCATCTCGACGCGCTGGCCTGCACCACCATCCACGGGTTCTGCCAGCGCCTGGTCAAGCCCTACCCGGTCGAGGCCGACATCGACCCGGGCGCCCGGGTCGCCGACGAGGCGGAGGCGGACGGCATCTTCCAGGATCTGCGCGACGGCTGGCTCCGCGAGTGCCTCTCCGGCGGCGGCGGCCTTGTCGCGGAGATGGTGCTGGCCGACCCGGACGCGGCCCTGGCGGCCATCGACCGCGTGGCCGGCTGCCTGCGCGAGGGGCGCGCGGTGGGCACCGCGCCGGCGGAACCCCTTCCCGACCTGGTGCGGGCCTTCGGCGCCAGCGTGCAGGCCTTCGCGGACTTCCAGCGGAGCTGCGGGGTTTCCGAGGGTGAGACCGCCGCGAACGTGCGGGCGTTCCAGGCGATGGCCGCGCGGCTGCCGGACACCGGCGTCGCCGACGCCGACCTCGTCGCCATCCTGACGGCGGCGGCGGAGGCGAGCCTGTGCAAGGCGGACGGCGACTTCGCGAAGTACCGCGGGGGCAAAGGCAAGTGGGCCGGCGCCGCCAAGCTGGTCGGCCTTCCGAAGACGGAGGCCGACCGGCTCCAGGCGTCGGCCGAGCGCCTGCACGTCGCGTGCTGCGAGGCTTGGCGCCGGCTGAAGGCCAACGCCGCGAGCGAACTCCTGGCCAGGCTCGTCGGAACGGTGCGGACCGTTCTCGACCGGTACCAGGCCCGAAAGCGCGACGGCGCCCTGCTCGATTTCGACGACCTGATCGCCGCGGCCGCCACGCTGCTCCGCGCGCACGAGACCGTGCGGCAGGCGCTGGGGCGCCGCTACCGCCACGTCCTGGTCGACGAGTTCCAGGACACGGACCCGATTCAGACGGAGATCCTCTGGCGGCTGTGCGGCGAGCTGCCCGACGGCGCGGCCGACGCGTGGACGGAACGCGTGCTGCGGCCGGGCGCGCTGTTCCTGGTCGGCGATCCGAAGCAGGCGATCTACCGCTTCCGCGGGGCGGACGTGTCGACCTACGTCCGGGCGCGCGACCGCATCCTCGCGCGCTCGCCCGACGACGTCCTCGCGATCTCGACGAACTTCCGGTCCTGCCGCTCGATCCTCGCCTACGTGGACGAACGCTTCGGCGACATCCTGAACGGGGTCGGGCAACCCGGGTTCGCGGCGCTCGACGCCTTCCATCCCGACCACGACCGCGGACCCTGCATCGCGGCGCTCGACGTGCCGGCCGGTGCCGACGGGGCGAAGCGGACCGCGGAGGCGCTGCGCGACGCCGAGGCGGAAGCGGTCGCGGACCTTTGCGCGCGCCTGATCGGGCACCAGCTCGTGACCTGCAAGCGCGCGGGCACCCGCACGCTCCGGGCCGGCGACATCGCGCTGCTGGCACCGAGCGGGAGCGACCTCTGGCGGTACGAGGAGGCGCTTGAGGCCAGGGGCATCCCCGTCTCGACCCAGGCCGGCAAGGGCTTCTTCCGGCGGCAGGAGGTGCATGACCTGATCGCGCTGACGCGGGTGCTCGCCGACCCGCGCGACACGCTCGCGCTCGGGGCCCTGCTGCGGGGGCCGGCCGTCGGCCTGACCGACGAGGAGTTGCTCGACCTCGTCGACGGACTGCCGCGCGACCCGGAGCGCCCGGAGAGCGTCCCCAGGCTGCGCCTGCACGTCGATGTCGCGCACGTGAACCATCCGGTGGCCCGGCCGGTGCTGGAACGGTTGCAGGCCCTGGCGAAGCGGGCGCTCGGCACGACACCGCACGACATCCTCAGCCAAGCCGTCGACGCGCTCATGCTGCGCCCGGTGGTGCAGCAGCGTCACGACGGCCACGCCGAGAGGGCGCTGGCCAACATCGACCTGTTCCTGGAAATGTCGCGCCCGTTCGCCGTGCGCGGCCTGCGGGCCTTCGCGGGGGCGATGAGGGCGGCCTGGGAGGGCCGGACGCGCACGGTCGAGGGCCGGCCGGACGCGCAGGAGGCCGCGGTCTCCTTGCTCACCATGCACGCGTCCAAGGGGCTCGAATGGCCCGTCGTGATCCCGATCAACACCACCACCCGGACCAAGGCCGTCTCCGGAGCCCTGGTCGACCGCGCCTCGAACTGTCTCTACTGCCCGGTCTTCGGGGTGCGCCCGGCCGGTTACGACGAGGCGCTGGAGGCCGAGAAGCGCGAGGTCGGGAACGAGCGGGTCCGCCTCTGGTACGTGGCGGCGACGCGGGCCCGCGAGACGCTGGTGCTCACGCGGTTCGCCGAGCCGGGCGCCAGCACGTCCTGGTCGGCGGTGGTCGACCTCGGGCTGGCGGATTTGCCGTCCATCGACGTGGAGCGGCTGCCGGTCGGGACGCCGGCCGTCGCGCCGGAATTCGCGAACGGTCAGACACGGGAAATCTTCGCCGCCGAGGCCGCCGCCGTCGCCCGGCAGCGCCGCTTGCGCTGGATCGTCCCCAGCCGCGGCGATGCGGCGGGTCCCGAGACGTCCGGCGCCCCCGGCCTGGTCGAGGGCGGTACCGACGGCGGGCGCGGACCCGGGGGACGGCCGACAGGCAGCCGGGAGCGCGGCATCCTCATCCACAAGCTGCTGGAGGAGATCCTCACGGGCGAGGCGAGCGAAGGCGACGATCTCGGACGGCGCGCCGGGCTCCTCGCCCGGCAGCTCGGTCTCGGAACCGGCGACGCTGCCGGGGCCGAGGTCGACCTGGCCGAGGTCGCGGCCAGCGTGACCCGGGCGCTCGGCCTTCCCGAGATCGCCGGGATCCGCGAGCGCCTCCAGGCCGAGTTGCCCGTGTTCGGGTTCGAGAGCCTCGCCGACGAGGACCAGGCGACGGCGGGCGTGGTGGACGCGATTGCCTGCGACGCGGTCGGCAAGCCGGACATCGTGGTGGACTGGAAAAGCGACGTGGATCCTGCGGAGGCGGTCCTCGCCGACTACCGGCGTCAGGTGGCCCGATACCTTCTCGCGACGGGCGCGCGCCTCGGCCTGATCGTCTTCGTGACGAGCGGCCGGGTCGTCCCGGTGACCCGCGCCGCGATGGCCGACGTCGGGGCTGGATGAGCGACGAGGAAGAGCGGCCGGGCTTCCGCAGGCCGCTGCGCGGGCATCACCCGGCCTGTTCGGAAGGCCGCCATGTTCCCGGAACGGAGGGTCCGGTGCCGATGCCTGGGGAGAAGCCTTGCCTCGACGTGGGAGCCTGCGCCTTCGCGAACGGCGGAGGAAGGCACTCATCACTTGCCAGGTCAACGCGGCTCGGCCTGCTCCGGCTCGTGAATGAGCAAGGACGCAGAGTGTGAGCAAGTTCAAGCGGTTGACAGCGGATCCCCGGGTCTGCGTGAAGAGCGCATGAAACAGTCCGTTCCCGGGGATCGGCAGGCTCGGTCGCTGGCCGGCGCCGACGGGCGTGGGCGGGCGCGTGTGCTCTGCCCGTCCCGGTGTGGCCGACGCCGCCGTCCCGTGCTGGCCGCGGCGCGGACCATGAACCCGTTGCGCGAGAGCGACCTGCCGGGCGGTCTCCCCCGAGCGCGTGCCGAGCCCGCCGCTGCCGACTGAATTCCGGTGGCGCCGCCTTGAGACGTCCATCAGAGAGCTTCCCGGACGGCTTCGAGCGCGCGCTCCCGCCCGCAGGCGCGGTTGTCCTGCGTCCCACGGTGGACTCACCGGCTTCGACGGATGATGCTCCCGCGGGAAACATGCGATGCCGGGCGAAGATGTCGAGCGCGTTACGCGCCGGCCACGTCTGCCTGCCCGGCATCGCCAGGGTTGGGAATTCCTGTCAGAGCCACCATGTTAGTGCCAGCTAAAACAGGGTTGTCTAATACAGGGCGGCCGACGTCGATGGATGCGGTGACAACGACCGACCTGCTGCGCCTTCAGGACAAGGCGGCCGATGCCGCGCGCCTGCTGCGCCTTCTCGCGAACGAGAAGCGTCTCCTCATCCTATGCCTGCTGGTCGCCCGGGGCGAGATGGACGTGACGAGCCTGGCCGAGGCGGTGGACCTCAGCCAATCGGCCCTCTCGCAGCATCTTGCCAAGCTGCGCGAGGACGGGCTGGTCGCCTTCCGGCGCGAGAGCCAGACGCTCCACTATCGCCTGGAGGATCCCCGCGCCGCGCGCCTGCTCGCGACGCTCAAGGACATCTTCTGCCCGGAGGCGGGCTGATCGGGTAACCAGGGCTCCGCCAGGCGCGCGCTCCGCCGCGTCGGCGGCTTGGCCGTCCACCCAGCGCCGCCGTGACGGCGTGGTCGACCCGGCTGCCACGGTCGTCGGCTCCGGGGCCAACCGGATCGGAACCCCCGGCGTGCCCGCAGGGCGTCGCGCTCGACATCGATCGCCCGGGCGGCCCGAAGGTCGAGGCGCCTCAGGACAGGCAACGGCGGGCCCCAGTCCTGGACGGCGTGAGGCGGCAGAAAGGCGGCCACGGCCGCCGGGAGCCGTGACCGGCGCCGGTCCGTGACCGCTCCCGAGAGCCATCCCGGCCAGCGTCGCCGCGTTGGCCGCCGACGTGGGCCCGCGATCCCATTCCCGTCCAGTTCGCGCGACCGCCGGCCGCTCGCCTCGGGATGCCCCCGTGCCAGCGGAGGCTCTCGTGAAGCGCCGCCTCGATCCGGCGGTTCACGCCAGGGGCGGTGTGGAGCGCGGCCCGTTCCGCCGTCCCGGACCATCCGGCGTCTCCCCGCCATCCCTTGACATTTGATTAGATATTTCTAATTTAGACATCACTAATCTGGTGGCGCCGTCGCTGGACGCTGCCGCTCACGACGGCCACGCCCCCGGCGCCTGAGGGATCGCTCCAAGCCTGCGCGAGACGCCCGGCACCGCGGTCCAGGAGTGAGTGCCATGGATACCTTCACCCCGCTTTCCGCCGTTTTCGGCGGTCTCATGATCGGCGCCTCCGCAGCGCTCTTCCTGATACTCAACGGCCGCATCGCGGGCGTCAGCGGCATTCTGGGCGGCCTGCTGCCGCCGAGCACCGGCGGGATCGGCTGGCGCGCCGCCTTCCTCGCCGGCCTGCTTCTCGCGCCCCTCGTCCACGCCGGCCTCGGCGGCGGCAGGCCGCCCGTGGCGGTCGAGGCCTCGCTCCCGCTCCTCGGGCTTGCGGGATTGCTGGTCGGTTTCGGCGCGCGGCTCGGAGCCGGCTGCACCAGCGGCCACGGCGTCTGCGGCGTCGGCCGCGGCTCGCCCCGCTCCCTCGTGGCGACCGGCACATTCATGGCCGCCGCCGCCGTGACGGTCTTCGTCACGCGTCACCTGATCGGAGCCTGACCATGTCCAGGATCGTGTCCGCGTTCGCGGCCGGCCTGCTGTTCGGGCTTGGCCTCATCGTCTCCGGCATGGCCAACCCGGCCAAGGTCCTCGCCTTCCTCGACGTGACCGGCCGCTGGGACCCGAGCCTCGCCTTCGTCATGGCGGGTGCCGTCACGGTCTCGGCCGCCGGTTACCGCATCGCGACGCGCCGGGGCCGGCCAGTGCTCGCGCCCAAGCTGGAGATCCCGACGCGGCGCGACCTCGATCCGCGCTTGCTGACGGGCGCCGCGGTCTTCGGCATCGGCTGGGGCTTGGCCGGCCTCTGCCCCGGGCCGGCGCTGACCCTCCTCTCGGTCGTGCCGACCCGGGCCGCGGTCTTCGTCGCCGCCATGGTCGTCGGCATGCTGCTGTTCCAGGCCCTGCCATCCGCCGTCTCCCGGCAAGCGGCGTCCACCTCTGCCGCGCCGGCGGATGCGTGATGGCGAGCTTCGTCACCTTCGGCCTGGCGGCGGGCTCGGGTGGGCTCGTCGGCGTGGTCCTCGGCCTCGTCGGCGGAGGCGGCTCGATCCTGGCAGTGCCCCTCCTGACCTACGCGGTCGGCGTGAACTCGCCCCATGTCGCCATCGGCACCAGCGCCCTGGCGGTCTCGGTCAGCGCGGCCGGCAACCTCGTCCCGCAGTGGCGGGCCGGGAACGTGAAGTGGCGGTGCGCAGGGGCGTTCTCGCTCGCCGGCGTCCTCGGCGCCCTGGCCGGCTCGGCCGCGGCCAGGGCGGTCGACGGGCAGAGCCTGCTCGCCCTGTTCGGGTTCGTGATGCTGGCGGTCGGCGGCCTGATGCTGCGCCGGCGGCGCGGCGAGGGCGATCCGGACGTGCGCCTGACCAAACGGAGCGCCCCGGTGCTCCTGCCCTGGCTGCTCGGCATCGGGTTCGCGGTGGGCCTGTTCTCCGGCTTCTTCGGAATCGGCGGAGGCTTCCTGATCGTGCCGGGCCTGATGCTGGCGACGTCCATGCCGCTGCCCATGGCCATCGGCACCTCGCTGGTGGCGGTCAGCGCCTTCGGGGCGGCCACCGCCGCGAGCTACGCGGTCTCCGGCCTGATCGATTGGACGCTGGCCGGGCTGTTCATCCTGGGCGGCGCGCTCGGCGGCCTCGTCGGCGCCCGCCTCGGCCAGCGTCTCGCCGGGCACAAGCGCGCCCTGACCATCACCTTCGCCGGCCTGGTGATCTTGGTCGGCCTCTACGTCGTCGCGCGCGGCCTGCCAGCCTTGCTCGGTCGGGCGTGACGTCCAGAGCCCCGAAGCCGTTCATCCCGAACCGGAGGAATGCATGTCAGACCTGACCGCAACGTCCCTGCACGGACGCCCGCTCGTGACGGGCTTCTACGAGCAGCGCACGGGCAGCGTGCAGTACGTCGTCGCCGATGCGGAGACGAAACACTGCGCCATCGTCGACCCGGTGCACGACTTCGATCCGAAGTCGGGGGCGACCGCCACCCGCTCGGCCGATGCCCTGCTCGCCCATATCGCGCGCGCGGGCTACAGGCTGCAGTGGATCCTCGACACGCACCCGCACGCCGACCACTTCTCGGCGGCCGGCTACCTGCACGACAGGACGGGCGCGCCGACCGCCATCGGCGAGAAGGTCGTCGAGGTGCAGAAGCTCTGGAAGGGGCTCTACAACCTGCCCGAGACTTTCCCGGCGGACGGCTCGCAGTGGGATCGCCTCTTCGCCGACGGCGAGCGCTTCCGGATCGGCAACCTGGACGTCGAGGTGCTGTTCACGCCGGGCCACACCCTGGCCTCCGTCGCCTACCGGGTCGGCGACGCCGCCTTCATCCACGACACCTTGTTCATGCCCGACAGCGGCTCGGCGCGGGCGGACTTCCCGGGCGGCAGCGCGCGCACGCTCTGGCCTTATTATAGCAGCCGCGTCCACGGCGGCACATCCACCGAGCGCTTCTTCCTGTTGATGAGGCGCCAGAAGGGGCTGTTGCGCCGTGCTTATGTGTTAGGATCGGCGACCGCATGGTGGCGACAGCGCAGGTCGGTCTGCCCGGGGCCTTTGTCCGGCGCCCGGCGGGCAACACGGTCCTGCTGCCGTACAGACTGCTCAGGCAGTTCAGCCTGCGCTTCAGGCGGGTCGCCTGCTTGAGGATCGGCCTGCGCTGACGATGTCTCGGCCCGGGGGGCGCTCAGCGTGCGACACGTGGCGGGCCGCTGGTACGGGCTCGGCGCCCTCGTCCTTGGACGACCTCCTGCCCGCACCCATGTGCTTCCCGGATGTCGCCTGTCGGCCACCCAGAACCGCCGCCACGCGGTAGCCTCGGTCCGCCCGGTCCAAATGCCGGTCAGGTCTCCCCCTCCCTGCTGCGTGCGGGTTCGCCTGCCCTCAGCCTCGGGCGCGTGGCCCGTAGAAGCGGTGCGCGTTCCGAACCACTCCGGGTTCATGCTCCCTCGGGAGATCGCGCCCATCCGTCATGGCGTTGATCACCTCGAACGCGTCCTCGATCCTCTCGAAAGCGCGACCGCCTTCGAGGTCCGACACGAACGTCCCGTCCGCCGCCAGGAAATAGATGACGTCGTCGTGTCTCAGGTAGACGTGATACTCGTCCGGCCGGTCTTCGCCCAACGTCAGCCCCCACTCCGCGAGCGGCCTATATGGAACGCAGCGAGGCCGGCACACACCGTAGAAAGTACGGTTGCGCGGGATCTGGGATTGACGGCCGTCCGTGGCGGGCGACCGTATGGCGTGAGACGTTGAGCGTGCCGGAGCGAGGTACGATGTCCCGGTGGCCGAGCGCGCGTTTGCCCGACCGGCCTGGTGACGGTGGCGCGGGAGAGCGGTGCGATGACACCACGCCGGGCGCCGGCGGCAACCCCGGCTGCGCTTTCCCGGCCCTTATCGGTTGAAGTTGTGCCGCCTCCGGGCGGCCTCGGGCGCAAGCCGTGGACACCGCTGGAGCGCGCCGGAACGGGTTCGACGCGGCTTCGCAACGCGCCACGGGACGCAGGGCAGTTCGTCCGGGGGGGCTGGTCGGCGCATCGGCGAACGTGCGCTGGTACCGCGGCCGCGGCTTCGTTCAAGTTCCGTTGTCCATCATGGACGGTCGCGCGCCGGTGCTGCCGCTCGCTTAACCGGCTCCGGCGAAACTCGGCCCCGGGCTGGGATACGGGGACGGATCGTGGGCGGGCGGGCGAGAACTCAAGCGGAGGAGGAGCTCCGATACGCCTGGGTCGACGTGGCAAAGGGCATCTGCATCTTGCTCGTGGTGATGATGCACTCGACCCTCGGCACCGGCGAGGCGATGGGTGGGGAGGGCTTCCTGCACCCGGTCGTCGCCTTCGCCAAGCCGTTCCGGATCCCGGACTTCTTCCTGCTCTCGGGTCTGTTCGTCGGACGGGTGCTGGACCGTGACTGGCGCCGCTTCGCCGACCGGCGCATAATCCACTTCGCCTACTTCTACCTGCTCTGGCTGCTGCTTCAGTCGGCGTTGAAGTACGAGACCGTCGCCGGGGATGGGGGCATCCCGGCCTTCCTAGCTCACCTTGCCCTCGCCCTCGTCGAGCCCTACTCAACGCTGTGGTTCATCTATCTCCTCGCCGTGTTCTCGATCGTGACGAAGTTGCTGCGGCCTTTGCCTGGCCCGGCGCTTCTCGGGACCGCCGCGCTGTTGCAGATCATGCCGGTCCAAACCTCCTCCTTCCTCGTTGAGGAGTTCTGCGCCCGCTACGTCTACTTCGTCGGCGGCTACCTCCTGGCCGACCAGATCTTTGCCTTCTCCGATGCCGTGCGGCGCTACCGGCGGCTGGCGCTTGCAAGCCTTGGGGCCTGGGCGTTGGCCGAGGGCTGGCTCGCCTTCACGCCGTCGGGCATCCCGGACCACCCGACCCTCGCGAGCCTGCCGGGGGTGGGTCTCGCGGCCGGATTCGCGGGCGCGCTGGCGATTGTCGCACTTGCCAGCTTGCTGGCCGAAGCGGGAGGCGTCGTGACGGGGGCGCTGCGTACCTGCGGGAAGCGCTCCATCGTGATCTATCTTGCCTTCTTCCTGCCAATGGCCGCCTGGCGCAGCCTGATCGTGAAGACGGGCGTGATCGAGGATGTCGGATTGGCCTCGCTCGCCGTGATGAGCGTCGCCGTCGTACTGCCTCTTCTCTTCGAGCGGCTCATCCGCGGCACCTGGCTCGGCTTCCTATTTCGCCGTCCCCGCGTTCTTCATCTCACGGGTACAAGGAGCGGTGAGGCAGCGCTCACGACGCCGCTGACCGGCAGCCGGGTGATCGAACGTCAGGCTCGCGGTTAGCGCAGGACCCGGGGGGGGGCGTCTCGTCGGTGACGAGCAGGTCGAGGCTCGCGCGGCCGATTGCCTCGGCGAGCCCGTCCGTCAGGCGTGGGCGGGCCGGACAACCCTTCCGCACTCGCAAAGACCCGTTAGGTCTCGGCGTGTCAGGATCGAAGCGACGACAACGCAGCCGGGGAACGCCGCGCGATGATCCTGCCTCGGCGCCTCCCGCGCATCCTCCGGTCCGGCCGCAACTGGGTCGCGCTCAGCGTGCTGGCGCCCGTCGGCATGCTGGTCACGTCAGGGCTCCTGCTGCTGGAGGTGCGCCGTGACGCCTGGGACAAGGCCGAGCAAACCTCGAAGAACCTACTGCAGGTCATCGAGCGTGACATTGCCCGCAACGTCGAGCTCATCGACCTGTCCCTGCAGGCGGCGGTCGAGAACCTGCGTGCGCCCGAGGCGGCGGGGGCCGGCCCCAAGCTGCGCCAACTCATCCTGTTCGACCGGGCCGCCACCGCCAAGGACCTCGGGGTCATGCTGGTCATCGACGCCGACGGTGACGTCGCGGCCGATGCGGGCGCCGTCCCTCCGCGCAAGGGCAATTACGCCGACCGCGACTACTTCCAGGTCCACAAGGCGCGCTCGGACGTCGGCCTCCATATCGGCCGACCGCTGATCTCGCGCCTGACCGGGGAGCGCATGCTGCCGTTCAGCCGCCGCATCGCCAACCCCGATGGCTCGTTCGGCGGCGTTGCGCTTGGTACGCTCAAGCTATCGTACTTCACCCGGCTGTTCGACCGGATCAGCCTCGGTCATGAGGGTGCGATCAACCTCTACATGCAGGACGGCACGCGCGTCGTGCGCCATCCCTACGTCGAGGCCGACATCGGCGTGAACATCGCCGGCACCCGGAACTTCGACCGGTTCGTGCGCGAGGGCGGCGGCGCCTTCGTCGGCACCTCGGTCCGGGACGGCGTCGAGCGCCATTACGCCTTCACGCGGGTCGGCGACCTACCCCTCGTCCTCAACGTCGCCGTCGCCACCGCCGAGGTCGAGGCCGCATGGCGGACGAAGGCGCTCGGTATCGCCGCCGTCGTACTCGTGCTGTGCGGGCTGACGGTCACGCTGTCGCTGCTGTTCGGCCGCGAGCTCCGCCGCCGCGCGGAGATGCACGCCGAGATGGCCCGCCTCTCGCGCACCGACGCGCTGACCGGCCTTGCGAACCGCCGCCGGTTCGAGCAGGTCCTCGCCCGGGCTTGCGAGGACGCCCGACGCACGGGCAACCCGCTGTCGCTGCTCGTCGTCGATGCCGACCATTTCAAGCGCTACAACGACCGTTACGGCCACGCTGTGGGTGACGAGGTGCTCAAGGGCTTGGCCGGCTGCCTCAAGGCTGCCGTGCCCCGGCCCGGCGACCTCGCCTGTCGGGTCGGCGGCGAGGAGTTCGTGCTGCTCTTGCCGAACACCGACGCTGCGGGCGCGCGGCGCGTCGCCGAGAGGGTGCACGCCCAGGTGTCGGGACTGGCAATCGCCTCGGCCGGCATCGCGCCAGGCGCCGTCACGGTCAGCATCGGGCTGGCGACCGGGATAACCGACGCCGACCTCTACGGCTTGGCCGATGCCGCCCTCTACGAAGCCAAGGCATGCGGCCGGAACCAGACCCGCTGCGCATCGCGCCTAACGGGCAGGTCAGCCGGCGAGCCGCAGTTTCGTCTGGTCGGCGCCTGAGACGCTCGGCCGGGGCACGATGGCGTCGCGATGCCCGTGATCGCAACCCTCACGGCAGCGATCCTCGGGTGGGTCGTTCTCGACCTCAGGCGCCCGCAATAGCGGGGGGCTGGCTTGAGCGGGGCGAGGCCGCATCTTGGAAGCGATGGTCTTGCCAGGGCGCCGAGCCTGGTTCTCCAGGTCCGACGGTTGACACCCGCTTCCCTGGGGAACCGTGGGCAACGGCTGGATGCGAGCGATCCCGTGACGTCCAGCCCTGTTGCTCGACCACCGCAAGCCGATGCCGGTAGAAACGTACCCACATGTAGAGGCAAGATCTCTTCGCGGAACCAAGCTGTTTAGCCTCGCCCGGTGCCATCCTCCGCGTCATCGCGCTTCACGTGCGGCCTGCTGACCAGAACGCCAATCGCTTCGCCACTTCGGTAGAAGCGCGCCCCACGGTTCTCCAGGGCTTCGCGTAAGGCGCGGACCACGCGGCTTCGGGGCTCCACCTTCTGGTTCTCGAAATCATTTATCGTTTTCTTGCTCACGTCCGAGAGTTTCGAGAACTCAAGCTGCGTCAGGCCGAGCAACTCGCGAGCCGCTTGGCACACAACGCCCGGAAGGGGGGCGCCGGGCTCCAGCGCTTCGACGTTGGCTGAGGATAAGTCGAGCGGCGGCTTGCTTTGCTCGTGATAAAATATTACACCCGTGGTATAGTTCCATCTCGTTGCTTGAGCTCGCCCGTCCGCGCGTGGTCCCACTCCATCGCCGGCATCCGTGGCCCGCTCCGCTCTCTCGGGATGGGACTGCTCCATGCTCTACGCCTTCTACGGGGCCGATGGCCGTTCGGCCGCGACCCATGCCGCCCTCGCGGCGGCCCACGCCCTGACCACCGCCGCACGGCCCGCCACGTTGCTGAGGATCACCGAGCGGGGACAGGGCCTTGCCCGGATCCCGGAGACGATGCCAGAGGCCCTGTGCGTCGTCGAGGCCGAACCCGGCGACCTCGTCACCTTCGACGATCCGGAGGATCTGATCAGGCAGGCGCAGGCGACGGCGCGGGACGTCGTCCTGGACCTTCCGCTCTCCTGGCTCCCCTACCGCAGCTTGCGCGAGGCGGCGGCCTTGTCGGTGGTCGTTGTCGGTCCGGGCGCCATGGAGGAGCGCCTCGCAGCCTTCGCCCTCGGCCAGTGCGGGGAACAGGTGATCTCGGGACGGGCGGCGGCGGATCAGGCTTCCGGCGTGGGGCCGGAGCCCGGATCCGCCGCCCCGGTCTGGCTGCTCGGGGCCGGACGGGCCGGAGGAGGCCCGGACGCCACGCGCTTCGAACAGACGATGCGCCCCCTCCTCCGCCGCGCCGGCGCCGGTGACGGCTGCCGGTTCCTGCCCGTGGCCCTGCCCGCGCCGACGCGATCCGAGACGCACGCCGTCGCGGCGGGCCATCCGCTGGCCGGAACGGTGCGCCAGGGCATGCTCCTTCTCGCCGCCATCGAGGTGGCCGCCCAGGATCCCTTCGTCGCTTCCCTCGACAGCGGGCGGTTCGCCCGCGCGCTCGGCCTCGATCCCGAGATGCCCGTCACCCCCGACGAGCGGCGGCTCTGCGACCGGCTGCGCGACCTCGCCGACGCGCTGGAGGCGCTGGAGCAAGGCGGACCGGCTCCGGAGGAGATGGCGCGGGCGCCGCTCATGGAATCCTGGAGTTTTCTGAGCGGCCGGACGCGGGTGCTTGCCGGCGTCTCCTTCGGCCACCCGACCATCGCTTCCGGGCGCCCCACCCTCACCTCGGACGTCTTCGCCACGGACGGAAGAACTTGGGCGCGGACGCTGTCGCGCCTCTATCGCCTGGGGACACCGGCAGAGGCGACGCCGGCGGCGGGGCTCCAGTGAGCGCGCGCCCTCCCGCCCATCCCGACGCCATGGAGATAGCCTGACATGTCCCGACCCGCTTCCGGGCGCCGCGACGCCTGCCCGGCCGCTCCCGCGTGCCCGCCCGCCGCCAACGCCGCGCTGAGGCGCGCGCCCCCGATGCTCAGGCTGTGGCGGGTCGTGCCGCCGCAGTCCCTCGGTCCCGCGACGGCGCGCTCGCTCCTCATGGTGTTGCGCGCGGTCGAACCCCCTTGCGCCCGGCGACGCTGGGACGCCGCGCTCCGGGGCGATCCGGTCGCGACCACGCGCATCGCGCTCACGGTCCTGCGCCTGGAAGGGGTGAGCGGACCGGCGGCCGACACCGTCGCGAGCGCCCTGCTGCTGCGTGCCTTGTGCGGTGATCGAACCGCCCCGGTCGTCCTCGCAAGCGCGCTGAGGCGATTGGCGCGCCGACGTCCGGACGAGCGTCACCTGGTCGAACTCGCCGCGCGGTGGGCGGCCTGGGTGCCGCGCGTCCCGCCGGCGCCGCGGCCGTGACCGACCGGGACCGGTTCGCCCCGGCGCCGGCCGAGAACCCCTGCCCCGCATCCCAATCGCCCAAGGACGGCACCCATGCGCATCTGGATCCTGTCGGACCTCCACCAAGGAGTGGGAGGGCCACCGTGGAACCCGGCCCGTATCCCCGAAGCCGACGTGGTGGTCGTCGCGGGCGACGTCTGCGAGGGGCTGGGCGCCGCGGTGGACTGGGCGGCCGAAGCGCTCGGACGCCACATGCCGGTCGTGATGGTCGCCGGCAACCACGAGTTTTACCGCCGCATCCACGGCGAGGAACTCGCGCTGGGCCGTGCCGCCGCGCAAGCCGCCGGCATTCACCTGTTGGAGGACGAGGCGGTCGCGCTCGGCGGCGTCCGGTTCTGCGGGGCCACCCTCTGGACCGACTATGCGCTCGATGGCCTTGAACGGCGGCGGGCGGCGATGGACGCCGCCGGCCGTGGCCTCAACGACCACCGGCGCATCCGCTGGGGCCACGCGCGGCGGCCCTTCCGCCCGGAGGAGGCGCTCGGCCTGCACGAGGCCTCGCGCGCCTTCCTGGACGCCGTCCTCCGGGAGACCCCCGGCGGGTTGCCCCAGGTGGTGGTCACGCACCACGGCCCGGCACCGGCCTCCGTCGCGCCGGTCTTCGCCGGCGACCCGCTGAACCCGGCCTTCGTCTCCGATCTCGGGCCGATGATCGAGGACCGGCGCCCCGCCCTCTGGGTTCACGGTCACGTCCACGCCAGCCTCGACTACGTGCACGCCGCCACACGGGTGATCTGCAACCCCCGCGGGTACGGCTCCGAGAACCCGGCCTTCCGCGCGGATCTCGTGGTGGAGGTCGGCGCGTGAGGACGCCTCCCGCATCGGGCGTCGCGGCAAACGGGGGACTTGGATGACCGCCTACCTTCCGGCCGACCTGCACGAGCAGGTCGCCGCCCTGCGCACGCTGCTCGGCCGCCTGGAGCGGGTCGTCGCGGGGGCGTCGCCGATCCGCAGGGAGCTCGCGTGGGCCCCCCTCGTCGAGGGCTGGGTGCCCGCCTCGCAGCCGCTTCCCGCCATCGTCGGCGTGATCGACGGGAGCGCCGTGCTCACGGGCCGGATGTGGGCGCTCGACCCGAACCTCAGATGGGCGCTGACGGAGGAGGGCTGGCTGCGCCTCGGCCAGCGCGGCGAAGCCTGACGCGTCGGACCACGAAGATGGAGGACGAATTTCCTTTGACCGGTCCTGTCGTACCCCCGAGCCTCGCGCGCAGGATCGTCCTGCGCCACCTGCCGCGCATCCTGCGTGCGGGCCTAGATCCCGACGGCTTGTACGGTCGGGTGCCGGTGATGCTGGCGCGCGACGCGGGGGCCGTCGACGCCGGCCTCGGCGAGGCGGTCCTGGCCTGGATCGCGCAAGGACCGGCGCGGGACATCCACGACGACCTTCCGGAGATGGCCGCCGGGACGGCGCCGCGGGGCCCCAGGGCCCTGCTCAGGCGCGTCCTGAGGTTGCGCTCTGACGGCCGCGATGAGCGGCCGTCAGAGGTCCATCCCTCGGAGGCCCGCACGCTCGTCGGCCTCCTCGACGGGTTCGCGGCCGCCCACGACTCCGTCACGGTCCGGGAGATCGCGGACGCGGTCCTCGTGTTGACCGCCTCGCCCGCCGACCGGTCGGCCGCGGCGCGCTTGGCCGCCTCGATATGGCGGGAGCTGCCGCGCATCGACGAGAGCGCGGCGATCCTCCGGCTCCTCGACATGGCGGAAGAGTTCGACGACGACGACGACAACTTCGTCTCGGCCGAGGCGGGCCGGCACGGACTCCTGCCCTTGCCCATGCCCGAGGACGCCCGGGCCGAGGTTCTGCGCCGGGCGTGGGTCGAGGCCATCGACGCGGCCATCGCGGACCTGCGGGTGCAGGCCCGCGCCCTGGCGCTCGGCCTGTCCGCGCTCGCCGTCGGCGAGACCGAGCGCTACTACGGGACTGAGGGGATCGGGAGCGCGGCGCTCCGGTTCGGCGAGGCGGCGCTCGGACCCGTCGAGCGGCGCGCCCGCGCCGCCGAGCGCAGGCGCGCCGAGCTGGCCGCCGCGCGCAAGACCGCCGAGATGCCCGGGAGCGCCGCGCCCGCGCCGGCGGACGAGCCCGACGCGGGCGTGCCCGAGGGACACGTCCTGGTCTGTCCGGCCATCGGCGCCACCGGCTCCGGCAAGGGCCGCGACGTGACCAAGGGGTACGAGAAGTCCATCGCCAAGCCCCTCCCGTTGGTCCCGACGCCCGATCTCGTGCGCGTCCGGCGCCGGCTGCTCTACGAGTTCCCCCAGGCGGGCGGGGCCGTCGATTTCGTCCTATGCGATCTGGTGGGCAAGCCGTTCGTCCGCCTCGGCCACCTCCTCATCGTGGGCCCGCCCGGCAGCGGGAAGTCGCGCTTCGTCCGCCGGTTGGGCGAGGAGCTCGGGACCGGGGTCTTCCGGGTCGACGGCTCGAACGACGCCGGGGCGAGCTTCGGCGGCACGGAGCGGCGGTGGTACTCCGCCGAGCCGGCGCGACCGTTCATGGCGGTGAACCGGTTCCTGCAAGCCAACCCCCTCGTCCTGGTGGACGAGGTGGACAAGGCACCGACCCGCAGCGACTACGGACGGCTCTGGGATGGCATGATTTCCTTCCTAGAGCCCGAGACCGCCGCACGGTTCCCCGACCCCTGCGTGCAGGCGGAGCTCGACCTCTCCTGGGTCTCCGTGGTGGCGACGGCGAACGTGGACTGGAACTTGCCGGCGCCCCTGCTCGACAGGCTGAGGCGGATCGAGTTCCCGCATCCAGGTCCCGAGCATCTTGAGGCGCTGCTCCCCGCCCTGCTCGCCCAGGCCGCGGCCGAGCGCGGGACCGACCCGCGCTGGGTCCAGGGGCTGACGGGCGAGGAGGTGAGGGTCCTCCGCAGGGCGTGGCGGGGCGGTTCGGTGCGCCGCCTCCGCCGGATGCTGGACGTCTTGCTGCGCCACCGGGAGCAGGCGGCCGTCAGGCACTGACCGCCACTCGCCCCACCCCACAGCGCGGCCGGCGCCCCTGCCCGCCGCTTCGCGACGGAGAACCCCGGACATTGTCAGGCCGCATCCTGCCCGAACCGTATGTCCTGCCCCCGGTCTTCCGGCCCGGGCGCGCCCGCCGCAGCCTGGACGCGACCGCGGCCTCCAACGCGCGGACCCCCCTGCTTCCCGCCCGGTCGGAGGGGATGCGGCTCTGGATCATGTCCGACCTCGCCGTCCGCGACGGCGCGTTCGCCCTGCCGGATCCGCTTCCGGACCATGACGCCCTGCTGGTCGCCGGCGGGATCTCCGAGGGGCTGGTGGCCGCGGTCGAGTGGCTCGCCGGGGCGCTCGGCGACCGGAGGGCCGGCCGACCCGTGGTGCTGGTGCCGGGGATCAGCGAGTACCGCGGCGGCTTGCCTCCGCACGAGACCCTGCGGCTCGGGCGCGAGAGGGGGCGTGAACTCGGGATCACCGTGCTGATGGATGAGGCCGTCCGGCTCGACGACGGGCGGGGGGCTGCCGTCCACGTTGTGGGGGCGACGCTCTGGACCGACTGGGCGCTCGGCGGTGCGGCATACGCCGGCGGCGCGCGGGCGCGCGCGCGCAACATGTGGCGGGGCGGCGACAACATTTTGGCGGAGCGCGACCGGACCTGGGGCCCGTACGACGCGGCCGGTGCCCATGCCCGGTCACGCGCCTACATCGAGGACTTCCTCACGAGCGTCGTTATCCAGTCCAACGGCATCTCGGTCCCGCCATCATCGCTGGCCGCCGGGGTGCGTCCCGGCGACCGGGCCGTGGTCCTGACCCACCACGCGCCGTCGGCGCGTTCGCTGCATCCGGGCTGGCCGGAGTGGCAGTGCGAGGAGTGGGAGGCCACGACCTTCGCGTCCGACCTGGAGGACGTCCTCCGGGCATGGGGCGCGCCGGCGCTCTGGGTCCACGGCCGCGTGCCGGCGGCGGCGGACTATCACATCGGAAGGACCCGGGTGCTGGCCAATCCATGGCGGAGGCAGGGCAACCGGGCTTTCGACCCGGCGCTCGTCGTCTGCGTCTGAACCCTCTCCCCTCCGTTTTCCGCCCAGCGAGCCTGCGAGGGCTGCCGCGGACCACGGGAAGCCCCTTTGAGCCCCGCCTCCCGCAGCCCGCCGCGGCGCGAACCCGGAAAGGTCTCGACATGTCCCTCAACGCCATCGCGAACGTGACCGCGCGCCCCGGACTCCAGGCGCCGGGCGGCGCGGCCCGCCTCGCCGCGGGCGCGACGTTGCTCGACGGCCACGCCCCCGCGGCGCCTCAGAGACACCGTCCGGACCGGCCGGAGGCGCGGACCGGCGTCGCGGAGCCGGCCGGCCTCCACCAGGCGTTGCTCGTCCTCGATATCGAGACGGTGCCCGACGAGGAGCAGGTTCCGTCGGATTGGCCGTCCGAGAAATTTCCGAAGGCGGCCTGGCACAAGGTGGTCGCGGTCTCCTTCGTCGAGGCAGCCATCGCCCGCGACGCGGCGACCGGAACCGAGGCATACCAGATCCGGTCGTGCCGGAGCGGGGGCGAGCCTGGATGGGATGAGGAGCGCCTGCTGCGGGCCTTCTGGAAGTTCTTCGCGGCCGGCCGCTACAGGGTCGTCACCTGGAACGGCCGCAGCTTCGACCTCCCCACGCTCCTGCTGCGCTCGTTGATGCACGGTATCGCGGTGCCCTCCTGGTACAGGAGGGGGACCAAGTGGGACGGCTACGGCCACCGCTACGCCGTAGACTGGCACGCGGACCTGATGGAGGTCCTGGCCGAGTTCGGGGCCTGCGCGCGGCTGACCCTGGAGGAGGCCGCCGGGCTCCTGGCCCTGCCCGGGAAGCTGGGCGAGCACGGCTCGCAGGTCGCCGCCATGATCGCCCGCGGCGAGATCGGGCGCGTGCGGGCCTATTGCGAGACCGACTGCCTGAACCTCTTCGTGCTGTACCTGCGCTGGGCGCACCTCACCGGAAGGACCGGCCCGGAGGCCCACGACGCTGCCATCGACGGCCTGATCCGGTACCTGGAGTCCGAACGGGCGGCGCGCCCGCACCTCGGTGCCTTCGTGGACGCATGGCGGCGGGCGACCGAATCCCGGTCCGCCTTCGTCTCCCGGCCGCCGCAGGCTTGGCCCGCCGTGGCGGGCTGAGGTCGGCCGGCCTGGACGCTCCCGCGCACGACCGGGACGGGCTCGCCGGCGACGAGGGCTTGGTCGGCGGGGCCAACGACTGGGACCGGGCCGCCGCCGTGGGGAGCGCTGGCACCGCCGGCCTGTCCCGACGGACGTCCCCATCGCCGATGGGTCGCGGCGAGCACGGCCGTCGCACGCGCGCAGCCTTCCGTCGTCGAGGGTACGGGCGCGTCTATCGCGGGTGGGACACTTGCCCCGGCCGGATGGGCCGCGACGCCGGCGGATACCCGCGCCGTTTCAGCCGGCCGCACTCAGGTCCCTGGTCCTCCCGAGCACGCCGGCCATTGCCGGTGCGATATCCGTCGAGCGGGTGATCGAGGCCCCGCCCCCGGAAACCAGATCCAGGTCGTGACGCCGGCCGGGCGACGTGGGCTCGCTGATCAGGCGCCGGCACAGCAACTCAGCCAGCGACGGATCCTCGACGGCACAGACGATCTGCCGGCCCGATCGCTGCAGGGCTGAGAGCACCTCGACGAGGTGCAGGGCCCGGAAATCGTCGATGTGCTGGACCGGGTCGTCGAGCATGAGCGTCCGCCAGGTGCACCACGGTCGGGACAGGTGAACGGAGAGGAGGAAGGCCAGGCCGGCCGCACGCCTCTGCCCGCTGCTGAACACGAATTGCGGGTTCAGCCCGTTGCCGACCCTCAAGCTCAGGAAGCGCTTCACGTCGCCGCGTATGCCGTAATCGATGGTGCGCCACTCGGAGTGCGGGCGGAGCCGTTGATACAGCTCGTTCAGCAGCGGGCTGATGACCGCGAGGCGCTCGTCGATGATCTCGGCATTCGTCCTGCGGACGGTACGGTCCAGCGTCCGGGCGGCGGTCACGGCCGCGCGGGCCCGCGCGAGCCGGTCCGCCGCGGCGTCGGCTTCCACCCGGAGCGCTTCGAGATGCGCTTCTAGGTCCGTCACGCGTTCCACCGCCTGCGAGGCTTCCAAGGTGAGGATGCTCCGCTCCAGGTCGATCAACCGGCTCCGTTCGGCCTGCACGGCCGCGTCGAGGGCGCCGGCGTCGTGCGCGAGCTTCCCGTCCAGCGAGCGTCGCACGAGCTCGGCCGACAGCGCCTCTTCGCGGGCCGACAGCTCGGCCTCGGCGGACGCGAACCGGAGGACCGCCGCCTCGGTCTCCCGCAGGATCTCGGCCGCGGCCTCGTGCCGGGTCCGGGCCGCCGCGAGTTCGGCGCGCGCCTCCGGCACCCCCGAGCGCCGGGCGGCGAGCCGCTCGCGCGCAGCCGCGAGCCCCGTCTCGAATTCGGAGGCGTCTTGCGGCGCGCGACAGAGCGGGCAGCGGTCGTCATGAAGCCCGACCCGGCTGCCATGGTCGACCAGGATGGCCAGCGACGCGGCGAGCGCGTCGGTCTCCTGCTCCTTGTGAAGGCGCGCCTCGGCAGCCTCCAGCGCGTGGCGGGCCGCCCGGACCGCGGCCTCGGCCTCGGCCGCCGCCACCGCCGCCGCGTCCCGGCCCGCGCGGAAATCGGGGCCGGCGACCGTGTCGCGCAGCGCGGTCACCGCGCGAACCTCGTCCGCGACCCCACCCATCTCGCCGAGGCTCAGCCGGCGGCGGGCCAGCGCCTGCCGCGCCGCCGCGACCCGGCTGCCCAAGTCCTGGCCGCCGGCCGGCGTCAGTCCGTCCAGGCTGGACAGGGCGGCGGCGATGTCGCCGGCCTGCAGGGCGACGTCCCGGGTCTCCTCCAGATCGGTCAACGCCGCCGTCAGGCGCGCGCGCGCCTCCTCGTAGGCGTGCGCGGCCGTATTGTGCGCGCCCTCGGCGGAGGACATGACCTCGCGCGCCTTGGCGGCGTAATCCGGGCCTTCGATGGCGCCCAGCGCCGCCCGCACGAGCTCGAAGCGCTGCGTTTCCGTCAGGTCGAGGCTGAGCGCCGCGATCCATTCGTCGCGGATGATGGAGGTCCTGCAGACCTGCTGCAGCGCCCGCTCGGGCTTCGCGCCCGGGACGCAGAGCAGTGCCTCGATGCGGGCCGCGTCCCGGTCGGCGCCGGTCTCGCGCGAGCGCGTCACGGCAAAGCCGCTCCCGTCATCGGCACGGAACCCCACCGTGACGAAGTGCGCCTCCGGCTGCCCCTCGCCGCGCCACCAGACATAGTCGTCGAGGCTCTCCCTGGCCGCCTTGTCGACGAGGTACTTGTCGATCTGGCCCGTGAGCGCGAACTCGACCGCGTCGCACAGCGTGCTCTTCCCGACGCCGTTGCGTCCGCAGATGACGGTAAAGCCGGGGCCGAAATCCACGCGTTGGCGCTCCCGGAAGCCCCGGAAGCCGCACAGTTCGAGGTAGTCGAGCCTCATGGCGCATCCACCAGGATGCGCGCCACGTCGGAAGCGCTCGCGGCGCCCAGGAAGGCGGCCACCGCGGCGTCCGGAACGTCGCTCAACCGCGACCGCAGACGGGCGCGGTAGTCGGCGCCGCCGATCACGGGCGCGCTGAGAACCGGCAGGAGGGGCAACAACGTCCTTCGCAGGTCGGCCGCCGTGCGCAGGTCGCCGCGCGCGATCTTGCGGGTCATGGAGAAGTTCTCCTCGATCCGCTCGATCTGCCGCGCGAGGCCGGGTTCGGCACCGCCGGCCAGGAACAAGGCGTAGACGTTCCAGGCCTTGGCGCCCGCGGACCGCAGCGAGGCCGCATGTCGGCCGAGCGTGGCCTGCTGGACCTGCCGCCAGTCGGCGAGCAGGCTCTCGCCGCTCCCGAAGACGTGCAGGAAGCCGGCGACGGACGCATTCTCGAAGCAGACGACCGGCACGCTGCCGCCCGGCCAGGTCCAAGTCTCGTAGCCGGCCGAGCGGAGCAGCACCTCGGATTGGGTCGCGATGTCCATCACACACCGAGCTCCTGGCGTGCCGCGGGAAGGTCGAGCCACGCCGCCGAAGCGCCCGGCCGGATGATGTCGCCCGGGCGCCCCTCCCGCACGAGGTTCACCGGCAGGCCGACGTCGACGGCGCCGGCGCAGACCACGACGTCGGCGACCTCGAACGGTGTCTCCCTGAACCGGTCCTGCGTCGTCTGGAGCAGCGTACCCGAACCGTTCACGACCCTGACCCGGCGGCCGGCGAGATCATAGCCGACGGAGGTCTGGACGGCGCCGGCACGGCGCAGCAACAGGTGCGCGTAGCCCAAGACTTCGGAAGGGCCGGGGTTCCGCAAGGTCGCGGCGGCGGTGGCCGGCACGCCTTCGGCGTCCCGACGAAGGCCGTAGAGGTCCTCGCTGCCCAGATCGGGGGGATCGAGCCAGGCCGATTCGCACGCCGCCCCCGTCTCCCTCTCCACCGCGGCGCGTCCGGCGTGCAGCACCTTGCGGAGGTAAGCCCGGGAGAACGCCCGGCGGAGTTCGTCGAGGACCTCGGCCCCCGAGCGCCTGACATGCGCGAAGCGGACGTTCGCCGAATTGGCCAACGTCCAGAGCTCGGGGGCCTTGGCCTGCAGGACGTCCTCGCCCGCGAGGTCGACCAGGGTCACCGACAGCGGCGCGACGCCCGTCATCGCCTCGGCGAGAACGGCATTGAGGTAGGACCAGTCCGACCAGAAGCCGACGACGAGCAGGTCCTTCTCGCGCAGGTTCGCCGCCATCCAGGTCTTGGTCTTGGCGATGCGCGCGGCGATCACGCCGTCCTCGGTGAGCTGCGACGCCGTCCAGACGGTGGCGCGCCGCTCGCGCACCGAGCAGCCATGGAACTTGAGCAAGGGCGCGTGCATGCGGGCCCGCACGGTGGCCTCGTCGCCGTCGAGCGAGGCGGCGAGGTCGAACCCGTAATCCTGTGCGCGGCGCTCGATCAGGTTGTCGTAGTTCGCCGATACGGCGCCGGCAGCCATGCGCGTGATCAGGAAGTCCGCCACCGCCGCGTGGCCGGCGTTCGGCGGCCTGACGAAACTCTCCCAGGGAACGAGGGCCTCGATGAAGACCGAGCCGAGGGTGTCGTCCCTCGCGAAGATCTCCGCCAAGGCTTCCAGGTCGCCGCGCAACCCCGGCGGGCACGCGGGGTCGATGCTCATGACATACCGGTCGTAGCAACTGGTGGCCACGGACCATGCCGACGGTAGGGAGCTCGGCGGCGCCATCGACAATCCGGCACCGCAGAGTATGACGAGGCGCCCCGCTTCCATGGAGGCGAGCAATCGCGCACGAACCGCCGCGTCCAACCCGTTCCTCCCTTGCCTCGCGAACCTTTACGGTGGCGTAGACCGAGATCACACTCAAGGCAAAGTAAGGCGACCCAGCTTCTCTCGCCCACGCCGCACGCGCATCGAACCGTCGGCCCAGAAAGTCGCGCCGGCGTAGGTTGCGCGCTGTCGTCTCGGCGACAAGGTTTCAGGCCGCCTGTTCCGGGCCGGGGCGGCTGATGGGTCTGGCGAGACAGGTCCGAGGCGCGGGCCCGCATGGCTTCTCTGGGCAAGGCCCGGCGGCTGTCCCGCCCTCAAGGCAGCGTCGGCTGCACCTCGCGCTGGACCTTGGCGGGCAAGCCGTACAACTCTCCCATCAGGGCGATGAACTCGCCCTAGCCACCGTAGCTGGGGTGGCGGACCCGCTCGGCCGTCATGCCCAAATCCGCCAGGGCCGCCTCAGCGTCCCTCGTGATAGCGACCATGGTGCGAGGGCGCGGTTCCGAGACCAGCCATTCGAGGAGGTGGGGGGAAGCCTGCCGTTCGAGACCGGCTGTGGCAGCGATTGGGAAGCGGGCCGCCGGAGGCGTGCGGGTGGAGCGGGAAGACATTCCAGAGGAAGACCGGGCGCCGCAGGTGCCGGAGGACCTGCCAGGTCACCGTCGCGGTGCGCTCGGCCACCGCCGGCCCCCGGGCGGCCCGTGAGAGCGGCAACTGCCCATGGAGGCCGGCATGGGCGGGGAGGTGAGCCTCGTCCGTGAGCGCCAGGCCAGTGCGCCGCCCGCCGCGATACCCGAGGTCGCGCGCTATCCAGATCGGATCGACGCCTCCCGCGAGGGCCGCCTCCGGAACGAGCCGCAGGTTCTCCCTCCGGATCTGCGGGGCGTCGGCCCCGTCGTGATCCGGACAGACCACGGCGTAGGGGTTGAACGCGTCACGGAAGCGAAGCGCCGCCAGGGCATCGATGAAGGCGGCCGGTGTCATGTCGGCAGGCTCGCGACCGCAGGCCGGGCCGGGGCTTCCTGGGGCGACCGGCGAACGGCCTGCCTGACAGCTAGCCGCTTCGCCGACCGTTACCGCACCTGCGGCGGCTTCGTGATCCCGGCCGCTCAAGCCTTGTTGGTGAACCGCGCGGAGGCGGCCTTGCCGCCGACCTTGAGCGAAACCGTTGCCACGACCTGGCCACTCGCCGCGACGGGCAGCTTGCCCTGCACGCTGTTGGAGCCGGCCGGGCTGAGGTCGATCTTGTAGCTCTTGCCGCCGACGAGCACCGTTGCGGTGCCCGAGACCTGGGCCGCCGGAACGGGCTTGCGCATCTCGTCCAGGACGTAGACGGTGACGTCGGTGTCCTTCACCACGAGTTCCAGCCAGAGCTCCTGGGCCTCCTGCACGAGGCCGCCGTGCGCGGCCTTGGGTGCCTCGCCATGGGCGAGGGCAGAACCGGATGCGAGGCTGAGGGCAAGAACCAACGGAATCGCGAAGAGCTTCATCGTGCTTTCCTCGTAACAAGCCAGAAATCGGTGGTAAACGCGTCTTCGGCGCGGTTTTCTAGGTTCCATGTCGCCCGAACAGGGAGGGGCGAAGACTGCTATCCCGTTCCACAACTGCCTCGAACAAGGCGTCGTAGGCCGTGGCCGCGCGCCGCGGGGAGAAGTCAGCCGCGCGCCGCCGGCGTCTCTCAGCGTCGCCCGGATCTTCCAAGACGGCTTCGATAGCCTCGGCCATCTTCGTGGCGTCGCCGACCGGAACGATAACCCCAAGCGCCGGGTCGAGCAGGATCTCGCGCGGCCCGTCGCAATCCGTCGCGACGACCGGCATGCCGTGGGCTAGGGCCTCAACCACGGCAAGACCGAAGGCCTCGACGCGTGAGGACAGAACGAGACAACTCGCCTCCGCAAAGGCCGGCCAGGGTTCCATGACGTAGCCGCGAAGCTCGACCCGGCCGGACAGGCCGAGGCGGTCGATCTCGGCTTCGAGACGCGCATACTCGACCCCCTCGCCGAGGATCACCAAGCGCGCGCTCGGTTGTCGTACCTTGGCGAAGGCGCGCAGGAGGGTCTGATGATCCTTCGCATGGTCCAGGCGACCCACGGAAAGGATGACCGGCACGGTCCGGTTGGGTGCCTTCTCCGCCACGCGATCAGAGAGGACCGGATTGTAGATCCGGCTCAAGCGGCTCGGATTGGCCGCAAGCCTCTCCTGCAGGTATCGGGCAAGCCCGTCCGAGACGGCGATTGTACGAGCGGCCATCCGGGTGAGAAGCGGCGTGGCGAGGTAGCCGATGCGGCTGAGAAGCCCACGCTCGTTCGCCGTATAGCCATGGTACGTGATGACGCTCCGGCGCAAGCGGCCGGCCAGGACCGCTGCCACCGTGTGCTTGAGGTTTGAGGAGGCCAGCGCGGAGATCGTGACGTCCGGCCGCTCGCGACGTATCAGCCCGGCAAGGCGCGCCGTTGAGCGTAGATGTCCGCCTCCTAACACGACAAGCCGAGCATCGGGGCTCAAATGAGCCATGTTTTCCCGGGCCTCGTAATCAACGGCCACAACTACTTCATGTCCGAACTTGCAGAATTCAGTGGCGAGGATTGCCCACACGCGTTCTGCTCCGCCGCCTGCGAGGGCGTGCACGTACATCAGAATTCTACGCGGAACAGGTCTCGGCCTGTCGGAAGCAGGTGGAGCATTCACAGGAAGTACCCTGCCTCGGCGCCGGCGTCGTACGGCTCCCGCTAATGGTTGTGCTTGTGGCGCGCGCCGCCGTCCGGCTGCGCTGTGCTGGAGGGGTTCTCCGCTGCCTTCGTGCCGTCCGTCCCGGCGGCGCCGTGGTTCATTCCGGCATGAGCGTCGCCTGCCTGTGCCTGCATCCACAGGTCGTTGTACTCGTCGTCGGTCATCTCCGGCAGCTTCCGCAGCAGCGCGACCGTCGCCCAAAGCATCTCGTCCCCGTCGCTCGCCATCGACGGCATGCCGCTCATCTTGATCCCGTTCTTCAGGATCCAGAACAGCTCGCCCGCACTGTAGCGCTTCGCGGCCTCCTTGAGATTCGGCGGCTCAGGATACATGCCCTCCGCGACCTCGTTGCGCTTGGTGCCCGGTCCGCCATGGCACGTGGCGCAATGCTCGGCGAAGTGCCCGACGGCCGGCACCAGCTTGGCTTGTTCGTCGTAGCCCGCCGGCGGCAGCAGGCCGGCCGCGTGGGCTCGGATCGAGCGCACCCGTGCCGTCTCCAACACCCACGAGGTCAGGGCCCAGTGCGGCTCCGTCGCGGCGACGTTGAAGACGCCAGCGTAGATCACGGCCGCGGCGGCGACCGTCGCCAGGATGCCGGCCGAGAGCAACGTGAGGAAGGCGATCTTGGCGGTTTGCATGGATGTGTCCTGAGTGACCGGTTCAGAGACGGGCCGCCCACGCGTCAGGTGCGGGGGGGCCGTCGGACGAACTGGGATGAGCGCTCTCGTCGGATCCGTCTTCTCACCGCGCCTTCTGGATGCGCGTGATGGCAAGCTGCCCGTTCACCCGGTCGGCGGAGAACCGGACCCGGTCCCCGGCCTTCACCCCCTTGAGGATGGCAGGGTCGGCAACCCGGTAGGCCATCGTCATGGCGTCCATGTCGATGTTCGGGATGCGCTCGTGGTCCAGCGTGACCTTGCCGGCGGCCTCGTCGACCTTCTGGACGGTCCCGCTCACCAGGGGCGTGTTGGCAGGGGGCTGGGCCGCGGCAGGCTTGGCGGGGGACGCCGGCGCGGGCGACGGCGACGCGGGCTGGGTCGAGCCGCCCGCCTGCGCCTTGCGGTCCAGCGGACCCTCGCCGGACGGCGTCTGGTTCGGCTGCGGCCGGTAGTCCGACTGCCGGCTCCGGACCTGCCATTCCTTGAGGGCGTCGATCTTCTGCTGCTGCTCGTCCTGGATCTTCTGCGCGGTCTCGCGCAGCTGCCGGTCGCCGCCGTAATCGAGCTGCGCCTTGGCGAGGAAGAGGGACTGCTCGTAGCTCGCGATCAGGAGCTCGGCGAAGTCCCGATCCGGGTCCCCGGTCAGCTTGAGGTTCTTGAACCGGTCCGCCATGACCTCGCGCACGCGCTCCAGGGCGGCCGGGGCACCCTTGGCGGGTTGGGCCCAGGCCCCGCCCGAGAGCGGGTTCGCAAGCGCCACGCTCATGGCGGCCGACAGCAATAGACGTCGCATGTGATTTCCTCCGCGGCATGGGGCCGCCGCGCGTGATCGGGCGTGCCCGCGCGGCGGGCCCGTTCGAGGCGCTACTTGGCTTTTTGGATCTGGGTGACGGTGTACTGGCCGCCGGCCTCGTCGACGTCGAACTCGACCTTGTCCCCGGACTTCAGGTCCTTGAGCATCGCCGGGTCCTTGACCTTGTAGGCCATGGTCATGGCGTCCATGTCGAGCTTCGGAATGCGCTCGTGGTCCAGCGTGACCTTGCCGGCGGCCGGGTCGACCTTCGTGACCGTGGCCTTGACCGATTGAGCCCAGGCCGGGCTCGCCAGAGCCAGCAGCGCGGCGAGGGCGAAGGGAGGTACCTTCCTCATCGTATTCTCCTGATGGTCGTTGTGCCGCTGCACGGGCACTTGTTGAGGGGCGATGGCGCCCGCGCAGCGGCTTTCGGGCGGACTAGGTCCACCCGAACCCGTCCGCCGGTGCCCGCCCGCATCGGGGCGTCGTTCCGGCGGAAGCTTGGAAGACATCCGGCATCGCCGGCTCAGTGGTTTCCGTGACCGCCCGGGTTGGAGGCCGTCCGGCGCTTGCGCGGGTCGACCACGCGCAGGTCGGTCTCGCGGGCTTTCCGGCCCTTGGGCGTGTCCGGCGCCCGCGTCGGCTCGGGCAGGGGCTCGCCGGTCCACTCGTAGGCCAGCGTGCCCTCTGGGTGCTGGTACCAGCCCGGATCCCTGTAATCGCCGGGCGCCACGTCGGGGCGGACCTTCAGCACGGTGAACATGCCGCCCATCTCGACCGATCCGAACGGGCCGGCGCCGGTCATCATCGGCAGCGTGTTCTCGGGCAGCGGCATCTCCATCTCGGCCATGGAGCCCATGCCGGTCGAGCCCATCGGCATGTAGCCGGGCGCGATCTTCTGGATGCGCTTCGCCGTGCTCTTCAGGTTCACGCCGATGTAGGTGCGCACCGAGTGGCCCATGGCGTTCATGGTGTGGTGCGACTTGTGGCAGTGGACCGCCCAGTCCCCCAGGTTGTCGGCGTTGAACTCGATGGCCCGCATCTGGCCGACCGCGACGTCAGCGGACACCTCGAACCACTGGCGCTCGGGCGGGATCCAGCCGCCGTCGGTGCCCGTGACCTTGAAGTCGACCCCGTGCACGTGGATCGGGTGGTTGGTCATGGTCAGGTTGCCGAAGCGCATCCGCACCTTGTCGCCCTGGCGCGCGACCATGGGGTCGATGCCCGGCCAGACCCGGCTGTTGAAGCACCACATGTTCATGTCGAGCATCGTGTTGACCTTGGGCACGTACGACCCGGCCTCGATGTCGTAGGCGTTCAGGAGCCAGACGAAATCGCGGTCGACCCGCCGCTCGGCCGGGTCGCGCGGATGCACGACGAAGAAGCCCATCATGCCCATCGCCATCTGGACCATCTCGTCCGAGTGGGGGTGGTACATGAAGGTGCCCGAGCGCCTGAGGATGAACTCGTAGACGAAGGTCTTGCCCGGCGGGATGCCGGGCTGGTTCAGGCCCGCCACGCCGTCCATGCCGTTGGGCAGCGTCTGGCCGTGCCAGTGCACGGCGGTCGCCTCCGGCAGCTTGTTGGTGACGAAGATGCGGACCTTGTCGCCCTCGACCGCCTCGATGGTCGGACCCGGCGACTGGCCGTTGTAGCCCCAGAGATGGGCCTTCATCCCAGGGGCCATCTCGCGCACCACGGGTTCGGCCACGAGGTGGAACTCCTTCCAGTCCCCGCGCATGCGCCAGGGTAGGGTCCAGCCGTTCAGCGTCACCACCGGCTGGTAGTCCACCCCGGTGGTGGGCACGAGGGGCGGCTGTGTCGTTGCCTTGTCCATCGAGGGCGCCTCGGGCAGGCCGGCGGCCTGCGTCCGCCCGCTGATCATGGACGTCCCTGCGAGGACCAGTCCGCCGGCCCCGAGCAGGTTCCTGCGCGAAATGTCAGTCATCGGTTTCTCCATGGGTCTCGTGCGATGCGGCATCAGCCGCCGGGCGTGGCGGAAGCGAGGGTGTCGCCACCGCCGCCGGCCACCGCCTCGGACCCGGCCGATTCGCCGCCGAAGCCTTCGCCGGTGAAGCCCCCGCCGATGACGGCCGCCCTGAGGTCGGTCGCCGCGATCCAGAAGTCGCGCTGGGCCTCGATGGCCTGGATGTTGCTCAGGATCCGAGAGCGGGCGTCGATGATCAGGGTGGTGACGTCGATCAGCATGCCGCTGTACTGCAGCAACGCCTGGTCCTGGATCGTCTTGCGCAGGGGCAGAACGCTCCCCTGGTAGTGACGGGTGATGTCGTACTGGCCGCGGTAGCGCTGGTAGGCCTCGCGCACCTCAGAGCGGGCGTTGACCGCCTTCTCCGCGAGGCGATGGGCGGCGCCGAGATAAGCCTCCCGCGCGCCGCGCACGACCGTCGTCCCGAAGTCGTAGATCGGGATGACCAGGTCGATGGAGTAGCCGCGCCCGAAGCTCTTGTCGCGAGTGACGTTGAAGCCGCCCTGCTCGTTCGGCTCGAAGGCCTTCGCGCGCTCGTAGCGGTCGGAGTAGCCGACATCGAGCACGTTGATGAAGCCGCTGACCTGGTTGAGGCCGTACTGGCCCGCGAGCGACTGGAGTTCGAAGCGCGCCGTCTGGATGTCCGCGCGCTTCTTGATTGCCTCGGCCTCGATCTGGGTGCCGCTCACCAACCGGCCGGGCAGCGACGGCAGGCCGTTCGGAAGCTTGAAGTCGATCTCGCGCCCCCAGAGGCCGAGCAGGCGGATCAGCTTCTCGCGCTCGACCCGTTGCAGGACGCGCGCCTTGGCGAGCTGCGCCCCGAGCTCGCTGTAGAAGGCGTGCTCGCGCGCCTGCTCCAGCTTGTTCAGCGCGCCCGTCTCGCCGAGCTGCTTGGCCAGGGTGGAGGCGGAGCCGGCGCTCGCGAGCGCCTGCTCCAGGTAGGCGACGGACTGGTTCGCCGACACCGTGCGATAGAACTGGCGCCGCGCCTCGCCGGCGAGCCGCAGCACCTGCCCGACCGTGCGGTACTGCTCCGCCCTGAAACGGTTCTGGGCGATGGGGATGCGGACGGGCAGCGTCAGGAGCTCGATGAGGCTCGCGGTGAGGGAGCGCTCGACCTCCAGCGTGAAATCGCCCCCGGTCCGGCTGAGGGAGAGCCGGGGGACCGGCGGCAAGGTCGCCTGGACGAACTCGGCTTCCGACACGCCGAGGTCGTTGAAGGACGCCTGCAGGGCGCGGTTCTTCAGGAGGGCGACCTGAACCGCGCTGTCGGGCGTCAGGGGGCGCCGCAGCAGCTGGTCCGCGCGCGCCGCCGCGCCGGTCGCGGCGATCTCGTCGGACACCTTCACGATGTCCTTCCTCAACTCCAGGGCGGCGTAGCTGTGCGCCGGTCCGAGACCGCCGTCGGCCGAGAAGCCCACGCAGCCGCCAAGCGGCACCCCGACCGACGCCAGGAGGGCAGCGGTCCGGGCGCGACGGCCGAGCGACGCTGCGGCTCCCCGGCGGGCGCCGGACCCGCGAGTCTGAGGCAAGGTCATCCGTGAGTTCCCTTTGTGGGTTAGTCCGGGGGCGGGCGGGGTTTGGTTACAGGCGGGCCCCATCACCGCCCTCCCGTGTCGCGCTTGCCGCCCATGCCGGGCATGTTCATGCCGGGCATCCGGGAGTGGTCCATGCCCTCCATGCCGCCCGAGCCGGACTTCGGCGTCACGGCGCGGTTGAGCTCGCGCCAGTCCTTGGGATCGACCACGTCGTAGCG
>NZ_BPQO01000027.1 GCF_022179285.1 Methylobacterium hispanicum | reverse complement strand
CCCGCGGGGATGCGCCATAGCCGATGCCGGCTACCGAGTGGCCGACATCAAATCGGAACGTTGGCCGGCTTCGCGTCGGAATGGGTGGCCGGCTTCCGTCGGAATCCGCAATCCTCTCCGCCGAGATCATGGCGATCACGCTGGCCGCCATCCCGGAGGGCAGCTTCTGGATGCGCGCGGCCGTCCTGGCAATCGTGGCGCTGGGCATCACGGTCGCGGTCTATGGCGCGGTCGCCCTGATCGTGAAGGCCGACGACGCCGGCCTCGCGCTTGCCGGCAATACCGCGCCCGCGCCGCTCGGAAGCCTCGGCCGTGCGATCGGGCGCGCCGTGGTCAAGGGCATGCCCGGCCTGCTGAAGCTCCTGGCGATCGTCGGCACCGCGGCGATGATCTGGGTCGGCGGCGGCATCCTGGTGCACGGGCTCGAGACCTACGGCCTCACGGCCCCGGCGCACGCGATCCACGCGGCGGCGGCGTGGGTCGGGGACTGGCTCCCGGCGGCCCGGGGCGGCATCGAGTGGCTCGTCACGGCCGCGGCCTCGGGCCTCGTCGGCCTCGTCGTCGGCGGCCTGCTGATCCCGCTGACGAGCTTCGTCCTGGCTCCGGCCTGGCAGGGCGTCGCGCGCCTGCGGCAGCGGGCGGCCTGAGCGGTCGCGCATCCCCACGGGTCCACGACGGCCGCGCCGAAGCGGAACCGGCCCGGCACAGGCCGGGCCGTCCGATGAAGACTCCGTGGCCGGCTCAGTTGGCGCGCGAGACCTCCACGAGGTTGTCCGAGAAGGACGGGGCGTGGCCCATGTCGGTGAAGGCGCCCGACGAGATGCTGTTGACCGTGCCCTCGTTGAGCTGGCGCCAGTAGCCCAGCGTCGCCACCACGATGCCGGCCCGCACGTCGTCGGTGATGCGGGCCACGCCCTTGAAGGCGCCGCGGTCGTTGGCGACCTGCACCCGGTCGCCGTCGCGGATGCCCCGCGCCTCGGCGTCCGCTTCGCTGATCATCACGAACTGCTCGCCCTGGCCCCGCTGCTTGTCCTCCATGTTCGCGTAGCAGGAGTTCAGGAAGTAGTGGCTCTTCGGCGAGACGATGTTGAGCGGGTAGCGTGCGGCGAGTTCCGGGTCGTTCGCGTGCGATTCCCGCGGGCCGAGATAGTCCGGCAGCGGGTCGAGGGCCTCGCCGGGCTGGAAGCCCTCGTACATCTGCCGGAAGGGCGGCGCGACGAAGTTCGTGGCGCCCTCCACCTTCAGCATGCACTTGCCGGTCGGCGTCGGGAAGTTGCCCGCCCGGTGCGGGGCGCGGTCGTCGGGCGTGCCGACCTTCAGGCGGGCGAAGCCGTGCTCGCGCATGTAGGCGAGGTCGATCCCCTCGCAGGCCGGGGAAGACCAATCGACGTAGTGCTCGAGGCACTCGCTGTCGGTCCACTTGAAGTTCTCCTCCTCGAACCCGAGCCTCGCGGCGAGCCGGCGGAAGATCTCGTTGTTCGGGATGGCCTCGCCCGGCGCCTCGGCGCACTTGGTGTTGTAGGTGAGATAGAGGTGGCCCCAGGACAGGATCATGTCCTCCATCTCCGCACCCATGGTCGCCGGCAGCAGGATGTCGGCGTAGGAGGCGGTGTCCGAGATGAAGTGTTCGGCCGAGACCATGAACAGGTCCTCGCGCATCAGCCCCGCGACGATCTTGTCCGTCTCGGGCGCCTGCGTGACCGGGTTCGAGTTCCAGCACATCATCGACATGATCGGCGGGTCGAGCTGCATCTCGCCGGTCAGCGCCCGGCCGATCTGCAGGTTCGAGACGACGCGGGTGCCCTCCGGGATCAGGTCGGGGCGGCAGATCACGTCGAACCGGTAGGGGTGCTCCCAGACGCCGAACTGGGTGACGCCGCCGCCGACATGGCGCCACGCGCCGGTGAGCGCCGGGATGCAGGTCACCGCCCGGATCGTCTGGCCGCCGCCGTAGTGCCGCTCCAGCGCCACGCCCATGCGGATCGCCGCCGGCTGCGCGGTGGCGAGTTCGCGGGCGAGCGTGCGGATATCCTCGGCCGGCACGCCGGTGATGCCCTCCGCCCATTCGGGCGTGCGGGTGCGGGCCCGCTCCTTCAGCTCCTCGAAGCCGACCGTGTAATTGTCGACGTAGTCCTGATCGACGAGCCCCTGCGCGATGATCGCGTTGATCAGCGCCATGGCGAGCGCGCCGTCCGTGCCGGGTTTGGGCGCGATGTGCCAGTCGGCGCCCTTGGCGGTGCGCGAGGCGTAGGCGTCGATGACGACGACCTTGGCGCCCCGCTTCTGGGCGTCCTTCACGATGGCCCAGTGGTGCAGGTTCGTGCTGACCGAGTTGCAGGCCCAGATGACGATGTACTTGGAGTGGATGTAGCTGTCCGGGTCGAGCCCCGCGGTCGGGCCGACCGTGAGCAGCCACGCGGTGCAGGAGCCCTCGCCGCAGAAGGTCCGCTCGGTCACCGTGGCGCCCAGGCGGTTGAAGAAGGCGTCGCCCCCGTTCAGCCCGTGCACGAGGCCCTGGTTGCCCAGATAGCTGTAGGGGGCGATGGCCTGCGGCCCGTACTGGTCGATGATCGCCTTCCAGCGCGCCACGATGGTGTCCAGCGCCTCGTCCCAGCTGATCCGCTCGAACTGCTTCGAACCCTTCGGGCCGACCCGCTTCATCGGATGGAGCAGCCGGTCGGGATGGTAGTGGCGCTTCTCGTAGTCCTTCAGCTTCACGCAGAGACCGCCGCGGGTCATCGGGTGATCCGGGTTGCCGCGTACGCCCTGAAGCTGACCGTCCTTGACGTCGAACAGCATCGAGCAGGTGTCGGGGCAATCGTGCGGGCAGCCGCCGAAGAACGTCTCGGTCACACCCTCCGACTTGGCGCCGGATTCCTTGGCGCCGGCTTCCTTGGCGCCGAGCAGGGACTCGGGATTGACGATCTCGTTCATGTTTCCTCCGCGGTCGAGCGCCCGGCCTTCTTGGCGTTCCGGGTGGCGTGCTCGGTCCGACCTCAGGATGCATGGAACCGCGAACAATTCCAAATAGAACCCCCGGGCCGGGCACCGGGCTGGCGCGTTCCCGCCGGCCTCGCCCGCCCGCGGGCGGGCCGCGGCTCTCAGTCCTTGTTTCGACGCGCTCTCTTTCGCCGAACCGGCATCCACTTCGGCGCAGAGCGCTCTAGACAGGTCGGCCGGCGAACCGGGCCGCCGCGATCTCCTGGCGGCTCGCCAGCCCGTGCGCGCGCGCGATGTCGATCACGTAGAGCGGTATGGCGGTATCGACGCCCGCGGTGTCCCGGTCCCGGAGCAGGCGCACGGCGCAGGGCTGGAAGTTGGCCTCGTCCCCCAGCACGGCGTTCGCCTCGCTCTTGAACATCCGGGCGAGCTCGGTGTCGCCGTCCGCGGCGGCCGCGCGCTGCAGCCGGTTCAGGCCCTGCACGAGGTCGCGGGCCGCCGGCGTCAGGGTGGAGATGACCTCGAGGCTGCGCTCCTGCGCGTCGGCGGCGGCCGCGTCGAGGACCCCCCGGAATGTGTCGCGCAGGGCCGGGTCGGCCTCGAGCAGGTCGCGCGTGGGCCGGTTCAGCACGCCCCACAGCGTCTGCGCGGTGTCCAGCACGCCGCGCACCTGCGTGCGCTGCACGATGGTGGCCTGGTCGAGTTCGGCCGACGCGTCGTCGCCCACGCGCAGGTTGCGCACCGTCATCTCGCGCGTCACCGCCTTGCTCCAGACGAGGTCGTGCGGGATCGCGCCCAGCGCCTCCTTGGCGATCAGCCCCAGGAGCGCGTTGCCGCCCGTCGCCGCGAGGCCGAAGCCCTGCTTGCCCGCCGTCTCGGCGGCCGAGGCCTTCAGGTTCGTCAGGGTGTCGGGGTTCAGGTTCCCCGCCAGCACGTCGCCCCTGGCCGCCGCGCCGGCCGCCTTGCCCAGCGCCTGCAGGTCCATCGCGGCGCTCGGCGTGATGCCGAACGACACCTCGTAGCGGGTGGTCTCGGTCCGGTAGGTCCGGTCGAGCGACGTGCCGCTCTCGGAGCGCAGGTCCCCCGAGGCGGCCGCCCGGGCCGCGACGCCGAGCGTGAGGCCGCCGGGCTTCTCGGTCCAGGACCCGCCCCGGGTGTCGGCGCCCGCATGCGCGGCGCGGAAGCCGATGCGGGCGGCGCCCGACAACGCGGCCTCGACCTGTCCGAAGGTCACGCTCACCGCCGTCGGGTCGCGCATCGCGTCGATGACGTCGCGGCCGGGGGGCTCGCCGTCGAGCGTCGCCATCAGCGCTTCGACCACGGCCTTGCCGTCCGCCAGCGTGAGCATCTCGCCCCGGCTGGAACCGCCGCCGACCCCGAGCCCGCCCGTGAGGACCGCCTCCGCCCGGAAGCCGGTCGCGGTGAAACCCGTGTCCCTGAAGCTGTCCGGGCTGAGGCCGACCGAGGCCTGGACCCCGGCCGTCGCCTTCAGGCCCTTGAGGCCCCCGACCTCCCAGCCCCCCTCGGTCCGGCGGATCACGAGGTCGCGGGTCGTCTGGCCGCTCAGCCGCACCGTCACCGACGACAGGAGCGCGGGATCGAGCTTCTGCGTCCACTTGGCCGCCACGACCTGCCCACCGCTGACCGCGAAGCTGTCGCCCGGCTTCAGGGCGCCGACGAGGGTCGAGAGCTCGCGCGCGGTCCGCTCGTCCATCCGGGCCTGCTTGGTGACCTGGAGGGCGACCGCGTCCTTGACGGCCCCGACGTTGAGCACCTTCTGCCGCTGCTCGGCGAAGCCCGCCGAGGAGAAGAACGAGGGCGCGGTGCCGAGCGCCTCGCGGAAGTCGTCGAACTTGGCCTCGCGCGCGGCCCAGGCCTCCACGGAGGCGTCGGTCATCGGTGCCCGCAGGAGGGCGGTGATGCTGGCGCTCATCATCGCGGTGTCGACGCCGACCGCCCGGAGGCGCTCCTCGATCGCGTCCCGGTGCCGGGCGGGCTCGAAGGTGCTGCCGGGCGCGCCCCCGGTCGTCTCCAGCATCACCTCGGAGGCGACCATGCGGATGACGCGGTCGAGGGCGTCGTGCGCCGTCTCGTCGAGTTCGAAGGCGCGCCGCAGGTCCGACGAGCCGGTCCAGGCGAGGGCGGCGGCGACCTGCAGGTCCGCGCGGCCCTGGACGAGGCGCTTGAGGCCGGTGACGACGCTGCCTTCCGCCCCGACGACCACGCGCTTGTCCCGGGAGGCCTCGATCGTCCGGATGCCCTCCTCGATGGCCTTCAGCTCCGCGCGCGCCTTTGGGATCTCCTCGCGGAGCGCGATGACCGCGAGCGCGCCCGGGAGGGCCCGCAGGATCTCGGCCTCGCTCGGCCCGTCCGCCTTGATGCGGGCGACCTCGGCCTTGTCGAACATCCGCTCCAGCTGGTGGGGGGCCAGGGCCTGGACCGAGCGGGCGGCCCGCTCGGCCATCCCCGCCATGCGGATGCCCCCGACCGTGCCGTTGGCGATCCGGATCTCCTCGGCCGCGGCGCGCAGGACCTTGGCGGCGCCGAGGCCGTCGGGCTTCTCCTCCGCTGCGGCCCCCGCTCCCCGCTGCGCGGCGAGGGCGGCGCGATGCGCGTCCGTCCGCTCCTGCAGGGCCGCTTTCCGGTCGTGCAGGTCGATGAGGTCCCGCTCGATCCGGTCGCGCTGGGCGCCCGCCTTCAGCATCAGGGCGTAGTGTCCCGTCGGGTTCTTGTCGCCGAGGATCTTCGCCTGCAGCCCGATGACCACCCGCTTCAGCGCCTCCGTCTTCTCCGCGGGGGTCCCGGGCTCAGCGCGGGTCGGGTGGAGCGAGCGGAAGGCCTGCTCCCGGACGGTGTCGACGAGGTTCCGGGCGGCGAGGTCCGCCCGCTTGGCGGCGAGGCTGTTGATCGCCCGCTGGTTGTTCACGTCGCCCAGCGTCTCCTTGCCGACCTGGGCGAAGCCCGTCACCGCGGCCCGGACCTGGGCCCGGTCGCTCATGTTGCGCCGCCCGAGGGCGACGCTGGTGTCGAACACCTCCTGGGCGGTGCCGGCCTCGTAGCCGATGGTCTTCAGCTTCTCGGGATCGAGCCCGAGGAGGGCGACCACGCGCTCGGCCGATACGTGCCTGCCGGCCGCGCCCGGGTCCGCCTGCCCGAACAGGGCGGCCTGTTGGCTGCCGGCCTCCTCGAGGAGCTGCGCGTAGCGGGCGATCTGGAAGGCGCCGTCCTCGCCCATGGAGGCGAACGCCTTCAGCGTCTCGAGTTCGAGCAGGCCGCGCTCGGTCCTGACGGGCGCCTCGCCCGCTTCCTGCGCGCGCCGGCCGGCCGCGACCTCGGCGTCCGAGTCGATGTAGCTGCTCACCGCCCAGAGGAGCTGGGAGGCCACCAGCGTCGCGTTCGCGGGGCCGATCGTGCGGCCGAGGCGGCCGAGCTGCTCCTGCAGCGCCTCGTGGGTGCCCGCGAGCGCGCGGGCGGCCGCCATCTTGCCCTCGAAGGCCGTCAGCAGGTCCGGGCCGCCGGCCCGCAGCGCCTCGCGCATGCGCGCCGGCGCCGTGCCGCCCGCGGGCCCGAGATCCGCCCCGCCGAGCCGCTCCGCGTCCGCCCGGAACGCCTGCGCGGCGCGCTGCTCGAAGGCTTGGGAGCGCAGCTCCGTCGTGAGGGCGCGCAGGGGCGTCGCGCCGAGCTTGAGCCCGTTGAGGAGGTTGAGCGACAGCGCCTCGTCGTCCCCGCCCAGCACCCGCACGGCCGCCGCGAGGGTCGCGGCGAGGTCCGCGCCCCTCGGCTGGCTCCCGTCCACCACCGTCCGCATGGCGTGCAGCGGATGCTGCTCCGCGAGCGTGCGCACCAGCGCGCCCCCGGCGAGGTCGCGCAGGCTGCCGGGCGGCAGCCGGTCGCGCAGCGCCGCGAGGCCCTCCGCCAGGGCGGCGAGCTCGGGCGCGGATGCCAGCAGGGGCAGCTCGACGGCGATCGCCCGCAGGAGGAGCTGGCGGCGGCTCTCGCGCAGGGCCGGCATGTCCGCCTGCCCCGGCTCGGCGAGCCGGGCCTCGACCGCGCCGAGTTCGGCCGCGACGGCCGCCCGCGGGGCCGCCTGCGCCGCCAGGAGCGCCCTGGCGGCGGCGGCGCGGTCGGCGGCCGGCACCTCGGGGTCGTGGGCCCGGCCGTAGGCGGGCTGGAGCGCGGCGGCCAGCGCCCGCGTCTCGCGCGCCGCCGGGCCGGCACCCTCTGCGGCCGCGCGCTGCGGCGCGAGGCCGCCCGCGCCGAGGAACCGCTCCCTGACGCTGGCGGGCGGCGCCTTCGCGGTCCACGCCGCCGCGCCCGGCACGAGCCCCTTCGCGGGCCCGGCCCGTACGAGTTCGGTTGCGCTGCGCGCGGTCCCTCCCTCCGAGGGCTTCGGCCCGGCCTCGCCGGCGAGCGCGCTCACGTCGAGGCGGGGGCGGGGCGGCGTCGCGATCTGGGTCATGGCGCGGCTCGGGTTCGGAGCGGGAAGGAGGGGCAGTCCGGCCGCAGGCCCCTCCGGCGGCGCGGGGGCTCCTGGGGACGGGCGGCCCTACAGGCGGAAGGTGTAGCTCTCGGAGGCGAAGGGTTGTGCGGCCTCGGGCTCGCCGGACGCGGCGGCGAACCGCTCGCGCAGGGTCGCGACCGCGCCCAGATGCTCGGCCAGGATGGTGTCGAGCTGCCCGCCATCGCAGCGCCGCGGGACGGTCCGGCACAGCAGGATCGTCCGCTCCGGGGCATCGAAGGCGAGCCACGCCCCGGGCAGCGGCAGCCCGAACAGGTTCCACGACAGGGCGCTGCGCAGGTGCTCGGCCGCGTCGCTGCGCAGCACCGCCGCGTGCAGGAAGGCGACCTCCGCCCCGGCCGGGCATTCGAGCACGAGCGTCACGTCGCCCCGGAAATCGAGGCGTACCCGGCCGTCGGCATCCAGGCCGGCCTCCGGCCCCAGCAGCGCCCGCAGCGCCTCGCCGATCGTCGATCCGTCCGAATATGCCACGCCGGCCCCGCTGGTTCGCGCCGGCACGATAGGCCGCCGGCACGCCCGGACCTGTACCGTTGAGCACAGCACCCCGCCTTCGGTGAGCCGGAGGATTATTGAAACCGAATCCGGAAACCCTACGTACAGGCACCCTCCCGAACCGCAATACCAATCAAGCTTCCGAGCTGTCGCTCCGCTATGGATGGACCCTGACCGAGCGGGGGGCACGATGGATCAGGAGCAGAGCGGCCGGCCCGCACCCCTGGATGCGCTGCACGCCCGTGCTCCGGTCTTCTCCGATTCCACCCTCGTCGAGGCCCGCCGCGCGCCGCCGCAATCCCTGCGCGACAAGGCGCCGGGACCGGAGATGGCGCGGTTCGGCGACGCCCCTCCGGTCGGGCTCTTCGCCCGCTCGCGCGACTTCGCCGGCCTGGGTGCCGAGGCCAGGGCCGCGCTGGACAAGGCGGCGCTGCGCCGTCGCCACGCCCATAACGGCTTCATCTACCTCCAGGACGACGAGGCGGCGTACCTGTACTTCGTCGTCTCCGGCCACGTCCGCATCGCCTCGCTGATGGAGGACGGGTCGGCCGTCCTGCACGCCATCCTGCCGCCCGGCGAGAGCTTCGGGGAGCTCGGCGTGTTCGATGGCTCGACCTATTGCGACATGGCCACGGCGATCGGCCCGGTCGTGACCGCCGGCATCCCCGCGCAGACCCTGCGTCTTCTCTCGGACCGCTATCCCGAGATCGGCGCGGCGCTCGGCCGGGTCGTGGCGCGCCGCTATCGCGGCTACGTGATGCTGACCCGCGACCTCAGCCTCAAGACCCTCTCGGCGCGGCTGGCCCAGTCCGTGCTCCGGCTAGCGGGCCATCTCGGCACGCGCGCGCAGTATCGCGGCCGCGAGGTCGGCACGCTGGGCAGCACGGTGACGCAGACCGACCTCGGCCTGATGGCGCGCGGCTCGCGCGGGAACGTCAACCGTGTCCTCAAGACCTGGGAGCGCGCCGGCTGGATCGCCGTCGCGGATCGCTGCATCCTGATCCTCGACCGGGCCCGGCTCGAGGGCTTGGCCGTGGAGGATTGCTGATGGACGCGGACCGCCCCGAGCCGTCCTTCGGCATGACAGACCTCGAGGAGGCGCTGCGGGGTCCGTCGGGCGGCGAGGTCCGCCGCGCGTCCCTGGCGCGCCTCGACGCCGCCCTCGACCGGGTCGAGGTGCAGCTGCGGGCCGGCCTCGACCCGCGCCACCGCGCGCCGACGCAGAGCCTCCGCGCCGCGCTCGTCACCGCGCGCGACCTCCTGGCCGCCGCACCCACCGATTAGCCCATCACAGATCCGAGGAGAGATTCCCCATGGCAGGCAGTGCAGCACCGACCGGAACGTACTCGTTCTACGGCGCCACGGACAACACGCGCGGCACCTACGCGACGAACTTCAAGAGCTACGACGGCTTCGACCTGATCTGGCGGCAGAACTACCTCCAGGGGCAGATGAAGAGCATCGAGAACGACATCCGCAACATCGAGCAGAACGCCAACCTGTCGGACACCGAGAAGATGTTCTCGATGCAGATGGCGATGAACTCGTGGTCCGCCATCAGCAACCTGCGCACCAACATGCTGAAGACGGTCTCCGACACGCTCAAGTCGGTGGCGCGCAACGTCGCCTGAGGCAGGGCAGGAGCCCGGGGAGCAGCGATGTCCGGTTCCGCCGAGATCACCCGGCAGAATATCGCGACCTTCAACGCGATCTCGCCCGTCGGCGGCGAGGTCATGGAGGAGGCCCGCGGCAGCTACCGCGGCGAGACCGTGACCCTCGCCTCCGACGAGGCCAAGCTCGCCGACGCGGCCGAGGAGATCGGCATGTCGGTCGCCCACCGGGCCGACAAGAAGTCGCTCGGCCAGCGCAGCGTGCGCCAGGGCCAGGCCGCCTATCCGGAAGCGCTCGCGCGCCTGCGCGAGTATCTCGACGAACTCCCCGACATGCCGCGGGAGACCGAGCTCGTCGATCTCGTCGAGACGCTGCAATCCTTCCAAGACCTCCTGGCCGGGACCGGAAAGGGGGGCTCGGCCCCCACCAAGGAGGACGTGCTCGCCGCCCTCCAGGCCTTCGACGCCGACGTCACCCACCAGTATGCGGGGCTGGAGATCGCCCGCGCGCAGTTCGAGGCCGGCGGGGCGGAGCCGGCCTTTCTCGCCCTGCTCGACGAAGCGCGCAGCGCGTTCGAGACGAGCGCGGTCGGGCGCGACGTGCGGGCTGGCTTCGCGGCGGCGGCCGTCGCCTCGCGCGCGGCCGAGACCCTGGAGACCGATCCGGCGACGGTGCGGGACGTCTACCGGGCAATGCTGCGCGACACCCCGCATATGGGCCAGCTCTTCGACGCGCTCGGCAAGTTCGCGCTCCTCACGAACTTCGACGCGGCGGTCGAGACCTTCATGGCGGCGGCGGGACGGGACCTCGGCAGCACCGGCCCCTCGACCGACCCGCTCTTCCTGCACGGGCTGCTCACCGAACTCGGCAAGCTGAAGAAGATGCAGTCGGCCCTCGACGGGATGGGCGATCTTGTCCAGTTGACCGAGCGCGGTCTCCCGGCCGACCGCCGCGGTGCCGACGTGACCGCCCTCACGAGCCGGATGCTGAACTTCGCCGCCCTGGCGGGCGCGGGGGCGGCGGATGCCCGGCGCCTGCTCGGCAGCTTCGCCGAGCAGGGCCTCGGGGTGCAGCTTGCCTTCACCAACGGCCTGCGCGGCCTGCACGGCGAGCTGCCCGACGACGTGATGCCCTCGCTTCCCGCGCGCCTGCAGCAGGTCAAGGCGATCCTCGCCATCCTCGACGAGATCGTCGCGGCGGAGGAGGGCGTCTACGCGAAGGGCCAGGAGGAGACCCGGTGAGCTTCGGGCGCGGCTTCCTGCTGTTGGGTCAGAGCTTCGCGGACCGGCTCGGCCTGCCGCTGAGGCCGGCCCGCGACGGCAGCCTCAGCTTCGCCTTCGCCTCGACCGGGACGCTCTCCCTTACCCCGGCTCCGGACGGGTCCCGGGTCTTCGTCGGCCTCGCCCGTCTCGCACGGCGGGCGGACGGCGACCGTCTGCGGCGCGCGCTCATGCAAGCCGGTCATCAGGCCTCGACGGGCCGGGTCGTCCGGGTCGGTCTTGCCGCCGACGACAGCCTCCATCTCGTGACGGATCTGGCCGACAGCGAGCTTGATCTGCCCAGCCTCGACGCCTGCCTGCAGGAACTGTCCGGTCTCCATGACCGGATCGCGTGAGGTCGGCGCCGGCCGCCGCGCGGTCGGGCGCCTGTCGCGGGCGGGTCGCTCAGGCGGCGGCGCGCCATGTTCCCGAAGCGTCGGGATAGAGCACGATGCAGCCCTCGGCCTCGCGGGGCTTCGTCTCCGGCTCGTCCTCCCCATTCCAGGAGCGGATCTCGTGTTCGAGACACTCGCGCGAGATGATCCCGGTCGAGTACATCTGAATAATTTCGGTGATCGTGCGGCTCGGCATGGTCGATTGCCCTTGACGGGATGCGGGATTTGGGAACTCAATAGACTATTCCCGCTCTCGGTTCCGTCGTGCGCGTGCCGGACCGCACCTGTGCTGTCCCGGGCGGCGAGCGCACCTGCCCCGATCCCGCGCAGGGCTCTGCCGGCAGCCCTCGCGGCAGCGCTCCTGGCGCTCACGCTTCTCGGCGGCGCCGGGGCCCCAGCTCGGGCGCAGGACAGCCTGATCATGCAGGAGCTCGAGCGCCGGGAATACGAACTCGGCCTGCGGATGCGGGAGCAGCGGCGGCACGAGGAGATGCGCCGCGACGACTTGCGCCGCGACGACTTGCGCCGCGACGACTTGCGCCGCGACGACTTGCGCCGCGACGACTTGCGCCGCGACGACTTGCGCGAAGACGACCGGCGGGCCCTCGAACGGCGGGAGGATCTGCGGCGCGATGCGGCGCGGGAGGCGGAGCGTCGCCGGGAGATCGAGGCCGAGGATCGCCGTGCCCTCGACCGGCGCCGCTGACCCGGCGCGCCGCGGCACCTCCGGGTCCCGGGCTAGAACAGCCGGTTCAGACCGCCCACGAGGGCGCAGCGGCCCCAGACGGAGAGGCCGGCGCCGGTGCGGTCCACGTGATAGTAGTCGCCGGTCAGCCGCTCAATGTAGGTGGTGAAGGAGGGGTTGTCCGCGAGCACGATCCGGGTCGGCTCGACGGCGAGGTAGGGGCGCTCCGCCACCGGCTGCCAGCCGCGTCCGGTATTCTCGAGCCGGACGTAGCTGTGCCGGGCGCGCGAGAACACCAGCCGGATGCGCAGGTCGAGCAGGAAATTGTCGCCCAGGCGGCGGATGTCGCGGCATTCGAGGTCGCGCGGCGGAGCCGCGTGCCGCGCCTCCGCACCGGAGGCCGTGCCGCAGGCCAGGGCGAGCGCGAGGCCGATGAATCTCATGCGAACTCCGGAGGGGAATGGTCCTGGGGGCGGGCAGGCGTCCGCGCGGGCGCAGGTCTTCTAGTAGTTCAGGCGCAGCGCCGGCCCGATGCCGTAGGGCGTGAGGCTCGGCGGCCCCGCACCGCACAGGTCCGGCTCCGGGCAGACGATCGGAGGGTCGTCGTGGCGCCGGCAGAAGCCGGCCGCATCGGGCGCGAAACCCGCGAGGCAGCGCCCGGTCCGCAGATCGATCGCGTCGACGAGCGGGCGCGGCAGGAGCGCCGGCGGCGGAGGCGGCAGGAGGACCGGGGGCGCAAGTCCCGGCGCAAGCGTCGGGGCCGGATAGAGGGCATCGGGCGGAGGAGCGGGCGGGCGCCCGGGATCCGCCGCCAGGGCCGGCACGCCGCCGAGGCTCAGGCCGACCAGCCCGCACAGGATGAAGCGGGGCATCGCGC
The DNA here is from genome assembly GCF_022179285.1 of Methylobacterium hispanicum. Classification (GTDB taxonomy): domain Bacteria; phylum Pseudomonadota; class Alphaproteobacteria; order Rhizobiales; family Beijerinckiaceae; genus Methylobacterium; species Methylobacterium hispanicum. The sequence goes on along the minus strand of NZ_BPQO01000027.1, from coordinate 84,775 downwards.
ACGTCACCGCGATGGACCGCGCCGGGCGGCTCGCCCCGGCCATCGCATGCCGACCCTGAGATCCTGTTCCAATGTCCGGCTCCCGGCGGCGCGTCAGCGGGTGTGGACCTGCTCCTGCAGCAGGCGGGCGAGATCCTCGATCTGCGAGGCGTTGCGGGTCACCCGCGGGGTGAGCAGCAGGATCAGCTCGACCCGGCGGACGTTGTCGACCTTCTGCTTGAAGAAGTCGCCCACGACCGGCACCGTCTTGAGCACCGGCACCCCGTCCTCCTGCTGCTCCAGGCGGTCCTGGATCAGGCCGGCGAGCAGCACCGTGCGGCCGGATTGCAGCAGGATGTCGGACTCGACGCTGCGGGTGGAGATGACCGGCGTCAGGTTCCCGGCGAGCACCGATTGCGAGGGCGTGCTCACCGATTGGTTGACCTTCAGCGCCACGGAGTTGTTCACGTGGATCTGCGGCGTGATGTCGAGGATGATGCCGGTATCCTTGATCACGATCTCCTGCGTGACCGTGGTGTTGCCGAGGTTGTTCGCGGATTGCGAGCGCTGCGCGTAGGGAATCTGGTCGCCGATGACGAGCCGCGCCTGCTTGCCGTTGAGCACCGTGAGGTAGGGCGAGGAGATCACCTTCACCTTGGTCACGCCCTGGAGCGCGCGCAGCACCGCATCGACCCGGAGCGCGTTGCCGATGCGCGCGCCGATGGCCGCGACGCCGCCGAAGCCGTTACTCCCTCCACCGCCGACGCTGCCGGTGCTGCCGACGCCGCTGGTGCCGCCGCCGGTGTTCGAACCGGTCGCCGCGGTCCGGCCGTCGAGGCCGATGTCGGCGATGTTGCCCGAGCCCACGACGAAGCCCGCGCCCTGCAGGAAAACCTGCACGCCGGTCTGGAGCTGGTCGGTCAGCTCGACCTCGACCACGGTCGCCTCGATCACCACCTGGGCGGGCGGCACGTCGAGGGCGCGCAGCACCTCGCGCACCTTCTTGAAGAGGCTGTAGTTCGAGTAGACGAGCAGCGCGTTGCTGGTCTTGTCCGCCACGATGCGGGTACCCTGCTGGCCTGCGCCGAGACCGCCGCCGGACGCGGCCTCGGCCGGCGGTCCGCCGCGCGGCAGGCCGTTGCCGGGGCCGTTCGCGTAGGGGTAGGGCAGGGCGCCGTCCTCGACCGAGGCCGGCGAGAGGCGCGGGATGGGTGCGGGGTCCCGCACGGCCTCACCGCCCCGCCCGCCCAGGCCGCCGGGTCCGCCAGGTCCGCCCGCGAGCGTGCCGGCCCGTCCGCCGCCGCCGGCTTGGCCGCTGCCGAAGATCACCGCGAGGCGCTGCGCGATCTCGTCGGCCACGAGATGCTGCAGCGGGATGACCCGCAGCGAGACCTCGTCGCGCACCTCTGTGTCCATCGCCTCGGCGAGCCGCCGGACGCCGTCGATCATGCCGGGCGCCTTGGAGGAGACCAGCAGCGCCTGCTGCCCGTCGAGCGGCACGATGCTGACCGGATCGGAATTGCGGCTGCGGAAGAACTCGGTGAGCTGGCCGGCGATCTTCTCAGGCGCGCTCTGGCGCAGCGGGATCACGGCGACGCGATCCTCGGTCAGCCCGGTCTGGACCAGCCCCTTGATCAGCTTCTCGGCCTGGTCGATCTCGGCGGCGGTCGCCCGCACCAGGATCGTGTCGGGGTTGTTCGTCTGCACGAGCTCGATGCTCGGCGGCACGATCTGACGGGCGAGCGCGAGCAGGTCGCCGCCCGCGCCCTTGCGCAGGCGCAGGATCCGCGTCGTCCGCTCGCCGACGCGGCCGGCCTGGCCGGTGGCCTCGATGGAGCCGATCAGCTCCGGCTTGCCGATGTGGAAGACGCCGTTGATGCTGCGCATCTCGAGGCCGTTGCGGGCCAGGATGTCGCGCACGACCTGCAGCACCTGGGCCTTCGGCACCGGCTCCTCGGTGCGGAAGGTGACCGAGCCGCCCAGATCCTCCGGCGCGATGTAGCTGAGCCCGAGCGCGCCCCCGAGCATCTGCTTGAGGACGTAGTCGAGCGTGGCCTTGCGGAAGTCGACCGAGACTTTCTGGTCGGGGTCGAAGCGGCGCCCGAGCGAGTTCTGGAGCGCGGCGACGTCGCCCTCCACGGCTTCGTCGGCGGCCGCGTAGTTGAGCTTCAGCGTGCCGAGGTAGCCGGTCACCGTCCCCGCCCGGTTGTAGCCGAGCGGCGGCGCGTTGACCCGGCGCACGTCGATGTCCTGCGCCTCGCGGGTGCCCTCGCCGGTCCAGAGGCGCGGCCGATCCTCGCCCGTGTACAGGACGCTGCGCTGGTTGCGCGCCGAGAGGAAGCGGCCGTCGCAGTTGCGGGGCGTGACGTCCTTGTCGTTGACGACCGCGATGCCGGCCGTCGTGTCGGGATCGGTGCAGGCGTCCCCCGCGATGCTGACGCAGCCCGCCACGGGCAGGAGCAGCGGCGCGAGGAAGACCAGCGTGTGCGCGGTGCGGAACATCGGATCGGTTGATCGACTCTTCGCCAGGGAGAGGGCGCCGGCAGGTCCGGATCCCGCGATGCGTCTCCGCCGCCCCGACCGTCCGCGGTCGGACGGTCGGGGCGGCGGAAAGCCCTGAAGGCTCAGCCTCCGGGGTTAGGCTGCACTTCTTAACAAGCCGCTAACCATGATCAGAATTTCTGCAGAAACGCAGGATCGATCAACGCGATGTTAGGTTCTATGCGCTTGTGCAGATGGCACGTCGCAATATTGGCTCAGAAGAGCCGTCGCGATCGATGCGCGCGGATCTGGGATGTGTGCGCGACGCTTGCGTGGGGCCGGCGCCTGACCTGACGTCCGGCGGGCGCTGCGCGGGGCGGCCTTCCTATCCAGCATCTCGCCCGCGCCCTGTCTTCACCGATCCTGCTGTGGCGGATCAGCTCGGGTTCAGGCCGCATCCCCGCCGGCGGTACGCACCGGTACGAAGAGCTCGCGGGCGCGACCGTCCGCCGGCGTCTCCGCTCCGGCATGGAATTCGAGGCAGCCCGTGCCGCGGGGACGATAGCGCTCCTGCTGGGCCAACCAGCCGTCGATGACATCGTACCGGGCGGAGGCGCTCCCGGGTGCCTCCGCCTCCGGGATGACCGCGTACATGCCCGCGCCCGTCTCGAAGGCGTGGATCCCGCGCCCCGCCAGCGCCCGGATCTCGGACGGCAGGGCCGCGTGGACAAGACAGCAATCGACCCGGATCTGTTCGGGCGGCGTGATGCGCGGGTCGTCGTGGACGACCCGCAGGAGGCGGCGGTCGGGGCCGGTGCCGAGATCGGGCGGCAGGTCCTGGAGGAAGTCGCGCCACTGCACGTGGGCGTCGCACCCGGATCCGAGATAGCGCCGGCCGAGGCAGGTGATGGCCGCGACCCTGCGGATCGCGACGGTCCGCAAGGTCCCGGGATCGACGGCGCCCGTGCCGCGGCCCGCGGCGCGCCGGTAGCTCGCCGGGGAGCGGCCGAAGCGTCCGGTGAAGGCGCGGGTGAAGGCGGCCTGGCTGCCGTACCCCACCGCTAGGGCGATGGCCACGATCGGCTCCCGCGACCCGCGCAGATGCAGGGCCGCCGCGTCCAGCCGGATGCGGCGGATGTAGTCGCTCACCGTCTCGCCGGTCCGCGTCTGGAACAGCCTCAGGAAGTGGAACTGCGACAGGCCGACCGAGGCCGCGAGGGCCGCGGTCGTGGGCGGCGTGTCCAGCCGCGCCTCCGCGAAGCGCATGGCCGCGGCGATCCGGACATCGGCGATGCGACGGAACGGCTGTCCGTGCCCGCATCGGCCCGCCGGACCGCGTTCGAAGGCGTTGCTCGCCCCGGTCAGATCAGGAGTCGGCACGTCTCCGCCCCAAGCCTCATCTCGCAAGGTCTCTCGCGATACTATGTCCGGTCACGTACGCTCGTAGGATGCCGGCGTTCCGTACAGCAAGGTTGCGGGGCGGGAATCTTTTGATCCAGCGTCTCAGGCCGGCCCTCAAGACAGGCGAATTGCCTTGCGGAACGGTAGAGTGGGGCGGCTCGACAGATCGCGGCGGCTCGAGAGCGTGGGGCCCGGGACGTGATCCGGCACCGTCGGGCACGGTTCCGGGGGAGGACCCGGATCATCTATCGATCGCGGCGCCGGGGTCTGGATCGGGCGGTCGAGATCGGACATGGATTGGCCGATCGTCCGGCCTCACCGTCCGCCGGGTTCACCGCGCGCTAATCCTGCGCCCACAGAATTGATCCCGCGCCCTTCCGCGCCGCACGAGAGCTTAAGCCGTGGCCGAAGTCGCCTCCGACAGCGTCATTCTCAAGATCCTCGTCGGCATGCAGGCCGGCGTCGAGGTCGCCCTCGTGCCCGGCGAGTACGTCCTCGGCACGGGGCCGGAGGACGACATCCAGCTCATCGACGTCAGCATCCGGCCCGGCCATGCCCGGCTCCGGGTCTCGGGGGGCAAGATCGCCCTGGCGGGGGCCGCGGGCGCGCTGCGGACCGCCGCCGGCCTGCAGATCGAGTCCGGGAGTGGCTTCCAGGAGATCGAGCCCCTCGACGTCGTCACCGCCGGGACGACGCGCTTCGCCCTCGGGCATCCGACCTCGCAATGGGCCACCGTGCTGGAGGACGATGCCGCCCCCACGGCCGGTCGGCCGGCTGCGCCGCTGTCCGGGGGGCGGCTTCGGGCGCTCGCGATGCCGCTGGCCGCCCTCGCCCTGCTCGTCGGCTTCGCGCTCTGGCTGCTGATGGGGGGCGGCCTGACCCGGATCGCCGGTACGGCCGATGCGGGGCGCGACGACCTCGTCCTGACGCGGGCGGCCCTCGACCAGTTTCCGTTCGGCCGCGCGATCGCGGCGCGCCAGGAGGTGGACGGGGCGGTCTACGTCTCGGGCTACGTCGATACCCCCGTGGAGCGCCGCGCCCTCGTCGGCGCCGTCGAGAAGACCGGTATCCCCGCCCGGATCCGCCTCTGGGTGCTGCAGACCATCCGGGCCGAGATCGAGAGCCTGATCGCCGCCCAGAAGCTTCCGGTCGGGTTCCAGCTCTCGGAGGACGGCACCCTCGTCCTCGACGGGCTGATCCTGAACGAGGGCCGGGCCGCGCGCTTCGTCGATCTGGTGAAGGACCGCGTCGTGGGCCTGGCCGCCGTCCAGTCGCGGATCCGGACGGCGCAGAGCCTGCTCGGGGAGGTCGAGCGCCTGGCACAGGCGGCGCAGATCCAGCCCTACGTGTTGCTGCGCGTGGTGGACGACCTGATCGAGGCGACGGGCGCGATCCCGGCCGAGAAGGTCGATGCCTTCGTGGGATTCCTGCAGAGCTATGCCCGCCGCTTCGCCCGCGAGATCCCGCTGCGCTCCTTCGTGCAGCTGCAGGGCGCCGGGACGCCGGGGGCCGAGCGGGCGATCCTCGTCGGCGGCACGGCCAGCGGCGGCGAGGTCGCGCTCGATCCCGATCAGCTCGCCCAGGGGATCTACCGGCCGGGCGAGATCCTGCCGGGGGCCGGCAACCGGGGCGGGGTGGGCCCGCTCCGCCCCGGGGGGCGCCCGCAGACCGTGCTGGCGGATGCCGCGGGGGAAGGCGGCATGGCCGGCCGGAACGGTACGAGCGGCACGAGCGGCACGAGCGGCGCGAACGGGCGCGACGGGCAGGGGGCGAGCGAGGCTGCCGGAACGGCCGGCTCCGCGGCGACGCGCGCGGGCGAGGCGGAGGGCTCCGCGGCCCGTCCGGCCGCCGACGGGGTCGGCGACCGGACGCGCGACCTGTTCCGGCGCTGGCGGGAGGACCGTCTCGGCGGCGATTCGAAATCCCGCGCCCTGAAGGAGGCCCTCGACGGCCTGCGCGCCAGCGACCCGGCGGCCAAGCCCGGCGCCGCGCCGCCCGGCTGGTACCTGCCGGTCCTCGCCGAGGACGGGGCGGCGGAGGGCGATCCCTGCTGGGCCGACACGCGGCTGCGCCCGCGCGACGTCGTGGCGGCCCTGGTCTGGCTCGACCTTCTCAGCACGAACGAGGCCGTCTCCCTGACCGATCAGGAGCGACCGCTGCAGCTCCAGCTGCTGGAGGTCGCCCTGAACCCGGCCCGCGCCGCCGCCTGCGCCCGGCGGGCGCCCGAGGGCGAGCGCGCGGCCGCGCGCTCGGTCTACCTGCGGGAGATCGGCCGCAACCCCGCCTTCGTCCGCTTCATCACCCGCGACCTGCCGCCCTTCGGGCTGGACCTGACCGGCGCGAGCCTCGTGCCGGCCCGCTACGTCCTCACCCGCGGCGGGCGCAAGCTCCACGAGGGCGCGGCGCCCGACCAGACCAGCCGCGTCGCCTCGATCGGCGAGCTCGGCGTCGCCCTCCAGCTCAAGGCCGGCCTCACCGCCGTGGTGTTCGATCCGGACCTGAGCTGGAAGATCATGCCGTGACGCAGGCGTCCGGCCCGGAACAGGATCTGCCCGTGCTGCGCTACAGCACGGCCGGCCAGCCCCGGGACCAGGCCGTCGAAACCTGGCGCGCGCTGATGCGGCTGATGTACGGCATCGAGCCGGCCGCGCGCGACGCCCAGGGCCGCGCGCCGGGGGGCGGGATCGCCGTCCACCGCGTGGGCATGCTCCTGGCGAACCGCACCGTCTGGCACGGGCAGCACGTCGCACGCGACCGCCGCCTCGCCGACCCGACCCCCGACCACATCGCGTTCCAGTTCTGCCGGAGCGGCAGCTACCACGGCGACATCGCGGGGAGTACCGCCTCGCTCCTGCCCGGCACCGTCGTGGTGGCCAACCGCCGCCGCATGCTCGCCGGCCGCCTCGCTGCCGACACGATCGGGCTTGTGGTGCCGCGCCACCTCGTCGCGGGCTCGACACCGACGCCCTCGCGATCCGGTTCGACCCGGCCCGAAACCGGCTGCTCGGTGCGCGCCTCGAGCTCCTGCATCGCACCCTGCCGCGCGCGCGGCCCGCGGACGTGCCAGCCCTCGAAGCCGAGCTGATCGGCTTCGTGCGGCACCTGCTCGACCCCTCGCGGGCGGTCGACGTACTGGAGGGTCCGGCACTCGATGCCGGCCAGTTCGCCCGGGCCGAGCGCCTCGTCCTCGCTCGGCTCGACGACCGGGACCTCGCGCCGGAGGACATCGCGGCCGCGCTCGGGATCTCCCGCGCCACGCTCTACCGCCTGTTCGCGCCGCTCGGCGGGGTGATGGCCTACGTGCAGGAGCAGCGCTTCCTCGCCCTGCGCGACGCGCTCGCCGACCCGCTGGAGCGGCGCAGCCTGACGCGCCTGGCCGGGGCCCACGGCATCGGCAGCTCGGCCCATCTCAGCCGGGGCTTTCGCGCCCGCTACGGCGCGGCGCCGCGAGACTGGGCCGCGGCACGGCGGGCGGAGGCCGTCGCCCGGCAGGGGGAGGTGCTGGGTCCGGCCCGGACGTGGTGGCGGGGCTTCCGGGCCCCGTGCGGGGACGCCGCCGTCAGGACCTGAGGGCGGCCCGGGCCCGCGATCGGGTCCCGGCCTCGAGCGCCGGCCTCAGCTCATCCATTCCGCCTGCGCGAGGTTCTCCTCGTATTCCCGGCGCAGGTCGTCGCGCCGCGCCTGCTCGACGGCGGCGTTGTGCGGGGCGATGTTGCGGGCGAAGCTGTCGATCTTGCTCTGCCCCGCGTCCCGCGCCCGCCCGACGACGGCCGGATCGGCCCCCTCCGCCACGGCCCGGGCGAAGGTCTGGAAGGTCTCGCCCCAGTCGCGGCCGAGCTCGCCCGCGAGGTCGCGCACCTCCGGCGCGAACTTCTCGGGCAGCCCGCGCCCGTTGATCAGGCTCTGGATCGCCGCCCCCATCTCGAGGCGGTTGCGCACGGGCGTCGCGTGCGCGAACGCGGTGAGCGCATCGCCGGAGAGACCCTCCGGGGGCTTCATCACGGTGAGTTCCGGGTTGATGCTGCGCAGGGCGAGCATGTCCCGCGCCGCGTGCGCGCGCATCCCGGCCTTCTGCTCGGGCGTGGCGCCGCTGTCGTCGATCGCCGCGAACATCACGCCGAGCTGGTTCCTCATGTCCTGCGGCACCCGGTCTGCCGCCGTGCGGATCGAGGCGGCGTCTCCGGGAGCTCCCATCAGCTCGGTGAGCACGGCCTTCAGCTCGGCGACCGCCTGCCGGGCGATCTCGCCGCGCGAACGCGTCTCCGTCGCCATCTCGGTGTAGTGCTGGCTGCTGTCGGTCCTGTAGCCGCTCTCGCTCAAGGGCAGCGGCGGCTTGCCCTCGAGACGGGCCGACACGGCGCCCGCGACCGCCGCCGAATAGTCCCGGGCCAGCGCCTGCGAGCTCTGCGAGGCGGGGTTGGCGTTGCGGATGAAGGAGCCGAGCTTGTCGTCGCTCATGCCCTCGGCGCTGGCCTTCACCTGCGCGTAGGTGCAGGCGTGCATCTGTGCGACGCTCGCCGTGCGCGGGTCGAAGGACTCGCCGCCGAACGTCTCGATGCCGAGATTCGTGAAGAGCGCGTCGAGTTCCACCGGGAGCCGGGGCGCCGCCCGCGCCGGCTGCGCCGTCGCCCCGGCTCCGGCCGCCTGCGGCGCGCCATGGGCCGCCCGCGGCCCGCTCGGGGCCGCCTGCGGCCCGCGGTCGGCGAACAGGGCCGCCGCCTCGCGGCCGAGCGTCTTCAAACCCGACACCAGGCCGTGCGCGGCCTTGCCGGCGAGGTCGAAGAGCTTGTCGCCCGCGACCGTGAGGCTCCCCTTGAGCGACGCGAAGGCGCTTGCGGCCGACAGGCCGAGGCTCTGCATCACGCCCCTGGCCGTCTCGGCGAAGCCCGCGCTCGCCCGGGGCCGGGGATCGTCCGCGAGGCTCACCGTGTGAAGCCAGCCGTGGGCCTGGGAATAAACCGGGGCCGTCGAGGCGGCGCCGATCTGCGGGGCGTGTTGTCCACCGACACCGTTCAGCATGGGGCTCTCCCGTTCTGCGTGGCGGATCCTGCGTCAGATCCGGATCATCAGGTCGCCGGCCGGCGCCGCGGCCTCGGCCTCGCGCGGTCCGCGGATCAGCGCGGCGGCGTCCTCCGAGCGCAGGAAGGCCACGTATTTCATGAAGCCGAGCAGGGTGGCCTCGAGCTGCGCCGCGTCGAGCGGCCCGACCTCGACCCGCTGGCCGTAGCAGACGACGCGGTCGCGCGGATCGAGCATCAGCCGTCCCGGCCCCGTCGCCTCGCCGAGATAGTTGGCCGTCATGAGGCGCACGAGGACGTCGCGGTCGAGGTCCTGCCCGAGCCCGGGCAGTTCGGTATAGAGTTCGAAGCTCCCCGCATCGATCTTGGCGATCGCGACCCGGATCGTCTTGTCGAAGATGAGTTCGACCTGTCCGTCGCCGTCGAGCGCCAGCCGCGGCAGCCCGGCCAGAACGCGGATCGCTTCGAGGGCCTCGTCAACGCTCTGCATCGTGTTCTCCCTGGTCCAGGGAGTTAAGCGGATTCGCCGGGCCGGGCCTGTGCCGAACGGGACAGCCTCCGTCAGCCCGCCCCCGGCGGCCTGTGGTCGCCGGCTTCCATGTCGATCACGCCGTGGGGAAGGCGGCCCGCGTAGAGCCGGTCCCGGTTGCGCGCCACCCAGGCCAGCACCTCGGCCACCGCGTCGAACAGGTCGTCGGGGATGGTCTCGCCCACCGCGGTGTCGGCGTAGAGCCGGCGGGCGAGCGGCGCGTTGCGGAAGACCGGCACGCCCGCCCCCTCGGCCTCCGCGCGCAGGTGGACCGCCTGCAGGTTGCGGCCCTTGGCGGTGACGAGGGGCACGGGCGCGTCCGTCTCGTCGTAGCGCAGCACCACGGCGAAATGGGTCGGGTTCACCACCACCGCGGTGCCCTTGCGGGCGGCCGAGCCGCCCTCGCTCATCACCAGCTCCTGGGCGAGCTGCTTGCGCTTGCCCTTGATGTGGGGGTCGCCCTCGCTCTCCTTGTACTCGCGCTTCACCTCGTCCTTCGACATCATCAGGCTCTTGATGTGGCTGCGCTTCTGGTAGGTGAAGTCGGCGAGCGCCACGATCAGGAAGGCGAGGCCCGAGTACATCAGGGTCTGGAAGAGCACCGCCTGCGTCAGGTTGATCTGGCAGGGCATGCCGCAGCCGATCGAGACCGCGAAGGGCCCGAGCGCTCCGCGCAGCACGTACCAGAGCAGGATCGACAGGATCACGATCTTCAGGATGGATTTCAGCGTCTCGACGATTTGCTTCATCGAGAACACGCGCTTGAAGCCCGCCGCCGGGCTGATCTTCTCCAGCTTCGGCGCCAGCGATTCGAAGGCGAAGAGCACGCCGAACTGCAGCACGTTCGTCGCGATGCCGGCCACGATCGTCACGCCGACGATCGGCGCCAGGATCTTCACGCATTCCATGCCAACGATGGAGAGGCCGTTGGCGGCGCTGACCCGGAACTCGCCGAGCGCGAGCTGGGCCACCACGTCGAACAGGGCGGCGAGCCGCCGGACGATGTCGCCCCAGGCGAGCCAGACATAGGCGATCACCGCCATCAGGGAGCCGGCCGAGACCACCTCCTGGCTGCGGGCGACCTGGCCCTTCTCCCGGGCGTCGCGCTCCTTCTTCGGGGTCGGGAGCTCGGTCTTCTCGCCGCCCTCGCTCACGGCGCCGCCCCCGGGCCGGCACCGAAGCGCAGCAGCGTGTAGAGCGAATCGAGGTAGCCCTGGACCAGCACGGTCTGGCTCGCGGCGTGGGGCAGGAGCGTCGAGAAGTAGAAGATCAGCACGAACATCGCGAGCGCGCTCTTGATCGGCATCGCCAGCACGAAGACCTGGATCTGCGGCGCGAAGCGGCTGACCATGGCGAGCGCGAACTCGGCCAGGAACATGATGGCGACGATCGGCCCGGCCAGGATCAGCACGTAGCGCACCGCGTGGTCGAACACCCCGAGCATCAGGGCGGGGAAGCGCTCGGAGATGATCGGCAGCGCGCGCGTGGCCGGCCAGATCGCGAAGGAGCGGTAGAGGAGGCCGATCACCGGCAGCACCGCGCCCGCCACGTAGACGTAGGTGAGGAAGACCTGGCTGAAGGCGATGCCGAGCGTCGAGGTCTCCTGGCCCTGGAGCGGGTCGATCGAGGAGGCCATCGAGGAGCCGCGCTGGTTGTCGATCAGCGCGCCCGCCGCCTGCACGGCCCAGAAGATCCAGCCGACGAGGTAGCCGAGCAGGAAGCCGATCGCGACCTCCTTGGCGAGGTAGACCGCGTAGGTGGTCACCTGCCGGTCGAAGGCGTCCACATGGGCGAGGTTGATGCCGGCGGGCAGGATCGACAGGGCGAGGACCACCGCGACCCGCGCCACCCGCGGCACGGCGGTGGAGACCAGCAGCCCCGAGGCCGCCATGAAGGCGTAGACCCGCGGCAGGGTGAGGATGAGCGCGATCACCTCCCGGTCGAACAGCCGGAAGAAGAACAGCAGGGTCTCGCGCACCTCCATTCAGAGAGGCCTGCTCACCGCCGCGGCTCCTTGGCCACGTGGGTGTATTTTGGGAAGTTGTCGAACAGCTTCAGCGTGTAGGTGAACATCTCGTTGCCGAGGAAGCCCGCCATCGCGGCGATCGTCACCGCCACGGCGACGAGTTTGATCGCGAAGGACAGGGTCTGCTCCTGCACCTGGGTCAGCGCCTGGAGCAGGCTGACCGCGATGCCGACCACCGAGGCCACCACGATCGGCGGCATCGAGAGCAGCATCACCAGCATCATCGCCTCGGTGATCTGGTGGACGGCGTCGGCGGGGGTCATCGGGGCCCCTCAGACATAGGTCTTCACGAGGCCGAGGATCAGCCGGGACCAGCCGTCCACCATCACGAACAGGAACAGCTTGAAGGGCAGCGAGATGGTGAGCGGGCTCACCATCATCATGCCCATGGCGAGCAGGATGTTCGAGACGATGAGGTCGATGGCGATGAAGGGCAGGTAGAGCAGGAAGCCGATCTCGAAGGCCTCGCGCAGCTGGCTCACCGTGAAGGCCGGCAGCACCACCGCGATGCTGTCCGGACCCAGCCGGTCGGCGAGGTCCGGCGGCCAGAGCGAGCGGGCGGCCTCCAGGAAGAACAGCTTCTCGCGCTCGGCCGCGTGCCGGTTGAGGAAGCCCGCCAGCGGCTCGCGGCCCGCCTCGTAGGCGGCCTTCAGCCCCTCGACGCTCGTGTAGGTGAACTGCCCGGCGGACAGGATGTCGTAGGTCTGCACGATGACCGGCGTCATGATGTAGCCGGTGAGGATGATGGCGAGCGCGTTGAGCGCCATGTTCGGCGGAATTTGCTGCACGCCGAGCGCGTTGCGCACCAGCAGGAACACCACCGAGAGCTTGATGAACGAGGTCGCCACCACGGCCAGGAACGGCACGAAGGCGGCGGCGCCCAGCACGAAGATGAGGTTGAGCGGATCGACCACGGGCCCGGCCCCTCAACCCAGGGCGAGGCGCACGAGGCGCACCGCGAAGCGGTCGTCGATCCGCACCAGCTCGCCCGCGCCGACCGCGCGGCCGTTCACCCTGAGCACCACCTCCAGCCCGTCCCGCGGGATCTCGGGGTCGAGGGCGACGAGGCTGCCGACCTGCCAGGTCTCGATCTCGGCGAGCGGCACCGTGACGCTGCCGATGTCGAGGTCGAGGGCCACATCCAGGCCCGCGTCGAGGTCGGCACCCCGCGGCTCGGCGGTCGGGACAAGGGTGCTGGACGACGTGCTGGACGACATGCTGGACGACATGCTGGTGGGGCCTTCCTGACGGGTCTCGTCCGGACGATCGGGGAGGGCGGCGGCCGCGGTGACGGCGGAGCAGGTCCAGCCGCCGCCCGCCTCCCGGAAGTGGAACAGGGCCGGGCCGAGGCGCAGCCGCGCGCTCCCCGGGCCGATGCCCGCATCGAGCACCACGACGCTGCCGGGGGCCAGCGCCCGCAGATCGCCGAGCGGCAGGACGAGGCGCCCGAGCGTGACGGCGGCGGTGCGGGTGAGGATCTGCCGGATGCCCGGCCAGACCGGCCGGGGCCCGAGCGGGCCGAAGATCCGCGCCAGCGTGTCGAGGCTCGCCGCGATGTCGAGCGCGACCGGCGCCGGGGCGAGGCCGTGCAGGGCCACGCGGAACCAGCGCAGATCTTCGGCCCGCTCCGCCGGGACGAGGTCGCCGAGCGGACCGGCCGCCCGGGTGGTGAGCGCGCCGAGATCATGGTCGGGCATCACCGAGGCGAAGGCCGCGACGAGGCCCGCGAGCAGCGCCTCGCGGAGCGCGTCGGGAAGGAGGGGCAGGTCGGCGACGTCGAGGTCGGCCCCGAAGGCCGCCATGAACGGGAAGGCGACCGGGCGCAGCACGAGCGGCAGATCCGGCCCGAGACGCAGGTCGAGGCAGAGGGCGTCCACCGGCGGCGCCTCGGCCAGCTCCACCACGGCCGCGGCTTGGCCGCGCAGCGGCAGCGGCACGCCGGTCCGGCCGGCGAGCGCGTTCCAGACGCCGATCGCGTCGGCCGGTACCCCGCGCAAGGTCGGGGGCGTCCAGGGATGGGCCGCGCTCACGGGTCGGCGCGCCCGAGCAGGCGGCCGATCGCCGCGAGCGCGTCGCCGGCCCGTGGTTCGGCCGCCTCGGTCCGCTCCAGCACGCGCACGCCCCGGCCACCGAACCGGCCCCGCAGCCGGTGGGCGAGGTCCCGGGCCGCCTCCGCGAGGTCGGCGGGGGCGAGGCCCGCCGCGCGCACCAGCGTCACGTCGAGACCCGTCGGCGTCAGCGCTACCGTGACGGCGGCGAGACCCGGCACCAGCCCGTCGAGGGGCACGCGCAGCGAGAGCGTCTGCCCGGCGCCGGCCGAGAGTTCCGCGCGGATGGCCGCCTCCAGCCGCTCGGAGAGGCGCGCCACGAGGTCGGCGGTGCCGGGGCCGGCCGTGAGCGCCTCGCGCGCCGGGGCCGCCGCGGCAGGGGGGGCTGCGCCGAACAGGGCCGCCACCGGCTCGGGCTCGACGCCGGCCAGCAGGCGCGGCTCGTCCTCGCGGCGGTGCTCCCGCCCGTCGCCGCGCTCCTCGCCCTGGCCGGGGTCCCGCCCCGGGTCCCGCCCAGTGTCGCCCATCGCGTCGCCCATCGCGTCGCGCATGCGCTCGCCGAAGGCCAGCGAGCGGCCGAACCCCTCGCCGGTGCCGGACCGGTCCTCGCGGCCGAGGCTGTCGCGGCCGAGTCCGTCGCGCAGCGCGCGCTCGCGGGAATCGCGCGGGTGGAACGGGTCGCGCCGCGGGTCCTGACGGGTATCGCCCGGGTAGCCCGCCGGTTTCTCCGCGGTCGAAGGCGGGTGCGGCGGCTGGTTCGTGCGGATCATGGCCGCTCTCCCGGACCCGGCCGGCGCCGGCCGAACAGCTCCTCGACCTCGCCTTCCTCGCGCGCCTCCGCCTCCTCGGCGGCGCGCGCGGCCAGATCGTCGCGCAGGATCGTGTACTTGTCGCGCACCCGCGTCGCCGCCCGGTGGCCCTCGGCCGCCGCCTCGCACTCGCCGGTCAGGCGGTGCAGGGTGTAGGCGGCGCGCTCGGCCGAATCGGTGAGGCGGGCATGGCCCTTCTCCAGGGCGACCACGGCGCCGCGGGTGTCGTCGAGGGCGCCGAGATCGACCACCCGGCCGAGAATGCCTTCGTAGATCGCGTCCTCGCGCGAGCCCAGGGTCGCGGCGCTCGCGCTCACCGCCTGCCGGGCCTCGTCCAGCACCGCCTCGCCCTCGGCGACCTGCCGGCGCTTCACCTGGAGGGCGCGCAGAGCCTGTTCCTCCTTGAGGGTCTTCAGGCGCAGCAGGATGCTCATCTGGCCGATCATCGGGTCAGCGCCCTCAGCTTCTGCTGGGTGATCTCGAAGCTGTCGAACTCGTCCGTGCGCTGCTGCAGGAAGGCGTTGATCGGCTTGTACTTGGCGATGGCGAGGTCGGAATCGGGATCGTTGCCGCGCTTGTACTCGCCGACCTTCACGAGCAGTTCGACATCCGCGTAGGCCGCGAGCCAGGCATTGACCCGGCCGGCCATCGCCCGGTGCTCGGGCGTGGTGACGGCGCCCATCACGCGGCTCTTCGAGGCCAGGATGTCGATCGCCGGGTAATGGTTGGCCGCGGCGAGCTTGCGCGAGAGCACGATGTGCCCGTCGAGGATCGAGCGGGTCTCGTCGGCCACGGGCTCGTTCATGTCGTCGCCCTCGACCAGCACCGTGTAGAGCGCGGTGATCGAGCCCCGGTCGTTCATGCCGACGCGCTCCATCAGCTTCGGCAGGTTGGCGAAGACGGAGGGCGGGAAGCCGCGCCGGGTCGGCGGCTCGCCGGCCGCCAGCCCGATCTCGCGCTGGGCGCGCGCGAAGCGCGTCACAGAATCCATCAGGAAGAGCACGCGCTGGCCCTGATCGCGAAAGTACTCGGCGATTGCCGTGGCCACGAAGGCGGCCTTGGCGCGCTCCATCGAGCTGCGGTCCGAGGTGGCGCAGACGATGATGGCGCGCGCCATCCCCTCGGGGCCAAGATCGTGCTCGATGAACTCGCGCACCTCGCGCCCGCGCTCGCCGATCAGCGCCAGCACGGTGACGTCGACGTCGGCGCCCTTCACCAGCATCGACAGCAGGGTCGACTTGCCCCCGCCGGCCGCCGCGAAGATGCCCATGCGCTGGCCCTCGCCGCAGGTGAGGATGCCGTCGAGCGCCCGCACGCCGAGCGAGAGTGGGGTATCGATCACCCGGCGGCGCATCGGGTCCGGCGGGTCCTGGTAGACGGGGTAGTGCGTCTCGGGCTCGAAGGGCAGGTCCCGGCCGTCGATGAAGGCGCCCATGCCGTCGATGACCCGGCCGAGCAGGCCCGGGCCCACCGCCACCGCCTGGACGCGGCCGGTGCGGCGCACCTCCGTGCGGGGCGAGACACCCTGCGTCTCGCCGATCGGCGCGAGCAGCGCCTCCTCGTCGAGGAAACCGACGCACTCGGCGAACAGGCGCAGGCCAGTCTGCCGGGTGATCAGCTCGACGATCTCGCCGACCTGCACGTCCGGCACGCTGGCGTGGATGATGGTGCCGACGACCTTCCGGACCCGGCCGGTGACCGCGTAGGGATCGAAGGCGGCCGCGCGGGTGGCGACCTCGGGCAGGACGCGGCCGAGCCGCGCTCGGATGCGCTCGGCGCGCTCGCGCGCGACCGCCGCGCCGTCGGGCGGGGGGAGGGGGCGGTTCACGCCGCCGCCCCGGCCGGGTCGGCCGAGCTATCGGAATGTCCTGCGGCGGCGCCCCGCACGATCGCCTCCAGCGCGTCGAGCCCGGCATCGACCGCGGTCTCGACCCGGCCGATGCTCGATTCGAGCACGATCTGCGGGGGCATGAGCGCCGGATCCTCGACCACGTCGACGAACTCGACCTCGGGGAAATCCGCCACGATGCCGGCGATCCGGTCGCGCATGGCGGCGTAGTGGGCGGGCGCGACGCGCAGCTCGGCCCGGCGCTCGCGGCGCATCTGGCGCAGCGCGCCCCGCACGGCCGCGACCGTGCGGGCCTCGTCGTCGAAGCTGTCGACGAGGCGGCGCACGCACGCCATGACGATGCGGGCCATCTCGGCCTCGGCCGCCTTCAGGCCGGCATCGAGCTGGACGCCCTCGCGCAGCAGCCGCTCGACCGATTCGAGTTCCGCCCGGGCGAGGCCGTCGGCGTAGCCCTGCGCGCTGCGGCGCGCGTATTCCTGCTCGGCCTCGGCCACGATCGCGGCGGCGCGCGCCTCGGCGTCGCGCAGCAGGGCGGTCGCGGCCGGAACCGGCTCGAACGCCTCCGGGGGCAGCACCTGCAGGCCCGGCGCGAGGCGGTAGCCGAGTTCGCTCAGGCGATAATAGGCGACCACGCGTCCATCCTCCGCCGCAGGAGTCTCACGACGTGCTCGCAGGCCCCCGGCCCGAGCGGGGGCGGTCCGGTCAGAATCCCTGGCTCGGCGCCGAGCCGCAGGGCGACGAGCCGGCCGAGCGCCGGCTCGGCCGCCGCGGCGAAGCGGCCGAGCGTCCCGAGCCCGAGGGCGACGACGGCGCCCCGCGTCGCGTCCGGGCTTCCCGCCGCGAGGCAGGCCGCCTGCGCGGCGGGCTCGGCTGCCTCGGCGAGGCCCGCGTGCAGCAGCGCGGCCTCCTGGGTGGCGACCCGGAAGGCGGCGGGGCCGAGCGCGGCCTGCAGGCGCTCGCGGTCGGCCTTCAGCACCAGGGCGAGGATGCGCCGGTGCAGGATGGCGCCGGCCAGCAGCCGCGCGGCCTCGTGCAGAACGGGCAACGGCTGCACCACGAGGAGCGCGACGAGCCGGGTCGCCGCGGCCTCGCGCAGGCGCCGGATCAGGCCCGCGTCGATCCCCGCGGCTTCCGGCGCCAGAGCGCGCGAAGCCGCCCGCTGGACCGGAACCCCGAAGGCCGGATGGGCGGCGAGGGCCGTGAGCGCGTCCGGCTCCAGCGGCGGCAGCGGGCAGGCACCGGGCGCGAAATGGCCGATCGGCCGCACCAGCCGCGCCGCGATCTGCGCCGCGAGGCCGAGCGCCCGAACCTCGGCCGCGGGATCGGCCGCGGGATCGCCAATGGGGGTGGCGTCGAGCGCGGCGGCTGGGATCACGACGGCTCGACCAGCGGCACCGGCAGGGCCTCCGACCCGCGGCGCGGCCCGGCGCGCTTGCGCAGCCAGAATACGGCGCCCGCGGCAAGGCCGGCCAGGAGCAGGCCGATCAGCCCGAGGCCGCCGTAGAAGATCTGCCAGAAGCGGGCGGTGTCGGTGTCGCGCACGCTGAGGCCCGGCAGCACCTCGACGGTCGCGCTCTGCGGCACCGTGATGGCGGACTTGGTCGGCGCGGCCTCGGAGAGCACGACGGTGACGGCGGCGTAGTCGAGCCCCTCGATCGAGCTGCTGACGAGGCGGCGGATCTGTGGGACGAAGAAGTCGAGATCGACGCCGGGCTGGTACTTGATGAAGACCGCGGCCGAGGAGGGCTTCACCGCCTGGCCCAGCTGGGGCGTGTCCGGCAGGACGATGTGGACGCGGGCGGTCACGACGCCGTCCACCTGGCTCAGGGTCTGCGCCACCTCCTCGCCGAGCGCGTAGATGTAGCGCACGCGCTCTTCGAAGGGCGAGGACATGATGCCCGACTTCTGGAACACTTTGCCGATCGATTCGCGGGTACTTTTCGGGAAGCCGCGGTCGCTGAGCAGAGCGATCGAGCGCAGCATGTCGCGCTCGTCCACGCTCACCGTGAACCCGTCCTTGCCCTTGGCGACCTTCTGGGCCGGGATGCCGTTCGACATCAGCACGGCCAGCATCTGGTTGGCCTCGATCTCGCTCAGGTTCGAGTAGAGCTCGGCTTGGCAGCCGGCGAGCAGCAGCCCGAGGCCGAGGGCGAGACCGCGCAGGCTCCGGCGGGCGAGGATCCGTCGAACGGGCATGGTGCGGCCGGGACGCTCACTGACCCTTCATCAGGGTGTCGAGGGACTGCGTGCTCTTGCCGGTGAGCTTCGACGAGACGTCGACCAGCAGGGTGTACTGCGCGACCTCCATCTGCATGGCGAGCAGCGCGTTGGTGTCGACGGTCTTGGAGGCCATGATCTCGCCGACGCGGGCGTGCCGGGCGTCGAAGGCGCCGCGCAGCTTCTGCAGGCCGCCCAGGATGGTGTCGCCGTCCGTGGGGCGGGCCGCGCCGTCGAGTTCCAGGCTGCGCCGGACCCGGTCGCGCGCACCCGGGGCATTCTCGAAGCCCACCGGTTGAACTGTCTGAACCGGTGCGACCGGCTGGGCGGCCGTCGCGGGCGCGGTAGCCGCGGGCGCGTCGAGGGTCGGCCGGTCGGCAGATTTCCGGGTCATCGCGTCCTGGAAGGCGGCGCGCTGCACGCCGCCCGCCTCGCGCAACCCCTCGCCGAGCGCGGCGCTGCCCGATCCGACGCCGAGATTGGGCAAGCTCAACGCGGGCATCTGATCTCAATCTCCGACCGCCACCGAGTGGTACCATCGCAGGACAGTACCAAGAAAGTGTTGAACTGCGCAGATCGCAGCTTCTCGACCCCGCTCGGTGGATCAGCGATGTGCCGAACGGGACTTTCAGTCTTTCCCGGGATTGCTCCGGGACGCCGCCGCGCCCGTCCTGTTGCGGCCCGGCCGAACCGGCGGCTCACGCCAGCGCTGCCAGGAGATCCTGCGCCATCGCGGCGGGAGGCGTGCCGGGGGCGCTCTGCGCGACCTCGGCGAGGATCGCGCGGGCCTCGGCGCGGTCCCCGGTGCGCGAGACCGCAAGGCCGAGGAACGCCCGCGCCGCATCGGAGGGCGGCAGGGCGCGCAGGATGCCGACGGCCTCGTCCACCGCGCCCCCGTGCAGGCGGGCGAGGGCGCGTCCGATGCCGGCCGCCTCCGACCCCGGCCGCGCGGCCTCGACGCCCGCGAAGATCGTCTCGGCCGGCGCGAGCAGCCCGCGCGACAGGGCCGAGAAGCCGATCTCGACGAGGAGGCGGACGTCGTCGGCTTCGAGGAGCGCGGCGGGTTCGGACATGGCGCGGTCTCCGCTCGGGCCAAAGGTCAGGCCAGGTGTCAGGCCAGGTGTCAGGCTAGGTGCATGAGGAGGAGCGCGCGCTGCGCCAGGCGCAGGTCCTCCCCGAAGGCGGGGTCGCGCCGCGCCAGCCGCGCGGCGGTGGCGAGATGGCCCTGCGCGGCGCGGCGGTTGCCCAGTTCCAGTTCGCACAGGCCCGCGACGCAGCTGGCCCGCGGGTGGTTCGGTGCCAGCCTGCGGCTCTCGCGGGCGAGGATCAGCGCCTCGTCGCAACAGCCCAGGCGCGCCGCGCAGACCGCCAGGCCGAGCACCGCTTCGGCGCGGCTGTCGGGCTCGGCGGCGAGCGGCGCGAGCAGGGTCAGGGCCTCGGAGAGGCGGCCCTCGGCCACGGCCTGCGCCGCCCGGGCGTAGGGCACCCCTTCCCCGGGCGGGCCGGCCGCGGGCGTGCCGTGCTGGGCGAGCAGCCGCTCGACCGCGCCCGCGACGGCCTCCGCCGCGGCGGCGTCCTGGGCGGCCCCCAGGATGAGGGCGACGGTCTCGTGCCGGGCGGCCGCCGCACCGGTCTCCGCCGCCCGGCCGAGCCCGCTCTCGGGCAGCGTCAGCACGTCGCGCACGCGTTCGCCTCCCTCGCGCTCCGGAGGGGGACGCCCGGCCGGCACGGCAACGATCGGTGGGCCGGCGCGCTCCGCGCAGGTCCGGCTCCCGTCTTAGGCGCGCGCAGCGGCGCGGCCTGTATCGAATGTGACACGCCCGGAGCGGTCGTCACCTAGGATCGGCGCCGTGCCGGATCACGGCCCGGCGCCAAGCGGCTGCAGCACATGACGGTTCGAGGATGACCTATCCCGGCAGGCGCCCGGTCACGGTGCGGTGGGCCGCGATGGCCGATGCGGGCGACCCGGGCGATGCCGGCACCGTCTCGGCCGAGATCGAGGCCTGGCTCGCCCGGCACCCTCCGGCGGATGCGGATGCCGCGGGCCTCGATCGGGCGCGCGCGCTCGGCGGCCTGCGCGACGGCCTGGCACGGCTGGTCCGCGATCCGCGCCTCGCCCGGGACCCGGCCTTCCGGGCGTGCCTCGCCGACCTCCCGGCGCGGGCCGACGATCCGGACGCGCTCTTCGCCGGGCTTGCCGAACTCCTCGGCCGCGCCGAGCGGCTCGCCGGGCAATCCGCCGGGCAATCCGCCGGGATGCGGGCCGATCCGCATCCCGGCGGGGAGGGCGACGTAGCCGCGCCGCGCGCCCGGCGCATGATCCTTCGCCTCTGAGCCGCCTCACCCCGGCGCACCCCTCGATGCCGAACCGCCGCGCCTGTCGGCGGAGGGCGCTCCACCGGCCTCCGGCCCCGCAACCGAGCGAGTCGCTTCCATGGTCAGCAGCCCGGGCCTCACCGGCTTCAACGTGTCAGCCTACGCGGCCCTGCAGGCCGGCCCCGCCCCGAGCAGCCTGGCGACCGACGTCTTCGCCCGCTGGACGGCCCAGGCCCAGGCCGACTACGTGCAGGCCAACGGCAGCGGCACGCCCCGGGCGGTCCTGATCGGCCCCGACCAGGGCCGGCAGGCCGTGGCCGTGCTGGCCGCGGCGGGCAACGCCGTTACGCTGACGCCGACCGACACGGCGCCCACCGACCTCGCCGCCGCGACCTTCGGCGACTGGCCGGCGGCGGTGAAGCTCGACTACGTCGAGGCCCGCGGCGTCGGCGCCCCGCCGGTCGTCCTGATCGGCCCGCCGGACGGCGCGCGGATCCTCGCCTCGCCGGACGCGGCCGGGACGGGGGTCGCGACGGACACGGCGCCCGCCGACATCGAGAAGCCCGCGGCCGCCCTGACCGCCGACGGCTTCGGCAACTGGCCGGCGGCGGCCAAGCGGCACTACGTCCTGACCCGCGGCATCGGCGATCCGCCCGCGGTCCTGGTCGGCCCGGCCGACACCACGCGGCGGGTCGCGACGCTCGACGCGAAGGCGCAGACCGTCGGCCTCACGAAGCTGCCCGACGCCTTCGGCACGGGGCCGGCGGCGCTCGCCGCCGACACCTTCCGCGCCTGGCCCGAGGCGGTGCAGGTCGCCTACGTCCTGGCCAACGGCACGGGCGAGCCCCCGAAGGTTGCGCTCCAGACCCCGGGCGCCATCGCGACGATCACTCGCTTCGGCGGCGGCATGACAGGCGCCATGCTGATGCTGGCAAACCCCACGCCGAACATCTACGGCAGCGACAAGGATCTCAGCGGCGCCCCGAACGCGGACAATGCCGAACTCCTCTTCCCGACCCTGAACGGGACGCCGGGCAAGACCCTGGACGACAAGCCGAGCAACTTCACCAAGCTCCCCGACCAGCTGACCCCGAAGGAATTCGGGGCTTGGCACACGGCGATCCAGATCGAGTACGTGCGCAAGAACCTGCAGCCGAGCCAGAACGGGGGCAAGGCCGTCACGATCGGCACGTCCGCGAGCGAGACGGTCACCGCCTTCGTGGCGGCGGGCGGTACGAAGCTCTACACGGTCGATACGCTGCAGAAGGCCGATATCGCCCGGATGCCGCTCGCCGACCAGACCACCCTGGCCGGCCTCGACATCTTCGCGAACGCCACGACCGGCCTGCGGATCAAGCTCAACCTCACGGTCAGCAAGACGGAGGTCACGGATCTCGTCAACGCGGCGATCACGAACATCAACGCCATGGTGCCGGGTGGAACGCCCCAGGTGTTCAAGGGCAACGACTTCATGAGCGCGGCCAACCGCAAGATCTTCACGGACGAACTCGGCCTCCTCAACCAGAAGATCGCCTCCGGGGCGATCTTCTCCAAGGGCGAGATCACGGACCAGATCAAGCTGATCACCGACCGTTTCGAGCGGGCGAACTGCTTCGCCAAGATCGCGGAAACGGACGGCCGCATCGACCGCAACAACACCGGCGTCCGGGTCGTCCTCGACACGGAGGACAACGGCTCGATCAGGCGCTCCTACACGGTCTTCATGGAGCAGGAGGCGCGCCTGCTGCAGATCGCCCAGTCCCGGCAGAGCCTCGCCGGAACCGGCAAGATCGAGGGCACGACGCAGAACCTGGACGTGCCGAACCTGATCTACCTGTTCCAGCTCTACGCCAACCAGGCCGGCGAGGCCAACATCCGCATCCAGACCGAGGAGATCAACCAGGTCAACGAGGTGCTGAAGATGTACAACATCGTCCAGTCTCTCGTCAGCGAAACGATCAAGTCGATCGCGCCCGAGAAGGACGGCAAGACGAACAACGATGCGACGGATCTCAAATACGACGGCGATGCGACGCGACAGAAGATCCAGAAGGCCGCGGTGGCGGTCTTCCAGAACGGCTGGGGACATCCGGTGGAGGTGCTACACAACATCGTGCGCGGCGCCGACAACGTCAACGGAAAGAGCTCGAGCCAGTGGTCGACCTACGCCAACCAGCTCTCCGAGCGGGTGACCCTGCTCAACCAGGAGAGCCAGATCCTGATGAACAAGGTCAATTCCGACACCAAGGCGAAGGACCGCAACTTCGACTTGGCCAACAACGCCCTGTCGAAGATGAACGAGATCGTGCAGAAGATCGCGGGTACGTCGTGAGGCGGGGCAGGGCGGAGGCGGGCCGGTGAAGATCCGCAGCTTCGAGATCGGGGTCGAATCCTTCACCCGGGCGGAGCCCGGCGAGGGCGCGCACCTGCCGCGGGAGGGCGCGCTCTCGCCGACCTTCCTGCCCAAGCCCGGCCATCTCGACGCGGTGCTGCGCCGGCCCTCGCTCGACGAGCGGCTGCCGCAACTCCTCGAGCCGCGCAACCTCGACGCGGCGCTGCTCGAACCCGCGACCCTGTCGGCCACCCGGCGCGCCGCGGGCGCCCTCATGGCCGAGGCGGCGCGGCGCGCGCTCGGGCAGCGGCGGCGCATCCTCGAGGAGGCCGCCCTGATCCTCGGCGAGGACGCCGAGCTCGACGACGAGGTGCGCGCGGCCCTCGCCGCCCTCCTGAAGGCCTGAACCCCGCATGGGCACCCTGCCGTCCCGGCCCGGCGCCGGCCTGCCGCTGGCCTCAGAGGCGCCGCGTCCCGACGCGCGCCAGCGCGACTTTCTGCTGCTCACCGTCTTCGTGCTCGCCCAGCAGGGCCAGATCGACCGGGCCGGCGTGCTCGCCGAGGCGCTCCATCTCGTCGGGGACGACTCGGCCGAGATCCTGCTCGCCCGGGCCGTGCTGCGCTTCTTCGTGGAGGATTTCGCGGCGGCGCTGGCGGTGCTGGAGGAACTCGACCGCCTCGCCCCGATCGAGCGGTTCGGCAGCTACCGGCTCGACGAGCGCCAGCGCATGCGCCGCTACCTCAAGGCGCGCTGCCTCTACGCGCTCGGCGACGCCGCGGGCGCGCGGGACGCCGTGGAGGTCTATCTGCGCCACGGCGAGCCGCGCTGAAAATCGCCGCCCCTGTCACCTTCGGCACAGGGGCGGGCGCGGGAGCGGGTATCCCGGTCCGTATCGACGCAGACGGAGCGCACAGATGCCCTCGATCCTCGACGGATTGCCGAAATCCGAGGCCGCGCTGAAGGAGATCCACGCGGGCAGCAGCGCCGCCCTCGGCGCGCTCCTCGACGCCGAGCGGATGCCGCCGCAGATCCGGGCGCGCCTGGAGGCGATGGGCGAGGGCCTGTCGCACGCCGACATCCTGGGCATCACCGAGGCGGAGCGCGACGCTCTCCTCGTCCAGGGGATCCGCCAGCTCCAGCAGGGCGACGTCGCGGGCGCGCAGAACACCCTGACGATGCTCTACCAGCTGGAGCCCGGCGACGCGCGGGCGGTCTACGCGCTGGCCGCCACCTACCAGACCCAGGAGGCGTACCGGGCCGCGGGCCGGCTCTACCTCGTATTCCTCGCCCTCGATGCGACCAACCCGCAGGGCTACCTCCGGCTCGGCGAGTGCTTCCTCGGCAACGGCGAGGCGGACCAGGCGCAGGCCTACCTGGAGGCCGCCAAGGTCCAGGCGGCCGGCACGCCGGAGCAGGGGCAGGTCGAGGCCCACGCCGACTCGCTCCTCTCGGCCATCGCCGCGCGCGCCGCGGCCTGAACGGGCCCCGCCCCCGACATCGCGCCCGCTACCGGGCGATCCTCGTAGCTGAAGACGGAGAGACGGACATGACCAGCGGCGTGAGCGGATCCATCGGGCAGAGCGTGGCGGGATACCTCGCCCCCACGGACGTCAAGCCGGGCGCCGCGGTCGAGAAGGCGGCGGGCAGCGGCAGCCTCGGCTCCCCGGGCGGGCTGCCGGCGGCGCAGCGTCAGAGCACGATGAGCGCCATGAACGCGAGCCTCTTCGCGATGACGCCGAAGGTCACCGGCGCGCAGCTCGACGTGCTGCTGCTCGAGGTCACCACGAAGATGAAGGATACGATCAGCGCCACCGAGAAGAACAAGATCGAGACCGATACCAACGCGAAGAAACTCAAGATCGACGAGAAGAAGGCCAAGCTCGAAGAGGCGCAGAAAAAGATCGAGCAGGCCGAGAACAAGATGAAGAACCTGTCCATCTGGGACAAGATCAAGATCGGTTTCCAGTTCCTCGGGGCGATCGTCTCCTTCGCGGCCGGCGCGCTCATGGCCGCGACGGGCGTGGGCGTCCTGGCGGGCGCGGCGCTGATGGCGGCGGGCGTGCTGATGTTCGGCCTGGCCGTCGACGCCGTCGTCGCGGCGACGAGCAAGGACGGGCTCGGGATCATGGGCCAGATCGTCAAGGCCGATCTCAAGGCGCGGCACCCGGACTGGTCCGAGGAGAAGATCATGGGCAAGGCCACCGAGGCGGAGATGATCTCCCGCATCGTGGTCTCCTCGGTCGCCGCCATCCTCTCCCTCGCGGGCGGCATCGGCGCGATCAAGGGCGCGGCGACCGCGATCCAGTCGGCCCTCTCGATCGCCGGCGCGGTGGCCAGCATCATGACGGGCGTCGGCGACGGCGTGGTCGGCGGCCTCAAGTACGACGCCACCAAGACGAAGGCCGAGGGGATGAAGACGCAGTCCGAGGGCAAGGCGATGGCGGCGCTGATCCAGTCGCTCGACGACGCGATCGACCAGGCCATGGCGCGCCTGAAGGGCGCCGCCGAGCGCTTCGACGGCATGCTCGACGCGATCACCGAGGCGATGCAGGACCGGGGCCAGACGCTGGCCCGGGTCGGCCTGCGGGCCTGAGCGGGAGGGGAGGACACCATGTCGAGCGGTATCAGCGGAACCTCCGGGACCATCCCGTTCCAGACCACCTACCCGACGGACGGAGCCGGCAAGGCGGCGCCCGCCGCGGCGGCGAAGGCCGGCGCGGCCTCGGCCGCGACCGGCGCGCTGCCGCCGGTCCCCACCGCGCTGCTCACGCAGATCGCCAGCAGCGGCGCCTCGACGCCGCGCGGTGCCGTGCCGGAGGATCCCGGCGCGAGCCAAGCCAGCGCCGCGGCCGCCCAGCAGATGCTCGCCTCGCTGGCGAATTCCGGCAGCGCGCTCGATCTCCTGGCGCGCCTGATGGTCGAGCAGGCCGGCCAGCAGCGCAAGAGCGCGCTCGACGACCGGATGGCGGCCCGGGACCAGGCCAAGACCGAGCTCCTCGCCCAGGCCGGCAAGATGCGGGAGGCCGCCGCCACCCTGACGTCCGGCGCCCTCACGTCCCTCATCATGACGGTGGTCAGCTCGGCCCTGCAGGTCGCGGGCGGCCTGGCCTCCCTCGGGGGCGGGATCTCGGCTGCCGGCAAGCAGGCGTCGGCCTTCAAGGAGGTCAAGGGTCTGGCCACCGCCGCCGGCCCGCAGGTGCCCGGCGGCGCGGGCGCCGCGGCCGGTGCGCCCGGCAAGTTCTCGGGCATGAAGATCGGCGAGGTCCAGACGGCCCTCGACGCCTCGCAGACGGTCGGCAAGGGTGCGCAGAACCTCGCCAAGCTCGGCGACATGACCTCGCAGACCGCCGGCCAGCTCGGCCAGGGCATGACGCGCTACAACGAGGCCAGCACCGAGGCCGCCAGCAAGGTGAAGGACGCCGAGGGCCAGGAAGCGGCCGCCAGCGCGCAGGAGAAGCAGGCCCAGGGCGATCTGCGCAAGGAGTCGCAGGAGGCGCTGGACCAGATGGTCAAGTCGATCATCCAGTTCCTGAAGGACCTGCAGGAGGCCAAGGCCGACCAGATGCGCGCCCTCACGCGGGTTTGAGCGGAGCATGGCGCGCGAGAGCTTCGCCGGCGTGGCGGCGGCCCTCTGGGCGAGCCTGGGCCTCGCCGCGCCGGCTCCGGCCGAGGCGGCGAGCCTGCGCATCGACGGGCGGACGGTCCGGCTCCGGCCGAACCCGGACGGCACGCAGGTCGTGGTCGCGGCGGAGGTCGGTGCGCTCGCGCCCGTGCCCCACCGGCGCGAGGCGCAGCTGCGCCAGATGCTGCGGGAGAGCCTGGGGCTGGTGCTCGGCAACCGGGCGGCCCTGACGCTCGCCGAGGACGGCATCGTGCGGGCTGAGGCCGCCGGCCCGTGCCGCGCGGCCGACGTGCCCCTCCTGCGCGCGCTGATCGAGGACGTGCTCCACCTGGCCGAGATCCACGGGCCGACGCTCGCGGAAGCGGCCGGGCCGGATATCCGCAACGGGCTTCCGGAGGATGCCGGCAGCCTGATCTTCCGACTGTGACGACGTGGCGACGGGAGCGCCTCCCCGGGGGCGAGGACAGACGATGGACGCACACAGCCAACCGGCCCCCGGAAGCGAGGCCGCAGCCCTGCTGGACGGGCAGATCCGCGACGCGCTCGGCCTGAAATCCGAGGACCTCTCGATCGGCCTGGAGGTCGCCCGCAACCTGCTCCAGCGGGGCGCGACGGCGGATGCCCTGCGCGTCTATGCCGGCCTCATCCTGTGCGAGCCGACGAATCCCGTCTTCCAGACCGGCCTGGCGAATTGCGCGCTGGCCGCCGAGGAGTTCCACCTCGCCCTGCAGGCGGCCTCGGCGGTCATCGCGCTCGCCCCCCAGGATCCCCGCGGCTATCTCGTATCCGGCCGGGCCTGCATCGGGCTCGGTGCCCTCGCGGAGGCCTCGGAGGACCTGCGGGACGCGGTCGCGCTCGGCCGCGCCGCCCGGAATGCCGCGGTCGTCGAGGAAGCGGGCCGGCTGCTCGAGGCGCTGCCCGATCCGGCCCGCGCGCCCGCCCTGGCCCCGGCCGGCTGAGCCCCGCCGTGGCGGTCCTAGCTTCGACCGGCCGGGAGCCGTTCGGCCTCGATCCGGAGGACGGCGCGCTCCTCGGCACGCTCTTCGCCGAGGCCGCCGCCGCCCTCGGCCTCGACGGGGCGCGCATCTACGCGGCGCTCCGGGAGGGACGGACGCTCGGGGCGGCGCTCGGCCTGCCCGAGGGCGTCGCCGAAGCCCTGTACCGGCGCGCCCACACGTGGTTCGCCGCAGGCCGCCACGACCGGGCGGAGCCGCTGTTCCGGGCGCTCTGCGCCCTCGACAGCGGCTGCGCCGATTACTGGGTCGGCCACGGCGTCTGCCTGCACCTGCGCGGCGCCGATGACGAGGCCGGGATCGCCTTCGCGGCCGCCGCCGCCCTGCGCCCGAACTGGGCGGTGCCGCATTTCCACGCGGCGGGCCTCGCGATCGCCCGCGGAGACCGGGCGTCCGCCGCCGAGCATCTGGCCGCCTTCCGGGACCGGCAGGACCGGCAGACCCCGGAGGCGCTGATCCGGGAGGCCGAGCGGCTCGCGGGCGCGCTGGCGCAGCGGAGCCGGGTCGAGCCGGCGGAGGCCGGCCGGAGCCGCGCCTGATGCCCGTGGCCCTGCCTCTGAGCGCGCTGCTGGACGCCCTGGCGCGCACGAGCGATCTCGGCGCGATCGCCGCCAACACCTACGTCGCCCCCCAGGGCGCCCGCCCGGCCCCGGAAGCGGGCGCCGCCCCCGGCCGTCTCGCGGACCCGGACGGCGGGGAGGCGCCGCCGGTTGCGGAAGCTCCGTCCGGCGGGTCCGGATCCTGGGCGGCAGGCCGCTCGCTGGCCGGCCTGCGCGCCCCGCTCGGTCCCGCCGGGCAGTCCCCGCCCGTCGTTCCGGCGATGCGGGAGGCGGCGACATCGGGGGTGGGGACCGTGCTGCCGGGCGACGGGGCCGCGGCGAGGCGGGCCGCCGGGCCGGCCGCCGAGGTGTCGATGCCGACGCTGCCCGCCGGATCGGACCCGATGCCGCGATCCGGTCAGGCGGCGTCGCCCGTCGGGCCCGTCGCCGGCCCCTCGGCCGCGGAGGCCGCGGGACCCGAAGCTCCCGCCGGCGCGCCGGTGCCCCCCACGGATTCCGGGATCCGGGCACCCGGTCCGGACGGCCTCGCGGCGGCCGGGCACCGCCCCGATGCGGCCGGCGCCGGCACACCGCTCCCCTCCGCGGCGCAGGCGGGATCGCCCGACCGCGCCGGCCCCGACACCGCGGCGTCCGCCGCGATCTCCTTCGCGGCGGGGGCGACGACCGGGATCGCGGCGGGCCGTTCCCGGGGCGGATCGCGCGGCGAGGTGGCGCCGCCCCCCGAGCGTGCCCCCGAGAGCGGGCACGGGTCCCCGCGCGCGGACGCCGATCCCGCCTCCGGACCGGGCAGCGCAGCGCCGGACCGACCGCCCGCGACACGCGATCCCGCCCCGATCGACGGCTGGAGCCGGACTGCCGAGATCGCAGCGGGGCCGCAGGTCGAGCGCGCGGGCATCATCGCCTCCTTCATCCTCAACGCCGCGATGATCCCGGGCTGGCCGCCGCCGCGGCCCTTCGCGCCGCCCGCCGCGGAGACGCTCCTGGCCGCGCTCGTGCAGGCTCCGGGATCGACGGAGGCCGCGCTCGAGGAGCGGCTCGGGCGGCAGGTGCCGCGGCCCGGGTTCCTCGCCCGCATGCGCGCGCTTCTCGGCCGCCTGATGCGCTCGCGCCGCCTGCAGGTCCTGCTCGGGCTGGCGATTCTCGTCGACGCGATCGCGTCCATCGAGGCGGAACTTGCCGACCTTGCGCGCGGCGTCGATGCGGAGGCGGACGACGCGGCGGCCCGACGCCGCCTCAGCATCTGAGGCAGGCGGGGCCGGATCCGGCGTCACATTCGGCACAGTCGCGCGCCGAGGGCCGCGTAGGATGCGGCCGCGGGCACCTCGGTCCGGGCAGGAGCGTCCCATGTCAGCCATCACCGGAACGAGCCAGGCCGCCCCGCTCCCCTCCCTGTCCGAGACCGGGCCGCTCCCGGCCTCCGGCACCGCCGCGGTCTCGGCCGGCCTCGCGGCGGCCTCCCCCGGGGCGCTCTACCGGAGCGTCGGCACCGTCTTCGCGGGCGGCGCCTCCGGCCTGCGGGCGCCGCAGAACGCCGAGGACGCGGCGATCCTCTTGGCGCAGGCCGCCGCCGCGATCGACGCGGTGCGGCGTGAGGCGAGCGACGCCCGCATCGCCGGCGCGGCGGCCAGCGTGCGCGCGAGCCTCGGCGGCGCCTCGGCCCAGCTCGCCACCGCCGGCACCGAACTCTACGGCGACGGCACGGCCGGCAGCGGCCTGATCGCGCAGAGGGGCGCGGCCTCGGCCGAGCGGGAGAGTGCGGCGGCGCGGGAGGCTGCCCTCGCCACACAGATCACCGAGTTGCAGGGAACGGTCGCGACCCTGAACGGCACCATCGCGGCCGAGCGGACGAAGGCGGACGCGGCCATCGAGACCCTGTCGGACGCGCGCGACGCGATCGCCGCGAAGCTGGCCCTGATCGACGCGCAGATCGTGGCCGCGCAGGCGGCCGGCGACCCGGGCAAGGTCGCCGCGCTCCGGGCCGAGCGGGCGGACGTCGAGGCGACGCTCGAGGCGGCCGACGCGGAGATCGAGACGACGCGCGACACGGCCGCCGCGACGATCGCCGCGCTGACGGACCGGCGCGACGCGGCCCAGACGACGCTGGACGGAGCAAGGACCGAGCGCGCGACCGTCCAGGCCCGGATCGCCGCGCTCGACACCGCGATCGCGGCGCTCGACGGCCGGATCGCCGCGGCCGAGCGCGACATCGCCGTCGGGCGGACCGCCCTCGTGCTCGCCTTCGCGCAGATGACCGCGCTGCTCCAGGACAGATCCGGCGAGCGGGCCCTGGAAGCGGCGCGCAGCACCGAGCTGGATTGGCGTCTCGACGAGGCGGGCGAGACGCTGAAGGACATGGGCGCGCGCCTGCTCGAGCGCTTCGAGGCGGAGGGCCGCGCGCTCGACGACCTGCGCGCCGCGCGGGCGAGCGAGCGGATCCTGGCAGCCGTCCTGGGCCTCGCGACCGGCCTCGCGGCGGTGGCAGACGTGCTGCGGCGGGAGACGGACCTGCTCCCGGACGAGCCGGTGCTGGCCGGGCGCCGGCAACTGGCGCTCCGGTGAGGCGTCGGCGCCAGGGCCCGGCGCGGCGGGCTGGAGCGCTCTCCGCCGACGTGGACGCCGGTTCGGCGCAAGAGCGCGCGTCAAGACAGGAGGTTGGAGCCGTTCCCGACGGCAGCGCGATCGGGAACGGCTCCACCCCGGTCCGGGAACGGTTTGCTCACCGGGAATCGGTCAGGATGGATGCGCGCCGGGCTCGTGCCGGGGCGGGGCGGGCGCGAGCCCGCAGCGGGGGCGGGACGCGGTCCGGGCGATGATGAAGTTCCTCAACGCGCTCTCGAAGCGCAACGACCTGCTGCTCGCGTTCCTGCTGATCTGCATCGTCTTCATGATGATCCTGCCGTTGCCCACGGCGATCATCGACGTGCTGATCGCGCTGAACCTCTGCCTCGCGGCGATTCTCCTGATGGCGGCCGTCTACCTGACGGACGTGGTGCAGCTCTCCTCCTTCCCGTCGATCCTGCTGCTCACCACTCTGTTCCGGCTAGCGCTCGCCATCTCGACCACCCGCCTGATCCTGATCCAGGCGGATGCCGGCCATATCGTCGAGACGTTCGGGCGCTTCGTGGTGGGCGGCAACCTCGTGGTCGGCCTCGTGGTGTTCCTGATTCTGACGATCGTGAACTTCATGGTGATCACGAAGGGCTCTGAGCGCGTGGCCGAGGTCTCGGCGCGGTTCTCGCTCGATTCGATGCCCGGCAAGCAGATGTCGATCGATTCCGACATGCGCGCCGGCATGATCGAGCTCGACGAGGCCAAGCGCCGGCGCAATAAGCTGGAGAAGGAGAGCCAGCTCTACGGCGCCATGGACGGCGCGATGAAGTTCGTCAAAGGCGACGCCATCGCGGGCCTGATCATCATCGCGGTCAACATGATCGGCGGCATCGCCATCGGCACGATGCAGCGGGGCATGCCGCTCGGCGAGGCGCTCGACCGCTACTCGCTCCTCACCATCGGCGACGGCCTCGTCTCGCAGATCCCGGCGCTCTTCGTCTCGATCACCGCGGGCTTCATCGTCACGCGCGTGGCCTCCGAGGACAATGCCGACCTCGGCAGCGACATCTCCAGCCAGCTCGTCGCCGAGCCGAAGGCGCTGATGATCACGGCCGTGATCCTCACGGTCTTCGCCTTCGTGCCGGGCTTCCCCGCACCGGTGTTCCTGATCCTGGCCGCGCTCACCGGGGGCGGGGGCTGGCTGATCGTGCGGCGGCGCGGCCGCGGGGCGGCCGAGACCCGCTCGCTGGAGATGCCCGCGCTCGCCCCCGCGCTCGCGCCCCCCGGCAAGGCGCCCTCGCTGCCCGGCGGCGACGAGGCCGACAGCGGCCCCGTCGAGGCGGTGAGCTTCGCGCTCACCGTGCCGCTGATCGTCGACATCGCCGCGTCCGTGCGCAACGCGATCCGGCCGGACAAGCTCGACCGCGAGGTCGCCCGCGTGCGCCGCGCCCTCTACTTCGACCTCGGCGTGCCGTTTCCCGGAATTCACCTGCGGCTCAACGAGAACCTGAAGGAGGGCGAGTACCGCATCCTCGTCAACGAGATCCCGGTGGCGGCGGGCGCCGCGCGGCCCGGCTACGTCATCGTGCGCGAGACCGAGGCGAACCTGCGCATGTTCGACATCCCCTTCGAGCGCGGCGAGGACTTCCTGCCCCACACGCCGAGCTACTGGGTCTCGACCAAGCACCTGCCCGTGCTGGAGCGGGCCGGCATGCAGGTGATGACGCTCTCCACCATGCTCACCTTCCACCTCGCCCACGTGCTGAAGGGGCATGCGGCGGAGTTCATCGGGGTCCAGGAGACCATGTACCTGATGAACCAGATGCAGAAGAACTTCGCCGAGCTGGTGCGCGAGGTGACCCGTCTCCTGCCCACCATCACCATCACGGACGTGCTGCAGCGCCTCGTCGGCGAGGAGATCTCGATCCGCGACATGCGCACCGTGCTGGAGGCGCTCGTCACCTGGGGCCAGCGCGAGAAGGACCCGATCGTGCTGGCCGAGCACGTCCGCGCCGCGCTCTCGCGCTACATCACGCACAAGTTCTCAGGCGGCCAGGGCATCATCCCGGCCTACCTGATCTCGAAGGAGATCGAGGACACGGTGCGCAACGCGATCCGCCAGACCAGCGGCGCCTCCTACCTCGCCCTCTCGCCGGACGTGCACCGGCAGCTGATCGCGGCGATGCGCGCGGCCGTCGGTGCGCCGGGGCAGAGCGCGGTGCCGCCCGTGATCCTGGTGCCGATGGATATCCGCCGCTTCATGCGCAAGATCGTGGAGCGCGACTTCCCGAACCTCGCGGTGCTCTCCTACCAAGAGCTGACCGCCAGCGCGAACGTCCAGCCGCTGGAGCGGGTGAGACTCACGGCGCAGCTCAACAATGCCGCCTGAGCGGGCCGCAGCGCTGTCGGGCAGGGCAGGGAGCAGAGCAGGGAGCAGGGCCGGGAGCAGGCCAGGGGCTTCCGCCGAGCGGTTGCGCCTCCTCGCCTACGGGTGCGGCCTCCTGGTCGCCTTCGGTCTTTACCTCCTCGTCCACGCAGGCGGGCAGGGGCCGGCCTTCTGGGCCGCGGCGCTCCTCTGCGGGGCGGGAATCGCGGCAGGCCTCGTGCGGGGCGCCGAGTCGGATTCCCGTGCCTTCCGCTGGGGGGCGGGCGGCGCCGCCCTCCTGGCCGCCGCCGTGCCGCTCCTGCCGGCGCTGGCGGCGGACGTACCGCTGGCGGCGGCCGTGCGCGCCCACCCGCTCTGGCCGCAGATCCTGGTCACGCTGTTCGCCGCCCGCGCGCTGGCGGAGGCGAACGAGCAGCGTTTCGCCGCCTTCTGGCGGGCGCCGCTCCGCGCCCGCGCCCCCGTCGCCGCCCAGTCCGCCGCCGCCGCGCTGGCGCTCGGCGCCTGCCTCGCGCTGCTGTTCTACCAGGGGCTCGCCTATCTGGGGCCGGCCCGGGGCGGCACGGGGCTCGTCGATCTCGTCGCGCACGCGCTCGCCGGCGAGAGCGCGATCCACCGGTCCATCGTGGTGCTGTTCTGCGTCATCCTGGCTTTCCTGGGCGAGGCCGCGCTCCAGCACCGGCGCGACCGCGAGGCGCTCGCCGCCCTGCGCCGGGAACTGGCGCGGGGGGACCGGACCGGCCCCGGCACGCTCCGGGGCCTGCTCGCCGGGCCGCTCGCGGGCTTCGGCCATACCCGGACCGTCCGCTCGCTGGCGCAGGGGCTGCGGGGCGGGGGGCCGGATGCGCAGGCGCTCGGGGCAGCCTTCGCCGCCTTCCACGGGGCCTCGCGCCGCTTCGTGCGCGGCCTGCTGCCCTTCCTGCCGCTGCTCGGCTTCTTCGGCACGGTGGTGGGCCTCGCCACCGCCATGGCGGCGCTGCCGGGGGAGGGCGGCGCGGGGCGGATCGACCTCTCGGGCAGCCTCGCGGGCCTCGCCCTGAAGTTCGAGACCACGCTGCTCGGGATCCTGGCCAGCATGGTCGCCGGGCTGCTGCTCGCGCTGGTGGAGAAGGGCGAGCAGGAACTGGCGGCCGAGTGCGCCCTGCTCGCCGCGGTCGCGGAGCCCGCCGATGCCCCCTGAGGCCGCCGCGGAGGAGGAGCCCGGGATCGATCCCTTCGCCGACCTGCTCTTCGCCCTGATCGCGATGGTGCTGCCGGCGATCCTCGTCCTGCTGCCGGCCCTCCACCTCGGTGCGGTCCGCCGGCCCGCGGCGGAGGCGGCGCCCACCACGCCTCCATCCCCGGCCGTGACGGTCGGCGGGCATCCGGCCGCGACGATCGTCGCCGAGGCGGGAGGCCTGCGGCTCGCCTCCGCGGGCAACCGGCGGATCCCCCTCGACGCGGTGCCGGACGACCGCGCCCTGCGCGACGCGCTCGCCGCCTTGCGCGCGGCGGAGACGCCGCTGCTGGTCCTGATCGAGCCGGCGGGCCTGGAGGCGGCGTTCCTGCTGGAGCCGGTGGCGGCGGCCCACGGGCCGGTGCGGATCGCGCAGCTGCGCACCGCGACGCCCTGTGCCGAGGCCCGGGACCCGGCGCTCGCCCGCGCCTGCGCCCTGCCGCCGGGAACGGGCGCCCGATGAATGCGGCCGGCACCGTCCTCACCGATCTCTCGGCCAACGTCTTCGCGGCGCTGCTGCTGATCCTCCTGATCCTGCTGCAGGCGGGCGCCGTCGCCCCGGACGGGGCACCCGGTCCGCCGACCGAGGCGGCCGAGCTCGGTGCGGTCGGGCGCGCACCCCTGCGCGCCGACGCCCTCGTCGCGATCCTGCACGCGCGGCGGCCGGACGCGGAGGGGCTCTCCATCGACCTCACCGAGGTCGAGCCCCCCTCGCTCGACGCGGCCCTGCGCGGGCTCGATCCGGCCTTGCCGGTGCGGCTCTACGTGTTCTCGCACCGGCACTACCCGGCGGTCGCCGCCCGCCTCGCCGGCGCGGGCCGGCCCTGGGACGAGATCTCGGTGCCACCGGCGCTCGGGGACGCGGAGGCGGGTTGGACGCCCGCGTTCCGGGCCCTCCTCGCGCGCCGCTCCGACCTGCCCCGGTTCCGCGCGGAGCTCGCCCGCCTTCTGGGAGGCGCCGCCGGTCCGCCCGCTCCGGGCGCGGGCGGTGCGCCCGATCCGCGGCCGGCCGGCGCGATGGGCGAGCGCCTGCGCGGCTGGCTCGGCGCGGCCGTGACGGTCGCGATGCTCCTCGGGGCCTTCGCCGCCGTCGTGGCGATCGAGTGGATTGTGCCGCGCCCGCGCGCCCGCTACGCTGAGCGTTCCGGCGCCGAGACGAACCGGGGAGACGGACCGTGAGCGATCCCATCCAGGCGACGAGTTCGATCCCGCTGCCGGCCTACCAGACCCTTCAGGGCACCCGTGACCCCTTGCCCGTCAGCTCACCCCGCGCGATCGCGCGGCAAGCCGACGCCACCGCGTCCGCGCGCGCGAACGAGGCGGACGACGCCTTCAAGGCCTATCTCGACCAGACGAGCATCACCCTGATCGAGAGCGACCAGACCCGCCGGCGCGACGCCGCCGACCTGATCGGCGAGCAGAGCGTCTACCGGCAGCCGGGCGCGCCCCTCGTTCCCTGAGGCCGGCGGAGGTGGGCGCGCTCCGTCAGGCCTTCGCGACGTCCGGCGCGATGATCGGTGCGCTCGCCTTGATCGGCTCGGGCTCCGGATCCTCGTGCTCCTCGCTCACGGCGTAGTTCGCGCGGATCGCGGAACCCCGCGACATCCAAGCCGCGAGCGTGCTCGAGAACTTGTCGGCCCGGCCGCGATCGCCGGCTGGCTCGGCCCGCATCTGGTCGTTGGAGGAACTCCGAACGGGATTGATCATGGCGGAACCGTCGATGGCCGGAATGCGGGAAGTCTAGTCGAGGGGCCGCCGTCTGCCAATCCGGGATCGTGTGACCTGACACGCCATGCCGGTCGAGGACGCGACCCCGGATCGGGGCCGGCCATCGCCCGTCCCGCGACGCGTCGACACCCGACATCGGGCCGAGCGGGGAGCATGGGCTGGCCGGGTGCTCGCGACCGCGCGATCCCGGAGGTGTCGCCTGCTGCTATCCTCACCCTACGGCTGCGCAGGATATCTATCGACCGACGAAGCGCGGCTCGATGAGGCGATGGAGGAACTGGCCGCTCGGGAGGATGGCCGCTCTCAGACAGGCGTGAGGGTGTTCCGTTCGTGTTGCACGGAGCCGCCGACCGCGCAGCGTGGCCCATTGTAGAAGCATGGGTCGTATTGCGGCGTGTTGCAATCCGTTCGAGACGACGTTCGAGCATTCAAAAACCCGCCAAGTCGTTGACTTAGCGGGCTGAATTAGATGGCTGGGGGACCTGGATTCGAACCCGACGCCTGCCGACCGAATATCCCTAGCTATCTCAAAGCTTTAGGTCGATGCCGCTGTCCCTCTGTGTAGCACCCTGGTGGTACACAGTGTCAACCAAAATGCCGCTGTGGACGATGGAAGCGTCGCCAACCGCGGTGGCCGTACCACGCTGAATGGCAGGGATCTGTCGAAGCTTATCAGCAGGCCTGCAGTGGCGAGGCTCCACTGATGAAGACGGCGATGCGCCATCAGCTGACCCTTGCCGCCAACCGTCCGAAAGTCCGGTCATCAAGCATTAGCAGACCCCCACGACCAAATCGTGCTACGTGGGTAGATCACCCATGTCGGCTCCGTTTACCCCGGAATGCCAGGAACTTGGCTGCAGGCGCCGGCGCTCAGACCATTCCTGAGAGGCGCCGCGTATTGTCTGCGACCAGTTCCCGGTAGCGTGCGACGACCTCGCCGGGGCTTCCGCCCGCCATCAGGGTGTTGGCAGCTTCCATCGCGGCCACGACCTTCTCGCCGACCATCGACACCATCTCGGCCTGAGCCTCGGCTCCGCCCCAGGCGATCCGCACCAGCCGCAACTCGACGACCTTCTGCGCCTCCACGGCGAGCAGGAACGTGGCATAGAACGGGTTCAGCATGACGTCTCCGGTGGGTCGGTCCCATCTCACAACGCCTAAGCGGAGGCCCGGTCCCTGCGGACGATGACGCAGGTAAGACCCCAGGGTCGGGTGTGGCGATGACACCCCCAACGGCCACTGGAACAGACGCGCGAGTCGGTGATTGGCCCGCTATCCGGGCAGCGCCTTCCCTGAACCGCGCCGCGTGTGCTGCTCTGGCCAAGCCGGCGCCATGGAACACCAGATGACGGATGCCCCGGACCTGCGCCTGAAGATGCAGGACCCCCGCACACAATACCCGCAACCGCCCTTCGAGAAGCAGCCGCAGGAAGCCCCGGGGCTGGCGCAGGCGATGAAGCCCAAGCCCGACCATGGCGAAACCAGCTATCGCGGCCACGGTCGCCTAGAGGGACGCAAGGCCCTCGTCACCGGTGCCGATTCCGGTATCGGTCGGGCAGCCGCCATCGCGTTCGCCCGCGAGGGCGCCGACGTGGCGCTCAGCTTCGTCGCGGACGAGATGCCCGACGCGCAGGAGGTCGCCAAGCTGATCGAGGCGGAGGGCCGCAAGGCGGTGCTGCTGCCGGGCGACATCACCGACAAGGGGTTCTGCGAGGCACTCGTGAAGAAGGCGGTCACCGACCTCGGCGGCCTCGACATTCTCGTCAATAACGCTGGCAAGCAGACGAACCAGAAAGACATCGCCGATATCACGGACGAGCAGTTCGATCGGACGCTGAAGACCAACCTCTACGCCATGTTCTGGATCACCAAGGCCGCCCTACCGCACATGCCGGCCGGCGCCTCGGTGATCAACACCGCCTCGGTCGTGGCCTACAACCCGCCGCAGATCCTGGTCGACTACGCGACCACGAAGGCCGGCATCGTCGCCTTCTCGAAGGCGCTGGCCAAGCAGCAGATCGCGAAGGGCATCCGGGTGAACGCGGTGGCGCCCGGTCCGTTCTGGACGGCGCTGCAGCCCTCGGGCGGCCAGCCGCAGGAGAATGTCGAGAAGTTCGGTTCCGAGGTGCCGCTGGGCCGTCCCGGCCAGCCGGTTGAACTCGCTCCGGTTTACGTGTTCCTCGCGAGCCAGGAGGCGAGCTACGTCACCGGCGAGGTCTACGGCGCCACCGGCGGCAACGGCACCGCCTGATCGCTCATCCCGGCGGACGCAGCCTCCGTGGAGTGGCCGCCGGGACGCGGGTTATCACGTCACGGCGTCGTCGCCGGCCGTCACGTGTCAACGGCGCCGAGTTGCTTGAGCATCGTCAGGTTGTCCATCAACGCCCAGTGTTCGACGAGGCGACCGTCCGCGACTTGGAAGAGGTCCATGACCACGATGTCGACGTGTTGCCCGGTGGCCGGCAGTCCCTGGAACTCCCCGGTATGCCGCCCCTGGAAACGTAGCCGTGCGAGTATGCGGTCGCCCTCGGCGATGAGTTCGTCGACCGGCATGGCAATGTCCGACAGGCCGCCATGCAGGACCGCGGCGAGCTTGCGCACGCCCGCCGGTCCGCGCACCTCGAAGTCGAGGCCCGGGTCGTGCCTGACGAAGTCCGGCGCGATGTTGGCGTCCCACCAAGCATCGTCGCAGTCGCGGAACGCATCGAAGTAGGCGCGGACGAGCCGCCTGTTGTCCTCTGTCATCGGCGCAGCGCGCCCGGCTCGTGGATCGGGCAGCGGTTGAAGCGCTCGCGGAACTCGGCCGAATGCCGGTAGGGGGCGTTGCGGGCCCGGTTGATGTTGCCGAGCGGCCGATGCGCGGCGAGCCCGGTCCAGACGCTGAAGCGCATCTCCTCATCCACCACCTGGACCCGGGCCGGATCCCAACTGTCCTGCGGCTGGACACGGAGGACGCCGACCCGCTGGAACGGTGCCTCGTCCTCCTTCCATTCCACCGTCGGGTCCTCAATGGGCTGGCGTTCGAGATCGCGGCAGAGCTGCACGCGGAACTCCCATTCGCCGGCGATGCCAGCCATCTCGGACCGCACCGTCTCGCGGATCGCGTTCGGCCGACCGGAGGCGTCGATCTCGGTGCCGGTCAGGGCGGTCAGGGCGGGGGCGACCGGTACCAGCGAGAACTTGGCGATGTAGTCACCGTACCGAAACGGCGTCAGGCTATTATACGTCTCGCCGAGGGGGTCGACGTTGGGCGCGCCGCCCAGCGAGCCGATGGTGGGGCTGTCGACGCCAAATGCGTGCAGCGCCTTGTTCACCCCGCGCAACACGGTCGAGGCGGCGACCTTCAGCCCCTCCACCCGGTCGGTCGTGCCGGCGAGCAGCTTGAGGCTGCCGAGGAACTTCTCGGCGTTCGGCGCCTGGAACACCTTGCCGTTGACCATGATGAAGTTCTGCGTCGTCCCTTCCGCATCCGGGAGACGCTCGCCCTCGACGTCCAGGACCTTCAAGGCGATGCCCCGGGGCAGGGAGACGGAGTCGGGTAGGATGTCGCCCGCGTTGGTCGACATCCGCATGTACACCTTATGCTCGCCCGCCTTCGCGAACAGGCCCTGGGCCAGTTCGGGGGGCAGCCCCGCATCGACCGTCAGCGTCCCTTCGAGGATACCGTGCGACTTCGCGTGGACCGAGCGCACGGCATGGCCCGAATGCTCCGCGACCCTGGTTAGGATCGTGTCGAAGGCCTCGTTCAGTTGTTCGATGGTCTGCCCTTCGTCGGGCCTCACCACCTCGACATCGGGACTGTATCGAACGGGAGGTTGCACGGTCCGTCTCCTGGCAGCGGCCGAGACAGAACGACAGCGGGTGGGTGACGTTCCGGATTGCGGGACATTCAATCGCCCATGAACGAACCCGGGAACGTACGCCCCGGCGGACGATTTGTCGGCGGTACGGCCCGCCCAACCGCCACGGGTTCGTCGTCTTGCGCCCGCCCTCTGCTCCAAAGCAGCAGGTCGATCCCGCGCCCTGACCCCGGCCAACGTCAAGCAATCCCGTTGGCGCACGACACGATCAGGAGACGCCCATGACCTACCTCCGTTACGCGCCCGACATCGAGACGCCTGCCCCGGACGAGCAGAAGTCCATCGACGGCATCATCCAGGGGATGACCCAGCAGTCGCAGGTCGTGGAGAAGCGCGAGCGTCACGCGGTGCGCGCGAGCCACGCGAAAAGCTCTGCCTGCGTCACCGGGGAGTTGGTCGTTCCCGAAGGCCTGCCGCCCGAACTCGCACAGGGTCTGTTCGCCAAGCCCGGGATGCACAAGGTGGCCGTGCGCTTCGCCCAGGGGCCGGGCGAAACCCTGGGCGACCGCGTGTCGACCCACCGCGGCATGTCGATCAAGGTCTTCGGGGTGCCCGGCGAGAAGCTGCCCGGCCACGACGTCGAGACCCAGGACTTCGTGCTCGCCACCGGCACGACCTTCCCGTCCGGGACGGCGGCCGGGTTCCTGCGCGACGGAACCGTGATCGGCAAGGCGACCGGCCTGCCCGAGGGCGTGAAAAGTGCGGCCGCCGCAACCGCACGCAACCTCAACCGGGTGTTGCATGCCTTCGGCACGGAGAGCGCCATGGCCGACTTCCTGGGCCACCCCTACAGCCATCCGCTCGCCGACAGCTACTTCAGCCAAGCCCCGATGCGGTTCGGGGACTACGTCGCCAAGCTCGGCGCGGTCCCGGCTTCGCAGGCGCAGCTGGACCTGGCCGAATGGCGGCTCGACCCACACGATGACGAGGACGGTTTCCGCCACGCGGCCGCGGCGTTCTTCCGCGACAACGAGGTGGTGTACGAGCTTAAGGCGCAGCTCTGGGCGGATGCTGAGCGCCAGCCCATCGAGGACGCCTCGGTCGACTGGCCGGTCGCGGTCAGCCCGTACCGGACGGTGGCGACGCTTCGGCTGCCGCGCCAAGATGCCTACTCACCCGAGCGGGTGCACTACTTCGACGAGGTGATGACCTTCCGGCCGGCGCACAGCCTCGCGGAGCACCGGCCGCTCGGCTCGGTGATGCGCGCACGGCTGCAGGTCTATCGGGCGCTGAGCGATTTCCGGCATCGCGAGAATGGCGTGACCGCAGAGAACACAGCCTCGCCCGAAAGCATCCCGGCCTGACACCACGTTTCTGACGACCGCCCCTCAGTACGGTCAGGTACGAAGGGGCGGCCACGGCTCAATTGCGAGCGTCGCCGTCGCGCATCTGACCCGTCGGCTCTTGCACGTGGGCTTCGAGGAACCAGAGGTGCTTGTCGACGGCGCGGGACACCTCCGTGAACAGGTCCGCCGTGTCGGCGTCACCCGCCTCGTCCGTCTCGTCGATGTTCTCGCGCACGGCGTTGGCGTAGGCGGCGTAGCTGTCGATCAGCGCGGCGACGTGGTCGGCGATGGCGTAGATGCCGGTCGGGTAGGCGGGCAACTTGGTCTTGTCGGCCACGACCTGCGCCGTTCCCAGGGCCGTGCCACCGAGCTGCACCGCCCGCTCGGCCACCTTGTCGTTGAAGCCGCTGATCTCGGCGCGGAAGCCGTCCAGCATCAGGTGGATCCCGATGAACTGCGGCCCTTTGAGATTCCAGTGCGCCTGCTTGATCGCCAGCGCGAGGTCGATGCCGTCCGCCAGCCGGGCGTTCAAGGCCTCGATGGACACCTTCTTGGCGTTGGAATCGGTGTTGTTGCGGGTCCGATGAGTACGCGGGGTGCTGCTCGTCGCCATGCTTCTGCTCCGTGATGCCGAGGCGGCAATTGTGTAGAGCGGAGGTGGTTCCCTTGGTTGGGTCCGACCTTTGGGCACCCCAGCCCCCGGCCGCCTAGGGTCGCACCGGCTCGTCGCGACGAGTTCAGGTATCGGTCTTGAGCAGGTGGAACGGGAACTTCGAGCCTGCATCACTCGGCAAGAAGGCCGGAGCACGGAACTCCCACGGAACCTCTCCCGCAAGGCGGACTTCCCGTTTACCGCTCATGG
The DNA here is from genome assembly GCF_022179285.1 of Methylobacterium hispanicum. Lineage (GTDB taxonomy): Bacteria > Pseudomonadota > Alphaproteobacteria > Rhizobiales > Beijerinckiaceae > Methylobacterium > Methylobacterium hispanicum. The sequence continues at coordinate 42,689 of NZ_BPQO01000027.1, read as the reverse complement.
TGTGACACGGAGCGGCCCTCTCGAACGGTGACGGAACGAGACAGATGGATCTTGGCATCAGCGGACGGGTCGCGGTCGTGACGGGAGCCAAGTCTGGCATGGGCCGCTCGACCGCCGAACATCTCTTACGCGAGGGCGTGCACGTCGTCCTGACCGACAAGGAAGGCCCTGAGTTGCAGGCCACCGCCAAGGAACTGGCGGCGCTGGGCCCGGTCCGTGCCATCGAAGCGGACCTGAGCACGGCCAAGGGGATCGAGGTGCTCGCCGCCTTCGCCAACATGGCCTTCGACGACAAGCCGACCATCCTCGTCTGCGCCGCCGGGATCACCGGGGCGTCGGGGGACTTCCTGGACCTCACCGACGACGACTGGCTTGAGGCATTGCAGACTGATCTCATGGCCGGGGTGCGCGCGACCAGGGCCTTCATTCCGCACATGCGCAAGGCTGGCTGGGGCCGCGTCGTGCTGTTCTCGTCCGAGGACGCCGTGCAGCCCTACGTCGAGGAACTGCCCTACGCGGCGGCCAAGGCGGGCGTCCTGAACCTCGCGAAAGGATTGTCCAAGGCCTACGGGCCGGACGGCGTGCTTGTGAACGCGGTCGGGCCAGCCTTCATCGCAACGCCGATGACCGACGCGCAGATGGAGAAGAAGGCCAAGGAGAAAGGCATCTCGTTCGACGAAGCGGTCCAGGTCACTCTGGACGAGGAGCGCCCCGGCATCGTCGCCAAGCGGCGCGGCCGCGCGGAGGAAGTCGCCGCCGCGGTCACGTTCCTCTGCTCCGAACATGCCAGCTTTATCACGGGCGAGTTCCTCAGGGTCGACGGCGGCTCGGTCATGACCATGGGAGCTTAGCCTTCCTGATAGCCGGCGGTATCGCTTCGCCGTGCGAACTTCGAGAGGTTGCTATCGAAGGTCCACGTCGTAAGCGCGCCGACTCCGCGGCCACGGTCCCGGGAACCGCCGTCGGTAGCGGGGGCTTTTCACCGACCCCGGGGGATGCCCGGGCGAAAGGGTAGGCCATGTCCAGAGATACTGAAAAGCACCGCCAGTTGCTCGGCGCGTTGAAGGATGCCCAGGGCAAGGGCGACGGTAGCTTCGAGAAGGCCGTCACCGCCGCCTTCGAGCACGTCTTCGAACATCTCGGCCGATTGAACGACCACGTTTCGCCGAGCGGTCCCGACGGAAGCGACCGCCACTTGCAGCCGGGCGAGTCCCCGACGCTCCGGTAGTCCGGGGCGCGGACATCCTCCTGGACGGGTCCGACCGGCCCCGCCTCGGTCGTTCTTCGGTGTGTAGGGGCCGAAAGCGTCGATCCGGCGGCCGCTGCCTCGCGATGCGGATCAGCGACCCTGGTCGGCGCGAAATCGCCTGCCGTCAGCCGGTGCATCCGGGCACCGGCATGGCGGCGGCAGATCCCAGCCACCTTCGCGAAGGTGCATCTCACCGGTCTGCAGGCGGACCAACAGATGCTCCAGCGGCTCGGCGTGATAGGGCTTCTCCAAGACTGGAACGTCCCGTTATTTGCCCTCCAGTCCCTGCCGGCTGTGCGCCAACAGCCGACCTTGGGCTGTCAGGCGCTGAACCGCCGCTCTCGACCCTTTGCAGCCCCTCGGGAGGTCCGCTTCTAGGCTATCGACGAAATAGAGACTGGCGACCGAGATGGGTGGATTTCTGCCTGTCCGCTTTCGAGCGGTTTAGCGATGAAGCAGACATCACCGTTGCGCCCGATCTGAGATCTGCAGCAGGTGCAACTTCAGGATGTCGCTTCAGCGCACCGTACCCGGCTCGTGGATCGGGCAGCGGTTGAACCGCTCACGGAACTCGGCCGAATGCCGGTAGGGAGCGTTGCGGGCGCGGTTGATGTTGCCGAGAGGTCGGTGCGCTGCGAGGCCGGTCCACACGCTGAACCGCATCTCCTCATCCACAGCTTGGACCCGTGCAGGATCCCAACTGTCCTGCGGCTGGACACGGAGGACGCCGACCCGCCGGAACGGTGCCTCGTCCTCCTTCCATTCCACCGTAGGATCCTCGACCGGCTGGCGTTCGAGGTCGCGGCAGAGCTGCACCCGGAACTCCCACTCGCCGGCGATGCCAGCCATCTCGGACCGCACCGTCTCGCGGATCGCGTTCGGACGGCCGGAGGCTTCGATCTCGGCGCCGGACAGGGCGGTCAGGACGGGGGCGACCGGGACCAGCGAGAACTTGGCGATATAGTCACCGTACCGGAACGGCGTCAGGCTGTTATACGTCTCGCCAAGGGGGTTGACGTTGGGCGCGCCGCCCAGCGAGCCGATGGTGGGGCTGTCGACGCCCACCGCATGCAGAGCCTTGTTGACGCCGCGCAGGACCGTGGAGGCGGCGACCTTCAGCCCCTCGGCGCGGTCCGTGGTGCCGGCCAGCAGCTTGAGGCTGCCCAGGAACTTCTCTGCGTTCGGTGCCTGGAACACTTTGCCGTTGACCATGATGAAGTTCTGGGTCGTCCCCTCCGCATCCGGCAGGCGCTCGCCCTCGACGTCCAGCACCTTGAGTGCGAGGCCACGGGGCAGGGAGACCGCATCGGGAAGGATGTCGCCGGCGTTGGTCGACAACCGCATGTAGATCTTATGCTGGCCAGGAGTGGCGAACAGGCCTTGGGCCAGCTCGGGGGGCAGGCCCGCATCGATCGTCAGAGCCCCTTCAAGGATGCCATGCGACTTTGCGTGGACCGAGCGCACGGCATGGCCCGAATGCTCCGCGACCCGGCTCAGGATCTTATCGAAGGTTGGGTTGAGCTGCTCGATGGTCTGCCCTTCGTCCGGCAGCACCGCCTCAACGTCGGGAGTGTATCGCACCGGTGATCGCAAGGTCTGTCTCCCGCTGGCGGCCAGGACAGAACACCCGCTTACCCGGCGACGTTCCCGGTTGTGCGGCATTCAATCGCCCATGAACAAGGTGTGGAACGGTAGGGGGCCGGCGCGGCTTGTCGGCGGTGCGGTCTTTCTCTCTGCCCAGGCGCGGCCGCGATCCGCGGCCTTTGGACGCCGCGTCCTGATCCCAGCCTTCGTAGAATCACCCCGCAGGCGGACGACGCGTCGAGGATACGCCGATGACATTCCTTCGCTACGCCCCCGACATCGAGACGCCCGCTCCGGACGAGCAGAAGTCCATCGACGGCATCATCCAGGGGATGACCCAACAGTCGCAGGTGGTGGAGAAGCGCGAGCACCACGCCGTACGCGCGAGCCACGCCCAGAGCTCGGCCTGCGTCGTCGGGGAGCTGATCGTTCCAGAGAACGAGGCCGTCGCGTGCGACGAAAGGTCGATCTTACTCGTCCGGTCCGACTCGCCCGCCCCGAGCATTTGTCCACGCGGGAGCCTCCGAGGCCTTGGGGAGTTGGCCGGCATATCCCTCTGAGAGTGCCAACCATGAAGTTTCCAGCGAGCGCCCGTATCGGGCTGGCCACAGCCTCAATGGCTAGCGCCGCGACGCTAGCGCTTCCCGCCGCAGCCCAGAACATGGCTCCCGGTGCGGGCAACCTCACCCAGGTGGCGAGCTTCGAGCATCAAGTCACGGGCATCACGGTAAGCCGCGACGGGCGCATCTTCGTCAACTTCCCCCGGTGGAGCGAGGACGCACCGGTCTCGGTAGCAGAGTTGAAAGGCGGCAAGCCGATCGCCTATCCGAACGACGACTGGAACAGCTGGCGCAATGCCAGGAAAGACGAGATCGATCCCAAAACCCACTTCGTCTGCGTCCAGAGCGTCGTCGCCGACGCCCAGGATCGCCTCTGGGTGGTCGATGCCGCCGCGCCGGCCATGGCACATGTGGTCAAGGACGGAGCCAAGCTTGTCGGGATCAATCTGAACACCAATCAAGTCGTGAAGACGATCCCGTTCGACACCGGCACCGTCCTGCAAGCCTCCTACATCAACGACGTGCGGATCTCGCCGGATGGAAAGACCGCCTACCTAACGGATTCAGGTGCCGAAGGTGCGCTGATCATCGTCGATCTCGATAGCGGCTCGGCCAAGCGCGTCCTGTCCGGCCACTCCTCTACCATGCCGGACAAAAGCGTGACCGTGCAGTACGACGGCAAGCCCTTGCGCCGCCCTGACGGCCGCGGCGTCGAATTCTCGGCTGATGGCATCGCGCTCTCGCCAGATGGCAAGACGCTCTATTGGCAGGCAATCAAGGGCAAGACGCTCTACAGCCTCCCAACCGACGCGCTGACCGGTTGGGCAACAGCGTCCTTCGTGCCGGAGATGCTGAGCGACAGGACCCTAAGCGGAAAGATCGCCACGGTTGGGGAGAACGGCCCAGCCGACGGGCTGCTGATCTCGCGCAAGGACGGGCGAATGTACGTGACCTCTCCGCAGGACAACGCAGTGAAGGTGCGCGATCTATCCAAGGCGAACAGCGGGCTGACGACGTTGGTGCAGGACGACAGGCTCCGCTGGCCAGACACGTTCAGCGAAGGACCCGACGGCACGATCTATGTGACGACGTCCCACATTCAGGATTCGGCCGACTACAAGCCCGGCGCCCCTATCAGCCTGCCGACCGAGCTCTGGGCCATCAAGCCCACTCAGGGGGAGGTGAGCGGATCGACCGGTTCAGCCACCTCTCGCTAAGGACTAACCGGTTTCCTGCGGCTCACTGAAGCCTTCCCGGATCCTATCGCGACGAGACTTCGCGTTTCGGGACATGCCGACACACTCGGCATGTCCTTGCATTCAATCACTCATGGTGCATCACCCCCTAGCGAGCCGCGGCGCGTCTCAGCTCTCGATGGTGAGAGCGAAAGCTCCCTCGTCTTGTGATCGGATCTGGGCGGAGCCAAATGGCCCATCTGCCGCTTCGTCTACATTGGCGGCGTCCTCAGCATCTTGCACTCACAATCCCGGGCAGCGACCCCGGATACGTCCTGATCGAGGTTCGCTAAGCCGCTTTGGACATCTCGGGGGCGGATGGGGCATCCATCGCGCGCATGTAAACGTAAAGTAGGGTCGCGTACTCGTCGCACTTGTCTTTATCCTGCTTACGGATCTTGAGCATCTCCTTCAGGACCTTGACGTCGAGGCCCTCACCCTCGGCTTTGGCGAAGACTTCTTTCTTATTCTCCATGGGATCCGTGATCTCTTCCTCAATCCGCTCGATGGGCTCGATGATCGAACGGATGCGGTCGCCAGCCACGGCCACCGTGTCGGTCATGCGATCCTCATGCTTAGCCGAGGCGGCAATCTGCTCCGGTTGAGTGAGCGAGCGGTCAAGCCCAACAGTCCAAGAATGACGACCTTCGAGAAGCTTCGATAGGCGCGCATCCGTCTGGGTTGGGTCGCCAGTAGAACGTCCGCTTCAGGGCAAAGGGTATGAGTCCGCTACCCACCCCATCCGGACCTTCGGTGGAAGCGGGTTGAATGTCCGCAAGGGGTTAGGAGTTCGCTCGCCGCTTGCTCAGCTGTGCGCCACAAGCCGATATTCATCTCCAATCAATCAAGCGTCCGCTTACGGCGCGAGGGCAACCCGGCTGCTATACGAACCCGATGTCGGAGGCGACGCCCTTGAGTTGACGGAGACGTTCATCTTCATGCTGCCGCTGATCGCGCTTGGAAGCGCTGACCTGCGTCGCCACTAAGCGAGGATTGGACCGCTCACCCGCGCGCCTACAGGGCCGAGAGGTTCGGGAGCCGGTCCGCCTCGATTTCCGGCAGGAGGTGCATGACGGAGCGGGCATACTCGTAGCGCGCTACCGCGATCCCGTCTGCCCAGTCCGGCAAGGGACGCGCCATGATCTCGGTGACGTCGAGCCCTAGCTCGAAGCCAGCCCCAATTCCGGCCTCGACAGCATCGAGCCAGGCGAGCGTTTGATCGATGCCGCGGCGGCCGGCCTCCGCGGGGCCGTGCCCCGGGACAAGCAGACCGCAAGGGATGTCAGCGATCGTCCGCAGGGCGGTGCGCCAGCGCGGCAGATCGGCATCGGGCGTGGTCGCGGCGCGGTCGAGGAAGACGAGGTCGCCTGGGAACAGCAGGCCGGAGGCTTCCTCGAACAGGCACAGATCCTCCCGGGTATGGCCGGAGAGGCGCAGCAGCCGGAAGCGCCGCCCCCCGACATCCTCCGCACCCTCACGGGCTTCCATGGCGGGCTTGGGCACGCCCGTGCCCCGCATCCAGTCCCCGGCAACGCGGTACATCCCGCTCGCGAGATCGTTGCCGAACCGCGCGAGGTCGGTCCGCAGGCCGGGGCCGGCCCAGAGCACCGTGTCGGGAAAGGCGGTGGCGCCAAGGCTATGGTCGGCGTGGAGATGGGTGAGGTAGACCCGGACAACCGGTTTGCCCGTCAGGTCCCGGGCCAGGGCGTCGAGGGCCGTGCCGAAGCGGTGCGACGGGCCCGCATCGATCAGAACGCAGCCCTCACGCGTGTCCAGCAGGGTGACGTTGGCGATGGCGCCGCCGTTCTCGGCCGTGATCGCCTCCTGGGCGCCGTAGACCGTCCAGACGCCCTCCGCGATCCGGACCGGGTCGAGGACATAGCGGCGCGGGGCGGTCGCGGCGGCGAACGGGCGGCAGACCGCCGCCGCGGCCGAGAGACCGAGGGCGAGGCCGTGTCGGCGGGTCAGCCCGTGGGATCGCTCTCCTGCCGCCATCACGGCCTCCCCTGCATCTCGGCCGATTGGGCATCCGCGGGTGGAACCGCGGCCCGGGCGCGGAAGTCGTTGCCGGCGGTGTTGCGTGCCGTGACGGTCAGGGCCTCGGTCTCGGGCCCTGCGACCAGCAGCGTCAGAGTCGGGTCGTCGGCGATGGCCTCCGATAGGGTGAGGCTGGCGAGCTGACGGCCCGACGCGTCCGAGACCGTCAGAGTCTCCACGATGAAGAGCGGCACGTTGGCGATCATGCCGTTGTCCATCGGGTGCGTCATGCGCAGGCGAAGACGCAGGTCGTGCGCCTCGCGCCAGACCCGGCCGCGCATGCGGCCGAGATTCCTCCAGTCGACCTTCTTCTCGACCACGGGCGGGACGGAGCAGCCGCCTCCGGCCGCGTCGAGGTAGCGGCCGCCGACATGCCAGAGCCCGTCCCGGCGCGCGGCGGCCCGGATCGGCGTGCCCTGCTCGATCTTCATCCGGAAGGCCACGAAGGCCTGCGCGGCGGTGGGAACGAGTCGCAGGGTGAGCGGGAACGGGTTGAGGTCGGCGATGACGAGCAGTTCCTCGACCGGCCCGATCGCCCGTGCATCGACCGTCAAGGGCACCTGTGTCTGGTCCTCGGTGACCGGGGGCAGCGCAACGGCGACGCGGTCGTCGAAGATCGCGGGGAGGCCGCCGAGGTAGCGCTCTGCCATGCTCGGCCAGAGCGGTGAATCGAGGGGATCGCGCGTGGTGCTGGCGTTCGGCATAGGCCGGCCTGCCGAGCGGAGGACGGGCGATGCGGCGGGATTCGGCGCGGGCATGGGTTCGCCTCAGGGCGCGGCGGTGAGGGGCGGGACCGCGGGGGGCTCGGCCGGCACGAGCGGGCGGTCGGCCTCGCTCCAGCCGTCCGTGCCCTCGGCAAACCAGTAGACGCGGCGGTAGCCGAGATCGGCCGCCCGCCGCACCGCGTTCTAGGACATCCAGCAATCGGCCATGCAGAAGAAGATCAGCGGGTGGCCCCGGTCGCCGCCGCTCAGCCTGGCGAGCCAGGCCGCGAGGTAGGCGGCGAGCCGCGGCTCGATCGTGCCGCGGCCGGTCTCGGGCAGCCAGACCGCCCCCGGGATGGTCGCGTGCCGGTCGACGATCCGCCAAGCGCCGCCCGCCGGGTCGAAGCCGCCGCGCTGGGGCATCACGTCGATCAGCGCAGCGCCCTCCGTACGGAGCCGGTCGACCGCGTCGAGGTCGATGCGGGTGCCCCCCCTCACGGGCATGGTCACGGGGGCGCGGTAGTTCCGGACGCGCAAACCCGTGGCGGGGTCGATGTCCGCGGTCGTAGCAGCGGCCATGGCGGGCGCATCCCGCGCCGAACCGGACGGCGTGGCGCGGGCCGGCACCTGCGCAGCGGCGAGCAGGAGCACGAGCGCGGCGGCCATCATCGTTGCAGAGCGCGCAGGTGTGGGAACTCGCGCCTCGCCGTCAGGATGCGGCACTCGCGGTCGTCCTCCGTGTTCGGGCACTGGATCTCGACGCCGTCCGGATAGTGGCTGACATTCTCGCAGCCGGCGCGAAAGCGGCTCGCACCACCCTCCAGCTCCTCGACCTGCAGACCGCTGACGGTGCACTCCGTCTTCAGCATGAGGAGACGCCGGATCTGGTACTCCTTGATCCCCTCCGCGCGGATCGCGCCCGCCGGAGCGAGAACCGTGAGTAGGACGAGCGCTGCCCGCAGCATCGGGTCCGCTCAGCTCTTCGGCTGGCTCTCGACGTAAGTCCGAATCGCCCAGATCGCCTCCTGGCTCAGGATCCCCTCGAAGGGGGGCATTCGGTAACGGTCGTCTTTCTTGGCGCCGTGCAGGACGCGGGTGATGAACCAGCCGTCGCCGGCCTCGCCCGCCTCGACCTCGCGCAGGTCCGGCGCCATGCCGCCGGACTTGGCGTCGAGCCCGTGGCAGCGGGCACAGTTCTGGTTGTAGCCATTGGCGCCGATCTCGATCGCGAGCGCGTTGCCCGCGTAGGGATTCGCCGTGCGGATGTCGTCGCCAAGCTCCGGCAGACCCTTCGTGTCGATGGGTTGGGGCGCGGCGTCGCCGTGGGCGACGGCGGGCGCCGGCAACAGGGCGAGCGCCAGAGCGAGCGCCATCCCGCGCATGGCCTGAGTCGGGGCCTTGGTCATGGAAACCTCGAACGGTCGAGTTGGGTAAGCATCAGGGGGTGGGGTCGCGGACGGGGTCGAGCCAGATGCGCCAGGACTCGGAGCCGCTGACCTGCAGGGTGTAGGTGCCCGGCACCGCGATGGTGTGCGTCGCGCTGCCGCCGCCGCCGATGTGCAGGTTCTGGACGACTTCGCCCCGCGCATCCTTGAGGGCGAGGACAAAGATCGGGCCGTCGCTCTCGTAGCGGAGCACGGTGGGGGCCGTGATCGCGAAGGGCTCGGTCTGCATCGTCAGACGGCCCTGGAAGCGGGGCGGCGCGAGGATCGCGGCGAGGCGGTCGTAGCAGCGCAGGCGCTCGCCCTCCTGGCTCAGGGCGCGGCACTGCGCGAAGGCCGGGCGCAAGGCCGCCTCCGGCGCGGGCGCAGCCGCCGCGCCGACCGGCAGGGCAAGCCCGGTCGCGAGGATCGGCGACCATCTCACGGATCCGACCCGGTCGCGGGCGGCGGGCCCGCCTCCGGGTAGACGTCCCAGACCGGCTTGCCCTGCTGCCAGGTCTCGGGGCAGCCCCGGCAGCCCTTCATCCAGGCGTCCTGGAAGATCGCGAAGCGGATCTTGGCCCCCTCCATCACCGCGTCGGCGAGGTTGGCCTCGTAGAACTTGGTCTCCTGCAAGTCGGTGTTGACGAAGCGGGCACCCACGAACTGGGCGCGCTTGGCCTGCACCATCTCCAGGTCAGCGACCGTGAAATCGGCGCCGCTGAAATCGGCACCCGCGGCGCGGGCATGGTCGAGATTGGCGCCCACGAAGGAGGCACCCCGGGCCTTCAGGCCCTGCAGGAAGGCGATCTGCAGCTTGGCGCCGCCGAGATTGGCCCGGTCGAGCAGGGCGCCGCGCAGGTTGGCGCCGCGCAGGTCGGCACGGGCGAGGTTGGCACCGGTGAGGTCGGCCCCGCCGAGATCGGCGTTCCTGAGATCGGCGTGGCGCAGGTCCGCGCCGGGGCAGGCGGCGTTGGGAGCGATGGTGCAGCCGTTGATGATCCAGGGATCGGGCCGCTCCTCGCGGTTGACGATCACGGTCTGGGCCGCGGCGCCGGATAGGGCCGTGCCGGCGAGGATCAGGCCGGACAGGACCAGCGCGCGGGCGGGGGAAGCCTGCATCGGACGGGTTCTCGGATGTCGGGATCGGGAGAGGCGGCAACCCCTCTCCCCCGTCTCCCCGCGGGCGGCGAGACGTGCGGGGAGAGGGGACGTCTCGGGCCGGTCAGCCCGTCACTGCGCCGAGGCGGTGTCGGTCGGCACCTCGAAGACCCAGAACGAGCCGCCCTGGCTGACGAGCTTGGTCTGGTCGGCCATGTCGCCGCCCCAGAGCGGCACGGCGCCGCCGTAGCCCGAGGCGATGCCGATGTACTGCTTGCCGCCGTCCTCCCAGGTCATCGGCACCGAGACCACGCCCGAGCCCGTCTGGAAGGCCCAGAGCTCCTTGCCGGTCTTGGCGTCGAAGGCCTTCACGAAGCCATCCGAGGTCCCGGTGAAGACGAGGCCGCCCTTCGTCGTCATGGTGCCGGCCCAGAGCGGCATGTTCTCCAGATGCTCCCAGACGATCTTGCCCGTCTTCGGGTCGATCGCGCGGAGCGCGCCCACATGGGTGTCGAACTTGCGCTGGATGCGGAAGCCCTGGCCGAGATAGGCGGAGCCCGCCTTGTAGGTCACGTTCTCGGTCCAGTAATCCTCGGTCCAGTCGTTCGATGGGATGTAGAACAACCCCGTCTCCTGCGAGTAGGACATCGGGTTCCAGTTCTTGCCGCCGAGGAAGTTCGGCGTGACCTTGATCGACTTGCCCTTGCTCTGCCCGGCCTCGGGCGCCGGCGGGCGCTGGCCCTCGTTCTCGATCGGCCGGCCGGTCTTCAGGTCGTAGCCCTTGGCCCAGGTGATGTCCTTCACGAAGGGGTAGGCCGCGATCAGCGCTTCCGGCTTGTTGATCTTGCCGTCGCGGGCGGTGAGCTTGTCGATATCGGTGAGGATGAAGAAGCCGTTGCGGTCGGCATGCGCCCCGGCGCGGATCTTCTTGCCGTCCTTCTCGAAATCGAACAGGATGATCTCGTTGTTGCCCGAATAGTCCCAGGCGTCGTTCGGCGTGTGCTGGAAGAAGCCCACCGGCTCACCGGTCGAAGGCTCGATATAGACCTGGCCCGACGTGTAGAGGCTGTCGCCGGGCGAGCGGTAATGGTGGTTCCAGGGCGCCGGGTTGCCGGTGCCGATGATGAAGGTGTTGGTCTTCTCGTCGAAGACGCCGGTCTGCCAGGGGGCGCCGCCGCCGTGGCTCCAGGCCTCGACCTTCTTGCCGTCCTTGTCGGGCCAGGACGGGGCCTTGGCGTCGCCCGTCGGCGTCGAGTCCTTGCCGTTGAGGCGTCCCATATGACCCTCGACCATCGGGCGCATCCAGACCTCCTCGCCGGTCTCGGGATCGCGGGCGTAGAGCTTGCCCACCGCGCCGAACTCGTCGCCGGAATTGCCGTGGACCAACAGGACCTTGCCGGTCTTCTGGTCTTTCACGATGTTGGGCGCGCCCGTATAGGCGTAGCCGGCGGTGTGATCGTCGAACTTCTTGTTCCAGATCACCTTGCCGGTCTTGGCGTTCAGCGCGATCATCGAGGCGTCGAGGGTGCCGAAGAAGATCTTGTCGCCGTAGATCGCTGCACCGCGACTGACCACGTCGCAGCAGGGGCGGATGTCGTCGGGCAGACGGGCGGCGTACGACCAGATCTTCTTGCCGGTCTTGGAATCGAGCGCGAAGATGCGTGAGTAGGACGCCGTGATGTAGATGATGCCGTCGTGGACGAGCGCCTGGCCCTCCTGGCCGCGCTGCTTCTCGTCGCCGAACGAGAACGACCATTTCGGCTTCAGCAGGCCGACGTTGTTGATGTTGATCTTGTCGAGCGGGGAGAAGCGCTGGGCCTTCACGCCCATGCCGTACATCAAGACGTCGTTGTTGGTTTGCTGGTCGTTGAGGATGTCCTCCCAGGCGACCGGCTTCATCTCCTTGGCATCCTTCGCGTCCTTGGCGCTGGACGGGCCCCCGAGGGCCAGCGTCAGAGCCAGGAGGGACGATGCGGTTGCCAGGAGGTATCGGCGCGGGGATGCCGTCGCGTTCGAATGGGCCATGCGTCTCTCCCTGTCGATCCGATTGTTGCGGTGGATCGGCTTGTTCCGAGAGGCGGCAATCAGCTGCGTACGACCTCTCTCAGAGGACTATGAGAGCGAATAGCGCTTTCGCCGACATGGACCTTGGTACAACCTTTATATTAAATCCTTATTATTTTGGTTACTTCCTATGTCGATTAGGACATTTGCCAATGAAAATCTCGGATCAAGCCCATAAGAATAATATTTGACCAGCCTTTCTTGACGGCTGATGCGAGTCCCGGAAACCTCATCCGCGCAGCCGAGCGCATTTGAGAACCCGCAGTGCAACTTCTTCTGGTCGACGACCACGCCCTGTTCCGGGATGCCGTCCGACGGATCCTGCAGGCGGGCTTTCCCGAAGCCCTGATCGAGGATGCGGACTCGATCGAGGCCGCTACCGCCGCGCTCGGCCATACGCCCGGTACGGATCTCGTCATCCTCGACTTATCGATGCATGGAATCCGCGGGTTCGAGGGATTCATGGCAATCCGGGCCCGGTTCCCGCGGATCCCAGTCCTGATCTGCTCCGGGCTGGAGGAGGCCCCTATCATCCGGGAGGCGCTGGCGCTTGGGGCGGCCGGCTTCGTACCGAAGACGTCGAACCGTGCCGCCTATCTCGAAGCGGTCGCGCGCGCGCTGGAAGGCGAGATCTTCGTCCCGGACAGCGTGGCAGCCGCCCTCAGCGCCGGTCCGAGATCGACCTCTGTGGCCTCCGCCCGGATGTCTACCCTGTCCCACGCGCAGATGAACGTGCTGATCCTGATCAAGCAGGGCCTCAGCAACAAGGAGATCGCGCTCTGCCTCGGCATCGGCATGTCGATGGTAAAGACGCACGCGACCGAGATTATGAGGAAGCTCGGCGTCCGCAGCCGGACCCAGGCGGTCATCTTCGCATCCGCCCTCGACTTCAAGCGCATCGGTACGGGCGGATGATCGACACCTGGTCACATTATTCGGCGTGTTCCATCCGGTTTTACTGCCTGAGGCACCAAGCAGCATATCGCGCATTATCGATGCCGCTACAGCCATGTTAGATGTGCGGGAGGAACAGGACGAAGTTTGCGGCTCAGCAACGTAGAATGGCAGCTTCCGGCCTGTGAACCAATGTCGGCTTTCTACCCCTGAGCGGACCTTCGTGGCAGGCTGAGAAAGCCGATCCCAGCTCTCAGAACCGGCCCGCCAGAGTCAACCGCACGGCCGTGGGCTCGACCGGGTGGAAGTGGCGATCGGCCACGCCCCCGGCCTCGCCGGGCAGGCGCGACTCGTAGAAGTACGTGATCTGGTCGGCCCGGGCGTTCGTCAGGTTCAGGATGTCGAGCGACAGGCTCACCCCGTTCTCGAAGTTGTAGCCGACGCGGCCGTTCAGCAACGCGGTGGGCTTCGAGCGCACCGCGTTGTCCTCGATCAGCGGGCGCGGCCCGAAGTAGCGGAAGCGCAGCGAGCCGAACCAGCCGAGACCCTCGCCGAAGGTAATGCCGGCCGACGCGATGGTCGTGGGCGCCTCCGGCACGCGGCTGCCGGCCGGGTCGCGGTCGGCGAAGCGGGCGTTGGTAACCGTGAGGTCGCCCTCGAGCCGCAGCCAGGGGGTGACCGCGTAGCGGTTCGTCCACTCGATGCCGAGGCGGCGGGTCGGCCGGCTGGGCTCGGTGGTGCCGGTATCGCCCTGGAACAGGTTCTCGGAGGCGAAGTCGAGCCGGAACAGCGCGACCGCGGTCTCCAGCCCGGCGATCGAGCGGTTGCGGATCCCGACCTCGTAGCCGGTCGAGGGCACCAGGAAGGGCGAGCGGGCGACGTTGAACAGAGGGCTCGCCGGGTCGGTCGTGGCCGTCACCCCGCGCACGTCGTTCGAGTGGAAGCCGCCGCCGTAGTTCAGGTAGAGCTCGGTCTCGGCCCAGGGCCCGAGCACGAGCCCGAGCTTCGGGTTGACGATGCCGTCGCGGGCGCGCCCCGAATTGGCCGGCGTGTCGGAGCGGACGTCGGCGTAGTAGCCGTCGGCGCGGAAGCCGACGCTGGTGCGCAGCCAGTCGGTCCAGCGCAGCCGGTTCTCGTAGTAGAAGGCCGCGCTCGCCTCCAGCACCCGGTCGTCGAGCACCGTGGAGCGGAAGAGGCGGTTCGTCGTGTTGAAGAGCCCGACCCGCATGGCATCGGTGCGGGTCTGGAGGCCGATCTCGTTCTCCATCGGCAGCCCGACGAGATCGCCCTGGAAGACGTGGGCAACCTCACCTCCGCCCAGCACCCGGTCGTCGAGCTGGCGGAACTGGTCGCCGTTGACGGGGTCGTTCAGGAAGTAGGTGAAGTCGTTCCAGAGGTTCATCCGGTAGCGGATGACGTAGGCGTTCGCGCGCGTGATGCCGGTCTCGTCCGTCTGGCTCCAGCGCCCCGAGAGCGAGAAGCGGCCGGTATCGCCGCCATCCGTCGGGTCGAGAGTGCCGTAGCGGCCGATGATGCCGTCGGCGACCGCGCGCTCGGGGATCTGGTTGGTGGCGTTCCACCTCGCCCAGTAGGCCATGCCGGTGACCGAGAACCCGTCGAGCGCCGTGCCCTGGCTGTAGCGCAGGACGCCGTTAAGCTTCCGCAAGTTGTCGGGCACCTCCCAGGGGCCGTCGTAGGTCTGCGCCTCGCCGGCCACCAGGAGGTTGCCGGTGCCGAGCGGCGCGGAGGCGATCGAGAGCGCGCGCCTGTAGCCGAAGGAGCCGAGCGAGGTCAGCGCGACGTTCTGCGCGACCGTGTCGAGGTAGTCGATCCGCACCGAGCCGGCGGAGGCGAAGTCGCCGTCGCGCACGAAGTACGGCCCCTTGTGGAACTCCACCGCCCCGACGAGTTCGGGGATCAGGAAGTTGAGGTCGGCGTAGCCCTGGCCGTGCGCGTGGGTGCGCATGTTGACCGGCATGCCGTCCACGAACAGGGCGATGTCGGTGCCGTGGTCGAGGTTGAAGCCGCGCAGGAAGAACTGGTTGGCCTTGCCCTCGCCCGAGTGCTGCGTGACGATGAGGCCCGGCACCTCCTCCAGCACCTCGCCAGGCCGCGTGACGGGCCGGCTGTTGATCTGCGCGCCCGAGATGATGCCGCCGCTTGCCGCGTCGACCGGGCGAAGCGCGCCGCCGATACCCGACACCCCACCGACGTAGCCGGCGCTGGCCGAGGCCGGACCGGCAGCAGCGGCAGTTGGCGCGGCCACGGCGCTCACCGAGATCTCCGACAGGGTGACCTCGTCAGCGCGAGCGGCCTGCGCGCCGGCACAGGTCGGGGCGATACAGAGGGCGGCGGCCAGGGCGCCCACCGAGAGTGAACGCGGGACTGGCGGAGGCTGAAGGATGGACATCGGGGCCTCGGGCAACGGCAGTGGCACGTCACCGCGAACGAGGCCGATGAGGGCACGCCGCAGACCGCGCGCCATCACCAACACCTGCCGACACACCCCGTCCGGCACGCTCCGCGTGTGACCACGATGGACGGCAGGTCTCCTGGCTCGCGGGTCGCTGCCCTCTCACCGTCTTCCCGGGCGAGGCGGCCCAGTGACATGGTGGCGGAGGTCTCGCCGCTCACAGTTGCGGGGGCAGCCGCGGCATCGGGGCGGACCTTCGGCCCACAAGCCCTCACCACGTTCCCGTTTAATCCCCGAGGGGAACCGTCGTGGCTACGGTTAGCATGCCGACCTAATCCGACGTCAACGGACCGGCTCGGTATATCGGCCGCCTGTGCTCCGGATGCGACACCGGCCAGGCGTGGCAACCATGCTACGACGCGATGACCTCGACCGCGTCCCGAGGCAGCAGGCGCCACCAGGCATCCGGCGCATGGAAGGCGTCGTATGCAAACCTCAGCACGGTCTCGGGCTGCCGATGAGACGGATCGAGGGCACCGCGCTGCTCGTTGCGGGTCCAGAGCACCTCCCAGGGGACGTCGAACACCTTCCACTCCACGGAGAGGCCATACCGACCGACGACCTCAAGCTCATCCTCGAACACGGCACGGGTCAGGTGGGTGTCGGCCATCACGACGCTGAAGCCCTGGGCGAGGGCGGTGTCGAGAGCGGCCACCTTCACCGCATGAAGGAGCCGGTGGGCCTGCGTGTCCCAGCCTCCGCGGCGCACCTCCCAGTAGACCTGTCGATCCGGCGGCCAGAGCGCTTGCCTGAGGTCGTCCAGGGTCAGGTGCACCCATCCATCTAGCGGGTCGAACCGACGCGCGTAGGTCGATTTCCCCACCCCAGGGCAGCCGATCAGCCCGACCACCCGCTGAGCGCCCGGGTCAGGCATGGTCGGCGACGCCCTCGTCCTCGTCGGCCGCAAGCTCGGCCTCGATGACCTCACCCCGGAGGTACAGGGCCTGGACCTCGGCCACGCGACGTGCCGCTTGGGCGTGACGGCCCGAGATCGAACTGTCCGGGCGATGGTCGCCGCCCCGCTTGACCGCGAGCAGGTCCGGATCACCCCAACGGTCGAGCAGGACCTGGAAGGCAGCGTGCCGGGCGGCGTCGAAGGCGATCCGCCGTCCCATCATGTCCTTGTAGGGGTGGGCCGGGTGGATGCCGGCGCACGGCACCCAGCCCGCCGGGATCGGCGTCGTCGCGGCGTGCGTGCGCCCGCTCCGCAGGAGTTTCGGCAGGACGTGAGTGTGCGGGCCCTCGGGGCTCGTGCCGCCCGGTCCCGGGATCGGGGCGTAGACTTCGACCCGACCGACCCGGGCGAGGAACACGCGATGCGGGCTCATGGCGACGAGTTGCCGACCGATGGGGTTCTGGTGATCGAACAGGGGTCGTCCGACACCCGACCGCAGGCAGGCGATGGCCTCCGGGTCTCTCGTGCGTACGCAGGCGTCGACCGCGAGCAGATCCAGGCCCAGGTCGAACAGGATGGCGTCCCTGTCTTGTTGGCGTGCGGCCTCCCGATCCGGGCCGAGTTCGGTCACCACGCCGCGCCTGCTCATGGCGCAGGCATCGTCCGGCAGGCAGAGGGCGACGGCGTGATTCCAGCCGGACGCGACCGCGGTCTCGTAGGCCACCGGGCGCAGGTCGGAGCGGACCGTGAGCGCAATGGCGCCGCGCTCGGTCGCCATGCCCAGGCGCACGTCCGGCAGCGCCGTCACCGCCTCGTCCGGGTCGCGCATGAACTCGGCGATGGCCCCGAAACTGCCGAGGCTCCAGGCGGTGCCAGGGTCGGCCAGGGCCTCGCGCAGCAGGGCCGCGACCGCCTCGGCCTGGAATGATGGCGTCATCGCTCTTTTCCTCGTTCGACCGGGACCTTTGCCCAGGGCAGGATGTATCGGGTTCCGTCCACGGCCCGACCTCGCTCCGCCGTCACGCCGAATATGCGGGCCAGCAGGGCATCCGTCAGGGCCCCCTCGGGTGAGGCGTCCGCGACGAGCCGGCCGCCGGATAGCACGACGATCCGGTCGCAGAACCGGGCCGCGAGCGCGAGGTCGTGCAGGACGGCGACCACGCCGGTGCCGTCGCGCGACGCTGCGCGAAGCAGCGCCATGGCGTCGAGCTGGTGGGCCGGGTCCAGGGCCGTGACAGGCTCGTCGACGAGGAGCCACTCGGCCTCGACCGCCAGCGCCCGGGCGAGCAGCGCCCGCATGCGCTCGCCCGAGGACAAGGTCGGCTCGGTCCGGTCGGCGAGATGCCCGACATCTGTCCGCACCATCGCTCGCGCGACCGCGGCCTCGTCAGCGTCCGAGAGCCCCGCGAAGGCGCGGCGGTGCGGCAGGCGACCGAGCGCCACGATTTCGCGCACCGTCATCGGCCAGCCAACGCCGGCGCCCTGGAATAGGGCCGCGATGCGGCGCGCCCGCTCATCACGGTTCATGCCGGACAGCGCGTGGCCGTCGAGGGTGACGCGGCCTCGGGCGGGCGCGACCAGCGCCGCCAGGACGCGCAGGAGCGTGGTCTTGCCGGCCCCGTTCGGGCCGACAAGCCCGACGAAGCGGCCGCGCTCCAGAGCAAGGTCGATGTCCGTGAGGATCGCCCGGCCATCGAGCATCACCCGCACCTCGCGGAGACCGAGGCTCATGCCCGCCTCCCGCGGTTCCGCAGCAGCAACACGATCAGGAACGGTGCGCCGACGAGCGCCGTCACCACGCCGAGCTTGAGTTCGGGCCGGGTGGCGAGCAGGCGCACGCCGATATCCGCTGCGAGCACCAGGACCGCGCCGGCGAGCCCGCTCGGCAACAGGCCGGCACCGGGCCGGGACCCGACGAGCGGACGCATCAGATGCGGCACGACGAGGCCGACGAAGCCGATGGCGCCGGAGACCGCCACCCCGCTGCCGACCGCGAGCGCCGCGCCGGTGACGAGGCGCAACCGCACCGAGACGAGGTTGACCCCGAGGCTCGCGGCCGTGTCCTCCCCGAGCGCGAGGGCGTCGAGCGCGGAACCGGTCGACAGCATCAGGCT
This sequence comes from Methylobacterium hispanicum, assembly GCF_022179285.1. Taxonomy (GTDB): domain Bacteria; phylum Pseudomonadota; class Alphaproteobacteria; order Rhizobiales; family Beijerinckiaceae; genus Methylobacterium; species Methylobacterium hispanicum. The sequence continues at coordinate 24,358 of NZ_BPQO01000027.1, read as the reverse complement.
CCAGCCGACCACCATCAGCGGCAGGCAGAGGACGACGTGGTCCGGGCTGCGGTCAGCGAGCGCGCCCATCAGCCAGAACACGATCTCGAGGGCCGCATAAGGGTTCGGCGAGAGGTTGAGCGCGAGAGCCGTCAGGGCGCCCGCCAAGCTCGACAGGCCGACGCCCGCGAGGATCAGCCCGAGCGTCGAGCTGCCGCGGGCGGCGAGCGCGTTCAGGAGCAGCGCCGCCACCCCCGCGCCGGCAATGCCGCCGAGCGGCAGGGCAAGGCTCAGCGAGGCGGCGAGCCCGCCGTAGAAGACCAGTACGGCCCCCAAGGCTGCGGCCGAGGAGATGCCGAGAATACCGGGGTCGGCGAGCGGATTGCGCAGGTAGCCCTGCATCGCCGCCCCGGTCAGGCCGAGGCTGAACCCGACGAGGCCACCGAGCAGTGCCCGCGGAATGCGCAGCTCCCACAGCACCATCGCCGCCAGCGTGGTTCGGCCCGCGACGAGGTCTGCGAAGGCGGCCGGAACGTCGAAGGGCGCGTAGCCGATGGCGACCGAGGCGAGTGTCAGCAGGAGGACGGCAACGCCGAGGGTGGCGATGACCACCCGCCGGGCGCGTGGCGTGCCGAGGCGCCGTGAGACAGGACCGGCGACGGTCCGAACGGGCGCGTTCATGGCCGGGGCACTCGCGCGTTCGCGGCTGCCGCCAGGCGCGCCACGACCTCGGCGACCTGGGGCCCCGGGCAGGTCCAGAAGCGGTTCGGGATGGAGACGGTCCGACCCTCACGCGCGAGCGCGCGGAAGATGGGGTGGTGCAGGAGCGTGTCGGCGAGCGAGGGCAGACCCGGCGCACCCTCGTCCACCACGACGAGGTCCGCGTTCGCGAGCGCTGCGGCTTCGAGCGGCACCTGCCCGAACCGGTCGCGTCCGATCTCGGCCGCCACGTTCACGAGGCCCGCGGCGCGGATGAGCGCGTCGCCGAGGCCGCCGGGCGCGACCGTGAAGGCGTTCGGGCGCAGGACGAGGGCCCGCAACGGCCGCGTCGCCGGGGTGACCGCGGCGAGGCGGGCATCGAGGTCCGCGACCAGGGCCTCGCCCCGCTCGGGATGCCCGAGTGCCCCCGCGACCTGCCGGATCTGGGCGCGCACGCCGTCGAGGTCAGCGGGGATGCCGAGTTCGAGCACGGGCGAGCCGACACGCTTGAGCCTGCCGACGGTCGCGCGCGTCGTGAAGGCGCCCGCGATGACGAGGTCGGGCCGGAGCGCGACGACCTCTTCGGTGAGGCCGCGGGTGACCGGAATGCCGGCGGCCGCGGTCGCGACCGTCGATCCGCGCGGGTCGCGGGCGAGGTAGGTGACCGCCAGGACTTGGTCCCGGTCGGCCAGCCGTAGGACGAGTTCGTCCGCGCACAGGTTCATCGAGACCACGCGCACCGGCGCCTCGGCCGTGCCCGCGGCGTGACCCGCGGGCAGTGTGGCCAGGGTGGCCGACAGAGCGAGGACGGCGCGCACGGGCATCGTCACCTCAGAAGCTGGTCAGGCGCACGCCGCCGTAGACGGCGAGCCCCGCTCCCAGGAACCCGGTCGGGTTCTGGTAGCGCTGGTCGAACAGGTTATCGACGCGCGCGAACAGCGTCGTCGTCTCCGACCAGACGTAGTTGGCCGAGAGGTTGACCAGGGTGAAGCCCGGGTTCTTCAGCCGCGTGATGGAGAAATCCCGATTCCCGTCGACGAACGAGCCGAGGGAGATCAGCGTACCGGTGAGCGTCAGGTTCGGCAGCGGCGTCCAGATGCCGGTGAGGCTGACCTTGTGGCGAGGCCGCCGCAGCAGCTCCTGGTTGGCGACCTCGTCCTTCGTCACCGTGTTGGTGTAGTCGACGCGGGCGCTGAAGCTGTCGGTGAGCCTAACCGAGACGAAGCTCTCCGCGCCGTAGGCCACTGCCCGCCCGACGTTCACGTTGGTCGAGAAGGTCGGGAAATAGGCCGTCTGGATCAGGTTGCGGAAGTCGGTCTCGAAGTAGGTGGCGCCGACCAGCACCCTCTCGCCGAGTGGCTGCTCGACGCCGCCGTCGAACCCGAAGCTCTCCTCGGGGCGCAGGTTCGGGTTCCCGAAGAAGCGGAAGCCCGGGTAGTCCTGGTAGAGCTGGCTCAGGGTCGGCGGCTTGAAGCCGGTGCCGACGCTGCCCTTCAGGCGCGTCTCGGTGCCCGGCAGGATGTAGCTCGGCGCGACTCGGAAGGTGGTGGCGCCGCCGAACTGGTCGTTCGCGTCGTGGCGGATGTTGGCCACCAGGAAGGCGCGGTCGGTGATGGCAGACTGCAGCTCGGCGAAGCCGCCGGTGTTGCCGTTCTGGCGGTTCAGCCCGGTCGTCTCGATGCGCTCGTCCTCGCGCTGCGCCCCGAACAGCAGGAGGTTGCCGGGCGCCATCTGCACGTCGCCGCGGTAGTCGAGGCGGGTCCGTTCGCCGAGTGTGGACGTCGGCGTCGGGGACGCGAGCGGGTCGAGGGGACCGGCGAAGAGACGGTCGAAGCTGGCGTAGTTGGCCCCGAACACGTTGTGGAAGCCCGGTACCGGCGTCCACTCGGCCTCGCCGCGCATCAGGAGCTGCTGCTGGTCGTTGAGGTTCCGGTACGGCAGCGGCCGGTAGGGGAAGCCCCCGTCCGCCTGGTCGAGGTAGGCGCTGTCGGAAAACCGCAGCACGTAGTTCAGGCGGACGGTGTCGCTGAGTTGTGCGCCGAGCTTGGTCGAGACGGATCTGATGTCGGTGAAGGCGGTCCGCAGCGGCACACCGACCGGCAGGAGTTCGAAGGGTGTCACCGGCAGCGCGGCTTGCCGCAGGTGCTGGACGCTGACCGAGTAGTCGAAGATGCCCTCCGAGCCGGAGATGCGGCCGCCCTGGTTGGCGGTGCCGTAGGAGCCACCCTCGACGAAGGCGGTGGCCCGGGCCGGACCCTCGCCGCGCTTCGTCACAAAGGAGATCACGCCGCCGATGGCGTCCGCGCCGTAGAGACCGCTCTGGGGCCCGCGCAGCACCTCGATGCGGGACAGATCCTCGGTCAGAAGCTGGCTGAAATCGAAGGCGCGGTTCGGGGTCGAGGGGTCGTTGACGTCGATGCCGTCGATCTGGACCTTCACATGGTTCGAGTTGGTGCCCCGGATGAAGACCGAGGTCTGGCCGCCCGCGCCACCGGTGCGGACCACGTTGAGGCCCGGCACCTGCTGCAGAGCGTCCGGCACGGTGCGGACCTGCTGGACCTCAAGCCGGTCGGACGTCAGCACGGTGACGCTGGACCCGGTCTGGGTGACCGGCGTTGGCACGCCGGTGGCCGCGACCGAGATCTCGGCAAGCGAGACGGCGGTCTCGCCGCCGCGCGGCACGTCCGCGAAGGGCGCGGCCACCTGCTGGGCATGGGCGAAGGGTGCGGCGAGCAGGGCCGGACCGGCGCAGGTGAGCGCCAGCACGCTCCGGAGAGCGGAACCAAGGGTATGGGGCACGGGAGACAAGCCTCGGGCGACGGCAGTGGCACGTCACCGCGAACGAGGCCTCAGCGCACCGCCTCCTCTCGGGATGCGCGGCGCTTCGACACCCGTCAGGACACCCCGCCCGACGCGTTTCGCGTGTGACCACGACTGACGGCAGGTCTCCTGGCTCGCGGGTCGCTGCCCTCTCACCGTCTTCCCGGGCGAGGCGGCCCAGTGACATGGTGGCGGAAGGCTCGCCGCTCACAGTTGCGGGGGCAGCCGCGGCATCGGGCATGAAGCCCTCACCGCGTTCCCTTTTGATCCCCGGGGGGAACCGTCGCAGCTTGGCTATTCGGCTTGGGTATGGGCTGTCAATTCGTTCTCTCATCATACCCGGGGCCATATCGAAGCTCGCAATCTAACGATTGCAGGGCAGCGCCCCCCTGATGCGATGTCGCAAGCTGAGGCAGGAGCGGACCTATGAGAGGCTGGCCTGAATGACCATTTGGGCTCAGGCGTTCGCTCTGCGGATACACCGTCCCCACCTCAATCCCAGGACAACGCGTGGGGCCGGCAGCCCGGTGATGGTGTCGGGAAGCGCAACCTTCGCCCGCCGCTCCAGGTGAAGGCAGAGCCGGCCGACGATGCCCCGGAACCCTCGGCTATTCTGCGGCAGGCCGGACCGGCAGCCGCCAGTTCGGGCGCACGAAGTGGCAGGTGTAGCCGTTCGGGTGGCGCTCCAGGTAGTCCTGGTGCTCCGGCTCGGCCTCCCAGAACGGGCCGGCCGTCGCCACCTCGGTCACGACCTTGCCGGGCCAGAGGCCGGACGCGTCCACGTCCGCGATGGTGTCCTGGGCGATCCGGCGCTGCGCTGCGTCGCGGTAGTAGATCGCCGAGCGGTAGCTCGGGCCACGGTCGTTGCCCTGGCGGTTCGGGGTCGTCGGATCGTGGATCTGGAAGAAGAACTCCAGGATGCGGCGGTAGCTCGTGCGCGCCGGATCGTAGGTGATCTCGATGGCCTCCGCGTGGCTGCCGTGGTTGCGGTAGGTCGCGTTCGGCACGTCGCCGCCGGTGTAGCCGACCCGGGTCGCGACGACCCCGTCCTGGCGCCGGATCAGGTCCTGCATGCCCCAGAAGCAGCCACCCGCCAGCACCGCTCTCTCGTAGGCCATCGTACTCTCCTCGTGCTGACGGGACCCGATTCGTCTCGATAGATAGGCAGTCGGCCCCGCGATCCGAGACCTCACGCGGGTCTGGATCAGCCCCTGACGGCTCCCGATCAGCGCTCCGTGTATCTCCCTGCTGCTATGCCGGAGTTCCCGCTCTCAACGACGCGCAAACCGGTCCCCATGGCCCCAAATGCCCGTCCCACGGCCGCGGGGGGCGTGGGGCACAGTTCCCCCACTCCGGCACTTTTTCGGGCGCACCGCGGCGTTCTCGAGAGGTGTTGCCGATGCCGATCCGCGTGAGCCTGCGCTCGGCAGCTTGTCCCGCTCACCGGGCGTCGTTGCCGGTGGAATGGTTCATCGCGGGCCGCTGATCCCTGAGGCGCGTACCAGATCGTATAAGGCCGGCGTTGGTACTCCGTGGCTGACGATCACAACGTCGAGGTCGTACCCTCCGACGATCTGCAGGGCCCGCAACAGAGCTGCATCGATCCAGGTGTCTGCGTTGCCGAAGGCACCTCCACCCAGACGGGTCAACAGCACCCGGTTCGAGGCGCCGCGCGCCGCATTCAGAACTGCGGCCAGCACGGTCGCTTCGTAGGCCGCCTCCAGCACCAGCGATGCGAACGACGCCCAGCTCGCTGCCGGGTGGCGCCCGTAGGCCACCGGTAGAGCCGAGCAGAAGATCTGGCTGACGCGTGGCCCTGGGGCCGGCCCATCCGTGACCTCGACGTCAACGTGCAGCCCGACCCGTAAGAGGCCACGAAGGGCATCCAGCGTGGCCGCATCTGCCACCTGCAGATGCCGACTGATCTCGCTCAACCCGTCGCGCGTCGGCAGAGCGTAGCCGTTGCGCATCGACCAGAGATCCGAGACGTTCGTCCCGAGGCGCGTCGCCAGCGCACGGCCAAGGTCGGCGAGCCCGTCGAGCTGCCGCTCAGTGCTCTGGCCGATCTTACCGTCCACCGGCACGAGGTAGTTGCGGTAGATCGTGGCCCCGCCCGCCGCCATCGCGCAGGCCGGCCCCTGCGTGCGGTCGTGCGCGTAGCGGGTGACGCCGTCCTCAGGTTCGACATCGGGCCCGACCATCTCCAGGAGATTGAACTGGGAGGCGACCTGGAACAGCGCGCCGCGGTTCTCGGGCGCGCGGTGCAGGGCGCGGACATCGCCCTGCACGATCGAGAGCCGCGACGGACCGGACGCCCGCGCAACCAGCGCTTGGGATCGTAGCTCGGCCAACGAGGGCAGGCTCAGCGTGCCGACACCGTAGCTGTAGCCCCCTCCGCGGCAGCGCAAGCGGCCGTCGACCACGGACAGCACCGCCTGCGTCTCTTCGTAGGGCCCTTCCGGGAAGCCGGTGATCCGCTCGAACCAATCCATGCTGATGCTCCTGAGATCGGCCCTGAGACCACCGGCTCCCAGCCCTCCGCCTTCGAGACCTCCCGGCGAATGAGAGGATCCATCCCGAGACATCCTCAGAACACGAACTTCCAGTCGATGCGCCGGACCGGGGCCGCCACGTCCGTGAGGCTTGCCGAGCACATCACGACGACGTCCTGCCGCGCCGCCCGCGCCCCGGCCCGGACCGGGTTCGGCTTGACCATGAAGCACAAGCCGGTGGCCGGGTAGAGGGGCTGGCTGTCGGGCCGGTCGGTCGGCATCAGAGTCACGGCGGTCAGGCGCAGGGCGTAGCCGTAGGCGTTCTCCAGGTCGGGCGTCTGGCGCGTGAACAGCGCCATGACGGTGCGGGCATTGCCCTGGCCGTAGCCGGTGACGAAGCTGACCTCGCCCGTCCCGTCATCGACCAGCCGGAAGTCGCTGTTGCAGGGCAGGCTGCGGTCGTTGACCTTCAGCTCCAGGCAGAGTCCGGCCTTCGTTGCATCGACGGCGGGGTTGGCTTGGGCCGGGTGCGCGGCCAGCAGCAGGAGAGCGAGCGTGAAAACCGTGCGCGTCATCGGGTGATCCGGATCAGGAGTGAGACGGTTGATCGCGCCCGCTGCTGCGGCCGCCTCGGCAAGGAAGGGCCGGGCAACAGGCGCTGGCGAGGGGGCGCCTCAGCGCCGCTTGAGTGACCCGTCGAAGGCGCAGGCCGCGCCGTGGTAGGTGCTGCAATCCCTCTCCTCCATGCGCGCCCGGGCGCGGTCGGCGGAGAAGCGTAGGGTCAGCGTGCAGGTCTCCTCGGCGCCCGGTTCCGTCTTGCGCAGCACCAGGGTCATCGGGCCGCTCGGCCGGGCCAGCCCGCGCAGGTCGCCGGTGCACTGGTTCATGAGCGCGGTCTCGGCCAGGACGAAGTGGGCGTCGCTGCCGTCATCGAGCGCGAACACCTGCAGAGCGAGCTGGCCCTCACCACGTCCCTGATAGCGGCCCTCGAACGGTGAGGCCGCAGAGGCCGGCGCGCCGGCCAAGGCCATCAGCACGCTGAGGGGCGCGGCCAAGGTCCGCCGCTGGAAGGCTACGGGCCGTACAGCGAGAGGAGAGGTAGATGGATGAGGCATGGCGGGGGATCTCGCGGCGTGGATGGTGAAGTCGGCCCCGACAGGATGCGACCGTCAGCACCGGCTGTTCGGTCACGCGGATAACACTGTTGTAGGTTGGAGTTACGCACGGTGGTCCGACCAAACGGGAAGGTCCGATCGCGGGTCACGGGGTATCGCCGCCGAGCGCGTGCCGGGGGCATCTGCGCCGAGGACGCAGTCGGTGCTCAGTACGGCCAGAGGACGTTCAGGTGGACCTCGTCGCGCTCGGGCGTCGTCCAGGTCAGGATGGCGGTGACGGCCACATGCCCGGCGTTGGTGTAGACCTCACCCAGGCAGGTCCGCCGGCCGCCGTACTCGGCGACACCCGGGAAGGCGTCGCGCAGGCTTCCGACCTTCTGCAGCACAAGGCCTTGGGTCCGCGCGGCGGGCGAGCCGCTGACGGCCTGGGCGAGCATGTGGCGCGTGGGCGGGCTGTCGCAGGCCGGCATCTGACCCGGGGTGATCGCAAGCAGCGCATCGCGAGCGCTCTGGCGCGGGGCCAGGAAGAAGATGCCGATACAGGCGATGAGGAAGGCGACGAAGGCGTAGCCCCGCCAGCCCTCGGCCTGCAGAGCGTTGAGCATGCCCCGCCAACCCTGATCCTCCACCATGATCACCTCGTCTGCTGCTGTCGGCTCCTCATTCGCGGGCGGACGAGGAAGTTTAGTCGAACGGATGGCGTACAAGCTTGGCCCGCTGCATCAGGGTCTCGGTCGGCAAGCGAGCAAGGCTCACGGCCGTCGTCAGGATGGGTGGGCATCCTGAACCCGGCCGCGGCAGCGCGTGTCTCACAATTATGTCGAATATATTCGATGGTTTCCCTGCTGCCAAGCTGGCGCAGTCGCGGCCATGGATGGACGTGCGCGCGTGGCGTGGCACCTGCGGCGGCTGCGGGTTGCGCGAGGCTTCAGCCAGGAGGCTCTGGCGGTCGATGCGGGCGTGGACCGCACCTATGTCAGCGGGATCGAGCGCGGCAGCTTCAACCCGACGGTCGAGGTGCTGGAGCGCCTTGCGACGGCGCTGGGTTGTGATGTGGCGGAACTCTTCGCCATACCTCAGGCAGATGACGAGGTGCCCGCCCCCCTCCGCCCCGGCCGGAAGAAAGCTTGATCTCGCGCCGCCTCTGGGAGAGAGCAGGCTTCGCGCGACTAGGAAGCTGCCATTGCCTCCAACGGGATCTTCGGCGGCCAAAATCGGCGTCTCACAGGCACGGATGCCGCGACTCCACCTGTTCTGCTTTCGGAACGGAGTCGGCGCACTACAGCCTCACAGCGCAACCACGCCGCGTTCTAGAAGTCGGCTGTGATCGACGGAATGGACGCCGACAAAGCTTGCTTACGCAAGCTGAGTTAACTCCTGACCCGTTGCAGACCTTCCTCCCCGCCGATGCGAATGTCCGCTCGAGGGTTTAAAGCGGCCCCAAAGCGGCGGCCATGACGTCAACAGGTAGGGGCACATTAGCGACCGCCGATGGAAGGACGCCTTGGCGTCAGCCCGCCCGTAGCTTGGTGCGCCCTCAACGAACTCGAATCGCCCTTGAAAGATACCGTCAGGTAGGTATCATTTGGGCGAAGGGCGCCCGAGCGCCATCGGACAACGACCATGGCCACCGCCTACCACCGCAAGAAGCAGCCGGAGCTCGTCCGGCGCACCCTCCTCGATTGCGCCGCCAAGCTCGCCCTGGAGCAGGGTCTCGCCGCGGTCACCGTGCAGGCGGTGAGCCTTGCCGCCGGCGTGACCAAGGGCGCGCTGTTCCACCATTTCCCGAGCAAGCAGGCGCTGGTCGAGGGCGTCGTCGCCGACCTCATCGCGCAGCTCGACGCGGATATCGATGCGGCCATGGCGAAGGACCCACTTCCATACGGGCGCTACACCCGGGCCTATGTCGACATCACCCTGCACGACCCGATGATGATCGAGGGCAGCCAGTGGGCGGCCCTGCACATCTCCATCCTCGCCGAGCCGGCCCTGCGCCGGATGGTGTCGGACTGGTTCGCCGAGCGCCTGCACCGCCATCGGGACACCGACGGGGACGCTGACCTGGAGTTCGTCCGGCTGGCCGCCGACGGCGCGTGGATCGCCTACCTCGTGCGCGAGAAGCCGACCGATCCGGTGCCGGAGCTAGGCGCGCTCCGGAAGCGGCTCATAGCCATGACCCATGCCGGACGGCCCGGGCCTGCGGACGGCGGCCGGACCTGAGCTATGGCACGTTCCTCGACGCCTGAACTCGCCGCGGCTTATGCCCCGGACGGGAGCGACGACGCCTACGACGAAGTGGCATCCAGGCACGTGTCCGCGGCGCGCATCCTCGACCTGTTCCGTCCCTACGCGGGCCGGATCGCGCTCGTCCTCCTGCTCATCGCGCTCGCGACGGCGGCGGGGCTCGCCGCCCCGTTCCTGCTCAGGGAGATCATCGACGTCGCTCTGCCGCGGGGCGACGTGCGGCTGCTCGGGCTGCTCGCGGGAAGCCTCGTCGGCCTCGCCGCGCTCGGCGCCGGCATCGGCGTGCTCCAGGCCCTCGTCACCGCGAAGGTCGGGCAGGCGCTGATGCACGACCTCAGGGTGCGCGTGTACGCGCACCTCCAGTCGCTGCCTCTCGGCTTCTTCACGGCGACCCGGGGCGGGGACATCCAATCGCGCATCGCGAGCGACATCGGCGCCCTCCAGGCGCTCGTCACCCACACCGCGGGAGAGGCGACGCGCAACGCCAGCGCGGTCGCGATGACGGCGGCCGCGATGCTGATGCTGGAATGGCGGCTGGCCCTGTTCTCGTTCCTGGTGCTGCCGCTGGCGACCTGGATCAGCAACCGCGTCGGCCGGATGCGCGAGGAGACCACCTACGCGCAGCAGGAGCGGATCGCCGAGATGACCTCGGCGGTGCAGGAGTCTCTGTCGGTCTCGGGCATCGTCCTCGCCCGCACGACGGGCCGTACGCGGCACCTGGTCGAGCGCTTCGCGCGGGCCTCGCGTGAGGTGGCGGACCTGGAGGTCCGGTCCCACACGGCCGGGCAGTGGCAGTGGTCGGTCATCGACCTGGTGCTTCAGGCCCTGCCGGCCCTCACGCTGTTCCTCGGCGGCTGGATGATGAACGCCGGGACGGCGATGACCATCGGCACGCTCGTCGCCATGATCGCGCTGCAGGAGCAGATGCTGTTCCCGCTGGAGGAGGTGCTGCGCACGGGCGTCGAGGCCCGCAAGGCGCGGGCGCTGTTCGCCCGCATCTTCGAGTACCTCGACAAGCCGGTCGGCATCACCGAGCGACCGGACGCCGTCACCCTCGATCCTTCGAAGGTCGCCGGCCACGTGCGCCTCGACGGCGTGACGTTCTCCTACGACCGGTCGGGACCCACCACCCTGCGCGGCGTCACGGTGGACATCCCCGCCGGCTCCCATACCGCCATCGTCGGCGCGACCGGCTCGGGCAAGTCGACCCTCGGCCACATCCTGGCACGCCTCCACGACGTCGACGCGGGCGCCGTCCTCTACGACGGCGTCGACGTGCGGGACCTGTGCATGCATTCGCTCTCGGACATCCTCGGGGTGGTGACGCAGGACCCGTTCCTCCTCCACGCCAGCATCGCCGAGAACCTTCTGTTCGCCCGGCCAGAGGCCACGGTGGCGCAGATGGTCGAGGCGGCGCGCATCGCCCAGTTGCACGACCTGATCGCGGCCCTGCCTGACGGGTACGACACGGTGGTGGGAGAGCGCGGGCACCGCTTCTCCGGCGGCGAAAGGCAGCGTCTCTCGCTCGCCCGCACCATCCTGCGCGATCCCCGGGTCCTGCTGCTCGACGAGGCGACGAGCGCGCTCGACACCGCCACGGAGCGGGCCGTGGTCGAGGCCCTGACGCGGCCGGGCAAGCCCCGCACGACCATCACCATCGCCCATCGCCTGTCGACCGTGCGCCGAGCCGACCAGATCGTCGTGCTGGACCGCGGAAGAGTGGTCGAGAGCGGAACGCACGAAACCCTCCTGGCCCGCGACGGCGCCTACGCGCGCCTCGTGCGCAAGGCCGCCTGACGGCCCGGCACCAACGGACCTTCCCCATGTCGATTCCCACCTCCCTCCACCGGACGCCGGTCCTCACCGCCGCCGCCTGCCTCGCCCTCCTCGCCCTGCAAGGCTGCAAGCCGGCGGCAGACGGCCAGCCCGCGGGCGGGCCCGGTGCGGCGGGCGCCACCCCCGACGTCTCGACGGTCACTGTCGCGGCGGTCACGGTGCCCCGCATCCTCGACCTGCCGGGCCGCCTGACCTCGACGCGGGTCGCCGAGGTGCGGGCCCAGGTCTCCGGCATCGTCCAGGAGCGCACCTTCGAGGAAGGCAGCCTAGTGGCCAAGGGCGACGTCCTGTTCCGGATCGACCCGGCCGTCTACCGGGCGGAGGTGGATGCCAAGGCCGCCGCGCTCGCCCGGGCCGAGGCGACCAAAGTGCAGGCGCAGCGCCAGTCGGAGCGCACCGAGACCCTGTTGGAGCGCCAGGCCGCGAGCGCCGCCCAGCAGGACATCGCGGTCGCCGCCCTGCGCCAGGCCGAGGCCGACGTCGCGAGCGCCAAGGCGCAACTCGCCCGCGCCCGGATCGACCTCGACTACGCCACCGTGCGCGCGCCCATCGCCGGTCGCATCGGCCGGGCCCTCGTCACCGAGGGGGCGCTCGTCGGCCAGGGCGATGCGACCAAGCTGGCCCTGATCCAGCAGGTCGACCCGATCTTCGCCGACTTCAACGCCTCGGCCGCCGACCCGAGCCGCCTCGCCGAGCGCGCCTCGGGGAAGGAGGAGACGGGGGTACGGCTGGTCCTACCGGACGGCTCGCTCCACGCGGATGCCGGGCGGCTCCTGTTCACGGACGTCAGCGTCGACCCCGGCACGGGGCAGGTCAGCCTCCGCGCCACGTTCCCGAACCCGAAGGTCGCCCTGCTGCCGGGCACCTACGTCCGCGTCCGCGTCGCGCAGGGCACGCTGCCGGGGGCCGTCCTCGTCCCGGCCCAAGCCATTCAGCGCAGCAGCGCCGGCGTGGCACAGGTCTACGTCGTCGGCGAGGACCGGACCGTGGCCCTGCGCCCCGTCCGGGCGGGGGCGCTGACGGATGCCGGCTGGATCGTCGAGGACGGGTTGAAGGCCGGCGAGACTGTCGTGGTCGAGGGCTTCCAGAGGCTCCAGCCGGGCATGGCGGTCAACCCGTCGCCCTGGCAAGCGCCCCGGACCGCCTCCGCCTCCTCTAAGCCCTGACCGACAGGATCACGCCGCCATGACCCGCTTCTTCATCGCGCGCCCGATCTTCGCCTGGGCGGTCTCCATCTTCATCATGCTGGTGGGGGCGATCTCCATCGCCTACCTGCCGGTCTCGCAGTACCCGGACGTCGCCCCGGTCACGATCCAGGTGACGGCGACCTACCCCGGCTCCCCGCCGGAGCGGCTCTACGACGGCGTCACCCGCATCATCGAGGAGGAGCTCAACGGCATCCCGGGGCTGATGTACTTCGAGAGCACCAGCGACACGTCCGGCATGGCGCAGATCACGGCCTCGTTCGCGCCGGGCTCCGACCCGTCGAAGGCGACGGTGGCGGTGCAGAACCGGATCAAGCGCATTGAGGCGCGCCTGCCCCGCGCCGTGACCCAGCAGGGCGTCATCGTCGAGGAGGCCAGCACCAGCTTCCTCCAATTCGTGACCGTCTCCTCGAAGGACGGCACCATGAGCGAGACCGACCTCGGCGACCTTGCCGCCCGCCGACTGCTAGGCGAGTTGCGGCGCGTGCCGGGCGTCGGCCGCGCCACCCTGTTCTCGTCCGAGAAGGCGCTGCGCATCTGGATCGACCCGGTCAAGCTCGTCGGCCTCGGCATGACGCCGGGCGACGTGACGGCCGCGGTCGGCGCGCAGAACGCGCAGGTCGCCTCGGGCGTCGTCGGCGCCCAGCCGGCGCGGGAGGGCCAGCGCATCGCCGCCAACGTGCTGGTGAAGGGGCAACTGACCACGCCCGCCGAGTTCGGGGAAATCGTGCTGCGCGCCAACACGGATGGCTCGTTAGTCCGCCTGCGCGACGTCGCCGAGGTCGAGCTCGGTGGGCAGTCCTACACGATGCAGACCCGCCTCGACGGGCGCCCCGCCGCCGGCATCGGCATCCAGCTCGCCCCGGGTGCGAACGCCCTCGCCGCCGCCAGCGGGGTGAAGGCGAAGCTCGCCCAGCTCCAACGCACGCTGCCGGCCAACGTCCGCGTGAGCGTCCCCTACGACACCACGCCTTTCGTCGAGGTCTCGATCAAGAAGGTGCTGATGACGCTCGCCGAGGCTATGGCGCTCGTCTTCGCGGTGATGTTCCTGTTCCTCCAGAACGTCCGCTACACCCTTATCCCGACCATCGTCGTGCCGGTGGCCCTGCTCGGCACCTGCGGCGCGCTGCTGCTCGCCGGCTTCTCGATCAACGTGCTGACGATGTTCGGCATGGTGCTGGCCATCGGCATCCTGGTCGACGACGCCATCGTCGTGGTCGAGAACGTCGAGCGGATCATGTCCGAGGAGGGCCTGCCCCCGCGGGAGGCCACCGCCAAGGCCATGGGCCAGATCACCGGGGCCATCGTCGGCATCACATCGGTGTTAGTCGCGGTGTTCGTGCCGCTTGCCTTCTTCCCCGGCTCAGTCGGCGTGATCTACCGCCAGTTCGCCGTCAGCATGGCGACCTCCATCGCCTTCTCGGCCTTCCTGGCGCTCTCGCTCACCCCGGCACTCTGCGCCACGCTTCTGAAGCCCATCGAGGCCGGGCACGGCCACGACAAAGGCGGTTTCTTCGGCTGGTTCAACCGCCGCTTCCGGTCCGGCACGCTGGCCTACCGCTCCGGCGTCGCCGGGCTGCTGCGCCGGCCGGTGCGGGCGCTCCTCGTCTACGGCCTGCTCGTCGCCGCCCTCGGCTGGGGCTACTTGCGCATGCCGTCGAGCTTCCTGCCCATTGAGGACCAGGGCTACGTCATCGTCGACGCGCAGACGCCGCCGGAATCGGCCACCGGGCGCACGCTCGACGTGGCCAAGCGCATCGAGGCGCATTTCGCCCGCGAACCCGGCATCGACAGCCAGACCCTGCTGCTCGGCTTCGGCTTCTCCGGCCAGGGCCAGAACGCGGCGCTCAACTTCGTCGGGCTGAAGCCCTGGGGCGAGCGCAGCCTGAGCGACGGGGCCGACGCCATCGCCGCCCGCGCCAACGCGGCGCTCGGGGAGATGCCGGACGCCATCGCCATGTCGCTGTCGCCGCCGGCCATCGACTCGCTCGGAAATTCCAGCGGCTTCGCCTTCCGCCTGCAGGACAAGGGCCAGCAGGGCCATGCGGCCCTGGCGGCCGCGCGCGACCAGCTCCTCAAGGCGGCGGGCCAGAGCCCGATCCTGCAGGGCGTCTACGTCGAGGGGCTGCCGACCGCGCCGCAGATCGAGCTCGTCCTCGACCGGCAGAAGGCGAACGCGCTCGGCGTCACCTTCGCCGACATCAACGACGCGCTCTCGACGAGCCTCGGCTCGGCCTACGTCAACGACTTCCCGAACCAGGCGCGGATGCAGCGGGTCATCGTCCAGGCCGAGGCCTCCCGGCGGATGAAGGCCGAGGACCTGCTCGACCTCAACGTCCGCAACGCCAAGGGGCAGATGGTGCCGCTCCAGTCCTTCGCGCGGGTCGAATGGACGATGGGCCCGTCGCAGGTCGTGGGCTTCAACGGCTACCCGAGCATCAAGATCTCCGGCAGCGCGGCCCCCGGCTACGCCAGCGGCGACGCCATGTCCGAGATGGAGCGTCTGGCGGGGCAGCTGCCGCCGGGCTTCGACTTCGCCTGGACCGGGCAGTCGCTGCAGGAGAAGCTGTCGGGCTCTCAAGCGATCTACCTGCTAGCGCTGGCGCTGTTCTGCGTCTTTCTCTGCCTTGCCGCGCTCTACGAGAGTTGGTCGATCCCGCTCGCCGTGCTGCTCGTCGTGCCCACCGGCGTGGTCGGCGCGGTCTTCGCCATGCTGCTGCGGGACATGCCGAACGACGTCTACTTCAAGGTCGGCCTGATCACGGTGATCGGCCTGACGGCGAAGAACGCCATCCTCATCATCGAGGTCGCCAAGGACCTCGTCGCGCAGGGCCGGTCCCTGCACGAGGCGGCGCTGGAGGCATGCGAACTGCGTTTCCGGCCCATCGTGATGACCTCGTTCGCCTTCATCCTCGGCGTGGTGCCGCTCGCCGTCGCCACGGGGGCCAGCATGAACAGCCAGCGGGCCATCGGCACCGGCGTGCTCGGCGGTATGGTCACCGCGACGGTGCTGGCGGTGTTCGTCACCCCGCTCCTCTTCGTCCTGATCGCGCGAGCCTCCCCGTCGCGTCAGGCGATGGGAACGAAGGGCCGCCAAACCGAAGCCGCGAGCACCCACGGCATCCCGGCGGGCTAGCCCTGCACCACGCGCCCATGGCTTCACCCGACGGAGAATGAACGACTGCTTCATCCTGGCGGTTTGCGCTGACGGTCGGCAGCCTGCTTCATCCCTCCGGTGAGCCGACAATAATCAGGTCCCGCCGGCGAGCCACCGGACGCTCCCTCCGAGCGGGTCCGGGCTCGGCAGCCAGCACCGAATGCGTTCGCGGGATCGTCAGGTCGAACACGATCCCACGTCGGCGTTCGTCTTGACGGCGATGCCTGGCCGGGCTGCGACGGCGCCCTCGACGAGGAGCTTGGCCATCCCGGTCGCCGAGCTCGACCTCCAGGGAGACGGCAAGACGGGCGTGAGGGACTTCAAGACAGCGACGGCCAATCGCTCGTCGAGCCGCGCGCTTTCGCGTTGCCCGTCGAGGGCGCTCGGACGCACGATTGTCAACGACGGGAAGGCCAGCGCTTTGAGCTCGCTCTCCAGTTCGCCCTTTCTACGAGTATAGGCGAAGCGCGAGCGAGGATCGGCGCCAAGCGAGGAGACCAGCGCGAACCGGGTGGCGCCATGGCTGCGCGTGAGGCGTGCGATGGCGAGCGGATAGTCCCGGTCGATTGCCAGGTACTCGTCGGGCGACGGGGTGCGGGCGCGCGTCGTGCCCAGGGCGCTGATGACGCCGTCCACGTTCCACCAGTCGGCATCGGCGGGGAGGTCCGAAAAGTCGACGACGACGTTTCGCAATTTGGCATGGGTCTCGACCGGGCGACGGGTCAGGGCGACCACGCGGTCGATCCGGCTGTCGGCGAGCGCCAGTCCCAGGGCAAGGCCTCCGACGAGACCGGTGGCACCGGCGATGAGGACCGTGGTCATGCCGGACGCCCGAGCCGCCCGGCCGCCGCAGGGGCGTGCGCCGACCTGGGAAGGTGCGGCTTCAGGCCTGCGGCGAGGAGCCGGTCGAGTGCCCGGTCCGACAGAAGGCGGGTCAAGCCGACGAAGGCCCCGCTCCAGCGGCCGACGGTGTACCGGGTCCTCGGACGCGCCCTGGCGACCGCGCCCGCGATGGTGCGGGCCGCATCCTCGGGCGAGGCCCCGCCCTCTTCCGAGGCCTCAGCCTGGGCCACCACCGCCCGCAACAGCGCCGCGTAGCGCCCGCGCTGCGCGACGGTCATGGCGTCGATGACCCTCTCGGCCCGGACGCCGACCTGTCCGAGCATCTCCGTCCTGACAGCCCCCGGCTCGATCACGACGACCCTCACCCCGAGCTGACCGACCTCGCGGCGCAGCGAGTCGCTGAGCGCTTCCAGTGCGAACTTGGTGCATGCGTAGGGACCGTAGGCCCCCATCGCCACCCGGCCGCCCACCGACGATACGTTGACGATGGTCCCGCCGCTCTCGATCAAGGCGGGAAGCAGGGCCTGGATGACCGCGACATGGCCGAACAGGTTCACCTCGAACAGGCGGCGCCAGTCCGGCAGCGCGTAGGTCTCCACAGGCACGTTGATCCCCACGCCTGCATTGTTGACCAGCACGGCTAGCCGTCGACGCTCGGGATCGTTCCCGACGCGCTGCGAGAGGGCGGCGATCCCGGCCTCTTGCGTGATGTCGAGAATGACCGGCTCGATGTTCGCGGTGCGCAGCGCGTCGGCGTCCACGTTCCGGCGGACGCCCGCCAGGACGTGATAGCCCCGGCCGGCGAGCTCGCGCGCCGTCGCGGCGCCGATGCCGCTCGACGCTCCGGTGACGACAGCCAGGTCTCGACGCGAGCCGGGTTGGGTTTCCGCATTGGTCATGGTATCTCCGATCCTCGTTCTCGGTCAGCTGATCGAACGCCACAGGGCGTCGAACCCAATCGCCGCATGGCGTTCGGCGGCGGCCGGGTCGGCCGCGATCCCGTCGATGGTGGCTTCCGTCATGGCCATCACCAGCGAGGCGACGAACATCGGGGAGGCGTCGCGCATCGCACCGTCGGCGCGGCAGCGGTCGAGGAGCTCGACGACCCGAGCGTAGGGGCGGCTCGCGATGTCGCGCGTGGCGGGCGTCAAGTCGTTCGAGACGCCGAGCTGCGCCAGCGCCAGGCGCTCAAGTGGTTTCTCCCGCGCCCAGCGCAGCATCCCGTACCAGACGTGCCGCAACTGGTCGCGAGGCTCGACTTCCTCCGGGAGGCCATCCACGGTCGCGGCGGCCATCCGCAACTTCAGCTCGACGTAGAGTTCGTTCAGCAGGTCGGCCTTGGTCTCGAAATAGATGAACAGGGCGCCGTTCGAGACGCCTGCGGCCTTCGCTATTGACGCCGTCGACGCACGTAGTCCCTGCTCGGCGACGATCCTGATCGCCGCCTCCATGATCTCGTTGCGCTTCGCGTCGCTCTTGGGTCTCGCCATGGCAGGACGATATGAAAGAGTGATCAGTCAGTCAACAACGTTTCGAGGGTGCTGCGGATTCTCCCAACTTGGAGGGTTGGGTTCCGTGGCAAACCAAAGGTTTCGACCATTTCGACTGGGTCGCCGCCTATCGCTCGCCTCAATCCCGCCCGAACTCCAAG
Organism: Methylobacterium hispanicum; assembly: GCF_022179285.1. Classification (GTDB taxonomy): domain Bacteria; phylum Pseudomonadota; class Alphaproteobacteria; order Rhizobiales; family Beijerinckiaceae; genus Methylobacterium; species Methylobacterium hispanicum. The sequence continues at coordinate 6,317 of NZ_BPQO01000027.1, read as the reverse complement.
CCTCTCCCGAGGAGGCGGAAACCGCAGACCGCGTTGCCTTTGAGCCTTTCAGGGCAGTCGCTGAGGCCTGAGGCAGGGGCTCAAGAGCGAGCAACACCGTCCAAATGCGAAGGCCCAACGGGCGTGCGGCTTCAGCGGATCTCCATCTTGGCCAACTGCCGCCTGAGGCCTGGTCTCGGTTGACACCATCCCTATCATGCAACTATTGAAGTTTCATGAGACGGGATGGCAGACTGTCTGGCGTGTTGCATGTCCTCCTCCACATGGACGAGGCCGACGGGCCGGTGACGTCCGAGCGGCTGGCCATGATGATGGGGACCAACCCGGTCGTGGTGCGCCGGACGATGGCCGGACTGCGCGACCTCGGGCTCGTCGCCTCCGGGAAAGGGCATGGCGGCGGCTGGACCATCGCCTGCGACCTCGACCGGGTGACCCTGCACGACGTCTACGTCGCGCTCGGTTCGCCGGAGGTGTTCGCGATGGGACACCGGAGCCAAGAGCCGACCTGCCTCGTCGAGCAGGCGGTCAACGCGGCCCTCGCGGACGCCTTTCAGGATGCCGAGGCCTTGCTGCTCTCGCGTTTGGGTGACGTCACGCTGGCCCGTCTCAGCGCGGATTTTCATGCGCGCTTGGCCAAGCGCGGATCGTGCGGGCGGGAGGCCCGATCCAATGACGCATAGCGCCCAGCCTGAACCAACCAACTTCGTGGCTGCCTTTTCGGACCCGGCGGCCGCCGCACGGTATGCCGACGGACCGCCTCGTTTCGTACCCGGCTTCGAGGCGTTGCACAGGATGACCGGCATCCTGCTCGCCGAGCACGCGCCGGCCGACGCGCGGGTTCTGGTCCTCGGGGCTGGAGGGGGCCTGGAACTCAGGGCATTGGCCGAGATGCATCCCGGCTGGACCTTCGTCGGCGTCGACCCGGCGGGGGAGATGCTCCGCCAGGCCGAGCGCACGCTCGGGCCGCTGATGAACCGTGTCACACTCGTCGAGGGCTACATCGACGACGCGCCCTTCGGCCCCTTCGATGCGGCGACCTGCCTGCTCACCCTCCACTTCCTCGACCCGGCCGCGCGCGAGGACACCGTCAGGGCAATCCACCGGCGGCTCAAGCCGGGCGCGCCGTTCGTGGCGGCGCACGGAAGCTTCCCGCAGGACGACAGCCGCTCGCGCTGGATCGGCCGGTACGAGGCCTATGCGGTCGCTTCCGGCGTCGATTGCGACCAGGCGGCGAAGGCCAGGGCCGCCGTGCAGGCCCACCTGCACACCCTCGCGCCCGAGACGGATGCCGCCGTGCTACGGGCGGGCGGCTTCCGGGGTGTCGAACTCTTCTTCGCCGCCTTCACGTGGCGCGGCTGGATCGGACGTGCCTGAGCGGCCGGGGCTCGGCTAGGCCGGCACCGCATCACGTGACGGATGGTAGGGCGCCGCGTCCATAAGGCCGCCCCGTTCAGCGCCCCGGCATTCCGTCACCCTCACCGTTCCCGGTCCGCCAATCCCGTCCGACCGCCCTGCGCAGGACCTGGGAGACCTGCTCGGCCGAATACGGCTTCCGCAGGAGCTCGAAGCCGTGGGCGCCTTCCTGCGCCAGGACGTGGCTGTAGCCCGAGGCGAGCACCACCGGCAGGTTCGGCAGACGCCGCCTTAGGAGCCGGGCGAACGCGATGCCGCCCATGCCCGGCATCACGACGTCCGAGAACACCACGTCGAAGTCCGATCCGTCGTGACCGATCCTATCGAGCGCCTCCTCGGCGTTCGTCGCCCAGGTCGTGCGGTAGCCGAGATCCTCAAGGATCTGCGTGGCGAAGGTCCCGACCTCGACGTTGTCCTCCACGACGAGCACGCGCTGGCCGGACCCGATGGGCAGCACGGAAGCGGCGGCATCCTTGGCGGCCAGGGGCTTGGGCTCCGCAGGCACCTCAGGCAGGTAGAGCGTGAAGGTCGAGCCGCCTCCCGGGACGCTCTCGACATCGACGTCGCCGCCCGACTGCTTGGCGAAGCCGAACACCTGGCTGAGCCCGAGGCCGGTGCCCTTGCCAACCTCCTTCGTCGTGAAGAACGGCTCGAAGATGCGCGGCAGCACCTCCGGCGCGATGCCCGCGCCGGTGTCCGAGAGCGAGACGGCGGCGAACGGATGCGAGCTCCCGGCGTGTCGGCGGATCGGCGGCAGCGTGCCGCCGCAGGCCAGCCGCAGGGTCAGCGTCCCCTCGCCGTCCATGGCGTCGCGGGCGTTCACCGCCATGTTCACCAGCGCGGTCTCGAACTGGCTGAGGTCGGCGCGCACGTGGCAGGGCGCCCCCGCGATATCCAGCACCACCCGGATGCGGGCCCCTGTGACCGTATCGAGGAGGTCCGCCATGGCACGCAGCCGCTCGTCGAGGGCGAACACCTGCGGGTCGAGGGTCTGCCGGCGGGCGAAGGCGAGGAGCTGCCCGGTGAGCTTAGCTGCACGCTCCACGGTCTCGGAGACCGCGTCGAGGTAGCGGGCCTTGCGCGCCTCGGGCAGGTCCGGGCGGCGTAGGAAGTCGACCGACGAGCGGATGATGGTCAGCAGGTTGTTGAAGTCATGCGCCACGCCGCCCGTCAATTGCCCGATGGCCTCCAGCTTCTGCGACTGCCGCAGCGCCTCTTCGGCCTTCAGCAGTTCGTCGGTGCGCTCGGCGACGCGGCTCTCCAGCGTCTCGTTCAACTCCCGCAGGCGGTCCTCCGCGAGCCTGCGGTCGTGGATGTCGGTCGAGGTGCCGAACCAGGCAGTCACCGTCCCGCCGGCGTCCCGCAGGGGCTCGGCCCGGGCCAGGTACCAGCGGCAGGCGCCGTCGTGCCGCCGGTAGCGCATCTCGATCTCGTAGGAGACCTCGCGCGCCCGCGCGTCCGCCCAGGCCGCGGCGGTCCGGGCCTGGTCGTCCGGGTGGACGGCCTCGATCCAACCGTCGGGCAGCGCCGCCTCAAGGGTCTGGCCGGTGAACTCGCACCAGCGGTCATTGAGGAAATGCAGGTGCCCGTCCGGCGAGGCGAACCAGACGAAGGCGGGAACGACGTCGGTCAGGGTGCGTAGCCGCGCCTCGGCCTGCCGGCGCTCGTCGATGTCGATGACCGAGCCGAAGTAGCCGAGGAAGGCCTCGTTCGCCGCGATCCACGGCATGGCGGCGTCGATGGCCCAGCGGTAGGCGCCGTCCCGGCCGCGCAGCCGGTACTCCAGGCGGAAGGACTTCCGCTCGGCGTTGGCGGCCAGGAAGGTCTGCTCCGAGAGATGGCGGTCGTCGGGATGGATGGCGTCGAGCCAGCCGAGGCCGAGCCCCTCCGCCTCGGTCTGGCCGGTGAACTCGTACCAGCGCCGGTTCAGGTAGATGCAGTCGCCGTTCTCGTCGGTGATCCAGGTCATCACCGGGGCATCATCCGCCATGGTGCGGAAGCGGGCCTCGCTCTCCCGCAGGCGCGCCTCCGCCTCATGCCGGAAGGTCACGTCGCTCGCGGTGCCGAACCACTCGACGATCTCTCCCGCCTGGTCGAGCAACGGGACGGCACGGGAGAACGTCCAGCCGACTGTACCGTCGGCCCGCCGCACCCGGTGCTCCAGCTCGAACAGCCCCTTGCGCCGGATGGCGTCGGCGATGGCGGCGAGGACCTCGGCCCGGTCCTTCGGCTTGATGTTGCGGTCGAGCCAGCGCTCGCTCGGCTCCGTGGCGTCGGCCAGGATGCCGCGACCATCGAGCCGGATCATCCCGCGCCAGTCTGCGCCCATCCGGTACACCGCGTCGGAGGTCGCGTTGACCAGGGTCCGCAGCCGTCCCTCGCTCACGCGCAGGTTAGCCTCGGCGCCGACGCGCTCGATGTAGGCCCAGCAGCGTTCCGTCACCTCGCGCAGCAGCGCCAGCTCGGCGTCGGACCAGCGATGCGGCACGGCATGATGGATGGCCATGAGGGCCGTGAGGCGGCCCTCCTTGACCAGCGGCATGCAGATCGTCGCGGCGATGCCGATGGCCTGGAAGGTCCGCGCCTCGTGCGGGGCGAGCTCGGCGGCGTTGTCGTTGACGACGAGGGGCCTGCCGGCATTGAGCTCCCGGACCGCGAGTTCGCCGAAGTCGGCGAGGCTGTAGTGTCCGAGGATCGAGGGTGCGTCCGGCGCGTGCCAGTTGCCGCGGATGGTGAAGCCGTCGCCGTCGGCGTCCATGTCGGCGTAGGCGCAGTTCGACAGGCCCAGGTGACCGCCAAGGAGGCGCGTCGTGGCCTCCAGCACCGCGGCGGCGTCGCGGGCGTCCGCGGTCGCCCGAGCCAAGCCGTCGAGGAAGCGGAATCGGTCCTCGCTCTCGGCGAGGCGGCGTTCGGCCAGCACGCGCTCGGTGATGTCGAGCACCGTCGCGAGCGTACCAATGGGCCTGCCGGCCTCATCGAGGATGGGCGTGTAGTCGAGGTCCATCCAGACCTTCTCGGGTCGGCCATGCCGCCAGAGTTCGAGTTCCTGGCCCGTGAAGCTGAGGGCTTGCCCGGCGAGGCCGCTCTCGATGACCTGGGCGTTGAAGGCGCGCGCCTCAGGCCAGACGTCCAGCACCCGGCCCCCGAGCGCTTGCGGATGGCGCGGACCGCAGACCTCGGCATAGCCCCGGTTGTAGACGAGGATGCCGTCCTCACCCCAGATCGCCACCATGGGAATGGGCGAGAGCAGCACTGTCTGGACGATGGCGCGAACCGTGGGCGGCCACTCGGCGATGGGGCCGAGCGGGGTGGCCGCCCAGTCATGGCCGCGGACGAGGTCGCCCACGTCGCCGCCGCCCACGGGGAGCCAGACGCCGGCCTGAATTTCCTGTGTCATCGACCCGCGCATCGAGGCTACCCGTCTGGGCGCGGTCGTTGATCCAACGGCACCTTCCGCCTCCGACATCCTACTTCAGGCGGAACCGGTTGCACATCGTACTGGTATAAATGTCCCAGGTCCGATGCGCCGATGGACAGGGTAGGCCCACGAGGTGCTCGCCGAGCTTGTCGCTCAGGACATAGGGCGGCAGTCCCATGCCGAACCGCGCCGCTTCGGGCGACGGCGGCGCTCCGCACATCAAGCCTGGGCATAGCTACGATATCTCGATGAGTTCCGCCGCCCGTTTTCCAAGCCGTTCGGCGCCGTTCTCCCCCACAACGACTGTATCGCCCCAGTACAAACGCTGAGCCCCATCATGCGTCTGGATCATCGGCTTGACGATGAACGTCGCGTTGGCCTCGATCCGCCAGTCGCGCATGGTCGCATCACGCGGTTTGTGGATGTTGATAGGCGCGTCGTCGCCGAGGCCTCGGCCGTGCATGATGAGGCTGCACCAGAAGCGCTCGTCGCTCAGGGCCGCGACGATGTCGGATATCCCGCCGACCGTCGCACCCGGCCGCAGGGCCTCGTAGCAGCGTTCAATTGCTTCCTGCTGACGGTGGAACAGCTCCCTGTAGATGTCCGGCGCACGACCAAGGAAGACCGGCTGCGTGTTCTGGGCCACGTAGCCCGCCCAACGCGCCTCGGCCTCGACGGAGATGAGGTCTCCGGATCGAAGCGGACGGAGCGAAGGCATGTACTGCGCCGAAGGCGGCTGCGGCCAACCCGCCGACCACAGGATCATGGTCGGCACCTCGCCGCCCCGCTCCACCATGTCCGCCAGCATCCGCGCGTAGACGACGTTTTCCGGCACGCCCGGACGCGCCTCGCGGAGCAGGACATCGACCGACGCCTCGACGAGTTCCTCGGCCTTTCGCAGGAAGGCGAGCTCCTCCGTGCTCTTCACGAAACGCGCCCGCTCCATCAGCAGGTTCGCATCGACGATCTCGGCGGCGGGCAGCGCGCGGACCAACCCGTCGAGGATGCCGGCAGGCGTGATCCCTTCGGGAAAGCGGGTGTTGCCGGCGAGGCCCGTCACGCCGATCCGGGCACGGTCGAGACCGAGCTCCCTCAAGCGGTCGATGCTCATCTGCGTGTAGCCCCAACCGGTATCGATGGGACGTATGTCCGTCACCCAGTCCTGCCGTTGCAGCCAGAAGTCCTTATGGACGTCCGGGCTGGTGATCGCGGTCACCTCGCCGGTCAAAGGGAATACGCAGGCCGCCTGGGAGCAATTGCCGCCTATTCCGGTGAGGTAGCGTACATTGGCCTGGAAATGGTCCCATAACCCAGTGTTGGGCGGGACGAAAATGGCGTCAAGGCGGGCCTCGGCCATCAGCTTCCTGACTTTCAGCCACCTTAGAGCCTGTTTGAGGACGAAACCTCAGGCTGGATTGTTGAGGGCGTTGGCGGCCATGAGGCAGGCGACGCAGGCAAGACGGCCGGTCGCGACATCAAGGCGGCC
>NZ_BPQO01000026.1 GCF_022179285.1 Methylobacterium hispanicum | reverse complement strand
ACAAGGCCGACACAAACCCGAGACCGCAAGGACGACGCCGCCCACGCTTCTCTTTCTCAGATCAACTTGTCAAAGAGCGCCAGGACGCACCCGGAGGCGGCACCTGGATCCAGGGCAAACCCCGGAGAAACCGTATCCGGCCAGCGGCGGAACCCGGGATATCCACCCCGGAACCCGCTTGCCTGCCTGGAGGAATCGTGCTACCGACCTGCCCTTAGGAGAGGTCCGTCTCAGCGGTGGAGGGCGTTTAGAGCCCGCCGGATCCCCTGTCAACCCCGCTTCTCGTGGCCGCCGCAGCGGCCGGATCGTCGGTGCAGACACCCTCAGCCGACAACGACAGCGGACCACCCGGCCTACGCCAGATCGCCCACCCAAGCTGTCGGAAGAAGCGTCGGCGCCCGGGTCGCTCTCGCGGCCGGCGCCGATGAGCGCTGTCTACGCAAGCCCAGCCGCCCCGTCAACACCCGATACGACGAACACGCGAAAAACCTGCAACAGGCCTGTGACGGGCGCCAACGCGACCCCTCGCGAATCAAGCCACGTTCGCTCGTGGAAGGCGCACCCTCGGGCCTCAATCTCGACACGCTGGCACTCGACATGGTCAGGATACGAGCAGCCGCCGCGACGGTCGCGACGCGCCCGGGGTGGCTGCTTCGCATTCTTCTCGGCCCATTCAGGGGATCGTTCGCGTGACGCGTGACCGCGTGAAGATCGGTGTGACCGGCGCAGCGGCGTCCGGTCAGGGATTCGATCCGCCGCTCGACCTCCTCGGCCCGGAGGCGTCGCGCATCGACCGGCGCGCCGTGAACCTCCGGTGGCTCTGCGCCAGCGCGCTCACGGGGCTTTCCGGCGCGGGCCTGATCTTCGCGGCGCTGCACGTCTCGCTCCAGGGCGAGGCCTCCTTCGCGGCGATCCCCGAGATCGCGACGGTGAGCCAGCGGCCCCAGGCGAGCGAGGGCGGCACCAACGTCGCGCGCAAGGGCGACCGGCTGGTCCGCAGCGTGATGATCGCCTCGGCCAAGCAGAGCTACCGCGCGCCCGTCACGGTGAAGCTCGGCGATCGGGAGATCATCAAGGCCAAGCCGTTCGTCCGCCTCACCGCGGGTCTGTCGCAGAGCGTCGGGCTCTACGCCAGCGACATCCCGCCCTTCGACCCGACGAAGTTCGTCTCCGACGAGCCCGCCGACCGGGCGAGCGAGCCGAGCGCCGCCGACGCGCCCGGCGCCGAAGTCACGGTGGTCAAACGCATCCTCGCGGAGGCGCCGGTCGATCCGAACGCGCCGGCCCTCGGGGACGACGCCGTCACCGCGCAGGTCGAGGAGGAGCGCCGCGCCGCCGCAGAGGCGGGCCGCCGCGCCGCGATCCCGATCGCGCCCCAGATCCTGCTCTCGCGCACCTTGCAGCCCAGCACGCCGGCGGCCGACGCGGCCGTGCCCGGCCGCGACGGGAACCCGTTCCGGGCGATCGAGGTGCTGGTCGTGCCCGAGAACGTGACGAAGCTCGCCAAAACGGAACTGCGCACGGGCGAGGCGCCCCTCGTGGAGGAGCGTGACCTCGCGCTCGGCCGCGGCGAGACCCTGGAAGCTGCCCTGCGCGCCACGGGTTTCGCCAGCGACGAGCAGATCCGCGGCGTCGTCACGGCGCTCGGGGGCCGGCCCCGCGTCGGCGCCCTCACCGAAGGACAGCGCCTGCGGGTGCAGATCGCCCCGGGCGCCCGGCCGGCCGATCCACGGCAGGTGACCCGCGTCGTTCTCTACGGGGAGAACGGAATCGAGGGGATCGCGGCGATCAACGACCGGGCGGCCTTCGTCTCCGTCGCGCCCCCGCGGGAGGATACGCCCTCGCGCAAGCCGCAGGCCCAGGCGGAGGCGAGCGAGGACGAGGAGGACGACGGCACCGGCCCGAGGCTCTACCAGAGCCTCTACGAGACGGCCGCGCGCCACGAGCTGCCGCGCGCCACCGTCGAGGACATCGTCCGGGTGTTCAGCTACGACCTCGACTTCCAGCGCCGGATCGGCGGCGGCGACAGCCTCGACGTGTTCTACACCTACGACGAGGATGCCGGACAGAGCCCCGAGCGGCCCGACCTCCTCTACGCCGCGCTCAACCTCGGCGGCGAGGCGCGCAAGATCTACCGCTTCCAGTCCCCCGACGACGGCGCGATCGACTACCTCGACGAGCAGGGCCGCTCGCTGAAGAAGTTCCTGATCCGCAAGCCCATCGCGGACGGCATCATGCGCTCCGGCTTCGGCTACCGGCGTCACCCGGTGCTCGGCTACGCCAAGCTCCACACGGGCGTCGACTGGTCGAACCCGATCGGCACGCCGATCGTGGCGGCCGGCAACGGCACGGTGATCAAGGCCGAGTGGGATTCGGGCTACGGGCGGCGCGTCGAGATCCAGCACCTCAACGGCTACGTCACCACCTACAACCACATGTCGCGGTTCGGCCGCGGCGTCAGCGCGGGCACGCGGGTGCGGCAGGGGCAGGTCATCGGCTATGTCGGCTCCACCGGCCTCTCGACCGGCGCGCACCTGCACTACGAGGTGATCATCAACGGCCACTTCGTCGATCCGATGAAGATCCGCGTGCCGCGCGGGCGCGAGCTCGACGGCCGCCTGCTCGCCGAGTTCAAGCGCCAGCGCGACCAGATCGAGGCCGAGATGCAGAAGGGCAAGACCGCGACCGCGCTCGCCCAGCGCGAGACGGCGGTGCGGTAGGAGTGGGCCGGGAATCCGCCGGCCCGGAGATCACTACACCCTAAAGGTGTATCAGCCGGACGATATCATCCGAAGATTGCGGACAGGCGCACAAGTTTCGTCTTCCTAGGCAGTTCGCCCCCTGTACGGCTAGCACAGGTAATTGACAGGCCCCGTGCCTCGGGAATGATCCGTTCCGGCGCGCGCGGTTCCGCGGTGCCCGACCGATCGCAGCACTGGACGACCGCATGACGCGGCCCGACGCCCCCGACGGAGGGCAGCCGACACCCGAGCCTGCGGCCCTTCCCTTCGCGGCGGCCATGCAGGCCGCGCGCCTGCCGATGACGATCACCGACCCGCACCGCCTCGACAACCCGATCGTCTTCGCCAACGACGCCTTCCTGCGCCTCACCGGTTACGCGCGCAGCGAGGTCGAGGGGCGCAACTGCCGCTTCCTGCAGGGCGCGGGCACCGATCCGGACGCGGCCGCGCGCATCGGGCACGCCCTGCGCGCGGGCCGCGACATCGGCCTCGACATCCTGAACTACCGCAAGGACGGCACCCCGTTCTGGAACGCCCTCGCGATCAGTCCGGTCTTCGGCGGGGCCGGCAGCGTGCAGTACTTCGTCGCCACCCAGACCGACATCACGGAGCGCCTGCACGACCTCCAGGCTCGGACCACGCTCCTGCACGAGGTCGATCACCGGGTGAAGAACACGCTGCAGATGATCGCCGCCCTGGTGGCGACGCAGATGTCGGGCGTCCCGGCCGGGGCCGCGCGCGAGACGCTCGCGGCGACGCTCCGGCGGATCGAGACGCTGGGGACCCTGCACCGGCGGCTGCACCAGTCGGACGACGTCGCCCAGGTGGCGATCGCCGACGTCGTCGCCGACATCGTGGCGGACCTCCTGGGCGCCGCCGGGCGGCCGGACGTGGCGGTGACGCTCGATCTCGCGCCGCTGCGCCTGCCCGCCGAGGCGGCGGCGCCCGTGGCGCTGATCGTCAACGAACTCGTCACGAACGCGCTCAAGCACGCCTTCCCAGCCCGGCCCGGCCGGCTCACGGTGCGCCTCGGCCGGGACGGCGACCGGGAGATCGTCGAGGTGGCGGACGACGGGCCCGGCATGCCGGCGACCGCGCCGGAGGGGACCGCGCCGGAGGGGACCGCCTTCGGCACGACCATCGTGCGGATGCTGGCGCGCCAGCTCCGCGCCGGGCTGGACTGGGTTCCGGCCGCGCCCCAGGGCACCCGCGTGATCCTCTCCCTGCCGGCGCGTCGGCCGGAGGAGGCCGCGGCGAGGACCACGGACCAGCGCGCCGGCCAGGCCGCCCTTCAGGCCGCGGGGAAGCCGAGCGACACGCGCAGCGCGGCGGCCGCGACGCCCTGAGCCCGCAGGTCGGCGAGCGCGGTGGAGCCGCGCGACTTGGCGAGCTTGCCCCCGTCGGTGTCCCGGATCAGGCCGTGATGGTGGTAGCGCGGGCTCGGCAGGCCGAGCAGGCGCTGCAGCAGGACGTGCAGGTCGGTCGCCGCCTCGAGATCCTGCCCGCGGACTACGTGGGTGATGCCCTGCGCCGCGTCGTCGTGCACGACCGCGAGATGGTAGCTCGTCGGCACATCGCGCCGGGCGATCACCGCGTCGCCCCAGCGCGCCGGGTCGGCGCCGACCCGGCGCTCCGCGCTGCCGGGGTCGAAGGCCGCGTAGCCGTGGGGGCCGGGGGCACGGCGCAGCGCCCGGCCCATGTCGATGCGCCAGGTATGGGCCGCGCCCGCGGCGACGCGCGCCCGGGCCGCCGCCGGATCGAGGCCGCGGCAGGTGCCCGGATAGAGCGGGGCGCCGTCGGGATCGCGCGGCGCGTCGGCCCGGGCCGCCGCCCGCTCGCGGATCTCGCCGCGCGAGCAGAAGCACGGGTAGAGGAGGCCGGCCGCCGCGAGCCCGTCGCGCGCTGCGGCGTAGTCCGCCATGTGCTCGGATTGCCGGCGGACCGGGCCGGACCAGGGCACGCCGAGCCAGGCCAGATCCGCGACGATCGCCGCAGCCAGCTCGGGCCGCGAGCGCACGGGGTCGATGTCCTCGATCCGGAGCGAGAGGCGGCCGCCGAGCTGCCGGGCGATCGCGGCGTTGAGCAGCGCCGAGTAGGCGTGGCCGCGGTGCAGGCGCCCGTTCGGGCTCGGCGCGAAGCGAAGATGGGCCGGCGCGCTCACCCCTCGCGGCGCTGGCAGCGCATCGCGCCGGGCGTGCAGGCGATGCCGGGCAGCGAGCAGGCCGGGCCGTCGGCCAAGCGCTGGCAGACCCGGCAGCCGTCACCCCATTCGAGGCAGGTCGCGTCGTCGGCGGGCGAGACCGAGGGCTCCGGCCGGGCGGCCGGCAGCAGGGCCCCGAGCAGCACCGTCGCCACGGTGAGCCCGACGATGCCCCAGGCCGCGAGCGCGCCACGGTCGCGGCCCGAATCCGGCTGCATGGTCTGTGCGGTCGACTGTGCCATGCGGTCCTGTTCGCCGGGCGCCACGCTCCTGTCAACGCGCGTCGTGCGGGGCGTCGTCACGCCCGCGTGCCGGGCGCGTCCCGCTCGGCCTCCAGCAGGGCGACAAGGCGCTCGGCGAGCCGCTCCGGCGGTCGTCCCGCGGGGCGCAGCAGCATCGTGACGATGGAGAGGGCCGGGCCGAACGGGCGCAGCACGACCGGCAACCCGCCGAGCGCCCGGGCCGCCAGAGGATCGACCACGGCGAGGCCGAGCCCCTCGGCCACGAGACCGCAGCGCGCCAGCGTGTACTGGGCCGTGTGGACGAAGCGCGGCGCGAGGCCCGCCCGCGCGAACCGCTCCTCGACCGCCTGCTGGAAGGCGCCGGCCGCCCCCGCGATCAGGGGCTCGCCCGCAAGGTCCTGCACGGTAATCGTCCGCCGGCCGGCGAGCGTGTGCCGCCGCGGCAGGACGCAGACCGCATCGACGGCCAGGAAGGGCTCGGCGGTCACGCCGGCGATGCCCGCGCGGGGCCGGGCAAGGCCGAGATCGCACCGGCCGGAGGCGACCCAGGACCAGATCGTGTCCGGGCTCGGGACGTGGACCGCGACGCGGGCGCCGGGACTCTCCGCACAGAGGCGCCGGACGGCGCGCGGCAGCAGGCCTCCGGCGAGCGCGGGCTGGCAGGCGACGCGCAGCGGCCCGGTGCCGGTCTCGCGGATCTGCCGCGCGGCGTCCCGGAGATGGTCGAGCCCGGCCCAGCTCCGCTCCACCTCGCGGGCGAAGGCCTCGCCCTCCCGGGTCGGCAGCGCGCTGCCGTGCCCGCGCAGGAAGAGCGGGAAGCCGAGATCAGCCTCGAGCTGGGCGACCGCGCGGCTCACATGGGGCTGGCCGATCCCGAGCGCGGCCGCGGCCCGGCTCATCCCGCCGTAGCGCAGGACCGCGCGGAAGAGGTCGATATGGGCCGGGTTCATCATGCCCGATCTGCATGGAAACACGGAGATCGGGCATTTGACGGCATGGCCGCGCGGTGGTTGTCAAGGACCCTCGCGGCGCCCCCCGGACGGCGCCCAACCGGACGACCAGGCCCCGATGCCCGCACTCCTGCTCTCCTACGCCCTCGCCGTCGCGGCCGGCGTCAGCATCGTGGTTCAGCAGGCGCTGAACACGAACCTGCGCGTCGCCCTCGACTCCGTCGCCTGGGCCGGCGTCGTCAGCTACGCGGTCGGCCTCGCCTGCATGGGGCTGTTCGCCCTCGCGCTCGGGGATCCGGCTCCCGCGGCGAGCCTCGCGGCGCGCCTGCCCTGGTGGGCCTGGAGCGGCGGCCTGTTCGGCGCGCTCTTCATCGGGCTGGCGGTCCTGCTCGTGCCGCAGATCGGAGCGGCGACCTTCATCGCGCTCCTCGTCGCCGGACAGATGCTCGCCTCGCTCGCCTTCGATCATTTCGGCTGGATGGGCCTCGCCCGGCAGCCGATCGACCCGACGCGCCTCGTCGGCGCGGCCCTGCTCGTCGGCGGCGTGATCCTGATCCGCCGCTGACTGCGCTGCGGCCCGTGCCGGCCGCGCGGAGAGCCGTCGGAGCATCCCGACGGCGGCCCTTCGTCGGCCGGCAGCCACCGTCGCTTCGGGGTGGAAAGCGGTTGCTCCGCGGCTGGGCGCCGTCGAGCGCATCCGGGACGCAGACCGGGACGCAGACCGGGACGCAGACCAAGCCGGAAACGTCGGGAGCAGCGGCGCGGAGTCTCGACGTCCCGCCACATCGAGGGGCGCCCGGACGGCGTCCCAATAGGAATGTTGCTTCATATTGAGCGTCCCGCAATTGTCGTAGAGTACGAAAATTGCGGGCTTGGCGCGTAGGCCATGCCCGGCACGTGGCCGTGAGCCCGGTCGATCCGCACTGTGATGCAGCAGGTATGCTTCAGCTGAACTTCGTCTCCTACCTCTCCGTCGAGGCCAGCGAGCAGACGAGTCCCAGGGCCGCGCTGGCCGCCCAGCGCGCGGCCGTCGCCGCCCATCTGTCGGAATGCGGCGGCCACCTGATCGCGGAGATGCGCGAGATCCGCCGCGGGGATGCCCCCGGCCCGAGCGCGGTGCTGGACGATGCCCTTGCCCTGTGCCGGCAGCACGGCGCCGTGCTGCTCGTGGCCGGGCTGGTCCGGCTGGCGCGGGATCAAGCCTTCCTCACGACCCTGCGCCGCGACCTCGCGCGCCTCGGCGTGCGCCTTGCCGTGACCAGCATGCCCGAGGCGAACGAGGGCACGATCGGGATCCTGGCGGCCCTCGCCGCCCATGCGGCGCCCGTCGCGGACAAGGACCGCGCCGCGCGCAGGCGGGACTTCCTCGTTCGCCTCGGCGAGCGGCAGCGCCGGGCAGGCGAGAAACCGGGCGACCGACGCGTCCTGCCGGCTCCGATCTGCAAACCTCGGACGATGGAGCGTGCCCTGAGCGTCGCCCCGGTCCTGGCGGAGATCCGCGCCGCGGGAGCCGCCACGTTCGAACAGGTGGCGCACGCCTTGAACGAGCTGGGCGTGCCGAGCGCGCGCGGCGATCGCTGGTATCCGGCGCAGGTGCGCCGGGTGGAGAAACGGATCGCCTCCGTTGCCTGAGGAGGTGCCCTGGTTCGGCGGGCTGAGCCCGCTCCGCCCACCTTCCTGACGGATCCGGGTGCAGCGCACGATGCGGGAGATCTCTCACAACACGGATCACGGCCTCTTCACCCTGACGGTCTCGGCGGCCTTTCGCCCGACCGGATGGTACATGTGGCTGATCTGTCGGGACGGCCGTCCCTTCCAGCGTGGCGAGCGCTCTTTCCGCACGGAGCAGAGGGCGCGGATGGATGGCATCGCCGCGATGGAGCGTCTGCTGCGGTGACCCGGGCCGATCCCGGCGGCCGGGGCCGCCCGGCCGCGGGACCCGCAGCGGTGCCCGAGGCGCGGTCGGACGGGATTCCTGCGGCCGGAAGCGGCCCCGCGCCGGTCGGGCCGATCGGGCCCCGGATCGCCCGATCCAACCCGCGGCGGAGGGCCCCGCCGCCTACGCCGCCCGCTCGAGGAGCGCCGGCAGCGCCCTGAGGTTCAGGGGCTTGGCCAGGAAGCCGTCGAAACCCGCCGCGAGCGCCGCCCGCTCGTCCTCCCGGCCGACATTGGCGGTGAGCGCGACGAGGTGCAGGCGCCCGCCCGAGCGCGCGCCCGAGGCGGCCTCGGCCGCGCGGATGCGCCGGGCGGTCTCGTGGCCGTCGAGGCCGGGCATGCGCACGTCGATGAGGGCGAGATCGAAGGGCCCCGCATCGTCGAGCCGGGCGAGCGCCTCCAGCCCGTCGGCGGCGTGCACCACCTCGGCGCCGAGCCGTTCGAGCGCGCGCGTGGCGAGCAGCGCGTTGATCGGGTTGTCCTCGGCGAGAAGCACCCGGCGGGCGGGGGCCGCCCGGGCCGCGGCGGGGCCCGCCGGCGCGGGTGGCGCCTCGGCCGGGCTCGGGGCGAGCAGGCGGTCGAGGAGCGAGCGGGCGCGCACGGGCTTGATCAGGTAGCTGTCGAAGCCCGCGGCCGCCGGCGCCCCGAAGGCGCGCCGGTCGAAGGGCGAGAGCAGGATCAGGCAGCAGCGCACGCCGGCGAGCCGCGCCGCGTCGGCCAGGCGGCGCACGGCCGCGTCGCCGAGGGCCCGGTCGGCGATGAGCGCGTCGAAGGCGCCCTCCGCGCGGGCGAGCGCCGCGAGCCCGGCCTCCAGGCTCCCGGCCTGCACGGCGGGCGCCCCCGCCCGCTCCAGCATGCGGGCGAGAGAGGGCGCCTGGAAGGGCGAGTCGGCCACGATCAGCACCCGGCGGCCGGCCAGCGCCGCCCCGGGCTCCGCACCGGGGGCCGCACCGGGAGCCGCTTCCCCCGGGACGGCGGCGAGCGGCAGCAGGGCCCGGAAGGTCGAGCCCGTGCCCGGATCGGAGACGGCCTCCACCCGGCCGCCCATCCGCGCCGCGAGGCGGCGGGTGATGGCGAGCCCGAGGCCCGTGCCCTCGTGCGGGCGGCTTGCGCTGTCGTCGCCCTGCTCGAACTCCTCGAAGAGCCGCGGCAGCCGGTCCTCCGGGATGCCCGGCCCGGTATCGGAGACCGCGAGGCAGATCCCCTCCGGGGTCCGGCTCACCGAGAGGCCGACGCCGCCCGCCTCCGTGAACTTCACGGCGTTGCCCGCGAGGTTGATGAGGATCTGGCGCACCCGGTCCGCGTCGCCCCGGACCTGGGCGGGCACGTCCCCGGCGACGTCGAGGGCGATCTCGATGCCCTTGTCCTGGGCGCGCGGCGCCAGCAGCTCCACCACGCCCTCGGCGAGCGACGCGAGCCCGAAGGGCTCGTCGGCGAGGTCGAGCCGGCCCGCCTCGATGCGGGAGAAGTCGAGGATGCCGTCGATGAGCCCGAGCAGCGCCTTGCCGCTGGTGCGCACCGCCTCGACATAGGTCCGCTGCTCGGCGTCGAGCCCGGTGTCGAGCACGAGGTCGGTCATGCCCAGGATGCCGTTGAGCGGCGTGCGGAACTCGTGGCTGACGGTGGCGAGGAAGCGGGATTTGGCGACGTTGGCGGCTTCCGCGCGGGCGAGCGCCCCGTCGAGGGAGCGCACCGCCTCGACCCGGCCGGTGATGTCGGTGCCCGCGCAGAGCACCTGCGGGGCCTCCCCCGCCGGGCCGCCGACCGGCATCTCCACGAGGGCGAACCAGCGCGCCCGTCCGTCCGCGTCCCGGATCCGCCGCTCGGAGCGGCGCACCCCGTCGGCGTCCGTACCGGACGACCCCTGCTCGATCACCTCGGGCTCCGCGGTCGAGCCGACCAGGGCGAGCGGATCGCGGCCGAGGAGCCGCGCGTAGCCCTCGCTCGCGAAGGTGATGCGGCCCAGCGCGTCGCGCTGCACGATGACGTCCGTGGTCGCGGCGACGAGCGCCCGGTAGCGCTCCTCGCTCTCGGCGATGCGCCGGATGCGCGCGTGCAGCGCCTCGGCGGAGGGCGCCTCGGGCCGGGGCCGGCGGCTCAGCGCCTGCCCGCCGAGCAGGCCGGCCCCCAGCCCGAGGAGGAGCAGGAGGCCGGCGAGGAGGAGGTCTTGCATGCGGGCTATCCGGGCCGGCCGCACGGAAGCCCGCGCGGCGGCGAGCGTGCCGCGCGATCCCTGAAGGCTCCGTCAGCGAAGGCGCTTAACCGGAGCTTGCGGCGATCCGCGAGACCGGCCCGCGCTTCACGGGCCGGCCCCGATGGTGTAGGCGCGGCGGCTCGACCCCGCCCGCGGGGCCCTCCTTCCCGGAGGATCCCCGAGGCCCGAACCGACAGCCACCGACCATGCCGAGCCGCATCGACGCCACCTTCGCCCGCTGCCGCGCGGAAGGCCGGGCCGCCCTCGTCACCTACGTGATGGCGGGCGACCCCGACCCCGAGACCTCCCTGAAGGTGCTGGAAGCGCTGCCGCGAGCCGGCGCCGACATCGTCGAGTTCGGCCTGCCCTTCACCGACCCAATGGCGGACGGCCCGGCGATCCAGGCGGCGGGCCTGCGCGCGCTGAAGGGCGGCCAGGGCGTGGCCCGGACGCTGGAGCTCGTCACGCGCTTTCGCGCGGGCAACGCCGACACGCCCGTGATCCTGATGGGCTACTACAACCCGATCCACACCTATGGCGTCGACCGCTTCCTCGACGACGCGGTGGCGGCCGGGATCGACGGGCTGATCGTGGTCGACCTGCCGCCGGAGGAGGACGAGGAGCTCTGCCTGCCGGCGCTCGCCAAGGGGCTGGCCTTCATCCGGCTCGCGACGCCCACCACCGACGACGCGCGCCTGCCGGCCGTCCTCGCGAACACGGCGGGCTTCGTCTACTACGTGTCGATCACCGGCATCACCGGCACGGCGACGCCCGATTTCGGGCGGGTCGCCGAGGCCGTCTCCCGGATCGGCCGCCACACCGACCTGCCGGTGGTGGTGGGCTTCGGCGTGAAGACCGGCGCGCACGCCGCCGCCATCGCGAAGGGCGCGGATGGCGTGGTGGTGGGCTCGGCGCTCGTCGATGCCCTGCACCGCTCCCTCGACGGGGAGGGCCGCGCGCAAGGGGGCACCGTCGAGGCGGTGGCCGGGCTGGTGCGGGAGCTCGCCGCGGGCGTGCGAACCGCCGAGCGCCCGGCCGAGCGCCGCCGCTGACCCTGGCGCGGGCCGCGCGGCACAACGATATCGCCCTCCGGACACAGACAGCACGGGCCGGCATGATGGTAGAGCCGATGAACTGGATCTCGGAGGTCGTGCGCCCCAAGATCAAGACCCTGTTCAAGCGCGAGACCCCGGAGAACCTCTGGGTGAAGTGCCCGGACACCGGCCAGATGGTCTTCCACAAGGAGGTGGAGGCCAACCACTGGGTGATCCCGGGCTCCGAGCACCACCTGAAGATGGGCGCCTCCGCCCGCCTGAAGCTGATGTTCGACGAGGGCACCTGGATCGACGTGGCGCTCCCCGAGGTGGCCACCGACCCGCTGAAGTTCCGCGACGAGAAGCGCTACGTCGATCGCCTGAAGGACGCCCGCGCCAAGACCGGCCTGCAGGACGCCTTCAAGATCGGCTTCGGCCGCGTCGGCGGCCTGCCGATGACGCTGGCCGCCCAGGAGTTCGGCTTCATGGCGGGCTCGCTCGGCATGGCGGCGGGCGAGGCCTTCGTGCGCGGCGCCGAGACGGCCTTGGAGAAGCGCACCCCCTACGTGCTGTTCGCGGCGTCCGGCGGCGCGCGCATGCAGGAGGGCATCCTCTCGCTGATGCAGATGCCCCGCACGACGGTGGCGGTGCGCCGCCTCAACGCCGCGCGCCTGCCCTACATCGTGGTGCTGACGAACCCGACGACGGGCGGCGTCACCGCCTCCTACGCGATGCTGGGCGACGTGCACCTCGCCGAGCCCGGCGCGCTGATCTGCTTCGCGGGACCCCGCGTCATCGAGCAGACCATCCGCGAGAAGCTCCCCGACGGCTTCCAGCGGGCCGAGTACCTGCGCGACCACGGCATGGTCGATCAGGTGGTGCACCGCCACCAGCTCAAGGAGACGATCGCCCGGATCTGCGGCCTGCTGATGGACGTGCGGCCGGCGGCGGCCCTGCCGGAGCCGGCCCCGGCGCCCGAGGCCGCCTGACCCCGAGGGCCGGACGATGGATTCCTCCGACGCGCTGATGGGGCGCTTCCTCGCCCTCCACCCCCGCACGATCGACCTGTCGCTCGGGCGCATCCAGCGGCTGCTGGCGGCGCTGAACCATCCGGAGCGGCGCCTGCCCCCGGTGATCCACGTGGCCGGCACCAACGGCAAGGGCTCGACCATCGCCTTCATGCGGGCGATCCTGGAGGCCGGGGGCCTGGCCGCCCACGTCTACACCTCGCCCCATCTGGTGCGCTTCCACGAGCGCATCCGCCTCGGCGGCATCGGCGGCGGCACCTTCGTGCCCGAGGACCGGCTCGCCGACGCCTTCGCGCGCTGCGAGGCGGCCAATGCCGGCGACCCGATCACGGTCTTCGAGATCACCACGGCCGCCGCCCTCCTGCTCTACTCCGAGGCGCCCGCCGACGTGCTCCTGCTCGAGGTCGGCCTCGGCGGACGGGTCGACGCCACCAACGTGATCGACCAGCCCGCCGCCGCCGTGGTGACGCCGATCGGGCGCGACCACGCGGAGTATCTCGGCGACACGGTCGAGGCCGTGGCGGGCGAGAAGGCCGGCATCTTCAAGCGCGGCTGCCCGGCGGTGATCGCCGCCCAGGACTACGCCGAGGCCGACGCGGTGCTGTGCCGGCGCGCGGAGGCCGTCGGCGCCGGCCCGATCCTCGTCGGCAACCAGGATTTCTCGGTGCACGAGGAGCGCGGGCGCCTCGTCTACCAGGACGAGACCGACCTGTTCGACCTGCCCAAGCCGAAGCTGCTCGGCCGCCACCAGTTCACCAATGCCGGCACCGCCATCGCGGCGCTCCGCGCGGCCGGCTTCGGCGACATCGGCACGGCGGCCCTCGAGGCGGGCCTGCGCAACGTCGAGTGGCCCGGCCGCCTGCAGCGCCTGAGCCGCGGGCGCCTCGCCGCCCTGGTGCCGGCGGGCTCCGAACTCTGGCTCGACGGCGGCCACAACATCGACGGCGGCCGCATCCTGGCCGCGGCCCTGGCCGAACTCGGCGAGCGCAGCGAGGCGCCCCTCGTCCTCGTGGTCGGGCTTCTCGGCACCAAGGACGCGGAGGGCTTCCTGCGCCACTTCGTCGGCCTATCGCGGGCGCTGATCGCCGTGCCGATCGCCGGCCAGATCGCGGCGCGCCCGGCCGAGGAGGTCGCCCAGATCGCCGAGGGCGTCGGCCTCAGCGCCCGGGTGGCGCCGAGCATCGAGGCGGCGCTCGCCAGCGTCTCCGACATCGCCTTCGAGCACCCGCCACGCATCCTGATCTGCGGCTCGCTCTACCTCGCGGGCGCGGTGCTCACCGCCAACGGCACGCCGCCGGTCTAAGCCAGGTCGCCGTCCTGGGACGCGCCCCCGCTCTCCCTCCCCTGTGCGGGGGAGAGCGCGCGCGCGAACCACGCTCGCCCCCCGCGCAGCCGCGTGGCGACACAACCGAAAACTGTATTCCGCCGCCGAACCATCGCCGCTGGGTCGTGGAACCGCCCTGTCTTAAGCAAGTGTTCGCCACAGTTCGGCGGACGCCGCCTCCCGCGAGGCCCCCGGCCTGTGGCCGCCGCGCTACATCTTGGCTGTGGAAAATCACATAAGGTCCCGCTTGATCGGGCACAAATGCTGGGGATCACAACAATGAAAAAGCTTGCTACCTCGTTGGCGATGTTCACGGCGCTCACCGCCGCCGCGACCGCCGCCGACCTTCCGCGCCGCGCTCCGCCGCCGGTCTTCACGCCGGTTCCGGTCTTCACCTGGACGGGCTTCTACGCCGGTTTCAACGCCGGCTACGGCTTCGACGCCAGCGACCGCCGCTCCAACGGCTTCACGCAGTCGAGCCCGCTGCTCCCGCCGAACGCCGCCAGCCCGATCGTGCAGCTGCCGAACGGCGGCTTCACCACCGCCGGCGTGCTCGGCCCGGTCGGCTCGTCGCTGACCTACTCCAGCGGCAACAACGAAGGCTTCACCGGCGGTGGCCAGATCGGCTACAACTGGCAGCTCACCCCCGGCTCGGGCGTGGTCATCGGCTTCGAGGCCGACGCCCAGTACCTCGACTTCGGTGGCCGTCGCAGCCGCTTCGTGACGAACGCCGCCACGATCAACCCGGCCTTCGTGCCGGTCGACAGCGTGCTCAGCACGCTCGACTTCTTCGGCACCGTCCGCGGCCGCCTCGGCTACGCCTTCGACCGCGTCCTGTTCTACGGCACCGGCGGCTTCGCCTACGCCACGGGTGACCGCGGCGCCCGCGTCGCCTTCACCAACTTCAACAACCGCAACGACGACTTCCTCACCGGCTGGGCCGCCGGTGGTGGTGTCGAGTACGCGCTCCCGACCGACTCGTTCCTGAACTTCTTCCGCTCCTCGGCGGTGACGCTCAAGGTCGAAGGTCTGTACGTGCAGTTCGACCGCAACAACCGCAACGCCGTCGGCCTGCCGCTCGTCGGCGGCTTCCAGACCGCCAACGGCCTGATCCCGGTGTTCTCCGGTGGTCCGCTGCGTCGCGACGACAACTCGTTCGCCGTCGTCCGCGCCGGCCTGAACTACAAGTTCGGCTCGTACTAAGCCGATCCGCCGGAGCCTGGGCCTCGCCCGGGCTCCGAGCCATAAAAAAATCGGGTCTTGAAACCGAAAAGCCCGGCCTTGCGGCCGGGCTTTTCTCGTTCGTCGCCTGTCCGGCGGCCCGGCGTGTCGGGCGGCGGCTCGCGCCGCCCGACCAGGCTCAGGCCGAGGCGGTCTGGGCGCTGATCCAGCGGGCGAGGTCGCCCTTCGGGGCGGCGCCGACCTTCTGGTCCACCCGCTCGCCGTTCTTGAAGAGCAGCAGGGTCGGGATCGACCGGATGCCGAACTGGGCGGCCACGCCCGGATTCTCGTCCACGTTGATCTTGGCGATCTTCACGCGGCCCTGGAGGTCGGCGGAGATCTCCTCCAGGGCGGGACCGATCTGCCGACAGGGGCCGCACCACTCTGCCCAGAAATCCACGACCACGGGCTCGGCGGACTTGAGAACGTCCTGCTCGAAGCTCGCGTCGGTCACTTTCACCGTCGCCATCACAGTCCCTTTCGTCAGCGCGGGCGGCGTCGCGTGGACGCCCGCCGCAGTGCGGCAGAATTGGCGACGGGGTCCGGCCCGGTCAAGGCACGGTCCCGGACGCCGCATGGCCGCTCCCCGTCATCCTCATGCGGCGTGTCCCGGCGCACGGGAAGGCGCCCTCGCTTCCGGGCGGCGCCCGCGCGCACCTCCCCTCCAGGGAGACGGGCGAGGGAGAGCCGTGCGCGGCGCGTCGCCCCCGCCGAGCCTCGAAGTCTCGGCCCTGCGCCCCATCTCCTGCGCAACGCACCCGGCCCCGCCGTCCAGGGACGGCGGACATCTGGAGGAACCTCGGTGACGCGCATCCCATCCCTCGCCCTCGCCGCCGCGGCGACGCTCGGCCTCGCCGGCACCGCGGCCGGCCAGGAGACGCCCGCCTCCCGCATCGGCGGCGAGGCGTTCAGCGCGCCCGCCGCGCCCTCGGCCGGGACCAGCCCGGCCGAGACCGAGGCGCCGAACACGAGCTACAAGCCGCTCCTGCCGAACCAGACCCGGGCTCCCAAGCCCGCCCAGGCCACCGAGGTCGCGGTGGCGACCGCCGTGAAGGGCCTGGACAGCCCCTGGGCGATGGAGTTCCTGCCGGACGGGCGCATGATCGTGACCGAGAAGGCCGGCAAGATCCGCCTCGTGGCGAAGGACGGCACGCCGGGCCCGGCCGTCGCGGGCGTGCCGAAGGTCGATGCCCGCGGCCAGGGCGGCCTGCTCGACGTGGCGCTGAGCCCGGGCTTCGCCTCCGACCGCACGATCTTCTTCAGCTATTCCGAGCCGCGCGAGAAGGGCAACGGCACCACGCTGGCCCGCGCCAAGCTGGTCGAGGACGGCCGGGGCGGGGGCAAGCTGGAGGAGGTCAAGGTGATCTTCCGCCAGACGCCCGCCTACGACGGCGACAAGCATTTCGGCTCGCGCATCGTGCCCGCGGGCGACGGCAAGCTCTTCCTCACCGTGGGCGAGCGCTCCGACAAGGGGCCGCGGGTCCAGGCGCAGGACCTCGCGAGCGGCCTCGGCAAGGTCTTCCGCATCGACACGGACGGGAACGCCCCGAAGGACAACCCCTTCGCGGGCAGCGAGAAGGCGCGGCCCGAGATCTGGTCCTACGGGCACCGCAACGTGCAGGCGGCGGCCCTCGACGGCCAGGGCCGGCTCTGGACCGTCGAGCACGGGCCGCGCGGCGGCGACGAGCTGAACCGGCCGCGCCCGGGCCTGAACTACGGCTGGCCGGTGGCGACCTACGGCATCGAGTACTCGGGCGAGAAGGTGGGCGACGGCGTAACCCAGGCCACCGGCACGGTGCAGCCGGTCTATTACTGGGACCCCGTCATCGGCCCCTCCGGCATGGCGCTCTACACCGGCGGCCTGTTCCCGGCCTGGAAGGACCAATTCCTGATCGGCGGCCTCGTCAGCGGCGGCATCGTCGCGGTCAAGCTCGACGGCGATAAGGTGGTGACGGAGGAGCGCGTGCCCCTCGACGCCCGGATCCGCGACGTGCGGGTCGGGCCGGACGGGGCGGTCTACGCGGTCACCGACGGCGAGGACGGCCGGATCCTGAAGCTGACGCCGAAGGACGGCGCGAAGGCGGGCAAGGACGGCAAGGAGGGCTGAGCGCCCTCCCCTGCGGCGGGAGGCCACGGGCCGTAACCCGGCGGCCGGCGTGGCGAAGAGCCCGACAGACGCATCTCCGGCCCCGCCCGGCTCTTCCCCGGCCGCCCCCCGCGAACACGCCCCGCATGCCCGCACGCACGACTCTGCCGCTCCCCTGGCTCGA
Source organism: Methylobacterium hispanicum (assembly GCF_022179285.1). Classification (GTDB taxonomy): domain Bacteria; phylum Pseudomonadota; class Alphaproteobacteria; order Rhizobiales; family Beijerinckiaceae; genus Methylobacterium; species Methylobacterium hispanicum. The sequence continues at coordinate 82,906 of NZ_BPQO01000026.1, read as the reverse complement.
TCGGGCCGGACGCCTCTCGGCCCTGAAGCTCCTCTGCTTCCTGCTGGTGCTGGCGCCCGGCCTCTACCTCGCGCAAGGCTATGCCCGCGACGCGCTCGGGGCGAAGCCCGTCACGGCGCTGATCCATGCCACCGGCGAGTGGGCGGTGCGGCTGCTCCTCGCCACCCTGGCGGTGAGCCCGCTGCGCCGGATCGCCGACTGGCCACGGCTGATCAACCTGCGGCGCATGCTGGGGCTCTCCGCGCTCGCCTACGCGCTGGCCCACCTCGTCCTCTACGTCGTGGACCAGAACTACGACCTGGCGAAGGTGGCCTCCGAGATCGCGCTGCGCATCTACCTGACGGTCGGCTTCGTGGCGCTGGCCGGCCTCGTGGCGCTCGGCTGGACCTCGACCGACGGGGCGATCCGCCGGATGGGCCCGGCCTGGCACCGGTTGCACCGGCTCTCCTACCCGATCGCGGCGCTGGGGCTGCTGCATTACTTCCTGCAATCGAAGATCGACGTCACCGACCCGGTCTTCTGGACCGGTCTGTTCGTCCTGCTGATGGGCTGGCGCCTGATGCACCGCCTCTCGGCCCCGACGCGGCCCTGGTCGCTCCTCCTCCTGGCGCTCGGCTCCGCGCTCCTGACCGCCCTTCTGGAGGCGGCGTGGTACGGGCTGAAGAGCGGCGTGCCGGCCGGCCTCGTGCTCGGCGCCAACCTCGACTTTTCCGGCCCGATCCGGCCGGCCTGGTGGGTGCTGGGCGTCGGCCTGCTGCTGCCGCTCGTCAACGCCCTGCGCGGCCGGCCGGAGGCCCGCCGGACCGGGCCACGCCCGGCGCCCGGCCTTGTCCCGGCCCGCGCGATGCCGCAGAAGCCGTGACCGCGGACGATCCGGCCGCGCGGAGACGTCCCATGCGGTACACGGTGCTGAGTCTGGCGCTCGTTCTCTCCGAGCCGGCCTCGGCCGCCTGCACGGCGCCCGCCCCGCCCCCCGCGGCGGAACGCCCCGAGCGGCCGGCGCTGCCGCAGAAGCCCGCCTGCCTCGACGCCAAGGGCGGCTGCCCCGGCTGGGAGGCCTACACCTACAGCGACCAGATCAAGGCCTACAACGCGCAGATCGGCGCCTTCCGGCCGATCGCCGAGGCCTACGTGCAGAAACTCAACGCCTACGTGAAGGCCAGCGCCGACTACGCCCAGTGCGAGGTGAAAGCGCTGCAGGGGCAGTGACCCGCGCCGTGGGGCGAATCGTGCTAGTCTGACCGCATGAGCGCAGCGCCGAAGCGTGATACGCCGCCGCGGATGACGGTGGACGAGTTCCTCGTCTGGGCGGAAGGCCGACCGGGCCGCTACGAGCTGGATGCCGGCGAGATCGTCGCGATGTCGCCGCAGCGGGCGCGCCACGCGGACGCGAAGTTCGCCGTTCAGATGGCCCTGAAGGCCGCGATCCGCCGGGGCGGCCTGCCCTGCCGCATGTTTCCGGACGGGATGACCGTTCGGATCGACAAGGACACGGCCTACGAGCCCGATGCGCTCGTCTATTGCGGCGCGCGTCTCGACGGGGACGCCGTGGAGGTGCCGAATCCCGTCGTGATCGTCGAGGTGCTCTCGCCGCGCACCCGCTCTCTCGACAGCGGCGAGAAGCTGGTCGGCTATTTCCGCGTCCCGAGCGTTCAGCACTACCTCGTGGTCGATGCCGTCAAGCGCCGCGTCCTCCATCACCGGCGCGGGAGCGGGGATCTGATCGAGACCCACATCGTCGCCGAGGGCGCGCTGCGGCTCGATCCGCCCGGCCTCGACCTCGCGCTGGCCGACCTGTTCGAGGACGACGGCCCGGCTTGACCCGTCCGGTCACCGGTGCGACAGGCCGGCGAACCGGAACAGGACGCCCGCATGACCGCTCCCCTCGACCTTCTCGTGCTCGGCAACGCCATCGTCGATCTGATCGCGCGCACCGACGAGGCCTTCCTGGCCGACCAGGGCGTGCCCAAGGGGGCGATGGCGCTGATCGACGAGCCCCGGGCCGAGACGCTGTTCGCCGCGATGGGGCCGACCACCGTGGTCCCGGGCGGCTCGGGCGCCAACACCGCCGTCGGCGCCGCGATGCTCGGCGCCCGCGCCGGCTTCATCGGCAAGGTGCGCGACGACGAGCTCGGCGGCCTCTACGCGCACGAGTTGAAGGCGGTGGGCGTCGATTTCCCGGTGCGCGCCGCGACCGAGGGGCCGGCCACCGCCCGCTGCTTCATCCTGGTGACGCCCGACGGCGAGCGCACCATGAACACCTATCTGGGCGCCTGCCAGGGCCTCTCGCCCGCCGACGTCGATCCGGCCGTGGTCGAGAGCGCCCGCGTCACCTACCTCGAGGGCTATCTCTGGGATCCGCCGGCCGCCAAGGAGGCCTTCCGCAAGGCGGTCGAGATCGCCCACGGCGCCGGCAACGCGGTGGCGCTGACCCTCTCGGACGCCTTCTGCGTCGGCCGCTACCGCGACGAGTTCCTGGGCCTCATCCGCGACGGCAGCATCGACATCCTGTTCGCCAATATCGGTGAGCTGAAGAGCCTCTACGAGACCGAGGACGCCGATACCGCCATCAAGGCCCTGTCCCAGGAGCGCAACGGCCGGGGCCTGCACCTGCTCGGCCTCGTCACCCGCTCCGAGGACGGGGCGGTGGTGGTGAGGGGCGGCGAGGTCCGCGCGGTGCCGGCCTCGCCGGTGGCCGAGGTGGTGGACACCACGGGCGCGGGTGACCTCTTCGCCGCCGGGTTCCTGGCCGGCCACGCCCGCGGGCTCGACAACGTCGCGAGCGCCAAGCTCGGGGCGCTCGCCGCCGGCCAGGTGATCCAGCACATCGGCGCCCGGCCGCAGGTCGATCTGGTCAAGCTGGCGCGGGAGCGCGGGCTGCTCTGACGCGGCCCCGCTCGCGGCTTCACACCCGCAGCAGCACCTTGCCCACCGCCTCGCGGCGGGTGAGGATGCCGAGCGCGGCCTCGTACGCCTCCAGCGGGTAGACCCCGTGGACCTTGGCGGTCAGCCGCCCCTCCGCCACCCAGGCGAGGAGCCGGCGCTGGTTGTCCTGGTGCGCCGCCGGGTCGCGGTCGAGGAAGGCGCCCCAGTGCACGCCCTGCACGTCGAGCTCCTTCAAGAGCATCAGGTTGAGCGGCAGGCGCGGGATCTCGCCCGCCGCGAAGCCCACCACGAGGTAGCGCCCGCGCCAGCGCAGAGCCCGCAGCGCCGGCTCCGCGAAGGCGTCGCCGACCGCGTCGTAGACCACGTCGATCCCACCGCCCGAGGCCTCGCGCAGCGCGTCCTTCAGCGTCGCCGGATCGTAGACGAGGCCGACTTCCGCCCCGTGGGCCTTGGCCACCGCGAGCTTGTCCTGCGAGGAGGCGCAGGCGATCACCCGGGCGCCGAGCAGCGCGCCGAGCTCCACCGCCGCCAGCCCGACGCCGCCCGAGGCGCCGAGCACGGCGAGCCACTCGCCCGGCTGGATCCGGGCGCGGTTGGCCAGCGCGTGCAGCGAGGTGCCGTACGTGATGGTGAGCCCCGCCGCCTGCTCGTCCGAGACGCCGTCCGGCACCCGCGTGAGCTGGCTCGCATCGGCCACCACGCGCTCGCGGCAGGTGCCGAACTTGGCGTGCACCACCACCCGGTCGCCGACCGAGAAGCCCTCGACCTCCGGTCCCAGCGCCTCGACCACGCCGCAGGCCTCGCCGCCGGGCGAGAAGGGCAGCGTCGGCTTCACCTGGTAGCGGCCGGCGATGATCAGCGTGTCGAAGAAGTTGAGCGCGGCGACCCGGACCCGCACCACGACCTCACCGGGGCCGGGCTCCGGGTCGGGCAGGGTCTCGATGCCGAGATCCTCGGCCTTGCCCAGCCTCGTGCACATCAGCGCCCGCATCGCATTCTCCCGGTTGTTCCGAGACCGCGATGCCCCGGCGGGCATCGCCCCGCAAGAGGGGCGCTCAGGGCCGCGCGTAGGTGCCGGTCAGGCAGCCCTTGGTCAGCACCCGCCCCGCCATCGCGTCGATGAGCGCGCCGCGCCCCGGCGCCTCCGTGAGGGCCAAAGCCACGGAGAGGGCGTAGGCCTGGAAGACGTAGCGGTGCGGGCCGTGGCCGCAGGGCGGGTCGGGCGGCAGCCAGCCCTGCTTGAGGAAGCTGTTGCGGCCGGTCTCCGCGCCCGTCGCGCCCTCCGTGAGGCGGCCCGCGGCGGGGTCGAGATCCGGGGCGATCAGGTGGACCAGCGGTTCCGGCGTCGGGCTGTCGGCGTCCTCCACCAGGAGGACGAGGCTCCGCGTGCCCTCCGGCAGGCCGGCCCACGCGAGCGGCGGCGCGCTGCCTGCCCCGTCCGCGGTGAAGCGCGCGGGGATCGCCTGCCCGTCCGCGAAGGCCGGGCTGGTGAGCGCGATGCCCTCCGGCACCGCCGCGAAGGTGGCGTGGTAGGCGGTCTTCTCCAACCCCGCGCGGAGCCCCGACAGGGCCTCGCCCACGGCGTGCGGCAGCTTCTCCAGCATGGATCCCTCCGGTGTCGGGGGACAACGAGGGCAGGGCGATGGGGTTCGGGCGGTGTTGGCGTCGCGGGTGCGGGCCGACGCATGTGGGGTCTCGGGCAGCCCCCTCCGCGCCCGCGCTACGCCGGCTTCTCGGCCGCGACCATGTAGTTCACAGCCGTGTCCCGGCTCTGGCGCCAGCCGTCGTTGAGCGGGTTGTAGACCACCCCTTGCGTGTCCACCGGCGTGACGCCGCCCACCCGCAGCATCCGCTTCAATTCCTCGGGCGTGATGAACTTGTCCCAGTCGTGCGTCCCCTTCGGCAGCCAGCCCAGCACGTACTCGGCGCCCACGATGGCGAGCGCGAAGGAGCGCAGCGTCCGGTTGATCGTGGCGGCGAACAGCAGGCCCCCCGGCTTCAGCGCGGCGCAGGCCGCCCGCAGGAAGGCCTCCGGGTCGGGCACGTGCTCGATCACCTCCATGGCGAGCACCACGTCGAAGCGGGCGCCCTCGGCCGCCACCGCCTCGATCGTGTCGGCGCGGTAGTCGATCGCGAGCCCGCCGGCCTCGGCGTGGGCGCGGGCCACCGCGAGGTTCTGCCCGGCCGGCTCCAGCCCGGTCACGTCGGCTCCGAGGCGCGCCAGCGGCTCCGACAGGATGCCGCCGCCGCAGCCGATGTCGACGATGCTCAGTCCCTCCAGCGCGAAGGGCCGATCGGTCTCGCGGCCGTGGTGCCGGCAGACCCGGTCGCGGATGTAGGCGAGGCGCACCGGATTGAAGCGGTGCAGCACCCGCATCGGCCCGGCCTCGTCCCACCACGTCGCGGCGAGCGCGTCGAAGCGCGCCACCTCGGCCGGGTCTACCCGACCCGGTTCCACCCGGCCCGCCGTTCCTTCCGTGCCTGCACCGGCCATGCTCGTCCGATCCGTTCCGTAACGCCCAACCTTGGACTGCCTCCGACCTGCCGGCCGGCTTGTTGACAGCCCCTCCCCCCGCTTGTACCCGCCCAAACCCGAGCCGGTACAGCCGCCGGGCCCCGTCCGCGGCACCGGGACGCTTATTCCAAGACACAACGCGGACGCGCCATGCCCCGTTTGGTGATGAAGTTCGGCGGCACGTCCGTCGCCAACGTGGACCGGATCCGCAACGTGGCCGCCCACGTGGCCCGCGAGGTCGCGGCCGGCTACGAGGTCGCGGTCGTGGTCTCGGCCATGTCGGGCAAGACGAACGAACTCGTCGCCTGGGTGAAGGACGCCGACCCGCTCTACGACGCCGCCGAGTACGACGCCGTGGTGGCCTCGGGCGAGCAGGTCACCTCCGGCCTCCTCGCGATCGCCCTGCGCAAGATGGGTATCCCGGCCCGCTCCTGGCAGGGCTGGCAGGTCCCGATCCTCACCTCCGACGCGCACGGCTCGGCCCGCATCGCGGAGATCGACGGCGCGCGGCTGGATGCCGGCTTCAAGCGCGGCGAGGTCGCGGTGATCGCGGGCTTCCAGGGCATGCATGCCGAGACCGGCCGGCTGACGACCCTCGGCCGCGGCGGCTCGGACACCAGCGCGGTGGCGGTCGCCGCCGCCATCGGCGCCGAGCGCTGCGACATCTACACGGACGTGGACGGCGTCTACACCACGGATCCCCGCGTCGTGCCGAAGGCCAAGCGCATGGAGCGCGTGACCTTCGAGGAGATGCTGGAGATGGCCTCGCTCGGCGCCAAGGTGCTGCAGGTCCGCTCCGTCGAACTCGCCATGGTGCACCGGGTGCCGACCACCGTGCGCTCCTCCTTCGATCCGCCGGAGGCCGCGCGCCCCGGCACCCTCATCTGCGACGAGGACGACATCGTGGAACAGCAGATCATCACCGGGATCGCCTTCTCGCGCGACGAGGCGCAGATCACGCTGCGCCGCGTGAAGGACAGCCCTGGCGTCGCCGCGGCGATCTTCGGCCCGCTCGCCGACGCCAACATCAACGTCGACATGATCATCCAGACGGTCTCGGGCGACGCCTCGACCACCGACATGACCTTCACGGTCCCGGCCGCCGACTACGAGCGCGCCCGCACCGTGCTCGACCAGCAGGCCGAGACGATCGGCTTCGCCCAGATCGAGGGCGCCACCGACGTGGTGAAGGTCTCGGCCATCGGCGTCGGCATGCGCTCCCACGCGGGCGTGGCCGCCAAGGCGTTCCGTGCGCTCGCCGCCAAGGGCATCAACATCCGGGCGATCACCACCTCGGAGATCAAGTTCTCCGTCCTCATCGACGCGGCCTATACGGAGCTTGCCGTTCGCACGCTCCACTCGCTATACGGCCTCGATCAGGCCTGAACCTCCGGGGGGAAGGGCGCCTCACGCGGCCCGCGCCGTCCGGCGTCACGGTTGCAGGGCTGGTGAGAGCCGAACCGGCCCCCGACGCTGGATGACGAGACGATGCCCGCTGCGCCCGGAGGCCCGCGCCTGCTGCTGCGCCGCCTCCGCGAAGCGATGGCGGAGCCGGTCAGCGCACAGGCGCGCCTCGACCGCATCGTCGTCCTGATCGCCGCCAACGTGGTGGCCGAGGTCTGCTCGGTCTACGTGCTGCGCGACGACAACACCCTGGAACTCTTCGCCACCGAGGGCCTCAACCGCGAGGCCGTGCACCTCACCCGCATGCGGGCGGACGAGGGCCTCGTCGGCCTGATCGCCAAGACCGCCGAGCCGCTGGCGCTCTCCGACGCGCAGCAGCACCCGGCCTTCTCCTACCGCCCCGAGACGGGCGAGGAATCCTTCCATGCCTTCCTCGGCGTGCCGCTGCTGCGCGCGGGCAACACGCTCGGCGTGCTCACCGTCCAGAACAAGACCTACCGGGTCTACTCGGAAGAGGAGATCGAGGCGCTCCAGACCACCGCGATGGTGCTCTCGGAGATGATCGCCTCGGGCGAGTTGCAGGCGCTCGCCCCCGACGCCGGCACCGCCGCGCGCCGCGCGGTCAGCGTGCGGGGCACGGTGCTGGCCGAGGGGATCGGCCTCGGCCACGTGGTCCTGCACGAGCCGCGCATCGTCGTGAAGCGGCTGATCGCCGAGAACAGCGAGCGCGAGACCGCCCGCCTCGAGACGGCGATCGAGAACGTGCGCTCGGCCATCGACGACCTCGTCGAGCGCGGCGACAAGCTCGGCACCGCCGAGTCCCGCGAGGTGCTGGAGACCGTGCGCATGTTCGCGCACGACAAGGGCTGGCTGCGCCGGATGCGCGAGGCGGTCGGCTCCGGCCTGACGGCGGAAGCCGCGGTCGAGCGGGTGCAGTCCGACAACCGCGCCCGCATGATGCGCCAGAGCGACCCCTATCTCCGGGACCGCCTGCACGACCTCGACGACCTCACGAACCGCCTGCTGCGCGAGCTCGTCGGCCAGGAGGCGGTCGGCCTGGCCGGCTCCATCCCCGAGAACGCCATCCTGGTCGCCCGCTCGATGGGCCCGGCGGCGCTGCTCGACTACGAGCCCGCGCGCCTGCGCGGCCTCGTGCTGGAGGAGGGCGGGCCGACGAGCCACGTCGCGATCGTGGCGCGCGCGCTCGGCATCCCGGCGGTGAGCGAGGTGGAGAACGCCTCGGCGCTCTGCGATTCCGCCGACGCCATCATCGTGGACGCGGTGGCGGGCGAGGTCCATGTCCGGCCCGGCCCCGAGATCGAGGCGGCCTACGCCGAGATGGTGCGCCTGCGCGCCCGGCGGCAGGAGCAGTACCGGGCCCTGCGCGACGTGCCGGCCGTCACCCGCGACGGGGTGCGCATCGGCCTCAACCTCAACGCGGGGCTTCTCGTCGACCTCACCCATCTCAACGAGACGGGCGCGGAGGGCGTCGGCCTGTTCCGCACCGAATTGCAGTTCATGGTGGCGCAGCGCATGCCGTCGGCGGCCGAGCAGCAGGCGCTCTACCGGGCGGTCCTCACCGCCTCCGGCGACAGGCCGGTCACGATCCGCACGCTCGACATCGGGGGCGACAAGATCCTGCCCTACATGCCCAAGCTCGAGGAGGAGAACCCGGCGCTCGGCTGGCGGGCGATCCGCATCGGCCTCGACCGGCCGGCGCTGCTGCGCGTCCAGCTGCGCGCCCTCCTGAAGGCCTCTGACGGGCACCCGCTCAAGATCATGTTCCCGATGGTGGCGACCGTGGACGAGTTCGTCCGAGCCCGCGCCATCGTCGAGCGCGAGAAGGCGCATCTGCGCCGCCACGGCTACGCGCTGCCCGCCGACTGCAAGCTCGGCGCGATGATCGAGGTGCCCTCGCTGCTCTTCCAGATCGACGAGATCGCGCGGGAAGCGGACTTCCTCTCGGTCGGCTCGAACGACCTGATGCAGTTCCTGTTCGCGGTCGATCGCGAGAATCGGCGCGTGGCCCACCGCTTCGACCCGCTCTCGGTCGCGGCGATCCGGGCCTTCCGGCTGATCGCCGAGCGCGCCGAGGCCGCGGGCTGCCCGGTCACGGTCTGCGGCGAGATCGGCGGGCGCCCGCTCGACGCCATGGCGCTGATCGGGATGGGCTTCCGCAACTTCTCGATGTCGCCGGCCGCGATCGGCCCGGTGAAGGCGATGGTGCTCAGCCTCGACGCGGGCGCGGTCACCGAACTCATCGACAGCGAGATGGCCCGCGGGCACGACGGCGACAGCCTGCGTCCCGCGCTCGCGGCCTTCGCCAAGGCGCACGGCGTGCCCATCTAGGGGACAGACGCGCCGCGCGTCCGTTCTCGCCATTCCTTGAGTCACGAACATACCAGGGCGATGATCCCCTTTCCCCCCGAGCGCCTCGACGCGATCCTGACCCGTCACGACATCGTCACCGCGACGCTCGCGGCCGGCACCCTCGAGTCCGACGCCGTGGTGCAGCTCTCGCGCGAGCTCTCCGACCTCGACCCCGTGGTCGCGGCGATCCACGCCTACCGGGCGGCGGTGGCCAACCTCGCCGGCATCGAGGCGATGATCGACGAGCCCGGCCAGGATTCCGAGATGCGCGCGCTCGCCGCCGAGGAGAAGCCGGAGGCGGAAGCGGCTCTGGAGCGGGCGCACCGCGCGCTCCAGCTGATGCTGCTGCCCAAGGACGCCGCCGACGAGAAGAGCGCGATCCTCGAGGTCCGCGCCGGCACCGGCGGCGACGAGGCGGCGCTCTTCGCGGGCGACCTGTTCCGGATGTACGCCAAGTACGCCGAGTCGAAGGGCTGGCGCGTCGAGGTGATCTCGGAGAGCGAGGGCACGGTCGGGGGCTACCGCGAGGTCGTGGCCGAGGTGAAGGGCCGCGGCGTCTTCGCGCGGCTCAAGTTCGAGAGCGGCGCCCACCGGGTCCAGCGCGTGCCCGACACCGAGACGCAGGGGCGCATCCACACCTCGGCGGCGACCGTGGCGGTGCTGCCCGAGGCCGAGGAGGTCGACATCGCGATCAACGAGGCCGACCTGAAGATCGACACCATGCGGGCGCAGGGCGCGGGCGGCCAGCACGTCAACAAGACGGAATCGGCGATCCGCATCACCCACGTGCCCTCGGGGATCGTGGTGTTCGTGCAGGAGGAGCGCTCGCAGCACAAGAACCGGGCCCGCGCGATGGCGCTGCTGCGCGCCCGCCTCTACGAGGCCGAGCGCTCGGCCAAGGACTCGGCGCGCGCCGCCGACCGCAAGGCCCAGGTCGGCTCCGGCGACCGCTCGGAGCGGATCCGCACCTACAACTTCCCGCAGGGGCGCGTGACCGACCACCGCATCAACCTGACCCTCTACCGGCTGGAGGAGGTGCTGGCCGGCCCGGCTCTGGACGACCTCGTGGACGCGCTGGTGACGGAGCACCAGGCCGAGCTGCTCGCCGCCGAGGGGATGGCGTGAGCCGCGAAGCGGCTCCCCCTCCCTCCTCTGCGGGGGAGGGAGGGCTGGAGCCCAGTACGTCCCGCCGCGCCGCCCTGCGGCACCTCACTGAACACCTCGCCGCCGCGGGCATCGACAACCCGGCGGGCGAGGCGCGCTTCCTCGTCCTCGACCTGCTCGGCCTGGAGCCCTTCGACCTCGTCGGCGCGGGCGAGGTGCCGCTCGGCCCCGAGGGCGCGGCGCGCCTCGTGGACGCCCTCGGCCGCCGCTTGGCGGGCGAGCCGGTGGCGCGCATCCTCGGCGCCTGGGAGTTCTGGGGCCTGCCCTTCCGGCTCTCGCCCGAGACCCTGGTGCCGCGCCCCGACACCGAGACGGTGATCGACACCGCCCTGCGCCTCCGGCCCGACCGGAGCGCGCCCCTGCGCATCCTCGATCTCGGCACCGGCAGCGGCTGCATCCTGACGGCCCTGCTCCACGAATACCCCCGCGCCTTCGGGGTCGGGCTCGACCGGGATCCGGCCGCGCTCCGCACCGCCCGAAGCAACGCCGACCGCAACGGCGTCGGCGCCCGCGCAGCCTTCCTGGCGGGCGATTGGTGCGATCCGCTCGCCGGCCCCCCTTTCGATCTCGTGGTGTCGAACCCACCTTACATCGCGACGGGGGTGATCGCGGGCCTCGCCCGCGAGGTGCGGGACCACGATCCGCCGGCGGCGCTCGACGGCGGCGCCGACGGGCTCGCGGCCTACCGGCGCATCCTCGCGGCCCTTCCGGAACGCCTCGCCCGGGGCGGGGCGGCACTCTTGGAGATCGGCTTCGACCAGGCCGGGGATCTCGACGCGCTGGCCCGGGACTTCGTGCGGCGCGAGACCGTACGGGACTTGGCCGGCCACGACCGCGTCATGATCCTGGCGCAGGAGATGCGGTGAATCCGGAGCCCGCCGAGCCGGCTCCTCAAGACTCACGAACCCCGTGATCTGCAACGGGCTGGAAAAAATGCTTGTTGGCTTTCCCAATCCCCGTTAATGTCGGCTTGCAGATCGCGAACGTTTCGTTAAGACGAGCGGGTGTAAGGTCGGTGACGATCTCCTCCGCCGAATTGTTCGCCGATCTTCTGGCTACCGGACAAGCGCGTTCCCGTTTCAGCGCCGCGGTCCGGTGCCGTTCGAGCCTGACAATCGATCGGCGTCCCTGACGCCGACAGGAGCCCGAGGCATCGGGCAGGCGGCCGGGAGGCCGGCGGATGGCCGAGGTCATCCCGGCGCGGACCGCACGGGCGGGCCGCCGCAGGAGCCGGCCGCGATCGCCCGCGAGGCGCAGCCTCGAGCGGGGATCGGCCGACCGCACGCCCGACACCAGACGCCTTTCGCGTGAACGAGGGTCATCTGAGACCGATGAGACCAAACCAGAACCGACGGATGCGCGGCCGCAACAGGCCGAAGGGGCCGAACCCGCTGACCCGTTCCTACGAGTCCAACGGCCCCGACGTTAAGCTCCGCGGCACCGCCCAGCACATCGCCGACAAGTACGCCCAGCTCGCGCGCGACGCGCTGGCGGCGGGCGATCCCGTCGCGGCGGAGAACTACTTCCAGCACGGCGAGCACTATTTCCGCATCATCTCCGGTGCGCAGGAGCAGAACCGGCCGCAGGCCGGCCTCGGCTACGCCCGCCAGTCCTTCGAGGACGAGATGGAGGAGGGCGACGAGGAGGGCCAGGGCTCGGGGCCGAACGGCCAGGGCTACGGCGCCTACGGCGACGAGTACGGCGACCCCGGCCAGCAGCCCCAGCCCTACGAGTCCCGGCCCGACTACCAGCAGGACGGCCGCCAGAACCGCGGCGAGCGCCGCGAGCGCTTCCAGAACAACCGCAACGAACGTCCGCGCTACGAGAACCAGGGCCGCCAGGACGGACGTCCGGACCGGCAGGACTACCAGCCGCGCCAGGATTACGGCCGGCAGGACAACCGCCAGGACAGCCGCCAGGACGGGCCCCGCGAGAGCCGCTACGAGAACGGCCGCGGCGAGTTCCAGCGCGGCGAGCGTCAGGAGCGTCAGGACAGGCCCGAGCGCCAGGATCGTCCCGAGCGCCAGGATCGTCCCGAGCGCCAGGATCGCCCCGAGCGCCAGGAGCGCCCCGAGCGTGACCGTCAGGAGGCCCGGCCGGAGCGCGCCGAGCGCCAGGACCGGCCCGAGCGGACCGAGGCCCGCGCGGAGCAGACGCCGCGCGAGGGCACGCACCGCCGCGAGCGCCGCCGCGAGGAGCCGCGCGCCATCGAGGAGGCGCCCGCCGGCCTGCCCGCCTTCCTGATGACGCCGCCGCGCCCGGCCCCCGCGCCGGAGCCACAGCCCGCCGAGGCCCCGCCGCCGCCGGCCGAGGCCGCCGCCGAGGAGGCACCCGCGCCGAAGACGCGCCGCCGCCGTCGCCCGCGCTTCGAGGGCACGGAGGGCGAGGCGCCCGCCGCGGCCACGGCCGACTCGACCGAGTGATTGTTTGGGATGGTGATGAGGCCGCTCCGGGAGACCGGGGCGGCCTTTTTCGTGGGCGCTGTCTGGAAAAGGGCAGCGATCCTCTCGCGCACGCCCTCCCCTCGGCCGTGGGGGCGGGCGGGCGTCGCGGGTATCCGCGGGCCTTGTGCGACTGCCAAGGCTACGACAGAGAGGACCCGCCCCCCGCGGCACCCCAATCCGGATAGGCCCGCACGCTGTGGATCAACCGCCGGTGGCGCGCCGCCTCGCCGAAGGGGGCGAGTTCCCAATCCCAGGCCAGCGGCGACGGGGGCAGCCTCACCCCGAACAGCAGGTCGAGGCGGCCGGTGACCCGGCCGGCGCGGTCCTCCTCGCGCTGCGCGGTGTCGGTGACGAGGCAGACACGGCCGGGCAGGCGCCCGAGCGCGGCGAGATGGTCCGCCACGATCCGCGCGCCGAGGCGCTCCGGCTCGGCCAAGCCGCGGGCCTCGTGGCGGTCCATCGGCACCACCGGCAGCTGCGTCAGGAGGTTGGCCGAGACCGTGAGGTCGGCGCCTCCGCAGAGCGCGCCCACCGGATCGTCCGCACCCGCGAGGTCCGCGGTGACGAGCCGGACGTTGGGGAAGCGCCGCGCGGCCAGCCGCGCGCCCAAGGGGTGGACCGCATCGACCAGAAGCACCCGCTCGAAGCCGGCGGCGAGTTGGCTGAGCGGCACGTCGGCGAGCGGGCCGGAGCCCAGCACCACCGCCGCGCGCCGCAGGGGCAGGTCCGCGCAGGCCGCCAGCACCGCTTCGCGCGAACGCGCGGCGTGGGGCGCCCAGGCCCGGCGGCAGCGCCGGGCGCGGCCCGAGAGCAGCACGCTCTCGCGCACGTAGCCGAGCCGGCGGTGACGCCAGGGCGCGGGCGTGGCGAGCCAGAGCGCGAGGTCGAGAAGCACGGAGCGCCCTGCCCTACTCCGCGTCCGCCTCCGCTGCCCGTCCGGCCGGCCCCCGATAGCCGGTCGCCAGCACGTAGAGCTCGCTCGAATCGGCCCGGCTCGCGGGCGGCTTGATGTGGCGCACCAGGGCGAAGTCGCGCTTCAGGTCGGTGAGCAGCGCGCCCTCGGTGCCGCCCTGCAGCACCTTGGCGAGGTAGGCACCGCCGGGAGCCAGGATCTCGCGGGCGAACTCGGCTGCCGTCTCGGCGAGGCCGATGATGCGCAGGTGGTCGGTCTTCTTGTGGCCGGTGGCGTTGGCCGCCATGTCGGACATCACGAGGTCGGCCGGGCCGCCGAGCAGTGCGGTCAGCCGCTCGGGCGCTTCCGGGTCGAGGAAGTCGAGGGTGATGAACTCGACGCCCGCCATCGGCTCGATCTCGAGGAGGTCGATGCCGACGACCCGGCCGGTCTCCCCGACCACGCGGGCGGCGACCTGCGACCAGCCGCCCGGCGCCGCGCCCAGGTCCACGACCCGCTGGCCGGGCTTGAGCAGGCGGAAGCGCTCGTCGATCTCCAGGAGCTTGTAGGCCGCCCGCGAGCGGTAGCCCTCCCGTTTGGCGCGCGCCACGTAGGGGTCGTTGAGCTGACGCTCCAGCCAGCGCTTCTGCGAGACGGTGCGCCCGCGCGCGGTCTTCACCCGCTGCTTCAGGTCGCCCCGCACGCCGCCCGTGGAGCCTGCTCCGCCGCGCCTGTCGCTCACCGCCAGCCCCCGCGGCGCCAGACGCCGTCCTCGCGCATCATGTTCATCAGCAAGCCCTCGCGCAGGCCGCGGTCGGCGATGCGCAGGCGGTCGGAGGGGAAGGCGCGCCGGATCGCCTCCAGGATGGCGCAGCCGGCGAGCACGAGGTCGGCCCGGTCGCGGCCGATGCAGGGGTTGTCGGCCCGCTGCTCCAGGCGGGTGTCGAGCAGGTCGTCGATGGCGCCCGCCACCTCGTCCTCGCTCATCCAAAGCCCGTCGACGCGGCGGCGCTCGTAGCGGACGAGGCGCAGGTGCATCGCGGCGATCGTCGTCACGGTGCCGGAGGTGCCGAGCAGGTGGAAGTGGCTCGCGGTAGCCGCCGCGGCGGCGCGGATCGCGAAGGGGGCGAGCAGCCCCACCACCTCCTCGACCATGCCCTCGAACATCAGCCGCGTCACCTCGGCGCCGCCGTGGCGCTCGGCCAGCGTGACGACGCCGACGGGCAGCGAGTCCCAGGCGCGGATGCGGAGCGTCGGGTCGGTCGAGGGGTTGGCCGCCGCGCCGTCGAGCCACGCGATCTCGGTCGAGCCGCCGCCGATGTCGAAGATCACCACCGACTCCGCCCGCGGATCGGCGAGCGCGGCGCAGCCCGTCACCGCGAGGTAGGCCTCGGTCTGGCGGTCCACGATCTCGAGGTCAAGCCCGACCTCGGCGCGCACCCGCTCGACGAAGGCGGCCCCGTTCACCGCGAGCCGGCAGGCCTCGGTGGCGATGATCTTGGCGCGGCGCACCCCCCGGGCCTGCATCTTGGACCGACAGATGCGCAGGGCCTCGACGGTGCGCTCGATCGCCGCCTCGCTGAGCCGGTCGGAGCTGCCCAGTCCCTCGCCGAGGCGGACGATGCGCGAGAAGGCGTCGATGACCCGGAACCCGCTGGAGGCGGGCTCGGCGATCAGCAGGCGGCAATTGTTGGTGCCCAGATCGAGCGCCGCGTAGGCGGGGTTGCGCCGGCCCTCGCGCCCGGCAGGTCTCTCACCTTGTCTCTCGTCCCGCCTCTCGCGGAAGCCCCCCGCGCCGTGGGCGGGGCGGGCCGGCGCGGCAGCGGCGCTCTCGTCCCTCATCGGCGCTGTTCGAACTCTCTCACACCGGCCCCGGCAGACCGCCCGGCCGTCATTCAGGATTGAAACTACAGGCTTGCCCGTGAACTGCAATCGCCAGATGGGACGCGGGCCGGAATGCCGTGGCGGACGGCCGGTCTCAGGCGACCGCCTTGGCCATCGCCGCCTGCCGGGGCGTCGGGCGCAGCAGGCTCTTCACCTGGCTGTAGGGGCGGGGACGGTTGATCACCTCGTCGAGGCGCGACCACAGGGTCTTGGGCGAGAACGGCTTGGCGATGATCTCGTTCACGCCGAGCGAGATCGCCCGGTCCACCACGTTGCGGCGGGGCTGGGCCAGCATCAGGATGACGGGAATCGTCGGGCAGGGCGAGGTCGAGGGCGTGCGCGCCAGCCGGATGAACTCCTCGCCCGACAGGATGGCGAGGTCCCAGTCGATGATGCTGATGTCGGGCTTGCTCTCGGCGAGCACGCCGAGCGCCTCGGCCCCGTCGGGCGCCTCGAGCACGCGTTTGATCCCGACGCGCATCAGCATGTCGCGCACGATTCGGCGGATGTAGAGGCTCTCGTCCACGACGAGGGCCGAGATGTCCGGGAAGGTGGGCGTCGCGATCATCGCGGGGTCCGGTTGAGGGCTCGAGAACGAGCCCGGGCACCCTACCCCCGAAGGATTACGGAGTTTGCTAACGCCTTCGAGAAACACGGGGCCATCCACCCCGGCCGCTTTCCAGTGCAGACGAAAATTTAAACTTGCCGTGCCCCGGCCGCCACAAGGACCTTGCAGTCAAGGCCCGATTGCGTCAGGACTGAGGCGTTGGTCTTGGTTACCGCGACCGAGAGTGATGGTAGTGCGGGGCGTGGGCTATCGGGCCGGCACGCACGCGGTATGCTGGACGTGCGGCGGGACGGTTTTTGCGAGCTTTCTATGGGACGTGGTCGTGATTTTCGGGGGCCGCAGAAGCGCGGCTTCGATGAGGGTTCCGAGCCGAGCTGGCCGGATCAGGCACCGCCGAGCGGCGGGTACGGCGGTGGCGGCTACGGCGGCGACCGCTTCGGCGGCGGCGGCGGTGGTGGTTACGGCGGCGGTGGTCGCTTCGGTGGCGGCGCGCCGCGCGGCGCCGCCCCGGCCCAGGCTCCCTCGGGCCCGGAGCGGGACGCCACGGTGAAGTGGTTCAACAAGGAGAAGGGCTTCGGCTTCGTCGAGCTGGGCGACGGCTCGGGCGACGCCTTCCTCCACATCCGCGCGGTCGAGGCCGCCGGCCACGACGATCTGCAGCCGGGCACCAAGCTCACCGTGCAGACCGCGCAGGGCCAGAAGGGTCCGCAGGTCACGAACGTCACCAGCGTCGACACCTCGACGGCGGAGGCTCCGGCCCCGCGCCGCGAGATGCGCCCGCGCACCGGCGGCTTCGGCGACCGGGGCGGCTACGGCGATCGCGGCGGCTACGGCGGCGGCGGTGATCGCTTCGGCGGCGGCGACCGCTTCGGCGGTGGCGGCGGCGGGCGCTTCGCCTCCGGCCCGTCGACCGAGATGACCGGCACCGTGAAGTGGTACGACCCGGCCAAGGGCTTCGGCTTCGTCTCCGTCAACGACGGCGGCAAGGACGTGTTCGTGCACCGCTCCGCCCTGTCGCGCGCCGGGCTCGACTCGCTGGCCGAGGGCCAGCAGGTCACCCTCGGCGTGGTCGAGGGCCAGAAGGGCCGCGAGGCCCAGAGCATCACGGTCGATTGATCTCGATCGACCGAGGGAGTCGCGGCGACCTCGCTTCCGCCGCGATCCCGACGTGACATCACACGGCGGTCCGGACATCCGGGCCGCCGTTTTTCTTATCGCGTCCCGACCGCGAGAGAGCCCTGCATGCGCCGCGCCCTCCTCTGCCTCGCCCTGCTGCTCCCCGGCGCCCCGGCGGGGGCGGAGGACTTCACCGGGTTCTACGCCGGGGTGAGCGCGGGCTACGCCTTCGGACGGGACGGCGGGCACGGGCCAGCCTTCGTGCCGGGCGCGCCGGGGGCGGGTGCACCCGGCAACGACCTGCCGCCGAGCGCGGCCGGCGCGGCGCGGCAGATGCAGGGCGCGCCCCGCTCGGTGAGCGACGCCCCGCGCCTGCCGCGCTGACGCGATCATCCTGGCCGGACAGCCGGTTTGCTCTCTCCCCGCAGAGGGAGAGGGAGGCGCGTCACGCCGACCATCCGAATGTCAGATCCAGCAGAGAAGGGCGTCTCATCGGCAGCCCATCCACGTGCGAAGCCTCACGCCCGCCGCATTACCGGTACAGAATCATTAACCGTGCCCGCCCGATCGTGCGCCGGCATCGCGCCGTGCGTCGCGGCGATCCCTGCCCGGGCCGTTCATGCCGCCGCCCCTCCGTCGCCTCCTGCCGGTTCTCCTCTTGGCCAGCTTGTCGGCCAGCCTCGCGGCGGCACCGGCGGCGCGCGCGCAGAATGCCAAGGCCGAGGCGCCGATCCCGGCCGCCACCGTGGCGCTGATGCAGGCCAGGGGCACCGACCCGGCGAGCCCGGTCCTGTTCCGGGCCTACAAGAAGGAATCCGAGATCGAGGTCTGGAAGCGGGGGCCGGGCGGCCGCTTCGTCCACATCAAGACCTTTCCGATCTGCCGCTGGTCCGGCCAGCTCGGGCCGAAGCGCCAGACCGGCGACCGGCAGACGCCGGAAGGGTTCTACAGCGTCCCGAAGCGCCAGATGAACCCGAACTCGCGCTACTACCTCTCCTTCGACGTCGGCTACCCCAACGCCTACGACCGGGCGCACGGCGGCACCGGCTCGGCCGTGATGGTGCACGGCGTCTGCTCGTCGATGGGCTGCTTCGCGATGACCGACCGCTCGGTCGGCGAGATCTACGCGATCGCCCGCGACGCCCTCAAAGGGGGCCAGGCCGCCTTCCAGTTCCAGGCCTACCCGTTCCGGATGAGCGCCGAGAACATGGCCCGGCACCGGGCCGACCCGAACTACGCCTTCTGGCAGCAGCTCAAGGAGGGCGCGGACCGGTTCGAGGCCACGGGCGAGGAGCTGCAGGTCGGCGTCGAGGCCGGCCGCTACGTCTTCGCCCCCTCGCGGGATCCCGCCAAAGAGGCCGCCGTGGCGACGCGCCGCGCGGCGGAGGCCGCCCGCATCGCGGCGCTCGTCCACGACGGGGCGCCGGCGGTGCGCACCACCTACTCGGACGGCGGCCAGCACGCCTTCTGGGCCTCGCTGATCAGCCGGGGCGCACCGGTCGGCGAGATCAGTCGGCCCGAGGCCCTGGCCTATGCGGGCCAGGAGGTGGTGGTGATCCCGGGGTTCCGCCGCCCGGCCCCGCTGCCGGAAGCGGTCTGGGCCGCCTGGATCGCGCCGGGCGCGCCGATGGGGGACGTGCGCGCGCGCAACCATGTCGTCGCCTACGCCCGCATGCCCGACCGCTTCGCCAGCCCGGACCGCTACGCCGACGCCCTGCCGCGCCTCGTCGCGGCCTCGCTGTCCGGGACGATCCCGCCCGGCGCCGAGACGGGCGGGGGGCCGGCGCCCGGGATCCTCGCCGCCCTCGAAGACCGCTGAGGCGACGTGCAACGGCCAGGATCACGCCGGCCGGCATGTGCGTGCGCGCACATTGCGCGCCGCGGAATACCCCCACCTTTCCCTCAACCACAGAGCGACAGATCCCGAGCGCCCTCGTCTCGGCCGGCCCAAGCGCATTGACGCCGGACCGGCGAATGCGGCCTGATCACGGAGACGACCGGGACCGATGCCTGAACCACGACCCGTTATGATCATGTCGAACAGTCCTTGCCAGGACGGCGGCCTCACCCTGCGCTTCTGGGGTGTGCGCGGCTCAACGCCCGTCTGCGGTTCCGATTACGCCGAGTTCGGCGGCAGCACCCCCTGCCTGGAGGTGCGCTGCGGCGAGCGCCTGTTCCTGATCGACGCGGGCTCCGGCCTGTTCAATTGCGGCCAGCACCACCGGGCCGACCTCCCCAAGGAGATCGACCTGCTGTTCAGCCATCTCCACTTCGACCACACCGGCGGCCTGCCCTTCTTCAAGCCGGCGGTGTTCGACGGGGAGCGGGTGATCAACACGTGGTGCGGCAACCTCGACGGTGCCTCGGCGGAGGCGAGCCTCGGGCGCCTCTACGCGCCGCCGCTCTTTCCCGTCACCCTCGACATCCTGCCCTGCCAGATGAAGCACCACGGCTTCCGGGCGGGCGAGACGCTGACCTTCCCGGACGGGATGGAGGTCGACACCCTGCTCCTCAACCACCCGCAGGGCTCGGTCGGCTACCGGTTCGACCACGGCGGCAAGCGCCTCTGCGTGATCAGCGACATCGAGCACAGCGACCCCTGGCCGAGCCCGGAGCTGCGGGCCTTCGTGGAGGGCGCCGACCTTCTCGTCTACGACGGCATGTTCACCGATTGCGAGTACCCGACCTGCCGCGGCTGGGGCCACTCGACCTGGCAGAAGGGCGTGGAGCTGGCGCGTGCCGCGAACGTGAAGGCGCTGGGGATCATCCATCTCCACCCCGCCCACACGGACGCGATGCTGCGCCGGGTCGAGGCCGAGATGCAGGCCGAGATGCCGACCGCCTTCATCGCCCGCGAGCGTGCGCTGGTGGATGTCGGCACGATCGGCACCCCGCGCCCGCGGGTGGTGGCGCGCAGCGCCTGAACCAGCAGGCTCTCCCTCCCCCTCCGCGAGGGAGGGAGATCACGCGCTACGCCCTCTCCTCCCGCCCGATCCGGCTGTGCCGACGGCTCCAGCCGAAATAGATCGCCATGCCGATGGCGAGCCAGATCACGAGACGCAGCCAGGTCTCGCCGTCGAGCGACACCATCATGGCGAGGCAGGTGAGGATGCCCAGGATCGGCACCAGCGGCACCAGCGGCGCGCGGTAGGCGCGCGGGGCATCGGGCTGGGTCCGGCGCAGGATCATCACGCCGATGCAGACCAGCACGAAGGCGAGCAGCGTGCCGATGCTGGTCATGTGGCCGAGCTGGGTGATCGGCAGGAAGCCGCCGAGCGCGCCGGTGAACACCATGAAGAACAGGTTCGAGCGGTAGGGCGTCTTCCAGCGCGGATGCACCCGCGAGAACAGGCCCGGCAGCAGCCGGTCCTGCGACATGGTGTAGAACACCCGGCTCTGGCCGAGCAGCAGCACCAGGATCACGGTGGAGAAGCCCGCGATCACGCCGAGCGTGACGAGCGATTTCAGCCAGGGGAACGGCGTCTGGCCGATGGCGGTGTTCACCGGGGCGCCGTCGCCCCGCATGGCGTCGTAGTGCACGAGGCCGGTGAGAACGCCCGCGAACAGGATGTAGATGACCGTGCAGATGGCGAGCGAGCCGAGGATGCCGATCATCATGTTGCGCTGGGGGTTCTTGGCCTCCTGCGCCGCGGTCGAGACCGCGTCGAAGCCGATATAGGCGAAGAAGACCACGCCGGCCGCCCGCATGATGCCGCTCCAGCCGTACTCGCCGAAGGTGCCGGTGTTCTCGGGGATGAAGGGCACGTAGTTCTGGGCCTTCACGTAGAAGGCGCCGAGCCCGATCACCACGGCCACCACCGCGAGCTTGACCGCCACCACGACCGCGTTGACGCGGGCCGATTCGCGGATGCCGATCATCAGGAGCCAGGAGGCCGCCACGATGATCACGATCGCCGGCAGGTTCACGAGGCCGGTGCCGGTGGTGCCGTCGGCGAGCGTGTAGGTCTCGAAGGGTGAGTGCACCAGTTTTGCCGGCAAATCGATGCCGAACTGGTGCAGGAAGCGCACGACGTACTGCGACCAGCTCACCGAGACGGTGGCCGCCCCGACCGCGTATTCGAGCACGAGGTCCCAGCCGATGATCCAGGCCACGAACTCGCCCATGGTGGCGTAGGCGTAGGTGTAGGCCGAGCCCGCCACCGGGATCATGCCGGCGAGCTCCGAGTAGCACATGCCGGCAAAGCAGCAGCCGATCGCCGCGATGGCGAAGGAGATGACGACGGCGGGACCGGCGTGCTCGGCCGCGGCGATGCCGGTGAGCGAGAACAGGCCGGCGCCGATCACCGCGCCGATGCCGAGCCCGATCAGGCTCCACGGGCCCAGCGTGCGCTGGAGCGTATGCTCGCCGGTCTCGGCATCGGCGTTCAGCCGCTCCAGGGACTTGGTCCGTGTCAGATCGCCCAAAGCGCCCGCCGCCATCCGCCCCCCCATCGCTCGACTGTCACAGACTTGCCAAGCTAGCGGAATGCGGGAGCCCTGCCAGTGGGTTGCGGGCGGCCTTAGACCGGCCAGCCGGCTTGCCCGTAGGCGCCGTCCCAGAACATCCATTCGAGGCGCGTCGCGTGGGTGAAGGCCCGGTGCATGCGCTCTATCAGGATGGAAGAGGCGTCGGCGGCCGCCGCGTCGGTCGCGGCGATCACCCGATCGACGGCCAGCGAGAAGTCCTCGCCCGCGTAGGTGTCGATCCAGGCCCGGTACGGGTTGTCGGCAGCTGCCCGGGCGTGGATGTCGCGCCCGACCTCCCGGTAGATCCAGAAACAGGGGAGGAGCGCTGCGAGCACCACCGGGTAGGGCTCGGCATGGGCCACGGCCAGAAGGTGGCTCACGTAGTGGTCGCAAGCCGGACTCGGCGGCGTCGCCCGGAAGGTCTCGGGGCCGATGCCCTCCTGCCGGAAGAAGCCCTCGTGCAGGCTGCGCTCGACCACCACGGCCTCCTCGGCGGCGCGGGCGAAGAGCACGAAGGCGTCCGGGTCCGGTGCCTTGGCGGCGGCGAGCGCCAGCGCCCGGCCGAAGCCGAGGAGGTAGTGCGCGTCCTGCAGGATGTAGTGGCGGAAGCGCGCCCGGCTCAGAGAGCCTGCGGCGAGTTCCGCGTTGAACGGCATGGTGCGGATGGTCTCATAGAGGGCGGCGTTGCGCGCCCAGGCTTCTTGCGAGAACGATGTGCGACCGGTCAAAGCGATTCCCTTGACGTCCCACGGGACTGACCCGCGCCGCCTTATGTGCGCAGCCCCGACCGGCGGCGACAAGCCCGCTCCCACGCTGTAGAACAGTGACAATCACGGCTTCCGTCGCGCGAGGAGCGAGGTTCGAGCATGGCGACACAGAGCGGCCAGGTGACTGTCACACTGACGCACGAGCTCGAGCAGTATGTCCGCGACAAGGTGCGCGAGGGCGCGTTTGCCACGCCGAGCGAGTACATCCGCGACCTCGTGCGCGAGCGCTACCTCGCCGAGCGCGATCAGGGCGCGAGGCTGCGCGCCCTCGACGCAGCGCTCGCGCAGGGCATCGCCGACGCGGAGGCGGGACAGGTCGTGCCGGTGGAAGAAGCCTTCGCCCGGATCCGCGCGCGGCTGAACATGGCGGACGAGGGGCAGCCCGTGTGAGGGTTGTTCTCACCGAGAGGGCGATCGCCGATCTCGTCCGCATCGGCACCTACATCCAGCAGGACAACCCGGGCCGAGCCGTGACCTTCGTTGCGGAGCTTGAGCATCGCTGCGCGACACTGGCCGACATGCCCTACGGCTACCCACTTCTCCCGGATCGGGAGGCGAGCGGCATCCGACGCCGGGTGCACCGGGATTACCTGATCTTCTACCGCGTCGAACCGGAAGCCGGGCTGATCACGGTGCTGCACGTCCTCAACGGGGCACAGGATTACGAACCGATCCTGTTCCGCCAGTAAGTCCCAAACAATCAGCCCTGGCGCTGGGCGTGGGTGACGGCGACGTGGATGAGTTCGGCGAGCGTGCGCACGCCGAGCTTCTGGCGCATCTGCGAGCAGGCGTTGGTGACGGTCTTGTAGCTGACGGAGAGGTCGGCCGCGATCGCGCCGTAGGACTTGCCCTGGGCGAGACGGGCCAGGATCTGCTGCTCGCGCGGGGTAAGCTGGCTCTCGGGGGTGCGGCGCGCGTCGGTGCGCAGCATCGCCACCTCGGTGGCGAGCCGCCGGTCGAGATAGACCTCGCCCGCCCGCACCCGCTCGAAGGCGTCGAACAGCTCGGCCGAGGCGTGGTCCTTCAGCACGTAGCCCAGCGCGCCGGCCTCCAGAGCGCGGGCGACGATCACCGGATCGTTGTGCATGCTGAAGACGAGGATGCGCGTGCCCGGCTCGACCGCGCGCATGCGCCGGATCAGCCCGAGGCCAGCGAGGCCGCTGCCCTGGAAGGTGAGGTCGCAGATCACGATCGGCGGGCGCAGGCGGTGGAAGATGCGGTAGCCGCCCACCACCGTGGTCGCCTCGGCGACCGTCTCGATGCCGGCATCCTCCAGCACCCGGCGGCAGCCCTGCAGCACGATGGGGTGATCGTCGATCACGAGGACCGGCAACCGCGTGCCGGCGATTCCCGCCTTCGTGGCGATGGCGTTCATGGCGCTTCCACCCTGCTGGCATCCTCGCCCCGGTCGGCCGGGACCGGGATGCTGATCCGGACAACAGCCCCGCGGACCCCGTTGTCAAGCGCAAAGCTTCCGTCCAGCGCGCCAACGCGCTCGCGCATCCCCGAGAGGCCGAGCCCGGTGCCGTGGTCGGCGCTCACCCCCCGGCCGTCGTCCCGCACGCTGACCACGAGGTGCCCGTCCCGCTCGTCCGCCTCGGCGACGATCTCGGTCGCGGCGCCGTGCCGCACGGCGTTGGTCATGCTCTCCTGGATGCAGCGGAACAGGGTGAGATCGACGAGGTCGCCATAGCCCGGCCCCAGCCCCGCGAAGCGCCCGGTGAAGCGGGTGCCCGGATGGCGCCGGCTGAAGTCGCGCACGAGGAGGTCGAGGCAGGCGGGCAGCGGAACCTGGCCCAGCGCGTGCGGGCGCAGGCGGTTGAGCAGGTCGCGGTTGCGGCTCTGCACCTGCCCGACGATGCCGGCGATCTCGGCGGCGCGCGCCGCGAGCTTGTCGCGGGCAGGCTCGGCCTCGCCCGCGGCGATGCGGGCGATCGAGGCGGCGGTGGCCTCAAGTGCGAACAGGCAGGGGCCGAACTCGTCGTGGAGTTCGAGCGCGATGCGGCGGCCCTCGTCGTCCTGGGCGGTCAGGAGTTGGCGGTTGAGGCGGCCGTTGGCGGCGCGCGCCTCGCCGAGCGCCTCCGCCACCTGGTTGAAGCGGGCCGCGATCGCGGCGAGCTCGCGCGTTTCCGGCAGGGCGAGCCGGGCGGTGTAGTCGTGCCGCTCCAGCTGGGTCAGCCCCCGGGCGAGGCTCCCCAGGGGCGCGAGCACGCGGCCCGCCGCGAGGTAGAGCGCCACCAGCATCGCCGCGTTGATGCAGAAGGTGGTGATCGACAGCGCCCGGGCGTAGCTCCAGATCTCGTCGATCTCGTCCAGCGGCTGGGTGGTGATGCGGGCCGCTCCGATCTGGCGCCCGCCCGCCACGATCGGCAGGGTGTGCTGCTTGATCGGCGGGGCGATCAGGTCGGCGAACCAGGCGGGCGCCGCCTTCTCGGCGCGTGGCCGGCCCAGGGGCTCGCCCACCGGATCGCCGTCGCTGTCGACCACGCTGACCCGGACGTGGCGGAGCGCCTGGGAGCGCAGGTCGAGGGTCTGCAGCAGGGTGTCGGGCGAGGCCGTGTCGGCGAGCCGGATCGTGTCGGCCACCAGCGACTCCACGGTGGCGAGCGAGGCCCGGGTCTCGACCTTCACGGCCGAGCGCGCGTTGAGGACGATGACCGCGCAGGAGACCAGCGCCGCCAGCACGTCGATGGCGAGCACCACCGCGATCAGGCGACGCCGTGTCGACCAGCCGGCCCAGGGCAGCGCGCGCCGCGCGGCGGCCGGCGCGCGCTCGGGAGCGGCTGGCGCGTCGGGTCGGGTGGGAACGGTCGGGGCGCGGGCGGTCACCCGGCGAGCCTTGATCCAGGCACGTGGGATTGTCCATCCGGTGGTCCTACGAGCGGCGGTTGAAGGCGCGGGGGCCGCATCGTAGCGATCCGCGCATGACGCCCGCGATCGTGCCCCCCGCGCCGCGCGATCCGGTCCACGACCTGATCCGCGACCTGCTCGCCGAGCCCGAGGCCGGCTGGAGCCTCGGCACCTTCGGAGCCGCCGCCGCGTTCCGGCGCGGCCCCGACGAGCCCGTCCGGCCGCTCGCGGGCGGAAGGCTCGGCCTGCGCACGGCGCGCGGCGGCATCGCGCTCGGCACCCGCCCGGATCTCGTGGCCGTCGCCTACGAGACGGCCGTGCCCGGTGGCTGGAGCCACGCCGTGGCGCTCTGCCTGCCCGAGGCCGCCCTGCCCCGCCCGCGCCGGGGCGCCGTCACCGCGCTCGGGCCCGACCACGAGGCGCTCGACCCGGGCGCGCGGGCGGATACGCTGTTCGACCTCGGCCTCGGCCTCGGACCCGTCGCGATCCTGGCCCGCGCCGGGGACGCGGAGGGGCTCGCGCGCCTCCAGGCCCGCGCCGGGGCGCCGCTGCCCGACCCGGAGGGCTTCGTGGCGGCGGCGGATCGTCCCGACCTCGTCTTCGCCGGGCCGCTCGGGCGCGTCGAGGTGCTGCGCAGGGGGGCGGTCCCGGACGGCGCCCCGGGGCCGCGGGCCCACATGGTCCCCCGCATCCTGCGGCTCGGGCGCCGGCACGTCGCGACGGCGCCGATCCCGCCCGGCCTCGTGCCCTGCGCCCATGTCGAGCCGCCGCACCCGCAGCGCGACGGGTCCGGCCTGCCCGGCCCGTTCCGCCCCGGCCCCCACGCGGCCTTCCAGGCGCTCCTCGCGCGCTGGGGCGATCCCGCCCTCGTCGCGCTGAAGCGGCACCGTCTCGGGCTCGGGCCGAATCCCGGCCTCGCGCCGGACCGCCGGACCCGCGCCGTCGCGCGGGTGGTGGCGGCCCAGATCGCCGCGGGCGCGTATCCGGACCCGCAGGGATCGCCCCGCGAAGTCACCGATTCTTAATCGCGCCGACCGTACACAGGGTTACCTGTTCCTGAACGGAATCCGTGCCCGGCGCGGCGGCCGACATCTTTGCGCCGTATTGTCGGGCCTGAGTCATCGTCCGAGATCCGCCTTCGGGAATACCTGGGGCGGGCGGCCGGGTTCGGGGGAGCGGCCGTTCGGATCCGCGTCGCGTCCAGAGACCCCGTCCATGAACGAACTCGCGCTCGACCCCACTGAGACCCGCCAGCCCCGCACGGCCGCGCAGAGCGTGCCGCCCGGCCGCCCCCTCCGGCGCATCGCGCTGGCCTCCGCCCTCGGGGTCGCCGGCCTCGGCGCCTTCGCGGCAGCCTCCGCCCTCATGTCGGACCTGACCGGATCGCGCGGCGCCCCGGTGCGGAGCCTGCCCGTGCAGCAGAGCGCCGTCGACTGGCCGGACCTGACGAAGGACGGCCTGCCCGCGCTCGCCACCGGCAGCCTGCCCGGCGCGGACGCGCCGCGGCGGATCGCACTGCCGCCCGCCGAGGCGGCGCCCGCCCAGAACCCGGCGGGACCGGTGGCCGGTCCGGCGCCCTCCGTCGCGCCCAAGCCCCCGGCCGCCGTCGAGCCGCCCGTCGCGCTCTCGCCCGACCTGCCGGCGCCGCGGACCGCGGCCATCGTCCCCCCCGCGCCCGTCCCTGCGGCGCAGATGCCGCCGGCGCCCAAATCCGAGGGCGCCCAATCGGCCGTTGGCAAGCCCGCGCTCACGAAGGCCGCAAGCGCCAAGCCCGCGCCGACGATCGAGAACGCGCCGGTGATCGCCCCCGCCCGTCAGGCCGGCGTCCTGCCGCCGCCGAGCCGCACCGCGCCGACGGTCGCCGCGCGCCCCGCCGAGACCGTGCGCGCCCGTACCGCCAGCACCAGCTTCGCGGCCCTGCCGCCCGCCCCCGAGAAGGCCGCGGCCGAGAAGCCCGGCGCGCGCCCGGCCCCTGCAGAGAGCCGCAAGGAGCCGGCAAAGCCCGCTGACGCCAAGGGGGAGACGTCCGAACACGCCAAGAGAAAGCCCGAGAAGGTTGTCGCCGCGCGCAAGCCCGCGCCTGCAGCCATCGCTTCGGCCGAGGCGGGGACCCAGCCGACAGCCTCTGCCGAGGCCGAGGAGACGGAGGTGTTCGGCATCAAGGTGCCGACGCTCGCCGCCACGGGCCGCAAGATCGGCGCGAGCGTCGAGGCGCTGGGCAACGCGGTGAAGGGCCTGCCGGACAAGTTCTGATCGCGCCGCCGACAGGCACGCGGCCTCACGCCGGCCGGCACAGGGCCCGCAACTGCGCGCGCAAGGGCGCTTCGTCGCGGAAGCGCAGCCGCACGGACAGCACGCGGGCCGCGAAGGCCGCCGGCAGGCGCACCGCATCCTTCTCAGTGGTGACGAGGTCCGCGCCGAGACGCGCCGCCTCGGCGGCCAGCGCCGCAAGGTCGCCCGCCGCGTAGGGATGGTGGTCGGGAAAGGCCCGGGTGGCGGCGACGTCCGCCCCGCTCTCCCGCACCGTCGCGAAGAATTTCTGCGGGCGGCCGATCCCCGCGAAGGCCAGAACGCGCCGGCCGGCGAGCGCGCCGGGCTCCGCGGCGAGCCGGGCGCGGTGCACGGGCAGGCCATGCCGCAGGGCGGCCTCCGCCACGGCCTCGCCCGGCCCGTCGCCGACCAGGATCAGCCCGGCAACATGCGCCCACTGGTCGGCCAGCGGGGCCCTGAGCGGCCCCGCCGGAAAGGGCAGACCGTTGCCGATGCCCGCGCCCGCATCGACCACCGCGAGGGCGAGGTCTTTGGTGAGCGAGGGGTTCTGCAGCCCGTCATCCATCACGATCACGTCCGCGCCCCCCGCCGCGCACAGGGCGGCGCCGGCCACCCGGTCGCGCGCGACGACGGCCGGGGCGCAGCGTGCGAGAAGGAGCGGCTCGTCGCCGACATCCGCGGCCCCGTGGCGCGCGGGATCGACCGCGACGGGGCCGGGCAGGCGCCCGCCATAGCCGCGGCTCAGGAAGGCCGGTCGGGCGCCGAGGTCGCGCAGGATGTCGGCGAGCGCCAGCGCCGCCGGGGTCTTGCCGGCACCGCCCAGGGTGAAGTTGCCGAGGCAGAGGACCGGGCAGGGCCCGCGCGCGCCGGGCCGCGCCATCCGGGCGGCGGTGAGCCGGCCGTAGAGGGCGCCCAGCGGCCGCAGCGCCAGGGCGGCCGGGTGGTGCGGGTGGGCGTCCCAGAAGGCGGGCGGGCGCATCAGGCCTGGAGGGCGGCGAGCTTCTGGTGCGCGACGAAGGGCTCCAGCACCGCGAGCGTGCGCGTCACCGCCCCCTCGAAGGGCCGCAGCGCCCGCTGCCCGGCCTCGGCCACCGCCGCGGCGCGCTGCGGCTCGGCGAGCAGGGCGCCGACCCGCGCGGCAAGTTCGTCCGCGTCCGCCACGGCGAGCGCGCCCCCCGCCGCGTCGAGGGCGCCGTAGATCTCGGCGAAGTTCTGGGTGTGCGGCCCGTGCAGCACCGCCGCGTCGAGGCGAACCGGCTCGATCGGGTTCTGGCCGCCGCGCTCCACCAGCGAGCCGCCCAGGAAGGCGACCGGGCTCAGGCGGTAGAACAGGCCGAGCTCGCCCACCGTGTCGGCGACGTAGCAGGAGACCCCAGGATGGGGGCGCCCCCCGGTCGCGCGGCGCGCGCTGCGCAGGCCCGCCGCGGCCGCGACTTCGGCCACCGCCTGCCCCCGGCCCGGATGGCGCGGGGCCACGATGGTGAGGAGGTCGGGGAAGCGGGCGGCCAGGCGCGCGTGCGACGCGGCGACGGTGGCGTCCTCGCCCGCATGGGTGCTCGCCGCGATCCAGACCGGGCGCTCCCCGATCATCTCGCCGAGATAGGCGAGCTGCTGCCGGTCGGCCGGCGGCACCGCGGCGTCGAACTTCAGGTTCCCCGCCACATTCACCCGCGGCGCGCCGAGCCGCACGAAGCGCTCCGCGTCGTCGCGCGTCTGCGCGAGGCAGACGGCGATGCGGGAGAGGAGCGCGCGCGCGGTGCGCGGCGAGCGCTCCCAGCCGCGGAACGAGCGCTCCGACATCCGCCCGTTGACGAGGATCAGCGGGATGCCCCGCTCGTGCAGGCCGACGATGACGTTGGGCCAGATCTCGGATTCGGCCACCAGCGCGAGGTCCGGCTGCCAGTGTTCGAGGAAGCGCCCGACCCAGCGCGGGGCGTCGAGGGGCATGTACTGGTGCACGGCGCCGGGCGGCAGGCGGGTGCCGATCAGCTCGGCGGCCGTGCGGGTGCCGGTGGTGACGAGGACCGAGAAGCCGCGGGCGATCATGCCCTCGACGAGGCCGACGAGCGAGAGCGCCTCGCCGACGCTCGCCCCGTGCATCCAGGCGAGCGGGCCGACGGGCCGCGCCCGGCCGGCCAAGCCGCGGCGCTCGGGGAGCCGCCTCGGATCCTCCTTGCCGCGGTGCGCCCGCCACGCGAGCAGGCCCGCCACGGCGGGCTCGCCGAGCCGCAGGCCGACCCGGTAGGCCCGCAGCGGCAGGGTGAGGGGCGGCGCCCTCACGCGAGGCTCCCGGCCGAACGTCCCGCCGTCCCGTCGGCCGGCACGCCGAGCCAGTTCGCGCCCACCCGGTCCGGTCGCCCGACGAGGGCGTAGGCCCGGTCGTGCACCCGGTTCATCTCGGCCTCGAGCCGCTGGCGCAGCCGCTCGAACGCCTCCGCCTCGACCTCGCGCGGCACGTGGATCGCCTCGCCGAACACCACGGCCCCCCGGCCGAAGGGCAGGCCGAGGCAGGCCCGGTCCCAGGAGTTGAAGCGGATATGGCGGCTCGTCACCACGGCGACCGGTACGATCGGCCGGCCGGAGAAGCGGGCGAGCGTGAGGATGCCGGCATCCGCCCGGCGCGAGACCTTCGGCACGTCGGCGCTGAAGGCGACGGTCTCGCCGGCTTTCAGCGCCTTCAGCATGGCGCGCAGGCCCTCGGCCCCGCCCTTGGCGCGCGCGTCGCGCACCACCCGGCCGCGGGCCC
The DNA here is from genome assembly GCF_022179285.1 of Methylobacterium hispanicum. Lineage (GTDB taxonomy): Bacteria > Pseudomonadota > Alphaproteobacteria > Rhizobiales > Beijerinckiaceae > Methylobacterium > Methylobacterium hispanicum. The sequence continues at coordinate 52,562 of NZ_BPQO01000026.1, read as the reverse complement.
CCGAGGCGCGGATCACCCGCACGCCCATCCGGGTCAGCGCGATCGTGTTGATGTTGCCGTCGGGGTTGCGCGAGATGATCGTGGCGATGCGGTCCTGCGGCCGCCGGGCGAACGGCACCATGATGTGCTGGCCGTGCCACATGCCGGCGATGAAGGGGCTGTGCCGGTCGATCCAGGCATCGCCCCCCGCGGACTCGACCGTGAACCGGTTGGTGCGCCGCACGAGGCCCAGATAGGCGGCGGCGAGCGCGCCCAGCCCTTCCTGGACGGCCGGTAGCCGGCTGATGCGTTTGAGGAGGCTCATCTTCGCTTCCGGAAACCCGCCGCGCGGGCGCGGACGGATGGCTAGGGGGCGAGGCCGGGACGGCGAGCCGGGCTTTCACCGGAGCTTTGCGCCGGAACTGAGGAGGCGGGCACCGGGGGTGCATCTATCCCCGCCGCGCGCGGCCGCGCAACCGACCCTGGGTTGTGCGGCCGCGCGGGTCCTGGACGATGCCGGCCCTCCGGCCCGTCCTCCGGCCCGTCCTCCGGCCGGGCGCCGCGGCGGCCTCGCCGCCTTCGTCACGGGTTCGCGCCGGGGCGGCTTGACGCGCGCGCCCGGAGCCGCGATGCGCGGGGGCGATGCCGGATCCCACGCCCTTCCGCCTCGCCCATCTCAGCGACCCGCATGTCGGGCCGCTGTCGCGTCCCCGCCTGCGCCACCTGCTCGGCAAGCGCGCGACCGGCTACGCCAACTGGCGGCGCGGGCGCTCGCGCAGCCACGACATGGCGGTGCTCTCCGCCCTGGTGGCGGACCTGAGGGCGCAGAGGCCCGACCACGTCGCCTGCACGGGCGACCTCTGCAACATCGGCCTGCCGAGCGAGTGGGAGACGGCGCGCACCTTCCTGGAGGCGCTGGGCACGCCCGACGCGGTGAGCTTCGTGCCGGGCAACCACGACGCCTACGTGCGCGGCTCGTTGGAGGGCCTGCTCGCCCAGTGCGACCGCTGGACGGCCGACGACGGCGGCTGCGGCAGCCGCTTCCCCTACCTGCGGCGGCGTGGCCCGCTCGCCCTCGTCGGCCTCTCGACCGCGATCCCGACCATCCCCTTCGTGGCGAGCGGGCGCCTCGGCGGGGCGCAGATCGCGGCGGCCGAGGCGCTGCTGCGGGCGCTCGCGACGGAGCCCGGCCGGCCCTGCCGGGTGGTGATGATCCACCACCCGCCCCATCCGGGTGGCGCCTCGCCAGGGCGGGAACTCCGGGACGCGGCCGCCTTCACGGCGATGATCGCGCGGGCCGGCGCCGAGCTGATCCTGCACGGCCACAACCACGTGGCGAGCCTCGCCGCGGTGGCTGGGCCGGGAGGCAGGCGGGTTCCGGTCGTCGGCACCGCCTCGGCCTCGGCCCGGCCCGGCGCGCACGGGCCCTCGCCCGCGCGGCGCGCGGCCTACCTGCTGTTCAGCTTCGAGCGGGCGGGCGACCGGCACGTGATCTCGGCCCGGCAGCGCGGCCTCGACGCGGAGGGGAATGTCGGCGATCTCGGCGCGCTCGCGCTCGACGGGGCGGTCTGAGGTCGCGGTCTCCAAGCGCTTGGACAGCCGACCCGAAGGGCGCAATAGCCACGCCGCGCCCCCTCTCCCGCACGGGCTACCGTATTACATATCTCGGATGGCACACGCGCAGTCCCCCTCCCCCGCAGAGGGGGGAAGGAGAGCGCCGAGAGCATCAGTAGGCGTTGTGGGAATCCGGTAGCCCGCGCGGAAGAGGAGACCCGCGCCTGATCCGGGCGGGGTTCAGACTTGCGGCCACAGACAATCGCCGGGCCCTACAGGAGAAGAGTGGCGCGGTTCGCACCGCACATCCGAAACGATTATCGGGGCTCGTGGCAGGGTTGCGGCGCCGCCTCTCGCGCGGCGCCGCGGGCGGCCGTTAGGCGCCCGCCGTGATGAAGCCCTGCTGCTGGCGGGCGATGCTCGCCTCGTAGCGCTCGGCCTGCAGGCGGGTCAGGCCGGAGATCAACGCCGTCATGCCGCGGTAAACAGTATAGGTTCCGTCCTGGGTCGGGCGAACGCGAATCATCTCGGACATCGGAGCCATCCTGTGTTGGGTCATTGCCTCTGGACGACGATTCTCTTCCAACGCGCCGTGCGCGAAGGAATAATTCTCCTCCTGTCTCCTTGAAGCGGCTTGCGAGGCTGCGACGTTAACGCATCGAAACCTCTGCGCAAGTGATTCGCGGACGTTCTGCGTAAGTATTTCTGCTGCGGCGCAGTATAGGCGCCGCACGCGTCTGCGAGGCAAGTCTAAACCGGCTTTCGTGACGCCCCGGCGACGGGCGCGCGCCTACAGCGCCACCTCGATCAGGAAGGGACCCCGCCGCGCCAGCGCGTGCCGGAACACGTCGGTGAAGGCCTCCAGCGTCTCGACGCGGCGGCCTTCCACGCCGTAGCCGCGGGCGAGGCTGACCCAGTCCACCGGCGGGTCGTCGAGCGAGAGCATGCCGAGCGCCTTCGGGCCGGGGTTGCGCGCACCCACGTTGGCAAGCTCGCCCCGCAGGATCGCGTAGGCACGGTTCGACCAGATCAGCGTCACCACGTCGAGGCGTTCGCGCGCCTGGGTCCAGAGGGCCTGGGCGGTGTAGAGGGCGCTGCCGTCGGCCTGCAGCCCGATCACCTTGCGGCCGCGCGCCGCCACTGCGGCGCCGGTCGCCATCGGGATGCCGAGGCCGATCGCGCCGCCGGAGAGCTGGAGCCAGCTGTGCGGCGCGGCGCCGTGTGTGGCGCCGAAGAAGTTGCGCCCCGTCGTCAGCGACTCGTCGCAGACCACCGCCCCCTCCGGGATCAGCGCGCCGAGCACCCGGCCGATCGTGTCGTCGCCGAGCGGCCCGCTGGTCGGAAGCTCCGGGCGCGGCGGCACGGCCAGATCGATCTCCGCCGGCGCGCCGACCGCCTCGGCGAGACGCTCCAGCGCCTCGATCTGGTCCTCCTCGGGGGCGGCCAGCATCACCGTCTCGCAATCGGGATGGGTGAGCACGCTCGGCTTGCCCGGATAGGCGAAGAAGCCGACCGGGCGCGTGGCGCCGACGAGGACGACGCGCCGGTAGGGCGCCAGCACCGCGATCGCCTGATCGATCGGGTAGGGCAGCCGCTCGATCGGCACCTCGCCCGCGCCGCGGTCGATCCGGGCGTTGGAGGTCATGGCGAGCAGCCTCGCCCCGGTCTTGCGCGCGATCCGGGCCGCGATGCGCTTTCCCGCGCCACGCAGGGCCCGGTCGCCGAGATGCAGCAGGGCCGGCTCGCCGCTCCTGAGCGCCCGCGCCGCCTCGGCGACCGCCTCGTCGCCCGCCCGCGCCCGCTCCGGGACGGGCGGGACCAGGGCGATGCCGGAGCCCGGCTGCCAGGCGGTGTCGGCGGGCAGGATCAGGGTGGCGATCCGCCCCGGCGCGGTGCGGGCGGCGGCGATCGCCGCGGCGCCGTCGGCCGCGATCTCGGTCGCGCTCGTGCCCGTGCGGGTCCAGGCGGAGACGGTGGCGGCGAGCCCCTCGATGTCGGAGGTCAGCGGCGCGTCGTACGCGCGATGGTCGGTCGCGTGCTCGCCCACGATGTTGACGACCATCGAGCGGGCGCGGCGGGCGTTGTGGAGGTTGGCCCAGCCGTTGGCGAGACCGGGGCCGAGATGGAGCAGCGTCGAGGCGGGCTTGTCGGCGACGCGGCTGTAGCCGTCCGCCGCACCCGTCGCCCCGCCCTCGAACAGGAACAGCACGCAGGCCATGCCCTCGACCCGGTCGAGGGCAGCCACGAAATGCATCTCCGAGGTGCCCGGATTGGTGAAGCAGACCTCGACGCCGCCCGCCACCAGGGTGCGCACGAGGCTCTCGGCCCCGTTCATCGGCTCGGACACGGCAGGGCACTCCTCGCGCCGGCTGGGCCGGCCTCAGGTCGCATGGTGGCGCGGCGGGGCGGGGCGGCAAGCCCTCCCCACATGGCCGGCCCTGCGCGGGAAGCGGGAAGCCTGGCCTGCAACTTGCGGACGAGTCGGCGCCCGCTACGCTCTCTCACCCCTGCGGGCAGCGTGATCCCATCCGACGATCCGGCTCCCGGCGGCCCCGGGATGACGACGGAGAGGCGGCATCGTCGTCGACGATCCTCCTCCCCGCGGAGGGGTGAGGAAGAGTCGCGGGCGCAGTGCCCAAGCAGTGCCCAAGCAGGTATTTTCCATGACCGATACCCCGACCGACCTCTCGCTCCTCTCCGCCAAGGCACTGGCCGAGGGCATCTCCGCCAGAACGTTCTCTCCCGTCGATGCCGTCGAGGCGATGCTCGCGCGGATCGCCGCTCAGGAGCCGAAGCTCCGGGCCTTCACGGAGGTCTACGCGGCGGACGCGCGGCTGGCCGCGGAGGGCGCCGACCGGGCGATCCGCTCCGGCCACGCGGTCGGGCCGCTGCACGGCGTGCCGGTGGCGCTGAAGGACCTCGTGGACCTCGACGGGCGCATCACCATGGGCGGCTCGGCCGCCCACCGGGCGCGGATCGCCCGCGGCACCGCGACCGTCGCGCGGCGGCTGATCGCGCACGGGATGATCGTGCTGGGGAAGACCCACACGGTCGAGTTCGCCTATGGCGGCTGGGGCACGAACCCGCATCTCGGCACGCCCTGGAACCCCTGGGATCCGGGGACGCCCCGCACGCCGGGCGGCTCCAGCAGCGGCACCGGCGTGGCGGTCGCCGCCCGCATGGCGCCCTGGGGCCTCGGCACCGACACGGGCGGCTCGGTGCGGCTGCCGGCCGCCTTCTGCGGGCTCACCGGGCTCAAGGTGACGGTCGGGCGCATCTCGACCCACGGGATCGTGCCGCTCTCCACCACCCTCGACACGCCCGGGCCCCTCGCCCGCACGGTTGAGGACGCGGCGCTCCTCTACCGGGCGATGTCCGGCCCCGACCCGCTCGACCCGACCACGCGGGGGATCGCGCCCGACGATCCGTTCCCGACCCTGAAGCGGGGCGTGCGGGGCCTGCGGCTCGCCCGCATGCCGGCGGCCGAGCGCGAGGGCGCCGACGGCGCCGTGCTCGCCGCCTACGACCGGGCCCTCGACACGCTGGCGAGCCTCGGCGCGGAGATCGCCGAGATCCACCTGCCCTTCCGCTTCGCCGAGATCTTCGACTTGAGCGCGATCACCAACGCCGAGGCCTACGTCACCAACGGCGCGCTCGCCGAGGACCCGGCGAGCCCGCTCGGCGACGCGGTGCGGGCGCGGATCCTGGCCGGCGCGAAGCTCACGGCGCAGGACTACCTCGCGACGATCCGGCGGCGCGAGGCGCTGAAGCGGGCCTTTGCCGAGGCCCTGGAGGGCTTCGACGCCGTGCTGACGCCGACCACCGAGACGGCGGCGATCCCGCTCGACAGCGTGGACGAGGACCACCTGCCCTCGCGCTTCTGCCGCTTCGGCAACCTGCTCGACCTCTGCGGGCTCGCCCTGCCGAGTGGGTTCACGGCGGGCGGCCTGCCACTCTCGCTGCAGATCGTCTGCCGCGGCTACGACGAGGCCACGGCGCTGCGCATCGGCCAGGCCTACCAGGGGGCGACGGACTGGCACCTGCGCCTGCCGCCGGGTATCCAGGGCTGAGGTGAGACAGGGGCGGCCATGGCGCACGAGCACCGAGACCACGACCACCCGCACGGCCACCCGCACGGCAGCGACCTCACGCCGGTCGAGGCGCGGGTGCGGGCGCTCGAATCGCTGCTGGTCGAGAAGGGCTACGTGGAGCCGGCCGCCCTCGACGCGCTCGTCGAGATGTACGAGACGAAGGTCGGTCCCCATAACGGCGCCCGGGTCGTCGCCCGGGCCTGGACCGACCCGGCCTTCCGGGCGCGGCTCTTGTCCGACGCCACCCCGGCGATCGCCGAGCTCGATATCGGCGGGCGCGGCGGCGAGCACATGGTGGTGGTGGCCAACGCCCCCGGGGAGCACAACCTCGTCGTCTGCACGCTGTGCTCCTGCTACCCCTGGCCGGTGCTCGGCCTGCCACCGGTCTGGTACAAGGCGCCGCCCTACCGGGCGCGCGCCGTGATCGACCCGCGCGGGGTGCTGGCCGAGTTCGGACTGCACCTGCCCGAGAGCACCCGCATCACCGTCTGGGATTCGACCGCCGAGACCCGCTACATGGTCCTGCCCGAGCGACCGGCCGGCACCGAGGGCTGGGACGAGGCGCGGTTGGCCAGCCTCGTCACCCGCGACGCGATGATCGGCACGGGCCTGCCGAAAAGCCCGGAGCAGGCGGCATGAACGGCGCCCAGGATCTCGGCGGCATGCACGGCTTCGGCCCCGTGCGGCCGGAGCCCGACGAGCCGGTCTTCCACGCGGAGTGGGAGCGGCGCGTCTTCGCCCTGGCGATGGCCATGGGCTTCACCGGGACGTGGAACCTCGACGGCTCGCGCTCGGCCCGCGAATCGCTGCCGCCGGCCGAGTATCTCGCGTCGAGCTACTACGCGATCTGGCTGCGAGCGCTGGAGACGCAGATCGCCGCCCACGGCCTCGCCAGCCCCGAGGAGATGGCGCGCGGAATCTCGGACGCACCGGCCCGGCCGGTGGGGCGGGTGCTGACGGCCGGGATCCTCGAACCGCGCTTCCGCGCCGGCTTCCCGAGCGATCGGCCGTCGCAGGGACCAGCCCGCTTCGCCGCGGGCGACGCGGTGCGCGCCCGCAACCTTCACCCGGTGGGCCATACCCGCCTGCCGCGCTACGTCCGGGGCCATCTCGGCCGGGTCGAGCGGGTTCACGGCGCCTTCGTGCTGCCCGACACCAACGCGACCGGCGCGGGCGAGAACCCGGCCTGGCTCTACACCGTGGCCTTTGCCGCCGCCGAGCTGTGGGGGCCGGACGCCGACCCGAACCAGCGGGTGATGGTCGAGATGTTCGAGCCCTATCTCGACGCGGTCGCCGCGTGAGCGCGCCGGAGCCCGGCCCCTTCGCGGCCCCGTGGGAGGCGCAGGTCTTCGCCCTGGTGGTGAGCTTGCGCGACGCGGGGGTGTTCACGTGGGCCGAGTGGGCCGAGGCGCTCGGGCGGGCGATCCGCCCCGGGGACGATCCGGAGGCTGCCGCCGATTACGGCCGCTGGCTCGTCGCCCTGGAGGCGCTGCTGACGGAACGCGGCATCGCCGCCCCGGCGGCCCTGGACGCCCGCCGCGATGCGTGGCTGCGCGCCGCCGCGGCGACGCCGCACGGCCAGCCGATCCGCCTGGAGAACGACCCGCAACGGGCCTGACCGTCAGCACTGGAAAGTCCCGGTTTCGAAAGGCCTGAGGCCGTTCGCGGGTGCAGGGCGGAGCTCTGCATTTGGTCCCGCCGTCCCGGCTTCGCCGGGTCGGCGGGACCAACCCGGGGCTGCGCGCCCCGGGACCCTGCCAAAGGGTCACAACCCTTTGGGATCCAATGACCTTGCGTTCAGACCCGGAAGCGGGCCGCGTGGCTGCCGGTCTCGTCGAGGGCCGTGACGCCGGCGCCGGCCCGGTCGAGCGCCTCGCCCAGTTGCCGCGTGCCCACGCCGCCCGGCAGGGCCAGCAGCAGGCGCTCGGTCTCGCCCCGAGGCTTGGCCCGCCCCACCACCTCGCCGTAGAGGTCGTGCAGCGCCCGCTCCGCCTCGTCCGGCCATGCCCCGGCCCGCACCGCGTGGAGCACCCAGTCGCGCTGGGCCGCACTCGGGTCGTCGAGCGGCTTGGCCACCACGAAGACCGGCGTGCCGGCCGGGTGCGCGGGCCGCTCGATGAAGGGCAGGCGGGCGATCACCTTCGGGCGGCCCTCGCCGATCAGGCCCTCCCACCACGCCTCGCCCTTGGGCGGGTGCGCGGCACCGTTGGCCGCCCGGCTCTCGAAGCGGAAGATGCCGAGGTCGCCGCGCGAGGCCGCCACCGCCTCGATCACCGCCGCGCAGGTCGGGTGCGGCCGGTAGGGCACCGTGAAGCCGAAATGGAAGCGGGCGGAATCGCGCATCGCCGGGTCGCCGGCCGAGACGTCGGCGTGGACCGAGAACGGCGCCTGCACGTAGGTGAAGGTGGCGATGATGACCCGCCAGATCCCCTCCACGGTGTCGAGGGGCAGCAGCCCGCGGTGCCGCTCGGCCACGCGCCGCATCATCGAGGCCTCGCGGCCGGGGCGGAAGGCCGAGCCCGAGGCGGTGGTGCCCTTCACGGCGATCAGCCGGTCGATGATCGTGCCGCGCTGGATCAGCAGGGCGTGCATCTCGGCGTCGATCCGGTCGATCTCGGCCCGCAGCGCCGCGAGGTCCGCCCCCGGATTGGCTTTGCTGGAGAAGCGCATCGTGCTCGCGTGTGCGGCCGGGCCGCGGCCGGGATGGGGTAGCGCCCTCCTTTACGATTCCCGCGGGCCGAGGGCCAGCGGCAGCGACGGCCCGGCGGGAACAAGCGCGCCCCGTTGAACGGGCGGCCCGCCGAGCGCCGTCGCGAGCGAGGTCCCGGCCTCGGCCACCGAGACGACGGAGGCCGCCGACGGCGCGGCCGCGCCGCCGGGCGACGAGCGGCCCCCGCCCAAGCTGCCCCCGACCAAGCCGCCCCCGCCCAGGAAGAGGGCCGGCGCGCGGAGAGCTGCGGACGGCCGCACGAACAGGCAGGCGGCCGGCGTGCCCCGCAGGACGCGCTCCAGGGCGAGCGGCAGCAGGATGCCGGCGGCGGTCAGCGCGAGGCTCGCGGTGCCGACGTCCAGCGGCACCCCGTAGCGCACCATCCCCGCGCGCAGGAGCGCGACCGGCGCGAAGGCCGCGAGATAGATCACGATGGAGCGGTAGCCCGCATAGGCGAGCGCCGGCCCGGCGGCGCTCCGTTCCAGCAGCGTCGCGAGCGCCGTCACGCCGAACACACCGAGGACGCCGAGCGGCAGCGCGACGAGCGGGGCCTCGCCGACCGTGGCGCATCCGAGGGCCGGGACCACGCGGAAGATCAGGACCCCGTTGACGACGAGCCAGCCCGCCGTCGCCGCGGCGGCGAGAGCCGGGCGGGCGCGCATCCGTTCCCCGAAGGCGAGGATCTGCGGGGCGAGCCGGTAGCCGGCGTAGAAGTACGCGTAGGTGTCGCAGGCGACGTCGAGGAGGTGCCAGCCGCTCCTGATGTCGCTCCCGGCGAGCCCGAGGGCGACGCCCAGCACCACCGGGGTGGCCACGCGCGCGGCGAGCCGCGTCACCAGCGCGAACAGGGCGAGGGCGTAGAGGAACCACAGGGTCGAGAAGGGCTCGACATAGGACCACGCGAAGTGGTTCAGGCTGCCCGCGAGCGTGCCGCCGCCGAGCTGCGGGAAGCGGATCGCCTCCTGGATCAGCAGCCAGAGCGTGTAGAAGTAGAGGTAGTGGAACACCCTCCGCTCGAGGAAGGGGCCCCAGCCCGCGGCGAGGGCGCGCCCGAGGAACAGGCCCGAGAGCGCGAAGAAGGTCGGCATCCGGAAGGGCTGCGCGAAGTCGGCGATCGCGTGGGCGTAGCCCTGCTCGCCGAGTGCGCCCTCCAGGCCGAAGGTGGCGTGCATCAGCACCACGAGGCCGATGCACAGGCCCTTGGCGATCTCCACCCAGGCGAGCGGTGTGCGCTCCGGCACGGCCTGACCTGCGGCGGATTGTGAGACTACGCGCATCGGACGCCCTGGCCGGCGGGGACAAGCAGCCCTCCGGCCCGCCATTCCCGTCCGGGGGCGGTGAAGAATCCGGAAAAGGCGCGCTCCGACGCGAGGTTAGCCTTAACGGCGCGATACCCGCCGGCCGGGCCGCCCGCGCGCCGCGCCGGGATCCTGAACGGCACGCGCAGGTCTGCCCTTTCGTTGACGCCCCCGGCCCCGCATACTACCTCCGGCGGTCACACGAACGTGCCGCGCGCCCTGCACGTGCTCTTCCCAGGGGCGCGCCCGCCAGACGAACGGTCATGGACAACGCCCCCGACACCGCCCTGAGGCCGGCTCCCGCAGCGGAACCCGGCCGCGGGATGCGCCCGAGCCCGGAGCGCAGCCAGGCCCTGGAGCCGCAGAGCCCGGTCGCCCATTTCGGGCCCGACCGGCCGCTCGCGATGGATGCCGGGGTGAACCTGAGCCCGTTCCAGATCGCCTACCAGACCGCCGGCACGCTCAACGCCGACCGCTCCAACGCGGTGCTGATCTGCCACGCGCTCACCGGCGACCAGCACTTCGCCCACCGCCATCCGGTCACCGCCAAGCCCGGCTGGTGGGAGACGCTGGTGGGACCCGGCAAGCCCGTCGACACCGACCGCTACTTCGTGGTCTGCTCGAACGTGATCGGCTCCTGCATGGGCTCGACCGGCCCGGCCTCGCTCGACCCGGCGACGGGCCGGCCCTACGGCCCGGACTTCCCCCTCGTCACCATCCGCGACATGGTCCGGGCCCAGGCGATGCTCGTCGAGCATCTCGGCATCCGCGACCTGTTCCTCTGCATCGGCGGCTCGATGGGCGGGATGCAGGTGCTGCAATGGGCGGCGCTCTACCCCGAGCGCGTCTTCGCCGCGATGCCGATCGCCACGGGGCCGCGCCACTCGGCCCAGAACATCGCCTTCCACGAGGTCGGCCGGCAGGCGATCATGGCCGACCCGGCCTGGGCGGACGGGCGCTACCTCGAGGCGGGCAAGCGGCCGACCAAGGGGCTCGGCGTCGCCCGGATGGGCGCGCACATCACCTACCTGTCGGAGGCAGCGCTCCACCGCAAGTTCGGGCGCCGCTTCCAGGCCGGCAGCGCGCCGACCTTCTCGTTCAGCGCCGACTTCCAGGTGGAGAGCTACCTGCGCCACCAGGGCGTCAGCTTCGTCGAGCGGTTCGACGCCAACGCCTACCTCTATCTGACCCGGGCGATGGACTATTTCGACCTCGCCGAGGATCATGGCGGCGTGCTCGCCAACGCCTTCCGGGGCACCAGGACGCGGTTCTGCGTGATGTCCTTCACCTCCGACTGGCTGTTCCCGACGCGGGAATCCCGCGCCATCGTGCACGCTCTCAACGCGGCCTCCGCGCCCGTCGCCTTCGTGGAGGTCGAGAGCGACAAGGGCCACGACGCCTTCCTGCTCGACGAGCCGGCGATGTACTCCGCCGCCAAGGGCTTCATCGACGCCGCCGCCCGGGCGCGCGGGCTATGAGCGCGCGGACCGTGAGCGGGCGGGCGGCGGCCGACGCACCCTGGGACGCGACCGAGGCCCTGCCGCGCGAGGGCGGCGAGGGGGACGCGCGCGTCGACCACCTCGTCGTGCTGGGCTTCGTGCCCCCCGGCGCACGGGTGCTCGACATCGGCTGCGGCGACGGCACCCTGCTGGCGCTGCTGCGCGACCGGCGCGGCGTGGACGGGCGCGGGATCGAGCTGTCGCGGGCGGGCGTGAACGCCTGCCTGGCGCGCGGCCTCTCGGTGATCCAGGGCGATGCCGACACGGATCTGGCCGCCTACCCCGACGACGCCTTCGACGTGGTGGTCCTGTCCCAGACCATCCAGGCGACCCGCAACCCCCGGATCGTGCTGGAGCACCTGCTGCGCATCGGCCGGCAGGTGATCATCTCCTTCCCGAATTTCGGGCACTGGCGGGTGCGGGCCGAACTCGCCTTCCGCGGGCGGATGCCGGTGACCGAGATCCTGCCGGAGGCGTGGTACGAGACGCCCAACATCCACCACTGCACCATCCGCGACTTCGTCGGCCTGTGCCGGACCGTCGGCGCCAAGATCGAGACCGCCGCGGCGCTGGACGCGCGCGGGCGTCCGATGCGCTTCGCGATGCCCTGGTGGTTCTGGAACCTGATCGGCGCGCAGGGTGTGTTCCTGCTGCGGCGGGACGGCGCGGCCGGGGGCCGGTAGCGGCGTCCTGTGGACCGCTCCGGGTGCGCGGGGCATGAACCGAGCCGTCCTTCCTCCCCCCTCTGAGGGCGGAGGGAGGGCGCGTCAATGCCCGTCGAGGAACTCCAGCACCCGGGCGTTGAAGCGGTCGGTGGCCTCCATGTGGACGAGGTGGCCGACGCCGTCGAACACCTCCGCTTGGCCCTTCGGCATCCGGGCGGCGAGCGCTTGCGCGTTCTCGACGTTGTGCCCCATCTGCGCGGCGAGATCCGGCGGGGCGTAGGGCTTGCCGGGGGCGTTGCGGTCGTTGCCGCCCATCAGGAACAGGGTCGGCGCCTGCACCAGCGGGATCTCGTGCACCACCGGCTGGCCCCAGATCGCCTGGTAGGAGTTCACGAAGGACCGGAGCCAACGCGGGTACTCGCCCGAGCCCTTCACCCGCTCGCGGATCTCCACGAAGGGCTCGATCGTCGATTCCGGCAGGGAAAGGGCGTAGCTCGTCATCAGCTGCTTCCGGTAGGCCGCGGCGGTGAGATCGCCCTCGCGCTTCAGCAGCACGTCGTCCGCGACCGGCGGCACGCTGAAGCGGTAATCCTCCAGCCCGATCGGCGCCTCCAGGACGAGGCTGTTAACCCGCTCCGGCGCGTTGCGGGCAAGCCGCACGGCGAGCATGCCCCCCATCGAGTGGGCCACCACGTCCACCCGGCGCAGACCCAGGGCGTCGAGGAGCGCGGCGGTGTCGGCGGCCATGCGGTCGAAGGTGAAGGGCCCGACGGGCTTGGCCGACTTGCCGAAGCCGAGTTGGTCGGGCGCCACCACCCGGTAGCCCGCGCCCGCGAGCGCGGCGATCACCGGCGCCCAGTAGCTCGACGGGAAGTTGCGCCCGTGGAGCAGCAGCACCGTGCGGCCATTCGGCGTGCCCAGCGGGGCCACGTCCATGTAGGCGAGGCGCTGGGCCTCGCCGTCGCGGCTCAGCGGCAGGTAGGCGACCGGGTACGGGTAGGCGAAGCCCTCCAGCGCGATGCCGAGCGGCTCGGGCGCCTGCGCGGCGGCTGGCAGCGCGAGCGCGAGAGGCGCGCAGAGGGCGAGGCAGAGGGCGGGAAACAGGGCGGTACGGCGCATGTCGGCTCCGGTTCGGTCCGCGCCCGGCAGAACGCATCGATCGCGGCGCGCGGGGTGACATAGGGCACATCGCCCGCCTCGACGGGAGGCACCCTGTCGGCGACAGGAGGGCGACCCCACCGCAGCGGCGGAGCGCGTACAGGATGGCCGAAGCGGCCGGGCAGGCAGAGGGCGGCTTCCGGGGCAGCTCCCGGGGCGACTCCCGGGACAGCACCCAGGACGGGCTGCCGGTGCGCGAGCGGCTGCTCGCCATGCTGGCGATCGCGCTCGCCATGACCATGGCGGTGCTCGACGGGGCCATCGTCAACGTGGCGCTGCCCGTGATGGCGCGCGACCTCTCGGTCTCGGCCGGCGAGGCGATCTTCGTGGTCAACGCCTACCAGATCGCGGTGACGGCCGCGCTGCTGCCGCTGGCCTCGCTCGGCGACATCCTGGGCTATAGGCCGGTCTATCTCGGCGGGCTCGCGGTCTTCGTCGCGGCCTCGCTCGCCTGCGCGCTGGCGCCCACCCTCGACCTGCTGGTCCTCGGCCGCATCGCGCAGGGGCTTGGGGCGGCGGGCGTGATGAGCGTGAACATCGCGCTGGTGCGCTTCATCTACCCGCACCGGATGATCGGGCGGGGCGTCGGCAACGTCGCCCTGGTGGTGGCGGTGGCCTCGGCGGCCGGTCCGACGGTCGCGGCGGCGCTCCTGTCCGTCGCCGCATGGCCCTGGCTGTTCCTCGTGAACATCCCGGTCGGGCTGCTGGCGCTGGCGGTCGCCTCCCGCACTCTGCCGGCCACGCCCCGCAACGGCCGGCGCTTCGATTGGGTCAGCGCTGGGCTCAACGCGCTGACATTCGGTCTCCTCATCGTCGGCATCGACGGACTCGGCGAGCCCGCGCGGCGGCCGCAGGCGCTCGCCGAACTCGCCGGCGCGCTCGTCGTCGGCACCGTCTTCGTGCGCCGGCAGATGCGGCTGCCCGCGCCGCTCCTGCCGGTCGATCTCATGCGGATCCCGGCCTTCGCGCTGTCGATGGCCTCCTCGATCCTGGCCTTCTCGGCGCAGCTCATCGCCTACATCGCCCTACCCTTCTACTTCCAGGACGTTCTGCATCTCTCCGGCACGCAGGCCGGCTTCCTGCTGACGCCCTGGCCGCTCGCCATCGCGATCGCTGCGCCGATCTCGGGGCGGCTCGCCGACCGCTACCCGCCGGGGCTGCTCGGCGGGCTCGGGCTCGCCGTGATGGCGGCGGGCCTCGCGGCCGTGGCGCTGCTGCCGCCCGAGCCCGCCACCCTCGACATCGTCTGGCGCCTCGTGCTCTGCGGGTTCGGCTTCGGCCTGTTCCAGTCGCCGAACAACCGCGTCATCATCACGGCCGCCCCGCGCGAGCGCAGCGGGGGCGCCAGCGGCATGCAATCGACGGCCCGCCTCACCGGACAGTCCCTCGGGGCGGCGCTGGTGGCGGTGGTGTTCGGATTGACGCACGGGCGCGGGGCGGACGCGGCCATCGGCGTCTCGCTCTGGTGTGCCGTGCTTCTGGCACTCGCCGGGATCGTCACCAGCGTCCTGCGGCGGACGCCCGAGCGCTAGGGAGGCGATCGGCGCGCACGGGAGGACCGGCAGCTCCCGGGGCTCCGGTCAGAGGCGGGCCCTTGCGGGGCGGCCGGCATCGCGGCCCAAGCGCGGCCGCGGCTGCGGCCGCCCGGAACGGTCCTGCGAACGAGCGCGCGTCCGGGGTTTCGCCTCAGGACTTGAGGTGCGCGGCGAGGTGCTTGTTCATCTCGAACATCGTGCACTTGTCCTTGCCGAAGACCTTCTTGAGCTTGTCGTCGGCGACGATCTCGCGCTTGTTCTCCGGGTTCTGAAGATTGTGCTTCTTGATGTAGTCCCACACCTTGCTGACCACCTCGCCGCGCGGCAGCGGATCGGTGCCGACGATGGCGCCGAGCTCGGCCGACGGCTTCAGGGGCTGCTGCAGGGCGTTCGGCTTGGTGCCGCCCTCGGCCTTGGTCGCCTTCGGGGCGGCCTTGCCAGCCTCGGGCGCCGCCTTCTTCGCCTTGTCCGTCGTCTTGGTCGCCATGGAATTCCTCCGCTTCACGGGCCGCGGACCCGGACGATGGGACCACAGCCGGGGCAGCATAGCAGCAACAACTAAGCCGTGCGGCCAGCGTTCCAAGGGGAAAGCGGTGGCGGAGGCCTGCTCATCCACAGCGCAAGCGGCGCGCGCGCCAGAGGCGATCGACGTCCGTCCACGGCGGGGATTGCGCAGGCCCGGCGCCAGGTGGGGCGCCGCCCCCGATCCGGAGCCCGTCCGTGACGGCGCCGCGACGCGGAACCGCCACCGCCGCTCGCGCGCTTAACACCCGGCCGGCGGCCCGGGACGCCGTCCCGACATCGCCCCGACATCGCCCGGACATCGACCTGCGCGGATTGCCACATGCCCACCGACCTGCCGAACGAGCGCGCCATCCGGAAGCCTGGGTCGATGGAGCTCGATCCCGCCGCCGAGCCGGTGGCGATCGACGAGACCGCGCGCCTGATCGCCTCGAACAAGGTGGAGGGCACGGCCGTCTACGACCGGCGGGGCGAGCATCTCGGCACGGTGCACAACTTCATGGTCGACAAGGTCTCGGGCCAGGTCGCCTACGCGGTGCTGGCCTTCGGCGGCTTCCTGGGTCTGGGCGAGAACCACCATCCCCTGCCCTGGCGGGCGCTGACCTACAGCACCGAGCTCGGCGGATACGTGGTCGATATCGATCCCGGCGCGCTCGCGGGCGCGCCGAGCCACGGCCCCGGCGAGGACGCCTTCGCGCAGCCCGGTTACGGCGGGCGCGTCGACGAGTGGTACGGCAACCGCCGCGTGCCGGCCTGAGCGGGCCCCCGGCCCTCAGTACAACCGGTTGCGGTAGCCGTCCTCGATGGAGCGGTCGGTCTCGGCGGCGTCTGCGCCCGCGATCTGGTCGGCGAAGATCTGCCCGAGCGTCGGGAAGTCCGGCCGCCGGCCGGCCCCGCGCGTCCAGAGGTCGGAGCGGATCACGGCCTTGCCGCAGTGGAAGAACACCTCCTCGACGCGCACCCGCAACACGGCGCAGGGGAGCTTGCCCTGGGCGGCGAGCGGGGCGAGCGCGTCCGGATCGGTGACGATCTCGGCCCGCCCGTTGACCCGCAGGGTCTCCTGGATCCCCGGCACGAGGAACAGCAGGCCGATCCAGGGATTCTCGGCCACGTTCAGCATCGTGTCGACGCGGCGGTTGCCGGGCCGGTCCGGAAGGAGGAGCGTGCGCGTGTCCGCGACGGCGACGAAGCCCGGCGCGTCCCCGCGGGGGGTGGCGTCGCAGCGCCCCGCAGCGTCCGCCGAGGCGACGACGCAGAAGGGCGAGAGCGCGATGAAGGCGCGGGCGTGCCGGTCGATCCGGTCGAGCTGCTTGGCCTGCGAGCGCTCTGTCGGCGCGCCGTAATGGGCGCGGACCGCCGCATGGTCCAGTCCCTCGCTCATCGTCACCCCCCCTCGGCCCGCCCGGAGCCGCGCGCTCCCCATACCATCGGGTCGGCCGATTCGCCTCGGAATCGGCCGATCCCTCGGTCTGCGGGTCGCGCGCGGCGGGCCCATCCCCGGGAGAGGAGTCCGCGGACGGCCGATGCTACTCCGCCTGCCGTCGCGTCACGAGGGTGCGATTGGGCTCGGCCTCGCCCTTGTCTTGGTAGAGGGGCACGATGGCACGCAGCCAGCCGCGAATCTCGCGGCCGCCGTAGTTGCGCTCGATCACGTCGCGGGTGACGTAGGCCTGCAGGTTGACCGGCCCGAAATTGTAGCCGACGAGGCCGCCCACCGCGACCTGCCCCTGGGCCCGGTAGCGCGCCACGCCGGTCGGCAGGTCGGTGGATCCGAAGGCCACCGCGCCGACCTGCCACTTGCCGAACTTCCGCGTCGCCGTGAGATCGAGGTTCAGGTAGTCGGGGTAGAGGGTGCCGAAGGGCGAGCGCGCGTCGATGAAGACGCCGTAGAGGAGGTTCGCGGTCAGGTTCCAGTCGTTGCCGGTGTAGCTCGCCGCGAAGCGGTGGCTGAGCGAGGCCGACTGGGTCAGGAAGCGGGTCTCGATCGGCAGGTAGCCGCCGAACAGGTAGCTCACGCCGAGGTCGCCCCCGAGATCCCAGGCGAGCTGGGCGGCGAGCAGCGGCTGGCCGATGCCGCTCTGGTAGGGGGTGCCCTGCGGGCTCGCGGCGGCCACCGGCTGGGTGAAGAAGAACTGCAGCCGCGCCCCCGCGACGGTCCAGGGCGTCGCCCAGGCGAAGGTCGGCAGGTTGACGTTCGTCGCGGACTCGCGCGGCAGGGTCCCGCGGACGCCGAAGCTCGACAGGTTGACGAAGTAGAGGCCCACCGGAAGCTGGGCGCCGACCGGCAGGCCGACCGTCTGGCCGGGCTGGGCCGCGGAGGCGGCGAGCGCCGGGCCGCCGGCGGCGACGAGCCAAGCGGCGAGCACAGCCCGCGCGCAGCCGCGCAGGTTCGAGCCGAATCCGGTCATCGCGTCCCCTTGTCGGGCGGCCCCGATGGCTCCCGTCAAGGTTGGACGGCCGTCAGAGCCACGGGCATCCCGCCCCCGCGGCCACGGCGTGCGCAACGACACGGAATCGTCACGCGCGAACCCCTCGGCGCGCGTCTCGAACGTGCGGACCTCGCTCAGCCCCGGCGGAGCTCTCCCGGGCCCGCATGCCGGCCCGCGACCAGCCAGTAGACGAGGCCGGCGGCGGCCCCTGCGAGGAACAGGACCGCGGTCAGCCGCGCCTCGGCCAGCGGCGCGCTGCCGAGCCGGGCGGCGCCCCGACCGAGCCAGGGCAGCGCCGCCGTGAGCAGGCCGCAGCCGAGCCCGTACCAGGCGGAGCCGCGCAGGCGCAGGGTCTCGCCGACGGCCGCGACGAGCAGCGGTGGCACGACGAGGAGCCAGAACAGCACCTGGGCGAGGCCCGCCAGCAGCAGCGCAAGCCCCTCCGGCGGCAGCCCCGCGGAGAGGTCGGCGAGCGCCCCGTCGATGCCGGCCAGCGCCCCCGCGGTGAGCCACGCGCCCGCCACCGGGTCGAGCACCAGGGCGAGGACGAGCACGCCCGCGCCGGCCGGGATCGCCAGCAGCAGGGCGAGGCATGCCACGAAGAGGCGGCCGAGAACATTCATCCGGAGAGACTCGTCGGGGCTGCAGGGGCCGGGCGCCTTGCGGGCCTGCCGCCATGCTATAGCTCGCGCACCATGCTCGGACAGCCGCGACGCATCTTCATCCTCACCGGAGCCGGAATCTCGGCCGAGAGCGGGCTCGGCACGTTCCGCGACCGGGGCGGCCTGTGGCGCCGCCTCGACCCGATGACGCTCGCTACGCCAGAGGCCTTCGCGGCCGACCCGGATCTGGTGCTCGACTTCTACAACCACCGCCGCCGCGCCGCGCTGGCGGCCGAGCCGAACGCCGCGCACAGGGCGCTCGCCCGCGCCGCGGACGCCCTGGCCGCGCGGGGCGGGGACCTGTTCCTCTGCACCCAGAACGTCGATGACCTCCACGAGCGCGCGGGCTCGCCGGAGGTGGTGCACATGCACGGCGAACTGATGACGGCGCGCTGCGTCGCCTGCGGCAGCATCTCGGAGCGCCGCAGCGACCTCCTGCGCCCCGATGCCTGCCCGCATTGCGGCGCGGCGGCCCTGCGCCCCGACGTGGTCTGGTTCGGCGAGATGCCGAAGCACCTCGACCGGATCGAGGCGGCGCTGGCGCGGGCCGACCTGTTCGTCGCGGTCGGAACCTCGGGTGCGGTCTACCCGGCGGCCGGCTATGTCGGCCGCGCGCGGGCACGCGGCATCCCCACCTGCGAGTTGAACCTCGCTCCCTCCGACAACGCCGACGCCTTCGACGCGGCGCGCTACGGCCCGGCGAGCGAGACCGTCCCGGCCTTCCTGGCCGAACTAGGACTATAGGGGTATCGAGGGCTAGATGCCTGAAAGATCATGCACTTTGCTTGATCGATTGCATCACTGACTTGCGCGCCACGCGCTTTTTTAGCCCGAATCATATGTCGGCCAAGTGTCAAGACATGGACCGGTCTGTGTCCCAAGGGGTACAACCGTCGAGCTTGGGCGAGTCGTCGCGGTCGCGCCCAGGCCTTCGTTGAAGCCACAGGGGGACGAGAAGACCCATGCAGAACTTCACCGTAACCGCCCGCGAGCGCGATACCGTTCTGGCAGCCCTGCGCTACTACCAGTTCTACCGGATGCAGGGGCATCCCTTCGATCCGCGCCAGGATCACCTCATCGACGCCATCGCCAGCCACACGGGCGAGGCTCTTGATCTTGCCGAGGTCGACGACCTCTGCGCCGGCCTCAACGGCAACGAGCACGCACTCGCCGCCAACGCCTGAGAGGCACCGCCGGCTTTCGCGACGCGGCCGGTCGCACATCGGGGCGGGACCGCGGGGCGGCCCGAATCCGTCCGCAAGGCTCAACCCCGGGGCGAGCGGTGCGCCCGCCCCTCCACGAACATCCCCCCTTCTCTGGCCGGTCCCGCTACAGGGACCGGGGCGCGCGCGGCGCACCGGCCGACAGGAACGGATCGGGCGCCTCCGCGACCATCGCCCTCCGGGACGCCGGGACACGCCGCCGGCTTCTCCGATCAGTGCCGGCACCATGCGGGCGTAGACCGTCGGCAGGGCGCCGACGGCGAGAAATCTCGAGCCTGTCGTGCATCGTCCCGGCCCGGCGTGTCGGCCCGGCGTCCGGGCTCGTCGTCGGGAGGGGCACAGCCGTCTTCCTGTTCCGGAAGGATTGCGTCGCGGCCGCGCTCGGTTTCGTGCGGAGCCCGACGCGCGCGTCCGTGATAAGCGTCACGCCGGGCCGGAACCGGCCGCACGCGACGGCGCGGGAAGGAATGGGCCCGAGGATGACCCGGATGGTCGAGCGCCTGGGCGCGGGAGCCCTCGCCCTGCTGGCGGCCCTGTCGCCGGCCCGCGCGACGGAGGAGAGCGTCGCCACGGCCCTCGTCGTCTCGGTGGACGTCTCGCAATCGGTCGATGCGGACCGGTTCCGCCTGCAGATGGAGGGCATCGCCGGGGCGCTGGAGGATCCGGCCGTGGTCGCGGCCATCACCGGCAATCCCGGCGGGATCCTGTTCGCGCTCGTGACCTGGGCGGACCGGGCGCAGATGGCGCTCGGCTGGCGCCGGATCGCCTCGCGGGCGGAGGCGGCGGCGACCGCAGCAGCGGTGCGGGCCGTGCCGCGGCAGGCGGGCGAGTTCACCTGCGTCGGGCAGATGATGCGGAGTTTGACGGCGCAGGTGCTGCCGGCCCTGCCGCTGCCCGCCGATCGGGTGGTCGTCGACGTCTCGGGGGACGGCATCGACAACTGCACCGGGCCCGAGGCCATCGAGGCCGCGCGCGAGGCGCTGCTCGCGGCCGGCGCCACCATCAACGGCCTGCCGATCCTGGTGCCGGGCGAGAACGACGTGGTGGGCGCGGGCGCCTTCCGGGCCCCGGGCTACGGCCTGCGCCCGGCGGGCCCCGGTCAGGGCCAGGAGACCACGCTGGACGGCTGGTACCGGGCCAACGTCGTCGGCGGCCCGGGCAGCTTCCTGCTGGCGGCGCGGGGCTACGGCGACTTCGCCCGGGCGCTCCGCCAGAAGTTCGTGCTGGAGATCAGCTGGCTGGAACCCGCGCGCCGTCCCTGACCGTCCCTGCCGTCAGGGCGCCTTCTTCAGCTCCCGCTCGGCCCGCTCCACCGCCGCCTCGCAACCCTTGGCGTCGCCCTTGGCATCGGCCGTGCGGGCCTCGTCGAGGGCGACCTTGGCCTGCTGCGCGGCGTCCGCGCCCTTGCCGGCCTGGGCCGCCTTGTCGGCCGGCGCCGAGCGGGGATCGCTGCCGCCGGCCGTGCCGGTGACGCCCTCGCCCTCGCGCCGGGCCGCCGTCTCCTTGCCGCTGGTCGAGGCCGAGATCGCCTCGGTCGCCTCGCCCCGCACCTGCTTCGACAGGGCGTCGATCCGCTGCGAGCACGGCGAGGCGAGAGCCGGGGTGCAGAGGGTGCAGGCCAGGGCCGCCGCGAGCCACGCGTTACGCTTCATCCCGAACGATCCTCTCGGAAACACAAAGGGCCGCGGGATCGAAGGATCCCGCGGCCCATCAACGTTCCGTGCCGCCCTACGGCTCCCGGATCAGGCGCTGGTCGCCTGGGCGCGGATCGGCAGCTGGCGCACGCGCCGGCCGGTCGCGGCGAAGACCGCGTTGGCGATGGCCGGGGCGATCGGGGGCACGCCCGGCTCGCCGACGCCGCCGAGCGGGCCGTCGTAGCCGGAGGACGGGATGATGTGCACGCGCACCTCCTTCGGGGCGGCGTCGATCCGGACGATCTCGTAGCCGTCGAAGTTGTTCTGCTGCGCGCGGCCCTCCTTGAAGGTGATCTCGGAGGTGAGCGCGAGGCCCATCCCCATGATCACCGCGCCCTCCATCTGCGAGCGGATGCGCTCCGGGTTCACCTGGGGCCCGCAATCGACCGCGATGTCGATGGCATTGACCTTCACCTCGCCCTTGGCATCGACCTCCACCTCGGCCGCCGCCGCCGTGTAGGTGACGAAGCTGTAGTGGCCGGCGATGCCGAGGCCGCGGCCCTTCTCCATCTTGCGGCCCCACTTGGCCCCGTCCGCCACCGCCTCGATCACCCGGCGCAGGCGCCCGGTCTCGATCGGATAGCGCTTCGGGTCCTCGCCGTAGTTCCAGACGTCGCCGATCTCGACCGGGTCGATCTTACGGGCCGGCCCGATCAGCTCCAGCAGGTACTCCTTCGGGTCGCGGCCCGCCTTGTGGGCGAGTTCGGCCACGAAGGACTGGATCGCGAAGGCGTGCGGGATGTTCGAGACCGAGCGGAACCAGCCGATGCGGACATGGGCCGGGGCCGCCGGGTTCTCCAGGCGGATGTTCTTGATGTTGAGCGGGTTGTTGACGAGCCCCATGCCGAGCTCGAAGGGCAGCTCGTGCTTCGGGTCGGGCGCGAAGATCGAGCCGATGGTCGGCGCGACCGAGCGGTGTAGCCAGGCCACCGGCATGCCCTTCTCGTCGAGCCCAGCCTCGATCCGTTCGACCGAGATGGTGTGGTAGTAGCCGTGGTGCAGGTCGTCCTCGCGGGTCCAGGTCAGCTTGACCGGGGCACCGTCGACGGCTTGGCTACAGAGCGCCGCCTCGACCACGTAGTCGGGCTTCGACTTGCGGCCGAAGCCGCCGCCGAGCAGCGTCACGTTCACCCGCACCTTGTCGGCGGGCAGGTTGAGCCGCTTCATCAGGCGGTCGTGCGCCGCCTGCGGCCCCTGCGTGCAGGCCCAGGCCTCGCACTGGCCGTCCTTCACCCGCGCGACCGCGGCCGGGGGCTCCATCGGCGCCTGGGCGAGGTGGGGGACGAAGTACTCGGCCTCGTGGCGGGCCTTGGCTTTGGCCATCGCCCCGTCCACGTCGCCCTGGTTGCGCACCACCTTGCCGGGCTGGCGGGCGGCGGCTTCCAGCTCCTTGCGGAAGGCGTCGGTGTCGTAAGAGGCGTTCGGGCCGTCGTCCCAGGTGATCTTGAGGGCGTCACGGCCCTTCATGGCAGCCCAGGTGTTCTTGGCGATCACCGCGACGCCGCCGAGCGGCATGAACTCGGAGGGGATCTCGCCGCCCTCGATGCGCACGGTCTTGACCACGCCCGCGACCTTCAGGGTCTCGGAATCGTCCACGCTCTTGATCTTGCCGCCGTAGACCGGCGGGCGGGCGATCACCGCGTAGAGCATCCCGTCGAGCTTGATGTCGGCCCCGTAGACCGCCTTGCCGGTGCTGATGTCGTGGTTGTCGATCAGCCCGATCTTGCCGGTGCCGATGTAGCGGAAGGCCTTGGGGTCCTTCAGCTTGACGCTCTCGCGGGCCGGGACCGGCAGCTCGGCCGCGGCCTCGGCCACGTCGCCGTAGCCGAGCGTCTTGCCCGACTTGGCGTGGACGAGCTGGTGGTTCTCGGCCCTGACCTCGGAGGCCGGCACGCCCCACTGCTTGGCGGCGGCCTGGACCAGCATCAGGCGCGCGGCGGCGCCCACGTGGCGGAAATGCGGGAAGAAGTGGCGCAGCGAGCGCGAGCCGTCGGTGTCCTGGTTGCCGAAGCGCTCCTCGTCGCCGTAGGCCTGGGTCACCTTGACCTTCGCCCAATCGGCCTCGAGCTCGTCCGCCACCACCAGGGCGACCGAGGTGCGCACGCCCTGGCCCATGTCGGAGCGGTGGTTCGTCACCGTGACGGTGCCGTCCTTGGCGATCGCCACGAAGATCTTCGGGTCGTCGCGCCAGCCGTGCGGCATGCCGTCGGCGCCAAACTTCTTGGCCTTCTGCTCCTCGGTCTGGCCCTCGTCGGCGCGCGCGCGGTCGGAGAACGAGAGCGCCAGCACGAGGGCGCCGAGGCCGCCGAGCACGCCGCGGCGGCTGGCATTGGCGAGGATCGGGGTCGACGCGGCGGCGCCGCTCTCACGCTCGGCCATCATCTTGAGTTCGTGGATCACAGGCGCTCTCCCTTGTTGGCGGGCGCCTGACCGGCGGCCTGGTGGATCGCCGCGCGGATGCGCGGGTAGGTGCCGCAGCGGCAGATGTTGCCGCTCATCGCCTCGTCGATCTGCTGGTCGGAGGGCTTCGGCGTGTCCTTGAGGAGGGCCGCGGCCTGCATGATCTGGCCGCACTGGCAGTAGCCGCACTGGGCGACGTTGAGGTCGCGCCACGCGGCCTGGACCGGGTGGTTGCCGTCGGGCGAGAGCCCCTCGATCGTCACGACCTCCTGGCCCTCGGCCGCCGAGACCGGGGTGACGCAGGAGCGGGCGGCGGTACCGCCGAGGTGGATCGTACAGGCGCCGCAGAGCGCGGCGCCGCAGCCGAACTTGCTGCCGACGAGGCCGAGCTCGTCGCGCAGGTACCAGAGGAGCGGCATGTCGGGATCGCCGTCGAAGCTTCGCGGCGCTCCGTTCACGGTGAGTTTGATCATCGCTTCGTCCTTCTCGCCCGCAAGCCGCGAGCCCGCTGACGGCCCCGCCTTCGCGGACGGGCCTCGATGGATCCAACCGGCGCGGCGCCCGCGGGGTCCGGGCGGCCCGGATCTTCGGGCGTGCCGGGACGAGGACCGGCCGCGGCGCGGCCCATGGGCCGGATCGCGGCGCCCCCCGGTGCGCGCTCTCAAGTCGGAATAAGAAGCGTTCTAGACATGCCGGTGCCGCAGGGCAACGCGGGCACGTGGCCGCATGGATCGCGAGGGCGGCGTCCAACACATGGTATGTGACGTTGCGCACACGGCATACCGGATGGTGCCTAGGGGGTTAGACCTCCGCGCGCGGCGGCCCTCGCCACGCGGCGTCGCGACCCGCGGAGGCAACCCAGAGCGAGGGCCCGCGTTGACAGGGCAAGGCAAGCTCGGCCGTACGACGAAGCCGCGCCATCAACAGGAAACGCGCGCGGCCGGGTCGGCCCCGCAAGCATTCGATCACCTGCTCCCTGCCATCCTCAGGCGCCGCGGAACGGCGCAACCAGCATCGCGAACGGAAAGTCCCCGGATCATGAAGGCACTCGGCGCCCTCACCCTCATCGCTCTGCTCGCCGCCGGCCCGACGCTGGCCGAGCCCAGCGCGGCCCAGCGCGCCGCCTGCACGCCGGACGTGATGCGC
This sequence comes from Methylobacterium hispanicum, assembly GCF_022179285.1. Taxonomy (GTDB): domain Bacteria; phylum Pseudomonadota; class Alphaproteobacteria; order Rhizobiales; family Beijerinckiaceae; genus Methylobacterium; species Methylobacterium hispanicum. The sequence continues at coordinate 27,997 of NZ_BPQO01000026.1, read as the reverse complement.
CTCTGCGCCTCCGCCATCCCGAATGTCGGCGCGATCAAGACCTGCCTGCGCGCCCAGCGCGCCAGCCTGAGCGCCGAGTGCCGCGTGGCGGTGGATGCGGGCGAGGGCCCGCGGACGCGGGCGGCGGCGCGATCCTGAGGCGGAGCGCGCGGTCGGAGCGCATCCCCTCTCCCCGTACGCGGGGAGAGGGGGATTTTCCGCCCTACACCGTCACCTGCGTGCCCACCTCGACCACGCGCCCCGTCGGGATCTGGAAGAAGTCCGTGGCGTCGTTGGCGTTCTTGGCCAGCGTGATGAAGATCCGGTCCTGCCAGAGCGGCATGCCGGAATGCGCGGCCGGGCGGATCGAGCGGCGCGAGAGGAAGAACGACGTCGCCATGATGTCGAACTTGAAGCCCTGGCGGCGCAGCAGGGTCAGGGTCTTGGGGATGTTCGGCGTCTCCATGTAGCCGAACTTCATCACCACCTTGAAGAAGTGCGGCCCGATCGGCTCGATGCGGACCTTGTCGGCCTCGTTCGAGCGCGGGGTGTCGACCGTCTCCACGGTCAGCACGACGTTCTTCTCGTGCAGCACCTTGTTGTGCTTCAGGTTGTGCAGGAGCGCCGCCGGGGCGATCTCGGGGTCGCTCGTCAGGAAGACGGCCGTGCCGCGCACGTGGTGGGGCGGGCTCTTCTCCAGCATGCCGACGAGTTCGAGGATCGGCACGTCGGTCTTGCGGGTCTTGTTGAACAGGATCGTGACGCCCCGGACCCAGGTCCACATCAGCACGATCAGGCCGCCGGCCAGAATGAGGGGCACGTAGCCGCCCTCGACGACCTTGAACAGGTTCGAGAGCAGGAACAGGAACTCGATCACGATGAAGGGCAGCATCACCGCCGCCGACAGCCAGGGCGACCAGCGCCAGAGCCGCCACATCACCAGATAGGTCATGGTGGCGGTGAGCAGCATCGTGCCGGTGACCGCGATGCCGTAGGCGGAGGCCAGCGACGAGGAGGTGCGGAACACCACCGCCAGCGCCACGACGCCGATGAGCAGCAGGGTGTTGATCTGCGGCAGGTAGATCTGGCCCGAATGCGATTCGGAGGTGTGGCGGATCTCCATGCGCGGCAGGAGGCCGAGCTGGATCGCCTGGCGCGAGAGCGAGAAGGCGCCGGTGATCACCGCCTGGCTCGCCGTGACGGTGGCCAGCGTCGCCAGGATCACCATCGGCAGCAGCCCCCATTCGGGTACGAGCTGGTAGAACGGGTCCGAGGTGTCGGGCTTCTCCAGCACCAGGGCGGTCTGCCCCAGATAGTTCAGGGCGAGCGCCGGGAAGACGAGGCCGATCCAGGCGACCTGGATGGGCTTGCGCCCGAAATGACCGAGGTCCGCGAAGAGCGCCTCGGCGCCGGTCACCGCCAGGAAGACGGCGCCGAGCGCGATCAGCGCGCCGCTGCCGTGGCCGAGCAGGTAGTGCACCGCGTACCACGGGTTGAAGGCCGTGAAGACCACCGGGTTGCGCACGATGTGCGGCAGGGCCGCAGCCGCCAGCGCCAGGAACCACACCACCATCACGGGCCCGAAGAAGGCCGCGACCTTGCTGGTGCCCCGGCTCTGGACGAGGAACAGAGCGACGATGATCGCCACCGTGATCGGCAGCACGTAGTGCTCGAAGGCGGGGGTGACGAGCTTCAGGCCCTCCACCGCCGAGAGCACCGAGATCGCGGGCGTGATCACCGCGTCGCCGTAGAACAGGGCGGCGCCGAGGAGACCCAGCGTCAGCACGATGCGCGAGCCGCCGAGCGCCTTGCGGGCGAGCGCCATCAGCGAGAGGATCCCGCCCTCGCCGTTGTTGTCCATGCGGAGCAATATGGCGACGTACTTGACCGTGACGATCAGGAAGAGCGCCCAGAGGATCAGCGAGGCGGTGCCCAGCACCTCCTCGGCGAGCAGGATGTTGTCGGCGCGCGACGGCCCGAGCGCCTCGCGGAAGGCGTAGAGCGGGCTGGTGCCGATATCGCCGTAGACGACGCCGACCGAGCCGACGACGAGCCCCCAGAAGCTGGCGGGCCGGTGGCCGTCCTCGCCGTCCACGGAGCCGGCGGCGGTCGTCGGGGTCTCGGCCGGGGCAGTCCCGGCGACGGGCTCCTTCTCGGCGACAGGCTCCTGGCCGTGACTCGGCGCAGGGGCAGGCTGGTCCGCGGCTCTGGGGTCTGCCGGGACGCTCGGATGGGCGGTTTGCGTCATCGGATGTGATCGAGGCTCGGGCCTGTCCGGCGCTTCGCTGGAGTGATCGGGATCCTCGCGGGAGGATGCGACAGGGACGCGAAAAGCTTGCCGGGCGCACGGCTCGGGGGCCGGCGCATGAAGGGATCGTGAGGCGTTAGCTAGCACGCCCCCGCCCGGCCGGAAACTGCGACCTGCGGGGCGCCGCGCTCCGAATCCGGCCCGTGATGCTATAGGCGCCCGCGTCACCGGAGGGCTTGCGCAGCATGAGCATCGAATCGGCCGTCCAGAGCTTCCTGTTCGCGCTCTCCAGCCTGTTCTCCATCGTCAACCCGGTCGGCGGCGCGCTGATCTTCGCGCAGGTCACGGCGGCCAACAGCCACGCCGAGCGCGTCGAGCTGGCGCGGCGGATCGGGGTCTACGCCGCGCTCGTCATGCTGGCCGCCCTCTGGGCGGGGGCGCCGATCCTGAACTTCTTCGGCGTCTCGCTGGGCGCGCTCAGGATCGCGGGGGGCCTCGTCGTCGCGGCCTCGGCCTGGGGCCTGCTCAACCGGCCGGAGGCGCGGGAGGCGCGCAAGCAGGCGGAGGTGGGCGGCGAGGTCGGGCCGAAGGAGGCGGTCCGCAGCCGGGACGCGCTCGCAGAGATCGCCTTCTTCCCGCTCACCCTGCCCTTCACCACCGGGCCCGGCACCATCGCGGTGGCGATCACCCTGGGCTCGAACCGGCCCGGGCCGATGGCGGACCGGCTCGGCTTCTACGTCGCGGTCTCGGCCGCCGCGCTCTGCGTCGCGCTGCTCGCCGCCCTGCTCTACGCTTCGGCCGACCGGGTGGTGCGGCTGATCGGGCCCGTGGGTGCCCGGGTGCTCGGGCGCCTCTTCGCCTTCCTGCTCCTCTGCGTCGGGACCCAGATCACCATCAGCGGGATCACCGACGTGTTCGGCCCGATGTTCGCCGGGCGCTGAGGGCACGCGGCTCCCTCAGATCACCGGCACCCCGGCAAGCCCGGCCGGCGCCCCGAACAGGAGGGCGTGGCCGACGTAGTAGAGGGCCAGGAAGCCCGCCAGCGCCGCGCCGTACCAGGCGGGGGCCAGCACCGCGTCGCGGACCCGGACGGGGCTGCGGGCGTCGTCGGCGGCGATGCCGAGCAGCACCACGATGATGCCGGAATGCCCGATCGCGTCGACCTTGCCGAACTCGAAGATGGCCGACACGAAGACCGCCGCCAGGATCACCGCGCTCGTCCGGCGCACCAGGGGCGTCCAGACCAGGGCGAAGGCCAGGGTGAACTCGATGACGCCCGCGGCCTTCATGAACAGCTCCGGCGAGGCGCCCATGGTCATCTGCGGCTTGGCGGCGATCAGCGGCGCGGTCCAGTCCGGATAGGCCCACTTCTCGACGGAGGCCCACATCAGCGTGACGGCGGCGGCGTAGCGCACCACGTCGAGCGGGCGGATGCCGAAGAGCGTGCGGCCGGTGCCGGTGAGGACGAGGTAGGCGGCGACCCCGAGGAAGACCGGGTAGTCGGCCAAGTGGAAGACGCCGTAGGTCCAGGTCGCGTAGCCGAACAGGAAGACGATGCCGAGGCCGGTGAGCGCCATGGTCTGGCGCCAGATCAGCAGGACGGCGAGGCCCAGTTGCAGCCACGGGATCCAGGCCGCGTCGGTCTTCAATTCCGGCGTCAGGATGATGCCGCCGAGCGACCAGAGCGAGACGAAGAAGAAGCCGAGCGTCGCCCGGACCAGGGTCTCGGTGTCGGCCCGGATCCGTGAGGTCACCCGGTCGAGGGCGTTGAGGAGCGCGGTGCCGAGCGGCGTGCCCTCGGCGAGGCAGCCGAACATCAGGCAGAGCACCGAGAGCGCGACGAGCCACTCGAAGTCGGCGCAGAGCACCTGCTCGAGCCCGCGGGGCTGGCCGGCGACGTCGAAGGCGCAGAACCACTTCACGTGGGCGCTCGCCTCCGTCGCCAACGGAACCAGGGGTAGGGCGAGAGCCGAGGCGAGACCGAAACGGAACCCGTTCCCCTTGGGCGAGCGCATGAAAGCCTCGGTATTAGGCAAGTCCGTCAAAAGCTGACATCGCTATTTACCGATGGTTCATCTTGATCGCCAAGGTGGCGTTAAGACCTCCTTAAGGAAATAGTTAACGCTGTGCGTTGCGTGGAGAAGCCTGGATTCGTCTCGGGCCGAGGCATCGCGAGGGAGCGGCCTTGTCCACAGCCCCGGCCGTCCGGGGGCGAACGTAAGGCTTTCCTCAGGCCTTGTCGGAGAGAGTCCGCACAACGCCCCGCCCGGGTCTCCCGGGCGCAGGTCATGGAGAAGGTCCGGAATGATCGGTCTTGCAAGCCTCGCGAGCCTCGGCCTCGGCACGACGCTGGCCGCGCTCGCGCCCCGGGCCGGCCTGAGGGCGCCGGCCTGCGAGACCTGCGGCGGCCTGTTCCTGGTCTCGGGGCTCGCGCTGCTGGGATCGTGTCTGCCGCTGTTCCGGTAGCCCCGCTCAGGGCTTCGGCGGGCCGTCCGGCAGGTCCGCGGCGGCGACCGAGAGCGCCGCGTCGGCGTTCAGGGTGTCGAGGAAGGCCAGCAGGTCGGCCTTCTCGGCGGCAGTGAGGTTCAGCGGGCGGATCTCGCGCGACCGGCTCGGCCGGTCGATGCCGCCCCGGTCGTAGAGGTCGATCACCGCCGCGAGGCTGTCGAGCGAGCCGTCGTGCATGAAGTGGGTGCGCCCGCGCATCTCGCGCAGGCCCGGCGTCTTGAAGGCGTAGCGCAGCGCCTCGGATTTCGGCACGAAGCGCCCGCGGCCGATGTCCTCGCCCCGGCCCACGCCGATATCGTGGAAGGAGCCGTCGCTGAAGCTCCAGCCGCCGTGGCAGGCTGCACAATTGGCCCGGCCGTTGAACAGGTCGAAACCGCGCTTGGCCGCCTCGGGAACCGCGCGCTCGTCGCCCGCGATCCAGCGGTCGAAGGGCGCGGGTGTGGAGACGATCAGGCGCTCGAAGGTCGCGAGCGCGGCCTCGATCCGCTCGCGGGTCACCGCCGGGCCGGGATCCAGGGAGGCATCCGGGGACGCATTCGGGAAGGCGCCCGCGAAGGCAGCGGCGTAGGCGGGATCGGCCGCGAGGCGGCGCACGGCCTCCTCCGCGCCGAGGTTCATGTTGCCGGGGGCGCTGATCGGCCCGAAGGCGACGGCTTCGAGATCGCGGAACTTGCCGTCCCAGCCGAACCGGCCCTCCTGCCAGGCGAGATTGAGAAGGCTCGGTGTGTGGAACTCCATGTCGTCGCCGCTCCGACCGAGCGCGCGGCGCCGCCCGTCGGCCCAGGCGAGATCGGGCTGGTGGCAACTCGCGCAGGAGCGCGTGCGGTCGCCCGAGAGGACGGGATCGAAGAACAGCCGGCGCCCGAGCTCGGCCTTGGGCCGGCTGTAGGGGTTGCTCTCGGGGAACGGGATCGATTCCGGCGCGCGGTACTCCGCGCGCCACGCGGCGCGCTGCGGAGCCTGCTGCGCGGCCGAGCCCGCGATGCCCACCGCCAGAGCCGCCGAGACCGCGGCACCCACCTTCCATGCCATCGGGGACCTCACGGATCGTGCCTATGGCGGCGCGGGTTAGCGCGCCGTAAACACCTATCCTGTGTTAGACCGGCTGCGTCGCCCTGCCGCGGACGGCGCCGGTCACTCGACCCGCACGACGACGCTGTCGCTGCCACCCGCCGCATCGACGACCGAGATGCGCACGAAGCCGCTCCCGTCCGGGACCCAGGCGGATTGCCGCCGGGCGCTCACCTCCACGGGCAAGCTGTTCACCATCCAGGTGAGCGGCGGCACGCCGCCCAGCGCCTTGAGTGCGAGGCCGGCCGCCGCGCCCTCGCCGTGGCCGACATCGATGCGCGAACCGTCCGGCGGGTAGGCGATGCGCAGCGGCGCCGCGGCCTGGCCCGGCGCGCGGGGCAGGTCGGCCCGCAGGTGCCGCAGCGGCGGCGGCAGGGCGGCGCTGGTGGCGCTGAGCGTTCCGGGGGGGCGGGCCACCGGCTCCGGCTCGCCGCCGAAGCGGCTGAACGCGTCGAACAGGACCGGCGCAGCCACGCTGCGCCCGACCAGCCCCGGCACCGCGGCCCCGTCCGCCCGCCCGAGCCAGACCGCGACGGTGATCCGCCGGTCGAAGCCGACCGCCCAGGCGTCGCGGTAGCCGAAGGAGGTGCCGGTCTTGTAGGCGATGCGGTTCGGCAGCGCGTTCTCGGGCGGGGGCGCTCCCCGCAGCGTGTCGGCGACGTACCAGGCGGCCACCGGCTCGGCGATCCGCCGCGCCGATTCGGGCGCGCTCGCACCGGCCCGGCGGATGACCTCCGGCACGGCGCCGCCGCGGGCGAGGCCCGCGTAGAGCCGGGCGAGGTCGGTGAGCGTGATGCCGAGCCCGCCGAGCGCCACCGGCAGGCCGGGCGCGGCCTCCCGCGGCAGGGCGATGCCCGCCCCGCCCGCCCGCAGGCGGGCGATGAAGCGGGCGGGCCCGACCGCCTCCAGCAGCTCGACCGCGGGCACGTTCAGGGAGAGCTGGAGCGCGCGCCGTGCCGTCACGGTGCCCTGGTAGGTCAGGTCGAAATTCTCCGGCGCGTAGGTCGCGGCGAAGCGTGCCGGCCGGTCCTCCAGCAGGGTCTCGGGATGGGCGAGGCCGTTCTCGAAGGCCAGTGCGTAGATGAAGGGCTTGAGCGCCGAGCCCGGCGAGCGGAGGGCCAGCGTCATGTCGATGGCGCCGCGCCGGGAGGCGTCCAGGTAGCCGGGGCTGCCGACCTGGGCCAGCACCGCGCCGGTGCGGTTGTCGAGCACCAGGATCGCCGCCGACAGGCCGGGACCCGCGGCCGCCGCGCGCTCGCTGGCCAGCGCCTCCAGGCTCGCCTGGAGCCGCCCGTCGAGGCTGAGCCGGATCACCGGGCTCGCCGGATCGGCCGCGACCGCCGCCTCGGCCGCGTGGGCGGCCCGCATGGGGAAGGGGCGGCGCTCGGTCGGCACCGGCTCGGCCTTGGCGGCGCGCGCCTCGCCCCGGGTGATCACGCCGCGGGCGGCGGCGATGTCGAGCACCCGGTCGCGGGCGCGGCGGGCGCGCTCGGGATGGCGGTCGGGCCGACGCGCCTCGGGGGCCTGCGGCAGGGCGACGAGGAGGGCCGCCTCGGCCGTGGAGAGCCGGGCCGGCTCGCGGCCGAGATAGGCGAGCGCGGCCGCGCGCACGCCCTCGACGGGTCCGCCGTAGGGCGCGAGCGCTAGGTAGGCGTCGAGCACGCCGGCCTTGCCGAGGCTCGATTCGAGCTCGCGGGCGCGGCGGATCTGGCGGAGTTTCGCCGACAGCGAGCGCTCGGGCCGCGGCTCCACCAGGCGGGCCACCTGCATCGCGAGGGTCGAGCCGCCCGAGACGATGCGCCCGTGCCGCAGCCACTGCCAGCCGGCCCGGATCAGGGCGGCCGGATCGACGCCCGCGTGCTCGGCGAAGCGCCGGTCCTCGTAGGCCGTGAGCATGGCAAGGAAGCGCGGATCGACGCCCGCGGCGGCCACCGGCAGGCGCCAGCGCCCGTCCGCGGTGGCGAAGGGGCGCAGGAGCTGGCCCGCGCGGTCGGTGACGATGGTGGAGCGGAGGTTGGCCGGAGCGAGATCGAGGGGCGGGAGGGGGGCGGGCCGGGCGAGCCAGAGGGCGGCGGCGGCGAGCGGCACGGCGGCGAGGGCGAGGACCCGCCACGCCCTCCCTCCCCCCTCTGCGGGGGAGGGTGGCCTCGGCGTCAGCAGGGGCCGGTCGGGACATAGTCCCGCAGAGAGGGGACCCCAGCGAACGGAGAGGGCGCCACCTTCATGCCGGGCACAGCTCGATCCTGCACCGTCGCTCCCCTCTCCGCGGGACTTCGTCCCGCCCCCCCTGCTTCGCAGGGTACCCTCCCCCGCAGAGGGGGGAGGGAGATCCGTCGGCTCGGGCATCGCCCTCCCTCGCCTCCCCCCTGCCCTACTTCGCCGCCCCGACCTCGACCGTGCCGAAGCCGGTGCGGCCGTAGCGGTCGGGGCGGTACATGTCCTCGACCAGCGCGCCCGGATGCAGGTAGCGCCCCGGCGAGACGGCCCGCACCGTGTAGGCCACCGTGAAGAAGGCGGATTGCTCGGGCGTGCGGTCGTAGGCCGCCACGAAGCGGTCGTCGCGGAACTCGGTGTGGACCGGCACGACGTCGCTCTTGGCGAAGCTGAGGCCGGTGAGCGCGTCGGCATCGAGCAGCTTCGGGTTGTCGATCTCGAGTCCCGCGGGCAGGCGATCGACGAGCAGCAGGCGCGCGGCGCTGGCCTTGGCCTCCGTCACCTTCAGCACCACCACGAGCCGGTCGTTCTGACGGATGCCGCGGGCCGGATCGACCACTGAGCCGTCGAGGCGGTGGTAGGTCCGTTCCACGGTGTAGCCGCGCGACTCGGCGGGCTCCGGCGCCAGCGGGTTGCCGTTGATGCCGAGCGCCACCTGCACGGGCGCGGCCCCCGTGTTCACCACGCTGACCGGCCGCGCCTCGAGCGCCGCGCCGCGGAAGCTGCGGGCGAGCGGCCCCGTCTGGGGGGCGCCGTCCACCGTGAAGGACAGGCTCTCGGCCTCCTTGGTCAGGCCGGCTGCGGCCAGCACCATCCAGGCGTTCTCTTGCGTGCTGGTGGTGCGGCCCGTGGCCCGCTCCTCCCCGAGCACGGCGGCCACGGGCTGAAGCGCCTCGCGGGCCAGGCCGGTCTCGGCGGCGAGCGTGATCAGGCCCGCCCCGTCGCGCAGGCGCGAGCCGTAATCGGCGCGGTAGTCGCGCCCGTCGCGGGCGGCGCGCAGCGCCCCGAGCGCGGAGTCGAGCGCCTTGCCGGCGCGCGTCCGGTCGCCGAGCAGCGCCAGCGCCGCGGCGATCTGGGCGCGGCCCAGCGGCGTCGCGAAGTCCCCGATCTTCGTGTCGGCGAGGTAGCGCAGGTCGCCCATCACCGGGCGGCCGTTGCGGGCCAGCACGTAGGCCGCGTAGGCGAGGTCGGCGCCGCCGTCGCGCACCTCCGTGGTGTTGGCGACCGCGTTGCGCAGGCGGTCGAGCGCCAGGGTGAAGGCCGTCTGCGGCACCGCGAAGCTGCGCTCGCGCGCCCGGGTCAGGAAGTCGGTGACGTAGGCGTCGAGCCAGAGGTCGTTCGAGCCTTGCGCCGACCACAGGCCGAAGCTGCCGCTCGAATCCTGGCGCGCCAGCACGCGGTCGATCGACTCGCGCACCCGCTCGTCGAGCTTGTCGTCGAGCGCCAGCTTGTCGAGGGCCGCGAGCTTGTTGACGTAGAGCAGCGGCATCGCCCGGCTGACCACCTGCTCGGAACAGCCGTAGGGGTAGCGGTCGAGCGCCTGGAGGAGGGCCGGCACGTCGAGGCCCGGCAAGGCGGACGCCGCGACCGAGACCGTGCCGGTGCCGGGCAGGATGTCGGAGAGCAGGTCCGGCGAGAGGGTGAGAGCGGCGCCCGGCGCCAGCGTCTGCACGCTCCGGCGCAGCATCGGCCCGGTGCCGGGGCCGACGTTGAGCGCGAAGCTCTGGCCGACGCCCGGGGGCAGGCCGGGCCCGGTCAGGGTGAGGTCGAGCCGGGCCAGCCCCGGGCCGGCCGCGGTCAGCGGCAGGACGAGCTGGCCCCGGGCCCCGGCCTCCAGCCGCATCGCGCTGTGCACGGCCTCGGCGCCGACGAGGACCGGGCCCGCGAGGTCGAGATCGACCGTGTAGTCGCCGCCCGCGCCCTCGACGTTGTCGAGCGCCACGAAGATGCGCGAGCGGTCGCCCACGTTGAGGAAGCGCGGCAGCGTGCCGGTGAGCACCACGGGGTCGCGCACGATCACGTCGGCCTGGGCCTGCCCCGTGCGGCCGGCGCTCCAGGCGGTCACCATCACGCGGGCCGTGCCGTTGAAGGCGGGCACCGGGAAGGTCACCCGCGCGCTGCCGTCCGCCCCCACGGCGACCACGCCGGAATAGAGCGCCAGCGGTGCCTGGGTCGGGGGCGAGTCGGCGAGTTCCCCGCCGGCCCCGTCGCCGCCGGAACGGATCGCGCCCTGCGTGCCCTGCATCCCGTCGATCAGGTAGCCGTAGACGTCGCGGATCTCGGGGCCGAGCGCCTTCTGGCCGAAGAAGTGGCGCGTCGGGTCGGGCGCCTCGTAGCGGGTGAGATTGAGGATGCCGACATCGACCATCGCCACGGTGACGCGCGCCTCCTCGCCGGCCTTCAGCCCGGCGAGCCGCACCGGCAGGGTGAGATCCTGCCGCGGCCGGATCTTTTGCGGGGCGTCGAGCGTGACCGCGAGTTCGCGCGCGCCGCGATCGACCGAGAACCACGCCAGCCCCAGCGCCCGGCCCGGCAGGCGCTTGGCGGCCTGATCGAGCGGCCGGTAGGCGGTGGCGACGAGATACGCGCCGGAGCCCCAGGCCGCCTTCACCGGGATGTCGACCGTGGTGCCGCCCTCGGGCACCGCCACGTCCAGCACCTCGTGCACCCGGTCGCCGACCACCGCGAGCGTCGCCCGGCCGCGGAAGCGCGGGTTCAGCCGCGCCCGCAGCCTGTCGCCGGCCGCGTAGGCCCCCTTGTCGAGGGTGAGGTCGAGGAGGTCCGGCACGTCCGCGGTCTCGGTGCCGCTCCAGCCGACCTGGAAGGTGACGCTCGCCGTGGCCCCCGGCCGGCCGGGCACGCTCGTCTCAAGCCGGTAGGTGCCGAAGCCGACCGGCGCCGAGACCTTCGCGGGCTCGTCGGCCCGCACGTCGAGTGTCCCGTTCGCGACGCGACGCACCTGCTTCACCGGCTCGAAGGACCAGCGCCCGTCCGCCCGGTACCACTGGTAGCTCCGGTCGATCCGCGACAGGGTCCAGGCGACGCCCTCCTGCGCGAGGCGCCGGCCGTCCGGCGCGGCCATCACCACGTCGAAGGTGGCGGGCGCGCCCTCGGCGAGTTCCCGGAAGCCCTTGCGGATCGCCAGCACCGGCTCGGCCGGCAGGATCGGCAGGGTGAGGCTGCGCGAGAGCGCCCGGCCGCCGGGCTCGCCGACCGCGAGCGTCACCTTCGCTTCCAGCGGGCGCGGGCTCGCCGCCTCCGGGATCGGCACCGTCACGCTCGCCCGGCCCGCCGCGTCCGTCGTGGCGCGCGCCTCGATCTCCTGGCTCACCGCCTCGAAGGGCTCGTCGTCGAGGCCGGTCGAGAAGCCGTCGAGCCCCGGGATGCCACTGCCCTGGGCGGCCAGCACCGCGACGCTGCCCGAGACCTCCAGCCCCGCGCCCGGCGCGCCGTAGAGGTAGCGCGCCGCGACCGCGATCTCGGCGGGCTCGTCCCGCCGCAGCGCGGGGTGGGCCGGCTTCAGATCGACGTCGAGGCGCTCGGGGACGTAATCTTCCAGCAGGAAGCTCGCCTCACCGACCGCCGGCGCCTTCGGGTCCGTGTAGGCCGCGATGCGCCACGTGCCGTGCTGCGCGCCCGAGAGCAGGGCCAAGGAGAGCGCGCGGCCGCCGAGCCCCTGGTCGGCCACCTGCACCCGGCGGTACTCGACGCCGTCGGGCCGCTTCACCACCAGCGTCAACGGCAGGTTCGGGATCGCGGCGCCCTGCGCGTCGCGCAAGAGCGCGGTGACCTGCACCGTCTCGCCGGAGCGGTAGACCCCGCGCTCGGGGAAGACGTAGGCCTCCACGGCGCCCGCATCCGCCCGCCCCTTCACACCGCGATCGGTGAGGTCGAAGGCCGAGAGGTTGAGGTCGAGGAAGCCGTAATCGTCGCCGACCTGCGCCACCACGAGGCCCGGGGCGATGCCGCCCTCCCCGCGGGCGAGGCCGGGATCGAAGGCCGCGTAGCCGCGCTTGTCCGTGCGCCGGGTCGCCAGGACCTCGTTGTTGCGGGCCACCAGCCGGACCTCCGCATCGGCAACCGCGTCGGCGGATGCTAGCGAGCGCAGGAAGACGTGGACGCCGTCGCGCCCCCGGAAGGCGGTCAGCCCCAGGTCCGAGACCACGAACCACTGGGTCGCGCGCTGCTCGTAGTCGCCGTCCTCGGTGCCCGTGCCGGCGGGGCGTGCCTGCATGATGTAGAGGCCGGGCTCGAGCCGGCCCACCGCCTGGAGCACCGGGAAGGCGGTGACCGCCTCCTGGTTCAGCTCGGCCTTGGCGGTCTCCAATTCGCCCTTCCAGACCCGGATGCCCTTCTGCTCGGCGATGGTCTGGGCGGCGGCGCCGCTGAGCTGGCTCAGAAACTCCTCGGAGCGCAGCGCGGGCAGCAGGCCGCGGTCGCCGACGCGCAGCACCTCGACCGCGAGCTTGGGCGCGTTGACCGAGAGCAGCGGCACGCCGGCCTGGCCGGTGCGCGGCAGGACGTAGTTGCGGCCGGTGAAGCGGGCCTGGGGCGCGCGGTCGCGCACGTAGATCTCGTAGTCGGCGGCCTTCAGGAGGTCTTCACCGACCGCGGAGGGCAGGCCCTGGCGCAGCACGATGCTGTAGCGGCTGCCGTGCTTCAGCCCGTCGACGCAGATCTGCTGCGCCTCGGCCGTCACGGCGGCGTTCGCCGCACCCGCCACCGCCACGAAGGGCGCGAAGTCGGTCTTCGCGGCGAGGCTCTCCGAGAAGGTGAAGCAGACGCGCGGAGCGGCGGCGTCCGAATCGACCTTGTAGTCGAGGATGCGGAAGCCGTGCTCGGCGCGCAGGCCCTCGTAGGTCTCGCGGACGTTCGGCAGGTCGTCGAGCGCGAGGCTCGCCCGGTAGGCCTCGAGCGCCGGGCGCCAGGCGGATTGCCGCCCCTGCGCCTCGCCGAGGAAGGCCAGCGCCCGCGCCTCGCCCTGCGGCGTGCCCGCCCGCAGATAGGCCGTGTAGGCGGTAGCCAGCGCGGCCTGTCGGCGGCGGTAGCGCTCGCTGTAGGTGCCGGCCTGCTCGTCGTTGCCGAGCGCGTCCGCCGCCCGCGCGTAGGCGAGCCAGTTCTGCGGGTCGGCGGGCTCGGCCGCGAGGGCCGCGGCCAGCAGCGGCAGCGCCTGGGCCGCGCGGCCCGACTGGAACAGGGCCTCGCCCTCGCGCCGGGCTTGAGCGGGGCTGCGGTTGCCGCCCCGGGCCTCGTCCTTCAGGGCGGCCTCCAGGCGCACGCCGGCGCTGGCCAGATCCTCGCGCACGAAGCTCTTCTTCGGGGCGGGCTTCGCGGCGAGGCGGGGCGCGGGGGCCGGCGGGGTCTGGGCCGACACGGATACGCAGACGGGTGCGGCCAGGGCGAGGGCGCCCGCGAGCAGGGCCCATCCGTGCCGGAGCCTCGACGAACGCGCCATGACCTGCTCCGCGGCTGCCTGCGTCACCCGCGCCGCGCCAATCCGGCGGCGCGGGCCGGACCGTAGCACTTCGCCGCCGGGCCGCAATCGTCGTGGAGGGCCGGGCGCCCCGGACGCAGCCCCGGCGGACCGGCTTCTCAATTCGGGCTGGCCTTCCCCCCAGCCCGCTGCCAAGTTCGCCCGAGCCAGAGGATCGGGACCCGGAACCATGCCGCGCATCCGGCTTCGCGCCGCCGTACTCCTCGCCGCCCTCGCGGTCCCGGCGGCGGTCGCCGCGCAGCCGGCGCAGCGCCCGCCCTCACCGGCGGCCGACCCCGCCGTCGAGGCGATGCGGGCGCGTTTCGAGGCGCTGCCCGAGGCCGAGCGGCGGGCGCTGCAGGACGCCCTCGTCTGGACCGGCGACTACAACAGCGTGGTCAGCGGCACGTTCGGCCGGCGCACCTACGAGGGGCTGACCGCCTACCGGACCCGCACCGGAGACCCCCGCGACCCGTTCGACCCGGGGGCCCGCCAGGCGATCCTGGCGGCGGGCGAGGCGGCCCGGCGCGCGGCCCGCTTCGGCGTGCGGACCGATCCGGCGAGCGGCGTGAGCCTCGGCGTGCCCGAGCGCCTGCTCGCGAAGCGCACGCCCCTGCCCGGCCCGGTCCCCGCCGGCACGCGCTGGCAGAGCGCGGACGGCCGCGTGACCCTGGAGACGCGCGCCTTTCCGCCGGAGGCGGCCACCCTCGACAGCCTGTTCGAGCGCGCCACGGCGCCGACGCCGGAGCGGCGCGTGACCTACAAGCTGAAGCGGCCGGACTTCATCGTGGTGACGGGGGAGACCGCGACCGGCCGCTCCTACATCCGCTACGCCGCGGGGCCGGCGGGCGTGCGGGGCTTCGCCTTCGGCTACGACAGCCGCCTCGCACCCGAGGTCGATCGGCTGGTCATCGCCGTCGCCAACAGCTTCGTGCCCTTCCCGGACGCACCGACCGAGGTGCCGGGAGAAGAACCGCCCAAGCCCGGCCCGCAGGCCGCCGTCAGGCCGCCCGCCGCCCAGGTGCCCGCTCAGCCCGACCCCCAATCCGCCCTGCCGTCGGCCCCGCGGGCCGGCGCGCCGCCCGCCGCGACCGGTCTCGCGGTGGCGCCGGGGCGGGTGCTGACCGCGGCCTCGGCCCTCGAGGCCTGCGCGCCGCGCATCGGGGCCGCGCAGGCCCGGGTCCTGGCGAGCGATCCGGCGCTCGGTCTCGCGCTGATCGAGGCGGCGGGCCTGCCGGCACCGATCCTGCCGCCGCCGCGCGAGACGCCGACCGCCGCCGACGAGGCGCTGACGGTGCTGGCGGCGAGCGCCGAGGGGAGCGTGGTCGCACCGGGCACCGCGCAGGCGGGCGGCCTGCTGGCCCCCCTTCAGCCAGGCGCCGCCGGCGCGCCGGTGCTGGACCGCGCGGGTAGGCTCGCGGGCATCGTGGCCCGCTACCCCGGTGCGCCGCGCCTCGTGGCCGGCATCGTGCCACCGGCGAGCCAGCCGCTCGTGCAGGGCGAGGCCGTGGCCGGCTTCCTGCGCCGGAACGGCATCGCCCCCGCGGCCGCTGCGCCGGGCGGCTCCGCGGGGGCGCTGGCCGGCGCGGTCGCGCCGGCCGTGGTGGCGATCACCTGCGCGCGCTGATCACCCGAGCGTCGCGCGCGGGCGATCGCGGGGTCAGAGCCGCCCGGTGGCGAGCAGCACGATCAGGATGATCAGCAGGATGCCGCCGAGGCCGAAGCCGGGGCCGCGATATGCGCCCCCGCCGAGGAAGCCGCCGCCGCCGAAGGCGAGAATGATCAGGATGATCAGCAGAATCGTGACGAGGGACATGCTGCGTATACTCCGGCAGCTGCACGGGATGTGAGCTTGGCCATTCAAACGCCGGTACGGTCCGCTTCGTTCAGTCGCGTCACGCTTTTCTTGACAGGACGGCGACAGGTGGCGGGCCGCCGGCCGGGGCGGTGCGAAGCGTTCGCACGGTGCCGGAGCCGGTCGCCTCGCAGGTGCGGGAACACACGGATCGTCCCGAACCGGCGGGCGTATCACTCGTTCCGTCACTGCATTCGGCCAAGGACAGCCGGAGCGACCAAGACCGCGTCCAGACGATCTTTCTCACTCCACCCTAGACCGGATGATTTCCTCGAACCCCAAGACCACGGGAGATCATCATGACGTCTCGCATCATTGCCGCCGCGCTGCTCGCCGCGACCCTCGCGTCGCCGGCCCTCGCCCAGGGCCTCGACTCGCGCCACAGCCCCTACCCGGCCTCCGCCTATCCGGGCTACGTCGCGCCCGGCGCGTCCCGCGCGGTCGGGCCGCGCGTCACGGCCTCGGCCTATCGCTATTCCGGCCAGCATGCCGGCGGCCCCGCCGGCGCTCTCGTCCGCAACTGAGCCGTTTCCGAAGGCCCGCCCGGCACCGCCGCGGCGGGCCTTCCCGCGCGACGCCGCCTCGGTGCGGCGTCGGCGGCGGCGCGGCCGGCTTCTCGTCCTTCGGAAGGACCCGCGAGAAGCGCGAGGCTGTCGGAGGCCACCGGCACCTTCGAGCCCGGTTCTTCCCCTGTGTTCGATGGCGTCCGGCAAGTCGCAGCCGGTCCTTTGTGCGTTGCCGCGCGGACGATGCGCCGCAGGAAACCACGGGCGGACCTCATGGTTGCCTCTCTACACGCCGGAACGTCCGGCACGGAGCCTCCATGACCAAGACATTCGCCATCAGCGCCCTGGCGCTGCTCTTCACCGTGCCTGCCCTGGCGCAGGGGCTGGTCCGCGGGCCGGGGACGACCGGGGCCATCGTGCTGCCCCAACCGAACACGACCGGAAACGACCCGAGCCTGATCATCGCGCGCGGCAGCACGGGCGCGGAGACCGTCACGACGAACTCGGCGGCCGGCGGCAATGCGGGCCAGCCCGAGCGGGCGATCCCGCAGGGCAGCGCGAACGGCGGCGGCAGCAGCCGCTGAACGAGAGGCGGCGGGCCCTCAGGCCCGCCAGTCCGGCAGATCCTCCCCGGGCGCGTCGAGCCAGTCCGGCACGGGCAGGCCGCGCCCGGCGAGGAAGGCCGGGTTGAACAGCTTCGAGGCGTAGCGCGCCGCGCCGTCGCACAAGATCGTCACGATCGTGCGGCCCGGCCCGAGTTCACGAGCCAGCCGGATCGCGCCCGCCACGTTGATGCCGGACGATCCGCCGAGCGACAGACCTTCCTCCCGCATCAGCCCGAACACGATCTCCAGCGCCTCGGCGTCGGGGATGCGGAAGGCGTGGTCGGGCGCGAAGCCCGCGAGGTTTCCGGTGACGCGGCCCTGGCCGATCCCTTCCGTGATCGAGGAGCCTTCGGCCTTCAGCGTGCCGGTGGTATAGTACGCGTAGAGCGCCGAGCCCTCGGGGTCGGCGAGCGCGATCCGCACGCCGGGACTTGCTGCGCGCAGGGCCTCGGCGACGCCCGCGAGCGTGCCGCCGGTGCCCGCCGCGCAGACGAAGCCGTCGACTGTGCCGCCCGTCGCCTCCAGGATCTCGGGGCCGGTGTGCTCCACATGGGCGCGCCGGTTGGCGACGTTGTCGAACTGGTCGGCGAAGAAGGCGCCCGTGGGATCGCGCGCAGCCAGCGCCTCGGCGAGGCGCCGCGCCACGTGCACGTAGTTGTTCGGGTTGGCGAAGGGCACCGCCGGCACCTCGACGAGCCGGGCGCCGGCGAGCCGCAGGGTCTGCTTCTTCTCGGCCGACTGAGTCTCGGGGATCACGATCACGGTGCGGTAACCGCGCACCGCGGCCACCAGGGCGAGGCCGATGCCGGTGTTGCCGGCCGTGCCCTCCACGATGGTGCCGCCCGGCCGGATCAGCCCGCGCGCCTCCGCGTCTCGCACGATCGAGAGGGCGGCCCGGTCCTTCACCGAGAGGCCGGGATTCAGGAACTCGGCCTTGCCGAGGATGGTGCAGCCGGTCTCCTCGGAGGCCCGGCGCAGGCGGATCAGCGGCGTGCCGCCGATGGCGGCCAGGACGTCGGGGCGGGGGGCGGCGCGGCTCATGCGCCGAGCATAGCGCATGAGCCGCGGAAGGGGTTCCTGTTTCAGGGCGTCCCGCGAGAAGCCGCCTCCCCGCCTCGGGCTCAGTTGTCGAAGCCGACCTTGTCCACCAGCAGGCTCGCGGCCTTGCGGTTGCGGGCGATCTCGGCGAGCGGCGTCGGGTCGATCGAGAGCGGGCCCATCGCGCTGAGCAGTGGGTCGATCGCGGCGCCGGCCTTGACCGGGTACTCGTAGTTGGCTTTCGCGTAGAGCGCCTGCGCCTCGTCGGAGACGAGATATTCGAGGAGCTTGACCGCCTCGTCGCGGTTCGGGGCGTTCTTCGCCACCACGGCGCCCGAGACGTTGACGTGCGTGCCCCCGCCCTCGAACGTCGGCAGCGCCACCGTGATGGCCTCGCCCCACTTCACCTGCTCGGGGCCGCCCTTGCCCGAGCGCATCAGGCCCACGTAGTACGAGTTGCCGAGGCCGATCTCGCAGGTCTCGGCCAGGATGTCGCGGGCGATGTCCCGGTCGCCGCCCGCGGGCTTGCGGGCAAGGTTGGCCTTCACCCCCTTCAGCCAGGCCTCCGTCTTCTCGGCTCCGTGCTTGACGAGGTGATGGGCGATCAGCGCCGTGTTGTAGGGGTGCTGGCCCGAGCGCAGGCAGAGCTTGCCCCGCCACTTCGGATCCGCCAGTTCCTCGTAGGAGAGCGCCTGGAGCCCGGCGAAGTCGCGCGCGTCGGCGTAGGCGACGCGGGCGCGGGACGAGAGCGCGAACCAGCGCCCCTCCGGATCGCGCAGCGAGGCCGGCACCGCGGCCTCGAGCGCGGCGGATTTCACGGGCTGGGCGAGGCCCCGGTCCACCAGCTCGATCAGGTTGCCGATATCCACCGTCATCAGCACGTCGGCCTTGGCGCGCTCGCCCTCGGCCGCAACCCGCTCGGCCAGTCCCTTCTCGACGAAGACCGTGTTGACCGCGGTGCCCGTCCTGGCCGTGTAGGCGTCGAGGATCGGCCGGATCAGTCCCGGCTCGCGGGTGGTGTAGAGGTTCACCTCCGCGGCCTGCGCGGGCAGGGCCGCGAGGACGGTGGCGAGAAGGGCGTATCCGGCGGTGCGACGAGGCATGGTTTCCTCCCTGAGGTCGGGGAGGTTGAGCGGCATCGATCGACCGAAAGCAAGGCCTAAGTTTTTGATCTAAAACAGTTAAAATCTACAGCTCCGCCACGCGCGGACATCAGTCCCTAATCCGCTGCGGCCGCGAAAATAAAGGGGCTGTCGCCCGCCGGCACGAGGCCGACCGCCGCGCCCGGCCGGTGCGCGGCCTCGGGTGGAACCGCGAGGCGCAGCGGCTCGGCAAAGCCCGCTGACTCGATCTCCAGCTGCACCTGGGTGCCGAGATAGATCCGCCGCGCGACGCGGCCCGGGTGGCCCCCGCCCGCGGGGACGATCCGCAGCGCCTGCGGGCGGAAGGCCGCGCTCAGCCGCGCGCCCTCCGCGAAGCCGGGCGCCGGGAAGGATCCGAGCGGCGTCTCCAGCGCGCCGCCGCGGCACGGACCCTCGACCTCGCAGAGATCGCCGAAGAAGCGGGCGGCGAAGCGGTTCACCGGGCGGCGGTAGAGATCCTCGGGCATGCCCACCTGCACGACGCGCCCGGCCCGCATCAGCGCGATGCGGTCGCAGACCTCCATCGCCTCCTCGGGATCGTGGGTGACGAGGAGCGCCGTGGCGCCGGCCGCGCGCAGGACGCCGAGCGTGTCGGTCCGGACCCGGTCGCGGGTGCGCCGGTCGAGATTCGAGAAGGGCTCGTCGAGCAGCAGCAGGCGCGGGCCCGGCGCGAGCGCCCGGGCGAGCGCCACCCGCTGCGCCTCGCCGCCCGACAGCGTGTCGGGATAGGCCGCCGCGCGGTGCGCGAGCCCCACCTGCGCGAGCCGCGCCGCCGCGGTGGCCTCGGCCTCGGCGCGCTTGCCGGCGAGGCCGTAGCGCACGTTCTCCGCGACCGTGAGGTGCGGGAACAGGGCGTAGTCCTGGAACATCATGCCGACGCCGCGCAGTTCCGGCGGCAGGCCGGGGCGGATCTCCCGCCCGTCGAGGCGCAGAACGCCGCGGTCCGGCGTCTCCAGCCCGGCCACGATCCGCAGCAGGGTGCTCTTGCCGCAGCCGGAATCGCCGAGCAGCCCGACGATCTCCCCGCCCGCCACCGCGAGCGAGACGTCGTCGAGGGCGCGCACCGGGCCGAAGCGGCATCCGATCCGGTCGAGTTCGAGGCGGGACGTCTCAGGCATCGGCGCGCCCCGGGCTCGCCGCGCCGCCTCTTCGGCGGGACGACGGAGCCGCGCCTCCGTCCGGACGGGAAAGGGATGGATTCGGACGCGCGCGCTGCATCGGCCGTTCCTGACGCGGCGCCCCGGCCGGCGCAATCCGGTATAGGCTGGTACGTGTCGGGCGGCCGGGGGACGACGTGGCGGGACGGGGCGGGTTCGCGCGCTATCTCGCGCTCTATGCCGGTCTCTACGGCGCCTATGGCTGCCTCTCCCCGCTCCTGCCGAACCTGATGGCCGCCCGCGGGCTCACGCCCGAGGCGATCGGTCTCGTCCTGGCGGCCGCGACCCTGGTGCGCCTCGTCGCCGCCCCGCTCGCCGGCCGCCTCGCCGACGCGCGCGACGCCGCCCGCCCGATCCTGGCCGCGAGCGCGGTCGGGGCGGGGCTGTGCGCGGCGGCGCACCTGCCGGTCCACGGCTTCTGGCCGGTGCTCGCGGCCGGCCTCGCCTACGCGGTCGCGACCGCGCCGCTGGCCCCGCTCGCGGACGCCCTGGCGCTCGGCGCGGCGCGCGGGGGCGCCGCCTTCGCGTACGGGCATGTCCGGGCAGCGGGCTCGGCGGCGTTCATCGCGGCCTCGGTCGCGGCGGGATGGCTCGTGGAGGCCCGCGGCCTGTCGGCGGCGATCCTGGCCGGTGCCGCGCTGTTCGTCGCCGCGGGCGGCCTCGCCGGGCGCCTGCCGGACGGTCGCGCCGAGGCCGGCGGGTCGGCCGGTCCGGGAGCCGGCACGGGACCGGGCCCCGGGCCGGAACCGAGCCTCGGCGCCCTTCTGCGCCCGGGGCCCTTCCGCCGGACGCTCCTGATCGCCGCCCTGGTGATCGGCGCGCACGGCCTGCACGAGGCCTTCGCGATGATCCTCTGGCGCACCTCCGGGATCGGGGCGGGGATGGCGGGGCTGCTCTGGGCCGAGGCCGTGGCCGCCGAGGTTCTGGTCTTCCTGGTTCTCGGCCAGCCCCTCCTCGAGCGGACCGGCCTCGCGGGCGGTCTCGCTCTGGCCGCCGCCGCCGGCGCGCTGCGCTGGGCGATCGCGGCGCAGACCGTCGCCCTGCCCTGGCTCGTCGGCGCACAGGCCCTGCACGGCCTCAGCTTCGCGCTCCTGCACCTCGCCTGCCTCGGGCTCATCGCGGAGAGGGTGCCGGTCCGCCTGCGCGCCACCGCGCTCACGCTCTACGGCAGCGTCGGCCTGGGCCTCGCCGGCGCCCTGGTGACGCTGGCCTCCGGCCCGCTCTACGCCGCGTTCGGGACGCGGGCCTTCTGGGCGATGGCGGGCTTGAGCCTCGCGGCGATCCCGCTCGCCCGCACGTTGCGGCGGCGCTGAGCGTTGCGGCGACACCGGGCGCCGCATTTTCCCGCGCCCTATGGTACGGACCCGGAACGGGGCTCGGAAAACCCCGCGAACCCGGATTCCATGACCGACGTCGCCGAGATCCTGATCCCCCTCGCCCTCGACACGGCCTACAGCTACGTCGTGCCCGAGGGTCTGCGCCTCGCGGAGGGCGACGTGGTGCAGGTGCCGCTCGGGCCGCGCGAGACGGTCGGCGTGGTCTGGGGGCTGGCGCACACGGCCGGCGGCTCGAACCTGCGCCCGGTGACGGGCCGGGTCGATGCCCCGCCCCTCTCCGAGCCGCTGCGCAAGCTGGTCGATTGGATCGCCCGCTACACGCTCGCCCCGAAGGGCTCGGCGCTCGCCATGGTGCTGCGCCTACCCGACGAGGCCGCCGCCCGCGAGACCGCCCGCGTCGGCGTGCGCGTCTCCGGCAAGACGCCCGCCCGCGCGACGCCCGCCCGCCGGAAGGTGCTGGAGGCCGCCGCCGACGGCGCGCTCCACGGCAAGAGCGCGCTCGCCAAGGCGGCGGGCGTCTCGCTCGGCGTCGTGGACGGGCTGATCGACGACGGCGCGCTGGAGGCCGTCGCGGTCGAGCCCGAGGCGGTGGCGCCCCCGCCCGACCCGGACCACCCGCGGGTGCCGCTCTCGGACGCGCAGGAGGCGGCGGCGATCGCGCTGATCGCCGGACCGGGCACAGCGCTTCTCCCGGCGGCGGACCCGAACCCTGCCGGACCGGGCGCGGGTTCCCTCTCCCGTGCGGGAGAGGGAGCATCACGCGGGTCCGGAGAGAGCCTAGCCCATGCCGAGCCGGCGGCCCCCGGCCCGGTCCTCCTCGAAGGCGTCACCGGCTCCGGCAAGACCGAGGTCTATTTCGAGGCCGTGGCGCACTGCGTCCGGGCGGGCCGGCAGGCCCTGATCCTGATGCCCGAGATCGCGCTGACCGCGCAGTTCCTCGACCGCTTCGCCGCCCGCTTCGGGGTGCGCCCGGCCGCGTGGCACTCGGGCGTCGGCGGGCGGCGGCGCGAGCGCCTGCGGGCGGCCGTGGCGGCGGGCGAGGCGCGCGTCGTGGTCGGCGCCCGCTCGGCCCTGTTCCTGCCCTTCCGAAAACTCGGCCTCATCGTTGTCGATGAGGAGCACGAATCCGCCTACAAGCAGGAGGACGGCGTGCACTACCACGCCCGCGACATGGCGGTGGTGCGCGGGCGCCTGGAGGGCTGCCCCGTGGTGCTGGCCTCCGCCACGCCCTCGATCGAGAGCCGGGTCAACGCCGAGCGCGGGCGCTACCGCCACGTCCGCCTGCCCGAGCGCTTCGGCGGGCGGCGCCTGCCCGACATCCGGGCGATCGACATGCGCCTCGACGGGCCGGAACGCGGCCGTTTCCTGAGCCCGCCGCTGATCAACGCCGTCAAGGCGAACCTCGCAGCCGGCGAGCAGTCGCTGCTCTTCCTCAACCGTCGCGGCTACGCACCGCTGACGCTGTGCCGGGCCTGCGGCCACCGCTACCGCTGCCGCAACTGCTCGACCTGGCTCGTCGAGCACCGCTTCCGCAAAGCGCTGGTCTGCCACCAGTGCGGCTACGCCGAGCCGCGCCCGCAGGCCTGCACGGAGTGCGGCACCTTCGACAACCTCACCGCCTGCGGGCCGGGCGTCGAGCGCATCGCGGAGGAAGTCTCCGAGCTGTTCCCCGACCGGCGCATCATCGTGCTGTCGAGCGACTTCCCAGGCGGCGCCGAGCGGCTGCGCCTGGAGCTGGAGGCGGTGGCGGCCGGGGAATGCGACATCGTGGTGGGCACGCAGCTCGTGGCCAAGGGCCACAACTTCCCGCACCTGACGCTGGTGGGCGTGCTCGACGCCGATATCGGCCTGACCTCCGGCGATCCGCGGGCGGCCGAGCGCACCTTCCAGCTGCTGCAGCAGGTCACGGGCCGCGCGGGACGCGGCGAGCGGCCGGGGCGGGCGCTGGTCCAGACCTACCAGCCGACCCACCCGGTGATCGCCGCCCTGCTCTCGGGCGACGCCGAGCGCTTCTACGCCGAAGAGGTGGCCGCGCGCGAGGCCGCGGGCCTGCCGCCCTTCGGGCGGCTCGCCGCGCTCATCGTCTCGGCAGCCGAGCGCGAGGCCGCGGAGGCGCAGGGGCAGGCGCTCGCCCGCACGGCCGAGCCGCCGCCCGGCGCCATGGTGCTCGGCCCCGCCGAGGCGCCGCTCGCCCTGGTGCGCGGGCGCTACCGCTTCCGCCTGCTCGTGAAGACCGAGCGCAACGTCGATCTGCAGAGCTACCTGCGCGACTGGCTGGCGCGCGCGCCGAAGCCTCGCGGAAGCGTGCGCGTGGCGGTCGATGTCGACCCGCAGAGCTTTTTGTAGGAGAGTGGCGCGCCGCAACGGCCCCCTGAGGAGCCCGATCAGTGCTGAGCTACACCAAGAAGCCGGACACCAACGTCGCCGAGATCGTGGTCGACGGGAAGATCACCGACGCGGAGATGGACGCGGCCATGACCGCGATGAAGGCCGACCTCGACCGGGGCGGCAAGCTCAAGCTCTTGGAGGACATCCGCGCCTTCGAGGGCATGGAGCCCGCGGCCTTCTTCAAGGACCCGCGCTTCGGCCTCTCGATGATGAAGAGCGTCAGCCACGTCGCGCTCGTCACCGACGCCCCCTGGCTGAAGGCGCTGGCCGAGACCTTCAATTTCGTCTCGCCCGCGCAGATCCGGGTGTTCGAGCGCGCCCGCCTCGAGGAGGCGCGCGCCTGGCTGGCGACGGCGTAGGCCGTCGCGCCGGGATCACTCGGCCTGGGCGGTGCGGGTGTTGCCGCGCCGCGCCGTCCAGCGGCCGGAGCACAGGGACGAGACCTTCCAGGTGCCAGCGCCGGTCTGGGCCTGGAGGCGCCCCGAGGCGGCACCGCTGGTGCCACCGTTCGAGACCGTGAGCCCCACCGTGCCGTCCGCCTCGACGCGCCCGCTCATCCGGGTTCCGGCCTCGGCCGCGGAGGCGAGGCGCACCTGCCCCTCCTGGATCGAGACGGCGTAGCTGTAGCGGCTGTCGCAGATCCCGCTCTCGGTCACCAGCTCGACGCGCCACGTGCCGGTGTAGTCCCCCGCCTGGGCGGCTGTGGCCGGCAGGAGGCCCGAGAGGGCGAGGCCGGCAGCGAGGCGGAGGGCGGTGAAGGTCGAGGTCATGTGCTCCCCATGAGGCAGAATCGTATGGCTCGTCGCGCGAGCCGCGCGGCGTTTTCTCGTTGCGAGACCCTTCGGGTCCGTCATTCAGGCGATACGCCCGGTTAGATCTGGGAAACGGCGAGAATATGACGCCGAATTCTTGCGAACGCCCAAGCTTTGCTGTCGGGACGTCGGGCTTGTTCAGATCCCGACCCGTCACGTGCCCGAGTGTATCTGTATGGGAGCTGAATCGGCCGGGCCCCGGTTCAAACGGTCGCAGCCGCGCGGAAGGCCGCGCCGACGAGGCGCAGGGCCGCGACCGCGCGCGGCTCCCGGCGCGGGCGTGCCTGCGGCCGGAGGACGTCTCCATCAACCTCGCGGAGGTGAGGGCAGCGAACGGGTCGTTCGGCAACGGCGAGGCGCAGTACGCAGACCGCGTCTGAACCCGCCCCGGGGCCCTTGCCCTAATCCCTTTGCGCCGGACCGGCCGCCCGCTCGGGCAGCAACCGATCGACCGGCGGCCCATTCTCCCCGGGCAACCGCGAAGCCACTCCGGAGGACGACGCCATGGCCGGGAGATCGTCGCTCGCCGTCCTGATCCTGCTCACCGCGGGCGCGCGGGCCCAGGACGGCGGCAAGGCCGCGCTCGATCGGCTCGGCAGCCTGCCCAAGCCCGCCCAGCAGAGCGATCTCGACACCGTCACGCTGGCCTCGGCCCATCGCGAGCGCGCCGAGTCGATGCAGCAACGCACGGACGGCCTGTGGCAGTCCTGGCTGGTCTCGGTCTGCGAGGGCTGCGGCGAGGCGCGCCAGCCCTTCACCGATCGGGACGGGGCGGATTACCTGCGCAAGCTCCGTGCCGGTCAGCCAGAGCAGGTCCCGGGCCGGCCACGCTTCACCTACCACTACCCGGCCGGTGGCCGAGTGCCGCGCGCCGACAACATCTCGGCCGACCTCTCGAACGAGAACATCAACCAGATCCGGCGCGACCCGAACCGCTGACGGCCGGGCTCAATCGGTCAGCGGGCGGGCCTCCTCGGGCAGCATGATCGGGATGCCGTCGCGGATCGGGTAGGCGAGCTTGGCCGAGCGGCTGATCAGCTCCTGGCGGCCGGCGTCGTACTCCAGCGTCTGCTTGGTCAGCGGGCAGACCAGGATCTCCAGGAGCTTCGGATCGACGCGGGTCGCCTCGACAGGGGTGGTGATCTCGTTGGCCATGCTCACGTCTCGCTCACCTCTCTCGTCATTGCAGCGTCGGCTCGGGGCCGGATCCGCGCACCAGTTCCATCTGCGTGACCGCGATCAGGATCTCGGCCCGCGTCTTCAGGTCCTGCGCCTCCAGCATGGCCTGCTTCTCGCGCACGCCGAAGGGGCTCATCATGCAGAGCGCGTTGACGAGGGCCTCGTTCGGCGCCTCCTCGATCCCCGCCCAGTCGACCTTGAGGTCGTTCGACTCCACGAAGTCGCGCAGCGCCTTGAGCACGCCCTCGCGGTCGACCCGCTCCTCGCCCGCCCGCGCCGCGAAGTCCACCGCGAAGTCGTCGTAGGAGACCTGGCAGCGCCGGTAGGCGCTGGCGGTGGCGAGTTCGCTCTCGATCCGGAAGCGGCTGATCCCGGTGAGCGAGATCAGGTAGCGCCCGTCGCCGGTCTCGGCGAACTGGGTCAGCCGCCCGAGGCAACCGACCCGGTAGAGGCGCGGGTTCATCGGCGAGCCGCCCGACCCTTCCGGATCCGGCTGGATCATGCCGATGACCCGGTCGGTCCGGAGCGCGTCGTCCACCATCGCGAGGTAGCGCGGCTCGAAGATGTTGAGCGGCATCTGGCCCCGCGGCAGCAGCAGGGCTCCGGGCAGGGGAAAGACCGGGATCACGGCCGGGCAATCGGCCGGGCTCCGGTAGCCCGCATGCGTGCTCATGGCGCCTCTCTCGGATGCCGCCTCAGGAAAACAGCAGCGTCGAGAGCTTGCGGCGGCCGCGGATCGCGTCCGGGTCCATCACGCCCCAGGCCTCGAAGAACTGCAGCAACTGCTTGCGCGCGCCGTCCTCGTTCCAGTCGCGGTCGCGACGGCGGATCTCGATCAGGTGATCGACGGCGGACGTGCGGTCGCCCCGGGCGGCCAAGCCCAGCGCGAGGTCGAAGCGGGCCTGGTGATCGTCCGGGTTCGCCTCGACCCGGGCCTGGAGCCCGGCGAGGTCGCCGAGCGAGGCCGCCTGCTCGGCAAGCTCCAGCGCCGCCCGGATGCCGGCGAGCGCCGGATCGGCGGCCTTGGCCTCCGGCACCATGGCGAGCACCTGGCGGGCGTTCTCGAGCTCGCCGGCGTCGAGCTGGATCTTGGCGAGGCCGGCGAGCGCGGCGACGTTGTCGGGCTCCTGCTCGAGGATCGCCGCGTAGATCTCGGAGGCGCCCGCGAGGTCGCCCTCCGCGATCAGGCGGGTGGCCTCCTCCAAGGCCGCCTCGATCGGGCTCGGGCCGGCGGGACCGGCAAGCCGCGCGATGAACTCCTTCACCTGGCTCTCGGGGACGGCGCCCATGAAGCCGTCGACCGGCTGGCCGCGCTGGAAGGCGATGACGGCGGGGATGGACTGGATACCGAGCTGCCCGGCGATCGAGGGATGCTCGTCGATGTTCATCTTGACGAGCACGACCGCGCCGCCCGCCGCCGTGACGGCCTTCTCGAGGACCGGGGTGAGCTGCTTGCAGGGACCGCACCAGGGCGCCCAGAAATCGACCAGAACCGGGCGGTTCATCGACTCGGCGATGACGTCCTGCCGGAAGGTGGCGGTGGTGGTGTCCTTGATCAGGTCGGCCGCGCCGGGCTTCGGCGCGTCGCCGGCGGGGAAGTCGTTGAGCATCGGGTCGGGCCTCGGGGTCTGATCGGGCCCGCCGGGCAGGGCTTTTCGCGAGATCACGCGCGTCAAAGACCCTGCTCGACGGTTCGGTCGCGCGTCGTACCGGTCCGTGCGCCGTGCGACGCCGCGGACCGTTGCGTAGATGGGACGGACGGGCCGGGTTGACCAGCCCGGCCGCGCGCGCGGCGCGCTACTTCGCGGGCACCGGAGCCGGCGCGCCGTCCTGCGGCCGCCCGGCCGGCTTGTCGGTCGCCTTGTCGGTCGCCTTGTCGGTTGCTTTGGCCACCGTCACGAAGGTGCCGGCGTAGGTCGCGTTGTCCCCGGGCGCGGTCGCCTCGCAGGTGATCGCGGTCTTGCCCGGCTCCGGCGTGGAGAAGCGGCAGGCGCCCACCGCCATGACCGGCGCCTGCGCCGCGCCGGCCTTGCCCGGAACGACGAGGCTGATCGGCTGGAGGGGATCGCTCTCCTCCGTGCGCTCCTGCTGGGCGCCGCTGCCGCCGAAGCTCAGCGTCCGGCCGTCCTCGGCCGCGAAGTCGAAGCTCGTGCGGTTGCGCGCGACCGTGTTGGTCAGCACGTCCCGGCAGGACTCGCTGAGGTCCTGGCCGGCGATCACCAGCTTCTCGCAGGTGCCCTCCAGCTTGATCGCGGTCTGCGCCGCGGCCGGCGAGGCGAGACCCAGCAGGAAGAGGGCCGGCACAAGGTTTCGGGGCGTCATGATCGTCATGACGGCTGATCTAGTGAAGGAACGGCGCACGTCGAGATCCCAGCCTCAGAGCCTGTTTGAGGTCCTCCGCCGGCCGTCCCCATCTGTCTCGTGTCACCAATACACGATCCGTCTGGCAGGACGGAGGAGAGAGCAGATGTGGACGGACCGGCAT
>NZ_BPQO01000025.1 GCF_022179285.1 Methylobacterium hispanicum | reverse complement strand
CGTGCTACCGACCTGCCCTTAGGAGAGGTCCGTCTCAGCGGTGGAGGGCGTTTAGAGCCCGCCGGATCCCCTGTCAACCCCGCCTCTCGTGGCCGCCGAAGCGGCCGGATCGTCGGAGCAGACACCCTCAGCCGACAAGACAGCGGACCACCCGGCTCGCGCCAGATCGTCTGCCTGAACTGTCGGAAGAAGCGTCGGCGCCCGGGCCGCTCTCGCGGCCGGCGCCGATGAGCGCTGTCTACGCAAGCCCAGCCGCCCCGTCAACACCCGATGCGACGAACACGCGAAAAACCTGCAACAGGCCTGTGACGGGCGCCAAGGGCCGACGTCGTGCGAAGGAGGCGGCGTGGGCTCTCAGAGTGCCCTCCCCTCCCCTCTCTTCTCCGGATGCGCCGTAACCTGAGGGTCAGTGTCCGCGAGGAGCGGCTGTCAGGCCGCGGGTGCCGTCCAGGCCCGCATCGCCTCCGGGCCGACGATGTCGGCGGGGGGCTCGAAATCCGCGGCCGCCCCGCGCATCGCCGCTGCAGCCCGCGGGAAGCCGCTGCGGCGGCCGTACTCCGCGCGCACCGCGTCCGACGGCATTCGGGGTGCGTCGATGAGGGCCTGGGCGCACAGCACATCGGCCACGGTCACCCCGGCGAGAGAGGCCAGAGCAACCATCGCGTTGCCCCGGTTCGGGTTGTCGCCCTCCAGCGCGGGCAGGACGCTCGCGATGTCGATCCCGTCGCCGGCCACCCGGGCGCAGATCCACGGCGTCGGATCCTGCGCGCCGAGGATGCCGGCGCCCTGCGCGATCTCGCGCAGGCCGTAGGCCCGGATCAGCGGACCCGAGCGCGGCATCCCGAGCCACCGGGCGATCGCGTCGCCGAAGGCGAGTTCGGTGACGCCGAGGCCGAGCGAGAACCAGCCCAGCCCGCGGGCGAACTGCGCGGCGGCAGGGGCCGGCCTGCGCCGGGGATCGGAGGCGAAGCGGCTGCGGCGCCGGGACGGAACGGACATGGTGCGACCTCTCGAAAGACCTCTCGGCAGACGAAGCGGGCGGGATGCGGGAGCCGCCTCAGGGCCGCAGCACCACCTTGATGCAATTGTCCGTCTTGTCCCGGAAGGTGCGGTACATCTCCGGCCCCTGCTCCAGGCTCGCCCGGTGGGTGATCACGAAGGACGGGTCGATCTGGCCCGCCTCGATCCGGCGCACGAGGTCGTCGGTCCAGCGGTTCACGTGGGTCTGGCCGGTGCGGATGGTCAGGCCCTTGTTCATCAGGGCGCCCATCGGCACCTTGTCGATGAGCCCGCCATAGACGCCCGGGATCGACAGGATGCCGGCCGGACGGCAGACGTAGATCATCTCGCGCAGCACCGTGGGCCGGTCGCTCTCCAGCATCACCGCCTGCTTCACCCGGTCGTAGGCGTGCTCCAGGGCGCGGGGCGCGTGCGCCTCCATGCCGACCGCGTCGATGCACTTCTCCGGGCCCTTGCCGGCGGTGAGCTCGTTCAGGCGCTCGACCACGCTCTCGCGGCCGTTGTCGATCGTGATCGCGCCGCCTGCGCGGGCCATGTCGAGGCGCTCGGGGACGCTGTCGATGCAGACCACCTGCCGGGCGCCGAGCAGAAGGGCGGAGCGCACGGCCATCTGGCCGACGGGGCCGGCGCCCCAGATCGCGACCGTGTCGGTCGGCTGGATGTCGGCCTGCACGGCGGCCTGCCAGCCGGTCGGGAAGATGTCGCCGAGGAACAGCACCTGCTCGTCGGTGAGGGAATCCGGGACCTTGATGTGGGTCCTGTCGGCGAAGGGCACCCGGACGTACTCGGCCTGGCCGCCCGGATAGCCGCCGGTGATGTGGGTGTAGCCGAACAGCCCGGCCGTGGTGTGCCCGAAGGCCTTGGCGGCGACGTGCTTGTTGCGGTTCGAGCGCTCGCAGACCGAGAAGAAGCCGCGCTTGCACTGGTCGCACTCGCCGCAGATGATCGTGAACGGAATCACGACCCGCTCGCCCTTCCGCAGGGCGCCGTTCACGCCGCGGCCGGTCTCGACGACCTCGCCCATGAACTCGTGGCCCATGACGTCGCCGCTCTGCATGCCGGGCATGAAGTGATCGTAGAGGTGCAGGTCCGAGCCGCAGATGGCGCAGACCGTCACCTTGATGATGGCGTCGCGATCGTCCTCGATCTGCGGGTCCGGCACCGTCTCGCAGCGAATGTCCTGGGTGCCGTGCCAGACCAGAGCTCTCATGGGTCGCCTCCCGGGTCGGCGCACCCGCGCGGCGCCGTCTAGGACTGAACCGGGGAAGGTACGGCCACGTTTCGGGCCAACTGCAATCGGTGCGTGCGGCGTGGCCCGGGAGCCGCGCCGCATGCAGGGTCAGGGCATCGCGGGCCGGATAGCCCGCATCACTCCGCCTCGTCCTCGTCCGGATCGAGGGCCGCCGACGGAGCCGCGGCGGTGGGGCCGAGGCTGCCGGTCGCCACGGGCACCTCGGACGGCGCGGCGGCCGGCGCAGCGGCGACGCCACGGCGCGCGAGGCCCGGATCCACCGGCATGATCGCCGCGCCCGCCGCCACCAGGCCGGCGAGCGCCCGCAGGTCGTCGGGCTGGCGCGGATCGCGGGAGATCAGCTCGGCCTCGCGCTCGAGACGCAGGTTGCAGGCTCGCGACGGCAGGGCTCCGTCCGGCGTGCAGGCGTCGTGGCGGGCGCAGGCCGCGTCGAGGGCGTCGATCGGCGGCCGGGGCGCGTTGTTGCCGGGCCCGCAATAGTTGCCGTGGATCAGCATGGTCGGCCCGTGGCCGTGGCTGCCCAGCGGGGCGCCGAGGGGGCCACTCAGCGAGGCGGATTGCGCCAGGGCGGGCGAGGCCGCGCCGAGGGCGAGGGTGAGCAGAACGAGCGGTCGGATCATGGGCCGGATCATGGGCTGGTGTCCTTCGTGTCTTCGGCAGGCGCTGTCAGCGCGGCGCGCCCGGAACGCCTGGGTGCCCCCCCAGGCCCGGTGCGGGACGGGCCGGCCGCTCGAGGCCGCGGCCGGGCGGTTGTGCATCGCACCGGATCGTGCCGGCCAACACGGCGGCCGCCCCCGCGGTTCCACCCGGGCCTCCCGGCCAACCGCACCTCGGGCGGCCCATCCGCCGCAGGTCCGCGTTTCCCTTTGCGGGAACAGTTTCCGCGGCGCCCCGCTTGGCGACGAGGGGGCTTCGCCATGGGACGTGCCGTGCGCCAGGCCGCCCGCGTCCCGGCGAGCCCCCTCGCCTCCCCCGAGATCCAAGGAATCCGCCATGAAGGCACTGTGCTGGCACGGCAAGGGCGACATCCGCTGCGACACGGTGCCGGACCCGCAGATCGAGGACGGGCGCGACGTCATCATCAAGGTCACGTCCTGCGCCATCTGCGGCTCGGACCTGCACCTCATGGACGGCCAGATGCCGACCATGAAGGCCGGCGACGTGCTCGGCCACGAGTTCATGGGCGAGGTGGTCGAGGTCGGATCCGCCCACACCAAATTCCGGAAGGGCGACCGCATCGTCGTGCCCTTCAACATCAATTGCGGCGAATGCCGCCAGTGCAAACTCGGCAACTGGTCGGTCTGCCAGCGCTCGAACCGCAACGCCGCGATGGCGGCCGAGCAGTTCGGCTACACCACGGCGGGGCTGTTCGGGTACTCGCACCTCACCGGCGGCTACTGGGGCGGACAGGCCGAGTACGTGCGCGTGCCGATGGCCGACGTGGCGCCCATGCGGGTGCCGGACGGCATGGACGACGAGTCGGTCCTCTTCCTTACCGACATCCTGCCGACGGGCTGGCAGGGGGCCGAGCACTGCGAGATCCGGGGCGGCGAGATCATCGCGGTCTGGGGCGCGGGGCCGGTCGGCCTGTTCGCGATCCAGTCGGCCAAGGTGATGGGCGCCGAGCGCATCATCGCCATCGACACGGTGCCCGAGCGCCTGGCGCTGGCCCGGACGTACGGCGCCACCGACGTGATCGACTTCGGATCGGAGGATGTGTTCGAGCGCATCCAGGAGATCAGCCGCGGCGAGGGCGCGGACGGCGTCATCGACTGCGTCGGCATGGAGGCATCCGCCGGCCACGGCGTGGCGAGCGTGCTCTCGACGATCCAGGAGAAGCTCACCTCGACCGAGCGGCCCTACGCGCTGACCGAGGCGATCCGGGCGGTGCGGCCCTGCGGCATCGTCTCGGTGCCGGGCGTCTACGGCGGGCCGATCCCCGTGAACATGGGCTCGATCGTGCAGAAGGGCCTGACCCTCAAGAGCGGCCAGACCCACGTGAAGCGCTACCTCGAGCCACTGACCAAGCTGATCCAGGAGGGCAAGTTCGACACCGCCTCGCTGATCACCCACCGCTCGACGAACCTCGCGGACGGGCCGGACCTCTACAAGACGTTCCGGGACAAGAAGGACGGCTGCGTGAAGGTGGTGTTCCACCCGAACTGAGGCGGAAAGCCGGGGCGCGGAGACAGGCCGGGGCGGACCTGCCGCCCCGGCGGCGCGCCGACGATCAGATCTTCCCGTCGAGGCCCATCTGGTAGTACTTGTGCACGATCTTGTCCTGGTTCTCGAGGAGCCAGTCGATCGAGGGCTCGTTCGTCATCGCCTTGCGGATCGCCTCGGTCATGCCCTTGCGCTGGATCTCGAACAGGGCCCGGTGGTCAACGCTCTCGGCCTGGATCACGCCGGGGCTCAGCCAGACCGAGCAGATGATGCCGAGGTCGTTGGCCTTCTCCTTCGGGATGTAGCCCGCCCGCACCGCGTCGAGCACGCCGTTGGCGATGGCGTACTGCACCGTGCCCATCAGGATCGAGGTATACTTGCTCTCGGTCACGCTGACCTTCGAGACGCAGAGCGTGACCGGGCGCACCATGATGTCGGTGTTCAGGAGCGCGAAGACGCGGCTGTGACCGACCACCTGATCGCCGGTCAGCGTGGCGAGTGCCGTGCCGACCGGCCCGTCGAGTTCGCCGATGATGACCTCGGGCTCGGAGGCGGTGTTGGGCGGGCCGCCCGCCACCAGCGCCTCGCCGGCGCGGAGAATGATGCGATCGCTCATGCTGGGTTGCTCCTGACAGGGGACGGGGCGCGGCCTACCACGCCGCGCAGATCTTGCTGAAATGCGCCGCGCCCTCTTGGTAGCGGAAGGCCTCCGGCAGCTCGTCGAAGCCGAAGGTCCGGTCGATCACCGGGCGGATTTCCGCCTGATCGAGGGCCGCGACGTAGTCCTGCTGCTGGCGGCGGCTGCCCACGATCAGACCTTGCAGGCGGGCCTGCTTGGCCATCAGCGCCGCCGTCGGGACGTCGCCCGCGAGGCCGGTGAGCACGCCGATCAGCGCGATGTGGCCGCCGACCCGCACCGCCTCGATCGACTGCGCCAGGGTGCCGGGGCCGCCGAGTTCGAGCACGTGGTCGATGCCACGGCCGCCGGTCCAGTCGCGCGCCCGCTTCCCCCAGTCCGGGTGCTGGCGGTAGTTGATCGTGTGGTCGGCGCCGAGCGCCCGCGCCCGCTCGAGCTTGGCATCGGACGAGGAGGTGACGACCACGGCCGCGCCCATCAGCTTGGCGATCTGCAGGGCCGCGATCGCGACGCCGCCGGTGCCGAGCGCCAGCACGGTGTCGCCGGCCTTCAGCCCGCCATCGGCCACGAGGGCGCGCCACGCGGTGAGGCCGGCGGTGGTCAGCGTCGCGGCCTCCGCGTGGCCCCAGCCCCGCGGCGCGCGCGTGAAGGCCTGGGCGGAGCGGACCGCGTGGGTGAGCGCGAAGCCGTCGATGCCGTCGCCGGGCGTGCCCGCGAAATCCCCGACCGCCCCGTGGGGCAGGCCGTCCGGCCATTGCGGGAAGAAGCAGGAGACGACCGCCTCGCCCGGCGCGAACTCGGCGACGCCGGCCCCCACCGCCTCGACGATCCCCGCCCCGTCCGACATCAGGATCCGGCCGTCCGCGGCGGGCCAGTGGCCGGCGGCCACCAGCAGGTCGTGGTAGTTGAGCGAGGTCGCCCGGATCGCGACCCGGATCTCGCCGGGCCCCGGCGCGCCCGGATCGGGCCGCTCCGCGATCTCCAGACGGTCGAGACCGCCGGGTGCGCGCACGACGAAGGCTTTCATGGCTCCTCCTCGATGGGTCGGGCGCGCCGGGCGCGCTCGGGCCTGCAGTTAGGACGCCGCCGGGCCGGTTCGAGCCTCCGCCCCAGCATCCTCCGCCCCATCATCCGGTGCCTCCCCGTCCGCCTCCCCTCCCGCGCATCGGGGGGCGCGGCGTTCCGGGCTTCGTCGGCGGCCGCCGGATGCGCCGCCACCGGCGCGCCGGGCGCCGGACAAGCGGGCTGCACCGCGTCGCCCGGGGCCCCGCCTCGATCAGGCGCGAGGCCGCCGCGCCGAACCGGGGCGGACGGCAGCCCGTCACCGGATCGTCACCGGCACCCCCTAGGGTTGGGATCACAATCCTATCGCGCGGATGAGACCCATGGCCGACGGCACGTCCGACATCCTGCGCGGCCCGGCCGCGGCCTCCGGTCCCCCGGGGCAGCGGTCCGGGCACGGGCTCGACCGCGCCACCCATCCGGCCCACGGCATCGTCATCCTGCTCGCGGTGATCGCGGGCCTCGGCTACGCCCTCTACAGCCTGATCGCCGACATGAGCGCCGCGCACGCGGAGCCGCTCGCCCTCGGTGCCTTCGCGCTCCTCGGGCTCGCCCTGCTGATCGCGCTGGGCTTCGAGTTCGTGAACGGCTTCCACGACACGGCCAACGCGGTCGCCACGGTGATCTACACCCGCGCCCTGCCGCCCAACGTCGCGGTGGTCTGGTCGGGGGCCTTCAACTTCCTGGGCGTGATGCTCTCCTCGGGCGCGGTGGCCTACGCCATCGTCGTCATGCTGCCGGTGGAACTGGTGCTGCGGGTCGGCTCGGGTCCCGGCTACGCGATGATCTTCGCGCTGCTCGCCGCCGCCATCGTGTGGAACCTCGGCACCTGGGCCCTCGGCCTGCCGAACTCCTCCTCCCACGCCCTGATCGGCTCGGTGCTGGGCGTCGGCCTCGCCAACCAGCTCGTCGGCGGGCACGACGGGACCTCCGGCATCGATTGGGGCCACGCCCTGGAGGTGCTCAAGGCGCTGGCCTTCAGCCCGGTCTGCGGCTTCGTGCTGGCGGCCCTGCTGCTGCTCGTCCTGAAGCGCGTCGTGCGCAGCCCCGCGCTCGACCGGGCTCCGGAGGCCGACACGCCGCCCCCGCTCCCGATCCGGGGCCTGCTCGTGCTGACCTGCTCCCTGGTCTCGTTCTTCCACGGCGGCAACGACGGGCAGAAGGGCATGGGCCTGATCATGCTCATCCTGATCGGGGCGGCGCCGACCGCCTACGCCCTGAACCGCACCATGACGGAGGCCGACACCCCCGCCTTCGTGCAGGCCTCGCGGTCCGCCTCCGGTATCCTCGCCCCCCGCACTGCGGGGGCGGAGCGGCCCGAGCCCGGCGCGGCCCGCGCCGCGATCGGCGAGGCGCTGAGGACGAAGGCACTGGACCGGCCGGCGGTCTTCGCCGCGCTCGGCACCCTGTCGGACGACATCGCCGAGAAGGTCGAGGGCTACGGCGCGCTGCGCCGCGTGCCCGCCGCCGCGACGTCGAACCTGCGCAACGACATGTACCTCGCCTCCGAGGCGATCCACCGGCTGACGAAGGCCGAAATCTTCCCGGAGGAGGAAGCGACGGTCATGAAGGGCTACACCGACCTGCTCGACGCCGGCACGCGCTACATCCCCGCCTGGGTCAAGGTCTGCGTCGCCCTGGCGCTGGGCCTGGGCACGATGGTCGGCTGGAAGCGCATCGTGATCACGGTGGGCGAGCGCATCGGCAAGCAGCACCTCACCTACGCGCAGGGCGCCTCGGCCGAGATCGTCGCCGCGGGCACGATCGGGCTGGCCGAGGGCTACGGCCTGCCGGTCTCGACCACCCACATCCTGTCGTCGGGCGTGGCGGGCACCATGGCGGCCAACGGCACGGGACTCCAGCTCGCCACCGTGCGCAACCTCGCGCTCGCGTGGCTCCTCACCCTGCCGGCCGCGATGCTCCTCGCCGGCACGCTGTTCGTGATCTTGCGGCAGGCGTTCTGACGCCGTCCCTTGATCCATCGCCGGGCGGCCGGCCCGGCGGGACGGCGATCCGGCGCGGCCCCGGCCG
The DNA here is from genome assembly GCF_022179285.1 of Methylobacterium hispanicum. Taxonomy (GTDB): domain Bacteria; phylum Pseudomonadota; class Alphaproteobacteria; order Rhizobiales; family Beijerinckiaceae; genus Methylobacterium; species Methylobacterium hispanicum. The sequence goes on along the minus strand of NZ_BPQO01000025.1, from coordinate 98,426 downwards.
CCCCGTCCCGGAGGGCGCGCGGGCTAGGCCGCCGCGCGCTGCGGCACCACGGCTCCGGCGGCGAGGCGCGAGTTGCGGTAGCGCTCGTCCGCGGTGACCTCCTCGCCGATCCAGGGCGGCAGGGCCACGGCCTCGTCGGCGCGGGCGAGTTCCGCCTCCGCCAGGATCAACCCGTCGAGGGCGCCCGCGAAGACGTCGACGTCCCAGGCGCGGCCGCCGTCCTCGACCCGGTAGCGCACCTTCTCGATCCGCCCGCGCGGATCGACGGCGGTGAGAAGCGCGGCGCCCACGGCAGCCGGCAGCTCGAACTCGATCTCCTCGCGGACCGCGCCCAGGCGCCGCCCCTTCCAGGCGAGCAGGTAGCGGGCACCCATGCGGCGCACCCGCACCGTGTTCTCGGCGTCGGTGTAGAGATAGCCCTGGACGATGACGGTGCCGAAGCGGCAATGCTCTAGGACGGCCCGGGTCGCGAGGAACTTGCGCTCGATCTCGATCGCCATGCAGGGCTCGTCGCTGTTGCGGGGCGGTTCGGTGACGCACGACGCGACGCGCAGCAGGGACGGGGGGCGAGGGTTTGTCGGACCCGCTGCCCGGAGATCCTGTACGTGTCCGACGACAAGATCAATCCGTCCGGCCCGGTTCCCGGCCGCGCGGAGAATGCGCGCGGTCCGGGCAGCCCTCACACCCCCGGGTCGAGGCAGCGCAGCACCGCGGCGAGTTCCTGCGCCTGATGCAGGGTGAGGCCCGAGCTGACGGCGTCGCCGTCGCGGTAGAGCGTGTAGGTGCCGTCGCAGGCCGGTTTGATCTTGATGGAGGACAATCGGGGCTCCGGGTGGGCGCCGCGCCGGGCGTCGGCGCGAAGCTTAGCCGTAAGGGCGGCCCAGGCAAGCCGGGTGCGGCCCGGCGGCGTGGATGGCGGCGTCCGCGGCCTGCGGCGCCGATCGCGCGTCGATCCATCGGTTCTCCGGACGGATCGGGGCGGGCTTCGGATAGCCCTGATCCCCGGGGGCGGGTATGGGAGATCCGGATGGGTCAGGCCGGCGCGGCCCGCATGGCTGGCCGAATGGCTGGCCACAGGGCTGCCGGGCCAAAGGCGGGAGACGACGATTTCCGACGATGCTTGGGCGACCGCCCTCGGCCTGCTCTCGGTGCTCGCGCTGGTGCTGGCCAACGGCTTCTTCGTGGCCGCCGAGTTCGCCCTGGTGGCGGTGCGCCGCAGCCGGGTGACCGAGCTGGTGAACGAGGGGCGCGTCAACGCCAAGGCGCTGCTCGCCGCCACCGACCACCTCGACGCGCACCTGGCCGCGACCCAGCTCGGCATCACCATCTCGTCGCTGGCGCTGGGCTGGGTCGGCGAGCCGGCCCTCGCCCACCTCGTCGAGCCCGCGCTCGCCTGGCTGCCGGGCGTGCTGCCGAGCGTGGGCGCTCACACCGTCGCGGTGGTGATCTCCTTCGTGATCATCACGGCGCTGCACATCGTGCTGGGCGAGCTCGCCCCGAAGAGCCTCGCGCTTCAGCGCAGCGAGCGCACGGCGCTCGCGGTGATCCGGCCGCTCTCCCTGTTCCTGTTCGTGTTCCGTCCGGCCATCGTCTTCCTGAACGGGCTCGGCAACGGCGTGCTGCGGCTGTGCGGCCTCCAGGCCGGCCACGGCGAGGGCGGCCACCACTCGACCGCCGAACTCAACCTCCTGGTCGAGGCGAGCCGGGAGGCCGGGCTGATCCAGGAAGCGCAGCAGGAGGCGGTCGAGCGCATCTTCGCGCTGGGCGACCGGCGCATCCGCGAGGTGATGACGCCCCGCCACGAGATCGAGTGGGTCGATGCGGAGGACGACCGCGACGCGGTGCTGCGGGCGCTGCGCGATTGCAGCCACGCGCAGGTCGTCGTCAGCCGCGGTACGGTGGACGAGGTCGTCGGCGTGGTGCGCAAGCAGGACCTGCTCGACCGCGTCCTCGACGGGCAGCCGCCGGACATCGACGCGGTGACGCGCCAGCCGATCGTCGTGCACGAGGCGATGTCGGTGCTCGCCGTGCTGGAGACCTTCCGGGCCAAGCCCGTCCAGATGGCGATCGTGGTGGACGAGTACGGCAGCCTGGAGGGCATCGTCACGGCGACCGACCTCCTGGAGGCGATCGCGGGCGACATCCCGGAGGCGGGCGAGGAGCCCGACGTGGTCGAGCGCGACGACGGCTCCTTCCTGATCGACGGCATGATGCCGGCCGACGAGGCCTTCGAGCGCCTGGGGTTCGCCGAGAAGCCGGAGCGCGACGACTTCAACACGATCGCGGGCTTCGTGATCTTCCGGCTGGGCCGCATCCCGAGCACGGGCGACAGCGTCGAGGCGCATGGCTGGCGCTTCGAGGTGGTCGACATGGACGGGCGGCGCGTCGACAAGCTGCTGGTCCAGCCGCTCGGCTGAGGGGCCAGCCGCTCGGCCGATGCCGGGGTGCCGGGGCAGGACCTGACCCCGACCGTGCCCGCAACCCGGCCCGTCCGCGCAGCCGCCTCGTCATCCGCGCCGCGCGGCCGGCCTGCGGGCGGCAAGCCGCGCGGCGATCCGCTCAGCGCGCCACGGCGGCGTCGTAGACCGCCCGGTACTGCTCCGCGATGCGGGACCAGTCGTGCTTGGCGACGTAGCGCTGTCCCGCGAAGCTCAGCCGCTCCCAGGTGTCTCGATCCTGCAGCAGGGCGGCGATGGCCGCATCCGCGCTCTCCGCGTCCGGGGCGAGGCGCGCGATCGCGTCGATCCCCTGCGGACGCGCGGGGCCGTCGGTGGTGACGACGGGAACGCCGTTGCAGAGGGCCGCCAGGAAGCTGCCCCGGCGCTCGGAGATGCCGTCCGGGTAGGGCAGGTAGGCGACATGCGAGTCCGCCAGGACGCGCGCGGCGTCCGCGTCGCTCGGATTCAGGATCCATTCGACCGGACAGCCGGACAAGCCCTTCGTCAAGTCCTCGATGTAGTGCGGGGCCCACCCGACCGGGGCGCCGGCGATGCGGAACGTCCAGGGGCGCTGCTTCGCCGAGGCCACGCGGATCAGGTCGATGAACTGCTCGATGCCCTTGCCGGGCTTGATCTGCCCGAAATACGTCACCGTGTAGGGCGGCGCATCGAGGTGGGCGGTCCGGTCGGCGCGCGGGATGTTGCTCCCGATCGGTATGGTCCTGACCTTGGCCGCGGCACCCGGGAAGGCGCGGAGGAAGTGCGCCGTCTCGTAATCCGTCGTCAGGCAGATCGTGGTCGCGTTGTGGACGAAGGCGCGCAGGGACGCCTGCCTCAGGCGGTCGAAGCTCGTGAATTCGTGCAGCGTCAGGACCAGGGGCTTTCTCGACAGCCATCCGAGCAGGTGCGGTCCGAGGCTGCGCCACCCGACGATCATCGGATATTGGATGTGGACGATGTCGGGGTCGGAGAGGCGGACCTTGTGCCGGAGCCGATTCAGGCCGGTCAGCGACCAATCGCGCTGATCGATGATCTCACAGGCCGTCCCCGTGCCGCGCAGGGATTGGGCCAGGGCCAGGACGTAGTCGTGAATGCCGCACCGCCCGACATCGGGCGATCCGGTGACGAGGCCGACCTTTCGCGTCGGGCGGCTTCCCGCGGTTTGCGTGACCGTCATCGATGGTCTCCTGAGCGAGCCGAAGGGCTCCCGACATGCGTCCGCCCTGTCGAGCGTGAGGCGGCGATCTTGGCTGCGTTGCGCGGGCAGCCGGCCCGGACGGGCGGCGCGAGGGGTGTCACGGCCGGATAGTCACGGCCGGATATAGGTATCGCTCGCGCGAAGGGAGCGAACGACCTGGGCCGGCACGCCGGTCGCGAGCGCGCGCGCGGGAACGTCCTTCGTCACCACGGAGCCGGCGCCAACTACGGCGTGGTCGCCTATGGTCACGCCCGGCAGGACGACCACGCCGCGGCCCAGCCAGACGTTTCGTCCGAGGGTCACGGGCTTCACGATGGCGCCCTGCCCTTCCTCGATCTCGTGGAAGTTCGTATCGGAGATGAAGCACATCTCTCCGATGCGGCAGCAGCTGCCGATGGAGATCCGACTCCAGGCATGGATGACGGTCAGGCTGTTGATGTAGGCCGCCGCTCCGATGCTGACCTCGGCCCCGGGGTCGGCGGTGATCGAGACGCGGCCGTTCTTCGACCTGAAGACGACGTCGTGCCCGATCGACATGCGCCCGTCGTTCTGCAGGTCGGGCAACCTGTGAACCGCCCGGCATCCCTTCCCGTGCTCGATGCCCTTGAGAGACATGGAAGCGCTCAGGGCGCGCGCCAGAAGATGCTCGGTCACCCGTCTGGAAAAGGACGGCTTCTTATCCATTCACCTACCCTCACCTGGCCAAATCCCTGCCGCGCGTCGGCGGCCGGCGCAGCCTCCAAACGGTCGAGACGGGCAATCGGTTTGCCCGAGCGGTTGTCCCGGGGGGGCCTGCCCGGCGCGAGCGACGTCTTCCGAGGCCGTCGCCGGGCGGGACGGGACGTCGGCCGTCGCGCGGCTCCGCCCGGTTCTCAGGATCGCGGAACCGCCCGGGGGCGCATGTGCCGGGCGAGGCTGCGGCGGTCCTCTACCCGATCGCGTCGCGATGCCCGTCCCGCTAGCCCGCCGCGGCGCGCTCCAGCCCGGCGAGATCGAGCTTCACCATGCCCTGCATCGCCCGGAAGACCCGTGCGGCGACCGCGGGGTCCGGGTCGGCGAGGAGGCGCGGCAGGGCCTCGGGAACGATCTGCCAGGGCACGCCCCAGCGGTCGTTGAGCCAGCCGCAGGCGATCTCGCGGCCGCCGTCCGCGGTCAGCGCCTCCCAGAGCCGGTCGATCTCAGGCTGGTCCGCGCAGGTGACCGAGATCGAGGCGGCGGTGCCGTAATCGGCCGGCCTGCCGCCGTTCAGGGCCTGGAAGCCCTGGCCGCCGAGGCGGAAGCGCACGAGGATCGGATCCCCCGGCGCGCCGCCCGGCCAGGGCCCCGGGGCGTGCTGGACCTGCTCGATCGCCGAATCCGCGATCAGGCCGACGTAGAAGCGGGCGGCGGCCTCGGCCTCCCGCTCGAACCACAGGCAGGTCGCGACGCGCATCGGCAGCTCTCGCATCAGAGGGTGGCGACGAGCGCCGCGAGCTGGTCGGCGCAGCGGCCCCAGCCCTCGTGGAACCCCATGGTCTCGTGGGCGGCCCGGTCGGCCGCGCTCCAGTGCCGGGCCCGGGCGGTGTAGCGCGTGCCGCCGGCCTCGGGCTCGAAGGTGACGATGCCGGTGAAGAACGGCTTGGCGGCGGGCTCCCAGGCCCGCAGATAGGCGTCGGTGAAGACGATGCGGGCATCCGGGACGAGTTCGAGATAGACGCCCGCGCTCGGAAAGGCGGTGCCGTCCGGTCCCTCCATCACGATCCGGGTCGTGCCGCCGGGCCTGAGGTCGATCTCGGCCTCGGTGACCCGGAACGGCGCGGGGGCGAACCAGCGCCGCAGCAGGTCCGGCTCGGTCCAGGCCCGGTAGAGCAGGTTCGGCGGGGCCGGGATCAGGCGGCTGAGGACGAGGTCGCGCCCGGAGGGCGTCTCGGTGGACGTCTCAGCGGTCGTCTCGGCGGTCATCGGCTCGCTCCGCGGGGTCTCTCGGACGGCGGGTCAGCCCTTCGGCTGGTTGAGGGCCCAGAGCACGCCGAAGGGATCCCGGAACTGGGCGTAGCGGTCGCCCCAGAACATCTCCCCGGGCTCCTTCACGGGCGTGGCGCCGGCCTCGATCGCCCGGCGCCACCACGCGTCGATGTCCTCGACGATCAGCGTCAGCGTGAAGGCCCGGGGCGGTTCGAGCGCGTGGCCGTATTCGGGGAAGGCGTCGGCCAGCATCAGCGACGTGCCGTTGACGTAGAGATGCACGTGCATGGTGCGGCCCCGGTCGTCGGACGGCATCGCGGCGGCGATCTCGGCACCGAGGGCGCGCACGTAGAAATCCGCGGCCTTCAGGGCGCCGTCGAGCGACAGGTAGGCGACGAGGCCGCCCTTCGCGGGCGCGGTGGCGGGGGGCTCGGGCCTCATCGGTCGGTCTCCTCGGCCGGGCGAATCGCCTGTGACGGTGCCACGGGAGGCGCCGGCCCGGAAGTCCCGCCCGCCGGCCGGCCACCGCGCCCGGAGACCCGCCTCAAGCGGCCGGCCGATACAGCCTCTGAACGAACGGGGCCCGGGCGCGTTGACCTCTGCGGGAATCGGGAGGGGCTATGCTGAGCAGGTTGATCGCATCCGCCCTCGGCGCGCGCCTGGGTGGGGTGGGCCGCGCACGCGACGGCGATCCGGGCGCCCGGGCCGCGGACGCGATGCGCGCGTTTCCCCCGATGCGACCCCTCGAACCGCCGCCGGCCCGGAACGACGACGTGCTGCAGCCCGTCCACGAGGCCGTCGAGCGCGACCTGCGGGCGCGCGGCTACCTGCGCTGAGGCCTGCGTCCGCGGTGCCGGTCTCAGCGCGCCGGGTCGGCCGCGAGCGTTCCGGCGCGGGCGCGCACGGCCGCGCCGCGGTAGATCGCTAGCGTCGCCACCAAGCCGCAGGCGCCGCCGAAGGCCATCCAGATGCCGGGAGCGGCCCGGTTCTCGGTCTGCTCGATCAGCCAGGTCGAGACCAGCGGGGTGAAGCCGCCGAAGAAGGCGGTCGCGAGCGAGTAGGCGAGCGAGAAGCCTGCGGTGCGGACCTTGGCCGGCACCACCTCGGTCAGAGCCACCACCATGGCGCCGTTGTAGCTGCCGTACAGGAAGGACAGCCAGAGCAGCACGATCAGCATGTTGCCGAAGGAGACGTGGCCGACGAGCCAGGCCAGCGCCGGGTAGGCGGTGAGCAGGGTCAGGCCTGAGAAGACGAGCAGCAGGGGCTTGCGGCCGACCCGGTCGGAGAGTGCGCCCATCACCGGCAGCCAGAACAGGTTCGACAGGGCCGTGCAGAAGGTGACCAGCAGGCTGTCGGTATCGGAGAGCTTCAGTACCGACTTGCCGAAGGTCGGGGTGTAGACCGTGATCGTGTAGAACGAGATCGTGGTCATCGCGACCAGCAGCATGCCGAGCACGACGATCTTCCAGTTCTGGGCAAGCGAGGCGAAGATCTCGCTCGTGCTCGGCCGGACCTTGCGGTGGAGGAATTCCTGCGTCTCCTCCAGCGAGCGGCGGATGTAGAACAGGAACGGCACGATCGCGCAGCCGATGAGGAAGGGGATGCGCCAGCCCCAGTCACCCATCTGGCCGGGCGTCAGGCTGTGGTTGAGCGCGTAGCCGATGATGGCGGCGGCCATCACGGCGACCTGCTGGCTACCCGATTGCCAGGAGACGTAGAAGCCCTTGTGCCCGGGCGTGGCCATCTCGGCGAGGTAGACCGAGACGCCCCCGAGCTCGACGCCCGCCGAGAAGCCCTGGAGCAGGCGCCCGATCAGCACGAGGGCCGGGGCGGCGAGCCCGATCGTCTCGTAGCCCGGCACGAAGGCGATCAGGATCGTGCCCGCCGCCATGATGGTGAGCGTGACGATGAGCCCCTGGCGCCGCCCGATCCGGTCGACATAGGCGCCCAGGAAGATCGCCCCGAGGGGGCGCATCAGGAAACCCGCGCCGAAGGTGGCGAAGGTGAGCATCAGGGAGGCGTACTCGTTCCCGCCGGGGAAGAACGCCTTCGAGATGTACGAGGCGTAGAAACCGAACAGGAAGAAGTCGAACATCTCCAGGAAGTTGCCGCTGGTGACGCGCAGCACCGTGGCAACCTTCGACCGCCCGCGGTCGCTCTCCGAGAACGAGGCCATGCGTTTCCCCTGATGCGTCCGTGGCGCCCCTCGGCCCTCGGTTGGTGCAGGCCACACGTTCGAGAGCGCTGTTTATTCCATGTGCGCGAGCGCAAGGCTCGTCTACAGCAGGGAAGCCGTCGAGACCAAGACGAGCGGTGCCCGATCCCGCTCGAGTCCGTGAAGTCTTGCGCTGACTTGTAATGGGTATGCCCCGGCCCCGGCTCTCACGTTCGCGAGACCTGGGACGAGGGCCCGACCCGGGGGGGCGCGGAACTTGCCGGGCGGGAGTTGCCGGATGGGCCGGGACGGGATTCAGGAATCCTCATGCACGACCGCACGATCACGGATGCCGCCCGCGTCCCGCCCGCGGAGGACGATTCCGGCGCAGGGCCCGGCCTCGCCCGCGACCTCACGGGGTTCAGCCTCCTCTGCATCGGGCTCGGCGCCACGATCGGGGCGGGGATCTTCGTTCTGACCGGCACGGCGGCGGCGGCCTATGCGGGGCCGGCTCTGGTGCTCTCCTTCGCGCTCGGCGGGATCGCCTGCGCCTTCGTCGGCCTCTGCTACGCGGAGCTCGCCGCGATGATGCCGGCCTCGGGCTCGACCTACACCTACACCCGGGCGAGCCTCGGCGAACTCTGCGCCTGGATCGTGGGCTGGGACCTCGTGCTCGAATTCGCCTTCGCGGCCGCCACGGTGGCGGTCGGCTGGTCGGGCTACGCCCAGAGCCTGCTCGCCGACCTCGGCCTCGCCCTCCCCCCGGCGCTCGCCGCCGCGCCCGGGGCGGGCGGGCTCGTCAACCTGCCGGCCGGCCTGATCGTGCTGGCCCTGTCCTGGCTGCTGATCCGCGGCACCCGGGAGGCGGCGGCCGCCAACGCCGCGCTGGTGGCGCTGAAGGTCGCGATCATCCTGGCCTTCGTGGCGGTCGGCCTCGCGCATCTGCGGCCCGAGCTGTGGCGGCCCTTCGTGCCGGAGAACGCGGGCCGTTTCGGCGAGTACGGCTGGAGCGGCGTGCTGCGCGGGGCGGGCGTGGTGTTCTTCGCCTTCATCGGCTTCGAGACGGTCTCGACCGCGGTCGGCGAGACGCGCCGGCCCCAGCGCGACGCGCCAGTGGGGCTGCTCGGCTCGCTGGCGCTGACCACCCTGCTCTACGTGCTGGTCGCCGCGGTGCTCACGGGCCTCGTGCCCTACCGCGACCTCGACGTGCCCGACCCGATCGCCCGCGCGGTCGATGCGGCCGGGCTCGGCGGCTTCGCTCTGGTGATCAAGCTCGGCGCGCTTGTCGGCCTCACCACCTCGGCGCTCACCGCCCTCTACGGGCAGTCCCGGATCTGCTTCGCGATGGCCCGCGACGGGCTCCTGCCCGCGGCCTTCGCGCGGGTCGATCCGGTGCGGCGCACGCCCGCGCGGAGCCAGGGCCTGATCGGGGTCGGCACGGCGCTCGTCGCCGCCTTCGTGCCGCTCGAGGTGCTGGGCGAACTCGTCAGCATCGGGACGCTGCTCGCCTTCTGCCTGGTCTGTGCGGCGGTGCCGCTGCTGCGCCGACGGGATCCGGACCGGCCCCGCCCCTTCCGGGTGCCGGCGGCCCCGCTGGTCGCGGGGCTCGGCATCCTCTGCTGCCTGGTTCTGATGGCGGGCCTGCCCGGCGACACATGGCTCCGGCTCGCCCTCTGGCTCGTCTTGGGGCTCGGGCTCTACGGCGTCTACGGCCGCGCCAATGCCCGCCGCCTGCGGGCGGAGGCGCCGTGAGACCGGGACGAGGACCGAGACGAGGGCCGGGGACTCAGGCCCGGCTCTGCGCGAGCGCTTGGTTGGTCTGCTCCAGGCGAAGCGCCAACTCGCGCATGACCGCGATGCCGATCTGCGGGAACTGCGCCAGCAGCTCGAGGAACACGCCCCGGTCGATGCGCAGCGCCGTGGTGGCGCTCTCGGCCGTCACCGTGGCGGAGCGCGGCTGGTCGGCCAGGATGCCCATCTCGCCCACCAGTGCGTCCGGCCCGAGCAGCGCGAGCCGGATCGGGCCGGCCGGCCCGTCGAGGCTGACCGCGGCGCTGCCCTCCAGGATCAGGTAGGCGGCATCCGACGCGTCGCCGCGGGTGAAGAAGCGCTGTCCCGGCTCGAAATGCACGCGCTCGCTCGTGAAGGCGAGCAGCTTCAGCCGCGCGGGCTCCACCTCGCGGAAGAGCGGCACCTGCCGCAGGGAGGAGACCTCGGTGTCGAGGGTCATGGCAACGCTCCGTGGCAACGCTCTGGCCCTCACCAAGCGGGCCCTGCATCCATGCGGAAGGTTCGGGACTTGTCCAGTGCGGGCGCGCCCCGCGCCCGGCAGGGATCACGGCCTGCGAGACGAGGAAGCGATGCGTTCGGGACGATCGACCCGCGGCCGAACCGCGCTGATGCGGGCGACCGCCCTCGCGGGCGCGCTCCAGGTGCTCCTGCCGAACCCGGCCGCCGCGAGGCTGACGCAGATGGAGCTGGCCCGGGTCGCGGTCGCGCCGCCGCCGGATGCGCGCGCACCCCTCGACCTCGCCTTCACGGAGGCGGACGGCGAGCGCGCCGTGACGCTCGCCGCGGTCGCGGGCGGGCGCCCGGTCCTGCTGCTGCCGGTCGATTACACCTGCGGCAACGTTTGCGACCCGATGCTCTCGCTCTCGGCCGCCGCGCTCGAGGCGACCGGCCTCGTGGCCGGGCGCGATTACGGCTTCGTCCTCGTCGGGCTCGACCCGCGGGACGGCGCCGCGGCGGCGCGCCGCATGCTGGCGGCGGATCTCGGTGCTGCGCCGTCCCCCGTCCGGCCGCGGGCGCTGGTCGGCACCGCCGCCGCGGTCGATACGCTGACCCGGGCGCTCGGCTACGGCTACGTACCGGATCCGGGCACGGACAGCATCGCGCACCCGGCCGCGGCGATCCTGCTCACACCGGAGGGCCGCGTCGCCCGCATCCTCTCGCCGCTGGCGCTCAACGGGCGCGACCTGCGCCTCGCCCTGGTCGAGGCCGGCGAGGGCCGGACCGGCAGCCTGGGCGACCGGCTCGCCCTGCTCTGCTACGGCTTCGACGCGGCGCGGGGCATCTACACGCCGCTGGTGCGCCGCATCCTGGCGGTCGCGGGCGTCGCGACCGTCCTGGGGATCGGGCTCCTCGTCCTGCTTCTCGCCCGCGCGGGGCGGGTCCGGCGCGCGTGAGGCCGCAGTCTCAGCGCCGCGTCGTCAGGCCCATCTCGCCGGCCTCCGGCGGCCGGCGCTTGGCGCTGGCGTTCGGCTGGGGCGAATCGATCGGCTCCTCGCGGGTCGAGGGGGTGGTGCTGTCCTCGGGTGCCGGCATCGGCGGGAGGGGCTTCGCGTTCGCGTGCTGGCCGGCATCGCCGTGCTCCACCGCACCCTTCGCCATCTCGCGGTTCGTCATCCTGCTACTGTCCCGTTCTGGCTACGGCCAAGCTTTCGCGCCGGCTTGTTCCCGGCGCCGTCCTCGCTTCAACGGGCGAGCACAGGCCCGGTTGCGGAACGGCCCGCGACCAACCGGAACAGGAACCATCGGTTATTGGCGAAGGTTGTGAGTGAGTGAAGCGAAGCCTGAGGAGGGACTGATGGCATCGGGAAATTCGACCTCGAAGCGAGGTTTTGCGTCCATGAACATCGAGCGTCAGCGCGAGATCGCCAGCAAGGGCGGCCGTAGCGTGCCGGCCGAGAAGCGCTCCTTCTCGCAGGACCGTGAGTTGGCCTCGTCGGCCGGACGCAAGGGTGGGCAATCCACCGGCACGGGTCGCGCCGGGGAGTGATCGTCGGCCGCACGGCTCGCGGCGCCCTCCCCGGCCGGGGACGGGCGCCGTCTCTTTTCGAAAAGTCGAACCGATACGAGAAAGGCCCCGCATGCGCGGGGCCTTTCTCGTATCGGTTCGATCGGCGGATCGCCCGGGCGTCAGGAGATGCAGCGGCCCGGGAGCATGCGGCGCGCCTCTGCCCCAACCAGGGCACTGAGCGCCGCCTCGCAGCCCTCCCGCATGGTCCGCCGGGGCTTGAGAACGGGCCGCTCCTCCGACTCGGCGCCCTGCGCGGACGGGGCGGGGCGGCTCTCGAGGCGCGGGACGCCGGCGATGCGGGTCGGGCTGATCGCCAGGGAGACCGGGCGCATGCCGGGCAGCGGCGCGGGCGATGGCAGCGCGGCGGGTGTCTGGGCGCTCGTCACTGCCACTGGCGCGGTCCAGCGGTCGGCGGTGTCGCGGACCATGGGATGGACCATCAGGGTGAGGATTGCGGCCGGTGCACTCACGCCCAGAATGAAGCCAGACCGAAGCATCGTCGCCGCCTCCGATGGGAGCTTGACAGGTTGTTAAGAGAACGCGTGCTCCCGCGTCCCGGTTCCACCCTGCCGAGATCCTGGCGAGTCCCAGTATTCGTCCTTCGAACGGCCATGGGTGCCGCTCCCCACGCAGCTTGTCCACAGGCTCCGAATGTTGCGCAAAAAGCACGCTTGGGGAATAAAATGCGCCTCTCGGCCGGAACCCAGGGCCCGGCGGCACGTTCGTAGAGGACCCGGCCACCTGGTCCTCCCCGCATTCCCCTTGTGCATCGGCCGGAACCTCTCAGACGGGCTGGAGCCACCTCCGGCCCGTTTTTTTTGTGCCTCGCCGGCGGTTGGACGAAAAAAGCCCCGGCGCGGGCCGGGGCTTCCTCGGTAGGGGGGGCTCGAGTCGCCCCCAGATTCGATTCGTCTTGCCGATCAGGCCGTCTCACTCATCAGGCCGTCGTACCTGTCAGGCCGTCTTGGCCTCGCGGCGGCGGGCGGTCTGCTGGAAGAACAGGGCTTGGCTGATCACCGCCGAGACGTTGGCGGGCTGGAACGGCTTGGCGATGAGGAAGGCCGGCTCCGGCCGCTCGCCGGTGAGGAAACGCTCCGGGTAGGCGGTGATGAAGATCACCGGCACCTCGAAGGTCTTCAGGAGGTCGTTCACCGCGTCGAGTCCCGAGGAGCCGTCGGCGAGCTGGATGTCCGCCAGGATCAGGCCCGGACGCTTGCCGCCCTCGCCCGCGATCTTGATCGCCTCCGAGCGGGTGCGCGCGACGCCGATCACGTTGTGGCCCAGGCCCTCCACCAGGGCCTCGAGGTCCATGGCGATCAGCGGCTCGTCCTCGATGATCAGGATCTCGGTGGCCATGTCGGCGGCGAGCTCGCGACCGGCCTCGTCCACGAGGTCGCGCACCTGCGCCACGTCCACGTCGAGGATGATCGCGGCGTCCTCCTCGGAGAAACCCTCAAGGCAGGAGAGCAAGAAGGCCTGGCGCGGCAGCGGCGTGATCTGACCGAGGCGCACCTCCGCCGGCAGGTCGTGCTGCACCTGCTCGCGGCGACCGTTGACCGAGAGCGAGTTCCAGATCCGCGTGAAGACCCGGAACAGGTCGGCCTTGACGTTGGTGCTGCGCCCGAGGGTCTCGGGTTCGTTGACCAGCGTCTCCAGAGTCGCGGCGACGTAGGCGTCGCCCGCGACCTGGCTGCCCGTGAGCGCGCGCGCGTAGCGCCGCAGGTAGGGCAGGTGCTGCACAACGAGTTGCGATGTGGACATTCGATCCCCTGTGACTTGCTATGTTCTCGCCGCCTCCCGCCCAACGCGGGCGGCCCGGCTCCGTTCCGGGGCGGCGGAACCGAACTTGGGTCCTGGCGTTGCTGAAGCAGCCATGACGTATGTCAAGCCGCAAGACAATGCGGCGGGCACGGGTTCACCCGGCCCAAGGGGATGCCGTGAATGAATGACGACGGGAAGGCCGGTGCCGTCCACGCCGAAGGTATGCCGGCTGTCGAGGAGGCTGCGCCGGCGACCGAGCAGGCTGCGGTTCCGATGTCGCCGGAGCGTGTGCGGCCGTCGGACAGCTCGCTCAACGAGTTTGCCCGCACCCGGCTCGGGACACATCTGCGCGCCATGTACGATGCGGTGGTGCAGCAGCCCGTACCCGACCAGTTCCGTGATCTGATCGCGCGCCTTGAGGCGGGGGAGGCGCGCGCCGCAGAGGATCCTGAACGGTGAAGGCGCCCGGCGCCGGCCTGGGCCGGCGGGGCGCCTGAGCCTTCGCCGGGTCGCCGCGAGGCGACCCGGCTCCGCGTCAGAGTGTCGGCGAGCGACCCCGCAGCAGGCCGATGACGGCCGAGATGGCGAAGAGCACGATCGCGACGAAGAAGACGAGCTTCGCGGCTTCCATGGCGGTGCCGGCGATGCCGCCGAAGCCGAGCAGAGCGGCCACGAGGGCCACGACGAGAAATGTAACGGCCCAACCGAGCATTGTTCCAGTCCTTCGAATAGTTCTGCCGCGGTGCTTCGCAGCTATCTGACCATGAAAACGCCAAGGTTCGGCCATGGTTCCGCACTCGAAATGCAGAGATCGTCCGTCGGTTCGATCGCGTTCTCGCGAGCGGCTCGTGGGTGGCAGGACGCGGCGTTGCGCCGCTCCGGACCGTGCGCTCCGCTCCCCGTTCGCCCTCGCATCCGGCGGGCGTCGTCGCCATATGTCGTCCATCGAAGCCGGACGGCTGGCGGAACGCAGACGTGTCCGCGGCGTTCGACAGAGCGAAGACATTCGTAACCAGTTGTCGAGAGACCCAGCGATGAGAAACGCCCCCGCGCTCGCCGCGCGCCTCGCCGAGACGGTCACAGATGCCCTGGCACGCGCGAGCGAGCGTCTGCTCGACCTCGTGGGTCCCCGACGGCATGCGCAGCTCGTTCCGGTCCGGATCCGTCGGAACCCGCCCTACGGGCGCCGCTGAGGCGGCTGCGCGGGACGCCCCTCTCGATCCCCCGATCGAACGAGGCCATGAAGCCGTCCGGAAACGGGCGGCTTCGCTAGTTTCACGATCCCAACCGCGACTTGTCCACCGTCCGTTTCGGGGCAGGACCCAGGTCCGATCCGGCGCATCCTCGCCGCCCCGACTCTCGCTCCGGCCCGGCGCGGAACGGTGTGTCCCGATTTCGAGCGGGAGTCGCTATCGACGGCGTCCCGCCCCGCCCTCCGCGCCTTCGCGCACGGTCCGGTCCGTTGTCCGCCACACTTGCTCCGGTCCGACCGTTAAGGCTTGGTTTCCTTCGGGCATTCGGCATCGGTGAAGCGGTCGCGGCCATCGTGCCTGCGCGCGGGCCGGTACGCCCGATCCGGGGGGGGCGGCATGGGCGTGGACGCGCGGGTTTGGCGAGGGCTTTCGGCCGGCGGGCCGCGGCGGCGGCTGATCGGGTCGCTGCTGGCCGGCCTCGTGCTCGGGCTCGGCGGCGTCACGGTGGCGGTGGGCGTCGGCCACGCCTCCGACAGCCAGAACCCCTTCGCTTTCTTGGAAGCGCTCTTCCGCGGCCCCCCTGCCCGGCCCGAGCCGGCGCCGCGGCAGGCCGCCCGCTACGTCGCCCTGCCCGACGCCGGGGCGCCGCCCCGTCGCCGCCTGATCCCGGCGACCCGCCCCGGCCCCGCTCTGACCACGCACTGGCGCGTGCGTCGCGCGGCGGTCCGCCGCGACGCCGCCCGCAACAGCACCCGCATCCCGCGCGCGGTGGCGGATTCGGCGGCCGGGCGCCGCACCGTCTGCGTGCGGATGTGCGACGGCTACCTCTTCCCCCTCGGCAACCTGCGCGCCCGCGCCGACCTGCCGGCGCACGAGGCCGCCTGCGCGGCGGCCTGCCCGGGGGCGCGCACCAGCCTCTACACCCTGGCGGCGGGCGCGGCCGAACTCGATCAGGCGGTCAGCCTGCAGGGCCAGCCCTACCGCGCCGCGGCGCTCGCGAACGTCTATCGCCAGCGCCGCGTCGCGGATTGCTCCTGCCAGGCGGCCGAAGGGGCCGCGGCGGAGGGGGCGGCGGATGCGCGCGCGATCCTCTCGGTCGCGCGGGACCCGACCCTGCGCGCCGGTGATGCGGTGGCGACCCGCGCGTCGGCCCGCGTGGCGGTGCCGGTTGCCGGCAGCCTCGCCCTCGTCGATTACCGCACCGCCCGGATCTCGGGGGGCGCCCGCCGCCAGATCGAGGGTCGGGTCGGCGCGCTCCAGCGCGAGGCGCGCGAGCGCAGCTTCCGGCAGGTGCTGCGCGCGGCCGAGCGCGAAGCGGTGGTGCGGGTCGCCTCCGCGGGCGGTTTCCTGTTGCCGGAGCGCGCCGCAGGCGGCTTCGTGCCCCTGCGGATCGTGCAGCCCTCGCACTACGGGCGCTGACGACCCCCTCAGCCGGGGGCGCTGACACGCCGCACGCGATGGCGTAGGCGTGGGCCGTTCTCGAGGCGACGAGTGGAGCGGTCGATGGCGGATGGGCCGGATTTCGAGACGGCCCTGCCGGTCGCGGGCCGCTTCGAGACGCTGACGCCCCTGGTGCGCCGGCTCGTGGTGCCTAACGCGTCCCCCTTCACCGCGAGCGGCACCTGCACCTACGTCGTCGGACGCGGCGCTGTGGCGGTGATCGATCCTGGCCCCGAGGATGCGGACCATCTCGACCGCCTGCTCTCGGGGCTCGCGGGCGAGACGGTGGCGCAGATCGTCGTCACGCACACCCACCGCGATCACTCTCCGGGGGCCCGGACGTTGCAGGGCCGAACGGGCGCGCCGGTCGTCGGCTGCGGACCGCACCGGGCCGCGCGGGCGCTGGGAGCCGGCGAGGTGCCGATGCTCGACGCCAGCGCCGACCGCGAGCACCGGCCCGACCGGGAACTCGCCGAGGGCGAGCGGGTCTCCGGGCCCGGCTGGACTCTGGAGGCGGTCGAGACGCCGGGCCACACCATGAACCATCTCGCCTTCGCCCTGGCGGAGGAGAACGCGCTGTTCTCGGGCGACCACGTCATGGCCTGGTCGACGAGCGTGGTCGCGCCGCCGGACGGCTCGATGCGCGCCTACATGGCCTCGCTCGACAAGCTGCGCGCCCGGGACGAGACCGTGTACTGGCCGGGCCATGGCGGGCCGGTGCGCGACCCGCGCCGCTTCGTGCGGGGGCTCGCCAACCACCGGCGCCAGCGCGAGGCGGCGATCCGGGCGCGGATCGCGGCGGGCGACGCGGATATCGCGGCGATCGTCGCGGCGATCTACCAAGGGCTGAACCCGCGCCTGACCGGCGCGGCGATGCTCTCGGTCTTCGCCCACTTGGAGGATCTGGTCGAGCGCGGGCAGGTGCGGAGCGACGGCCCGGCGCGGATCGACGGGCGCTACGGGCCGGCGTGAAGCTTATTTCAAGGCGAGCGCGAGGTTCGAGACCTCGTCCAGATAGGCGCGGATCCGGTCCGCGTTGACGCCGAGGTCGCGCCCCCCGAGGCGCGAGGCCGAGCGGACGTCGATGCGCGCCCCGTCCGCGCGGGGCCGCACCCGCACGGTCACGTCGTCGGGCAGGTTGAGCAGCAGGCCGCGCGAGACCGCCTCGATCCGGCCGTTGCCGACGCGCCCGCCCGGGCGGATCGCCTCCACGATCTGCCAGCGCCGGTTCACCGCCGCCTTGCGGGCCAGCTCGAAAGCTTCGTCGGCATCGACGTCGAGGGTCAGCGGCGCGACCTGCGGGTAGGCGGCGCGCTGGCGCTCGCGCGCCTCCGGGCCTGGCTCGGGCGGGTAGCGTCCGTCCCGCGCCGCGAAGGCCGTGCGCGAGCGCGAGAAGGCCGGCGGGTTCTCGATGTCGGTGCTGATGTCGTTGAGCGCCGGAAGCCGGAGGCCCCGCAGGGCCGCGTAGGCCGGATAGGCCAGCACGAGGCCGGCCAGGAACAGCCCGGCCACCGCCGCGCCCAGCCCCCGCGCGCCCTCCCGCCAGACCCGCACGAAGGCGAAGCCTGCCGTCAGCACGGCGACGAGCGCCACCGCGATCCCGGCCCCGAGCGTGGCGAGCGCCGGACCGGTCTCGGTGCGCGGATCGCGCACCAGGATCAGGGCCAGCGCGGTCACCAGGATCGAGAACAGGGCGAGCCGGCGCGCCAGCGGACCGGCGCGGGTGACGGGCTCCTCGACGATCGGGCGGCGCATGGCTCTCGGACGACCTCGGCGATCCCGGCGGCGCGGCCGCGGGCGGGAGCCCGGTCTTACCGGGGGCCCGGCCCCCGCGCCAGCGCGTGAACGATGGGTTGAAGCGGTCGGCGGATGCTACCCCCGCTTCCCTCTGTTATAGGGTCGAGCCACGATGTCGCGTCCGCAGCCAGAGCCGAATCCGCAACGCCCCGACCTGCTCCGGGTCTGGTTCCGCTTCATCCGCCTCAACCGGCGGGTCACGGCCGCCGTCGCGGCGGAGCTGCGCGGCATCGGACTGTCGATCCCGCAATTCGACGTGCTCTCGACGCTCAGCGAGCGCGAGGGGCTGACCCAGCAGGATCTGGCGGCCCGGCTCTACGTGACGAAGGGCAACGTCTCGGGGCTGATCGACCGCTTGGTCGAGGCCGGGCTCGTGGAGCGCAGGCCGATCCCGGGGGACCGGCGCTCGCACGCCCTGCACCTCACCCCGGCGGGCGCGGACCTCGCCGCCCGGGGCATCGCCGCGCAGGAAGCCTATGTCCGCCGCACGCTCGGGCGCCTCGGCGGGGACGACCTCGCCGCGATCGAGCGGCTGGTGCTTGCGTGGCGGGAACTCGCCCGCGCGGATGCCGAGGCAGGGCGGGGCTGAAAAGCGGACGGCCCCGCTGAGCGAGGCCGGCCGGAAGGGATGCGCGCGACGGGCGTGGGTCAGGCCCGCAGGGGCGCTCCGATACGGGCGCGCAGCTGCGCCCGCAGGTTCTCGTTGGCGCCCGGCTCGGCATCGACCTGCCACATCAGCCGCAGCAGCTGGCTGATCGGGGTGGCGTGGCTCTGGACCGCCTCGCTCACGAGCTGGGCGAGGGACTTCTCGGACACGGACCGGACCTGAACGCCGGCGACCGATTGAGGCATGATACGCGCTCGTCTCGAATGATTCTGAACCGCGGGCGGCGCGATACGCCTTTCGCTCGACCGTGACCAGCCCCCGCAACGGGATTCGGTAGCCGGCACGTCAACGCGGCCGTGCATAAGCCCGCGCAGCATGTGCGGTAGCGCACCGGGTATGGGGGATTGGGGTGCGGTCGCAGCCCGTGGCTCAATCCGGACGACCGTGCCCGCGGGCGAGCGGTGAGGCATCAAACCCGTCGAGGATGTCCTGGGGATCGCGGTAGATGGCGCGGCAGCCCGCTGCGGCCAGATCCGCCTCGGGAAAACCGCCGCAGAGCACGCCGATCGTGCCGATGCCCGCCTTGCCCGCGGCCTCGGCGTCGTAGGGCGTGTCGCCGACGGCCAGGACGCGCGACTTCGGGATGCCGCCGAGGCGCTCCAGCGCCGCCTCGAAGATGTCGGGGTGCGGCTTCGAGCGGTCCGCGTCGTCGGAACTTGTTGCGACGTCGACGAGGTCGGCGATGCCCAGAATCTTCTGGTAGTGCTCCACCTCGTCCCGCTTGCCCGAGGAGCCGAGCGCGATCGTGAGCCCCTCGGCGCGCGCGCGCTCGAACAGGGCGCGCACGCCCGGGAAGGGCTTCACGCGGGTCAGGTAGTCGCGCTTGAACAGGTCGGACCGGTAGGTCTCGATCGCCTCGCCCTCGCGCGCGAGGCGCTCGCGGGGCACGAAGACCGGCATCAGTTCGTCGCCGCCCTTGCCGATCTGGCCGCGCACCACGGCGAAATCGGCGTCGATGCCGAAATGACGGAAGGCCGCGACCCACGCCTCGGCGTGCAGATCGACGCTGTCGAGCAGCGTCCCGTCGATGTCGAAGATAACCGCGCGCGCCATGGCCGGTATCAGCGCGGGAAGATGGGGAGGCGGCGGGCCGGGGGGATCTTCACGGAACGCTCCTTCGCGCGGGCTGCGAGGTCAACGGCCGAGGTTCGGCCGCGTTCCCCGAAACGGCAGGAGCCCGCCCCTCGCGGGACGGGCTCCGGATGGTCCGTGACCGCGGACGCGCTGCGGGTTCAGTGCAGGGCGATCGCGGCCGGCCTCGCCGCCTTCTTGGCCGCGATGCCGGCCGGCACGGCGGATGTCTTCGCGACCGTCTTGGCGACCGTCTTGGCGACCGCCTTCGCCACCGGCTTGGCGGCCTTCGCGGCCGGCTTCGCATCGACCTTGGCGGCCGCGTCGGCGGTCTTGCGGGCGGCGGGCTTCCGGGCCTTGGCCGCGACCGGCGTTGCGGCGATCTCGACGGCGGGTGCGGCAGCCTTCGCGCGGCTCTTCCGGGCGGCCTTCGGCGCTTCGGCCGCGGCGGCGACCGGACGGGTCAGCTCGGCCTCGGCGCGCAGCCAGTGGGCCTCGGCGCGACCGTGGATCCGGCCTTCGCCCTCCCAGATGTAGTAGGCGCGCTCGCGCACATGCTGCTCGGTGATCGTCTCCATGCGGTGCTCTCCTGATCTTCCCCACGGGGACGATGGGAGGGCAGGGTTAAGCGTCGGTTAACGGCTTGTGCGCCGCAGCAGCGCGCCCGGCGCCGGGCTCAGCGCCGCTTCGACAGACGGCGCGCGTTCGCCCGAACCTTGCGGCGGTAGCCCGCCACGACGCCCGCGGCGGTGCCCCCGGAGGCCACGAGTAGGGCCGCCTCCCCCGCCGCCACCATCTTCTCGGTGACCATGCGCTGGGCCTCGACCTGCGCCGCCGAGCCGCCGAGCGACAGCATGGCGAGGCGCAGGCCGATCACCTGCTGCGACTCGAAGGCCAGCATCGTGGCGTCCATGCCGAGCTTCCACCAGGGAGCGAACATGCCTGTCTCCGTGCGCGCGTCCTCGCGCGGGCGCTGTCGTCAAGCTCGCGGGAACCGGGGCGGTTCCCGCGAGGGCTCGGCTCACCAGTCGAAGCTGCGGCCCTTCGCGGCGGAGCCGCCGAGGCTGATCTTCGGGGTCTCCTTCTTCTGCCCGCCGAGGCTGATCTTCTTCTGTCCGGGCTTGTTGCCGGGCTCCGGGACGGCGGCGGGCTTGGGCGGCGGCAGGTGCGCCTGCCCGTGGATCACCGAGCCGATCTCGCCCGCGACGCGGACCAGATCCTCGCGCTCGCAGGCCCGGGCGACCTTCAGGCCGAGCTGATGCATGTGGCTCTTGCCGTACAGGTAGGTCGCGAGCTGCGCCCGCTTCAGCGGCGGGATCGCCTCGAGAAGTTCCGGCAGGTCGTACGCGTCGGCCCGGTAGATCGCGCCGAGCGTCTCCATGGGGACCGGACAGGCGACGTCGGGCTCGGCGGCGCTGGTCGGATGCGATTGCGTCACGGGATCTCCTCCGGTGCGTGGGGTGGGCGGGCTGCGGGATCGGGCGCGAGGGCGGCGAGCGCCCCGGTCGCGCCGGATTCCGCGGGGCTTGGTGCGGTAGCCGGCTCCGGCTCCGCGAGAACCGGGGCGGGCGGCATCGGCTTCATGCAGCCGGTGCAGACCGAGGCGATCACGACGCGGGCGCGCGCGTTGGCGCGCTCCCAGACCGCCTCGCGCGCCGCCCGGGCCCGGCGGATCGCCTCCGCGTCCGCCAGGGCACCGGGACCGGCGCCGTCGTCGCGGCCGGTGCCGCCCGCCCCGGTCTGTGCCGGGCGGGCCTCCGGCGGCCGGATGCGCAGGTAGAGCGGCGCGGGCTCCTCGGCCATCGCGGGCGACGCGGAAGCCAGGAGCGCGCCCGCGAGCATCGCCGGGGCGAGCCCGGGGAGCGGGGCGCGGCGCGGACGGATCGTCATCCCTCGGCGGTTCTCCTGGTCGGTTGCGCGCGGGTTCGGCACCGGATCGAGCATCGCGGTTAATTGCGGCCTAACGATTGCCGGCCTGGCCTTCACGATCCGTTAACCCTGTCGGGCCGAGCCTCGCGGTTATCGGCCATCGGCGGAGAACGGTTCCATGCTCACCGTGACAATCCCCATGACTGGGTCCCTGACGGCGATCCCGCCGGCCCTCGGGCTCGCCGCGGCCGGCGCGGCGCTGGCCTGCCTCGCGCTGCACGCGGCGTGCCGCGCGGTCCTGCGGCCGCAGCCCGCGCGGGTGCGGCGCTGACGGCATCCGCACGGCGGATGGTGGCGGGCGGAGGCTCGCTCAGGCCTCCGCCGCCTCCAGAGCGTGCGGCTGATCCTCACCCCACGCCCCGAGTGTGAGGGTCCGGCCGCGCTCCAGGGCTCCCTCCTGCGCCGTCCCGTCCGGGATCCGGTCCGGGTGGCCGCCCCCGATCGCCGCCAGCGCGGCGCGGGTGTCCGGGTCGGAGAGTGCCCGGTCGAGGGCGGCGCGGTCGAGGCAGGTGAGGCGTCCGGCCCGGTGGACGGCGTAGATCCGCCCGCTCGCGCGCTCGGCGAAGCGGATCGCGCGCATCCGCCGGGCGCAGGCGCGCAGGAAGCCGGTATTGTGCTCCGGCGCGAGCAGGCCGGCGTCGGGATAGACGGAACCGGGCGCGCGCGCCTCGACGTCGATCCGCCGGTAGCGCTCCACCGCCAGCATGCCCGATAGGTCGAGCACCGTCAGCTCGCCGTTGGTGCCGAAGGCGACGGTGTGCGGAGGCTCGCCCAGCTTCACGCTGTTGTCGAGGAACTCGTAGTGGACCTCCTTGTCGGCGCTGAGCGCCCAGGTGAAGAACAGCTCCGGCATGCCGGAGAAGGCCTCGATGTTGTGGGCGAGCAGGTCGTCCACGGCCTTGAACCGCCCGAACTGCAGGCCCCGGAGCCAGGCCCGCTCCACCGTCGCCTCGGGCGGCGTGATCATGAACAGCATGAAGACCCGGTGCCCGAACCGGGTGAGGAGCTGGCTGCCGTCCTGGGTTCCCGAGACAGCGTTGAAGCTGTCGAAGCGGAAGCGGTCGATCAGGAGGTGCGACATGCGCCCCTCCCGAGCCTTGCGGGCCATGTAGCGGTCGAGCTTGGCGTCCACGATCTCGACCTCGTGCCCCGTGAGCGTGCCCGCGTAGCCGTGGGCCGGGCCGATGCTGTCGTAGTCGAGCAGGAACTTGCGCCAGATGTCCGGCGTGATCACCGCGAAGTCTGACCAGGGGATGTCGAGCCGGGCGGCGAGCGCGCGCTGCAGGGGACGCATCGTGCTCTTGCCCGAGGCGGAGGCGCCCTTCACGTTCATCACGATGGGCTGCGCCTGCGCCCGCACCACCGTGTGGCCCGCCCGCGCCACGGACTCGGCGAACCAGGGCTCGATCAACCGCCCGATCCGGCGGCTGCCCTCCCGGTTGAGGGCGAGCGTTGTGGCGAGGCGCACGATCAGGGCGCGATCCCCGATCAGGCCGCCGCGATGGCGGATCAGGCTGCGCACCACCCGGGCGAGGCCGGCCTGCGCGGCGCCCTCTGCGGGATCTTGGCCGGCGCGGGCCTCCCAGTCGGAGAGATGCGCCTCGGCCCGCGCCTCCGGCGGCTCCGCGATCGGGCGGGCCGGCGCGGGGGCGGGCTTCGGCGCGAGTCCCAGGAGCGCCCGCCAGCCGCGCGGCGGTTCCGGGGGCGGCGCGGAGGCGGGCGGGGTGAGCATCGCGTCGAGCTCGGCGGCGATGCGGGCCGAGAGATCAGCGCGGGCCGCCGCGTGGCAGGCCCGGATCTCCGCCATCCGGGGGGCAATCACGTCCGCGTGGATCGCCGCGACGATCGCCCGGAAGTTGACGCCGAGATCGCCGTAGGTCTCGCCCATCGGCACCGAGAGGTCGGCCATCACCCGGATCAGCAGCTCGTGCACGACGAGCCGCTCGGGGCGGAACGCCACCACCTCGGTCGGCGCGAGGCCCGAGAAGGCGGCCACCTCCTGCGCCTCGGCGAGGGGCGTCGCCACGTTCTCCGGGCGGAACACGGTGGCCAGCGGCAGGAAGGCCCGCGGCAGGGTCGATTCGATGCCCGGGTTCCAGGGGCCCCGTCCCGTCGCGCTTCCGGCGCCCGCGCTCACGCTCAGGCCGCCGCGGGGGTCTCCCGGAACAGGGCGGTGCAGCCCGCGTCCCGGTGCATGCTCAGGATCGAGGCCCGGTCGATCTCCGGATGGGCCTCCAAGACCCTGCGCACGCAGCCGACCACCTTCTCGTACTGGCCGGCATCGTAGTTCCGCTCCAGCGGGCTCACCGCGATGTAGGTTTCGACCACGAGCACCCGCTCCGCCCGGTCGCGCGTGACCTCGACGGCGATCCACGAGGATTTGATCAGGCGGCTGCTGGCAAGCATGGAGGTCGCTCCCGTTCTCACTGAGGGCGCAGGGCGGCGCGCTGGCCGGGAGGATGGCGCGGCCATCGCAACTTGCCAAGTGCTTGTGGAGTGCTCGTCGAGTGCTTGCCGAATGTTTGCGTGCGAAGTTGGCGAAGCGAAAAGCCTATTTTGCGGCGCGAGAACTTGAGGCCTCGACCGTCTTCGCAGATGCAGCAATATCGGATTCGGCCGTTGCAGGGTTCCCGGGCGCTTGAGGCGGCGGCCGTGTCGGCATATTCTATGCCACCGAGAGCCGTCTCCCGCCGTCCACCGAGGCGGCGGGCGGGTGGTTTGACATCTGGAATCTGGTATTCCAACGTGGGCTGACAAAATCGAGCGCCTGTCGCCCGCCGAACCCTGGACAGCCTGGGACCGGCTTCGGGCGGCGAATCGGACAGCGGCGCCGCGCATGGGGAAGAGACGATGAGCAAGGCTCTGGACGGCATCAAGGTTCTGGATTTCACGCACGTCCAGTCCGGCCCCACCTGTACGCAGCTCCTGGCATGGTTCGGCGCCGACGTGATCAAGGTCGAGCGCCCGGGCGTGGGCGACGCGACGCGCGGGCAGCTCCAAGACATCCCGGACGTGGACAGCCTCTATTTCACGATGCTGAACCACAACAAGCGCTCGATCACGCTCGATTCCAAGAACCCCAAGGGCAAGGAGGTGCTCTGGCGCCTCATCAAGGAATGCGACGTCCTCGTCGAGAACTTCGCCCCCGGCGCTCTCGCCCGCATGGGCCTGACCTGGGAGAAGATCCACGAGGCCAACCCGCGCATGATCCTGGCCTCCGTGAAGGGCTTCGGCCCCGGGCGCTACGAAGATTGCAAGGTCTACGAGAACGTCGCCCAGTGCGCGGGCGGCGCCGCCTCGACCACGGGCTTTCGCGACGGCATCCCGATGGTGACGGGCGCGCAGATCGGCGATTCCGGCACCGGCCTGCACCTCGCCCTCGGCATCGTCACGGCGCTCTTCCACCGCACCCATAGCGGCCTCGGCCAGCGGGTCGATTGCGCCATGCAGGACAGCGTGCTCAACCTCTGCCGGGTGAAGCTGCGCGACCAGCAGCGCCTCGCCCACGGCCCCCTCCGGGAGTACAGCCAGTTCGGCGAGGGCGTGCCCTTCGGCGACGCGACGCCGCGCGCGGGCAACGATTCCGGCGGCGGCCAGCCCGGCCGCATCCTCAAGTGCAAGGGCTGGGAGCACGATCCCAACGCCTACATCTACTTCATCACGCAGGGCCCGGTCTGGGAGCCGATCTGCGACATCATCGGCGAGCCCGGCTGGAAGACCGACCCGGACTACGCCACGCCCAAGGCGCGCCTGCCGCATCTCAACGAGATCTTCACGCGCATCGAAGCCTGGACGATGAAGCACGACAAGTTCGAGGCGATGGACATCCTCAACAAGTACGACATCCCCTGCGGCCCGATCCTGTCGATGAAGGAGATCGCCGAGGACGAGGCCCTGCACAAGACCGGCACCATCGTGGAGGTCGATCACCCGACCCGCGGCAAGTACCTGACCGTCGGAAACCCGATCAAGCTCTCGGCGAGCCCCGCCGAAGTGACGCGCTCCCCGCTTCTCGGCGAGCACACCGACGAGATCCTGCGCACCGTGCTCGGCTATTCGGAGGCCGAGATCGCCGAGATCGAGCATTCCGGCGCGGTCGGCGCGGTGCAGAAGATCGCCGCCGAGTAGCGATCACCCGCCGCGGCGTCCTCACCGAGGCCGCGGCCACGACGACGATCGGTCCCCGAACGCGGGCGCAGGTTCCCTGCGCCCGCTTCGCCGTCCGTCCCCTCCGGCGCGCCGAGGGGGCACCCGAGGATCATCACCCAAGGATCGTTCATGCGTGTCGCCTTCATCGGTCAGCAGGATTTCGGCAAGGCGGTGCTCGAGGCCTTCCTCGACCGCGGCGACACGGTGGCGGGCGTGTTCTGCGCGCCCGAGAAGGCCGGTGCGAAGCCCGACGTCCTGCGGACCGCTGCCGAAGAGCGCGGGCTGCCGGTCTTCCAGTTCCCAAGCCTGAAGAGCGCCGAGGCGGCGGAGGCGATGCGCGGGCTCGACGCCGATATCGGCGTGATGGCCTACGTGCTGCAGTTCGCGCCGCAGGACTTCGTCAACATCCCGAAGCACGGCACGATCCAGTACCATCCCTCGCTGCTGCCGCGGTATCGCGGGCCCTCCTCGATCAACTGGCCGATCGCCCGCGGCGACACCGAGACCGGGCTCACGATCTTCCGCCCGACCGACGGCCTCGACGAGGGGCCGGTGATCCTGCAGAAGACCTGCGCGATCGGGCCCGACGACACGCTCGGCGACGTCTACTTCAAGCAGCTCTTCCCCCAGGGCGTCGCCGCGATGCTGGAGGCCGCCGACCTCGTGGTGGCGGGCGAGCACGTCGAGATCGCCCAGGACGAGGATGCGGCGAGCTACGAGGGTTGGTTCCGCACGCGCGAGTCGGCGATCAGCTGGGCGAGCCACGCGGAGCACGTCTACGCGCTCATCCGCGCCTCGAACCCGGCGCCCGGCGCCTGGACGACGCTCGCGGGCAAGACTCTGCAGGTCTTCGACGCCAAGCTGCACCCGATCCGCCGCTTCGGCGACGTGCGGGGCAAGCTCGGCGAGGTGGTGGCAGTCGGCGAGGACTCGTTCCGCGTCGCCGCGCAGGGTGGCCAGATCGAGGTGTTCCGGGTGAAGCCGGAGGGCGGCCGGAAGGTCTCGGCGGGCGAGTTCGCGCGCGAGGGCGGGTTGAGCGTGGGCACGATCCTCGGCGGATAGTGTTTCGCCTTGAACGCAACGCCTTCCCGTATTGAGCGCCCCCTCTCCCCGCCCGGCGGGGAGAGGCCTGTCTGCACCTCGTTGTGCAGACAGGAAGCGGAGGCGCAGCCGCAGCGGCGGTGAGGGGGGATCACCGGATGAGGCTTCTCCGTCGAAGCCCCCTCACCCCCGCCAGCCGGCTCGCTCCATGCCCCGACAAGGGGGCATGAAGCCCTCTCCCCGCACGGCGGGGAGAGGGGATCCACGGGTGTCGCCGTGATCATCCGGAATTAGGAAGCGCCGCAAAACGGGCGGCGGTTCGGGCCGGAGCGCTCCCCGCCCATCCCGGGCGGAGAGCGCTGCGTGGTCTCGCGCCTACTCCGCCGGCTGGGCGGCCAGTACCGGCTGGCGGCGCATCAGGGCGAGGTAGATCACGAAGCCGAGCGCGCAGCCGATGAACCACGTGAAGTTCGCCAGCACCCCGAGGCTCGGGACCAGCACGCAGAGCGCCGGCACCAGGGCGGAGGGGATCAGCGCCGTCACGGCGGCCCGGTTGTAGCCGTTCTCGTACCAGTAGCTGCCGGCCGGGCTCATCGTGTAGAGGTCGTCCAGCACGATCCTCTCCTTCTTCACGAGGTAGAAGTCGGCGATCAGGATGCCGAACAGCGGCCCGATGAAGGCACCCAGGATATCGAGCGTGTAGTGGATCACCGCCGGGTTGTTGTAGAGGTTCCACGGCGTGATGAAGATCGAGCCGACCGCCGCGATCATCCCGCCCATCCGCCACGAGATCCGCTTCGGCGCGACGTTCGAGAAGTCGAAGGCCGGCGAGACGAAGTTCGCCACGATGTTGATGCCGATCGTCGCCACCATGAAGGTGAAGGCGCCGAGCACCACCGCGAAGGTGCTGTCGATGCGGCTCACCGTCTCGACCGGATCGGTGATCAGGTGGCCGAAGACCGGCACGGTGGCGGACGCCGTGATGACGGTCAGCAGCGAGAAGCCCAGGAAGTTGACCGGCAGGCCCCAGAAGTTGCCCCGCTTCACCGCCGCGAAGCTCGAACCGTAGCGCGAGAAGTCGCCGAAGTTCAGCATCGGGCCGGAGAAGTAGGACACCACCAGCGCGATGGCGTTGAGCATCACCGGCAGCGCCGCCCAGCCCGTGTACTTCACCTCGCCCAGCGTCAGGCCGACATTGCCGAGCCCGGCCTTCGCCACGAGGTAGCCCGCCAGCGCGATCATCACGACGTAGACGGCCGGTCCCGCCCAGTCGATGAACACGCGGATCGCGTCCATGCCGCGCCAGAACACCAGCGCCTGCACGACCCAGAGGAACATGAACGAGGCCCAGCCGAGCGCCGACAGGCCGGCGAAACCGTACTGCTTCAGGTCGGCGTAGGGAGCGAGTTCGGGGTAGAAGCGCAGGGCCACCACCATGAAGGCGGCCGAGGCGAGATAGGTCTGGATACCGTACCACGCCACCGCGATCAGGCCGCGGATGATCGCCGGGATGTTGGCGCCCTTCACCCCGAAGGAGGCGCGGCAGATCACCGGGTAGGGCGTGCCCGAGACCTGGCTGGGCTTGGCCACGAGGTTGCAGAAGACCTGCACGATCACGATGCCGACGATGAGAGCGATCAGCACCTGCCAGCTCACCAGGCCGAGCGAGAACAGGCTGCCGGCGGTGACGTAGCCGCCGACGCTGTGCACGTCCGACATCCAGAAGGCGAAGATGTTGTAGGTGCCCCAGGTCTGCTTCCTGAGCGGCGCCAGATCCTCGTTGACGAGGTTCGGGTCGTAGCTCGGTTTCATGATGATCGCGTCGTGCGTCCCGTGTGCGCCGGACACCTCCGGCACTGCGGCGCCGGGCGGCGCGAGCTCGTTTGCGTGAATCGACATCTGCCACCTCCCAGTGGTCCGGCCTCGTCCGATCGCTCTTTGGCCGGTGGACGGCGTCGCAATCGTTGTGCCGGTTTTTAACGATCGGTAAGATCCATTAAACGATCGGTCCGTGCAAGGGCCTTTCGGACGGGTTTTCCGGGCCGGGCCGTGCGACGATGCGGGCGGTCCGGGGATCGGGAAGCGACGGAGCGGCCAGTGCGTTCGAGGTCGGTGAAGGACGAGCAGGTGCGGATCCGCGGCACGTCGCGCGGCGGGCGGCGCCCGCCCCCGGCCGCGAATGTCGAGGACAAGATCCTCGACGCGGCCGAGCTCGTATTCGGCAATTACGGGCTGCGCGGCGCGACCACGGCGCTGATTGCCGAGGGTGCGGGCGTGTCCAAGCCGCACCTGTACTACTATTTCGACAACAAGGAGGATCTGTACCGCGCGCTCCTGGAGCGGGCGATGAACCGGTGGGCGGCCGATATCGACGCGCTCGACGCCACGGGCGACCTGCGCACGGTGCTCAGGGACTATATCCACCGCAAGGTCGATTTCTCCCGGGACCACCCCTCCCTGTCGAAGATCTATGCCACCGAAATCATCAGCGGTGCCCCGCATATCGGCAGCTTCATCGAGCGGGTCTCGACGCAGCAGCTGCTCGCCAAGGTGGCGATGGTCGAGGAATGGGCAGCCGCCGGCAAGGTCCGGCCGATCAGCCCGGCGGACCTGTTCTTCTGCATCTGGGCCATGACCCAGGCCTACGCCGACTTCTCGGACCAGATGGCCCTGATGAAGCGAAAGGACCGCCTGGAGCAGGCCGACTACGACGCCGCCAAGGCGACGATCGTGCAGCTCGTCTTCGGCGGGCTCGGGCTGACGGAGGCCTGACCGGCGGTGACGTGCAGCCCCGGATCGCGGGCGCCTCAGCGCGCCTCGACCAGGGCCGGATAGACCATCCGGACGGTGCGCCGCGCCTGCGGGATCTCGGCCGCCGCACCCGTGCGGGTCACCGCATTGGGCAAGCCGCCCGGCACGGGCGCGCTCGACTGGGACGGGCGCAGGCGCCAGATCTCGGCGCCGATCTCCACCCGCTGCCGCGCCTGCCCCAGCGTGCCGTCGGCGGCGTGGATCGGAAACGTCGTCGCGCCCGCCGCCAGCGCGGCCAGCAGGACGAGACGGGCACGCTCTCTCAAAAGTCGGGATTTCATCGGGACGCATCCGCGTGAGCGCCCTACTTCAGCCCGACGCCGGTGAAGGTCCCTCTGAACGGGCCGACACTGCACAGACTTCCCAACATCTCCCGCGAGTCAGGGTAAACAGGCGCATGGCGAGCAAGGTCGAGGGCAAGGGCGAGGGTCGGGGCGCCACCCCGGAGCGCGTGCCGATGGGCGAGGTCGTCGACACCGACATCGCGGGCCGCCTCGACCGGCTGCCCTGGGGCCGCTTCCACGTCCTCGTCATCGTGGCGCTCGGCATCACCTGGGTGCTGGACGGGCTGGAGGTGACGCTGGCCGGCGCGCTGGTCGGCGCGCTGCGCAACCCGCCGATGTCCTTCAGCGAGTTCGACGTGGGGCTCGCCGCGAGTTCCTACCTCGTCGGCGCCGTGACGGGGGCTGTGGGCTTCGGCTGGCTCACCGACCGGATCGGGCGCAAGAAGCTGTTCTTCATCACGCTGGCCCTCTACCTCGTCGCCACGGCGGCGACCGGCCTGTCCTGGGACATCTACAGCTTCTGCGTCTTCCGCTTCCTCACGGGCGCGGGGATCGGGGGCGAGTACACGGCGATCAACTCGACCATCCAGGAACTCGTGCCGGCGAAAGCGCGCGGCTGGACCAACCTCGTCATCAACGGCTCGTTCTGGATCGGCGCGGCGCTGGGCTCCTTCATGTCGATCGTGCTGCTCAGGCCCGAGGTGATCGACCCGGCCTGGGGCTGGCGCGTCGCCTTCTTCACCGGCGGGGCGATCGGCCTCGTGATCCTGTTCCTGCGCCGCTGGATCCCCGAGAGCCCGCGCTGGCTCGTCACCCACGGCTACGCGGCGGAGGCCGACCGGGTGGTCAGCGGCATCGAGAAGCGCTTCACGGATGCGGGCGTCCCCCTGCCGCCGCCCGATCCGAAGAAGCACACGCGGCTGCGCACCCGCCACCACACCCCGCTCTCCGAGGTGGCCCACGCGATGTTCGTGACGAGCCGCAAGCAGACGCTGGTGGGCCTCTGCCTGATGATCGGACAGGCCTTCTTCTACAACGCCCTGTTCTTCACCTACGCGCTGGTGCTGGAGCGCTTCTACGGGGTGCCGGGCGGGCATGTCGGCTGGTACCTGCTGCCCTTCGCGCTCGGCTCCTTCCTGGGGCCCGTCCTGCTCGGGCGCTTCTTCGACACGGTCGGGCGCCGCCCGATGATCGCTTTCACGTACGGCATCTCGGCCGTGCTGCTGGCGATCGCCGGCTACCTCTTCAAGATCGAGCTCCTGGGGCCCGTCGGCCAGACTGCGGCCTGGATGGTGGTGTTCTTCTTCGCCTCCGCGGCTGCGAGCTCCGCCTACCTGACGGTGGCCGAGACCTTTCCGCTGGAGATCCGCGCGCTCGCGATCGCGGCCTTCTACGCGCTGGGCACGGGCATCGGCGGCGTTTCGGGGCCGCTCCTGTTCGGCACGCTGGTCGAGACCGGCTCGCGCGACGCGGTCTTCGGCGGCTACCTGCTGGGCGCCGCCCTGATGCTGGTGGCCTCTGTGGTCGGCGGGGTCTGGGGCACGGCCGCGGAGGGCCGCTCGCTGGAGGACGTCTCGAAGCCGCTCGCCGCCGCCTGAGGACCCGGGAATCCCGGGGCCCGAGGCCCCACGGGGGGGCGGGGCGGAGCCCCGGGCCTCAGGGCCGTCCCTTCTCCCGCGGTGCCTTGGCGGCCTCGCCCTTGCGCGGCGCGGCGGGGCCGAGCGCGCCGGCCGTCACCCACTGGCAGACGCCCGTGCTCTGCAATCCGAGGCAATCGTAGGCCTGGCCCTCGAGGGCGACATGGTCGCTGATGCCGGTGACGCTCTCGGGCGCGATCGCGCCGCAGCCGAGATGGTCGGCCTTCGGGTCGGCGATGAGGGCGGCGGCGCCGGCCGCATCTCCGGTCTGGCGCATCAGCAGGCGGTAGTTCGCGAGCGAGGCGCAGCCGATCACCGGCGGGGACCTCTTTGCGGGGGCCGGCTCGGCGAGCGCCGGACCGGCGAGGCAGAGGAGGAGCGGGAGGGCGGCGCGCATGGCGCTACCTACCACGCGCGGGCGCTGTCGGGAGCTACCCCCGCGGGTCGACGGCGGCCGCGAGCGCGGCGGCCGACGTCGCAGCCGGCTTGGCGGCCGGCTTGGCGGCCGCGCGGTCGGCGGCCTCGATCGCCTTCCAGCGGTTCGGCTGGGCGACGAGCCCCCGCAGCGAGGCGAGGCTGGCCTCGGCCTCAGCGGGGGGCAAGTCCTGGCGCAGCAGCGCCTCGGCCTCGGGGAAGCGGCCCTTGAGGCCGAGAACCAGGGCGAGGTTCGCCCGCACCCGCGCGTCGGCCGCAGGGTTCGCGGCGGCCCGGCGCGAGACCGTCTCGGCCTGATCGAGCCGGCGGGCCAGCGCGTAGGACAGGCCGAGATTGGATAGGATCGAGGGCTCCTCCGGGCGGATCTTCAGCGCCGCCTCGTAGAAGCCCTGGGCGCGGGCGTGGTCGCCGAGCTGGTCGGCGGCGCTGCCCTGCGCCGAGAGGATGCGCCAGTCCGGCTGGGAGGGCGTGTGGGCGTTCTGCAGGACCTCCTGCGCCTCCTGGAAGCGCCCGACCTCGACCAGCACCTTGCCGTAGGCGCCGAGCACGGCCTGGTTGCGTGGGTTGCGCAGGGCCGCCTGCTGCAGCACCGCGGCGGCCTGGGTCCGCTGGTCGGTGGCGCGCAGGGCCTGGGCGTAGCGCATCGCGCCGCCGAGATCGTTCGGGTTCTCGCGGTAGCGGGCGCCCAGCGCCTCGACCTCGGCGCGCTCGAGGGGCGCGCGCGCGGCGGCCCGACCGATCGAACCGGTCGTCTCGGGCGCGCGAGTCTGGCAGGCGCCGAGCGCGAGCGCGACGAGCGCAGCTGCCGAGAGGCGCAGGGCCGTGTTCATGGTCCGCTCCGGAAACGCCGAGGGGCGCCAAGAACTTCACGGCCCCGCCGGCCCGGAGTAGAGCGTTAACCCTAACCGGCGGTTAAGCGGCGCCGCCTCCGAGGGCTGCAGGGACGATCGAGCGCATGGGCGAGACGCAGGACCTTTCGCGAGACCTCACGCACGACATCGTGCCCGGCCTTCTGCCGGCCGGCACCCCGGGCGTTCCGGTGACCCTCGTCTCCGCCGCGGACTGGGCCGCGGTCGAGGCCGGGCTGGAGCCGGCGCAGCGGGCCTTCGCGGCAGCCACGGGCTTCGCTCCGAAGGCGGGACGCCTCGCCCTGCTGCCCGATGCCGAGGGTGGCCTCGGCCGCGTCCTGTTCGGCCTCGGCGACCCGGAGGCGCCGGCCCAGGACCGGCTGCTCGCCGGCAAGCTGCCCGGACTTCTCCCGCCCGGTACCTACAGGTTGGAGGGCGCCTCCGCCCCGCACGAGGCGGCGCTCGCTTGGCTGATGGGATCCTACGGCTTCCGCCGCTACCGGTCCGGCGGGACCGAGACGCCGCGCCTCGCGGCGCCCGAGGACGTCGATGCCGACGAGATCGGCCGCATCGCCGCGGCGGTCTCGCGCGGGCGCGACCTCGTCAACACGCCGGCCAACGACCTCGGCCCCGTCGAGATCGAGGCCGCGGTGCGGGCGCTGGCCGAGCGGCACGGAGCGCGGGTCGGCGTCACCGCGGGTGCGGACCTCGCCCGGGAGTTCCCGCTGGTCCACGCGGTCGGAGCCGGCTCGCCTCGCGCGCCCAGGCTGATCGACCTGACCTGGGGCTCCGAGACGGCGCCGCGCGTCACGCTCGTCGGCAAGGGGGTCGCCTTCGACACCGGCGGCCTCGACATCAAGCCCTCGGCCGCGATGCTGCTGATGAAGAAGGACATGGGGGGCGCGGCGGCCGCCATCGCCGCCGCCGACATGGTGATGGGCTCAGGGCTCCCCGTGCGGCTGCGCCTCATCGTGCCGGCGGTCGAGAACGCGGTCTCGGGCGAGGCCTTCCGGCCGGGCGACGTGCTGCGCAGCCGTGCGGGGCTCACCGTCGAGATCGGCAACACCGACGCGGAGGGGCGGCTGATCCTCGCCGACGCCCTGGCGCTCGCCGACGCGGAGGAGCCCGACCTCCTCATCGACTTCGCGACGCTGACGGGCGCCGCCCGCGTCGCACTGGGCCCCGACCTGCCGGCCCTTTTCACCGAGGACGACGCGCTCGCCGACGCGATCGCGGCGGCGGGGCGCGCGGCGATCGACCCGGTCTGGCGCCTGCCGCTGCACCCGCCCTACGCGAGCCTGCTCGACTCGAAGGTGGCCGACCTCAACAACGTCTCGGGCGGCCCCTTCGCGGGGGCGATCACCGCGGCGCTCTTCCTGCGCCGCTTCGCCCCTCGCGCGCGGGCGCACGCCCATCTCGACCTCTACGGCTGGAACCCCTCGACCAAGCCGGGTCGGCCGGAGGGCGGCGAGGTCCAGACCGCGCGGCTGGTCTACGCCCTGCTGAAGGGGCGCTACCCCGGGGCGTAGGGCACGTCGTCTCCCTCCCCCCCTCTGTCGGGGAGGGAGAGCCGCGCGCGGTTCAGCGCCCCAGCGGCAACCCCGTCTCCACCAGCCGGGCCCAGAGCGAGGCCCCGAGGGGCGCCGCCGCGTCGTTGAAATCGTAGTGCGGGTGGTGGAGGGGCGCGCTGTCGCCGTTGCCGAGGAACAGGTAGGCGCCCGGCCGCCGCTCCAGCATGTACGAAAAATCCTCCGCCGCCATCATCGGGGCGACGTCGCGCGCGACCCGGTCCTCGCCGACGAGCTCGGCGGCGACGTCGGCCACGAAGGCGGCTTCCGCCGGGTCGTTCTCGGTGACGGGATAGCTCGACCCGAAATCGACGCTGCCCGCGGCCCCGAACGCGCCGGCGACGCCCTCGGTCAGGGCGACGATGCGGTCCTTGATCAGCGCCCGCACCTCGGAGGACAGCGCCCGCACGGTGCCGCGCAGGGTCACGCTCTGCGGCAGGACGTTGAAGGCCTCGCCGGCTTCGAGCGCGCAGACCGAGACCACGGCCGATTGCAGCGGATCGACGTTGCGGGCGACGATCGATTGGAGCGCCAGCACCACGTGGCTCGCCACCACCACGCTGTCGACGGCCGCGTGCGGGAGCGCGGCATGCCCGCCCCTTCCCTCGATCGTCGCGGTGAAGCGGTCGGTCGAGGCCATGATCGGGCCGGGTCGGATCGCGAAGCGGCCGAGCGCCAGCCCCGGGATGTTGTGCATGCCGTAGACCGCCGCGATGCCGAAGCGCTCCATCAGCCCGTCCTCGACCATCGCCTCGCCGCCGCCCCCGCCCTCCTCGGCGGGCTGGAAGATCAGGACCGCCCGCCCGTCGAAATCGCGGGTCTCGGCGAGGTAGCGGGCGGCGCCGAGCAGCATCGCGGTGTGCCCGTCATGCCCGCAGGCGTGCATCCGGCCCGGCACGGTGGAGCGGTAGGCGAGGTCGCGCACCTCGTGGATCGGCAGGGCGTCCATGTCGGCGCGCAGGCCGATCGCCCGGTCCGAGCGCCCGCCCCGGCCCTGGATCACCCCGACGACGCCGGTGCGGCCGATGCCGGTGACGACCGCGTCGCAGCCAAAGGCCCTGAGCTTGTCCGCCACGAAGCCGGCCGTGCGCTCCACGTCGTAGAGCAGCTCGGGATGGGCGTGCAGGTCGTGCCGCCACGCGGTGATGGCGTCGGAGAAGGCCTGGATGCGGTCTAGGGCGGGCATGGATGCGCTCGGGGCCGCTTGCGCTGCGGGCGGGTCGGATCCAGCAAACAGGGGGCCAACCGGGGCGTCAACCGGGAGCGGGGCCGGGAAGGCGGCAGAGCCGCCGCGTCCTCCCTCCCCCGCCGAGGGGGGAGGGAGGACGCGGCGCGCTCAGCCCGCAACCAGACTCAACTGCCGGATCGGCCGCTCGGGAGCCAGCCCCTGCGCCGCCGCGATGATGCCGCGGGCGTCGATGCCGAAATGGCGGTAGAGGTCCGCCACCGTGCCGGTCTGGCCGAACTGCGCCACGCCGAGCGCCCGGGTGCGGTGGCCGTGCACGGAGCCGAGCCAGCCCAGCGTTGCCGGGTGCCCGTCGATCACCGTGACGAGGCCGCAATGGCGCGGCAGGCGCCCGAGCAGGGCCTCGACGTGGCTCTCGGCCCCCCGCTCGCCGCGCTCGCGCGCGCCCTGGGCTGCGCTCCAGCCGGCGTGCAGACGGTCGGCCGAGGTTACGGCCAGCAGCCCGACGTCGCGCCGGTCCTCGGCCATGCGGCCGACCGCCTCGATCGCCTCGGGCGCCACCGCGCCCGTATAGGCGACCACGACCTCGCAGTTCGGCCCCGGCTCGCGCAGCCAGTAGGCGCCCGCGACGATCGCGTCCGACAGATCCGCCGAGAGCGCGCGGTTGGGCTGCTCCAGGCCGCGGGTTGAGAGGCGCAGGTAGACCGAGCCGCCGGCCTTGCCGTCGCGCTGCACGTAGTCGAGGGCGTGGGCCAGGATCGCCGACAGCTCGTCGACGAAGGCCGGCTCGTAGCTGGCGAGTCCCGGCTGCGACAGGCCGATCAGCGGCGTGCCGATCGACTGGTGGGCGCCGCCCTCCGGCGCCAGGGTCACGCCGGAGGGCGTGGCCGCGATGATGAAGCGGGCATCTTGGTAGCAGGCGTAGTTCAGGGCGTCCAAGCCGCGGGCGATGAAGGGGTCGTAGAGCGTGCCGATCGGGATCAGCCGCTCGCCGAAGAGGCGATGCGAGAGCCCGAGCCCGGAGAGCAGCAGGAACAGGTTCATCTCGGCGATGCCGAGTTCGATGTGCTGGCCTTGTGCCGAGAAATCCCAGGTGAAGGTCGAGGGGATGCGCTCGGCCCGGAACAGGTCGCGCAATTCCTCGCGGGCGAAGAGGCCGCGCCGGTTCACCCAGCCGCCGAGATTGGTCGAGACGGTGACGTCCGGCGAGGTGGTGACGATGCGTTCCGTGATCGGCGCGTCCGAACGGGCGAGATCGTTCAGGATCATGCCGAAGCCCGCTTGCGTCGAGAGCGTCGGCTGGCGCGGGCAAGGGAAACCCTGCGGCACGGGGAGCCGTGCGGCGTCGCGCAGGCGCGGGCCCTCGCGGAAGAAGGGCGCCCGGTCGATGAAGCGGCGCAGCTCCGCTTCGGCCAACCGAGTCCCCGCGAAGGGCTCCCATTCCTGGCCCGCCGGCACGCCCCGGCTCTCGCGGAACAGCTCGGTCTGGGCGGGGGTGAGCAGGCCCGAATGGTTGTCCTTGTGGCCGGCGAGCGGCAGGCCGTAGCCCTTCACCGTGTAGGCGATGAACACGGTCGGGCGGTCGTTGTCGGCACCCTCGAAGGCCTTCAGCAGGTTGACGAGGTCGTGCCCGCCGAGATTGCCCATGAGTTCGGCGAGCTGGTCGTCGCTGCGCCGGTCGAGGAGCGCGAGGCCATCGGCATCGTCGGCCAGATCCTGGGTGAGCCGCCGCCGCCAGGCCGCCCCGCCCTGGAAGGTCAGCGCCGCGTAGAGCTGGTTCGGCGCCGTGTCGATCCAGGCCCGCAGCCGTTCACCGCCCGCTTCCGCGAAGGCCGCGTCCATCAGGCTCCCGTATTTGAGAACCACTACGTCCCAGCCGAAGGACCGAAAGATCTCCTCGAAGCGGCTGTAGAGGCCCTCGCGGATCACCGCGTCGAGGCTCTGGCGGTTGTAGTCGATGATCCACCAGGTCTTGCGCAACCCGTGCTTCCAGCCCTCCATCAGGGCCTCGAAGATGTTGCCCTCGTCCATCTCGGCGTCGCCCAAGAGCGCCACCATGCGGCCCTCCGGCCGGTCGAGGCCCCAGCCGTGGGCGCGGACGTAGTCGCGCACGAGGCTGCCGAACAGCGTCTGGGCCACGCCGAGGCCGACCGAGCCCGTCGAGAAATCGACGTCGTCGGTGTCCTTGGTCCGCGAGGGATACGATTGAACGCCACCAAAACCGCGAAAATTCTCCAGCTTCTCCCGGGTCTGGCGACCGGCGAGGTACTGGAGCGCGTGGAAGACCGGGCCGGCATGGGGCTTCACCGCCACCCGGTCCTCTGGGCGGAGCACGCCGAAGTAGAGCGCCGTCATGATCGTCGCCAGCGAGGCCGAGGAGGCCTGATGGCCGCCGACCTTCATGCCGTCGCGGTTCGGGCGCAGGTGGTTGGCGTTGTGGATCATCCAGGTCGAGAGCCACAGCGCCTTGCGCTCCAGCTCGGCGAGGTAGGGCAGGCGCGGGTCTGTCTGGCGCGGGTCGGTCATCGGGCTTCAGCCTCGTCGGGTGCGCAGGAAATCTGGCACCGGACCGCCAGCAGGAATTGCCAAATGCGCTGTGCGCGCGCGAGATTTCGGCGGGATCTGCCAATCGAGGGCGGAGAAGGAGTGCTTTCATGCCGGAACGGCGGATCGACGCGATCGACCGGAAGATCCTGGCCGAGCTGCAGCGCGACGGCCGCATCACGATCCAGGATCTCGCGGGGCGCGTCGGCCTCTCGTCCTCCCCGGCGCTCCGCCGGATCCGGATGCTGGAGGAGGCCGGCATCCTCAGGGGCTACGTGGCGCTGGTCGATCAGGCCAAGGTCGGGCTGCCGATCAGCGTGTTCGCCTCGGTGAAGCTGGAGCGCCAGCGCGAGGAGGAACTCGACCGCTTCGCCGAGGCGGTGGCGCGCTGGCCGGAGGTGGTCGAGTGCTACCTGATGACCGGGCGGCACGACTATCTCGTGCGGGTGGTGGTGCCGGATCTCGCCGCCTACGAGCGCTTCCTGAAGGACAAGCTCACGCGCCTCGACGGCGTCGGCTCGATCGAGTCGAGCTTCGCGCTGGGCCAGGTGAAGTACACGAACGCCCTTCCGGTGTGAGCGTGGCCCGGGACCGTTACGCCGCCGGCACCAGCAGCAAGCCATGGCCGTCCGGCCCCTCCGCGTAGGCGACGCCCGCGGCCCGGCGCACCGGGCAGCCCGCCCCGGCCAGCGCGTCCGCCGCCGCGTCGAGATCGCGGACCGCGAGGACGAGGCGGCCGGAGGCGCGGTCGCGGGGACCGTAGGGCGTCGGGCCGGATGCGGCCGGGCGGCGGTAGTGCAGCAGTTCGAGATGGGGCGTTCCGGAGCCCGCCGGCTCCAGGGCGAGCACGTCGACCTCCGGGTCGAGGAGACCGTCGAGCCGGGCCTGCGCCTCGCCGCGGTTGAGCCCGCGCTGGACGACGCGGAAGCCGAGGGCGTCGCGGAAGATTGCGAGCGCCCGGTCGAGATCGGTCACGGCGAGCGCCGAGTGGTCGATGCCGAGGAAGAGCCCGGGCGCGTCCCGCCAGCGCGCGGCCGGCGCGCCGCCGGGGAAGTGGATCAGCTCGACCGGGTGGCCGTCCGGATCGCGGACCTTGAAGGCGGTGACGCCGCCGGAGGATGCGGGCAGCGCCTGCGGGCCGTCCGTGCCGATCGGTGCCGGATGGTGGGCGATGAGACGCGCGGCGGCCGGCTCCATGGCGCGCACCGGGATCGCGACGTGCTGGAAGACCGGGTCGTTCGCGCCTGCCCCGGGCGGATAGGGCGCTCCGGCCGGGTCGAAGGCCAGGAAGGCGAGCCTCTGGCGCCCGAGGCGCATCCGCAGCCGCCGCGTGGCGGTGCCGGCGAGCCCCAAAGCCGCGAGGATCGGCTCCGGGGCCGGCTCGGGCGGTGCGATCGCCGCGAAGCCGAGCGCGTCGCGGTAGAAGGCCTCTGTCCGCCCGAGATCCGCCACCGTGCGGCTCACCGCGACGATGCCGCGGACGAGCGGTGGGTCCTGCCGGTCCTGCGCCATCGCCCGCCCTCCTCCGCACGGGGGCGATATAGGGCTCTCACGCGCGCGGGACGCCCCGGCCCAGGCCCCGCCGGCGCCGTGGGACGGGCGGTGGCGGGGGCTCGTCCGCGGCGAGGTCGTCGAGGATCGGGCAATCCGGCCGCGCGTCGCCGCAGCAGGTTGCCGCGAGGTGTTCCAGGGTGCGGGCCATGCCTTCGAGCTCGGTGATCCGCTGCCGCAGGACGGCGATCTGCTCGAGAGCGATCGCCTTCACGCCGGCGCTCGGGCGGCCGCGGTCGCGCCAGAGGGCGAGGAGGTCCGCGATGGCCTCCACGCTGAAGCCGAGGTCGCGGGCGCGCCGCACGAAGCGCAGGGTGTGGATGTCGGCCTCGCCGTAGGTGCGATAGCCGGATTCCAGGCGGGCGGCGGGGGCCAGCAGGCCGGTCTCCTCGTACCAGCGGATCATCTTGGCCGAGACGCCGGTGAGACGGGCCGCCTCGCCGATGGTGACGCGCTGCTCGCTCATGCGAGGCTCCTTGCGGGGTTCCCCGCCGGGACGGCGCGTCCGCCCGCCCGGCGCAGGCGCAGCGCGTTGCCGAGGACGAAGGTGCTGGACAGCGCCATCGCGCCCGCGGCGAGAACCGGCGACAGGCTCGGGCCGCCGACGATCGCGAGCGCGCCAGCCGCAACCGGGATCAGCGCGACGTTGTAGGCGAAGGCCCAGAACAGGTTCTGGCCGATGTTGCGCATCACGGCCCGCGACAGGGACAGCGCCTCCACGAGCGCGCCGGGATCGCCCGCCATCAGCACCACGTCCGCGCTCTCGACCGCGATGTCGGTGCCGGTGCCGATGGCGAGCCCGACATCGGCCTCGGCGAGCGCCGACGCGTCGTTGATGCCGTCGCCCACGAAGGCGGCGGGGCCGTTCGCGGCCCGCAACGCCCGAAGCGCCTCGACCTTGCCGGCCGGCAGCATCTCCGCCGAGACCGCGTCGATGCCGAGGTCCCGGGCCACCGCCTCGGCGGCGCGCCGGTCGTCGCCCGTCAGCATCGCGATCGTGAGGCCGCCCGCGCGCAGCGCCGCCACCGCCGCGCGGGCGCCGGCCTTGAGCGGGTCGGAGACCGCGAGCACCGCGACGTGGCGCCCGTCGAGCGCCACGTGCAGCGGGCTGCGCCCCTGGGCCGAGAGCGCGTCGGCCCGCGCCGCCAGCTCCGGATCGGCCGCGATGCCGAGCCGGTCGAGCCAGCGCCGGGCGCCGACCGCGACCGCCCGGCCCCCGACCCGGCCGCGCACGCCGTGCCCGGCCTCCGCCTCGAAGCCCTCAGGCTCGGGGATCGCGAGGCCGCGCGCCCGCGCCTCCGCCACGATCGCGGCGGCGACCGGGTGCTCGGAGCGGCTCTCCAGCCCGGCGGCGAGGCTCAGGGTCTCGGCCGCGTCGCGGCCCGGCGCGGCGACGAGGTCGGTGAGGCGCGGATGCCCCTCGGTCAGGGTGCCGGTCTTGTCCAGGGCGACGACGCGCACGCCCGCCAAGCGCTGCAGCGCCGTGCCGTCGCGGAACAGGATGCCGCGCCGCGCCGCGCGGCCGGTGCCGACCATGATCGAGGTGGGCGTGGCGAGCCCCATGGCGCAGGGGCAGGCGATGATCAGCACCGCGATGGCGTGGACGAGGGCCGGTCCGAGGGCGGGCGCGGGCGCCAGGACGAGCCAGGCCGCGAAGGTCGCGAGCGCGGCCACGATCACGGCCGGCACGAAGCGCCCGGTCACCCGGTCGACCAGGGCCTGGATCGGGAGCTTGGCCCCTTGCGCCCGCTCGACCATGCGGGCGATCTGGGCGAGCACCGTGTCGGCGCCGACCGAGCCGACCCGCAGGTCGAGGCTGCCGCCCTGGTTGAGCGTGCCGCCGACGGTCGCCGCGCCCGGCGCCTTGCGCACCGGTGCCGGCTCGCCGGTCACCATGCTCTCGTCCACGAAGCTCTCGCCCGCCACCACGACGCCGTCCGCCGCGACGCGCTCGCCGGGGCGGACCCGCACCACGTCGCCGACCTTCAGCTCGGCGAGCCCGACCTGCGCCTCCGCGCCGTCCCGCACCACGCGGGCGGTCGTCGGGGCGAGGTCCAGAAGCCGGGCGATGGCCTCGCCGGTGCGGCCGCGCGCCCGCGCCTCCAGGCTGCGCCCGAGCAGGATCAGGGTGACGATGAGGACGCTCGCCTCGAAGTAGAGATGCCGGCTGCCCGTGGGCAGCAGGTCCGGCGCGACGGTCGCGGCCAGCGAGTAGAGGTAGGCCGCGCCCGAGCCCAGCGCCACGAGGGCGTTCATGTCCGGGTGCCCGCGCAGCAAACCGGGCAGCCCTTGCGCGAAGAAGCGCCGTCCGGGGCCGGCGAGCACCAGCGTCGCGAGCCCGGCCTGGAGCCAGGCGGCGCCGTCGGCCCCGAGAAGGCTCGCCACCGCGTGGTGGAAGCCCGGGGCGAGGTGGCCCCCCATGTCGAGCACCACCACCGGCAGGGCGAGCAGCGCGGCGGCCAGGACGTCGCGGCGCAACGCCCGCGCCTCCCGGGCCCGGGCCTCGTCCGGGGCGGGCGGGGCCTGCGCGTCCAGGGGCTCGGCCGTGTAGCCCGCCGCCGCGACCGCGGCGACGAGGTCGGCGGGATCGACGATCCCGGCGCGGTGGCGCACGACGGCCCGGCCCGTCGCGAGGTTGACCACGGCCCCGCCGACGCCCGGCACGGCCGCCAGCGCGCGCTCGACGCGGCCGACGCAGGCGGCGCAGGAGAGGCCCGAGACGGCGAGCACGGTCTCGGTCCCGGGCACGGCGTAGCCCGCCGCCTCCACGGCCTCGGCGGCGTCGGCGGGCGCGGCGCCGGGTCCGAGGAGCAGGCTCGCCCGGCCCGTGGCGAGGTTGACGCTGACCGCGCTGGCGCCCGGCAGGCGGCCGAGCGCGCGCTCGACGCGGCCGACGCAGGAGGCGCAGGTGAGGCCCTCGACCGGGAAGCTGACAGGTGCGGCGCTCTGTGCGGACATGGTGGAACGGGAACCGGCGGAACGGGGATCAGTCTCCATGCCCGAACATGTGGCCCTTCCCATGATGGGAAGGTCAAGGGCCGCCGCGCCGCCCGCCGCGCCGCCCGCCGCGCCACCCGCCGCGGCGGCCGTCCGTCCGTCCGGGCACGGCCCTACGCCCCCGCGCCCTCCCTCTGCCCCGCGCTTCCCGGTTCCGGCTCGGGCCGCGCGGGCAGGACCACCCGGACCGTCGTCCCGACATCGAGCGTGCTCTCGATCTGCAGTCGGCCCTGGTGGCGGTTCAGGCTGTGCTTCACGATGGCGAGGCCGAGCCCCGTGCCGCCCTTCTCGCGGCTGGAGGCCACGTTCACCCGGTAGAAGCGCTCGGTCAGCCGCGGGATGTGCTCGGGCGCGATGCCGGGCCCGTCGTCCTGCACGGTGAGGACGATCTCGGGGCCGTGCCGACCCTCCGCGCGGGCGAGCCCCACCGCGACGCGCCCGCCGCCGTACCGCACGGCGTTCTCCACGAGGTTCTCGACCACGCGCGCCAGCTCGTCGGGCTCGCCCAGCACCGGGAAGGCCCCCGCCCCCGCGAAGGTCACGGCGACGCCCCGCTCGGCGGCGAGCGGGGCCTGCATCTCGACCATCTGGCGGGCGAGGCTCCCGAAATCGACCGGCTTCGTCGGCGGCATGTGCTCGCGCAGCTCGATGCGCGAGAGCGAGAGCAGGTCGTCGATCAGCCGTGTCATGCGCTGGGCCTGGGCGCGCATGATGTCGAGGAAGCGCTCGCGGGCGGGCGCGTCGTTGCGGGCGGGCCCCTGCAGGGT
The DNA here is from genome assembly GCF_022179285.1 of Methylobacterium hispanicum. GTDB lineage: Bacteria > Pseudomonadota > Alphaproteobacteria > Rhizobiales > Beijerinckiaceae > Methylobacterium > Methylobacterium hispanicum. The sequence continues at coordinate 55,216 of NZ_BPQO01000025.1, read as the reverse complement.
CTCGATGAAGCCGAGCAGCGAGGCCAGCGGCGTGCGCAGCTCGTGGCTCGCGTTGGCGACGAAATCGACCCGCATCGCCTCCAGGCGCCGGGCCGCGGTGAGGTCGCGCAGGAACAGGACCACGTTCGGCCCCGACCCGTCCGGCATGGCGAGCGCGCCGACCTGCACCTCGAAGGCGCGCTCGGTCGGCACGCGGGTGGCGTAGGCGACCTTGAGGGGCTCGCCCGTGCGCAGAACCTCCTCGATGCCGTCGAGCACGTCGGGCGCGCGCAGGCCGAAGGAGAGCGGGTGGCGCAGGCGCATGGCCGGCAGCAGGGCGCGCGCCGCCGGGTTCGCCTCGATCACCACCGCGCGGCGGTCCACGAGGATGACCGGATCGGGCACGTGGGCGAGCAGCGCCTCGGCGATGACGTGGCGCTCGGCGCTCGGGCGCAGCGGCTCCGGCACGGTGGCGCTCCGGCGTCGCGCGCCCGCGAGGCCGCCGAGGCAGGCCGCCGCTAGGGCCGCCAGGACGAGGGAGCCGTCGAGGGCGCCGACGAGCCAGGCGGCCGCCAGCGTCAGGCCGGCGGCGAGCGCGGCGCCGGTCCAGGCGGCTTGGGAGACGGCGTCGCGGCCCATCTCACCCGGCCCGCACCGGCTAGCGGCCGCCCAGGCGGCGCTTCGCCTCGAAGGCGCCGAGCATCAGCAGGGCGACGCCGAAGGGCACGAGGTAGTAGCAGACCCGGAACAGGAGGAGCGAGCCGAGGACTTGGTCGCGCGGCAGGCTGGAGAGGGCGACCAAGATGGTCGATTCGAACACGCCCGCGCCCCCCGGCACGTTCGAGGCGATGCCGAGCATCGCGGCCAGCACGTAGATCGCCAGGAAGGTGGTGAAGCCGATGGTGAGCCCGTCCGGCAGCAGCACGTAGAGCACGGCCGCCGCCGCGCAGACGTCGCCGATCCCCACGATCATCTGGCCGATCGACACCGAGGCGCCGGGCAGTTCGAGCCGCCAGTGCCTCACGGTCACGCTGCGGCGCTTGGCCGAGACCCAGGCGAGGTAGCCGAGCACGGCGGCCAAAGCCGCCAGCCCCACGCCCTGGTTGATCCGGATCGACGTGAAGGCGAGCCCCGCGAGCTGGCCCGCCTCGATCACGAGGCTGAGGCCCAGCACCACGCCCATGCCGAGCCAGAAGGTGAAGCCCGCGATCACCGTGAGCGCGGCGATCTTGGCGGCGTTGAGCCCGTGGCGGGCGTAGATCCAGTAGCGGATCGTGCCCGCTGTGAAGAGCGCGAAGCCCAGCGTGAAGCTCACCGCGTAGCTCGTGAACGAGGCGAGCGCGGTGATCCCGTAGGGCACGCTCACCCGGAGCTGGCGTAGGGCCAGCGCGTCGTAGCCGGTGAGGAAGAGGTAGCTCACGAAGACGAAGCCGAAGGCGATGGCGAACTGCGTGCCCGTCTTCTCCGCCATCGCGGCGTGCAGGTCGGCCCAGGTGATGTCCTGCGCGAGGTGCCAGAGCACCCCGAGCGAGACCACGAAGAGCACGACGCTCGCGACCGTGCCGATCCAGGCGTAGCGGCGGCGGCCGCGCGGGCGCGCGGCCTCCGGCACGCCGGCCCCGCGCGCCGCGGCGTCGGCGTCGATGGCCTCGGCCCCCTCGATCGCCGGGCGATGCTGGCCCTGGACGTTCATGCCGATCGTTGTCCGCCTTCCTCCGGAGCGGCCGCCCGCCTCGCGACGAGACGACGGCGCCGGGCCGGCATCCGCGGACCTGCCCGGAAACCTGCCTGTGTGTCGGGTCCGCGGGCTCGGCCGCGGCTTGTCGCCCGCATGTAGGACCTGCGGCCGCCGATGACCAGCGACGCCGCGCGCCCTCCACGGTCCTGTGCGGCCGCGTCAGGAGGCAGCGATGCCCGCGCGAGATGTCCGCAGGATGACGGCGGCCTCCTCCATCCCCGCCCGGATGCGTTCCGGGACGGCGGGCGCTGTGCAGACGTAGGTCGGGCTCGGATGCGGCACGCCGACCACCGGCAATCCCGGCCGCAGGGCCTCGAACGCGGGACGCGCCTCCCCGGCGAAGCGCCCGGCCAGCACCGCCACCGCGAGGCCGGGCAGGAGGTCGAGGAGGGGGCCAAGGTAGGGTTCGGCCGCGCGCAGCTCCGCCCGGCGCGGGGCGCGGTTGAGCGCGCCGGGGGCGTGGATCACCCAGGGCACGACGTTCCAGATCAGGGTGTCGGCCCGGGGGATGCCGGCCTCGGCGAGGAAGCGGAACAGGTTCGCGGCGGTGCCGGTGGCGCTGTCGCGGGTGACGAAGCCGGTGCGGACGACCGCGGGGCCCGGCGTCTCCAAGAGGAGGAGCATCCGGGCGTTGACGCCGCCGTCGAGCGGATCGGGGTCGGGGACGGGCGCTCGCCGCTCGTCTGCTATGCGCCGGGCGAGCGCGCGGATGGGGGCGATGTGGGGGGCATCCACCAGGGCACGGCGCGCGGCGAGCGCCGCCGGATCGCGCAGGGATTTCGGCTGGTCGGGCGCGAGCCCGGTCATCCGGTCCCGTCGCGCAGCGCCGCGAGGTCCGGCGGCGGCGATCCGGAGAGGCGGAGGCGCTCGCGTCCTTCCTCTTGCGCCAGCCGCGCCTCCAAACCGGCCGGGCCGCCGAACTGGAAGCCGATCTGGCTGGCATAGGCGGCGCAGGCCCGGAGCTTGGCGGCTTCCCCCGCCGCATCGAGCGCGAAGACGATCTCGGGCAGGTCGACGAAGAGCGCGCCCAGGGGCTGCTTCGGCTCGGCCGTCCGCACCGTGTAGGGAAAATCGCGCCACCACAGGACCGGCAGGGCGTAGCCGAGCCCGCGCAGGGCTTCGACCATCCGCACGTGATCGACATGGCCGCCGATCGCCTGCGGGGCGAGGAGGAGGTCCGGCGCGGTCCCGGCGATCAGGTCCGCCAGGGCGGGGGCGAGCGTCTCGGCGATCGCGTCGTCCGCCCGCGGCGCCGCGAACAGCTCCGGCGCCGAGCCGTAGCCTCGGTGCGGCGCCTCGCGGAAGGGCAGGTGCACGGGCGGGGCGATGCCGAGATGGCGTGCGGCTTCCGCGTCCTCGGCCCGGCGTAGCGCCATGTAGTCGATCTCCGGCCCGAGCCCCTTGTCGAGCTGGCAGGCCAGCGCGAAGCCTCGCGGATCGGGCACCGAGGCGGTGAACACCGTCGCCATCACCACCCGCCAGCCGTTCGCTGCGAGCCGGTTCAGCGTCCCGCCGCACGAGAAGGCGGCGTCGTCGAGATGGGGCGAGAGGGCGAGGGCTGTGGGCAAGAGGCGTACGGTCTCGTGCGGTCAGAGCAGGTGCGGCTCGGCGCGGAAGCGGCAGGCCGGATCGTGCGGCAACGCCTCGGCGAAGTCCGTGTGCGGCGCCTCCGCCCGCACCGCGGCGTAGACCTCCATGATCTGCCGGCCGACCGCGCTCCACGAATAGACCCGGCGGCACTCCTCCAGTCCGGCTTGCGCGATGCGGCGGCGGAGCCGCCCGTCCTCCACGATCCGGGTGAGCGCGCGCGCCAGCGCCGGCACGTCGCCGGGGTTCACCAGCAGCCCGTTCTCCTCGTCGCGCAGGCAGTCCGAGACACCGACCGAGTGCGTGGAGACGCAGGCGAGCCCCGCCGCCATCGCCTCGAGAATGGTGTTCGAGAAACCCTCCGCGTAGGTCGGCGAGACGAAGACGTCGGCCGCCCGATAGAGGTCCGGCACCGTGGCGTAGTCGGCGTAGCCGGTGAAGCGGATCGCGTCCTCGGAGAATCCAAGGCGCTGGGCGAGCTCCCGCGACGGATCGACGTCCGGCCCGATGCCGGAGATGGTCGCCGCGAAGCGCGTCCCCTGCTCCCGGAGCAGCGCCAGCGCCTCGATGAAGTCGAGCACGCCTTTCCGGCGGTCGACGCGGCCGTGGTAGAACAGGCGCACCGGCCCCTCATGGGCGGCCGGCAGCCCGTCGCCCGTCCCCTGCGTGAAGCGCGCGGTGTCGACCGCGCCCGGCACGATGGTGAAGCGGGCCGGATCCGAGCCGAGGCGCTCGCAGACCTCCTCCACGAAGGATCGTCCGCCGATCAGCAGGGCGTTGGCGTGGGCCAGGACCTCGCACATCGCGACCCGGTGGGTCTCGCAGCAGGAGCCGACCCAGTGCCCGTCGCCGCCCTGGATCGAGACAACGTTCGGCACGCCGAGGCGCTTGGAGGCGAGGAGCGTCGCCCAGCCGGTCGGGTAGCCGTACTGCGCGTGGAGCACGTCGAAGGGGGCCCGCGCGTGCTCGGCACAGATCGTCCCGACCATCGTGTCGATGTCGCGCTCGAAGTCGCCGCTCTCCTGCTCGCCGAGCTGTTCGAGGCCGATCACGCGCACGCCGGGCACGGACGGGGGCGGGCCGCCGCCGTAGACGCGGGTGCCGAAGGCATCGCCCCGGTACTGCGAGATCATCGTGACGTCGTGGCCGGCCTGGACCAGTTCGCGCAGCAGGTTCTGCGCGTAGACGCTCATGCCGGATATCGCCGGGAAGTAGCGCCGGCTGACGAAGCAGATCCTCATTGCGGGCGGGTCTCCTGCACCGGCAGGTCCGCGCCGGGGCCGCGGCAGGCGCGCAGGTAGGCGAGCGCCTCGGGGATCATCCGGTCGGCCCGGTGGCTCTCGCGGGACAGCTCGACGCAGATCAGTTTCTCGTAGTTCACCGCTTCGAGCGCGTTCAGCACGCCCGGCACGTCCATGTCGCCCTCGCCGAAGGGCAGGTGGACGTGGACGCCGCGGGCCATGTCCTCGATCGCCACGGTGCCGATCCGGTCGGCGAACTCGTGCACGGCGGCTACCGGCTCGCGCTCGCCGGTGACGAGGCAGTGGCCGGTGTCGAGGGCGAGCCTGAGGCCCTCGATCCCCAGGGCGGCGTAGTCATCCAAGGTCTCGATCAGCATGCCGGGCTCGGGTTCGAGACAGGGCACGACGCCCTTGTCCGCGGCGTAGGCCACGACCTCGCGAAGCCCTTCCGAGAGCCAGCGGCGGGCCTCGTCGCGATCGACGCCGGGCTTGGGCACGCCGGCCCAGAACGAGACCGCCTCCGAGTGCAGCATCGCCCCGATATCGATGGCCCGCTTCAGGAAGCCGACGCGGCGGGCGCGGCCCGCGGCGTCGGCCGTCACCAGCGTCGGCTCGTGCTTGGCGGTGGGGTCGAGCAGGAAGCGGGCGCCGGTCTCGATCACCGAGCCGAGTTCGAGGCTCTGCAGGAGGCTGGATACGCGCCCCGCCTCCGCCGCCCAGTTCTCCGCGAACGGGTCGAGGTGGTGGATGTCGAGCGTCAGCGCCACGCCGTCGTAGCCCGCCGCCTTGATCAGCCGCAGGGCGTCGTCGAGCCGGTGGTTGGCGGCCCCGTTGGTGTTGTAGGCGAAGCGCAGGCTCATGCGGCGCGCCCCCTCTGCTCCAGCCGGAAGGGCGCGTGGTGCGATTCCGGCTCGCGGTAGAGCGGGTAGTGGCTGCCCACGATCTCCTCGGCCAGCGCGGTGTCGAAGAGCGGCTGGCCGCCGAAGCGCTCGATCGCCTCCGGCGTGAGACGCACCGGCCGCAGAGTCTCGCTGGCCTCGCCGAAGCGGATGAGCGGGTGCTCGCGCTCGAGGAGCTTGCGGGTGTTGCGCTCGCCGATCCGGTAGTAGCTCATGGTCTCGACCTCGAGCCCCGGCACGATCGCCTTGGCGACGCCGACGCCGCCGCCCGGCGGCGAGCAATCGACGTAGAGCACGTCGAAGCCGGCCTCCTCCAGCCGGTCGCAGGCGATCTTCCCGCGCGCGTGGCCGTCGGCGGCCTGCGTGCTCGGCAGTTCCGAGAAGCGCTTGGTGGAGCGCTCGGAATAGACCGTGCCGGCGAGGACGCCGTGCAGGCCTTCCGGCGGCAGCACGATCCAGTCGAGCATGGCCTTCAGCGCCCGGCTCTCCTCCAGGTCGAGGCTCGGCAGGGCCTTCTGGATGAAGGCGTCGACGTAGCCCGGCGGCGTGACCGTCCGGGCGAAGTCGAGGGGGCCGTGGCCGAAGCTCTTGCGCACGCGCGCCGCCTGGAATTCGAGCAGCGCCTTGCGCAGGGCCCGGTCGCGGTCCGGGTCGCAGGCCTCGCCGCAGGCCGAGAGGGCGATCGGGGCCGGCGCCCGGGCGAGGTCGGTGTCGTAGCCGACCACGTAGAGGTTGGTCAGGCCGAACTGGTCGGTGGCGAATTTCGGCAGGGCCCGGATGCCGAGGCTCTCCAGCCGCGCCAGCATCGCGGCGTTCTCGTCCGAGATCCCGTCCGCGAAGTCGAGCATCACGCCCTGGTCGAGGGCGCGGAACAGGAGGCCGTTGCCGTCGCGCTGCAGCAATTCCAGCACGCCGTGGCCGAGGGCGAAATCGAGGTCGGGGCCCGCGCCGAGGCCGTTGGTGATGAGATTCGTGAAGGGCGTGTAGCCCTCCGACAATTCGAAATAGTCGGTCGCCGCGATGTCGAGGGGCATCAGCACGGTCTCGCCCGTGCCGCGGCGGGTGGCGGGGGTCCATTCGAGCACCGTGCCGCGCCCGACCGGAGAGCCCGCGGGCAGGCAGAGCGTCAGCGGGTCGGCGACGGACCTCTCACCGAACACCCGGACGAGATCATCGTAGCTGCCGCGCTCCTTCTTGCGCGGCATGACGGCGAGCGAGGGCATCAGGTTCTCGGCGATCTCGGCCACCGCGCCGATCAGCGCCTCGTCGTCGGTGGCGCCGTAGCCGATGCCCGAGGGCATCGCGCCGACGAAGAAGGGATCGTCGAGGAAGAGCGAGACGAACCAGACCGGCACGCCGGTGCGGTCGAGGGGCGCGAGGTTGAAGCCGACGACGCGGCCCGGGGGCAGCACGTCGAGATAGGCCCGCACGGGGTCGGGCAGGCGCTCGGGCAGGCCCTCGATCCGGCGCGGGGCGCCGTAGCTGTAGGGCCGCGGCGCCTTGATGCGGGCGTGGCGGGCGCGGGCGTCCTGGTCCTGGTTGCCGGTCGTGGTCATGCATGCACCTCAGGACAAACGTGTTTGGGCTGCTTCACCGCCGCCCCTTTCCCGGGCGCATGGAGCGCGAGCGGAATGCGACCCGGGACCCAGCACGAGAAGGCGCGAAGCGTCCGCCTGCTGCGCCGGGGATGAAGATCGAGCCGCTGCGCGGCACCCCCTGTGCTGGGTCCCGGATCACCTTCCACTGCGTTCCAGGCGTCCGGGACAGGGGGGTGGCTTACGGGGTAGGGTGGGAGGACGTCGGCGCGCATCACGGTTCGAGCCTCCCGCCCCCGCCCCGGTCGCTCGCGTAGGCTCCTACGACGAGCCGCATCGTGTGGAGATCCCGCGCCGCCGCGTAGGCCTCGCGCTCCGCTGGCCGGCGCAGCGCCGAGCCGAAGGCGCGCACCTGCTCGGTGAAGGGCGAGGCGTCCCCGTCGAAGGCCACATCCTCGGGAAGGCCCGATGCACCGTCGATGAACGTGAGGCGGCCGCCGGCCACCTGCCCCATCGTGTTCTCGGCGACCATCTGGCCGCGTGTGCCGACCACCTCCAGGCGGCGGCGCGGCAGCGCGTCCGGGCAATTGTAGGCGACATGCAAGCTCGCCAGCACGCCGCTCTCCGTGCGGCCGATCAGCAGGGCGCCGTCGTCCACGCTGTAATCCTGCGCGCGCGCCTGCGTGAGGGCGGCGATCTCGCGGATCGACTCGTCCAGCAGGAAATCCACGAGGTCGAGACCGTGCGGCGCGAGGTCGATCAGCGCGCCGCCCCCGGCCCGGGCGGGATCGATGCGCCAGTTGTCGTGGCCTTCCTGCGGCGCCCAGTCCCGGTGCAGCCAGCAGGCGTAGACGATGCGCACAGCCGTCACGGTACCGAGGCGCCCGGTCCGAACCGCGTCCCGCATCAGGCGGTGGGCCGGGTGGTGGCGCTGGTCGAAGGCGGTGCCGTAGAAGATGCCGTGGGCCTGGACGGCCGCCGCCATCGCCTCGGCGTCGCTGAGCGAGGCCGCCATCGGTTTCTCGCAGAGGATCGCCTTGCCCGAGGCAGCCAGCGCCTCCACGGCCTCGCGGTGGAGGTGGTTCGGCGTCGCGACGTAGACCGCTTCCACCGCGGGATCGGCGATCAGGCCGGAGAGATCCGCGTAGGCCCGCGCCCCCTCGGCCTCGGCCGCCGCACGGGCCGCCTCGCCGGGATCGCAGACCGCGACCAGCCGGTGCCCGGCCTCGCGGATGCCGGGCGCCATGTAGTCGCGGGCGACCCAGCCGTAACCGACGATGCCCCAGCGGACGGGCTCCATCACCAGCGCTCCGGCAGATCGACGAACTCGCGCCGCCGCACCCGGTCGGATTCCGCCGCCTCCGGCACGCCGGTGAAGCGCAGGCGCTCGGGGCCCTCCGAGTGCGCCGGGTAGGTGACGAGGGGAGCGTACTCGGCCGCGTAGCGCTCCGAGGGCCAGCGGATCGCGAACCCGCCCGCTTCATCCGGCTGGTAGAGGGGGTTGAGGTGGAGCTCGGTGCCGGCCGGCGGCAGGGTCAGCCCGTCGATCACCGCGCGCGGGGCGGGCCGCATGCCGGGCCCGGCCACCACCGAGAAGGCCTCGCAGGCGCGCAGGTCCCCGGGCTCGCGGGGGCCCGGCGCGCGCGCCTCGACCAGCGCCCGCGTCAGCTCGGCGTCGTCGTAGACCAGCGCGTCGGGGAACAGCTCGGCGATGTCCTCGGCGGTGACCGCGCGGCCCGCCGAGAAGCCGGGACTCTCGGCGTTGTGGATGTGGCTGATCGCGAGCCAGCCGTCGTCGCCGGCCGTCTGGCGCAAGGCTTCGAGCAGGCGCGGCTTGTCGTCGAGGAAGTAGAAGGCGTCGTTGCAGACGACGAGGTCGACCGGCGCGCCCGGGATCGGCCAGTGCTCCGAGCCCGCGTCGAAGCAGACGAGCTGCGCCTTGTCGTCGACCACCCAGTGGCGTGCCACCCAGAGCTTGGCGAAGACCACGTCGGCGCCCGCGACCTTGCAGCCGCGCCGCTTCAGCGCGCGCAGGTAGTGGCCGATGCCGCAGGCGAACTCGAAGACGCAGATCGGCTCGTTCCAGTGCGCCTCCAGTAGCGCGAGGCCCGCCAGATAGGTCGGGTCGCTCCAGCGGTGCAGGAAGTAGTCGCCGACCCGGCCCCAGCCGAGGAGCCGTACCGCGTCCCGCAGGGTGGCGGTCGCGCGCGCCTTCACGAGCTGGCGGATCTCGCCCGGGTCGGCGGCCGGGCCGTTCCACCAGTCGTCCTGGTCGGCGAGCAGCGCGGCCAACGCCTCGTCGGGCTCGCCCGCGTCGAGATGGGCGAGCACGCGCTCGATCAGCGCGGCGCGGTTCACGCGCAGGTACGGGATGCCGTCGATGACCGGCCAGCGCGCGCCGGTCTCCTCGTCCGCGAGCGAGTGCGGACGGTCGGCGCGGAGCGGGTTGCCGGTCTCGGGGGAACGCAGAGCGAAGGGGATCATGGACTCAATCTATGCCCCGCACGGGAGACCCGCGACGCCGGGTCCGGAGCGGAGAGGTCCGCCCCGGATCGGTCCCGCGGGTTCCTCCCGATCACGGGATCCGCATATCGGCCAGAACGCGGTCGTGGAAACCCTTCACCGGGCCGGCATGCACGAGTTCCATGTCATCCAGCACCGTCTGCATCGTGAGCGAGGCGGCGTTGAGGTGCTGGGCGATCTGGAGCACGCGGTCGATGCAGTCGGCGGCGTGGAAGGCGCGGCCCTCCGCGGTCGCGTCGTCGGGCAGCACCGCGCGGGCGCGCACGACAGGCTCGCGCAGGGCGGGCTCGAGCGCGTCCAGCGCCCAGCGGGTGGTAGTCTCCATGATCGGCCCGAGATGGTCGCCCAGCAGCATCTCGCCGGTGAAGCCCGCATCCGGCATCGCGGCGTTGTGGAAGTGGTGCGCCATCGCGGCGAGGAACACGGTCGCGGGATCCGCCCGGTAGAAGGGGCTGAGCGCCACGCCGTAGACCGCCACCATCAGGCAGTGCTCGGCGTGGTTCTCGGGCGGCTCCAGGAGGATCCGGGCGCGGCCCGGGCAGGTGACGCCCGCCCGCGGCTGCTGGGCGAGCGCCGCGACGAAGCCCGGCAGCGGGCCCGGCACCACCCCGGTGCGGATCCGCAGCCGCTCGCGCAGGCGCGCGCGCAGCTCCGGGTCGAGCGCCTCCGTCACCGCGTCGAAGCCCGAGACCAGCACCTCCGCCACCGCGGCGTCGGAGAGCCCGGCCGAGGCCAGGAAGGCCGCGTCGAGGTCGCACAGGCGGGTGGCGGCGAGCGCGGTCGCGGTGATGTCGAGGGCGACGTCCTCCGGGCTCGCGCCACCGGTCAGCATGCCCCACCCTTGCGCGAACAGGCGCTCGGCGATGGAGCCGGTGCGGCCCGCGGAGCGGACGCGCTTGAGGTCGTTCAGCTCGACCAAGAGGTCCCGGAGTTCGAGCGGTGCGGCGGGGCCCGGCCGGGCCCCGCCCTCAGTGGCTGCGCGCATCAGTTCACGCCGAGCCAATCGTGCAGCATGCGCTCCTGCTTGCCGAAGGCGTGCTCCGGGCCGTGGCCGTTCTTGACCATCGGGGCCTTGAAGAAGGTCGAGAGCTGCTCCTGCACGCCGCCATCGCCGCGCTTCTTGGCGAGGTCGAGCACGCGGGCGATCTCGATGACGAGCGGAGCGGCCAGGATCGAGTCCTTGCAGAGGAAGTTCACCTTGATCTGCATGCGCTGGCCCATGAAGCCGGTGACGTCGATGTTGTCCCAGGCTTCCTTGTCGTCGCCGCGCGGGCGGTAATAGTGGATGTGCACGAGGTGGTCCTCGACCGGATAGCCGAGGATCGAGTCGAGCACCGTGCCCTTGGTGTTGAGCTTCGACTGCAGCGAGCTCGGGTCGTTCAGCGCCAAGCCGTCGCGGTTGCCCAGGATGTTCGTCGAGAACCAGCCGTCCACGTGCAGCGCGCGGGCCTTCAGCGCCGGGGCCAGAACCGTCTTCATCATGGTCTGGCCGGTCTTGCCGTCCTTGCCGGCGACCGGGACGTTGAGTTCACGCGCGAGTTCCAGCAGCGCCGGCACGTCGGCGGCCACCGAGGGCGTGAAGTTGGCGTAGGGGATGCCGCTCTTGATCGCCGCGTAGGCGTAGAGCATGGCCGGCGAGATCGACTCGTCGCTCGAATCCAGGCCCCGCTCGAACGCCTCGGCCGAGTTCAGGGTCGGGTCGGTGAGGTCGGGCCAGCGCTCGGTCGAGGCGAGGTTGACGACGACCACCTCGTCGAGGTTGCTCTCCTTCTGGAAGCGCCGCAGGTCGTTGGCGATGACCGAGACCGCCTCGCGGTGGTCCTTGGCGACGATGCGGTTCTGGCCGTCGATGTTCTTGCAGAACTTCGCGCTGCCGACCGCCGGCCAGGGCGTGATGCCCTTGAGGACCTGCGCGCCGTTCTCGATGTCCTGCCGGGTGAGGACGCCGTGGCCCGCCGCCGCGGAGGCGAGGTCGTCGCCGTTGAGGTCCCAGCCACCGAAGACGAGGTCCTTGTAGTCGGCCATGCCGGCGACGGAGACGCCGGCGAGCGGCAGCCCGTCGAGGCGGTTCGACCCGGACTTGATCATCTCGATGCCGGCGATGGCGGTGGTGGCGACGGCCCCACCCATGCCAACGAATGCAACGCCGACACGGCGACCGGTCTGCATGCTCATCGGAAGGGTACTTCCTTCATTCTCTGGCGCGGCGGCGTTGCTTCAACACGATCGGGCTGCCGCCGCGGGGCCCTGTAACTGGAGCGTACGGACCTGCTTCCAAGCCCGACTTGGACCTAGATGTGGCGCTGCTTGGCTGAACCGAGCCCGAACACGGCGCCGATTCGACGGAAATCCGAGGACGTAACGCCGCATCCCGGGTGCCACGGGAGGATCACGCCACGATCACGCGAGCGTCCCATTCTGGTCACGTCGGCTGTGGATAGAGCCGCCGCTGAACGAAAGCCCGGCCGAAGAACGCCGCGGCACAAGAAGGACCAGACATGGGGGTTTTCCCGGAGCCGGCGCGCCGCGCCGACGACGTGAGCCGTCTCGTGCCTTGCGAGACCTTTTGTGAGGATCAGGCCGTAGCGTGGCTGCCGCGGGCCGTGCGCGGACAAGAGCGCCGGAGCTTCGCCAACACCCGTTGGAGCGCGACGCTGGTCGCTGCCCTGCTGGCGGGGCTCGTCCTGCCGCAGACCGCCTTCGCGCCGGTCGCCGCGGCGCACGATCGCATCGACCTGAACCCGCGGGCCGCGCAGGCCTTCGAGGCGCGGGCGGCGGCCGAGACGGTGGGGGCTGCCAGTTCCACCGACGAAACGCCCGAGGACGAGACGGGTTCCGAAGGCGACTGGACCGGCGTGCCCCTCCCCGAGCAGGAGCCGGCGACGACCGCGCTGATCGAGAACGACCTCGCCGCGCTGCCGCAGCCGGTGAAGGACGCGCGCGAGGAGAAGATCAAGTTCGGCCCGATGAGCGTGCCGCGCCGGGTGGTGGACACCATCCTGCGGGCCTCCGACGAGGCCGGCGTCGATCCCGTCTACATGATGGCGCTCGCCGACAAGGAATCGAGCTTCGAGACCGACGTGAAGGCCGCGACCTCCTCGGCGCAGGGCCTGTTCCAGTTCGTGACCGCGACATGGCTGGAGATGATCCGCGACTACGGCGCCCGCTACGGGCTCGCCGACGAGGCCGCCGCCGTGCGGGGCCGCGGCGGCGCGATCTCGGTGGCGGACGGCATGCGCCAGCGCGTGCTGGGCCTGCGCAACGACCCCTACATCGCCTGCCTGATGGCGGCCGAGCTGGTGAAGCGCGACCGCGGCCGGATCGAGGCCCGGGTCGGGCGCGAGCTCAGCACGACCGAGCTGTACTTCGCCCACTTCCTCGGCACCGCGAGCGCCGGCCGCTTCCTCAGCCTGTCGAGCGACAGGCCCGAGGCCTCGGCCCAGAAGGCCTTCCGCTCCGCCGCGCGGGCGAACCGCAGCCTGTTCACCGAGAAGGCCGGCCGGGGCCGCCGCGGCCTCAGCGTGGCCGAGGTCTACGAGCGCATCGACGGCATGATGGACAAGCGGCTGAGCCGCTACGAGGGCGTCGCGGCGCTCGCCCGCCAGCCCGAGGCCGCGCCGGAAATCGCGGATGCGGCGCCGGTGCGCGTCGCCGAGCCCGCCGAGACCGGCCGCGTGCAGGTCACCGAGGCGCTGCCGGCGGGGCTGTGAGATCCCCGACGCTCCCCCTCCCCCCTCTGCGGGGGAGGGTCGAGATGCGATCTCAATGCGCCGTCTGCGCACCGCCGCGCTTCACATCCTTCAGGATCAGCGCCAGCGGCACGAGGCAGGCGGTCATCGCGCCGAGCACCCAGAACACGTCGATATAGGCCCAGTACGCCACCTGCGTGGAGAGCTGGCTGCCGATCCAGGCGATGGCCTGGTTCTGCGCGTCCGGCCCCGCCAGGCCGTGCTGCTGGAAGTAGCGCGTCGCCTGGGCCAGGGTCTCCTGGTAGGCCGGGCTCGACGGATCGACGGATTCCACCAGCCGGCTCTGATGGAACTGGCTGCGATAGGCCAGGATGTTCTGGGCGAGCGACACGCCCATCGAGCCGCCCACGTTGCGCGCCACGTTGATGAGCGCCGAGGCCTGATCCGTCCGGTCCTTCGGCAGGCCCTCGTAGGAGGCCGAGGTCACCGAGAGGAAGATCATCGGCAGGCCGATGCCGATATAGATCCGCGACCACGCGAAGAACCAGAACGTGGTGTCGCCGTAGATCCGGGTCAGGTCGTACATCCCGGCCGCCACGATCGCCCCGCCCGTCGCGATCAGCCATTTCGGCTGCACGACGGACGAGAGCCGCCCGACCAGCGCCATCATCGCCACCGTGACGAGGCCGCCGGGGCCCAGCACCAGCCCCGACAGGGTGGCGGTGTAGCCGTAATATTCCTGCGTGATCTGCGGGATGAACTGCGTAGTGGCGATCAGCACCGCGCCGGTGAACAGCATCACCACGAAGCAGGAGCCGAACTGGCGGCTGTTGAGCAGCCGCAGGTCGATGACCGGGTTCTTCCGGGTGAGCAACCACGGGATCATGGCGCAGAACGAGACCACGGTCAGCACGCCGAAGACGTTCATCAGCGTCGAGGTGCCGAACCAGTCCTTGCGCTGGCCCTCGTCGAGGACGACCTCGAGCGAGCCGAGGAAGAGCGCGACCAGCAGGAAGCCGACGAGGTCGAAGCGCACGCCCTTCCGCCGCAAGTCCCGGCGCTCGCGCTTGGCCGCCTCGCTGTCCTCGATCAGCCAGTACATGAGGCCGAGCGCGATCACGCCGATCGGCCCGTTGATCAGGAAGCACCAGTGCCAGGAGGCGTTGTCGGAGAGCCAGCCGCCGAGCGTCGGACCGATCACCGGCGCCACCACGATCGCGACGCCGTAGAGGGCGAAGGCCTGGCCCCGCTTCGCGGGCGGGAAGGAATCCGCCAGGATCGACTGCGCGAGCGGCGCCATGCCGCCGCCGCCGAGCCCCTGGAGCACCCGGAAGAGCAGCAGCGATTCGAGGCTCCAGGCGAAGCCGCACAGGATCGAGGCGAGGGTGAAGAGCGCCACGCTCCACATGAAGAAGGCCTTGCGCCCGTAGCGCTTGGCCAGGAAGCTCGAGGCGATCAGCGTGATGGCGTTGGCCACGAGGTAGCTCGTCACCACCCAGGCCGCCTCGTCGGGCCCGACCGCGAGGCCGCCCGAGATGTAGCGCAGCGCCACGTTGGCGATCGTGGTGTCGAGCACCTCCATGAAGGTGGCGAGCGCCACCACGAGGGCGATCGCCCAGGGGTTGTGGCCCCCCGGCGCCTTGGCCGATCCCTCGGCGGTCGCGCTCACCGCACGTGGGCCTTCGGCACCACCGACATGCCGGGCCCGATCGAGACGTCGGTCGGCCACGCGTCGACCACGATCTTCACGGGGATGCGCTGCGTCACCTTCACGTAGTTGCCGGTGGCGTTCTGCGCCGGGAGCAGGCTGAAGGCGGTGCCCGAGCCCGGCTGCACCGAGTCGATCCGGCCGGTGATCGTCCGGTCCGGATAGGCGTCGATCGTGACGGCGACGGGCTGGCCCGGGCGCATGTCGGTGACCTGGGTCTCCTTGTAGTTGGCGGTGATCCAGATCGCGTCGGGCACGAACATCGCGAGGCTTTGTCCGGCCTGAGCGTACGCACCGACGTCGCCGGTCAGGCGCACGACGCGGCCGGCCTGGGCCGCCGTCACGGTCGTATAGCCGAGGTTGAGCTTGGCCTGGTCGCGCTGGGCTTTGGCCTGGGCGAGCTGCGCCTCGGCGCTGGCGCGCTGGGCCTGGAGCGAGCCGACCTGCTGCCGGGCCGCCACCACGCTCGCCTCGGCGCTCGTCAGCGAGGCCTGGCGCTGCTGCAGGGTCGAGGTCGAGGATTGCGATTGCTGGATCGTGCCGGCGCCGCGCTCGGCGAGCTTCTGATAGCGGGCGGCGTCCTCCTCGGCGAACTTCAGCGCCGCCTGCGCGGTCTCGACCTGTGCCCTGGCCACCTCGATCTGCGCCCGCTGGGCCTCGATCTGCGCATCGACGTTCCGGATCGCGGCCTCGCCCGCCTGCACCTGCGCCTCGGTCTGCGCCAGTGCGACGCGGTAGTCGCGCGGGTCGATCCGGAAGAGCGTGTCGCCGGGTTCCACGTGCTGGTTGTCGGTGACCGGTACGGCCACGACGTAGCCACCGACCTTCGGGGCGATCGTGAAGCTGCGCGCGTCCACGAAGGCGTCGTCGGTGGTCTCGTAGGGATGGAGGTAGATCCGCCAGTAGACGAACGTGGCGACGCCGAGCGCCACGACCGCGAGCCCGCCGAGCACGAACCACCAGGGATGGCGACGCAGCACGCTCGGGCGCCGCGCCTCGGTCTCGTCCGCCTCGTCCTCGGCCGGGTCCGGCGCCTCCGCCCCCTCGCCCTCCGGCACGGCTTCGCGCGCGCCGTCGCCGGGCTTCCGGCCCGTCGGCTGGAGGTCGAGGATGTCGCGTGCGTCCTCCGGCTCGGACCGGCGCGCGAAAGCGTCGGCGGGCGCGGCCTGCCGCTGATCGTCAAGCATCGGTGGTGATTGCCGAAAAGGGACCCGCCCCCTCAGGGACGCGCCGCGTGTGAACCCGCCTCGACAGCGCAAAGGGACGGATGACACCAAAGTTCCATCCCGTGCCTTTGCGTCGCACGGAACGCCGCCCTCCGCTCGGCGTTGCGGCAGGCGTGCGGTCTGCCAGACCGCGACGCGGCCGGAGGACCATGGCATGGCTGGAACGTCCGACGCGTCGGGAGGAACGGGCCCGTCCGGCATTCCCCTCACCGGGCCGGCGCGCCTCGACGCGATGAGCACGGTGCTCGCCCGCAACTGGTGGCTCGTCGCCCTGCGGGGCGTGTTCGCCATCCTGTTCGGGGTCGTCGCCCTCGCGGCGCCCGCCGCCTTCGTGCTCTCGCTCGTGCTGTTCTTCGCGGCCTACATGCTGGTCGATGGGGTCTTCGGCATCGTCGCGGCCGTGCGAGCGGCGCAGCGCCACGAGCGCTGGGGTTTCCTGCTGTTCGAGGGGCTCATCGACATCCTGGTCGGCGTGACCGCCTTCCTGATGCCGGCTGCGGCGGTCTGGGCCTTCGTGCTGCTGGTCTCGATCTGGGCGCTGGTCTCGGGCGGGCTGATGATCGCGGCGGCCTTCCGGCTCCACCTGCATTACGGGCGCTGGTGGCTGGTTCTGGGCGGCGTCGTCTCGCTGTTGTTCGGGCTGGCGCTGCTGATCAATCCGGGCATGTCCGCCCTGGTGCTGACGTGGTGGCTCGGCGGCTACGCGGTGGCTTTCGGGGTGCTGCTCGTGATCCTGGCCTTCCGCCTGCGCGGCCGCCACGAGGCGGCGGGCCGGCCGATGCCGCTCGGGCGGCTCTGAGGCGGGCCGGCGCGCGGTCTTCCCTGCCCCGCAGAGGGAGAGGGAGCGCGCGCCGAGCGAGGGCGGGAGTCCCGGGGCGAGAACCTCGCCCCCATTGCGGCACCCGCCCGGCAACCGGATCCACGGTGAGGCTTTCGCGCCGTAGCGGCGCCCCGCGGGATTCGTCTAGAACGGCCGCGAGACAGCGTGACAGGCGGCACGGCCGCTGGCGGATGCGATGAACCCTCCCGATCCGGAACGCCCGGGCCCCGGCGCGCCGGACCCGCGGGCCGAACCCGACACCCGCGCGGCGGCCCGCGAGGCGGCCTCGGCCGCCCGCAGCCTCGCGCGCCAACTCGGCATCCTCGGCGCCGGCGCCGCCCGCGCGGCTCTCCGCGGCGGTGGCCGGCTCGGGCGCCGCGGCGCCGCGGGCCTCGGCGGCCTCGCTGGGCGCCTGAAGGCCCGACCCTCCTCCGTGGCCGGCGCGTCCCCGGAGGCCGCCCCCGCACCCGAGCGTCCCGCGGCCGCGTCGCGCCGGGCCTTCCGGCCCCGGCGGCGCACCCTCGCCCTGGCGGCCCTCGTCGTCGGGCTCCCGCTCGGCGCCCTGCTGCTCTACGTGCTGGCCGCCTTCCTGACCCTGCCGCCGCTGGGCTCGGTCTCGAACGATCCGGGCAGCCGCGCCCTCACCGTCGAGGCCGACGACGGGCGCGTCTTCGCCACCCGGGGCGCCTTCCGGGGCGAGCGGCTCACTGCAGCCGACCTGCCGCCGACGCTGGCCCAGGCCATCGTCGCCATCGAGGACCGGCGCTTCTACAGCCACTGGGGCGTGGACCTGCGCGGGCTCCTGCGCGCCGCGTGGCGCAACACGACCGGCGGGGGCGTGCGCGAGGGCGGCTCGACCATCACCCAGCAATATGTCCGCCTCACCTCGCTCTCCCAGGAGAAGACGCTCCGGCGCAAGATCCAGGAGGCCTTCCTGGCGCTCCGGGCCGAGAGCGAGATGTCGAAGAGCGACATCCTGGTCGGCTACCTCAACACCGCCTATTTCGGCGCGGGCGCCTACGGGGCCGACGCGGCGGCCCGGCGCTATTTCGGCAAGCCCGCCAAGCAGCTGACCCTGCCGGAGGCCGCGATGCTGGCGGGCCTCGTGCGCGCCCCCTCACAACTCGCCCCCACCCGCAATTTCGGCGGCGCCAAGGAGCGGGCCGACGTGGTGCTCCAGGCCATGGTCGAGACCGGCGCCATCTCCACCAAGGAGGCGGACGCGGCCCGCGCCAAGACCGTGACGCTGCGCACGCCGCCCGAGACGCCGCCGGGCACCAACTACTTCCTCGACATGGTGCAGGCGGACGCCCGGCGCCTCACCGACACGGGCGGCGACCTCACGGTGCGCTCGACCCTGAACCTCGACCTGCAGAGCCTCGCCGAGGGTGTGATCGCCCGCCGCCTCGACGCGGAGGGTGCGAAGAAGAAGGTCTCCCAGGCCGCCCTCGTGGCGCTCTCGCCGCAGGGCGCGATCCTGGCGATGGTCGGCGGGCGCGACTACGAGGACAGCCAGTTCAACCGCGCGGTCCAGGCCAAGCGCCAAGCCGGCTCGCTGTTCAAGCTCTTCGTCTACCTCACCGCCTACGAGCAGGGCCTGAGCCCGGACTCGGTGCTGGTCGACCGCCCGGTCCAGATCGGCGACTGGGAGCCGCAGAATTCCAACAATCGTTTCCGCGGCGCGCTGCCGCTCCGCAGCGCCTTCGCGCTCTCGGTCAACACCATCGCGGCCCAGCTCGGCGACGAGCTCGGCATCCCCGCCGTGATCGCGACCGCGAAATCGCTCGGCGTCACCTCTGATCTGCCGAGCGTGCCGAGCCTCGCGCTGGGCTCGGCCGAGGTGACGCTCCTCGAGATGACCCGCGCCTACGCGGGCGTGCTCGCCAACCGCACGCCGCTGGAGACCTACGCGGTCCACGCGATCCGGGGCGGCCAGCCGCAGCCGATCTACCTGCACCCGGACCAGGCCGCGACCCGGGGGCTGCCCGGTGACAGCCGGACCATGATGCTCGACTCGCTCCAGGCGGTGGTCGATTCCGGCACCGGCAAGGCCGCGAAGGTCCCGGGCCTCGCGGTCGGCGGCAAGACCGGCACGACGCAGGATTACCGCGACGCGTGGTTCATCGGCGTGACGCCCGAGATGGTGGTCGGCATCTGGGTCGGGAACGACGACAACAGCTCCATGAACCGGGTCGGCGGCGGCGATCTGCCGGCCGCGATGTTCCGGGACTTCGTGCAGCGGGCCTCCGCGCAACTCGCCAAGGGCCGCAAGCGCCCCTCGGCCGCCCGCGCGGAGCCGGCACCCGCCCCGGCCCCTACCCCCAATCCTTCGGCCCCGGTTCCGCCCGCCGCGATCCCCGCAGGCGCCGAGGCGCGCGGCGTGCCGGAGGTGATCGACACCGGCACCCTGTCGTTCCGCGGCCGGGTGGTGCGGCTTGCCGGCGTCGAGGGCCAGGGCGGCGCGCTCGCCCGCCAACTCGCCCGCTACCTGCGCCGCCGCGAGGTGAGTTGCGCCGCCGAGGGCGACGGCATGCGCTGCCGCATCGACGGCGACGACCTCGCCGCCCTGATCCTGGCGGCCGGCGGCGCCCGGGCGAGCGAGGACGCGCCGCAGGATCTGCTCGCCGCCGAGGAGCAGGCCCGCTCCGAGCGCGTGGGCCTGTGGGGGCGCGAGCGCTGAAGCGCGCCACAATTCTCCCTCCCCCCTCTGCGGAGGAGGGTGGCACCCGAAGGGTGACGGTCGGGACGAAGTCCCGCAGAGAGGGGAGGGACGCTGCAGGATCAGGCTATGCCCTGCATGAAGCCCGCACCTCTTCCGTGAGCGTGGTTCCCCTCACCCGACCCGGCCTGACGGCCGGCCCATCCTCCCCCGCAGAGGGGGAGGGAGAGTGACGCGGGTACGAAAAAGCCCTCCCCGCCGACGGCGAGGAGGGCCCGTCTCACACGGGGGCCGCCCGAGGCGGCCCCTTCTTTCACATCACGCCGCGATCGCCTGCGCCGACGGCCCGGCCTGCCGCACGTCGGCCTCGACGTGGCTCTCGAAGCGCTTGAAGTTCTCGTCGAACATCGCGACGAGCCGCGCGGCCGTCTCCACGAAGGCGCCCTTGTTGGCCCAGGTCTTCACCGGGGTCAGGATGTGGGGCTCGACGCCCGGCACCGAGACCGGCACCGCGAAGCCGAAATACGGGTCGCGGCGGAACTCGGCCTGGGCGAGCGAGCCGTCGAGCGCCGCACCGAGCAGGCGGCGGGTGACGCGGATCGGCATGCGGCGGCCGGTGCCGACGCCGCCGCCGGTCCAGCCGGTGTTGACGAGCCAGCAATCGACACCGTGCTCCGCGATGAGGTCGCGCAGGAGGTTGCCGTAGGTGCTCGGGTGCCGCGGCATGAAGGGCGCGCCGAAGCAGGTCGAGAAGGTCGCCTC
The DNA here is from genome assembly GCF_022179285.1 of Methylobacterium hispanicum. Lineage (GTDB taxonomy): Bacteria > Pseudomonadota > Alphaproteobacteria > Rhizobiales > Beijerinckiaceae > Methylobacterium > Methylobacterium hispanicum. The sequence continues at coordinate 34,850 of NZ_BPQO01000025.1, read as the reverse complement.
GGGCCCCGTGAGGCCGCGCTCGGTGCCCGCCACCTTCGCGGTGTAGCCCGAGAGGAAGTGGTACATCGCCTCGGCGCCGGTCAGCTTGGCGATCGGGGGCATCACCCCGAAGGCGTCGCAGGTCAGCATCACGATGTTCTTCGGATGCCCGGCCCGGCCCGTGGCGCTCGCGTTCGCGATGAAGTCGAGCGGGTAGGCGCAGCGGGTGTTCTCGGTGAGCGAGGCGTCGTCGAAGTCCGGCACCCGGGTGAGCGGATCGATCACCACGTTCTCCATGACCGTGCCGAAGCGCTCGGTGGTGGCGTAGATCTCGGGCTCGGCGTTGCGCGAGAGCCGGATGGTCTTGGCGTAGCAGCCGCCCTCGAAGTTGAAGATGCCCTCGTTCGACCAGCCGTGCTCGTCGTCGCCGAGAAGCTGACGCGAGGAATCGTTCGACAGCGTGGTCTTGCCGGTGCCGGACAGCCCGAAGAAGATCGCCGAGCCGCCCTCGGCGTCGAGCGCGGCGTTCGCCGAGCAGTGCATGGGCATCACGCCCTTCCCGGGCAGGATGTAGTTGAGATAGGTGAAGACCGACTTCTTCATCTCGCCCGCGTAGGCCGAGCCGCCGATCAGCACGATCTTGCGGGTGAAGTCGATGGCGATGACCGTCTTCGAGCGGCAGCCGTGCCGGGCGGGGTCCGCCTGGAAGCTCGGCAGGTCGATGATCGTCATGTCGGGCACGTAACCCGCGATCTCCGAGCGGTCCGGCCGGATCAGCAGGTTGCGGATGAACAGCGAGTGCCACGCGAACTCGGTGAAGACCCGGGCCTTGACCCGGTGGGCCGGATCGGCACCGCCGTAGAGGTCCTGGGCAAAGAGCTCGCGGCCCTCGGCGTGCTTGAGGAAGTCCTGGTACAGGGTCTCGAACTGCTCCGGCGTGATCGCGCCGTTGTTGTCCCACCAGATCTCGTTCTCGGTGGCGGCGTCGCGCACCACGAACTTGTCCTTGGGCGAGCGGCCCGTATGGCTGCCCGTGGTCGCCACCAGGGCGCCGCCGCGGGCGAGCTGCCCCTCTTTGCGTGACAACGCCTCCTCGTAGAGGCGGGGCGCCTCAAGGTTCCAGTGGACGGCCTTCAGGTCACGGAGGCCGATCGCCTCGGCGCCGTGGCCCGCGTTGAACTCACCGATATTCGTCACGATCGTCTCTCCCGAGCCCCTGTTCGCGCCGTCTCCGCAATCCCGGGACGTACTCCCGGGATTGCTGGGAGCGTCCGTGCGGTCGTTCAGGACCGCCGCACGCTGGTTCTCCGCTCCCGACCCTGCCTTGGTCGGGCGGCGCGGGCCGCCCGGTCAATCCGAACTTTGGGCGTAGGTCCGCCCTGTGGGCTCCCAACGTCCGGAGCGCGGCCGGCAGGTGCCGGGCCGCCGCGCGGGAGTGGAGCCGACCGCCTGTCTGTATCCTGAACGATGGTCGCACGGGCGGGCGCGGGCGCGACGGAACGCCTATATTGTAATCCGGCGCACGACCTTCGCGCCGCCCTTTCGGCCGTCCCCCGGCCCCGCTATGGCGGGCGCGCCGCCTGCCGGAACGGCCCACCCCGACACGAGAGTCCCCGATGCCGCAAGCCGTCGCCGGTCCGGAGATCGAGCGCCTGATCCAGCTTCTCGCCCGGATGCCGGGGCTCGGGCCTCGGTCGGCCCGCCGCGCCGCGCTGCAACTCATCAAGAAGCGCGACACGCTGCTGGGGCCCCTCGCCGACGCCATGCGGGTGGCGGCCGAGCGCATCGTGGTCTGCCACGCCTGCGGCAACGTCGATACCAGCGACCCCTGCACGATCTGCCGCGACGCCGCCCGCGATCCCTCGACGCTCGTGGTGGTGGAGGACGTCTCCGACCTCTGGGCGCTGGAGCGCTCGGGCGCGGTCCAGGCGCGCTACCACGTGCTCGGCGGCGTGCTCTCGGCTCTCGACGGCGTGCGGCCGGAGCACCTCAACATCGCGACCCTGGTCGAGCGGGCGAGCGACCCGGCGGTCAAGGAGGTCATCCTGGCGCTCAACGCCACCGTCGACGGACAGACCACGGCCCACTACGTCACCGAGTCGATCCGCCACCTCGACCTGAAGGTCACCCGCCTCGCCCACGGCGTGCCGGTGGGCGGCGAGCTGGACTACCTGGACGAGGGCACCTTGATGGCGGCGATCCGCAGCCGTACGGCGTTCTGAGGCCGCGCGTCGCTCTCCCTCCCCCGCAGAGGGGGGGAAGGAGAACATCGGCGCCCCTTCATTTGACCGCTCCGGCGCCCCACCCTATTCGAAACGCTTCCTCAGACGCCCGCGCACCGTCCCGATCGAGCCATGGCCATCCTTCCCCTCGTCATCCTGCCGGATCAGCGCCTGCGCCTCGTCTCGGAGCCGGTCGGCACCGTCACCGCCGAGATCCGCAAGATCGCCGACGACATGCTGGAGACGATGTACGACGCCCCCGGGGTCGGGCTGGCCGGGATCCAGGTCGGCGTGCAGAAGCGGATCGTCACCATCGACACCTCGAAGGAGGAGGGCGCGCGCCGCCCGCAGGTCTTCCTCGACCCGGTGATCACCTGGGAATCCGAGGAGACGCGCGGCTACGAGGAGGGCTGCCTGTCGATCCCCGACTACTACGCCGAGGTGACCCGGCCCGACCGGGTGCGGGTGCGCTTCCGCGACCTCGACGGGCGGGAGCAGGAGATCGAGGCCGACGGCCTGCTCGCCACCTGCCTGCAGCACGAGATCGACCACCTCAACGGCGTGCTCTTCATCGACCACATCTCGAAGCTGAAGCGCGACCGGGTGATGAAGAAGTTCGCCAAGGCGGCCAAGCGCGACGCCGCCTGAGAGCCCTGCCATGCGCGTCGTCTTCATGGGCACCCCGGATTTCGCGGTGCCGACGCTGGCGAGGCTGGCCGAGGACGGCCACGCGATCACCGCCGTCTACACCCGCGCGCCGGCCCGGGGCGGGCGGGGCATGGCCGTGCGCCCCTCCCCCGTCCAGGCGCTCGCCGACACGCTCGGCCTGCCGGTGCTGACGCCCGCGAGCCTGAAGGGGCCCGAGGCCGCCGAGACCTTCGCGGCCCACGACGCGGACGTCGCCGTCGTCGTCGCCTACGGCATGCTCCTGCCGCCCGCGATCCTCGCCCTGCCCCGCCACGGCTGCCTCAACCTGCACGGCTCGCTCCTGCCGCGCTGGCGCGGCGCCGCCCCGATCCAGCGCGCCGTGATGGCGGGCGACCCCGAGAGCGGCGTCGGCGTGATGCGCATGGAGGCCGGGCTCGATACCGGCCCTGTGGCGCTCGAGGCGCGGGTGCCGATCACCCCCGGCCTGACCGCGGGTGAATTGCACGACGCGCTGATGCCCCTGGGCGCCGACCTGATGGGACAGGCGCTGCGCCGGCTGGAGGCGGGCGACCTCGCCTTCGCGCCGCAGCCGGAGGCGGGCGTCGTCTACGCCCACAAGATCACCAACGACGAGGCGCGGATCGACTGGTCTCAGCCTGCCGAGGCGGTGGTCCGGCAGGTCAACGGCCTGTCGCCCTTCCCCGGCGCCTTCTTCGAGGCCGATCTCGGCAAGGGTGCGGAGCGCGTGAAGGTGCTGCGGGCGCTGCCCACTTCCGGCTCCGGCGCGCCCGGCACGCTCCTCGACGAGGGCTGCACCGTGGCCTGCGGCACGGGCGCGGTGCGCCTGCTCGAACTGCGCCGGGCCGGCAAGGGCGGGGTCGCGAGCGGCGCGGAGTTCCTGCGCGGGGTTCGGCTGGAGCCCGGCGCGCGGCTCTCCACCTGAGATGCCCCGCTACAAGCTCGTCATCGAGTACGACGGCGCGCCCTTCCGCGGCTGGCAGCGGCAGGCGGAGGACCCCTCCGTGCAGGCGGCCCTCGAAGAGGCTGTGCTGCGCTTCTCGGGCGAGACCGTCCGGCTCACCTGCGCCGGGCGCACCGATGCGGGGGTGCACGCGATCGGGCAGGTGGCGCATCTCGATCTCGCCAGGGACTGGCGCACCGACACCGTGCGGGACGCGCTCAACGCCCATCTCCGGCCGCAACCCGTGGCGGTGCTCTCGGCCGAGATCGTGCCGGAGACCTTCGATGCCCGCCACTCGGCGATCCGGCGGCACTACCGCTACCGCATCCTCAACCGGCGCAGCCCCGCGGCGCTGACCCGCGCCCATGTCTGGCAGGTGCCCTGGGCCCTCGACCCGGAACTGATGCACGCGGCCGCCCAGCGGATGCTCGGCCGCCACGACTTCTCGGCCTTCCGCGCGGCGGAGTGCCAGGCCAACAGCCCCGTGCGCACGCTGGAGCAGCTCGACGTGGCGCGAGTGCGCTTCGGCCTGTTCGACGAGATCGTCGTGGCGACGGCGGCGCGCTCCTTCCTGCACCATCAGGTGCGGGCGATGGTCGGCACGCTGATGCTGGCGGGCTCGCGCCGCCTCTCGGCCGACGACGTCGCCGAGATCCTGGCGACGCGGGCCAAGCACCGCTGCGGCCCGCTGGCCCCGGCCTGCGGGCTCACCTTCGCGGGCGTGGACTACGCCTGATCCGAGCCCGACGCGCCATCCTTTTCCCGGACGCCTGGAACGAAGTGGAAGGTGATCCGGGATCCAGCGAGCAGAGTGCCGCGAAGCGGCTCGATCTTCATTCCCCGTCGCTGCATGCGGACGCTGCGCGTCTCCTTGTGCTGGATCCCGGATCACCCTCCGCTGACGCTCCGGGCGTCCGGGAAAGGGGCGGCGCCATTCCAGCCGGTGCACCGGAGGCGGCCCTCACCGCCTCCGCTTGATCGAGCCCACGGTCTGCATCTGGGCCTGCGCGTCGGCGCGGTCGTCCTCGCTCGCGGCCGCCCAGTTCTTCTCGTAGAGCGTGACGATCCACTCGTCCTTGCGCCCCTGCGCGCCCTCGCGGGCGAGCGCCAGCCACATCAGGCCGCGCACCCGCTGCACCGGCACGCCGCCCATCCCGTTGACCAGGATGTCGCCCAGGAGCGCCTGGGCCGGGTGGTGGCCCTTCTCCGCCGCGAGGTTGAACCAGCGGGCCGCCTGCCGCGCGTCGGCATCGACCCCGGTCCCCTCCAGGTAGAGGCGGGCGAGGTTGTACTGCGCGTTCGGGTCGCCGAAATAGGACGCCGCGTAGTTGAACATGTCGTAGGCCCGCGCCGGGTTCGGGCGCACGTAGGTGCCCTTGATCCCGTCGAGGAAGTAGGCCCCGAGCGCGTTGAAGGCGCTCGCGGTCACGCCCGAGATCTGCGCGTCCGGCGCGTCGTCGGTGCCGGCATCGGCGATGCGCGAGAAGTACTCGAAGGCCTTCAGGTCGTCGTGCGGCACGCCGTCCCCGTCGGCGTACATGCGGCCGAGCTTCCACAGGGCGAGCGCGTGGCCCTGCCCCGCGGCGTATTCGAGCGCGCGCGCGGCGCCTTCCTTGTCGCCCGCGTTGTACTCGCGCACGCCCGCGCGGAGCGCATCCTTGGCCGAGCGGTAGGTCTTCTCGGGCACGGGGGTGCGGGCGGTGGCGTCGAGCGCGCGCGGGGCCGGGACCGAGGCGAGCGTCATCGCGGCCGCGAGCCCGGCGAAGCCGAGGAGGCGCAGGATCTCCGCGCGCGGGTTGGACAGGCCGGGCCGACACGGATCGGCCCCGGCCGGCCGCGCGGGCCAGCTGAGGTCGGACCTAGACGTCCGCATAGGTCTGCGTCTCCTTGGCGCCGCCCGGATGGGTCACGGCGCCGGTCACAGCCGGGCCGACGCCCTGCGCGTATTTCCAGAGATAGCCGGAGGTCGCGGTGTTGGCGCGCGGGGCCCAGGCCTTGCGGCGCTCGGCCAGCTCCGCGTCGGAGAGCGCCACGTCGAGGGTGCCCTGGATCGCGTCGAGCGTGATCAGGTCGCCGTCGCGGATCAGGCCGATCGGCCCGCCGACCGCGGCCTCGGGCCCGACATGGCCCACGCAGAAGCCGCGGGTGGCGCCCGAGAAGCGCCCGTCCGTGATCAGCGCGACCTTGTCGCCCATACCCTGGCCGTAGAGGGCAGCGGTGGTCGAGAGCATCTCGCGCATGCCGGGGCCGCCGCGCGGGCCCTCGTAGCGGATCACCAGGACCTCGCCCTCCTTGTAGGTCCGGCTCTGCACCGCCTGGAAGCAGGCCTCCTCGCCGTCGAAGACGCGGGCCGGGCCGGTGAAGACCTGATGCTCGGCCGGCATGCCCGCGACCTTCACGATCGCGCCCTCGGGGGCGAGGTTGCCCCGCAGGCCCACCACGCCGCCGGTCGGGGTGATCGGGGCGTTGGCCGGGCGGACCACGTCCTGGTCCGGGTTCCAGGCCACCTTCTCGAGGTTCTCCGCGATGGTGCGGCCGGTGACCGTCAGGCAGTCGCCGTGCAGGTAACCGTGGTCGAGGAGCGTCTTCATCAGGAGCGGGATGCCGCCGACCTCAAACATGTCCTTGGCGACGTAGCGCCCGCCGGGCTTGAGGTCGGCGATGTAGGGCGTGCGCCGGAAGATCTCGGCCACGTCGAACAGGGTGAATTCGATGCCGCACTCGTGGGCGATCGCCGGCAGGTGGAGCGCCGCGTTGGTCGAGCCGCCGGAGGCCGCGACGGTGGCGGCGGCGTTCTCCAGCGCCTTGCGGGTGACGATGTCGCGCGGGCGGATGTTCTTGGCGATGAGCTCCATCACCTTCTCGCCGGCCGCGGCGCAGAACTTGTCGCGGATCTCGTAAGGGGCGGGCGCGCCGGCCGAGTAGGGCAGCGCCAGCCCGATCGCCTCGGACACGGTCGCCATGGTGTTGGCCGTGAACTGCGCGCCGCAGGCGCCGGCCGAGGGGCAGGCGACCTGCTCCAATTCGTCCAGGTCCTCCAGGCTCATGTCGCCGACCGCGACCTTGCCGACCGCCTCGAACAGGTCCTGCACGGTGACCGGCCGGCCCCGGAAGGAGCCCGGCAGGATCGAGCCGCCGTAGATGAAGATCGACGGCACGTTGAGGCGCACCATCGCCATCATCATGCCGGGCAGCGACTTGTCGCAGCCGGCCAAGCCCACGAGCGCGTCGTAGGCGTGGCCGCGCATGGTCAGCTCGACCGAGTCCGCGATGACCTCGCGGGACGGCAGCGAGGCGCGCATGCCGGCATGCCCCATGGCGATGCCGTCGGTGACCGTGATGGTGCAGAACTCGCGCGGCGTGCCGTGGGCGGCGGCCACGCCCTTCTTCACGGCCTGGGCCTGGCGCATCAGCGAGATGTTGCAGGGGGCGGCCTCGTTCCAGCATGAGGCGACGCCGACGAGCGGCTGATGGATCTGCTCGCGGGTCAGGCCCATGGCGTAAAGATACGAGCGGTGCGGCGCGCGGTCAGGACCTTCCGTCACGTGCCGGCTCGGCAGCTTCGACTTGTCGTTCACGCGCGCGTCCATGACCCGGGCCCTGTCCGTACTCAGCGACGATTCTCGGATGTGGGGTGCGCGCGGCCGTTCCACATCGCCTTGCGGCGCTGTGCGAAGGGTCGAAACGCTGTCCGGAATCCCTCGTAACAGCGCGGTAAAGCGTTGCAGAATCTGCCGTTTACCGCTGATGCTGAGGTGGTCCCGGTTTATGGCGGGAACGCGGCGGTTCGGGGCAGCACTCAGGGCAAACCCGGGATGCTTTCGCGGTGTTGCGACCTCGCCACAGCCACGCTTGCGGGCGAATACCGATGAGGCGCCGGGCTAACCTTGGACGAGCGCCGCCGGAAGGTCCGGAGCTTCGAGAGCGCGGTCGCTCTCGTCCTTCAGGTGCACGCCGGTGAGGCCGCGGCTGAGCGCCTGACCGATGAGCCAGGCGAGCTTGAAGGCCGCCGCGTCCGGCGCGAGGCCGGCCGCGCGCACGTTCGAGATGCAGTTGCGCTCGGCGTCCGACCGGCCGGGACGGGGTCCGAAGGTCAGGTAGATCCCCAGGCTGTCGGGGGAGGACAGGCCCGGCCGCTCGCCGATCAGCACGGCGACGGCGCGCGCCCGCAGGGCCTCGCCGACGGCGTCGCCCAGCGCGACGCGGGCTTGCCCCGCGACGACGACCGGCGCGAGGCGCCAGCCGGCCTTCTCCGCGTGCGGCCGGAAGGCTTCGAGGACGGGCACGGCGTTCTCGTGGATCGCCCGGGCCGAGAGCCCGTCCGCAACCACGAGGGCGAGGTCGCAGGGCTCCCCGGCGGCCGCCGCCAGCGCGTCGCGGCTCTCCGGGGCGAGGCTGCGGCCGAGATCGGGCCGGCGCAGATAGGTGGCGCGGTCCTCGGCCCGCGAGGCGGCGGCGCGCACGGTCAGGCCGAGCGCCTCGATCCCGGCCCGGACCGCGTCGGCATCCATCGGGGTGTGGACGGCGTCCCGCGCCTGGGCGTGGGCGAGGCCGAAGCCGAGGACGCTGCGGGTGGTCTGGCCGCTGCCGGCCCGGCCGAGGCCGATCCGCGCGGGCGTCAGCCGGGCGAGCCGCGCCCAGATCTCGGCCTGATCGCTCACGCGGCGAGCCCCGGTGCGTCGGCGAGCAGGCGGTTCTCTGCCCCTGTCAGCAGGGTCCCGGCCCCGTCCGTGAGGCCGATCGCGTGGAGCCAGGCCTCGAACTCGGGCGCCCGCTTCAGGCCCAGCACCTCCCGCAGGTAGAGCGAGTCGTGGAAGGCGGTGGACTGGTAGTTCAGCATCACGTCGTCGGCGCCCGGCACGCCCATGATGTAGGTGCAGCCGGCAGCCCCCAGCAGCGTCAGGAGCGTGTCCATGTCGTCCTGGTCGGCCTCGGCGTGGTTGGTGTAGCAGACGTCGACGCCGAGCGGCACGCCCATCAGCTTGCCGCAGAAATGGTCCTCCAGCCCGGCCCGGATGATCTCCTTGCCATCGTAGAGGTATTCGGGCCCGATGAAGCCCACCACCGTGTTGACGAGGAGCGGCCGGAAGGGCCGCGCCACCGCGTAGGCGCGCGCCTCCAGGGTCTGCTGGTCGATGCCGTGATGCGCGTCGGCCGAGAGGCAGGAGCCCTGGCCAGTCTCGAAATACATGCCGTTGTCGCCGAGGCTGCCGCGCTTGAGGGACAGCATCGCCTCGTGCGCCTCCTTGAGGAGATCGAGCGTCACGCCGAAGCTCGCGTTGGCGGCCTCCGTGCCGGCGATCGACTGGAAGACCAGATCGACCGGCAGGCCCCGCTCCATCGCCTCCAGGGTGGTGGTGACGTGGGTGAGCACGCAAGCCTGCGTCGGGATGGCGTGGCGCTGGATCAGCGCGTCGAGGAGGTGCAGGAGGTCGCCGAGCGCCTGGACCGAATCGGAGGCCGGGTTGATGCCGATCACCGCGTCGCCGCAGCCGTAGGAGAGCCCGTCGAGGACCGCCGCGGTGATGCCGGCCGGGTCGTCGGTCGGGTGGTTCGGCTGCAGCCGCACCGCGAGCGTGCCGGGCAGGCCGATCGTGTTGCGGAACTTCGTCACCACCCTGCATTTGCGGGCGACCAGGATCAGGTCCTGGTTGCGCATGATCTTGGAGACGGCCGCGGCCATCTCGGGCGTGACCGCGGGGGCGATGCGGGCCAGCGTCTCCGGGGAGGCGGTGAGCAGGAACTCGCGGAAGTCGCCGACCGTGAGGTGGCCGATCTCCGCGAAGCCGGCCGCGTCGTGGGTGTCGAGGATCAGGCGGGTGACGGCGTCGGCCTCGTAGGGGATCAGCGGCCGGGCCAGGATCTCCTTGAGCGTCACCTCGGCGAGGCACCAGCGCGCGGCCCAACTCTCCTCCGCGGACTCCGCCGCGATGCCGGCGAGCCGGTCGCCCGAGCGCGGCGGCGTCGCCTTGGCCATCAGGGTGGCGAGGTCGGCGAAGGCCCAGGTTCGGGGGCCGACGACGTGGCGGTAGGCCATCGGGGGACCTCTCGGGCTCGTGACGTTGGCTGAACGTTGGCTGAGCGTATCAGACCGGGCGGGCTTGGCGATGCCCCTTGTCCTCGCGTTCCCAGCGCCTGCGCTCTCCCTCCCCCCAGACGGGAAGGGAGCATCCGCGGAGGATCACAGGACAACAGGATCCAGCTATGCCGCCCCGGCATGCGGCGCCGGCACCTCCGTCGAGATCGCGTCGACGGTGCGCGGCATCGGGCTGCCCGAACCGTCCGAGCGCTGGATGCGGATCTGCTGGTTGACCGGCTGCATGTTGCCGTAGGGCGTCGAGAAGGCGATCTCGGCGGCATCCCGGCCGACGCCGATGCGCACCAGCCCGTCGAGATCGGCCTGACGGGTGGCGTCGAACAGCCACCAGCGCCCGTCGAGATAGGCCTCGAACACGGCGTGGAAGTCGCTCGGCACGAGGCCGTGGGCGTAGCAGCTCACGAAGCGGGCCGGGATGCCGAGCGCCCGGCAGAAGGCGGTGCCGAGATGCGCGAAGTCGCGGCAGACGCCGGCCCGCTTCAAGAGGCTCTCGTCGGCGGTGGTCTCGCCGTCGCTGGCGCCCGGCTGGTAGGTGATGTGGTCGTGGATCCAGTTGCAGATCGCGTTGACGCGCTGGTGCCCCTTGGGGAGCGCGCCGAACTCGGCCAGCGCGAAGGGCGCGAGCCGGTCCGAGGAGACGAAGCGGCTCGGCAGCAGGAACGGCAGGATGTCCAGCGGCAGCGCCGAGACCGGCGTCTCGTTGATCGTCGCCGGGTCGGCCCGGTGCACGGTCAGATCGACCTCGGCATTGTACTCCAGCGTGAACTGACCCATCGGCACGTTGACGCCGAGGTAGCGGTTCTGGAGATCCGGCGTGATGTAGACCTCGCGTTTCAGGTCCGGCGTGAGAACGAGGCTCTCGCTCAGGATCTCGACGCTCTTCAGCTTCGCGACCTCGAGGTTGAAGATGAAGGTGGTGTCCGAGAGGATGTTGTAGGACAGGGTGCAGCCGAGGGTGTAGCGCATCGGGACGGGATCTTTCGGGGGGCGGCTCTCAGCCGGAGCAAAGTGCCCGCCCCCGCCCCGGTTCCGCCCACCGCTGCACGAAGAAGCGCCGCTGTCTCAGGCGTTTGCCCGCGGTTGCAGCACCACCGTCAGGGAGCGCACCCCCTGCGCCCCGTGGATCAGCACGCCCTCGATGTCGGCGGTGGCCGACGGCCCTGTATGCAGCACCGCGTAGGCGGCCTGCCCGAATTCGGGGCGCAGGTAGGCTGCCTGAACGTTGGGCAGGATGTCGGCGGGATCGAGCAGCACCACGAGGTGCTGGGCGAGGTAGGCCACCGCGTTCACGATCAACTGACCTTCCGTGAACAGCACCGAGCCCGTCTCCGCGATGCCGAACACGGCGCGCACCACCGCCACGTCGACGTCGTCCACGTCCCGCGGCCGGGCGACCGCCTCGAGATCGCGGTTGCCGGCGAGTTCGGGCACCGCGGAGGCGACGACCTTCGCCCCGTCCAGGCGCTCGCGCACGCCCGCGAAGACGTCGTCCGCCCCGGGCTCGGCGATGCGACCGCCCATGCGCTTCAGGCGCTCGCCGAACTCGGCCACGAGGTCGTCGCCGACGAGCGGCGTGAACCGCGGCACCGCGGGCAGCGGGTGCTCGCCCGCCGGCCGGTTCTTCCGGATCTCGGCCAGGATCGCGTCGCGCGCGCTCATTTGGCGCCGTCCTTCATGCGGTTCTCCCTGTACCAAGCGTGGAAGCTCTGCCGGGGAGCGTCGGGCATCTCGCGCTTCTTCCCCCAGGTGTTGAGCGGGTTGTAGACGGCGAAGCGCGGCAGCACCTTGAGCGCCGAATCCGCCGCGCCGATCGCCGCCCGGTAGGCCGCAGGCCTTGAGAGCACGGCGCCCGCGGCCTTCATCATGCCCTGCTTGAGCATCGGGATCTGGTGCTCCTCGGCCAGCACCTTGCGCCAGGCGAAGATCTGCTCGTGGATGTTGATCTTCACCGGACAGACGTTGGTGCAGGAGCCGTTCATGGTCGAGGAGAACGGCAGGGTCGAGTACTTCCGCTTGTTGAAGGTCGGATCGATGATCAGCCCGATCGGGCCGGCATAGGTCGCCCCGTAGGAGAGGCCGCCCGAGCGCCGGTAGACCGGGCAGGTGTTCATGCAAGCGCCGCAGCGGATGCATTTGAGCGAGGTCCAGAACTCTTCCATCCCGAGCCGCGCGGCGCGGCCGTTGTCGACCAGCACGTAGTGCATCTCGGTGCCGGCCCGGGGCCCGCGGAAGTGCGAGGTGTACTGGGTGATCGGCGAGCCGAGCGCCGAGCGCGCGAGGATGCGCAGGAACACGCCCAGGTGCTCGACGCGGGGGATCAGCTTCTCGATGCCGATCGAGTGGATCTGGAGCTTCGGCACGTTGCCGGAGAGGTCGGCATTGCCCTCGTTGGTGCAGGTGACGACCGTGCCGGTCTCGGCCACCGCGAAGTTGCAGCCGGTCAGCCCCGCATCGGCGTTCAGGATGTAGGGTCGGGTGGTCTCGCGCTGGCTCTCGGCGAGGTAGTGGGCGTCGTCGTTGTCCGGGTCGGTCCCGAGCGTGCGGGCGAAGACTTCGGCCACGTCGAAGCGGGTCTTGTGGGCGGCCGGCACCACGACGTGGCTCGGCTCCTCGTTGTCGAGCTGCTGGATGCGCTCGCCGAGATCGGTCTCGATGATCTCGACGCCCTCGCCCTCCATGAAGTGGCGGAATCCACACTCCTCGGTGAGCATCGACTTCGACTTCACCAGCGTCCTGGCGCCGTGGTCGCGCAGGATGCCGAGCACGATCCGGTTGTGGTCGGCCCCGTCCTTCGCCCAGTGCACGTGGACGCCGTTGGCCTTGGCCGCCGCCTCGAACTGCTCGAGATAGGTGTCGAGGTTCGCGAGCGTGTGCTGCTTGATCTGCGAGGCGAGCTCCCGCAGCTCCTCCCATTCGGGAATGCCGTGGGCGGCCGTGTCGCGCTTGCGGCGCAGGTCCCACAGCCGCTCGTCGTGGGCGGCGGCGTGCAGCGGCGCGGCGAGGAAGCGCTCGGCGGCCTCGCCCTGGTCGATCGGCCGGTCGCCCCGGATCTTGGCGCCGCGGGGCTGGGGCTCGCGCTGGGCGGGCGCCTGGATCGGCTTCGAGGTGCCCTCGGCGTGGTCGAGGCGGCGCCCGTCCTGACCGCGCTCGCTCGCGTCGTCGGGCGCGCGCACGGCCGGGTTGACGACCCCCTCGCGCTCGCGGGGGTGAAGCTCCTCGCTCATGCGGCGGCTCCGTTCAGCACCTGGGCGATGTGGATGTACTTGAGCGGCAGGCCGAGGCGCTCGGCGCAGCCCTTCTGGTGCATCAGGCAGGAGGAATCGGCCGAGACCACGTACTCGGCCCCGGCCCGTTTCTGGTCGGCCACCTTGTCGTAGCCCATCTTGGCCGAGACCGCCGGCTCGAAGACCGAGAAGGTGCCGCCGAAGCCGCAGCACTCGTCGGGCCGAGCGAGGTTCACGAGCTCCACGCCCTCGACCTTCTGCAGCAGGTTCAGGGGCTTGGAGAAATACGGCAGGTTCAGCTCGGACGGGCGCGCGTGCCCGATGCCGCGCAGCGCGTTGCAGTTGGCGTGGTAGGCCACCTTGTGGGGAAAGCGCGCCCAGGGCAGCGCCTCGACCTTCAGCACGTCGTGCAGGAACTCGACCAGCTCGTAGGTGCTCGCGCGGACCTTCCGGACCTCGTCGGTCTGCGGGATCGCGGTGAGGTGCTCGCGCACCTGATGCACGCAGCTTCCCGAGGGGGCGACCACGTAGTCGAAGCCGGAGAAATTCCTGACGAAGAGCGCCTCGGTCGCGGCCGCCTCCTGGTGGCAGCCGGTATTGGTCATCGGCTGGCCGCAGCAGGTCTGGTCGTAGGGGTATTCCACCTCGAGGCCGAAGCGCTCCAGGAGTTCGAGCGTGGCGATGCCGACCTCGGGCTCGAAGGCGTCGACGTAGCAGGGGACGAACAGTCCGATACGCATGGCGGCTCCCGGCTCGCCAGCCCCCCGCTCACGTAGGCGTGTGGAACGGTTCGAAACTGGCCGTCCCGGTCTAGCGGATGAGGTTCGTCTTGGCGAGGTCGAGGACCGCGTCACCGCGTCCGCTCATCACGGCGCGCAGCATGTAGAGGCTGAAGCCCTTCACCTGCTGCCCGTCGATCTTCGGCGGGATCGACAGCTCGTTGCGCGCCACCGTGACGTCGAGGAGCGAGGGGCCGTCGAAGGCCAGGAACTCGCTGACCGCGCCCGGCAGGTCGCCCGGATCCTCCACCCGCAGGGCGAAGATGCCGGCCGCGCGCGACATGGCGGCAAAATCCGGGTTGTCGAGGGCGACGCCGGTCTCGAGGTAGCCCGCGGCCTTCATCTCCATCTCGACGAAGCCGAGCGAGCCGTTGTTGAACACCACCACCTTGAGCGGCAGCCGGTGCTGGCGCAGCGTCAGGAAGTCGCCCATCAACATGCTGAACCCACCGTCGCCCGCGAGCGCGATGACCTGCCGGTCGGGCTCGGCCGCCTGCACGCCGATGCCCTGCGCCATGGCGTTGGCCATCGAGCCGTGCACCCAGGAGCCGATGAGGCGGCGGCGCCCGTTCATCGTGAGGTAGCGCGCCGCCCAGACGGTCGGCGTGCCGACATCGGCCGTGAACACGGCGTCGTCCGCGGCCGCCTCGCTGATCACGCGGGTGAGGTATTGCGGGTGGATCAGCCCGCTGCCCGGCCGGCCGGTGGCGAGCTCGTCCAGCCCCTCGCGGGCCCGGGCGTAGTGCTTCAGGCTGGCGTCGAGCCAGGCGCGGTCGCTCTTGCCCGCGAGCTTCGGCAGGAGGGCCTGGATCGTCGCCCGCACGTCGCCGACGAGGCCGCGATCGATGCGGCAGCGCCGCCCCAATTCGTGCGGGCGGATGTCGACCTGCGCGACCTTGGCGTCCTGCGGGTAGAACTGCTTGTAGGGGAAGGCCGTGCCGAGCATCAGCAGGGTCTCGCAGCCCATCATCGCGGCGTAGCCCGAGGAGAAGCCGATCAGCCCGGTCATGCCGACATCGTAGGGGTTGTCGTACTCCACGTGGTCCTTGCCGCCGAGCGCGTGCACGATCGGGCTCTTCAGGGCCTCGGCGAGCTGCATCAGCTCCGCGTGCGCCCCGGCGCAGCCGCGCCCGCACAGCAGCGTCACGCGCTTCGAGCCGTTCAGGAGCTCCGCGAGCGCGTCGAGGTCGGAATCGGCCGGGCGCACCATCGGGCGCGGCGGGATCAGGCCGGCGCGGGGCGTCACGCCGCGCTTGGGCGCATCCTTCATGGCGACGTCGCCCGGGATCACCACCACGGCGACGCCCCGCTGGCCGATGGCCGCGCGCATCGCGTTCTCCAGCACGAACGGAAGCTGGGCCGGGTCCGAGACCAGCTCGCAGTAATGACTGCAATCGCGGAACAGCGCGGTCGGGTTCGTCTCCTGGAAGTAGCCGGAGCCGATCTCGGCCGAGGGGATGTGGGCGGCGATGGCGAGCACGGGCGCGCCCGTGCGGTGGCAATCGTAGAGGCCGTTGACGAGGTGGACGTGGCCCGGCCCGCAGGAGCCGGCGCAGACGGCGAGCCCGCCGGTGATCTGGCTCTCGGCGCCCGCCGCGAAGGCGCCGGCCTCCTCGTGGCGGACGTGGATCCAATCGATCGTGCCCCGCGCCCGGATCGACTCGGTGATGGCGTTCAGGCTGTCGCCGACGACGCCGAAGATCCGGCGGACGCCCGCCTCCTGGAGGGTCTCGACGACGAGGTCGGCGACGTTGGTGATGCGCATGGGCAGTGGCTCCCGTATCCGCGGGCCGAACCCGTGAGAACCGGGGCGGTTCCTCGCCTTCGCAGGGCATCAGCCATCTATTCGGCGCAGGGTTCCCGGCCGGATGACACTATTGTGCGTTATCCTGCATCCCGCAGCTTGGCGAAGCGCTTCAATATGCGCTCCCGGCGCAGGCGCGACAGGCGCTCGATCCAGAAGACGCCGTCAAGCTGGTCGATCTCGTGCTGCAGGCAGGCCGCGCGAAAACCCTCGGCGCGCTCCTCTTGGCCGACGCCGTCGAGGTCCTGGAAGCGCACCCGCACCCAGGCGGCGCGCTCGACGTCGTCGGCGACCCCCGGCATCGAGACGCTGCCCTCGCGGCCGGCCGCGCGCTCGGGCGCGGCCTCCACGACCTCCGGGTTGCAGTAGACGCTCGCCGGGCCGCCGGGCTCGGGGCGCAGCACCACGAGGCGGCGCAACTCGCCGACATGCGCCGCGGTGAGCCCCGCCGCCATCGCGGCGTCGAGGCTGGCGGTGAGATCGGCGGCGAGTGCCCGCAGATCGTCGTCGAAGGTCTCGACGCGCGCGCAAGAGCGGCGCAGCCGCGGATCGGGCCAGAGGATCAGCGGCCGCGCCGGCACGGCGTCGTGCTCAGCGCACCAGCGCCAGGGAGGCGCCGGACTTGGTCAACTGGCCGTCGAGGCTGCCGCCGCCCTGGCGCAGGCGCGCCGCCACGGTGCCGCCGGCCTGGTAGAGGTAGACCTCGCCGTCGCGAAAATCCCAGGCCGAGACCTTGGCGAGATCCTTGTTCGGGCAGCCGCCGGCGCTGGCCTTGTAGAGGTCGAGGGCGGGCGCGCTCGACAGGGTGACCTTGCAGGCGGCGCCGGTGGCGTCCTTGGCCTCCCAGGTGCCGACCACGGCCGAGCGCCCGCCAGCGACGACCGGCGGCGGGGCGGGGGGCGGGACGACGGGCTCCGGGATGACGTTCGAGCCGGGCGGTGCGGCGGTCGCGACCTGGGTTCCGGGGGCGACGACCGGCTCGTCGGGCGCGGCGGCGGCGCCGGGCGGGGGCGCGAGCGGGCTCGTGGTCACGGCGCCCGAGGGCACGGCCGGCACCGAGGTGTCGAGGGCGGCCTGGGGCCCGGGTCCGCGGGTGCGCGGCGCGTCGAGGCGCTTCGAGGCGCAGGCGCCGAGGCTGGCTGCGAGCACCAGAACGGCGGTTGTCGACAGAAACGGACGCGTCATCGACCTCGGATCCCGTGGGGCGCCCCCTCGCGGCGCGCGGTCCCTGCCTCGCCATCAAATGCGATGCCCGCAAGGCGGTGCCGGGTCGGGCCCTCTGGGAAGCGGGGACGGGGCGGGATTTCCGCCGGACTGTGGCGCCCCGGTCGCACCCGCGCGTCTCGAGCAGGTCCGAGACGAAACGGCCTGGATGCCGCCACCCCGGCCGCCGGGAGCCAACAGGGTCGTGGATCCCAAAGGTCGAGACCTTTGGCGGGTGCAGGGTGGAACCCTGCATTTGGAACCTCCACCCCGGCTTTGCCGGGTCGGCGATCCCAAGCCAGGGGCTTCGCGCCCCTGGACCTCGCCCAAGGGGCTCGCCCCTTGGGGATCCCGGGACCTAGACCGCGCGCTCGACCATCATCTTCTTGATCTCGGCGATGGCCTTGGCCGGGTTCAGGTTCTTCGGGCAGGTGTTGGCGCAGTTCATGATCGTGTGGCAGCGGTAGAGCCGGAACGGGTCGTGCAGGCTGTCGAGCCGGTCGCCGGTGTTCTCGTCGCGCGAGTCGATCAGCCAGCGATAGGCCTGCAGCAGGGCCGCCGGGCCGAGGAAGCGGTCGCCGTTCCACCAGTAGCTCGGGCAGCTCGTGGTGCAGCAGGCGCACAGGATGCACTCGTAGAGGCCGTCGAGACGGGCGCGGTCCTCCGGCGTCTGGCGCCACTCCTTCTCGGGGGCGGGCGTCTCGGTCTGGAGCCAGGGCTCGATCGCGGCGTGCTGGGCGAAGAAGTTGGTCAGGTCCGGGACCAGATCCTTCAGCACCGGCATGTGCGGGAGGGGATAGATCCGCACCGCGCCGTCCTTGTCCTTGCGGGTGAGGATCGGCAGGGCGTTGTCGGGGCTCTTGCACTCGTCGATGCCCATCGTGCAGGCCAGCGTGTTCTGGCCCTCGATGTTCATCGCGCAGGAGCCGCAGATGCCCTCGCGGCAGGAGCGACGGAAGACCAGCGTCGAGTCGACCTTGTTCTTGATCCACAAGAGCGCGTCGAGCACCATCGGCCCGCAATCGTCGCGGTCGACCTGATAGGTGTCGATCCGCGGGTTGGCGCCGTCGTCCGGGTTCCAGCGGTAGATGCGGAAGGTCTGCAGGTTCTTCGCCCCGGCCGGCGCCGGCCAGGACTTGCCCTCGCGGACCTGCGAGTTCTTGGGGAGTGCGAACTGAGCCATAATTCTGCTTTCAGCGAAGACGGTCAGAGAGACGTGTCGGAGGCGAGGACGCGAACCCGCACGCGGTCGTCCTCGATCGTAACGATGGCGCCCGTGCCGAGCGGGGCCTGATGTTCGGTGATCACGCGCACTACCAGGGGCAGGTGGCGTTCCATCTCCACCCGACCGCAGCGGATCTGGATGACGCTTGGCGCGATCAGCGCCTGCCGCGTCAACGCCGCGCCGAAATCGAGATCGCGGGTGAGCACGACCGCGTCGTTCGCGCGCGCCCACGCCATGATCGCGTCATCGGCAGCATCCTGTGGGCCGAGCGCACTCCAATGGACGGCATCGACCCCCTTCCCGTGCAAGCCGGCGATCCAGGCGACCGACAGGTTCATGTCAACGACGAGTTTCATTCTGCCGCAGCCAGCGCGACATCGCGGAAACTCGCCAGCGAGGCTCCGAAGCGGAGCGCTTCGAGAATGTCCTCACGCTCCAGATACGGGTACCCGGCGAGCAGTTCGTCGACCGTCGTTCCGCCGCCCAACTCGCCGAGGATCATACTCACGGTCACGCGCATGCCGCGAATGCAGGGCTTGCCCCCCATGACGGCGGGGTCGACCGAGATCCGGGGGAAGCTCTGGAAGGTATGCATCATGACAGACCTCCTCGACGCGGCACGTGGGCGGAAGCGCTACGGGTGCGTCGCGCGAACCAGGAACGATTCGCGCGACGCGGTCATAAAAATCAATACACGCGCGCCTTCGGCTCGATGTACTGGATCTCGTTCGACATCGTGTAGGTGTGGACCGGGCGGTAATCGATCGTGGTCCGGTGCGCGCTCTCGTCGAGCCAGGAGAGGGTGTGCTTCATCCACTCCTTGTCGTCGCGGTCCGGGAAATCCTCGCGGGCATGCGCCCCGCGCGATTCCTTGCGGTTGGCGGCCGATTCCATCGTCACCACCGCCTGGCCGATCAGGTTGTCGAACTCCAGGGTCTCGAGGAGGTCGGTGTTCCAGACGAGCGAGCGATCGGTGATCTTCACGTCGGCGGCCGCGTGCCAGACCTTGTTGATCAGGCCGCGCCCCTCCTCCAGCACCTCGCCGGTGCGGAAGACCGCGCAGTTGTTCTGCATCGTCTTCTGCATCTCCAGGCGCAGCTCCGCGGTGGGCGTCGCGCCGTCGGCGTAGCGGAAGCGGTCGAGCCGGCTGAGCGCCTTGTCGGTCGCCTCCTTCGGCGCGTCCGGGATCCGGCCGTTGGCCTCGACGATGTCGGCGCAGCGCAGGCCAGCCGCGCGGCCGAACACCACGAGGTCGATCAGCGAGTTCGAGCCGAGGCGGTTGGCGCCGTGCACCGAGACGCAGGCCGCCTCGCCGATCGCCATCAGGCCCGGCACGACGGTGTCCGGGTCGCCGTTCTTAAGGGTCAGCACCTCGCCGTGATAGTTCGTCGGGATGCCGCCCATGTTGTAGTGCACGGTCGGCAGGACCGGGATCGGCTCCTTCGTCACGTCCACGCCCGCGAAGATCTTGGCGCTCTCCGAGATGCCCGGCAGGCGCTCGTGCAGGATCTTCGGGTCGAGGTGGTCGAGGTGGAGGAAGATGTGATCCCCGCCCTTGCCGACGCCGCGGCCGGCCCGGATCTCCATGGTCATCGAGCGCGAGACCACGTCGCGCGAGGCGAGGTCCTTGGCGGACGGCGCGTAGCGCTCCATGAAGCGCTCGCCCTCGGAGTTCGTCAGGTAGCCGCCCTCGCCGCGCGCGCCCTCCGTGATGAGGCAGCCCGCGCCGTAGATGCCGGTCGGGTGGAACTGCACGAATTCCATGTCCTGCAGCGGCAGGCCGGCGCGCAGTACCATGCCGCCGCCGTCGCCCGTGCAGGTATGGGCCGAGGTCGCCGAGAAGTAGGCGCGGCCGTAGCCGCCGGTCGCCAGGATGGTCATCGCGGCGCGGAAGCGGTGGATCTCGCCGGTGGCCTGATCCATCGCGATGACGCCGCGGCAGCGGCCGTCCTCGTCCATCATCAGGTCGAGGGCGAAGTACTCGATGAAGAAGTTGGTCTGGTTCTTCACCGCCTGCCCGTAGAGGGTGTGCAGCATGGCGTGGCCGGTGCGGTCGGCCGCCGCGCAGGTGCGCTGGGCGGTGCCCTTGCCGTAATCGGTGGTCATGCCGCCGAAGGGCCGCTGGTAGATCTTGCCTTCCTCGGTCCGCGAGAACGGCACGCCCCAATGCTCGAGCTCGTACACCGCCGCCGGGGCGTTGCGCACGAGGTACTCGATCGCGTCCTGGTCGCCGAGCCAGTCCGACCCCTTCACGGTGTCGTACATGTGCCAGCGCCAGTCGTCCGGGCCCATGTTGCCGAGCGAGGCCGAGATGCCGCCCTGCGCCGCCACGGTGTGCGAGCGGGTCGGGAAGACCTTGGAGATGCAGGCGGTGCGCAGGCCGGCTTGGCTGCAGCCGACGGTGGCGCGAAGCCCCGCGCCGCCGGCCCCGACGACGACGACGTCGAAGCTGTGGTCGTTGATGGTGTAGGCGGGCTGCGACCCGTTGGTGCCGTTGGCGGCCATGGAAGAGCTCCTGTCGTTCGGGTCAGACGAGGCGGCCCAGCCCCACGCGCAGGATCGCGTAGAAGCAGGCCACGGCGACGACGACCGTGTAGATGGTGTTGGCGAACAGAGCGGTGACGCGCAGCGCCTTGTCGTGGACGTAGTCCTCGATGATCACCTGCATGCCGACGCGCATGTGCAGCGTGACCGAGAGGACGGTGAGGATCAGGACGATCGCCACGAGCGGGTGCCCGATCAGCGCCACCGCCTCCGGGTAGGGGCGGCCGGCCATCATCGCCACGATGATCACGAAACCGATGATCAGCGGAGGGTTGGCGGCGGCGGTGAGGCGCTGGAACCACCAGTGGTCGGCCCCGTGCCCGGAGGCGCCGAGGCCGCGCACGCGGGCGCGCGGGGTGCGGATAGAGACGTTCGTGTCCTGGCGGTTGTCGGCCATCTCTGCCTCCGTCAGCGCAGCGTCAGGGCGGCGGCCCAGATCACGAGAGTGAGGGCCACCGAGCCGATCAGCGTGAAGCGCGACAGGTTCATGCGGGTGGTGCGGTCGAGGCCGACGCCGAAATCCCAGACGAAGTGGCGCAGGCCCCCCAGCATGTGGTGCATCAGGATCCAGGTGTAGCCGAACAGCACGATCCGCCCGATCCACGAGCCGAAGAACCACGCCACCCAGCCGTAGGCCGCCGGGCCGGAGGCGAGGGCCACCAGCCAGATCGCGACCAGCGCCGTGCCGCCGTAGAGGGCGGTGCCGGTGATGCGGTGGGCCACCGACATCGCCATCGTCCAGGTCACGCGGTAGATCTGGAGGTGCGGCGAGAGGGGTTGGGCCGTGGTCGGCCGGGCGGTGGGTGCCATCGTGTCGGGCCTCGCAGTTGCGAACTGAAGCGTCTCTAAACTGGTAGGGCTAGGCCGCCGAGGGGCAAGCCGCAATGCGGCATGAACGATCCGGCGGATCTGTCACGCTTATGATTCTGAATACGATTTCTTCGTACTCGCCCCTGCGCCCGCCTCATGGCAGCCACCCGAGCGCGCGCCACCAGAGGTAGTTCAACGGCGCTGCAACAACGAGTGATGCGGTGCCGAAGGCGACGGTGAGGCGGGTGGCGTCCCGCAGGGACACGCCGCCCAGCTCGCGCGCGAACACGATCGGCGGCGCTTGGTAGGGGAAGAACACGGTACTGTAGCCCACGACCTGAATCATCACCACGGTCAACGCGGGCAGCCCGCTTCCCGTCGCCATCTCGCCGGCGAGGGCCGTGTAGAGCGCGGGCGCGCCGTTGGCGGTGACGAGGAGCGTCAGCGCGGTGGCGATGCCGGTGAGCACGGCGTAGTTCTGGGCGTCGGCGCCCGGCTCCAGGGGGGCGACGGCGAGCAGGGCGTGGCCGAGGCGGGCGCCGAGCCCGGTCTCGTTGACGAGCGCCACGAGGCCGAGCAGGGCCGCGATGTAGAAGCAGGTGCGCAGCGAGACCTGCCCGAAGGCGTCGGCCGGGATCACGCCCACGCGCGGCATGATGCAGAGCGCGGCGGCCGCGAGCCCGATCCAGGCCGGGGCGATGCCGTGCAGGCTGTCGGTCGCCCAGAGCGCCAGGGTCGCGACGAGGAGTGCGGCGAGCCGCCGTTCCGCGCCCGAGAGCGGGGCCGTGGCGGCGGCGCCGTCGCGCCGGGGCTCCAGCCGGTCGGGGAAGAGGCGCACGACGAGGAGCGTCAGGAGGCCGCCCTTCGCGACCGCCAGGACCGGGCCGTGCAGCCAGAGATAGGGCAGGTAGGAGAGATGCAGCCCGAGCAGGCTCTCGGCGGCGCCCGCCATGACGAGGTTCGGCACGTTGGCGGGCAGGATCGCGGCCGAGAGGTTGGGCGTCGCCACGCCCACGGCCAGCACGGCGGCGGCCCGTCCCGGCCGCCCGGGGCCGAGGCCGAACCGGTCGCACAGCGCCAGCGTCACCGGGATCATCAGGGCGATGCGCCCGAGATTGGAGGGCATCACGAAGGCGAGGGCGACGCTGAAGGCGACGAGTCCGCCGATGAAGCGCGGGTAGGAGCCGCCGAGCCGGCCGGAGAGCCCCTGCGCCAGGCGCGCCCCGAGCCCGGTGCGGGTCATCGCCTGCCCCACCACCATGCCGGCGAGCACCAGCCAGAAGGCGGAGGCCGCAAACCCCGAGAACACGGTGGCGGGCGCCCCGAGCTTCAGGAGCATCGCCAGCGCGAAGAAGACGAGGACCGTGACGATCTCGGGGATCAGCGCGGTCGCCCACAGGCCCATGCAGAGCACGAGCAGGGCGCCGGTCGCCCAGATGGCCGCCTCTCCGTGCATGGATGAACCCCCGTTCGAGGCCGGCAGCATTCTGCCGGTCTGGAACCGTTCGCAATTCGGGACTCGTTGACGGAGCCTTCGTGGAAGGCGAAGGCAAGGGCTCGGAAATCCCCCGCAGAGTGAGGAGGGAGAGCGACGCGCTTCGCCCCTCACGGATGCTGGAGCCACGATGATGCGCTTCGACCTCGTCGATCTCTCGCTGTTCCGCCACGTGGTCGAGGCCGGCTCGATCACGCACGGGGCGGCGCGGGCGCATCTCGCACTCGCCGCCGCCTCGACACGGATCCGCGGGTTGGAGGAGAGCCTCGGCGCCGCCCTCCTCACCCGCAGCCGCCTCGGCGCCAGCCCGACGCCGGCGGGGCGGGCGCTTCTCGCCCACGCCCGTACGATCCTGGCGGCGGTCGAGCGGATGCAGACCGAGCTCTCGGCCTTCTCCGGCGGCACGGTCGGGCAGATTCGGGTGGTGGCGAACACCAACGCGCTGACCGAGTTCCTGCCGGAGGCCCTCTCGGCCTATCTGGCGGCGCATCCCGGCGTCAGCGTCGACATCGACGAGCACACCTCGGACGAGATCGTCGGGCTGGTGGCCGAGGGCGCGGCCGATCTCGGCATCCTCTCCGGCACGGTCGACACGGCTGCGCTGCAGACCTTCCCGTTCCGGCAGGACCGCTTCGTGGTGGCGGCGGCGAGCGGCCACCCGCTGGCGGGGCGGGAGGCCGTGTCCTTCGCGCAGGTGCTGGAGCACGATCTCGTCGGTCTCGACCGGGCGAGCGCCATCACGCGCTTCCTCGCCGAGCGCGCGGCGCGGATCGGACGCCCGATGCGGCTGCGGGTCCAGTTGCGGGGCTTCGATGCGGTCTGCCGGCTGGCCGACGCCCGGGTGGGGCTCGGCATCGTGCCGGAGAGCACGGCGCGCCGCGCCGCCCGCGGGCTCGACATCGCCGTGGTGCCGCTGACCGATCCCTGGGCCAGCCGCGACCTCACCTTGTGCCTGCGCGACCTTGCGGCGCTTCCGGCCTTCGCGCAGGCCTTCGTGGCGCATCTGCGGGCCTGACGCGGGGGGCGGCTTGGCGTAGCCTCTCGCCTTTCGGATGGAGCGAGAGGAGCGGGCTGGCGTGATCGCGACGGTGGATTCGGTGGCCCCGCGGCGCGGGGCGGCGCTGCTCCTCGAGGTGCTGCGCTCGGAGGGCGTGCGCTACATCTTCGGCAATCCGGGCACCACGGAGCTGCCCCTCATCGACGCGCTCACCGAGACGCCGGACATCGCCTACGTGCTGGCCCTGCAGGAGGCGAGCGCGGTCGCGATGGCGGACGGCTACGCGCAGGGCGCGCGGCGCCCGGCCTTCCTCAACCTGCACACGGCGGGCGGGCTCGGGCACGGCTTCGGCAACCTGATCAACTCGCACGTCTCGGGCACGCCGCTGGTGGTGACGGCGGGCCAGCAGGATTCGCGGCACGCCATCACCGACCCGCTGCTCTCGGGGGACCTCGTCGCCATCGCGACGCCCGCGGTGAAATGGGCGCGCGAGGTGACGAACGCCGACCAGCTCGCGATCCTGCTGCGGCGCGCCTTCCACGACTGCAACGCCGCGCCCTCCGGCCCCGTCTTCCTGTCGCTGCCGATGGACGTGATGGAGGCGATGACGGCGGCGCCCGCGGGCGCGGTCTCGACCATCGACCGCTGCGCCACGGCGGGCTCGCTCGACCGCCTGGCCGACCACCTCGCGGCGGTGCCGCCCGGCCGGTTGGCGCTGATCGCGGGCGACGAGATCGATTCGAGCGACGCCTCGTCCCAGGCGGTGGCGCTGGCCGACCGCCTCGGCGCTCCCGTCTACGGCTCGTCCTGGCCGGCCCACATCCCCTTCCCGACGGCGCACCCGCTCTGGGCCGGAAACCTGCCGACCAAGGCGACGGAGATCGCAGAGATCCTGGGAGGTTACGACGCAGTCTTCGCGCTGGGTGGCAAGTCGTTGATCACGGTCTTGTACACCGAGGGCTCGGCGGTGCCGGCCTCGACGCAAGTGTTCCAGCTCTCGGCGGACGTGCGCGACCTCGGTCGCACCTATACCACGACGCTCTCGATGGTCGGCGACATCCGCGCCTCGCTCGACGCGCTGCTGCCGCTGCTGGAGCCCCGCCTCGCGCCCCAGGCGGAGGCCTACGCGAAGCTGCGTGCGCGGGCGGCGGAGGCGCGGGTGGCCCGGCGCGCCCGGCTCGCGGAGGCGGCGGATGCCGCCTTCGCCGACCCGGTGATCGCGCCGCTGGTCGCGGCCCGCGAGGTGGCGCGCGCGGTCGGTCACGATGTCGCGATCGTGGACGAGGCGCCCGCGACGCTCACCCACCTGCGCACCTTCCTCGACAGCCCGAACACCCACCAGTACGCGGCCATGCGCGGCGGCGTGCTCGGCTGGGGCATGCCGGCCGCGGTCGGCTTCTCGCTCGGCCTCGACCGCGCGCCCGTGGTCTGCGTGGTCGGGGACGGGGCCGCGATGTACTCGCCCCAGGCGCTCTGGACGGCGGCGCACGAGCGCCTGCCGGTCACCTTCGTGGTGATCAACAACGCCGAGTACAACATCCTGAAGCGGTTCATGAAAACGCAGACCCACTACGCCTCCGTGCGGGCCAACCGCTTCATCGCGATGGACCTCGTCGATCCGCGCATCGACTTCCCGTCCCTGGCCGCCTCGATGGGCGTGCCGGCCCGGCGGATCGAGCGGGCCGGCGACATCGCGCCCGCGATCGAGGCGGGGATCCGCTCAGGGAAACCGAACCTCGTGGAGGTGGTGGTTCAGGCGACGTGATACGGTTACCGTTCGATCGCCTCAGCGCGCACGGGTCCCCCCCTCTCCCCGCGCGCGGGGAGAGGGGAAGCGCGGCATCTTAAAGCGGTAGGAGAGGATGTTTGCTGGGTGGATCAAGCACTTGATGCTTGATCCTCGCAAGGTGCGTGAGACTGTGCGCTGTCCGGCCCTGGCCGCTGGGCGTTCCAGATCGCTTCGAGCAGTTCCAGCGCGTCCTCGGTGTACGCGATGTCCCCGGTCCAGTAGCGGACGAGGACGTCGAGGTTCTTCTCGACCCAGGCTTCCTGGGCCCGCTCCTCGCCCGGGCCCAGGCGATGCCCGTCCACGAACCGGTAGGGCCGGAGCGCGTAGGATCCCATCTGGGCGTTGCGCACCTTCGGGTTGGGCGAGACCTTCACGCGGACGTCGTGCTGGGCGCCGTCGCGCTGCGAGATGAAGACGATGAAGGGCAGGCCCGTTCTCTGAGACCGCAGATTGGCCATGCCGAACGTCGCCTGCCCCTGAGGCTCGTCGGTGTGGCGGGTGCTCCGGAAATTCATCCCGGCCTCCTCGATCCGCCGCCGTCTGAGCCGGAATGGTGCGCCGCCCCGTTCTAGAAATCCAGGTCCGCGTAGTGCGGCGCGGGCGGCATGCCCGGCACACGGTCGGCGAGCAGGCTGCGGAACGAGGGCCGCGACTTCACCCGCGCGTACCAGTCCCGCGCCGTCTCATCGTCGTCCCAGGGCACGTCGCCGAGATAGTCCACGCAGGAGAGATGCGCCGCCGCGGCCAGATCCGCGTAGGTGAGGTGGTCGCCCGCGATCCAGCGACGCCGGGCCATCAGGTAGCCGATGTACTTGAGGTGGTAGCCCACGTTGATCCGCGCCGCCCGGATCGCGTTCATGTCCGGCGCCCCGCCCCCGTCGCGGCTCGACATGAAGCGCTTCGAGATCTTCTCGGTGACGAGGTAGCCCGTCACCTCGGCGTCGAACTTCACAAGGAACCATTCGAGCAGGCGGCGCACCTCGACCCGGTCGGCGGTCGCCTCCGGCATCATCCGCCGGCCGGTCAGGCCGAGGCCCCGGGTCTCGTCGAGATACTCGGCGATGATCCCGGCGCCCGGCACCACGAGGCCGCCCTGCTCCAGCAGCACCGGCGTCTGGCCGGCCGGGTTGAGCATCAGGAACTCGTCCCGCCGCTCCCAGGGCTTCTCCTCGGCGAGCACCGGCTCCATGCCCATCTCGGCGAGCACGAGCCGGATGAAGCGGGAATTGGCGCAGAAGGGAAAGTGATAGAGCGTCGCCATCGAGGCCGTTCGAAACGGGCGGGGTGCCGGCCGGACGCACCGCAGGAAAACTTCGCGGGACCGGGCAGGAGGATGAGATATGTCCCGATCGTTGCCGACCCCTTAACACGCCGGCCTCTCTCCGGTAACTGCCCGTCAACCTTGGCGGCCGTTCGCTGGGTCTTGCGTTCCCTGGATCTTGGCGGCCGCCCACTCTTTCGGGCTATGCGGGCCCGCTCACCGGACAATCGAGGCGGACAGACATGGATGCGATGAGCATCGCGAAGGCGGTCGTGCTCGCGGTCGTCGAGGGCGCCACCGAGTTCATCCCGGTCTCCTCCACCGGCCACCAGCTCCTCGTCGGGCACTTCATCGGCTTCCACTCGCCCAACAACACCTTCGAGGTGCTGATCCAGCTCGGCGCCATCCTGGCGATCCTGGCCGTGTATTTCCGGCGGCTGCTCGCCATCGCGACCGCCCTGCCCCGCGACCCGAACGCGCGCCGCTTCGTGCTGGCGATCCTGCTGGCCTTCCTGCCGGCGGCGATCATCGGCGGCCTCTTCTCGAAGCTGATCAAGGCCTACCTGTTCAACCCCTGGATCGTCTGCGCCACCCTGGTGGCGGGCGGCCTCGTGCTGCTCGTCCTCGACGACACCGAGCTGGAGGTGAAGAAGACCGACGTCTACGATTTCAGCCTGCCCATGGCGCTGAAGATCGGCGTGTTCCAGTGCCTCGCCATGATCCCGGGCGTGTCGCGCTCGGGCGCCACCATCGTGGGCGCGATGCTGATGGGCGCCGACAAGCGCTCGGCCACCGAGTTCTCGTTCTACCTCGCCATGCCGACCATGGCGGGCGCCTTCGCCAAGGACCTGCTCGACAACTACAAGAACCTCAACGCCGACGACACGGGCCTGATCGTGATCGGCTTCGTGGTGGCCTTCTTCGCGGCGCTGATCGTGGTGCGCACCGTCCTCGACTACGTCGCGCGGCACGGCTTCTGGCTGTTCGCGTGGTGGCGCATCATCGTGGGCGCGCTGGGCTTTGCGGGGCTCATCATCCTGGGTTGAGACCATTTGCACGGGCTCGGCCGATCGGGCGATTGCCACGCTTGTCCCGGTATGCGAGGGCAGGTGACGAAGAACGGGCGGATGTAACCGTCCGCCCGAGGATTCGCAGGGCCCGCCGCGCATGGAAGACAGACCGCTCGCCGACCTCTTCGAGCCCGCCACCCGCGAGCGCTGGCTCGGCCTCGTCGCGGGCGTGCTCAAGGGCGCCGACTTCGAGAAGCGCCTCGTCTCGAAGACCGCCGACGGCCTGCGCATCGAGCCCCTGTACGACCCGGCCGAGCCCACCCCCCAGCCGGTGCGCACCCCCGGCCCGTGGCGCGTCGTGCAACGGATGGACCACCCCGACGTGGCCGCCGCCAATCGGCAGGCGCTCGCCGACCTCGAGGGCGGCGCCGACGCGCTCGCGCTGGTCTTCGCGGCGGCGCCGACCGCCCGCGGCTACGGCCTCTCCGCAACGGACGTGGACGCCCTCGACGCGGCGCTCCAGGGCGTGATGCTGCCGCTGATCGCGCTGCGCCTCGAGGCGGGCGGGCAGGCGCTCGAGGCCGCCGGCCTGATCAAGGCGCTGGCGGAGCGGCGCGGCGAGGATCTGGCCGGCCTCGACCTCGACCTCGGCATCGACCCCGTGGGCAAGCTCGCCGCCACCGGCAGCCTCGGCGCGGTCTGGTCCGACATCGTGCCGAAGCTCGGCGCGACGCTCCGCGACTTCGACGCCGCGGGCTTCCGCGGCCGGGCGCTGCTCGCTGACGGGCGGCCCTACCACGAGGGCGGCGCGGGCGAGGTGGACGAACTCGCCGCGGTGCTCGCCACCGCCGTGACCTACCTGCGCGCCCTGGAGGCCGAGGGGCACCCGCTGGAGCGGGCCCGCGACGCGGTCGGCGTGCTGCTCGCCGCCGATGCCGACGAGTTCCTGGGGCTCGCCAAGTTCCGCGCCATGCGCCGGCTCTGGGCCCGCGTCGAGCAGGCCTGCGGGCTCGACCCGAAGCCGCTGCGCCTCCACGCCGAGACCGCGTGGCGGATGATGACCCGGCGCGACCCCTTCGTGAACATCCTGCGCACCACCCTGGCGACGGCCGCGGCCGGGCTCGGCGGCGCCGATGGCGTGGCCGCCCTGCCCTACACCCAGGCGCTCGGCCTGCCCGACGCCTTCGCCCGGCGCGTCGCCCGCAACAGCCAGATCGTCCTCCTGGAGGAATCCGGCCTCGCCCGGGTCTCCGATCCGGCCGCCGGCGCGGGCGGGTTCGAGGCGCTGACCGCCGAACTGACCGAGCGGGCCTGGGAGGCCTTCCAGACGATCGAGCGGGAGGGCGGCATCGTCGCCTCGCTGAGCGTCGGCAAGCTGCAGCGCCGCATCGAGGCGGTGCGCGAGACCCGCGCCCGCAACGTCGCCACCCGCCGCGAACCGCTGACCGGCGCGACCGAGTTCCCGCACCTCTCCGAGAAGCCCGTGGCGGTGCTCGACGTCGCTCCCGTGCCGGCGCCGGCCGCCTCCGAGTTCGGGACCGGCGCGGCGGTCGCCTGCGATCCCCTGCCCTCGGGGCGCCTCGCCGAGCCCTTCGAGGCGCTGCGCGACGCCTCCGACGCGGTGCTCGCCAAGACGGGCGCCCGCCCAGCGGTGTTCCTGGCCAATCTCGGGCCGCTCTCGGCCTTCAACACCCGCGCCACCTTCGCTGCCAACGCCTTCGCGGCGGGCGGCATCGAGGCCCTGTCGAACGAGGGCTTCGCGGACGAGGCGGCGCTCGCGGCGGGCTTCCGGGCGTCCGGCGCCCGGATCGCCTGCCTCTGCTCGTCGGACGCGGTCTACGCCGAGCGCGCGGTCGCGGCGGCCCGCGCCCTCAAGGAGGCGGGGGCCGGCACGGTCTACCTCGCCGGCAAGCCCGCCGACCCGGACGCGCTGAAGGCGGCCGGCGTCGACGGCTTCCTGCAGGCGGGCGGCGACCTCCTGGCCTTCCTCGCCGAGGCGCTGCGGCGGGCCGTGACGGGCTGAGGCGCGGGAGCCGCGCCGCACGGTCGCAACCGAAACCGGTCTGACGAGTTTCAGCCACGCTCGGCGCGCACCGCGTCGGGCGCTTGGCACGGACCACTCGGACACCCCACCATGAAGCACCTCGCCCTCGCCGCCGCCGCCCTGACGCTTGCCGCAGCGGGCATCGGCTCGGCCGACGCGGCACGGCGCTCGCCCCAGGTGCCGGACCGCTTCGACGGCAACTGGAGCATCGAGGTCGTCACCGAGTCGGGGGCCTGCGACCGGGCCTACCGCTACGGCGTGCGCATCAACCGGGGCGAGGCGAGCTATCCGGGCGGCGACTTCCAGGTGAGCGGCCGCGTCGCGCCGAACGGCCAGGTGCGGGCCACCATCTCGAACGCGCTCGGCAGCGCCAACGTGGTCGGTCGCCTCGCCAAGGACGGCTACGGCAGCGGCACCTGGACCGCGTCCGGCAGCAGCCAGTGCCGCGGCCGCTGGAACGCCGAACGCCGCGGCTGAGAACCGTTCCGTCGGCGCGGTGCGGCGGAACGTCGCAGATCCTGCGCGCCGGTCGAAGGGGCTCACGGCGCCGGCCCGGCGATGCTGCGCCGCGGCGTCCGGAGCCCTGTTCCGGTCGCAATCGCGTGGAAGAGTCCGGGCTGTCCGATGCCCTTCGAGACCTTCCGCATGAAGACCGCGCTTCTCGGTTCCCTCGCCGTCCTCGCCCTCCTCTCCGCGGCCGAGGCCCGGCCCCGCCCGAGGGCCGACGCGGACGCCGTCCTGACCCCGTTGCGCGAGGCCGCGACCGACTGCTTCGCCGAGACCGTGATGTCGAATCCCGGTGCGATGAACCACGCCCGCGCCGGGCGCTGGTATCAGGCCGCCGGCGTGATCGGCTTCCTGTGCCGGCCCGAGGTCGACGCCATGGTGCGGGCCCACGACCGGGCCTACGGACCCGGCACCGGCGACCGCTACTTCAAGGGCGGCTACGCCCGGCACCTCGACCGGCAGCTCGCCGCCCGC
Organism: Methylobacterium hispanicum; assembly: GCF_022179285.1. GTDB lineage: Bacteria > Pseudomonadota > Alphaproteobacteria > Rhizobiales > Beijerinckiaceae > Methylobacterium > Methylobacterium hispanicum. Next base: position 3,777 of record NZ_BPQO01000025.1, on the reverse strand, counting down.
CTCCAGCCGCTGCTGGAGCGCAAGGCGGTCGCCAGCGCCGAGCCGCCCGCCGAGAAGGCGGAGCCCGAGGAGACCGGCGCGCATTGAGCGGCGCTCAAGCGGCCTCCGGGCGCTCTGCCCGCCCGCGATAGGACAAGGCTTCCGCGAGATGCAGCCGGCGCACCGTCGCCTCGCCGTCGAGGTCGGCGAGCGTGCGGGCGAGGCGCAGGGTCCGGTGGAAGCCCCGGGCCGAGAGGCGCAAGGACTCGGCGGCTGAGCGGATCAGCGCCGCGCCCTCCGCATCGGGCCGCGCCACCTCCTCGATCAGCGTCGCCGGGCAGGTCGCGTTCGTGGTCGCGTTTGAGAGGCCGCGCGCGGCGTAGCGCTCCCCCTGCAGCCTGCGCGCCGCCGCGACCCGGGCGGCGGCCTCGGCCGAACCCTCCTCCGGCGGCGGCAGGATCAGGTCGGCCGCGCTCACCGCCGGCACCTCGATGCGCAGGTCGATCCGGTCGAGGAGCGGACCCGAGATGCGCGCGCCGTACTGGGCCATGCAGCGCGCGTTCGGCCCTCGGCGGCAGGCGTAGCCCGGCTCCAGCGCCTGCCCGCAGCGGCAGGGATTCATCGCGGCGACCAGCTGGAAACGGGCCGGGTAGACGACCCGGTGGTTGGCCCGCGCGATCATGATCTCGCCGGTCTCCAGGGGCTGGCGCAGCGAGTCGAGCACCTGGGGCGTGAACTCGGGCAGCTCGTCGAGGAACAGCACCCCCCCGTGCGCCAGCGAGGCTTCGCCCGGCCGGGCGCCGAGCCCGCCGCCCACGAGCGCGGCCATCGAGGCCGAGTGGTGCGGCTCGCGGAACGGGCGCCGGGTCGAGAGCGCCCCGCCGCGCAGCTCGCCGGCCACCGACTGGATCATCGAGATGTCGAGGAGTTCGCGGGGGGTGAGCGGCGGCAGGATCGAGGGCAGGCGCGCGGCCAGCATCGACTTGCCGGCGCCCGGAGGCCCGTTCATCAACAGGTTGTGGCCGCCGCTCGCGGCGATCTCGAGCGCGCGCTTGGCGCCCTCCTGGCCCTTGATGTCGCGCAGGTCCGGCAGCGGCCCGTGGGCGGCCGCGATCGCCGGCTCCGGCCGGGCCATGACCTGGCTGCCCTTGAAGTGGTTGGCGAGCTGGATGAGCGAGCGCGGCGCCAGCACGTCGAGGTCGCCGCCGGCCCAGGCCGCCTCCGGCCCGCAGGGCGCCGGGCAGATCAGCCCGAGGCCGCGCGCGCCCGCCGCGATCGCCGCCGGCAGCGCGCCGTTCACCGCCGTGATCGTGCCGTCGAGGGCGAGTTCGCCGAGCACGCAGTAGCCGCCGAGCGCGTCGGCCGGGATCGCGCCGATCGCCGCCATCACGCCCAGCGCGATCGGCAGGTCGTAGTGCGAGCCCTCCTTCGGCAGGTCGGCGGGCGCGAGGTTGACGGTGATGCGCTTGGCCGGCAGCGCCAGCCCGGAGGCGATCAGCGCGCCGCGCACGCGCTCCCGCGACTCGGCCACCGCCTTGTCGGGCAGGCCGACCACCGCGAACTGCACCGAGCCCGGGATGATCTGCACCTGCACGTCGACGGCCCGCGCCTCGATGCCCTCGAAGGCTAGCGTGAGAAAGCGGCGGCATGAAAAAAACGTTGTTCACACAGGTATTTAATGATCACCCTCCCCTGCCCTTTTCGATCGCGGAAGCACCACGGAAGCAGCCGGTGAAAATGCGGGTGCTTAGATGGCGTGGCTGCGGCGCGGCGGTTCTAGCGCTAGCCACCTGCCTCGCCGCCGCGCCGGCCCGGGCCGACGGTGCCAATGTCGCTGGCTACGGTGCTCTGTCCTGTGCGCAGGCTGTCGCTGCCCTCGACAACGTCGCGGAGCGCCACGGCATCGTGCAGTGGACGCTCGGCTTCATGTCCGGCGCCAACGCTGCGCAGATGATCCATGCCGGCACGTTCCGAGACCTGACGAACCTGAACGCCGAGTTGGTGGCGGGATCCCTCCGTGCCGCCTGCGCCGAGACGCCTGGGGCGCCGCTCGTCACGGCAGCCGAGAAGCTGTTCAGTTCTCGGCTTGTGCGAACGGCACCGAAGCAGCGGTGAGGCTCCCGGGAGCGTCGGATAGGCAACGGCATGGCGTCCTGCCGCCGAGGAAGATCAGCCGTTCACGGTCCGTTGATGTGGCCGGCCGACAACTTGAAGCAGGTCGTCCGGCGCCAGCGGAACTATTAGCTTGGCTATTCGTTCTGCTCGCATGGAACACTACAAGTCGACCTTCGCCGTCACGGGCATTGCCGTGCTGGGCCTGATGGCCGCTGCAGGTATCCTGCATCCCGGCAACTTCGAGCGGCAGGTTCAGCCGGCTGCCAAGGGCCACGCGGTGGCCGCGGCCCCGACGGCTTGGGTCGATCCGCCGGCGAGCCGCAGCGTCGCTCTGCGGCGGGCGGCGCCGCTGTCCGACATGGCCGCGTTGATGAAGTCCGAGCCGACGGTGGCGCTCTCCGCCGACTACGCGATGGTGCAACCGCTGCCGGCTGAGCTGACGCTGGTGGCAACCACCGCCCGCAGCGCGCGGGCGTCGCATGGGCCCAAGCTGGCGCGGCGCGCAGTTACCACGCGCCAGGCCGCTCTGACCCGTCCGGCCGCAGACGAGGCGAGCGCCGCGCAGCAGCCGAGTAGCGCCGATTCCCCCAGCCAGAAGATCGACCCGATCGGCGATCTGCTGCGCGGCCTCGGCCTCACTGACAAGGGCTGAGGTCTCGCGGGCGGCGTGAATCACAGAAGCGTCGCCAGCCCGACCGCTGCTCCGCCGACCACGATCAGCGCACAGCCCGCCACGATCTCGCCAGCGCGCCGCAGAATCCCCAGCACCGGCGCGATGGGCTCGCGCGGCGGTTCGACGGGCGGGAAGTCGACGTTGAGCTCGCGCGCCGCTCTCGCCGCGCAGGCGTGAACCGCCGCGTCCGCGAGCCCGTCGTGCTGGATGTGCCAGCGCAGATGCCGCAGCAGCGCCAGGGTGCCGAACCGCGTTGAGCACGGCGTTGCGAGCAGCCGGGCCAGCGCCTGCTCCTTCTCGGCATGGGCCTGCAGCACCTTCGCCTCTGGCGCCATCTGCCACACCGCCCACGCCTCATCGTGGGCGTCGATCGCGGCCAGGACCGGATCGGCGTGGAAGGGCACATGCTCGATCAGACGCGGGGCGGCCGGCGGCAGGGGCTGGCTGAAATCGGGGAAGCGGGCGTGCGTCATCGTTCGGGCTCCGGTGCGGGCTCGTTGGTCGGCTTCGTGATGGCGGGGGTGGTCGTCGGCGCCGGCGCGGTGGCGCGGCGGTCAGGTGCGGGCGGCTCGAGTGCGACGTGGGCTGCTGGTCAGTGAGCGGCGCGGCGGCGGGCGGCCCTAGCGGCCTGCCACACGCCAGTGAGGGCGGCGGAGAGGCACACGCCCCACGCCTCGCCCGTGACCTCTCGGCGGCACTGCGCCGAGTAGACGGCGGCGGCCATGATGGCGCGGCGGTCGTAGGCGCCGTTCACGACGAGCGGGCGGCTGCCCTGATCGCGGCGGGCTCGCGTGGCGGCGAGCTTAGCGAAGGTAGCGGCGCGGCAGATGGCTGCGCGCTCGCCCGGGGCGAACTGCTGCCGATCGGCGTGAAGGGCGCGGAGTGCGCTGTTCCAGGATAGGGTGCGGGACATCGGGAGATCCGTTGAACCGTTGGAGGCGTGGTGATACTTATGGATCAGCACGCGACTTTAGTCAAACGTTCGGATCGCAATGAGCCAAAAGGATCAT
>NZ_BPQO01000024.1 GCF_022179285.1 Methylobacterium hispanicum | reverse complement strand
ATGCCGGTCCGTCCACATCTGCTCTCTCCTCCGTCCTGCCAGACGGATCGTGTATTGGTGACACGAGACAGATGGGGACGGCCGGCGGAGGACCTCAAACAGGCTCTTAGGCGGCGGCACCGCCGTCGTGACGCGCCTGGCCGCGGACCTGTGGCCCGCGGTGGCCGACCCGCACCGGATCGAACTGGCTGTCCTCAACCTCGTGACGAACGCGCGCGACGCCCTGCAGGGTGCCGGGGAGATACGGATCGAGACCGAGAATCTGCCCGCCGGCGCGCCACGACCCGGGACCGTGCCGGCGGGGGATCTCGTAGTGCTCACGGTCGCCGATACGGGCGATGGCATGTCGCCGGATGTCCTCGCCCGCGCGTTCGAACCCTTCTTCACGACCAAGCCCCAGGGCAAGGGTACGGGTCTTGGGCTTGCGCAGGTCTACGGCACGGCGCGTCAGCTCGGCGGCGCCATTACGTTGCGCAGCCGACATGGTGAGGGCACCACGGCATCGATCTATCTCCTCCGGGGCGAGGTTGTCGCCGGCGCGGACGCCGACCGGACGCAAGGCCGTGGAGTTGCGACGGACGCGACGCGCATCCTCGTCGTCGATGACGATCCCCAGGTTCGTGCCGTCGCCGTCACCTTGCTGGAGGAACTCGGCTACGGGGTCGTCGAGGCAAGCGGCGGCGCGGAGGCCCTGCGGCTGCTGCACGGGGGAAACCGCATCGACCTGCTGCTGACCGACTACGCCATGCCCGGGATGACGGGAACCGAGCTTGCTGGGCGGGCGCTGGCGCTCGACCCCGCGCCTGGCGTGCTCATGATGACGGGCTACGCTGATGCGGCAGCGCTACCCTCGGAGGGCGTACCCGTGCTGCGCAAGCCCTTCGCGCTCGACGAACTCCGGGCAGCGGTCGAACGCCTTCTGTCCAAGCGGCCGGGCCGCGTTCTGCCTTTCCGCAGGGTGGCGGAGGCGGAGGACGGGGGCGGGCAGCTCGCCTGAACCGCCAGGCTTTGGTCAGACCGACCACACCGACCTCAACGCCATGGTCGATGTCACGGGTTGGAGATCAGGTCCTTGATGCGGCTGGCTAACGCCTCCATCACGAAGGGCTTGGTCAGCACTGCCATGCCGGGCTCCAGGTGGCCGTTGCCGACCGCAGCGTTCTCCGCGTAGCCGGTGATGAATAGCACCTTCAGATTCGGCCTGCTCACCCGCGCGGCGTCGGCCATCTGGCGGCCGTTCATGCCGCCGGGCAGCCCGACGTCGGTGACCAGCAGGTCGATGCGCACGTCCGACTGAAGCACCTTCAGGCCGGCGACAGCATCCGACGCCTCAATGGCGGTGTAGCCGAGGTCCTCCAGGACCTCGGTGACAAGCATGCGGATGCTCGGCTCGTCGTCGACGATGAGGACCGTCTCTCCCTGCTCGGCCCGGGGCGCGGTCGAGAGGTCGGGCATGCCGTCATCGCCCTCCGCCTCTCCGTAGTGCCGCGGCAGGTAGATGCACATCGTCGTGCCTTGGCCCACCTCCGAGTAGATGCGCACCTGCCCGCCCGACTGCCGGGCGAAGCCGTAGATCATGGAGAGGCCGAGCCCCGTGCCCTGACCCGTCGGCTTCGTCGTGAAGAAGGGGTCGAAGGCGCGGGCGATGACGTCGGGCGTCATGCCGGTGCCGGTGTCTGTGACGCAGAGCGACAGGTACTGCCCCGGCGGTAGTTCACGCTCCCTCGCCGTTCGGTCATCGAGCCACTTGTTGGCCGTCTCTATGGTGATCCGACCGCCTTCAGGCATCGCATCGCGGGCATTGATGCAGAGGTTGAGCAGCGCGTTCTCAAGTTGGGGCGGATCGACCAGCGCCGGCCAGAGCCCGGCCGCCCCGACCACCTCGATGTGGACCGCCGGGCCCACGGTCCGCCGGATCAGGTCCTCCATGCCGTGCACGAGGGCGTTCACGTCGGTGGGCTTGGGGTCGAGCGTCTGCCGGCGCGAGAAAGCGAGCAGGCGGTGGGTCAGGGCCGCCGCCCGCTTCGAGGCGCCCTGCGCGGCGTTGATGTAGCGGTCGAGGTCGGTCAGCCGGCCCTGGCTCATCCGGGTCTGCAGGAGTTCGAGCGAGCCCGAAATGCCGGTAAGTAGGTTGTTGAAGTCGTGGGCGAGGCCACCGGTGAGCTGCCCAACGGCCTCCATCTTCTGAGCTTGGCGCAGCGCCTCCTCGGTCAGGGCGAGCGCCGCGGCCGCTTCCCTCTCGGCCTGCACGTCGCGTCCGACCGCGTGGATGAAGCTCTCGTCCGGCACGGCGGTCCAGGACAGCCATCGGTAGCTGCCGTCCTTGTGGCGGTAGCGGTTCTCGAAGCGGGGGATGACCGAACCGTCCGAGAGGTCGCCGGCCGCCGCCGCTGTGGAGGCTGCGTCGTCCGGGTGGACAAGGTCCATGAAGGAGCGCCCGACCAAGTCGGCCTCGCTCCAGCCGAATAGCGTGGTCCAGGCCGGGTTCACCGCCACGATGGTCGCGTCGAAGCGTGCCACCAGCATGACGTCGGTTGAGAGCCGCCACATCCGGTCGCGGTCGCGGGTGCGCTCCTCGACCTGCTGCTCCAGGTTCTCGTTGAGGCGCTCCAACTGGGCTGCGGCCTGCTTGCGGTCCTCTATGTCGGTGTTCGTGCCGATCCAGCGGACGACCGCGCCGTTGGGACCGTGGATCGGCTCGGCCCGGACGAGGAACCAGCGGAAGGCCCCGTCCGCGCGCCGAATGCGGAACTCGGTCTCGTAATGCGTCCCGTCGGCCAGCGCGGCCCCCCAGGCGCGTCCCGCCGCCCCAACATCGTCCGGATGCACGATGGACGCCCAGGCCGTTCCGTCGAGTTCGCCCGCCGAGGTGCCGGCGTAGGCATGCACCTGCTCGTTGAACCAGTAGAGGGCGCCGTTCGCGTCCGCCGCCCAGACGTGGTTCGGCATGGCCTGGGCGAAGACCCGGAACTGCTCCTCGCTCTCGCGCCGGCTCGCCTCGGCGCGGAAGCGCTCGATGGCGGCCCGGGTACGCTCGGCGATGTCGCGGATGAAGGCGAGCTTGTCGGTGCGCCAGTCGCGCACCTGCCGGTCGTGCAAGAAGAACAGAGCCACGATCCGGCCCTGCTCCAACACCGGCACGTTGATCAAGGCGCGTACGCCGATGGCCAGGAGCGGGCCCGGGTTGCGCGCGGTCCGCGGGTCGGTCGTCACGTCGTGGATGACGACCTCGCGCCCTTGCGCCAGGCCCGCGCGGACCTCGCCGAACTCGTCGAAGCGGTGGCGGCCGGCGACGCTGGCCACCCCCGGCGCCGTCCAATCCCGCTCGATCTCGACATGCTCCATCGCCTCGTCGACGGTGCCGTACCCGGCCCGATCCAGGCCAAGCGTGCGAGCCATGATCTCAGCCCCGACCGCCGCCATCTCGGCGGTGTCGCGGCACGCCTGCAGCCTGTCGCCGAACGTGATCAGGGCATCCCGGAAGGATTCCTGCCTGCGGCGCTCCGTGAGGTCGCGGGTGACGGTGCCGTAGCCTGTGACGGAACCGTGCGCGTCGCGGACCGGGAAGATGGCGTAGTGAACCGGTACTGCGGCGCCGGTTGAGAAGTTGCGGAAGGCGAGGTCGCCCTCCCAGAAGCCGCTCTCGCGAACGGCCGGAAGGACCTTCCCCAGCACCGTCGGACGGTCCGCCGGCTCGAAATAGTCCATCAGGTTGTAACGGCGAGCTTCCTCCAGGCTCGCGAGCCCGACCAACTTGCGACCGCCCTCGTTGACGAACTCGGCGTTGCCTTCGAGGTCGGCGACCCCGATAAAGTCGCTCGACTGCTCGACGAGGGCCGCCAAGCGGCGCGCGGTCGCCTCTGCGGCACGTGCATCGGTGATGTCGCGAACCGTTCCGACGAAGCGGTCGGGCCGTCCGTCACGGAAGACCGTGTTACCGCGTGCCGCCAACAGGCGCTCCACGCCGTCGCGCCTGCCGATCACGCGGTATTCCAGCTCGAAGCCCTCGCGTGCGCCGATGGCCGCCTGGACGGCGCGGTCGGCCCGCTCCCGGTCGTCCGGGTGAACGCCCGGCAGGAAGGTGCCCTCGTAGGAGACCGGGTCGTCGGCCGACAGCCCGAACAGGGCGCGGGTACGCGCGTCCCAGGTGAGCGCGCCGGTGACGAGGTCGTAGTCGTAGATGCCGGTGCCGGCCCCCTCCAGGGCCAGCCTGAGCCGGTCCTCGGCCTCGCGTAGGTCGGCCTGGGCCGCCTGGCGCTCGGCGATGTCGGTCACCATGACGAAGATGCCGTCGACGACACCGCCCTCCGTCCGACGCGGGATGTAGCGGATCTCCGACTGGCGGGTCACGCCGCCACGGTACGGCATCAGCGCGTCGAAGGTGATATCCTCGCCGGCGAGCGCCCGTGCCATGAAGGGCAACCTGGCCTGGTAGACCTCCTCGCCGACGACCTCGCGCACCGGCCGGTTCAGGATTTCGCTCGCCGGACGGTCGAACCAGGCCTCGTAGTGCTTGTTCGCGAAGCGGTAGACGTGGTCGTGGTCGATGAAGCTGATGAGGACCGGCAGCGCGTCGGTGACGACCTGCAACTCGTCGCGGACGCGGCGGGTCTCACCCTCGCTCGCCGTGGCCGTCGTGCGGTCGCGCAGGATCTTGAGGAAGCCCAGGTCGGCGCCCTCGGGCGAGCGAAGGGGCATCATCTCCCCGCTGGCCCAGAAGCGTGTGCCGTCCTTGCGCAGGTGCCAGCGCTCGTCGGCTGCCCGCCCGGTCTCGGCAGTCTGGCGCACCTCCTCCGCGGGACGCCCGGCCGCGCGGTCCTCGGGCGTGAAGAAGGTCTCCGCCGAATGCCCGACCATCTCCTCGGCCGACCAGCCCAGGATGCGCTCCGCGCCCGGGTTCCAGGCAGTGACGCGTCCCTCGTGGTCGGTGGTGACGATGGCGAAGTCGACGGCGCTCTCAAAGATCGCCTGGTAGGACACCGGCTGCGATGGCGACGAGCGGTCTTGCGGGCACTCGCCCTCCGTGCCGCTCACCACGCCGCCCAGCCGTCGCGGTTCGACATCGGAGACACTCGCATACGGGAGGTTCGGGAGGCGGCCAATTGGATCATGGGCATTGGTCGATGGGGATGCTTCGGCGCGGGGGATGGGCGAATCGGGGCTCACAGGCGGACACGCGCGAGCATAGGTGCCCATGCCCGCTGAGGCAGGCCAGGCGTAGGCCGAGGCATGTGGCTACGCAATCGCCCGCGCGTGCCACCCGTCAGGCCGACGCCGCCACCGTATCCGCCATGCGCGCCTGGCGTGCGCCAAGCGGCTTGCCGTCCCCGACCGTCGTGTCGCGCGCGGTCTGGTGCTCCATCTCCGCGTTGAGCTCGGCCCCAAGCAGAACGACCGTCGTAGATATCCAGATCCAGGTCATGAAGCCGATGGCGGCCCCCAGGGAGCCGTAGGTCTCGTTGTAGCTGCCGAAGTTGGCCACGTACCAGGAGAACAGTCCCGACGCGACGAGCCACAGGGTGCCGGCCACCGCGCTGCCCCAGGTCACCCAGCGCCATTTCGGCTTCCGGCGGCTCGGACCGTACCGGTACAGCACCGCCAGGGTGCCGATGACAAGGGCGAGCAGGGCGGGGAAGCGCAGCAGGGCGATGTACCAGGCCTTCTGGTCCAGCCCGAGCACCTGGAGCGCGGCCGGCACCACCACGATGCCGGTCAGCGCCAGCACGACGAACAGCAGCGCGCCGGCCGTGAACGCGAGCGACTGCAGGTTCAGCATGAGGAACGAGCGCTTCTCCTCCTCCTCGTAGGCGATATTGAGCGCGTCGAAGATCGCCTTCATCCCCCCGTTGGCGCTCCAAAGCGAGAGCAGGATGCTGACGAGGGCGGTGAGCCCGAGCGCCGCGTCGCCTTTGTCGACCAGACGCTTCACCTGCCCGCCGACGATGTCGATGGCGCCGTCCGGCAGGATGCCGCGCAACTCATTCAGATGGGTGCTGATCGTACTCGGGTCCGCGACCGCGCCGTAGATGGAGACGAGCGCCGCGACGGCCGGGAACAGCGCCAGGATGGCGTAGAAGGTCACGCCGGCCGCGACCAGGAGTATGCGGTCGTTGCCGAACTCCTGGTAGAGGCGGAGCGCGATGTCCTTCCACCCCTTGGCCGGGATTTCGGAGGGTGTGTCCGCCTGCCGCCCGCGCCCCGGTTCGGCCTCCGCAACGCGCTCGGCCGCGGCGCCCTCGTGCGAGACGGGCCCGTCCTCGGTCCCGAGCTTTTGGCCGCTATCCTGAGTGCCTGTCGCAAGCGTCAGCGGTTCCGCCCGCCGCCTCGGCAGCGCCACCAAGCCGACAAGGGCAACGCCCAGGAACATGGTCCAGAGGATCGAGGAGGACTGCTCGGTCCGGGCGGAAGGAAGCGGAGGGGGAGTTTGTTCCGACATGGCTCACCGTGGCGCAGGGCTCACGGCCGGCCCTGAGGCATCGTCACAACGGCAACGGACACGCTTTGGTGCCCTGGAGGACGCCGCGTTTCGAGAGCCAAGGCGATGCAGCCTTGCGAGGGAGCGGTCGTTTGCCTGCGTCCGCACTATCTAGCGGGGCGGACCGAACAAGCGTGGCAGGCCAGGACGCCAGCCGGCGCCCGACCGAGAGGTAATGCCACCACGATGCCACGCTGGCTTCCCCGTTGCGCGATGCCCTCGGCCGCCCTGGTCCGTCCCAGTACCACGAGCGCCTCTCCGTCGCGTTGCGGAGGCGCCGGGATGCGGGGCCGTGCGCGGCATGGCTGACGCCTTCTCGTTCCTGCCCACCGGTGGACTGACCGACGCCGAGATCCGCTCCCGCGATTGGTCCGAAACCTCGCTCGGCCCGCCGGAGGGCTGGCCCCCAGCACTCCGCAATACGGTCTCGCTGATGCTGTCCCTCCCCCACGGCGATGTTCCTCGCCTGGGGGCCGGACCTGCTCTGCTTCTACAACGACGCCTACCGGCCGATCCTCGGCTACCGGCTGGACACGGCGCTGGGGTGCCCCTTCCGCGAGGTCTGGGCCAGCATTTGGGACGAGATCGGGCCGCTGGTCGACGCCACCCTGGCGGGCGAGAGCCAGATCCTGACCGACGTCATGCTCGACCTCTCGCGCCAGGGCGAGCCCGAGCGGAGCTGGTGGTCCTTCACATACTCGCCCGTCCTCGACGAGTCCGGAGCCGTCAACGGCCTGTTCTGCGTCACCGCCGAGACCACGAACCGGGTGCTGGGCGAGGCGCGCTTACGCGAGAGCGAGGACCATTATCGGCATACGGTCGAGCTCAACCCGCAGGTACCCTGGACCTGCGACCCGGACGGCAACATCACCTCATACTCGAATCGCTGGCTCGAACTGACGGGCCAAGCCGCGGGTGAGCCGGACGGCTCCGGCTGGGCGAGATCACTCCACCCCGACGACGTGCCGTGGACCATGACGGCCTTCTCGGCGGCTCTGACATCCGGCGAACCGGTGGACATCGACTATCGCATCCGCGTGGCGACTACAGGCGAGTACCGCTGGATGCGGGCCCAGGCCCGGCCGCGCCGGAACGAGGGCGGCGGCATCGTCCGCTGGTACGGCGTCGTCGAGGACATCCACGACCGCAAGCTCGCCGAGGAGCGCTTGCGCGAGATGAACGAGACGCTGGAGCAGCGCGTCGTCGAGGCGCTCGCCCAGCGCAAGCTCTGGGCCGACGTGTTCGAGACGACCGACGCCTTGGTGAACGCCCTCGACATGGATTTCCGGGTGCTGGCCATCAACGGCGCCTGCGCGGACGAGTTCGAGGCGATCTACGGGGTCCGGCCGCGGGCGGGCGACAACCTGATTGATCTGCTTGCGCACAAGCCCGAGCATCAGGCCGCGTCCCGCGAGGTATGGGCACGCGCGCTGTCGGGGGAGGAGTTCACGCTCGCCGGCGAGTTCGGCGACCCGGCCCGGAGGCGGCGCTGCTACGAGCTGAGGTTCACCACGCTGCGGGACGGCGCTGGCATGAGGGTCGGTGCCTTCCAATACGGCACCGACGCCACCGAGCGGCTGCGCGGCCAGGAGCAGCTCGCCCGTGCCGAGGAGGCGCTGCGCCACGCGCAGAAGATGAAGGCCGTCGGGCAGTTGACCGGAGGCGTCGCGCACGACTTCAACAACCTGCTCACCATCATCCGCTCGTCGGTCGAGTTCCTGCGCCGTCCGAACCTCGCCGAGGAGCGCCGAACCCGCTACCTAGAGGCGGTGGCGGACACGGTCGACCGCGCCGCCAAGCTGACGAGCCAGCGACTGTCCTTCGCACGGCGGCAGGCGCTGAAACCCGAGGTGTTCGACCTGCGGGAGCGCGTGCGGGGCATCTCGGAGATGCTGAACTCCGTTACCGGCGCGCGCATCCGCATCGTGACCGAGGTGACGGAAGGGCCATGCCACGTGCGGGCTGACACGAGCCAGTTCGAGACGGCGCTGGTGAATCTCGCAGTGAACGCCCGGGACACCATGGACGGTGAGGGCACGCTGACGCTCCGGCTCACCTGTGGCGAGGCGTTGCCCTCGATCCGTGGGCACGCCGGCGCACCTGGGCCCTTCGCGGTGGTGTCGGTCTCGGACGAGGGTGTCGGCATCGTGCCAGAGCTCCTGGCGCGCATCTTCGAGCCGTTCTTCACGACCAAGGAGGTCGGCAAGGGCACGGGGCTCGGCCTGAGCCAGGTCATCGGCTTCGCCAAGCAGTCGGGCGGCGACGTGGACGTGGCGAGCGAGGTGGGGCGCGGCGCGACGTTCTCGCTGTACCTGCCTCATGTCGACCCGCCGCAGGAAGGATCTGAGGCCGGCGAGGAGGAAGCCGACGAGCAGGAGGTGGGGCGGCCTCTGTGCGTGCTGGTCGTGGAGGACAACCTCGACGTCGGGCGCTTCTGCACGCAGCTCCTGGAGGATCTCGACCACGCCACGGTCTGGGCGCACAACGCGGAGGCCGCGCTCGCGGAGATGGAGCGTGTGCCGTTCCGCTTCGACGCGGTGTTCTCGGACGTGGTGATGCCCGGCATCGGCGGCGTCGAACTCGCTCGCCGGCTCCGGAAGGACCACCCGAGGCTGCCGGTCGTCCTGACGACCGGCTATAGCGACGTGCTGGCCCGCGACGACGCCCATGGGTTCGAACTCGTGCGCAAGCCCTACTCGGCCGAACAGGTCGCGCGGGCGCTGCAGCGGGTCACCGGCCGACGGTCCTGACGGGTCCGCCGAGCTCGCCGAGGGACGCGCGCCTCGGCTCAGGCCGCCAAGCCGGTTGCCCCGCCGAGGGCCGGGTGGCGGAGGCCGACGCGCACGTCGAGGCCCGCCGCCCCTCCTTCGCCCCAGGCAATTGTCGCCGGCATGCGGGCCCCGCCGGCGGTCTCGAACTCGACCTTGTCGCCGGGCGCGAGGAGCGGGCCGCCGGCGATGCGGGCGCCGTGGGAGGACACCTCGACGAGGCGCACCGGGTGCCGTCGGCCGCCCACGTGCAGGAAGCCCGCCTCGTCGACCGCGACGCGCACGTTGCCGCGGCGCTCCTCCAGGTCCGTCGTGACCCGTTGTACGAACAGGCCCACGGACGCCGCGAGGTCCGCCGCGACCACCTTGAGGGATTCGGACGCGGACAGGGCGCCGTCGGCATGGCGCCGCGTCTCCTGTGTGGCCCGCGAGACCGACACCGCGCCGGCGTGCGCCTCCGAACTGCCTTCGGCGACCTGCGCCACCGTGCGGGAAATCTCCTGCGTGGCCGCCCGCTGCTGGTCCACCGACACGGCGATGGACGTCGTCAGCGCGTTCACCTCCTGGGTGGCGGAGGCCATCGCGTGGACGGAGCCGACGGTCCGCCGCGTCGAGGCCTGGATGGCCTCGACCTGGGACACGATCTCGTCGGCCGCCCTCATGGTCTGGCCCGACAGCGCCTTCACCTCCGAGGCGACCACCGCGAAGCCGCGGCCGGCGGCGCCGGCGCGCGCAGCCTCGATGGTGGCGTTGAGCGCCAGGAGGTTGGTCTGGTCGGCCACCGACTTGATCAGGCCCATGACGGTGCCGATGCGGTCGGCCACGACCGCGAGCTGCTCGACCTCGTCGTTCGTAGTCCGCGCGATCTCGGTCATGTGCGCGATGAACTCGCGCGCCCGCTCGGTCTGGCCGGCGATGTCCGAGATGGAGGCGCTGAGTTCCTCGGCGCCCGCGGACACGGAGAGCACGTTCTGAGCCGTCGCCGACGCCGTGGCCTCCGACGCGGCGGCCTGACGGCTGGACCGCTCGGCGACGCCGCTGAGGGCGAGCGCGGTCTCGCGCATGCCGCCGGTCTCGCGCTCGACCTTATGCTCGATCTCGACCAGGGCGTCGCGGAACTCGGCGACGACCTCGCCGAGCCGGCGCTGGCGGTGGGCCTCCAGGTTACGGTCCTGGCCGGCCGCCGCCTCGGCGCGGCGCTGCGCCAGCACGCTGTCGGCGGCCTGCCGGGTGGCCGCCTCCGCGGAGGCCAGCGCCTTGGCGAGCTGGCGGGCAGCCAGCACCAGGGCGGCGGCCTCGGTGACGAGGACGACGGCATGCAGCACGACACGCAGGTACTCGGCCCCGTTCGGGAATACGGCGGCCGGGTAGAGCACGTTCAGCGCGAGGTGGTGGACGGCGACGACGCCGGCCGCCACGAGGATGGAGGACCAGCAGCACCAGCCCGCCGCAACCGCGAGGGCGGCGAAGAAGACCATATGCACGTCGATCTGGAGGTGCGTGCCCGAGGAGGCTAGGACCAGCAGGCCGACCAGCATCATCAGGGAAGCCGAGGAGAGGTGGCGCGTGATGGCCGTCGCCCCGTGCTGGCGGGCGGCGGCGAGGGCCGCGCCGGGTAGGAGGACCGCGAGGACCGTCACGGGCACGGGCATGACGTCCCGCCACCAGGCGAGCGTCGTGACGATGGCGGCGAGGACGCCGAGAGCGCCCAGCATGACCGGCAGGAAGGCGAGGCGGAGGCGGTCGAGGCTGCTTTCGGTCATGGCGTGGACGGTCCGGTGAGGTTGGCGGAGGGCCGGTAGCCCGGAAGGCAGGTGCCCAGGGGCCCGGCGGCGAGGACGAGGAGGGCACCGGCCCGGCGCAGGTGTGCGGCGACGTCGCGCCCGGGGGCGTAGAGCACCGCGACGTGCCCGCCGGCGGAGAGCCACAGGATGGGTGCGCCCGAGGCTGTGACGGCCTTAGGGACCGGTGCGTCCGGGAAGAGGGTGATGACGGCCACGGGCTCGCCGGGGCGTGGCGCGAGCGTGAGGGCGACCGGGGCGAGGCCGCAGCCGACGATCAGGGCGCAGGTCACGGCGGCGGCCCGGAGCGACGAGAGGGCCGGTGATGGAGTAACTGCCGTTCGCCCCCTCATCCTCCGCCTCCATCCCTGCCGATCCGACATCCGTTCACGGGCGAGGTTGACGCTTGCCCCTTCCCCGACTGTCTCAGGCGCGTTTGCGGTCATCGGAGGTGACGGGAATCGTGCCATGCGTATGCCTGGCGAACTGCGCGATGGGTGACGGGCGGCCCATCAGGTAGCCCTGCGCGGCGTGGCACTGCTCGGCGGCGAGGAAGCCGAGCTCGGCCTCCGTCTCGACGCCCTCGGCCAGGACCGGCAGCCCGAGGCCGCGGCCGAGGCCCAGGACCGAGCGCACGATGGCCGCCGTCTGCTCGTTGCTGTCGACGGAGCGCACGAACGAGCCGTCGACCTTGATCTTGTCGAACGGGAACGAGCGCAGGTTCGACAGGGACGAGTAGCCGGTGCCGAAGTCGTCCATGGCGACGCGCAGGCCGAGCGATTTCAACTGCCGGAGGGTCAGGAGCGCCCGGTTCGGGTCGCTGATCAGCGCCGTCTCGGTGACCTCGACCTCAAGCCGGTGCGGGGCCAGCCCGGTCCTGAGCAGCACCTCGTGCACGAGGCCGACGAAGTGGGGGCTGTGGATCTGCACCGCCGAGACGTTGACCGCGATGGACAGGGGCTGCGTCCAGCTCGCGGCCTCCCGGCAGGCCTCGCGCAGCACCCACTCGCCGATCTGCAGGATGGCGTCGCTCTCCTCGGCGATGGGGATGAACAGGGCGGGCGAGACGTAGCCCCGCTCCGGGTGCTTCCAGCGCAGCAGCGCCTCGAAGCCGATGACGGCGCCCGTGCCGACGTCGGTCTGGGGCTGGTAGACGAGGTGCATCTCGCCGCGGGCCACGGCATGGCGCAGGTCGTGCTCCAGCAGTCGGCGCTCGCGCACCTCAACGCCCATCTTCGCCTCGAAGAAGCGGTAGGTGCCGCGCTCTTCCGACTTGGCGCGGTAGAGGGCGGTGTCGGCGTAGCTGAGGAGGGCGGCCCGCTCCTGCGCGTCGTCCGGGTACAGGGCGATGCCGATGCTGGTGGCGACCTGCGGGCCGTTGCCCCCCGCCTTCCCTGCGCGCAGCGCCTCCAAGATGCGCTCGGCGAGGCGGCCGGCCTCGGAGGGCCCGTCGCAGGGCGCCAGCACCGCGAACTCGTCGCCGCCCAGGCGGGCCACCATCTGCGCGTCGTCGAGTTCGGCCGAGACGATGCGGGCGACGCTCTCCAGCATGGCGTCGCCGGCGGCGTGGCCGAACAGGTCGTTGACCTCCTTGAAACGGTCGAGGTCGAGGCACAGCACCGCGAGCTTGCGCCCGCCCGCGTCGGCGGCGCGCATCTCCTGGTCGAGGCGCTTGCCGAAGCTCGCGCGGTTGGCCAGTCCCGTGAGGGCATCATGGTGGGCGAGGAACTGGATCTGGCTCTCTGCCTGGCGCCGGGCGCGGAGGTCGCGCACGGCCACCGCGTAGTGCGGACGGCCGGCGTGCTCCACCGGCTGCATGATGACCTCGACCGGCACGAGCGTGCCGTCGGCCTGGCGGAGCTCGGCCTCGACCGGGCGGTCGGGCTGGCCGGCCAGGGCGAGCCGGGCCGCGTCGCCCGGCAGGTACGCCGACAGGGCCGTCCCCACGAGCGCGCCCTGCGGCAGGCCGACGAGCTTGGCGAAGCTCCGGTTGGCGCTCACCACGGTGTCGCCGGTGCAGACGACGAGCCCCTCGACGGCGGCGTTGGCGAGGCTGTGCAGGCGCTCCGCCTCCAGCTTGGCGTGACGACGGTCACGCACGTCGAGGGCGTGCGCGGCGCCGGCCAGCAGCAGGATGGCGAAGCTCGCGAGCGCCACGGCCACCGCAAGCCAAGCATTCGGGACGGCGGATGCCGACACCGCGAGCGTCGGGTCGGGCGTGACGGTGACGGCGCCCATCGCAGTGAAGTGGTGGCTGCAGATGGCCAGCAGCAGCAGGAGGGCGGCGGGCAACTGGCGGGCGAGCCCGCGGGCGCCGACCTGGGCCGCGAGCGCCGCGCCGCCGAGGATGCCTCCCAGGGCGAGCGAGACGCCGACCGTGGTCGGGTCCCACGCCTTCTGGCCGGCGACATCGTAGGCGGCCATTCCGGTGTAGTGCATCGCCGCGATGCCGAGGCCGAGGACCGCGCCGCCGGCCCAGGCCGCGGCGCGCCCGCCGACGAGGACGGCGAGCGAGAGGCCGGAGCCGGCGAGCGCGACGGCGATGACCAGCGAGAAGCCGGTGAGAACGACATCGTAGCCGCTCGGCACGCCGGGCGCGAAGGCGAGCATGGCGATAAAGTGGGTCGCCCAGATGCCCGAGCCGCCCGCCGCCGCCGCGACGGCGAGCCAGCCGCCTTGCGCCCAGCCCTCCGCCCTGCGGGCGTGGCTGACGATGCAGACCGTGGTGAGCGCGGCGAGCGCGCAGGTGGCGGCCGCGAGGGCGACGAGGCGGAGGTCGTGGGATTGGACCAGACAACCGACGACGGTGAGCATGGGACGGCCCCGGGTAGGTTCGAATCCCCACCTTGGGCGAAGGCCGTTGAGACCGATTTAATGGAGCGCGACGGACGCGCGAATCCACAGGCGAAACGCTGGTGAGCAGATGCGGCGTGCCGCCGCGGGGCTCGCCCGCGCTCAGGCCCCGGCGACCGCCCCGAACGCAGCGAGCGCCTCCTGCCCGGCCGCTCCGGCGTCCTCCGCCGTAGCGAAGGGTTCGGGCGAGACGCAGATGGACACGCCATCCGCGTCGGTCAGGTGCCAGCGGAAGCGCTCGTGGCTGTCCCCGCACGCCTCTACGGTGACGGCGACCGGCATGGGGTCGTCCATGGCGCCCGCCCCTCAGCTATCCGCCTTCGCACCGCTGAGCGTCAGGTCGAGGTAGGTCTTGGTGACCGGCTCGATCAACCCTGAGATCTCCTCGGCGGCCTTCGTCTCCTCGTCGACTGCCGCGCGGAAGCCAGCGACCTTGTCGGACTCGCCCGCTCGTTCCGCGATGACAGCGAGCGAGCGGTAGGCGGCGACCTGGTCGTACTGGTAGGCGTAGCCCGCGTAGAGGTTCTTCAGGGTCTCGTCCTGCGCCACGGCGTGCACGGCCGCGCCGATGGTGCCGGCGACGCTGGTCGCGGTCTCCTTCAGGGTCGAGGCGCTCTCCCCGACGGCCTCCAGCGCCTGGTCGAGGCGGGCGATCTGCCCCTTCGTGGTCTCGACGTGACGACGCAGGACCGCGGCGTAGTCCGGGTAGCGCTCAAGGCCTGAGAGTTGGCGCTCCATCTGCTCCAGGCCCTGCCGCTCCAGGGCGCGCGTGTTGCGCAGCGCGCCCGCGTAGATCGTGCCGATGTCCGTGCTGGCCATGCCTTCGTGGCTCCTCGTCGGTGTGGGTTCGCCGGCCAACGTGGGCAGGATGGCGCCGTTCCTGGGCACCCCTGCGGCGGAAGCGCCGCGCCAAGCCTGTTCCTCAGGCAGACTGTTTGACACGGGCCCAGCCACCCCGATGCACGAGCTTTCGGTCCGACGACCATATGTCGCCCTACGGCCGAGGTGTGCCTCATGTCAGGATCGACGCACCCGGACGGGCTTAGCTCCGCCGTAACTTCAGGGGGAGCAAACTAACATGGACCAGGTAACCCCGCTGGCCCTTGCCTACGATGCGGTCGCGGCCGCCCGGCAGGTGGCGGCGACGGCGGCCATGCGGGCCGCCGACCAGGACCGCGACCAGGGCTTCCCGGCCGAGGACGTCGCCGACCTCGCCCGCCTGGGGCTGCTCGCGGCGCCGGTCCCGTCCATGGCTGGGGGCGCCGGCCTGGGTGAGGAGCCGGGCGCCCGCAGGCTTGCCGCGGTGCTGCGGCTGGTGGGCTACGGCAGCCTGGCGCTCGGGCGCCTCTACGAGGGGCACGTCAACGCGCTGCAACTCGTCGCCCTCTACGGCGGGCCCGAGCAGCGGGAACGGCTGTTCGCCGACGCCCGCGACGGCCACCTGTTCGGCGTCTGGAACACCGAGCCTCCCGAAGGCGGCCTTACCCTGGAGGACGGCGCCGGCGGCCTACGGCTGGCCGGCGTGAAGACCTTCGCCTCGGGCGCGGGCTACGTCACCCGTGCCTTGGTGACGAGCCGGGGCCCGGGTGGGAGCGGGACCCTGATGCTGGTCGTGCCGCTGAAGACTGGGACCAGGGCCGACCTGTCGGCGTGGCGGTCCCACGGCATGCGCGCGTCGGCCACCGGCACCCTCGACTTCGCCGGCATCGCGGTGGCGGCGGAGGACATCCTGGGCGGCCCGGACGACTACTTCCGCCAGCCGGATTTCTCGGGAGGCGCGTGGCGCTTCGCGGCGGTCCAGCTCGGCGGCATCGAGGCCGTGTTCGACGTTTGGCGGGGGCATCTCGCGGCGACCGGCCGCGGCGGCGACCCGCACCAGCTCGCCCGCCTCGGCGAGGGTGCCATCGCGGTTGAGGGAGCCCGGCTCTGGGTGGAACGCGCCGCTCAGGCGGTCTCCGATCCCGCCCTGCCGCCTGAGCGCGTCGTCGCCCTCGTCAACCTGGCGCGGCTCGCCGTGGAGCGGGCCGGGCTCGACGTGCTGCAGCTGGCCCAGCGCTCGGTCGGCCTACAGGGATTCCTACGGCCCCACGCTCTGGAGCGGCTGTCGCGCGACCTCGCCACCTACCTGCGCCAGCCCGGACCGGACCGGGCCCTCACCGCGGCCGCCGAGGAGATCCTTCGCGCCGGCGGCAGGGCTGGGGACCTGTGGGACGGGGCGGCGGCATGAGCATGCCCGGTGGCGGCGACGCGGTCCCCACCGGGGACGGGTGGTTCGACACGCCGCGGCGCTACGGCCGCGTCAGCCGCGGCTTCCACTGGCTGATGGCGGCGCTCTTCGCCTGGCAGTTCGCCGGCGCCCTGCTCTACGTCGCTACCGGCGACAACGCGGTGACGCGTTTGGTCGGCGGCAGCCACTTCACCCTGGGCTTCACCCTGTTCGCGCTCGTGCTGCTGCGCGGGGCCTGGGGACTGGCGAACCTAACCCGGCGCCCGCCGCATCCGGGGCGCCTGGGCCGTGCCGCCGTGGCCGGCCACCTTCTCATCTACGCGCTGATGGTCATCGTGCCGGGCATCGCGCTGCTGCGGCAGTACGGGTCGGGCAAGCCGTTCACGCCCTACGGCATCCTGTTGATGCCCGGACGCGACGACAAGGTCGCCTGGATGGTCGCTCCAGGCGACCTGCTCCATCACTGGCTGGCCTTCACGCTCCTAGCGGTGCTGGTCGGCCACGTCGCCATGGCCTTCCTGCATCGCAGGTTCAATGGTGAGGACGCGCTCTCCAGGATGACGTGAGGCCGTCGCGCCCAGGCGGTGCGGACGCGCGTCACGCCTTCTTGAGTTCGTCGGCCTTGTGCACGGCCTCCTTGCCGGACTTAGCACTTTTCACGCGGTACTGGGGCTCGGCCTTGGACGCCTTGGCGGTGTGGCCCTTCACCTTGGTCGTGCCGGTCTCCTTCTTGACGACCGTGCCCTGGGTCGTACCGCCGGCGCTGTCCCACTTCACTTTGTCGCCTGCCTTGAGGCTCTTGCCTGTCATCGCGCGTCTCCCTGGTTCAGGAGGCAATGCCGCCGAGGACCCCTCGTTCCGTCTGAAGGTCGACTCCGCGGGAGCCGCGTAACGGGGGACGCCACCCGTGACGCGTTACGCTTCCCGGGATCCCCACCATGCGGCGGCGCGGGCGCTGACAAGGGCTTGGCCGACCGCTACCGTACCGGCCGGGCTGCCCCCCCGCCGCAGAGACCGACCGAGCCGATGACCGACGCGACGCCCAGCACGCCCCCCGCGGAGGGGGCGAGGATCTCGACCGGGGTGCCCGGCCTGGACGACGTGCTCTGCGGGGGCCTGACGCCAAGCCGGCTCTACCTGCTGGAGGGCACGCCTGGGACCGGCAAGACGACGCTGGCGCTGCAGTACCTGCGGGAGGGCATGGCCCGCGGCGAGCGCGCCCTTTACGTCACCCTGTCCGAGACCACGGAGGAGCTTCGCGCCGCCGCGGCGACCCACGGCTGGGCCCTCGACGGCATCAACGTCCACGAACTCGTCGACGAGGACGGCCTGGACCCGGACGGCGAGCAGTCGATCCTGCACCCGTC
Organism: Methylobacterium hispanicum; assembly: GCF_022179285.1. Taxonomy (GTDB): domain Bacteria; phylum Pseudomonadota; class Alphaproteobacteria; order Rhizobiales; family Beijerinckiaceae; genus Methylobacterium; species Methylobacterium hispanicum. The sequence continues at coordinate 96,211 of NZ_BPQO01000024.1, read as the reverse complement.
CGAGATCGAGCTCGGCGAGACGGTGCGCGAGGTCATCGCCCGGGTCGACAAGACCAAACCCGACCGGGTGGTGTTCGACAGCCTGTCCGAGCTGCGGCTTCTGGCACAGAACCCCCTGCGCTACCGGCGCCAGATCCTGGCCCTCAAGCGCTTCTTCGCCAAGCGCGCCTGCACGGTGCTGATGCTGGACGACAAGACCTCGGAGACCGGCGACGTCCAGCTCCACAGCATCGCCCACGGGGTGGTGTCGCTGGACCAGATGCCGCGCGAGTACGGCTCCGAACGCCGCCGCCTGCGCATCGTGAAGATGCGCGGCATCAAGTTCCGCGGCGGCTACCACGACTTGGTGCTGGAGACCGGCGGCATCCAGGTATTCCCGCGCCTGGTGGCGGCCGAGCACCACGCCGACTTCGACCCGGCGGGCAAGTCCACCGGATCGGCCGAGCTCGACCTGCTGCTCGGCGGCGGCCTCGTGCCCGGGACCAACACCCTGCTGCTCGGGCCCTCGGGCGTCGGCAAGACAACCACCGCGGTCCGCTTCATGGTGGCGGCGCTGGAGCGCGGCGAGAGCGCGACCTACTACCTGTTCGACGAGGGGCTGGCGACGCTGATGGCCCGCTGCGCCACGCTGGGCATGGACCTGCGGCCGCACGTCGAGGCCGGCCGGCTGACCATCACGCAGATCGACCCGGCCGAGGTCTCGCCGGGCGAGTTCGCGACGATGGCCAGGCATGCGGTCGAGGAGCGCGGGTCGGCCTTCGTGGTCATCGACAGCTTGAACGCCTACCTGCACGCGATGCCGGGCGAGGAGTACCTCATCCTGCAGATGCACGAACTCCTGAGCTACCTGAACCAGCAGGGTGTCACCACGCTGCTGGTGCTCGGCCAGCACGGGGTCATTGGCGAGGTCCGCACGGACGTCGACCTGAGCTACCTGAGCGACTGCATCCTGCTGTTCCGCTTCTTCGAGGCCAAGGGTCAGATCCGCACGGCGCTCTCGGTGGTGAAAAGCCGGGTCAACGCGCACGAGCGCACCATCCGCGAGTTGCGCTTCTCCGGGGGCGGCATGCAGGTCGGCAAGGCGCTCTCCGACTTCGAAGGCGTGCTCACCGGCCTGCCGGCCTACCGGGGCGAGGTCGCGATGCTGACGGGCCAGGCGGTTCCGGGCGACGAGGCGTGAGCGTTTCCATCGCGGACGAGGAGCGCGTCCTCATCCTCGCGCCGCGCGGACGCGACGCTGCCGTCACGGGGCAGGTGCTCGCCCAGGCGGGCACGGGGACCGAGCCGTGCCCGGACATGGCGGCGTTGCTGGACGGGTTGGCTGCCGGCGCCGGCGCGGCGCTCGTCACCGAGGAGGCGCTGGACGGCGACCTGGATGCCCTGTTCGCTTGGCTGGACGCTCAGCCGGCGTGGTCGGACTTCCCCTTCATCGTGCTGGCGACGCGCCAGGCCGGGCGCCGCCCGGAGCGCGCCGCGCGCCTGCTCGCACGGCTCGGCAACGTCGTCCTGCTGGAGCGCCCGGTGAACGCCGAGACGCTGGCGAGCGCCGCGGCCTCGGCCCTGCGGGCGCGCCGCCGCCAGTACCAGGCCCGCGAGTACCTCCTGGAACGCGAGCGCGCCCAGGAGCAGCTCCGACGCTCCAACGAGGACCTGGAGCGGCGCGTGGCCGAGCGGACGCGCGAGGTCGAGGCCGCTCACGAGACCCTGGCCTTCGCGCTCGACGCCGCCGGCATGGCCTCGTGGGACCTCGACTACGTCACCGGAGTTTCGCGTCGCTCGCCGCGCTACGACGCCGTCTTCGGCTACGCGGGTGAAGGGCCCGCCTGGGACCGGCAGGTCCTCCTCGACCACATCGTCGAGGAGGACCGCGGCATCGCCGAGCGCGCTTTCGCGGCGACCTTGGAGACCAACGCGCTCGACCTCGAATGCCGCGTCCGGCGCGTCGACGGGGCCATCCGGTGGATCGCCCTGCAGGGCCGGATCAAGCGCGACGCCTCCGGCGCGCCCTTGCGCATCGCCGGCATCCTGATGGATCGGAGCGACCAGCGGCTCACCGAGGAGGCGCTGCGCCAGGCCCAGAAGATGGAGGCCATCGGTCAGTTGACCGGCGGCGTGGCGCACGACTTCAACAACCTGCTCACCGTCATCGTCGGCGGCCTCGACATGATGCTGCGCCGGCCCGAGCAGGTCGACCGCGTCAAGCGCCTGGCCGAGGCGGCCATGGGGGCGGCCCGTCGCGGCGAGCAGCTGACCCAGCAGCTCCTGGCCTTCTCGCGCCGGCAGATGCTGCGGCCCCAGACCCTCAACCCGAACCGGCTGCTGCTCGACTTCAAGCCGCTGGCCGAGCGCGCGGCGGGCGGGGCCGTCGAGCTCGCCTTCGACCTCGACCCGGCCCTCGATCCGATCCGCATCGACCCGGCGCAGTTCGAGGCGGCGGTGCTGAACCTGATCGTGAACGCGCGCGACGCGATGGAGGGGCGGGACGGGCACGCCCGCATCGCAATGACGAGCCGCAACGCCCGCCTCGACACGGCGGCCGTCGCCGACAGGGGCGTGCCGCCCGGGCCCTACATCGTGGTCTCGGTGACCGACACCGGGAGCGGCATCCCGCCCGACAAGCTCCAGCGCGTGTTCGAGCCGTTCTTCACCACCAAGGAAGTGGGCAAGGGCACCGGGCTCGGATTGAGCCAGGTCTACGGCTTCACGCGCAGCGCCGGAGGGTTCGCTCACATCGATTCCGTGGTCGGTGCAGGCACGACGGTGAGCCTGTACTTCCCGCGCTCGGCCGACCCTGCGGGCGAGGAGGTCGGCACGGGCCCGGCCGCGGCCATCCCGTTGCGCCGCGCCGGCGAGGGCGAGACGGTGCTGCTGGTCGAGGACGACGAGCAGGTGCTCGCCATGGCGACCGAGAGCCTGGAGGAACTGCGCTACCGGGTCGTCGTCGCCCGCAACGCCGCCGAGGCGCTGGGGCACCTCACGGGTGTGAAGCGTATCGACATCCTGTTCTCGGACGTGGTGATGCCCGGCGGCATGAACGGGTCGCAGCTCGCGGTCGAGGCGCAGCGGCTCCGGCCCGGCGTCAAGGTGCTGCTCACCTCGGGCTACGTGGCCAACCTCGACGAGGGGCAGGTCATCGGGCGCGGCGAGCTCCCGGTGCTCAACAAGCCCTACCGCCGCGACGAGCTCGCTCGCTCGCTGCGGCTGGTGCTCGGGGGTGGGGAGCGCTGACGCCGGACGGCTAGGCCCTTGCCTCGGGCGGGACTGCATCCCGGAGGGCGGCGGCGTCCGGGAGGGCAGTTCCGCGCAGCCCGGGGTCCGGTCGGGGGTCGGGCGTAGCGCGGTGCAGGTATCCCGAGTCGAAATCAGCCGCCGCCTCCAGGGCTGCCAAGTCCGGGATGACGACGCGGCGGCCCCGGATCTCGATCAGCCCCCGTTTCCGCAGCGACTGCAGGGACCGGTTGACGTGGACGGACGTCATCCCGGTCGCGTCGGCGAGGTCGACCTGCGTGAGTAGGAGGTCGTACCCCACGTCGGAGGCCAGCCCCACGGACCGGAGCCGCACCAGCATCTCGCACAGGATGTGGGCGAGGCGCCGCTCGCAGGAGCGCCGGCCGACGTTCACGAGCCACTGCCGCGCCGTCGCGGCCTCGACCAGGGCAGCGAGGCGCATGGCCCGGGCGATGCCGGGATGGCCGTCGAGCAGGTCCCCCACCGTCCGGGTCGGGATGTGCGCCACGCAACAGGGGGACAGCGTGCCGATGGCGTGGTCCATCGCGTTGAGCAAGGAGACGTCTAAGTCGCACAAGTCGCCAGGGATGAGGAAGGCGAGCACCTGCCGGGTTCCGTCCGGCAGGATCTTGTAGCGGCAAGCCATGCCTTCGAGGACGAGGAACACGCCCCGCGGCGTGTCACCCTCGCGGATCAAGTCCGTCCTGGCGGGGACCGCGACGGGGTGGGCGGCGACCTGCGCCAAGTGGCGTCGGTCCTCGTCCGATAACGGCGACAGGGCGGCGAGCTTCCTCAGCAGCGGATTGTGGTCTGGCATCGATTCGGCGCCCCGTGGGGCTTGTGCCCCACGAGTGAACTAGAGCGGACGAAGGCCTTCGGCACCAGCACATACGTCTCGCGGCGCTCCGGCGGCGCCTCGCACCAGATGTAGGTGGTCAATACACCTGGGCCGTCAGGTTCCTACGCACGTGGAACCAAGGAAACGAGGCCGTTCAGGGCATGCGACCCGCTCAGATCGACTGCCTATCACTAGCCGTGAGTTGCGCGAGTCCCGATGGCGCCAAGCCTTTATCCCACGGCGGACGCGGCTCTCGTCGCAGGCTCGGAGACGTTCGTCAATTTGCCCCAACCTGCTGATGTCATGGCCGCCGCAGACAGGTCCGCTTCTTCGTAACGAGCGGACATCTGGGTCGGCACAATTGAAAGCCTGCTATGGGTCAGGAGTTAGCATGTCGGCTGTTCGGTCGTGCACGACGGGCAGGCCCCTGCTCTTGTGGGCCTGTAGGTCGGCAGGCGGACGATGAGGGAGACGTCGCGATGGCTTAATACAGTGGCGGCTCTAGCCGAGTCCGCGCAGCACCTCGTAGATCCGGATCGGCGTTAGTTGCTCGCGGGCTGACCTGCCGGCGTTGGTGGTCAACATCCGATCGAGATCTTCGCGCCACGGCCCGAGCTTGGGCAGAGGCTGCACCTCACGCTCGTAGGCGAAGGCGGTGGCCCCCGACCGAATGACCTTCCGGACCGTGTTGCGCGAGACGTGCAGATCGCGGACGATGTCCTTGATCGAGCGACCGCGGGTGAAGAACTCGCGCCGGATGCGCGCAATCGTGCCGGACACCTCTCAAAGCTGCGACGTGGGCGTGGACCGATGTGGCTACCGGCCGGCCTCGCTGGAGGAGATCCGCGAGAGGATGGCGGCGACACCCGCCGTGCCGGAGGAGATCCGGCTCGGGCGCGCGATGGAGGCTGGAGGGGAGGAATAGCGGGGCCTTGTGCCCCTGGAGCGTCCAGTATTTGGGCGCTTCATCGGTTACAGCAGATTGATGTTGTGCATCTTCCTGATGCGGTGCGCTGCAAGGATCAACTTACGCACCGCACGCCATTCGTCTGAGAAAATGTCGCCGAGGATCTGCGTCGGGTCGTCATACCAGTCCCGCTTGCTAGGCGGGATCGCGCGGAGTTCGAGATACCGCTTCGCGATTCCGTTGAACGCCTGGCGCGCGTCCGCTTCGTCGAAGTGCGCCCCGCGCTCATACAGCATGATGGCGAACGGAAGGTCGCGTTCGAATGCTTCCTGCATGGCCGGCCCACCGGCGACGAGGTCACCCAGCCAGTCGTACAGGCACTCTGTCGCGACCGGGCTGAGGCTGTCGTAGACGCCCTCGTCAAAGTAGAGCGCGCGACAGCACTTGCCGCACAACGACGGTCCTGCCCAACCGCACCCGTCTTCGTCGTCGGCCTCCTCGCATGTGATGCCACAGACGACGCACATGTCGTCTTCTTCGCGGCGGTACTCGGGGTCCGTATGCCTCATGGGCTCTCTCCATGCGTGGCCGGGGTGGCCACGCATGCGAAGAAAGGCCAGAGGCTTTCGCCCGTCGAGTTGATTCAGTCGTCAACCTTAATGCGGTTGACGCACCTATCTCATCCTTCTGTGTTAGACCACGCATACTTGGTGGCGCAATAGGGTGTGCTGTTTTACGGTTAACGAGACCCAACTCGCCAGGGCGATGTGCTCGTCGTACTCGGCCAGGAACTCGGTACTACCGCCGTCCCCGGCGACTACGTGGAGATAGGCCGAGAGCAGCGAATGCCGTGTTTCGTTCTCACGGCCCATTAGGTGCTCGCGCAGGACCAGGTGCCGCTGACCGGCCGGTATGGTCCGGCGGGTCCAGTGGTCGGCCTGCGGCGTCGAGGCCCGCGCAACGCGGCGCGAGATCTCGTGCTCCATCGCCTCGTCGAAGGGCTCCATCTGCAGCACGACTTTGTCGGACATCGCGGCGGCGCGGATCTCCAGGAAGCCGGACCCAATTCGGTGTCGTGGATGAGGTACGCCTGCGTGCCGGCAACCATGCGCACCTGCCGGTGCGTCCGGAAGCATCGCACCTCGACGGCATCGAGGTGACCGACGTCGTCGGCGAGCCGCGCGGCGGCCTCCTCGCGTGGGATCGGGACGCGGGGTTGCGTGAATGCGCCTCGCTCGTAGCCGAGCGCCACCGCGATCCGCTCAAGGCTCTCGTTACCGACGGGCTCCGCCCTCTCGACCCGCTCGACGATGGACAGCGAGACGCTGGCGAAGTCGGCCAGCGTTTCCTTCTTCCATTGCCGCAGCCCGCGAACGGTCCGCGTCATCATCGCCACCAGTTCGATGGGCGGCACCACGGGTACCCCCTGCGGCGGAGGTTCCATTGCCGCCAAGCGCTCGATCAACTGCTTCGGCCTCATGACGACCTCCTTTCGACACCGTGACGATGCCTCGGGCGATCCGCGCAAAGGAGGCCGGAAAAACCTTCAGATGCGGCGACACGCCGGTCGTCCCCCACCCCTTGCCTCGGAATACGTCCGATGCAGGCGCGGCAAGGGACCCCCTCGTCCTCGTGCCGGCAAACTCAGGGGGCCGATACGACATCGTGACCTCTCGCCTCCGTCCCGCCTCAAGCCGGAGCGGGTTCGAACACGGCTGTTCATCGGTAGCGGGTACGGAACGGAGGCGATGGCGCCGGCGTTGCGACCATGTTACCCATTGGGTAATGACTCGGAGAACATTACCTTGCAGGTAACGGTTTCGGCCTATGGATCTCACCGTCAGGGGTAAGCGGCTGTGCAAGCAGCTTACCGACCCGAAGGAGATGGCCAAGGCCTTCGGCGACCGCGCGCGGCACATCCGGCTTCGGCTGGGTGTGCTGAGGCAAGCGAAAAGCCTGTCGGACGTCCCGACCGGCTCGCCGGACTACCGGCATATGCTGAAGAATGACCGGAAGGGCCAGTTCTCCGTCACCATCAAGGACAACTGGCGCATCGTCTTCGTGCCCGACCACGACCCGGTCCCGTCTCTCCCGGACGGCGGCGTCGACGTCGCGAGCGTCACGGCGGTCGAGATCGTCGAGGTCGTGGACTACCACGGGAAGTGAGCGTTGGAGGCGTGGACATGACGAGGAAGGAAGCCTTCGTCCCGCAATGGGCGACGCACCCCGGCGAACACCTTGCGGAGTACATCGATGGGCGCGGCTGGTCGCAGGCCGAGTTCGCGCGCCTGGCCGGCCTGACGCCGAAGCTCGTCAGCACGATCATCAACGGCACGAACCCGGTCACGCCGGAGACGGCTCTTCGGCTTGAGCACGTCCTCGGGTTAAAGGCCTATATCTGGACGGGGCTGCAGGCCGAGTGGGACCTGTTCCAGGCCCGGGAGCGGGAGCGGGAGAGCGCCGAGCGGCAGGCCGATTGGCTGAAGCAGTTCCCGGTGAAGGAGCTCAAGGCATGCGGCCGGCTGCCCGACACGCGCGACATCGGCAGCCTGTTCGGCGAGATGCTGACGATGCTCGGCATCGGCACCGCGCAGGCCTACGACGCCAGGATCGGGTCGCTGGCGGTGCATCATCGCCGGGCGCGTTCCGCGACGGCTTCCCCGCACCACATGTACTGCTGGCTGATGCTCGGGGAGGAGCAGGCCCGGAAGCGCGAGCTTCCGGCTTACGACGGCGAACGGTTCCTTCGGAGTTGCGCCGAGATCAGGTCGCTGACGGTGCATGGTCCGGACGTCTTTGAGCCGCGCATGCTGGAGCTTTGCCATTCGGCAGGCGTCGCCCTGGTCTTCCAGAAGCCCTTGAGCAAGACCTGCGTCTTCGGCTCGGCGCGGTGGATGAACGACGAGCGGCCGCTGATCCAAATGTCGCTGCGCATGAAGAGCAACGACCATTTCTGGTGGACCTTCTTCCACGAGGCAGCGCACATCGTCCTGCATCGCGGGAAGAATTTCGTCGACGACCAGAACGGCGAGGGCGACGGGGTGGAGGCCGAGGCCGATGCCTGGGCCGAGGAGGTGCTGGTTGGTCGGGAGCGGATCGAGTCCTTCGCCACGACAAGCCCCTCCACCAGGCAGGAGGTCACCGCCTTCGCCGAGGAGGTCGGCTTGCACCCGGGCATCGTGGTCGGCATGCTGCAGCATCGCCACGCCGTACCCTTCAATCAACTCAACGACTTGAAGGCGCGCTTCGCGTGGGTGGACGAGGTTGCGCCGGCCTGACTGACGCGACCCGGCGACGACGCCGAGGCTTAAGATCGTCGATGGTGCGGGTCCGTGGAGTGCACGTAACCGGCGAGGTGCAGCGCTGAGCTACGGCGTCGGGAAGGATGCTGACTCTGGCCCTGAACGGGCCGACCACCGAGACCGATACCTTCGCGGTCAGCAAGACCGTGGCGATCTCCACGACTACCGGCGGCAACCCGGTCCTCGTGAACCTCGGCGACATCCTCACCCTGACGGCCCCGGCGACGCAGGACGCCGCCCTAGCGGACCTGGTGGGCTACATCGCCCTGCAGTGAGGGCGGCCGCCGCCGGGTTTTCGAAAAATTCCGGCGGCATTGTTGTTCTGATAATCCGTTACTTAGTGCTGATGTGGCGTTACCGGGTGGTCAGGTAACGGGGCCCTACACAGGGCATACGAACGCTACTCCCGGGATGTGCTGTCGCCGGAAGAATTCGTACGCGTCCGGGGCTGACGCCATCCACAGGGGCCAGGGACTTCAGTAACCACGACCGGCGAAGGGGTCTGGACATCGATTCGGGGATCCCGATCTCCTGGGCGCACACCACCTGAGGAGGCCGCCCCGATGTCGTATCACAGCAACGCCGATACCGTCGTCCGGTCTTTCGAGGCCCCCCTGCAGGGCCTGGCCATGGGGCTGGCCTTGGGAGCCGCTCGTCGCGCCGGTGAGCGCCGGGAAGCCGCCGCCATCCGCCAGGCGACCGCGGCGATGGCGTACCGCCGCGTGATGGCCGAGCACCGCGCCGAGCAGGAGGCCAAGGCCATCGTCGACGCCCGCGCCGCCCGGTTCGCCCGGCAGCGGCAGCAGGCCTTCATCGAGGCTCGCCGGGCCGCCCTCGCAGGCTGATGCCGTCACATGCCGTGATGTGCGAAAAAGTGTGCAAAGGTGCGCGGCGCGCACGAGTCAACCCCCTACAAGCAAGAAAGACGACAACAATCGTCGTTTTGGACAAGAAAAAACCCGCCCCGGGGTGACCGAGGCGGGTTTCGTCGTTCGGGTGGGGGCGATCAGGCCGGGAAGGCGGGCGGCCCTTCGTCGAGGATGTCGTCGAAGATCGCCCTGATCAATGCGCCCTTCTCCATCTCGGCCCTGGCCGCCTGGGCGGCGGCAGCGGCCCTCTGGCCCTCCAGGGCGGCGAACTCAGACGGAGACAGGGGCTTGGGCAGGCCCTGCAGGACGCGCTCGCCGAGGAGATGCTCGCCGATGTAGCGGGGGCCGTTCATCAGCAGCTTGTTGCGATCCTGCGGCGACAGGCCGTCGAGATAGGCGGCGGCGGCCCGGTCGAGGATGCCCGGCGGGATCTCGCTGTCGACGCTGGGGTAGAGATGCTCCGCCGCGGCCAGCCCCCACTGCTCCGAGACCGACAGCGCGTCGAACGTCGGCGGCGCCGCCGGGGTGGGCTCGGCGGCCTCCGCCTCGAACGCGGCCTCGGCCTCGGCAATGGGGTCGTGCGGCGCGAGGACCGCGCGGACGGTGCGCCAGACGAGGCGGCCGCCCTCGATGACCGGCACCAGCGTGATGCGCCCCATGGCGGCGAGCATCCTGCCGAGCGCTGCGAGAAACCCCTTCATCGTCCCCTCCGTGTTGACCTCCCGATAGTGCCGCGCGGGCATGCATACGACACGCCCGCGCCCTCGGTACGTCACGCGATCCCGAGCGCCATGGCCTCGGCGTACGTAACGGCGCGGGCCCATACGTATGAGGGCCCGGCTCGGGTCACGAGGGCGACGTACGCCTGCCCGTGCCAGTCGTAGACCACGTCGGCCTCGTAGCCGTGCCCGGCGGTCATGTGGTGCCGCGTCGGCGTTGCCTTCAGACCGCTCGCCCGCACGCGCCGATGCCATGCGCGCCGATTCGCGCCGGCCGGGTCGATCCGGTCCCCCGCCTCAATGAACGAGACCTCGGTCACGCCGTCGTCCCGGCCGACATAGGCGCGGTGCGGGACCCGCCCGGACCCGGGAGCGACGACGACCACAGCCCCGGGCGCCACCGCGTAGTGGGCGCGGGGATAGGCGTCGACGTACCGGCCCCGCCGGACCCGCTCCTCGGTCCGATCCACAGGACAAATCCGCGCACCCAGGGCGAGGCAATCCTCGCTGAGTGTGGCCTCGTACGCCCGCTCCCAGGCCGGCAGGACAAGGATTGCGTCGCCAGTCCTTGAAGGATCGGGCGTTCCGTCCTTCGATCGCCACCAAGCATTCATCGTGTAATCCTTCGAAAGTCGAAGCTTTCACCTCGTGGCCCAGATTGCACCCAAAAGTCGCTACTGGGTGCAATCTAGGCCAGCCCTTGTAAGCGCGTTCGACGCATACTACGCTTCTACGCGTCAATAGCCAGGAGTGAGTCGTGACGGTCGAGGAAGTGCGGGAGCGCCTGAGGGCGCGCATAGATAAAGCGGGGGGCCACACCGCCTTCGCGCGCGAGAACAGAGTGTCGCCTGTCTACGTCCACGACGCCCTGGCGGGCCGTCGCGCCCCGGGCCCGGCGATCCTGCGGGCCCTGGGTCTGACGAAGACGACGTCGGTTGAGTACCGGGAGGCGGCCAATGGCTAAGCCGTCCCGCCCGGCCGCGTCCTACCGCGCCGCCCGCAAGGCCGCCGCTCGGGCCCTCGCCAAGATCAACAAGGTCTCCGGCGCCCCGTCGCGCCAGGTCGCTCGCGACGTCGAGCGATTCGAGGCGATGCGCCGTGTCTCCGTCGCCACCGCCCGCGGGGAGGCGTCCCATGGCTGACAAGTGGACGCACGACCTCAAGGCGCTCGACGCGATCCAGACGCGCAAGCGCCTCGCCGACCTGATTTTCGAGTGCCACTACGTCGCGGCCGGCTTGGAGATCCCGCAGGGCGAGGGCCTGCGGGACCACGTGACAATCACGAAGCTCAAGCTGGAGCGGGTGGCGAAGGAGGAGATCACGCGCCTCAGCGGCATGTTGGCCGAGTACCGCTCCGGTCCCCCGGTCGCGGAGCCGCCCAAGGCCGCCGATCCCGCCCCGGCGCCGAAGGTCGTCCCGCCCTACGACGCCTACGCCGCCGCCCGTGCCCGTGCCGAGGCCAAGGCCGCCGCGGAGGCAGAACCGACAACCGCCCGGGCGGTGCCGCCCCGGCCGCAGATGCCGGTGCGCGGGATGCGGCTCCCGCCCCGTACGCCCGGGAGGCCAGCGTGACGCTCACCGAACGGCAGGCCCGCGCCCGTCTCGCCAGGGCCGTCGAGGCTGCTGGCTCCCAGATCGCCGTCGCCCGCCATCTCCCCCTGACGGACCGGGCGGCTCAGACCGCCGTCAGCCGGGCCCTTCACGGCACCCGGGCGATCCACCCCGCGGTGTTGGCCTACCTCGGCCTGCGCCGCGACCCCCGCACGCTCGTCATCCATGACGACGCCGCCCCGCCCGCCACCTTCAAGTTCCTCGCCGTCCAGGCCTCCGGCGAGGCCGGCGTGGCCGCGGCGGTCGCCCTCGTTGCCGCCACCCTCGGGAGAGACGCATGACTGTCATCACGACCGTAGCCGACCTGCTCGCCCGCCTCGCCGCGGCCCGTGTGGCAGGGGACGGGGATCTCGCCCGCAGCCTCATCGACCTCGGCGCCCTTTGGGCGATGGAGGCCGACCTCGACATCGAGTTCGCGCACGACGGCATCTACTGGGACGCCCCCGACGAGCGCGAGGTCGCAGAGGCCGACGCGCTCGCGGCGAAGGGGAAGGCCGACCTCGCGGCGCTTCTCACCGACCCAGGCATCGACGCCGAGTTCCGCGCCGAGCTCCAGGGCCAGCACTACCAGGCCCTGCGCGCCGAGCGCCGTCGCCAGCCCTCGCTCGCCGACGACTGATCCACCCCTTCCCGCAACCCCGGTTTCATAGGAGCGCCCGATGCGGCGCCAGACCAGCACCACCCCCTACGTCCCCCATCGCTACATCGACGAGCTCCCCGACACGGCGTTCGCCAACTTCGGCGTCTGGCGCGACCGGCTCGAACGCGGAGACCGCGAGCCGCACGCCCTCGCCATCGAAGCCGGCGCCAACGTGTTCGTGCCCCACCCCGACACGGGCGCCAGCCTGCCCGAGATCCTGGCGCCGTCCGACCTGTTCGAGACGCTCGCCGCCGGCATCGAGAAGCTCGACTTCTATTCCCGCCGGGAGGCCATCGTCGCGATCTTCGGCTCCCTCGCGGAGCGTGACGTCGGCGACATCATCCGCGAGTGCGTCGAGGAGCCGGACATGCCCGAGCTCTTCCGCGACCTCCAGGGCCGCATCATCGACCGCATCGAGAGCGGGCACTGGAACGACGCCGACCTCGGTTGGATCAAGCTCCGCGCCGCCGAGCAGGTCACCGACGACGACTTCCTTCACATGTTGCCGTTCGACGGCGGCAAGGAAGGCGACGTGCGCGAGCTCGCCCGCAAGGTCGTCCGTGGCCGCAAGGACCACGTCTGCCACGGGACCGGCCTCGTCATCCCGGCCGGCGAGCCGCACCTGCTCCTGCGCGAGCTGATCGACGGCGAGTTTTACGCGACCCGCCATGGCCGCGTCTCCGCGTGGTTCGAGGTCTACGCCGAGGCCCCCGAGCTCGCCGAGATGCTGAAGCGCGACGAGCGGCCCCTCGCCGCCGCGGCTTGAGGGCCTCCGTCGACGCGCCAGGCGACGGTGGCGCACCCGCGAGCTTCCCGGCCCGCCCCGCCAAAGGGGGCAATCCCGCCACCCATCCAGACAGGTCACAGCCATGCTGAGCAGCCTTCTCTCGTCCCTCGGTTCCTCCCTCCCTCCGGCCCTCATGGAGGCGCGTGCCGCCGACAAGCCGGAGCCGATCAAGCTCGACGCCGACGGCATCCTCGCACGCTTCGCCAAGGCGGCGGAGGAGTACGGCTACTGCCCCTTCGCAGTCGGCGACATCGTCGTGCAGCGGCCCGACGCGCCCTTGAAGGGGCCCGGCGAGCCGTGCGTGGTCCTTGAGGTTCTCTACGAGCCGATCCGCATCCAGACGGCGACCAACCCCGAAGATGCCGGGTCAAGCGCTTTCGGCCGCGTCCTCGACATCCGTTACGGCGTCCACCGCAACGGCGTTCTGCAGGCGTGCATGGGGGAGAGCTTCAACTTCGAGGCTTGGACGCCCGAGCACGAGACGGCTTGGCGGGAGAAGCTGGCCAAGGAAGCGGCCAAGCCCGAGCCGGCGAAGGCGCTCACCCTGCAGGAAATGGTGGCGGAGCTCCGGGACCGGCACGCCGGCCGGGAACGCAAGCCCGAGTGGAAGAAGGGCGAGCTCGTCGAGATCCTGAGCGTCGGCGACAGCCAGCACCCGCCCATGGAGGCTGAGGGGGTCAAGATCGGCCTGGTGCAGGAGATCGACCCGTCCGACGGGACGACCAAGCTCCTCTACCACTCCGGCGAGACCGGGAAGATCGGCGGCGGCTGGTTCCGCAACGACAACCTGCGCCGGTACGGGCCGCGCCCGGCTGACGAGATCGCACTGCTCGGCCCTGTCGTGGAGCCGACCGCCTGAGGCATCGCTCTCCGTCGCGCGCCAGGCGGCAGTGGCGCACCACCGATTCCTCCCCCCCACCCCGGTTTCTCAGGAGCGCTTCGTGAAGCGCCAGACCAACGAGTTCAAGACCGAGTTCACCGTCGACGGCGCGGAGACGGTAGCCGTAGCCGCCATTCATCTCAGCATGCGCGGAGTGGATCTCGACCATCCCGCTTCGGCTGACGTGTTAGCCCACGACGTCATGCAGGCCCTCGACGCGGCCGGGTTCTCCGTCGTGCGGAAGCCGCAGCCCGGCTCGACCACGGCGGATCGCGTGGAGTTCGCCCGCCGAACCGGTTGCTGGGACGGCGTCAGTCACCGGGACTACCTCGATTGGGTGCAGTCGCTGGTATTGTCCGCGTCGGGGTCGGGCTTCATGCCTGGGGCGTTGGAGCCCGGGCGGTCTGTGGACGTCCCGCGCGGCAAGGGGATCACGACCGTCGAGGCGCCGGTGGTCACCAGGGACCTCGTCCTGTTCAACTGCGAGGACTACGAGGGCAACTCCGCCGCCGCCGAGGCCCTCGGTCTCGACAGCTACCCGCTCGAAGATGCGGTCACGCTGGGCTGGCTGGTCGACGAGCACGCGGCCTTCAAGCAGACCATCGAGACGCTCTTCTGGGACCTGACGAACGGGTGCGTGTCGAAGCCGAGCACGAGCCTAGACGTAGTCCACGAGCTCGCAGGTAAGGCGTTCATCGTGAACCTGCTGGAGGAGCACCCCGAGCTCGCCGAGGACCCGCTGTTCCGCCCCGCGATGGAGCAGCACCTCGACGTCCGCGAGATATCCGCCGCCGTCGAGATTGCCCAGCTTCGCCGCGACGGGAACCGGGTTGTGCGGGTCGGCACGCTGGGGACCTTCAACCTTGGGAAGGCGACCGCCTGATGCGCCCCTTCCTCGCCCTCATCGCCGGAGGCCCCGGGCGGGTCTCCATCAGCGCGGCCGCCATCGTGGCCATCGTCTTCGTCCTGGCCGGCGCCGGCTGGGACCTCGCCCGCGCGGCGTGGCACGCCAGCCTGTTCGCCTCCGGCTTCGTCTTCGTCTGGGCCGTCCTCGCCATCGTCGGGAACGCCGCCGGCGTCGCCGACGACACCACCCCTTCCGCAACCGCCGCCAAGGAGGCGTCCCGTGATTGACCTGCAGTCCATCGTCCGCCTCGCCATCCGCTCGTCCGAGCAGACCGCCCACCCGAAGATCGAGGCCATCAAGTGGCTCCGGCGCGCCCTCGGCGTCGGGCTGAAGGAGGCCAAGGACATGGTTGAGGACGCCTACATGTGCGGCCCCGTCCGGTTCGCCGAGAAGCACGCCCGCATTGTCGGGGTGCAGGACACCTGCCCGAACCGCCCGCTTGAAGATCTGGAGCGGGACGCTCTGACGGAGTTGAAGCGAGACATGAGCTTGGCGGTGTGGCCTTGACCCGCCGCGGCGAGGCCGCCTGAAACCCCAACGGACCTCTGACAATCCGTTACACTGTATTGATCGCGCGTTACACTCGATGAATGCGCGATTTCTTCTTGATAATGCTTGTGCTGCGCCATGACCGATGGCATATTCCGGTCATGGGCAGGTACAGCCTCCCATCAGAAGGGGCATCCTAATGAGCGCTTACACCGACATCAGCCCCGCCGCCGTCCTCGCCGCCTACGGGTGCGCCCGCGGCTCCTACCAGCGCGCCGTTCTCAACGGCTCCGAGGCCTGGTCCGGCTCGACGCTGACCGGCCGCGCCGCCCGCTACGGCAGCAAGTACCGGACCTCGCGCGAGGAACTCCTCGCCCGCCTCGAAGCCCATCCCGACCTCGCCGTCGAGGAGCGTCTCGCCCGCCGCCGGACCGTTGCCATCGTCACCCGCGAAGAGGCTGCGGCCGCCGGCGGCGCCTACGCCCACATCGAGGCCGAGGCGGAGCGCCAGCGCATCGAGCAGGAGCGCGCCGATGACGAGGCCCAGCGGCTCGCCTTCCTCCAACGCGTCGAGGAGTACCGCGTCGACATGGCGGCCCTCGCCGAGATCTGACGCCGCCGCCGGGGCACCAGCCCCGGCCTCTCGCGGGTCGCCTCACGGGGCGCCCCGCCGGGGGCCGGACAGTCCTTCCCCCAGGGCCGGCAGAGCCGCCCGCCACCACAGGAGCATCCTCGATGAACGCCCTCGTCACCGTCGCCGCCGCCATTCCGGTCGTCACCTGCCAGGCCCTGACCCGGGCCTACGACGCCCGCGACGCCGCCATCGTCCGTGCGCAGAACCTCGCCGCCGCCGTCAAGGCGCGCCGCGCGGAACTCGACGCCCTGGTGGCCGAGGCGCACGCCGCCGTCGTCGCCGTCCACGTCACGACCGGCGTTTGGGCCGAGGCGATGCGCGATCACGCGGCCGCTGTCGACGGCGCCGCCACGGACATGTGGCGGATGCTCGACGCAGGGCTGGGCGACATGTCCTGCGACGCGATCCTCGCCTTCGACCCGAACGCCGTCTGAACCAGCCAACCGCCGGGGCACCCGCCCCGGCCTCTCGCCGGCCGCCTCAGGGGGCGGCCAGCCGGGGGCCGGATTCCTTCCCCCCTCGGGCCGGCATGAGCCGCCCGCCACCGACAGGAGCATCCTCAATGCGCCCATTCCTCCGTCCCGCGCCTCCGCGGCGCCCCCTCCGCGAGGACGAAGCGGGTCCCGCCCGGACCCGGTCCGAGAACGTCGCCCAGATCCTCGCCCTGGTGCTTGGCGAGCCGGAGGCGCACATCTGTCGCCCCGTCGACCCTCGGACGCAGGAGCCGGTCCACGAAAGCCTGGCCATGGAGGTCTGGGCCCGGTCGCACGACGAGGCCCGCATCGTCTGGCAGCAGGCCTGCCTGGACGACCATTTCGACGCCATCCCCGACGGCGATGTCTACCTCACTGTCGAAACCGCCCCGATGACGACCGCCTCGGCCGGCCGGCGCAAACCGGAGCCGCCGCGCCGGTCCGGCTACTACGTCAACCTGCTCGGCCTCGCGTTCCTCGCCGAGCTTGAGCCCGAGGTCGTCCGCGCCCGCAGCCTGGGCATTTAAGGAGCCGCCCCCATGATCGTCTCCGCCATCCCCGCCCGCTACCGCAACTCGGTCTCCGAGGCCGTCCTCAACGCCCTCTCCGACGTCATCGACGTCCAGGAGGCCCGCCGCCGCGTCGCCCACGTCCACGCCTCGACCGGCAAGCGCCGCCCGGCGTGGTACCGCGAGGACCGCCCCAGCGACGAGTTCGCGGCCACTCTCGTCAGCGGCGCCGTCCTGGCATGGGGCCAGGTTTTCGAGGGCGAGCCTTGGGAGCTGTTCTTCTGGCTCGACGCCGACCGCGGCACCGTGATCTGGAGGGAGAAGCTCTGATGACCCCGCGCGAGATGTTGGCCCGTGCCGGCGAGGCCCTGACGGGCGACGACAACTGGGCGAAGGCTGTCGCCCGGGCCCTGGGGGCCTATCACCCGGACGGGCCTCGCGAGACCATCGACCCGAGGTCGGTGTCACGGTGGAGGACCGGCGCGATGGAGATCCTGCCCTGGGCCATCGCGGCGCTGCCGCTGATCCTGCGGGATCACGCGGACGCCCTTGAGACCGAGGCCGGCCGCCTGCATGACGCCGCCGACGACGCGATGGTGGCGGCGTACGAGATCGAGCAGGAACTCAGGGGACCGCCGGGCCCGCGCCGATAGCCACAACGAGAAGGGCCCCCGGTTCGCCGCCGGGGGCCCTTCTCGTTTCAGGCCTCGTCGGCCTCGCGGGCGGCATCCTGGGCCTGCCCGAGGACGACCTCCTCGGGCAGCGCCTCGGTCGCCTCCAGCCGCGCCAGGATCTCGGGGAACGACGCCGGCCGGTACTGCCATCGGTCCACGCCGACGTCGCAGGACTGCCGGGTGTCCGGCAAGAGGCCGTGCGTGTGGCCGTAGAAGTGGAGCGTGCCGCGGAAGGCCCCTGGCCAGGCCCGGAAGGCGTAATGGCAGAGGAACGCGCGGCGCCCCTCAATGACGGTGTCGACGAAGCCCTCGTGCTGCGACGCCCAGGGCAGCGTCTTGCCGCGCTTTTCGTGATTGCCGTGCACCAACCGCTTGACCCCGTTGAGGCGGGAAAACACGCGCGCGGCGTGCTCCTGGGTGCACTTGTAGGCGAAGTCGCCGAGGTGCCAGACCTCGTCCTTCGGGCCGACGGAGGCGTTCCAGGCCTCGACGAGGTACTCGTCGTGCTCGCCGATGGAGGCGAACGGGCGGCCGCTCATCCTGAGCACGGCCTCGTGGCCGAAATGGTGGTCCGCGGTCAGGAGCACGCGGGCGGTCGAAGTCGTGGTCTTGGTCATGAAGGCAGCCTCCTCGAAGGGGGGCTGCGCGCGCGGCGTCACGCCCCCGGGATGGTCGGTCTCGTCGGTTTGGGGGCTATTCGGCGTTTCACGGTCGCCTCTCGGTCGCGGTGTGGGACCAGGGATCGCAGCTCCAGATTCGACCCGTCAAGCGGGGTCGTGCGGCAGGGTTAACGGAAAGCCTGGGCGGAGGCGGCGTCCGTAAAAATGTCATCCAGCGCCGGGGATGGATGACATTGTTACGGAGCGGGCACGTCGCGGTCCGGAGGGCGCCGGCTCCCGAGGTCGGCGAACCTCGCCCGGCACCAGGGGACGTACTGCGACGGCCCGCGGACGTGCCACGCCTTCGGCCACCGGCATCCGACGACGAGGGCGGCCAGGACATCCTCCAGCGACGCCCGGGGACCGAGGCGCGCGATCAGCCTGTCGGTGTCGTAGGAGCCATGGCGCCGAGGGCACCAGGGGCAGACGATGACGACCCGCCGGTTGGGGAACGCCCCCAGCGTCCGCGGCACCTCCATCCCGTCCCCCCCTCCGTTGACCCGATCCGTCCGTTCCCTATCTGTTCTCAAGGCGGAGAGGGTCAATGCCAAGCTGGGACGACATCGCGGGCGCGGCCGCCGGGGACGAGCGGGACGCGTTGCGGAGGGCGATGGCGGAGGACCTGGAGACGGCGGCCGCACGCCGGGGCGGGCCGGGATTCGTGCGGGCCGAGCGCCCGGCCGACCTGGCGAGGGCGCTCGGCCGGGACCGGCGCGGACGCCGGCTGCGGCGGCTGGCCGGTTAGGCCGCGATCTTCCTGGGACGGCCCGGGTTGCGCTTGGCAGGCTTACGCTTCGGGCGCGGCCGCGGCGCCGGCAACGGCTGCAGGGCCAGCAGCGCCCGCTCCCGCTCGACCTCGGCCAGCAGGGCGTCGCACCAGAGCGCCATGCCCTCGGCCTTGAGCGCGATCCGCTGCGCGGTGTCGTAGTGCAGCCGCGTCACCGTGGCCGTCTGCTCCCGCAGGTCCTTCGCCCCCGCGATCTCGTGGTCGAGGATGGCCGAGGCGGCGCCGCCCAGCCTCCGGTCCACGAGGAACTCGGTGATCGACCGCCGCACGTCATGCAACGTCCATTTGCGGATGCCGTGCTCGGTCAGCAGGTCCGGGAGGGGCACCTCCGGGGAGACGCGCTGGGGATCGGCCTTCTTGTGGCGCTTGCCGGCGAGGCGGAACAGGACCTGGTTCATAGACCCGGCGCTCGCGTGCCCCGCCCCCCGCTTCGGCGGGAACAGCCAACGGTTCGACTTGGCGCGGGCGGGCGCGAGCAGGCCTTCGAGCTCCCGCCAGGCGGCAGGGGGCAGCGGCAGGACGTGCTGACGCCTCGACTTCATCTGCGGCCCCTGCCACGTCACCGCGACCCAATCGGCGCCCGGGACGCCGGCGTCCTGCGAGATGTGGCCGACCTGATCGAGTTCCGTCTTGGCGACCTGGCCCGTCCGCTGGCCCGTCAGCACCGTGAACCAAAGCAGGCCCAGCGTGCCGGCCGACGTCCCGTGCTCCGTCTGCCCGAGGGAGCGGTGGCGCTCGGCCAGGGCGAGCGTGCGGGCGAGCTCGGTGAGCGTCGGCGTGTGCTTGCGCTTCCCGGACTTGTACTCGACGTGCCATTGCTCGCGCCACATCGGCCACTTCTCATCGGCCCTGGCCAGGCCGCTCCGGCCGCTGTGCGTCCGCCAGGCCCAATCGAAGGCGTCCTTGGCCTGGTTCACGCACCGAGCGGCGGTCGAAAGGGAATAGTTGGCGATGATCTCGTCCCTGATCTCCTGCAACCTCTCGACGGTGATGGTACAGACCAGCATTCCCTCCAAGCATGCGTAGCCGGGGTGCCGCAGGTACTTGGCGTACTTGGGAAGATAGCTCGCCTCGACCTTGGTCGCCTTGTAGTCGAGGAACTCCTCGATCATGTCCTCCCAGAACCACGGCCCGTTCCGGCGCCGGATCATGCTCGGCACCGGCGGCGGCTCCGAGCGGTCCGGGAAGGCGACGTCCCCGACGACTTCGAGGTCGCCGCCGGTCCGCGCCATGATGTTATGGAAGACCGACATCTCGAACTTCATGTTGTCGCCCTGCCGCAGGCCGACCTTGGCCTTCTCGGCGGCGAACCGGGCCTGGGTGACGTCGAGAAGGTGGTAGGCGCCCAACTTCACCGTGTCGGTCCGGGTGCGCAGGTACCAGGTCAGGGCCTGGGGCGTGAGGCGCAGCGTCAGCCCGCGCTCCTCCGTGTCGCCCCATTCCATGCCCCGGCCAGGGACCTTGCCGTCGAGCAGCAGCCTCTCGGCCCGGGTCACGTGGGCCTTCGTAAGCTTCACCGTCTCGCGGGTGTAGCCCCGCTTCGCCTTCGTCGTCGCCCCCGCCGCCATTCCCGTCCCCCGCGATACAACACCGATACAACGCGGGTCCCGAGAGACCCCGCAAGCCCGGCGTAGGCCGAAAGGCGGGAAAACCTCAATGGATTCAATGGGTGGTTAACGACCGATGGCCGGCGCCCGGCGGGGGCGTTAGGTGGTCAACAAGCCTTCCAAGCTGAATACCCGGGTTCGATTCCCGGTACCCGCTCCACCGCCCGCCGACGCTTCGGCCGCGGTCCCGCGATCAACCGCACCCTTGGCATGATCCGTCCCGGCGCGCCCGTCGGAGCGCTCTTGCCCCGAAGTGGACGCCGGTTCGGCGCAAGAGAGCGCGTCAAGACAGACAGTTTGAGCCGTTACCGTTTGCAACGCGATCGGGAACGACCCTAGGCGTTCGCGCTGAGATGCGCGCCCTCCCGTTCGAGGTGCAGATAGTTCGGGTTGAACAAGGCCGCCTTCTGCAAGGCCGCGAGGTCCGGAACCGTCAGCTGACGGCTCTTGAGGAGGATCAGGCCTGCGTTCCGCATCTCCTTCAGCGTGCGGTTCACGTGCACGTTCGTCAGGCCCGTCGCGTCGGCCAGCTCGAGCTGGGTGAGCGGAAACGGGCAGGTGCTTCCCTCCGCCAGCCCGACCGCGCGCAGGCGCAGGAACAGCTCGCAGAACAGGTGCGCGAGCCGTTCCAGGGCGGTACGGCGCCCGATGTTGACGGTCCACTCCCGCTGGATGGCCGCGTTGACCAGGCTTTCCCACCACAATGCCCGCGTGATCCGGGGGTGGCGGTCCATCGTGTCGAGCAAGATCTCGCGCGGGACCGTGGCGAGGCGCACGGGCGTGATCGCGGCGATCGCGTGGTCCATCTCGCGCAGGACGTAGATATGGATGTCGCAGAGATCGCCCGGCACGAAGAAGGCCACGATCTGCCGACGGCCGTCCTCCAACTGCTTGTAGCGACATGCCCAGCCGTCGAGGAAGAGGTTCACGGTCTCCGGTCGGTCGCCCTCCTGGATGATGTCCACGCCGGCCTCGATCAGGCGCACCTTGCGCGCCAGCGCCTTCAGAACCTGCCTGTCCTCGTCCGAGAGACGGGTGAAACGTTCGAGCTTGTCGATGAGATGCTGCGGCATGCTCTCGCCTGGCGCGCACCCGTGCCCGTGCGCGTCGCCACGATAGGCGGCCCGGGCGGGCCCGCATCTCACGTAGGTGAATCTTCGGCGACGCGATCGCCGGGATCGGCGAGGCTCCGCCCGCGGCCGCGCGACGAAGCGAGGTCCGCTCGCCGCTCCCGCGCGGCGCGGATCCGACTGGACCGATCGAGGCCTCGGCGTTCGCGCGGGCTCGGCGCACCGCGCGAAACGCCCGATCGCCGGGAGCCACTCCTCTGCACGCGACGGTGCTGCGGGAGTTCTGGGAGAGGCTCCTAACGCGGCGCCGCCTCACGCCGCGCCCGTAGATGCTCCAGCACCGCCGGGGTCGCGTAGCCGTCGGCGGTGAGACCCTCGCGGATCTGGTAGCGGCGCAGCGCCTCGCGCAGCTTCGGCCCGGCCCGCCCGTCGGCCTCCGCCTCGTAGAGCCCCTCGGCCTTCAGCCCGGTCTGCAGCGCCTTCAATCCGGCCGTATCGAGCCGCGCCGCCGCGCTCGGCCACGAATCGGCGAGGGCCGGGCCTCCCGCGAGCCGGTCGGCGAGATGCCCGACGGCGAGCGCGTAGGAATCCGAGGTGTTGTAGGCCCGGACCACCTCGAAATTGTCGGTGATCAGGAAGGCGGGTGCGCCGAGGCCGCCGGGCAGGAACAGGCTGGCCCGGCCCGAACCGGGCAGGGCCGCGCCGTCGATGCGCCGGACCCCGGCCCGCGCGAACTCCGAGAGGTCGGCCGCGTAGCGGCCGAGGTCGAGGCCCGGCGGCAGCGTGACGGCGTAGCCCCAGGACAGGTCGGGGTTCCAGCCGAGATTCTTCAGGTAGGCGGCGATCGAGGCGAGCGCGTCCGCGTCGCTCGCCCAGATGTCGCGGTGAGCGTCGCCGTCGAAATCGACCGCATGGCGCAGGTAGGTCGAGGGCAGGAACTGCACCTGCCCCATGGCGCCGGCCCAGCTTCCCTTCATCCGGTCAGGCGCGATGTCGCCCCGTTGCAGGATGGCGAGGGCATCGAGGAGTTCGTTGCGGAAGAGGTCGCCCCGGTACCGGGCCTGCGCCAGGGTGGCCAGCGCGCGGACGGTCTGCACGCTGCCGCCGCTCGCGCCGAAATCGGACTCCACGCCCCAGAACGCCAGCACGATCCAGCGCGGCACGCGGTAGCGGGCCTCGATCGCGTCGAGCGTCGCGGCGAGCGCGCGGGCACGCGCCTGCCCCCGGGCGATCCGCGCGGCCGAGACGGCGCCGACGAGGTAGTCCCAGACCGGGCGCCCGAACTCGCCCTGGCGGCGTGTCCGCGCCAGGACCGCGGGATCCGGTGCCGTCACCCCCGCGAAGGCGGAATCGAAGGTCGCGCGCGAGATCCCGCGGGCCTCGGCGTCCGGCCGCAGCGCCGCCACGAAGGTCGCAAACGCCGCGCCCGGCGGAACGGTGCCCTGCGCGGCGACCGGCGCCGGATGGGCGGCCAACCCGAGGCAGAGCGTCAGCGCGGCGAGACCTCCCGGGCGCACGGTTCAGATCCGGTTGCGCTTGGCGAGGTGATCTTCCCAGTCGAGGGCCTGACGCACGATTGCCTCAAGGTCGTCGTGGCGCGGAACCCAGCCGAGTTCCGTCCGGATCCGCTCGGAGCCGGCCACGATCCGAGCCGGGTCGCCGGCGCGGCGCGGGCTGAGCCGGACGGCGAAATCCCGGCCCGAGACGCGCTTGACCACGTCCACCACCTCCAGAACGGAGTAGCCGCGCCCGTAGCCGCAATTGAGCGTCAGGCTCGCGCCGCCCCCGCGCAGGTGGTCGAGGGCGACACGGTGCGCCTCCGCGAGGTCCGAGACTTGGATGTAGTCGCGCAGGCAGGAGCCGTCCGGCGTCGGGTAATCGGTCCCGAACACCTCCATGTGGCTGCGCTGTCCGAGCGCGGCCTGGGTCGCGACCTTGATCAGATGGGTGGCGTTCGGCGTCGATTGGCCGGAGCGGCCCCGCGGGTCGGCGCCCGCGACGTTGAAGTAGCGCAGGATCACGTAGCTGAAGCCGTGGGCGCGGGCCGCGTCCGCGATCATCCACTCGCTCATCAGCTTCGAGCGGCCGTAGGGATTGATCGGGTTGGGATCCAGCGTCTCCGGCACCGGAACGGTCGCCGGCTCGCCGTAGACGGCCGCCGTGGAAGAGAAGATCACGTGCCGGATCCCGCTCCGCACGGCGGCCTCGAGCAGGGCGCGGGTCTTCACGGTGTTGGCCAGATAGTAGCCGAGCGGGTCGGCCACCGAGTCCGGCACCACGATCCGGGCCGCGAAATGCGCGAGCGCGTCGCAGCCGTGGGTCCGGATCGTCCGGGCGACGAGATCCGCGTCCGCCACGTCGCCGACCACGAGCTTCACCTCGGGCGGCAGCAGCCAGTCGTAGCCGGTCGAGAGGTCGTCGAGCACCACGACGTCCTGCCCCGCATCGACCAGTGCCAGGACCATGTGGCTGCCGATATAGCCGGCCCCGCCCGTGACCAGAACCGTCATCGCCCCGTTCTCCCGCCGCGGTCTCCCGGCTCTTCAACCCGTTCGGGGTGAAGCTTTGCTGTCGATGCGTCAATAAGCCTTGATGGAGGAAAAGTCGTGCTATCTCTGCGGTTGCACGCCCGCGTCTCCGCGGACCGCGCCGTTCCGTCCACGATCAGGTTCCGACGATGAAACCAATCCGCAAGGCTGTCCTCCCCGTCGCCGGACTCGGCACGCGCTTCCTGCCGGCGACGAAGGCGGTGCCGAAGGAAATGCTCACGGTGGTGGACCGCCCCGTGGTGCAGCACGTGGTCGACGAGGCGCGGGAGGCCGGCATCGAGCACTTCATCTTCGTCACCGGCCGCGGCAAGGCGGTGATCGAGGACCATTTCGACATCGCCTACGAACTCGACCGCACGCTGCAGGAGCGGAACAAGCAGGCCGCCTACGACGAGCTGAAGCGGGACCTGCCGAAGGCCGGCCAGACCAGCTTCACCCGCCAGCAGGCGCCGCTCGGCCTGGGCCACGCGGTCTGGTGCGCCCGCGAGATCGTCGGCGACGAGCCCTTCGCGGTGCTGCTGCCGGACATGCTGAGCCGGGGCTGCATGGGCCAGATGCTGAACGCCTACGAGCGCCACGGCGGCAACGTCATCGCGGTGGAGGAGGTCGCGCCGCAAGAGACCCACCAGTACGGCATCGTCAGCGTGGGCGAGACCTTCGGCCAGACCTTCGAGATCACCGGCATGGTCGAGAAGCCGAAGCAGGGCACGGCGCCCTCGAACTTCATCATCTCGGGCCGCTACATCCTCCAGCCCGAGATCTTCGCGATCCTCGAGAAGGGCGAGACCGGGGCGGGCGGCGAGATCCAGCTCACCGACGCGATGATCAAGCTCATGGGCGAGCAGAGCTTCTACGGCATGCGCTACGAGGGCCGGACCTACGACACCGGCTCCAAGATCGGCTTCCTCACCGCAAACCTCGCCTACGGGCTGGAGCGGCCGGATCTCGCCGGGCCGCTGAAAGCCGAGATCGAGCGGCTCCTCGGCAAGGCGTGATCGTCGCGGCGCACACCGTCACCAACAAGATGATGGCACGCCAACCATAAGAATCCCGCTGGATTTGCAGCCCGCGCGGCCAAGCCATGCGCGGGAGGCGGGTGAGAAACGTCGGCCGGGTCTTGTGTTTTGTGCGGCGCACTTTACTTTGTGCATTGCGAGAACGCGATGGCGTCGCGGTCCCGCAGCCCTTCTTGGGCGTTTCCTCCCTAGACTTCGGGCCGCTCCTTCGGGAGTGGCCTTTTTTCTGTCCGGTCGATTCCGCCCGCGGGCCGATGTGCGGCCGCTACTCGGCCGCGATCCGCTGCGGCGAAAGATCGCCGATATCGCTCGCCACCTCGGCGACGATGTCCTGCAGCGCCTCGGCCAGGGCGCCGAAGCCCGGCGTCACGGCAAGGCTCGCCTCGTTCATGTAGAGGCCGCGGTTGATCTCGATCTGCAGAGCGTGCCGGGCGAGGTTCGGCTCGCCGTAATGCTCGGTGATGAAGCCGCCCGCGTAGGGCTTGTTGCGCACCACCACGAACCCGCGTGACCGGAAGGCCGCCTCGACGCGCTCCGTCAGCGCGGAGGCGCAGGCCGTGCCGAAGCGGTCGCCGAGCACGATGTCGGCCTTCGGGTCCGCCTCGCGCCCGAGGCTCGAGGAGGGCATCGAGTGGCAGTCGATCAGGATGCACCGGCCAAAGGTGCGGGCCGTGCGCTGGATCAGGCCGCGCAGGGTGCGGTGGTAGGGCTTGTACAGCCGCTCGATGCGCTCGATCGCCTCCTCCACGTCGAGGCGCCCACCGTAGATCTCCTGCCCGTCCGCGACGACGCGCGGCACCGTGCCGAGCCCGCCCGCGACCCGCATCGAGCGCGTGTTGGCGAACGGCGGCAACCGGCCCGAGAACATGCGCGGGTCGAGCTCGTAGGGCTCGCGGTTCACGTCGAGATAGGCGCGGGGAAAGTTGGCCCTCAGGAGCGGCGCGCCCATGGGCACGACGCTGCCGAAGAGCCGGTCGACGTAGGCGTCCTCCGAGCGGCGGAGCGCCAACGGCTGCAGTCTCGAGACGGCGAGGAAGGCGGGCGGATAGACCGCGCCGGAATGGCCGGTGTTGAAGACGAAGGGCAGGGTGTGGCGCGCCGGCTCGTCGACCGCGAAGGGCGGCGCGAAGCCCAGGACGTCGGCGGGGTCCGGGGAGGGCGGTATCATCGTGGCGGGCTTGCCCCAGCAGGTCGGCCAGTCGGCATCGGTACAGTGTGGTGCGGGCGGGCAGCCCTGTCCACTGCGGTGCAGGCCGGCCCCCGGAGCAACCCGTGTGGCGCCCGCGCGGCGGTGCGCCACGTCACGCTGGCGGATCCCGAAATCCTAACGCCTTGTTTACCACCGGCTCCCTTTATGGAATGAACGCGTGCGATTCGAAGGGTTCGGAACCGTCCGATGAAGATCCTGCTGGCGGAAGACGACAACGACATGCGGCGCTTCCTGGCCAAGGCGTTGCAGAACGCCGGCTACGACGTGCTGTCCTTCGACAACGGTCTCTCGGCGTACAACCGCCTGCGCGAGGAGCCGTTCGAACTCCTTCTCACCGACATCGTGATGCCGGAGATGGACGGGATCGAGCTGGCGCGCCGCGCCACCGAACTCGACCCCGACATCAAGGTGATGTTCATCACCGGCTTCGCGGCGGTGGCGCTCAACCCGGATTCGAAGGCACCCAAGGACGCCAAGGTCCTGTCGAAGCCCTTTCACCTGCGCGACCTCGTCAACGAGGTGGAGAAGCTGCTGGCCGCCTGAAGCGTCGGCGCCCGGACCATAGGCGCCGTGCGCGGGCCCGCCTATATGGGCGTGTTCCAAACGCAGGACGCGCCCATGCAGCCGGTCACGATCTACACCACGGCCTGGTGTCCCTACTGCTCGGCGGCCAAGAGCCTGCTGAAGGAGAAGGGCGTCGCCTTCCAGGAAATCGACGTCGAGAAGGCCCCGGGCACCCGCGCCACGATGGTGCAGCGGGCGAACGGCCGCACGAGCGTGCCGCAGATCTTCGTGGGCGAGACGCATGTCGGCGGGTGCGACGACCTCTACGCGCTCGAGCGCGGCGGGCGCCTCGACCCGCTCCTCGAGGATTCGGCCGATGCCTGAGGCTCTAAGCTTCGTCGCCGCCTGCGTGCAGATGCGGTCGGGCCGCGAACCTCTGGCGAACCGCGACGCAGCAGTCGCCGGCGTTCGCGAGGCCGCCGCGGCGGGCGCGCAGTACATCCAGACGCCCGAGATGACCTCGCTGGTCGAGCGCAGCCGCGAGCGCCTGTTCGCGGTCGTGACCGAGCAGGAGGCCGACCCGACGCTGGCCGCGCTCCGCGAGGCGGCCCGCGAGACCGGCGCCGTGGTGCAGGTCGGCTCGCTCGCGATCCGCAACGGCGACAAGGTGGCCAACCGCGCCTTCCTGATCGGCTCGGACGGCGAGATCCTGGCGGCCTACGACAAGCTGCATCTCTACGACGTTGATCTCCCGAACGGCGAGCGCTGGCGCGAATCCGCGACCTATACGGGCGGTGCCTGCGCGGTGGTGGCCGAGACGGCGCTGGCGGCGATCGGCCTCGGCATCTGCTACGACATCCGCTTCCCGGCCCTGTTCCGGGCGCTGGCCGAGTCCGGCGCGGACGTGCTGACGGCGCCAGCCTGCTTCACCCAGCAGACCGGTGAGGCGCATTGGCACGTTCTGCACCGGGCCCGCGCGATCGAGACCGGCTCGTTCATGATCTCGGCCGCCCAGGGCGGGCGCCACGAGGACGGGCGCGACACCTACGGGCACTCGATCATCGTCGATCCCTGGGGCCGCGTCCTGGCGGATGCCGGCGGCGCCGAGCCCGGCGTGATCCTGGCCGAGATCGATCTCGCGCGCGTCGCGGATGCGCGGGCCCGGATCCCCGCCCTGCAGCACTCCAAGCCGTTCCGGGTGGAGCGGGTGGCCGCCGCGGACTCTCGCGAATAGCCTCGGTCCGCGCACCGGGCCCGACCCGGACGCCTGGGGCGCGGCGAAGGGTGATCCGGGAACGGAATGCCGCGCGCGATCGCTGCTGCGCCCCTCACCCATTGCGCCCGCGCGCCGGAACCGCCACGTCCGGCCTCATACCCCGCCACGATCCACGAGCATGATCCGCTATGCCCTCGTCTGCGAGGCCGGCCACGAGTTCGAGAGCTGGTTTCCCTCCTCCGATTCATACGACGACCAGGCTGCGCGCGGGCTGGTCGCCTGCCCGGTCTGCGACTCGACAAAGGTCGGCAAGGCGCTGATGGCGCCGCGGCTCGCGCGCACCGATCAGGCGACCGCGCCCGTGCCGGCTCCCGCCGAGGACGCGCGCGTGCCGATGATCTCCGAGCCCGAGCGGCAGGTGCGCGCGATGCTACGGGCTTTCCGGGCGCACGTCGTCGCGAACTCCGAGGCCGTCGGCCCGCGCTTCGCCGAGGAGGCGCGCAAGATCCATTACGGCGAGAGCGAGGAGCGCTCGATCCACGGGCAGGCGAGCCCCGAGGAGGCCCGCGCCCTGATCGAGGAGGGGATCAGCGTCGCGGCGCTGCCGATCGTTCCCGACGACCGGAATTGAGCGCGGCTTTCCCCGCCACCGAGGCGAGCACGAAGGCGATCACCGCGTTCCAGCCGGCGAGCGAGAGGCCGAGGATGCGCAGGGCCGCGGTCGAGCAGTCGGTCACCCGCGTGCTCGCGAGGGCGTCGCGGAAGCTGCCGAGGTCCGCCGGGTTGGCGCTGCCGCCGCCGCAATCGGTCGGGCCCGGCCAGAAGCCCCATTCGGCGCCCGCGTGGTAGACGCCGAGGCCGGCACCGTAGAGCAGGCCCGCCGCGGCAAGGCCGAGCGTCAGCCGGGCGAGGCGCTCGGGAAGGAACAGGCCGATCAGCGCCAGCGGGATCGCCGCGTAGTAGGGCAGGCGCTCCGTCAGGCAGAGCTTGCACGGCGCGTAGCCGTAGATGTGTTCCAGCACGAGCGCCCCGCCGACCGTCAGCACGGAGCCGATCAGAACGGCGAGCGCCGCCCGCTTCAGGCGCAACAGCGCGATCTCGTCGATCACAGGACCACCTTGAACAGGACGAAGCCGAGGACGATCACGGCGACGGAGATCGCCGCGACCGCGTTGAGGTGCCGGTCGAGCACGCCGCGGATCTGGACGCCGTAGCGACCCAGCAGCGCCGCCAGCAGGAAGAAGCGTGCCCCGCGGGTGACGACCGAGAGCACCGTGAACCAGAACAGGCTGTAATGCGCGAAGCCCGACGTAATGGTCACGAGCTTGTAGGGGATCGGCGTCAGACCTTTCAGCAGGATCACCCAGTGCCCGTAGGCCGCGTAGGATTCCTGGAAGGTCGCGGCCGAGTTCTGCAGGCCGTAGAGCTTGATCAGCCACTGCCCGAGCGAGTCGAACAGCAGCGCGCCGATGGCGTAGCCGACGAGACCCCCGAGGACGGAGGCAACCGTGGTGACCGTGGCGTAGAACCAGACCCGGTCCGGGCGGCTCACCGCCATCGGCACCAGCATCACGTCGGGCGGGACCGGGAAGAACGAACTCTCGGCGAAGGCGACGGCGCCGAGGGCCCAGGGCGCGGATGGCTTTCCGCTGAGCGCGAGTATCCACTCGTAGAGGCGGCGGATCATGCAGGTCCGTGGTCGTACGGTCGGGAGAGCGCGGCCCTTTGAGCACAGCCGTGCGGCCGACGCCAGCAGACATCGGCGGTATCCCGGGCGGCCCCGCACAACCGGGGCCGCCCGGGGGGCGGCACGCATCAGGCCGCGTCGGGCATCCGGTCGAGGAGCTTGTCGAGGGTGATCGGATAGTCTCGGACCCGGATGCCGGTGGCGTTGTAGATCGCGTTCGCGACCGCCGCGCCGACGCCGCTGATGCCCAGTTCGCCCACGCCCTTGGCTTTCATCGGCGAGGACATCGCATCGACCTCGTCGAGGAAGATCACCTCCTGGTGCGGGATGTCGGCGTGGACCGGAACCTCGTAGCCGGCCAGATCGTGGTTGACGAAGAAGCCGCGGCGCGTGTCGACCTCGAGCTTCTCCATCAGCGCCGCGCCGGTGCCCATCACCATCCCGCCGATGACCTGGCTGCGGGCCGATTTGGGGTTGAGGATCCGCCCGGCCGCGCAGACGCACAGCATCCGCCGCACACGGACCTCGGCGGTGTCGGCATCGACCGCCACCTCGACGAAATGGGCGCCGAAGGTCGATTGCTGCTGCGCGTCCGTGATCTTGCCGAACTCGATCGTGTCCTCGGCCGCGATCGCGCCGTCCCGCACCGCCTCGGTGAGCGGCACCGCTCGGTTGCCCGAGCGGACCTCGCCGTTCTCGAACACCGCGTCGGTGGCGTTGAAGCCCAGGCGCTGCGCCACGCTCTCGCGCAGCTTCACACAGGCGGCGTAGACGCCCGCGGTCGCGGAATTCGCGCCGAACTGGCCGCCGGACCCCGAGGAGACCGGGAAATCCGAATCGCCGAGCCGGACCACGACCTGTTCCAGGGCGACGCCCATCATCTCGGCCGCGGTCTGGGCGATGATGGTGTAGCTGCCGGTGCCGATGTCGGTCATGTCGGTCTCGACCGTGACCGTGCCAGACTCGTCCAGCCGGACCCGCGCGCCCGACTTCATCACGAGATTGTTGCGGAAGGCCGCGGCCATCCCGATCCCGACGAGCCAGCGCCCGTCCCGCACGGCACCCGGCCGCGCGTCCCGCTTCGACCAACCGAAGCGCTCGGCGCCGAGTCGCAGGCAGCCCACGAGATCGCGGTGGGAGAAGCGGCGGCCCGGATCGTTCGGATCGACCTGGGTGTCGTTGCGGATGCGGAACTCCACCGGGTCGAGCCCGAGCCGCTCCGCCATCTCGTCCATGGCGACCTCGAGGACCATCAGGCCCGGAGCCTCACCGGGTGCGCGCATGGCGTTGCCCTCCGGCAGGTCGAGCGCGGCGAGCTTCACCGCGGTCAGGCGATTGGCGCCCGCGTAGAGGAGCTTGGTCTGGCTCACCGCAGTCTCGGGACTGCCCTCGGGGAGGTTGCCCGAGATGCTCTCGTGAGCGATCGCCGTGATCGTCCCGTCCTCGAGCGCCCCGATGCGCACGCGCTGCATCGTGGCCGGCCGATGCGTGGTGTTGTTGGCGATCAGCGGGCGCGTCAGCGCGACCTTGACCGGGCGCCCGGCGGCCTTGGCGCCGAGCGCGGCGAGGATCGCGTCCGCGCGCACGAAGAGCTTGCCCCCGAAGCCGCCGCCCACATAGGGCGCATCCAGCCTGACCTTCTCCTTCGGCAGCCCTAGGATCTTGGCGATGCTGCCGTGGCCCCAGCCGATCATCTGGTTGGCGGTCCAGAGCGTGAGCCGGTCGCCTTCCCAGGCCGCGGTCGTCGCGTGCGGCTCCAGCATGGCGTGGCTCTCGTCGGCGGTCGTGTAGGATCGGTCGAGCGTCACCGGCGCTTCCGCGAAGGCCGCCTCGAAATCGCCGACCCGCTCTTCACCGTCCCCGCCGCTGCCCTCGCCGCTGTCGGCCGGGACCGGCTCGGCGGACTTCGCCGCCTCGGCGAGGTCGAAGCTGCCTGCCTCCGGCGCGTAATCGACACGGACCAAGAAAGCGGCGGCGCGGGCCTGCTCGAAGGTTTCCGCGACCACGACGGCCAGCGCCTGATGGTAGTGCTGGATGACGTCGCCGCCGAACAGGTAGGCCGTGTTCATGACGCCGCGCTTGAGGCGCGGCGTGTCGAGCGTGGTCACCACCGCCAGGACGCCGGGAGCCCCGAGCGCCGCCGCGGAGTCGATCGCGGTGACGCGCCCCTTGGCGATGGCGGAGCCGAGCACGTAGCCGTAGGCCGCGTTCGGCGCCGCGTCGTGGCGCTCGTAGGCGTAGGGGGCCGTGCCCGTGGTCTTGTACTTGCCGTCGATGCGGTCGGTCGGCTGCCCGACGACCTTGAGCCGGTCGATCGGGTTCTGCCCCGCGGGGGTGTCGAACTTCATAGCTCAGGCCCTCGCCTGGTTGAGCGCCGCACCGAGGATCCGCTCGGCGAGCTTCAGCTTGAACGCGTTGTCGTGTGTGGGCCGGGCCTCGGCGAAGACCTGATCGGTCACGGCCCGCGCGCCTCTGGGCAGGTCGGCCTCGGCCGCCTCGACGCGCCAGGGCTTGTGGGCGACGCCGCCGAAGGCAACGCGTCCGGTGCCGTCCGGGCCGATCACGGCGGCCGCCGAGACCAGCGCGTAGGCGTAGGAGGCCCGGTCGCGGACCTTGCGGTAGATGTGCGTGCCGGCGACCGGCTTCGGCAGCGTGACCGCGGTGATCAACGCGCCGGGCTCGAGGGTGGTGTCGATCTCCGGCCGGTCCTCGGGCAGGCGGTGGAAGTCGGCGATCGGGATCCTGCGCTCGGTGCCCGCCGCATCGATCGTCTCCACCGTCGCGTCGAGGACGCGCATGGCCACCGCCATGTCGCCCGGATGCGTGGCGATGCAGGCCTCGCTGGAGCCGACGACGGCGAGTTGCCGGCTCGCCCCGTCCAGGGCCGAGCAGCCCGAGCCCGGCTGTCGCTTGTTGCAGGCCTGCGCGGTGTCGTAGAAATAGGGGCAGCGCGTGCGCTGAAGCAGGTTGCCGGCGGTGGTCGCCCGATTGCGCAGCTGGCCCGATGCGCCCGCCAGCAGGGCGCGGGAGAGGACGCCGTAATCCTTGCGGACGCGGGCGTCGGCCGCGAGGTCGGTGTTGCGCACGAGGGCGCCGATGCGCAGGCCGCCCTCCGGCGTCGGCTCGATCCTGTCGAGGCCGAGCCCGTTCACGTCGACCAAGTGGGTTGGCGTCTCGATCTGAAGCTTCATCAGGTCGAGCAGGTTCGTGCCGCCTGCGATGAACTTCGCCCCGGGGTTTCGCGCCACGGACGCGGCCGCCTCGGCGGGCGTCCCCGGGCGCTCGTAGCTGAAGGCCTTCATGCGCGTCCCCCGGCAACTTCGCTCATCGCCTCGACGATGTTGGAATAGGCGCCGCAGCGGCAGATGTTGCCGCTCATGCGCTCGCGGATCTCGGCCTCTGTGATCTCCGGAGCCGCCTCGAGATCGACCGTGACGTGGCTCGGGATGCCGGCGCGGATCTCCTCCAGCACCGCGACGCCCGAGCAGATCTGGCCCGGCGTGCAGTACCCGCACTGGTAGCCGTCGTGGCGCACGAAGGCGGCCTGCATCGGATGCAGGTTGTCCGGCTGCCCGAGCCCCTCGATGGTGACGATCTCCGCACCCTGGTTCATCACCGCCAGCGTGAGGCAGGCGTTGATGCGCCGCCCGTCCACGATCACCGTGCAGGCGCCGCACTGGCCGTGGTCGCAGCCCTTCTTCGAGCCGGTGAGATGCAGGTGCTCGCGCAGGGCATCGAGCAAGCTGGTGCGGGTGTCTAGTTCGAGGTCCCGCCTCTGGCCGTTCACTGTGAAGGCCACCCGGGCCAGGACGGGCCCGTCGCCGACCGGCCTGTCGCTGCGGGCGGGCGATGCCGCTGCGGCGGATACGTCCACCATCGAGTCTCTCCGGTTCTGGGCGTCGTGTGCCGCCCCCCCGCCGGCTCGACGCGAGCCGGCGGGAGCGCGGACAATTCAGATCGGCTCCAAACTAGGTTTCGGTTGCGCGCCGATCAGGGGGGCGGAGGCAGCGGCATCGCGTCCGCCGTCCGGACCTACCGGGAGGCGGGCGTCGCCGCGCCCCGCCAGGGCCGCAACGGGTCGAAAACGGGCGCGGACCCCTGCGGCTCGATCGCGACGGTCGCCGTGCGGCCGGAGACGAGGCGGACGCCTTTGGGCGCGGGGTCGAGGGCGATCCGGACCGGCACCCGCTGGGCGAGGCGGACCCAGGCGAAGGTCGGGTTGACGCTGGCCAGCAGGTTGGAGCCCGCCGTGCGCTCCCGGTCCTCGATGCCGCCAGCGAAGCTCTCGACCCGGCCGGTCAGCGTCGCGCTTTCGCCCATCAGCCGGACGCTCGCCCGGTCGCCGACCTGGATGCGCGGGAGCTTCGTTTCCTCGAAATAGCCCTCCACCCGCAGCGTATCGCCGTCGATGAGCGCCATCACGCCGCGCCCGGTGGTGACGTAGGCCCCGGGTCGCAGCTCCATGTTGGTGATCCGCCCGTTCACCGAGGCCCTCACGGCGGAGCGGGCGAGATTGAGCTTGGCGAGGTCCCGGTCGGCCATCGCCTGATCGTAGGCCGCCTTCGCCTCGAGGTTGGCGGCCCGCGCCGCCTCGACCCTCTGCTGGGACACGGCCGCGTCGCTGAGCTGCGTGTAGCGGGCGTAGTCGGCGGCCGCCTGCTCGGCGCTGGCGCGCTTGCCATCGACCACGGCCTCCGACTGCCGCAGGGCGAGCGCGAAACGGTCGGGATCGATCCGGAACAGGATGTCGCCCCGCTTCACCACTTGGTTGTCCTCGACCAAGACCTCGGTGACGAGGCCGGAGACGTCGGGCGCCACCGCGACCACGTCCGCGCGCACCCGCCCGTCCCGGGTCCAGGGCGCCTCCATGTAGTAGTCCCAGAGTGCGAGGCCGACGACGAAAGCGGCCGCGACCGTCGCCAGAGTGACGAGGAGCCGAAGGGAGAGCGCGAGGTACCGGGGCATGGGAGGATCCGGGGGACGGGGCTGCGCGCGGCGGCTCACGAAGTGAGCGGCACCGCGACCGAGACGACGGCGCCGAGGAGCAGCACGTAGAGGGCGAGGTCGAAGAGCGGCCTGTGCCAGACGAACCGGTAGAAGCCGAGGCGGGCGAGCAGTCGCCTGATCGGCACGCTGGCGACGAAAGCGACCAGCATCCAGGCCGCGAAGCTCGGAACGTAGACGCCGTAAAGGTCGAACTCACCCGTCATGCCGCGAGCTCCGGTTGCGCCCCCGCGCCGGAGGCGGCGCGGTAGGGTGCAGCTTCCGGGAAGAGGCCGCGACGGATGCCGACGAGTCCCATGAGCGCGGTCCGCCCGGTGGCCTGCCCGGCGTCGTGGCGGACCGCATCGAGCGCGGCGTCGATCGCGTCGAGGATGTCGGCCGGCGGTGCCTCGGCCCCGCCCTGGAAATGGCGCGCCAGGGCAGCGAGAAGCCGCTCGACCGCGGCGCGCGCCGGGCCGGATAGCCGACGGCGGTCCCGCCGCAACTCGACCACGTTGATGCCGACGCGGACCTCGGCCAGAAGGTCGTCCGTCCATTCCGCGTCGTCCGACGGCAGGGCCGCGAGGCGCGGCGCGATCAAGCCCACGCGATCAAGCATGAGCGCGGCGAGTTCGAGCCCGTTCTGTGCTCCGTGGCGCCCGGCGGCCCGGGCGAGGCTGCGGCGGTTGACGGCCCGCAGGCGCCGGGCAGACCATCCGGCGCCGACCGAGCGCACGAGGCGCGTGACCACGGCCGCCGTCCACATGCCGAGGATCACGGCGATCGCCGAGTTCGCGAAGGCAGCGAAGTCGGCGCTGTAGCTGCTCTGGAGCGCGATCAGGGTGGGGCCGTTGACCGCGGCGCCCATGGCCAGCGGCGCCGTGCGCGGCTGCGCCATGAACACACCGCAGAGCAGGAGGCTCGGGGCGAACGCCAGGGCCAGCATCTCGAAGGTGGTCGCGAGCGGGAGCACGGCGAACAGGTAGATCGCGGCCCCCAGCGCGCCGACGATGGCCGAGTTCGCGAAGCCGAGGATGGACGGCGCGGGATCGTCCTGGGCGGCGAAGAAGCTGCAGGCGACCGCCGCCATCATCGGGGCGCCGGCGCCGTCCGGCCAACCCGTGGCGATCCAGATCGCGCAGGTGAGCAGGATCGAGAGGAAGACGCCGACGGCCGACAGAAGGGCCATTCCGTGGTCGCGATGCCGGATCGTGCGGGCCGCGGCGGTGTACCGGAAGGCGAGCGGCTCGCCCACGGGGCTTCCGTCGGCCATGTGCCGCTGCAGCAGCCGGGTGTCCTGGCGAAGGTCGATGAAGTCGACGAGCCGGGCGAGGAGGCTCGCCCGCACGAGGTCGTCCCAAGTGGGCTGCGCCCCGAGATCCGGCGCGAGAGCCTCCGCGGTCCCGCGCAGCCGTGCGGCCTCGGCCGGGTCGGTGATGCCGGCAGCGATCCACGCGGCCATCTCGTCGAGAAGGTCCCGCAGGCGCTGGGGCAGGGCCCGTGCCCGCTCTAGAGTCTCGATGCGGTCGGCGATCGCCGAGACGATCGGCAGGAACATCAGCATGTGCTGGCGAAGCGTCGCCATGGCCTCGACCGAGCGCTCCGCGCCGATCATATCGTAGCGCAGCGGCGTCGCGAGCGCGTCGAACGCAATCGCGTCCGAGGCCAGCCGCAACCGCTTCGCCTGCGTGTCCCGCGCCGGACGGGCGCGGCCCAGCACGTCGCCCACCCAGGCCCGCGCGTCGTGCAGCCACAGGTCGAGCCGTCCCGCGATCGCGGGGACCACCGACTGGGGCAGGACGACGGAGGAGACCAGGCTTGCGCAGAGGATGCCGAGCGTGATCTCTTGGGCCCGCGCCACTGCGGTGTCGAAGACCGCGCCGGGCTCGCCGACCGCCGGGAAGCCGATCAGCGCGGCCGTGTAGCCGCCGAGCATCATCAGGTAGCTCCGGGGCGTCCGGTCGAGCAGGGAGACGTAGAGGCAGAGCGCGACCCAGAGCGCGATCGCGAGCACCAGAAGCTCCGGCGCATCCACGAGGTTCGGTACGAGGGCTACCGTCAGCACGGCGCCAAGCACCGTTCCACCGATCCGGTACACGGCCTTCGACCGGGTTGCCCCGGCCAGCACCTGGCTGGTGATGTAGACCGTGCCGACGGCCCAGTAGGGTTTTGGCAGGTCGATCCAGAGCGCCAGGAACAGCGCCAGCATCGCCGCCCCGAAGGTCTTGATCGAGAAGGCCCAGTCGCGCCAGCCCGGCAAGTTCATGCCGTCCCCCCGTCTGCCTCGCCGCCGAGCGGCGCCTGGACGGCCCGGAACACCCGCAGGCCCGCCTCGAGATCGGCAGCACTCACCTGCGCGAACACCGACTCACGGAGGCGGTCGAGGTCAGCCTCGATCTTCGCCGCGGCCGCTTGTCCGGCCGGCGTCAGGCGCAGGACCTTCGCGCGTCGGTCGGTCGCGTCTTCCCGGCGTTGGACCAAGTCGGCGGCGCAGAGCCGATCGAGAAGCCGGACCAGCGACGGGCCCTCGATACCCAGCGCCTCGGCGAGGGCGTTCTGGCGGGGCTCGCCTCCCATCCGGGCGATCAGCAATAGGGGTAATGCCGTCGCCTCCGAGGTTCCGTGGGCGACCGCGGCCATGTCGGCGAGCCGGCGCCACCGCCGCCCCGCCAGCAAGAGCGTCTGGGTATAAGCCTGCCGGATCTGCCGCAGATCCGCTGCCGCCACCGCCCACCGTCCGTCCGAGGGAGACCATACGCGGCATCGCTGCCGCTCAACAGATAGGATGCTATCTATTATCCAGCGGCTCGGCAAGCTTCGACCGGAGGGCTGTATTGCGCTTCCTGTCACGCACTGCTGGCGCTTCCGACACGCCTGCGATAAGGGGGCAGTGCCCGACTCTGGATCGTCGATGCAGGGTCTTGGCCGCGCGCGGGCGTGGCGAAACGGTAGACGCAGCGGACTCAAAATCCGCCGTAGCAATACGTGTCGGTTCGAATCCGACCGCCCGCACCATCGCTTCGCCGTCCACTCCCAGGATCAGGACCATCTACAGAGTCGCGGCGATGCGGTCGCGACGGACAGGGGGCGACCCGTAGCCTGCGTCCCACGCCGCGCTCGCGGCGAAGCCTCATACGAAATGCGTCGGCAGAGCCAGGGTCTGCGCGTAGGCGGTTAGCGCGACGGCGGCGGTGAGGCCGGCGGCCACGGCGGCGGTGAGGCGTGCCTTCAGGCTGGTCATGATCGGTCTCCGTGGTGGGGGTGACTTCGTTGAGCTGTAAACGCCAGCTTAAGGCCAAGGTTTCGCCACATTCGTGCGGCGCCGCACCTTCGGCGTCGGGCCCGGCGCGACGCCGAAGGCCGTGGATCCGCACTGCGCGGCGCGCGGCCCGGTATACCAGCCGGGTTGCCTTCTCCTGGGCCGACTGCCATCCCTCGGTCCCGCGGATGGTGCGGTGGGCCACAAGGCTCAGCGCCCGGCAGCGAACAACAAACGCAACAACGGACGCCGGGGAGAGAAGACGTGCCGAGAAACATCCTGATCCTGGGGGCCTCCTACGGTTCCCTGCTCGCGACCAAACTGCTGATGGCCGGCCACAATGTGACGCTGGTCTGCCGCCGCAAGACCGCGGATCTGATCAACGCCGAGGGGACCGAGGTCCGGATCAAGCTGCGCGACGAGCCGGAGCACCGAGCGATCCACTCGCGCGACCTGCCCGGCAAGCTCGACGCGACGCCACCGGAAGAGGTCGATGTCTCCCGCTACGACCTCGTCGGCCTCGCCATGCAGGAGCCGCAGTACAACAATCACACGATCCGCGTGCTGATGATCAAGATCGCGGCGGCGAAGCTGCCCTGCCTCTCGCTCATGAACATGCCGCCACTGCCCTATCTCAAGCGGATCCCGGGGCTGGCAGGCATGGACCTAGAGGAGGCCTACACCAATGCGGGCGTCTGGGACCGGTTCGAGCCGGGCCTCGTCTCGCTGTGCTCGCCCGACCCGCAGGCCTTCCGTCCGCCGGAGGAGGGGGCGAACGTGCTCCATGTCGGGCTGCCGACGAACTTCAAGGCGGCGACCTTCGCGGACGAAGCCCATAACCGGCTGCTGCGCGAGCTGGAGGCCGACATCGACGCGGTGCGCCTCGACGGCCACGACGTGCCGGTCAAGCTCAAGGTGTTCGAATCGCTGTTCGTGCCGCTAGCCAAGTGGTCGATGCTGCTTACCGGCAATTACCGCTGCATCACCCCCGGCGAGCCCCGCTCCATCCGCGAGGCGGTGCACGGCGACCTCGCCCAGTCCCGCGCGATCTACGAGCACGTGGACGCCCTGGCTCGGCGGCTCGGCGCCGACCCGGCCGACCAAGTTCCGTTCGAGAAGTACGCCAAGGCGGCCGAGAGCCTGCTCAAGCCCTCCTCGGCGGCTCGCGCGGTCGCGAACGGGGCGCCCTTCATCGAGCGGGTCGATCTTCTGGTGAAGCTTATCGCGCACCAGCTCGGCGAGCCCGACGCCGAGATCGACCGGACGGTCGCGACCGTCGATCGGAAGCTCGGCGAGCGGATCATCGAGGGCTGAACCGCGCTTCGCGTGGAGGCGCGGGTGCCGCGCCTCCACGCATCGCGCTTGTCCTATTTCGATCCCGCTGGGGGACGGGGGCAAGGTGCCGACGGACCGTGCCGGCATCGAGGGTCGATCCCGCTAGGTCCGATCCGACGCTGCCTACCTGCCCGGTTGCGGCTCCTCGCCGAACAGGATCTCGTGGGTGATCGGATCGTAGAAGCGCATCACGTTCCGTACGAGGTCTCGCGGCGCGACCCCGAGCGCGTCCGCCCAGGCACGGTAGCGGTCCGGCGGTATCCGGCCCCGACCCGTCTCGAGCTGAGAGATGAAGGTGTAGTATTCCGCCCCGACCATCTGGGCGAGCTGCCTCTGCGACAGGCCGCGCGCCTCCCTGAGCTCCTTCAGGTACCGGCCGCCCTCCCGGCGAAGCTCCAGCACGGCCTCGGAGTCCAGACGTTGGTGATGAGCATACACCGCGGCGTGCCTCCCGTGCGCAATCACTGCCGTGCGCCAGAGCCTGTACAGTGATATCCATATTTCAGGAACGCCGAACCCTGTCCAGGCGCTCCCGGAATCCTCTCGCTCGCACGTGGCGGCACGACGTCGGGTTCGCGGTGGGAAGCGCTTGGAACGTATTCGAACGGCCCTATTATCGCATCCCGTGTATTCTTGCCGACGGGGACGACGCATCCGCAGCGTCCGTTCGCCGGTCCAGGCACCGTAGGGCTGGCCCCGTCCGTGCGTTATACGGAGTGATCGGGGCACGACGTGCGTGCCGGCGTTGCGTGAACAGGAAGAGGGCTCGCCCTATGCGCTCGGCGCTGGACAACGGTTTCCGCGCGATGCGGCCGGTGCTGGCGACCGCCGTGGTCTTCGGCTTCTTCATCAACCTGCTGCTCTTCGTCAGCCCTCTCTACATGCTCCAGATCTACGATCGGGTCCTGCCCAGTCGTAACGAGACGACGCTGATCGGGCTCACGCTGATCGCCGCCTTCGGCATCGCCGTATACGCGGCCCTGGAGATGCTGCGCTCGCGCCTCCTGGTCCGCGGCGGCATGATCTTCGACCGGGAGATCACGAACCCGGTCTTCGATGCCGCCCACCGCGGCGCGCTGCTGCGGCCGGGCGCGCAGCACGAGTCGGCGCTGCGGGACATGGATATCCTGCGCGAATTCCTCACCGGCAGCGGCCTTCTAGCCTTCTGCGATGTGCCCTGGGCCCCGATCTTCCTCGTCGCCTGCTTCGTCCTCCATCCCTGGTTTGGCTGGATGGCGCTGCTCGGCGGCGGCACCATCCTGGGTCTGACGCTCGTCAACGAGATCGCGACCCGGCGGCCACTCGACGCGGCCAACCGGGCCTCGCGCGAGGCTGGGCAGCAGGCGGCGGCGACCTTCCGGAACGGCGAGCTCCTGCAGGCAATGGGAATGCTCGCCGCCCTGCGCGGCGTCTGGCGGGGTCGCCACGACGACGTGCTGAGGCGTCAAGCGGACGCGAGCGACCGGGCCGGCCTCATTGTGGCCGCGACGAAGTTCGTCCGGATGCTCCTCCAGACGCTGGTCCTCGGCGCCGGCGCCTACTTGGCGATTCACCGGGAGATCTCGGCCGGATCGATGATCGCGGCCTCGATCATCATCGGTCGGACCCTGGCGCCGATCGAGTCGGTCGTGGCGAACTGGAAGGGGTTCGTGGCTGCCCGCGCCAGCTATCGCCGGCTGAGCGACCTCGCCGCCGCCGCGCCGGACGCGCGACGGCTGACGCTGCCGCGCCCGCGCGGTCTGATCGAGGCCGAGGCCATCTCGGTCGCGGCGCCCGGTTCGACCCGGCCGATCCTGAGCGACGTCAGCTTCCGCCTGCAGCCCGGCAGTGTCGTGGGCGTGATCGGACCGAGTGCGGCGGGCAAGTCGACGCTGGTTCGCGCCATCACGGGAATCTGGCCCCTCCTCGACGGGAGCGTGCGCATCGACGGCTCCGACCTGCGCCACTGGGACCAGCAGGAGCTCGGACGCCACGTCGGATACCTGCCGCAGGACGTCGAGCTGTTCGACGGTACGGTGGCGCAGAACATCGCGCGCTTCGCCGACGCGGACGATGCAGCCGTCATCGCGGTGGCACGCCGGGCCGGCTGCCACGCGCTGATCCAATCCCTCCCGGACGGCTACAACACGCGGATCGGACGAGCCGGGACCGGTCTCTCGGGCGGCCAGCGCCAGCGCATCGCGCTCGCCCGCGCACTCTTCGGCGAGCCGAGCCTCGTGGTCCTCGACGAGCCCAACGCGAGCCTCGACCAGCCGGGCGAGGCCGCCCTGATGGAGGCGGTGACGGCGCTGAGACGGGCCGGGACCACGGTCTTGATCGTGACGCACAAGGTCGGCCTCCTCACCGAGGCTGACCAGATCCTGGTCATGGGCGGCGGCGGTCTGCAGAGCTGTGGTCCGGCCGAGCAGGTCCTCGCGCAGATGATCGGGCCCCGACCGGGGCCGACCTTGATACCGACGGCCGCCAACGCGCTGCAGGCCCATCGCGGCGCCGAAGCGCAGCGAAACGCGGGGTAGGCGATGTCCACGGCGCGGATCGAGACGCACACGGCGCTGCCGATCGGGCCGCGGTCCCCGTCGCGGGGGCCGTCCACGCCCGCGGACGCGATCCACTGGCGTCGCTACGCGGTGGCGGGCTACGCGCTCATCGTCGCGACCTTTGGGGTGGCGGGCACATGGGCGGCTCTCGCGCGACTCGATCGCGCCGTCATCGGCCCCGGCGTGGTCGTCGTGGAGGGGAGTCGCAAGGTGGTCCAGCACCTCGAAGGCGGCATAGTCCAGGAGATCCTGGTCCGCGACGGGCAGAGCGTGCGGGCTGGCGACGTGCTGCTACGCGTCGATCCCCTGCAGTCGCGCGCGAGCGCCGACCTGTTGCGGGGCCAGCTCGACGCCGCCTTGATCCTCGAAGCCCGGCTGCGCGCCGAGCAGGAGCCGGCGTCCGAGCTGCCGCTGCCCGCCGAGATCGCCGCCCGGCAAGGCGAGGGCGCCGTCGCCCGCATGATCGCCGACCAGGCGAGCCAGCTCGCGGAGCGGCGCGCGTCGTTCCGGGCTCAGCTCGCGCTCATCGAGAGCCGGGTCACGCAGTTCGAGACCGAGATCTCGGGGCTAGCGGTCGAGAAGGCGTCGGTGGAGGAGCAGGTCGCCCTGATCCGGCAGGAGCTGACTGGCCTGCGCAGCCTGCGCGAGAAGGACCTGATTCCGCTGTCGCGGGTCCTCGTCATGGAGCGCGAGCGCACGCGGCTCGAGGGCGTGATCGGGCGCTCCGTGGCCGACACCGCCAAGGCACGCAACGGCATCAGCGAGGCCCGGATGCAAGCCACCCAGCTCCGGCAGAAGGTTCAGGAGGGGTTGACGGCCCAGCTGCTTGAGACTCGGCAGAGGACGACCGAGCTGCGCGAGAAACTCGTCGTCGCCCAGGACGTCCTGCGCCGGCACGAGGTTCGCGCGCCGCACCAGGGCGTCGTCCAGGGCCTGAAGGTCTACACGCTCGGGCAGGTCATCCGCTCCGGGGAGGCGCTGATGGAGATCGTGCCGACGAACGACAGACTCGTGATCAGCGTCCAGTTCGCGCCCAACGACCTCGAGGCCATCCAGGCCGGCATGCGGGCCGAGATCAAGTTTCCGGCCTTCCAGACACGGCGCATGCCCGCGATCTTCGGAACCCTCACCACCGTCTCGCGCGACCGGCTGGTGGATGAGGGGACCAAGCAGCCCTACTTCGCCGGAACCGTCGAGATCGATGACCGGCTCCTGCCCGACGCGGTGCGGCCGCGCCTGCACGCGGGGCTGCCGGCCGAGGTCGTGGTCTCGGCCGGCGAGCGCACGGCCCTCGACTACCTCGTCGCCCCCTTCTCCGACGCGCTGGGACGCGGCTTCCATGAACGGTAGAGGCGCGGCGACCCGGCATCTGCGGAACGGAGGTTCGGATGAGTGAGGTGCTCTCGTTCCCTCGCCCGGATGCGATGGCCCGGCGCGGCTGGTCGCAGCAGGAACTCGCGGAATTCTACCGCGTCGAGGCCGCCCTCGTCCGGGCGGGGCTGTCGATCGATAGCGAA
Source organism: Methylobacterium hispanicum (assembly GCF_022179285.1). GTDB lineage: Bacteria > Pseudomonadota > Alphaproteobacteria > Rhizobiales > Beijerinckiaceae > Methylobacterium > Methylobacterium hispanicum. The sequence continues at coordinate 52,808 of NZ_BPQO01000024.1, read as the reverse complement.
CAGGGGCTCAGCGACGAGGCGGAGCCCTGGTTCGTCTTCTGCAGGCCGGACGGCGCCGCGATCATGCATTTCGCCCGGATCGGCGGCCGTTATCTGGTCGTCTCCGAGGTCCTCGAGGAGCCCATGTGGGGCAGCGATTTCCGCAGCCTCATCAACCGGGTCGCGGAACGCCATCCCGAACTCCTGCCGCTCCGGCACCGGGGCGACGGCACGCGGGTCACGGTCCATCCAGCCGCCCTGCTCGCCGCGCTCGTTGCCGCCGCAGCCGTCAGCCTGTCATCGACGGATGCCCGGGCGTCCGGATGGGACGGCACCGGCGCCGGCCCCGCGCCGCCGCCGCCGGGCGAGGCCCCGTCGGCGGCCGGCGCGACGGGATCGGCCGAGCCCGAGGCTCGGGAGAACCATCGCAAGCAGTTCGAGGCGATCGTGTTCTCCGCGATGATCTTCGCCGCCTTCGCGGCCGAGGAGGCGGAAGGGCGCTCGGAGCCTGAAGCGCCGGCCGCATCGCGTGCGCATGCCGCGGCCCAGGAAGGCGCGAGCGAAGCGGGAACACCCGCACCGACGGAGAGCACCGCGGGCGCCGGGGGCGGCGGCACGCCTCTCTCGACCACGCCAACCGGGGCAGGGGTAGGCTCCGGCTCCGCCGCGCAGGCGGGCTCGACCGGCGCCTCCCCGAGAGCCGGGGTCGATCCTGCCCACGATACGGTCGCGCAGACGGCGCCGACGCACGCCGATCCGGAGCCGGACGGTCGTGTCCCCGGATGGTCCGGTGCGACCGCCCCGTCCCGCGCCGTGGGATCGAGTCCGGCAGCCGAATCCGAGCACGCCGCGAGGTCGTCCGGCGGTTCGGGCGCCACCGAGCGGGTCCTTGCGTCCGCGGGCAGCGCGGTCGAGGCGACGTCCGAGAGGGGACCTCAGGAACGAGGCCACCCGGTGCAGGACGCGGTCTCGGCGGCCTCCCCCGTCATCGGTCCCGCCTCCCTGCGCAAAGCGGCGGACGCCGTCCTCGAGGTCGGGGAGGGGCGGGGAGCCGGGAAGGGCATCGATGCGGCGGAGGGGGCGGGCGCGATCCATGCCGCGACCGGCCGGACGGCGCATCGCGAAGAGCCGCCGCACGCCCCCGGGCCGGACGACCGGGACGGCGACGACGCTCCCGGCCGGCCGCAGGGCCAGCGCGGCGACGAGAAGGGCGCGGGCCGGGCCGACGCGACCCATCAGGACGTCACCGCAGCGACACCGGCGTTCGAGCGCGGTGGCAAGCCGGCCGACCTGCCGGCATCCGAGGCAGCCCGCACCGATCTCGACGTAGCCTGGCGATCCGCCGGCGACGGCGGGCGCACGGTCGATTCGGGCGCGCATGGCGGGCCGGGCACGGATGCGACGGCAGAGACTGCGCCCGATGGGCATAACGAGAGCGCGGCAGCGGACGCGGGCGCCTCGAATGCCCCTGGGTCGCCGGGCAGCGGCCCGAACGATCCCGCACGATCCGCCGGCAACGATAAGGTCGATCCCGGCGAGCGTGGCGGACCGACATCGAGCGCCTCCGCGGACGCCGCGACTGGCGGGCCATCGGTAGGCAAGGGAGCCGTTCCGGAGCACGCGACGGCCGATGGGTTGCAGGGGAAGAGCCTGGACGATCCCGGGCAATCCGCCGGCAACGGCAAGGAGAAGGTCGATCCCGGCGAGCATGCCGGGCCGGCCGCGGACACCTCCGCCGGGGCTGCGACGGCGGGACATGGGCCGGCCAAGGGCGTAGGTGCAGAGCACGCGACCGCCGCGTCGCCGGGCAACGGCCTGGACAATCCCGGGCACTCCGCCGGCAACGGCAGGGACAAGCTCGAGCCCGGCGAGCAGGGCGGACCAACGCCGCATGCCTCCACGGACGCCACCCACGCAGCGCTGTCGGCTGGCGAGGCAGGCGCTCCGGAGGGTCCAAGCGCCAGCGATGCACCCGGCGCGGGCCTCGACCGGACCGGCCCTTCAAGCGGCAACGGCAGAGACAAGGTCGATCCAGGCATACCTGGCGGACCGACGCCGGACGGCGCCGCGGCGGGTGTGCCAGCGGCGCGCGCACAGAACGGGGCGGCCGATGCGAACCACCCGGTTGCCGCGGAGGATCAGGGCCGAGCCAAGCCCCTTGCGGCGGCTCTCGACGCGCACGGCAACCTCGTGTTCGCGGCCGATGCCGGCCACGGACCGAATTCCGCAACGAGCCACGCGCCCGCGGACGCCGGCGTGCATGCCGAAGTGGGCCTGATCGGGGTGGCGGACCATGCCGGGCCCCTGCATCACGTCGATGGACATCTTTGAACGCATGCCGGCCGCACCGACACGGTCGCGACAGCATCCGTTCCCCTAGAACGGCCGCGCGTTCGGCCTGTATGGCGCGTAGGGAGGGATGCGGCCCGGGCCGCCGTCCCGTCGCATGAGAGGTGCGCCGCAGACCGCCATCACGGTGCACAGGGACTCGGCGCAGGTTTCGGCTTCCGCGAGAGTCAGGAACCCGTCGCGGCAATACGCGGTACCGGAAGCCGAGATGGCCACGACGGCGAATCGCCCGTCGGGGCAGTCGACGATGCTGTAGGTCACGCGTCTTCGCATCACATGAGCCGTCTTCCCGGATCCACACCGCAAACGCGACGGGATTGGGAACGATCCCCCACCCCGTCGGGGTTAGGTGTTCACTGTACGGCTGGATCACCGGGCGATCGCCCGTGGGGCAGCCCGGCTCATGCGGGTTGAGGGACATGCTGATAGCGAGCGGCCTTGGTCAGGCTCCCCTGGGCGATCGACGCGTCGCGCCGGCAGCGCCCGCGCCGGGGACGTGGCTCGATCATCTCGGCTGCGAGCTGCGGGCGCTCTACGGTGCCCTGCCCGAGGCGCGGCCGTCTGAACACTTGATGGCCCTGATCGCGCAGATCGACGGTCTGATACCGGATCGGACCGAGGCGGCCGCGGACTTCCAGAACGGCCTCCTCGCCGTGATACCGGGCTTGCGGGCCTTCGCCCTGTCCCTCGTCACGGATCCTGCCCGCGCCGAGGATCTTGTGCAGGAAACCGTGCTGAAGGCCTGGACCAAGCAGGAGCAGTTCGTCGCCGGAACGAATCTCAAGGCGTGGCTCTGCACGATTCTCCGTAACCAGTTCTACAGCGAGTGTCGCAAGCACAAGCGCGAGGTCGAGGATGCGGACGGCGCGCTGGCTGCGCGGCTTGCCACGCCGGCGGTCCAGGAACACGGCATGGACCTGCAGAAGGTGTGGGAGGTTATGGCCACGTTGCCTGCATCCCAGCGCGAGGCGCTCCTCCTCGTCGGAGCCCAGGGCATGACCTACGAGGCGGCGGCGGCCGTGATGGGGTGTCAGACCGGAACCATGAAAAGCCGTGTCAGCCGAGCCCGGGCCACGCTCGCCGAGGCCCTCTCGGGTCCCGGGAAGCCGATGCCCGGTGCCCGGCACGATGGCCGGGGTTGCGGGGGGGCGCGACTTGGAGGATGGCGGGCGCAAGGTCGGCCGGTCGCCGCGGCGTCGCCGCGGTGAAGCCGGCGCCTTCGCTCTCGGAGAGACCCGCATGACAGGCCAGCCCCCCGTCGTCGTCGCCGTGGCGATCACCGGTTCGGTACCGCGCAAGCGGGACAACCCGGCGGTGCCCGTCACGGTCTCGGAGCAGATCGCCGCGACGCTGGAAGCCTTCGAGGCCGGCGCGACGCTCGCCCATATCCACGTGCGCAACGACGACGAGACGCCCTCGTCCGACCCGGAGAAGTTCGCGGCCGTCCAGGAGGGGCTGCGCAAGCACTGCCCCGGCATGATCGTGCAGTTCTCGACCGGAGGCCGCGGCCGCGACCCGGCGAGCCGCGGCCTCTCGCTCCAGCACCGGCCCGACATGGCCTCGCTCTCCACCGGCTCGGTGAACTTTCCCACGATCGTCTACGAGAACCACGCCACCCTGGTGGCCGACCTCGCGGCGCAGATGAAGCGCTACGGCGTGCGGCCGGAGATCGAGATCTTCGACCTCTCGCACCTGCACGGGGCCCGGCGCCTCGTCGAGGCCGGGCTGATGGATGCGCGCCCCCACGTGCAGTTCGTGATGGGCGTGCAGAACGCGATGCCGGCGGACGAGCACCTGCTCGACATCCTGCTGGCCGAGCTGCGCCGCGTCCTGCCGCAGGCGACCTGGACGGCCGCCGGGATCGGGCGCGAGCAGGCCCGCGTGATGGACTGGGCGCTGGCCCGCGGCGCCGACGCCGTGCGCACGGGTCTGGAGGACAACATCCGGATCACGAAGGACCGGCTGGCTTCGAGCAACGCCGAGCTCGTCGGCCTCGCGGTCGAGGCGATCGCGCGCCACGGACGCCGCGTGGCGACCCCGGCGGAGGCGCGGGCCGCCCTCGGCCTCGCGGGCTGAGGGAGCCCTGTCCGGACCGGCCGGTCGCCGGAGGGCCCCGCGGTCATCGCAGGGCCCGGTCGAGCACGCGCGCCACGTGCTCGGCCCGCCGGCCCAGGCCGTCGTGGATCTGGTGGCGGCAGCTGGTGCCGTCGGCCACCACCAGATCGTCCGGCCCGGCCGCCCGGAGCGCGGGAAACAGGGAGAGCTCGGCCATGGCGAAGGACGCGTCGATCGTCTCGGCCCGGTAGCCGAAGGCGCCGGCCATGCCGCAGCAGCTCGATTCGACCACCCGCAGGTCGAGGCCCGGGACGCGGCGCAGCACGGTCTCGACCGCGCCCATCGCGCCGAAGGATTTCTGGTGGCAGTGCCCGTGCAGATGGGCCACCCGGCCGCCCTGGTCGGCGAGCTTCAGCTCGGTCCGTCCCGCCGCGAGGTCGGTCGCGAGCAGTTCCTCGAACAGCACCGCGCTTCCGGCGAGGGTGCGGGCTTCCTCGCCGGGCAGGAGCGCCAGGAACTCGTCGCGGAAGGTGAGGAGGCAGGAGGGCTCCAGCCCGACGACCCGGGCGCCGGCCCGGACGTAGGGCAGCAGGGCCGCGAGGGTGCGCCGCGCCTCGGCGCGTGCCCGGTCGGTCTGGCCCGAGGCGAGATAGGTGCGCCCACAGCAGAGGGGACGCCGGCCCCGGGCCGGGCCGACCCGGTGCAGGCGGTAGCCCGCGGCGCGCAGCACCCGCTCGGCCGCCTCGAGGTTCTCCGGCTCGAAGGCGCGGTTGAAGGTGTCGCCGAACAGCACGACGTCGCGGAACTCCCCCACGACGTCCTGGGGATGGGCGAGCTCGCCCGCCTCGCGCCAGGGCCGTCCCCAGCGCGGCAGCGAGCGGCGGGCGGAGAGGCCCGCGACCCGCTCCGAGAGATGCGCGAGCCCCGGCACCCGGTCGCGCAGGTTGAGGAGCGGGGCGAGCGCCGCCGCGACGCCGGCATAGCGCGGCAGCTCGGCCACCAGCCGCTCCCGCAGGGGCAGGCCGTGACGGGCGTGGTAGTGGTGCAGGAACTCGATCTTCATGCGGGCCATGTCGACGCCGGTCGGGCATTCCCGGCGGCAGGCCTTGCAGGAGACGCACAGGTCCATCGTGCGCTTCATCTCGGGACTGGTGAAGGCGTCCGGCCCAAGCTGCCCGGAGATCGCGAGCCGGAGGGTGTTGGCCCGCCCGCGGGTGAGGTGCTGCTCCTCGCGCGTGGCCCGATAGGAGGGGCACATCGCCCCGCCCGCGAGCTTCCGGCAGGTGCCGTTGTTGTTGCACATCTCGACCGCCGGCCCGAACCCGCCCCAGTCCGCCCAGTCGAGGGCGGGGCTCGCGGGCGCCGCGACGCGGTAGTCGGGCTTGAAGCGGAACAGCCGGCGGTCGTCGAATCTGGGTGCGCGGACGATCTTGCCGGGGTTGAGGTGGTTCGCCGGATCGAAGGCGTCCTTCACGGCCTCGAACGCCCGGGTCAGGCGCGCGCCGAACAGCGGTTCGACGAATTCCGAGCGCGAGAGACCGTCGCCGTGCTCGCCCGAGTAGGAGCCGTGGTAGCGGCGCACCAGATCCGCGGTCTCCTCCGCGATGGCGCGCATCCGGGCGACGTCGCCGCCGAGCTTCATGTCGAGGATGGGGCGCACGTGCAGGCAGCCGACCGAGGCGTGGGCGTACCACGTGCCGCGGGTGCCGTGCTTGGCGAACACCTCGGTGACGGCGTCGGTGTAGTCGGCGAGGTGTTCGAGCGGCACCGCGCAATCCTCGATGAAGGAGACCGGCTTCGCGTCGCCCTTCATCGACATCATGATGTTGAGGCAGGCCTCGCGGACCTCCCAGACGGTGCGCTGGCGCGCCGGCTCCACCACCTCGACCACCGCGCCGGGGAAGCCGTGGTCGCCCATGCAGGCGTCGAGGCGCCCGAGGTCGCGCTTGAGCGCCGCGAGGTCGTCGCCCGCGAACTCCGTCAGCAGCAGGCAGTTCGGCTGCCCGCGGGTGATGTCGGCGAGCGTCGTGCGGAACAGCGGGATGTCGGCACCGAGCACCAGCACGTTGTTGTCCACGAGTTCCACGGCGACCGGGGCCAGATCGACGATCGCCCGCGTCGTCTCCATCGCGGCGCGGAAGGAGGGGAAGTGGCACACGCCCATGACCCGGTGGGCGGGCAGGCGCGAGAGCTTCAGCGTCACCGCGGTGGTGGCCGCCAGCGTCCCCTCCGAGCCGACGAGGAGATGGGCGAGGTTCGGGCGGGTCTCGATCAGGCTGTCGAGATTGTACCCGCCGACCCGTCGCTGGACCCGCGGATAGACCCGCTCGATCTCGTCGCGATGGGCCTCCGCCAGCGCCAGCATCCGCCGGGCGAGGTCGGCGACCGGTCTCGAGCCGGCGACGCCGTCCGCATCGTTGCCGGTCGGCCCGAAGTGGAAGGGGGTGCCGTCGTGGAGCAGCGCGTCGAGGCCGAGCACGTTGTCGCTCATCTTGCCGTAGCGCAGCGAGCGGGCGCCGCAGGAATTGTTGCCCACCATGCCGCCGATGGTGCAGCGGCTCGCCGTCGAGGGCTCCACGGGGAAGAACCAGCCATCGGCGCGCAGCCGCGTGTTGAGCCGTTCCAGCACGTGGCCCGGCTCGACCGTGACGGTGCCGGCCTCCGGGTCGTAGGCGCGGACGCCGTCGAAGTGGCGCGAGCAGTCGAGGACGAGGCCCGATCCGATCGGCTGGCCGTTCTGCGAGGTGCCGCCCCCGCGCAGGATCACGGGGACGCCCTGCTCGGCCGCGACGCCCAGGCAGGCCGCGACGTCCTCCGCGCTCCGGGGCATGACCACGCCGGCCGGCATGATCTGGTAGATCGAGGCGTCGGTGCTGTAGCGGCCGCGGGTGAAGGCATCGAAGCGGACCTCGCCGCTCACCGCTCCCGCAAGGCGCCGCTCCAGCTCCGCGGATTCCGCCGCCGGGAGGGCTCTCGCCCGGACGCCTGCTGCCATGATCGTGCGGTCCTCTGCGCTCGGGCCGCCGCCTGAGCGGGCGCGGCCGGAAGAGTATTCTATAGTACGGCCTCCGGTTGATCGGTTCGGCCGCGTGCGGTGAACCGCGCCGTGCCCCCTCTCCCATAGGGAGAGGGTTGGGGTGAGGGGTATGACCTCACAGGACTGAGCACGCCATCGACGCGCGTTCAGCGCTACGCTTCGTCCGGCGACGTCATACCCCTCACCCTGTCCCTCTCCCTACAGGAGAGGGGACCCGCGCTTCGTTCCGGGACGATGCGTTAGTCCAAACCCATCAGCCGGAAACGGTATAAGACCTCTGCCGGGCGCGGTCTGCCCGGTGCCGTTGCCGCACGCGCCGGCCGCACATCCCGGGAGTGACCGTGACCGTCGATCTGTTCAGCGATACCCAGACCCGGCCGACCGCGGGGATGCGCGAGGCGATGGCCCGGGCCGAGGTCGGCGACGAGCAGTCGGGCTCGGACCCGACCACCAACGCGCTCTGCGCGCGGGTGGCGGACCTCCTCGGCATGGAGGACGGGGTGTTCATGCCGTCCGGCACGATGTGCAACCTCGCCGCGATCCTGGTCCAGACGCGGGCGGGCGACGAGATCATCGTCGACGACCAGTCCCACATCTACAACACGGAGGCCGCGGGCGCCGCCGCGATCGGGGGCGTCTCGGTGCGGGCGCTTCCCACGCGCAACGGCCTCTACACGCCGGAGCAGGCCGAGGGCGCGATCCGCGTCGTCCAGCGCACGGCGCCCCGCTCGGCCCTGATCTCGATCGAGCAGACCACGAGCTTCTCCGGCGGCTCGATCTGGGACCTCGCGGCGATGCGGGCGATCCGCGACATCGCCCACGCGCGCGGCCTCCGGGCCCATATCGACGGGGCACGCCTCCTCAACGCGGTCGCCGCCACCGGCATCCCGGCGCGCCGCTACGCGGAGGGGTTCGACAGCGCCTGGATCGACCTGAGCAAGGGCCTCGGCTGCCCGGTCGGCGCGGTCCTGTGCGGGACGAGGGCCTTCGTCGCGGAGGCGTGGCGCTGGAAGTACCGGCTCGGCGGCGCCATGCGGCAGAGCGGCGTGCTGGCGGCGGCCGGGCTCTACGCCCTCGACCACCACATCGACCAGCTCGCCGAGGACAACGCCAACGCGGGCCGCTTGGGCGCGGCGCTCGCCGGGGTGCCGGGCCTCGCCTTCGAGCCCGGGGCGGGGCAGTCGAACATCCTGAGCTTCTCGGTGGCCGGGCTCGGGGTCCCGGCCGCCGCCTTCGCCGAGGCCTGCCTCGCGCAGGGCGTTCGCGTGCGGGCGCTCGGGACCGAGCAGATCCGCGCGACGACCCATCTCGACGTGGACCGCGCCGGCATCGCGCGCGCGGCCGCCGTGATGCGCGCCGCCGCCGAGCAGATCATGGCGGGCCGCCGCCCGGCCTAGAACCGTTCCCGATCGCGTTGCAATCGGGAACGGCTCCAACCTCTTGTATCAGGTCTCGCCCGCGACCCCAGGGCGATCGCATATGCCGAGCGAGCCTAACCCCGGTCAGGCGCGGGTCCCCTCTCCCATAGGGAGAGGGACAGGGTGAGGGGTATGAGGCTTCTAGAGGAGGCTCACCCTGAACGCGCGTCGATGCCGAGCGCTGTCCTGATACGTCATACCCCTCACCCCAACCCTCTCCCTATGGGAGAGGGGGCGCGGCGCGGTTCCAGTGGCGATCTCGGAGACGACCCCCGCCCTATGCGATCGCCCTGCCCGCGACCCAGTGGCCGGGCGCGACCTCGACGAGGTCTCCCGGCTGCACATCCGGCGGGAGATGGGGATCGGCGGCGGCGAGGCGGGCGCGCTCGGCGACCGGGTCCGGCAGCGGCACCGCGGAGAGGAGGCGCTGCGTGTAGGGGTGTCGCGGGTCCTCGTAGAGTTTGTCGCTCTCGGCGAGTTCCACGATGCGTCCGCGCCAGAGCACCGCGACCCGGTGGCAGAGGTAGCGCACCATGCGCAGGTCGTGGGAGATGAACAGGTAGGAGAGGCCGAGTTCGGATTGCAGGTCCTGCAGAAGGTTGACCACCTGCGCCTGGATCGAGACGTCGAGCGCGGCGATCGGCTCGTCCGCGACGATGAAGCTCGGCCTGAGCGCGATGGCCCGGGCGATGCAGATGCGCTGGCGCTGGCCGCCGGAGAACTGGTGCGGGAAGCGCCCGAGAAAGGCCGGATCGAGGCCGACCCGCTCGAACAGGTGCTCGACCGCCGCGCGGCGCTCGCCCGCACCCATCCCGGGCCGGTGCAGCCGGAAGGCCTCGGCGACGTAGGCGCCGACGCTCATGCGCGGGTTCAGCGCGGCGTAGGGGTCCTGGAACACGGTCTGGATGCGCCCGCGCATCCGCCGCATCGCCCGGGGCGGGAGCGTGGCGAGATCCGTGCCCTCGAAGGCGACGGTGCCCGCGGTCGGCGGGTTCAGCATGGTCACGGCCCGGCCGATCGTGGACTTGCCGGAGCCGGACTCGCCGACGAGTCCCAGCGTCTCGCCCGGCGCGATGTCGAAGCTGACGTCGTGGACCGCGCGGAACACGGACGCCTTGCCGCCCCACCACGCGCGCAGGGGATAGGCCTTCGAGAGGTTGCGGACCGACAGGATGGGGGCTGCTGACGCGCTCATCGGGCGCCCTCCTCGGCGAGCCGGGCCGGCAGGTCGTACCAGGCCGCCACGAGATGGCCCGGCGCGGCGCCCGCGGCCTGGACGAGCGGCGGCATCTCGGCGCGGCAGCGGGCGGTGGCGTAGGCGTTGCGCGGGGCGAAGGGATCGCCCGGCAGCGGGCGGCGCATGTCGGGCGGGCTGCCGTCGATCTGGTGCAGGCGGCGGCGCCCGGCGCGGCCTCCGCTCAGGTCCGGCAGGGAGCGCAGCAGGCCCAGCGTGTAGGCGTTGCGCGGGTCGCCGAAGATGTCGTCCACGGGGCCCCGCTCCAGGATGCGCCCGGCATACATCACCTGCACGGTGTCGCTGATGCCGGCGACCACGCCGAGGTCGTGCGTGATCCAGATGATCGCCATGCCGAGTTCGCGCTTCAGCTCCTGCACGAGCGCGATGATCTCGGCCTGCACCGTCACGTCGAGCGCGGTCGTCGCCTCGTCGGCGATGAGGAGCTTCGGCCGGCAGGCGAGCCCGATCGCGATCATCACGCGCTGGCGCTGCCCGCCGGAGAACTCGTGCGGGTACTGGTCGAGGCGCTGGGCCGCGTTCGGGATGCGCACGAGGTCGAGGAGTTCGCGCGCCCGGGCGCGCGCCGCGCGGCTGCCGAGCCCGAGATGGATGCGCAGGGGCTCGACGATCTGCTGGGCGACGGTCATGCCGGGATTGAGCGAGCTCATCGGATCCTGGAACACGAAGCCGATCTCGCCGCCCCGGACCTTGCGCAGCTGGCGCTCGGGCAGCGCCAGGAGATCGCGGCCGCGGAACAGCACCTGCCCGCCCGCGATGCGCCCGGGCGGGCGCGGGATCAGGCCCAGCATGGCGAGCACGTGCACGCTCTTGCCGGAGCCGGACTCGCCCACGATGCCGAGCGTCTCGCCCTCGCGGAGCGTGTACGAGACGCCGTTGACGGCGTGGACCGTGCCGCCCTCCGTGTCGAAGGTGACGCGCAGGTCCCGCACGTCGAGCAGGGGTTCGGCGAGCAGAGGTTCGCTCATGTGCGCTGCCTCGGGTCGAGGGCGTCGCGCAAGCCGTCGCCCAGAAGGTTGAAGGCGAGCACCGCGAGGAAGATCGAGACGCCCGGCCAGATCGCCATCCAGGGCGCCTGGTCCATGAAGTTCTTGGCGACCGTCAGCATGGCGCCCCAGGACGGCTCGGGCGGCTGCTGGCCGAGGCCCAGGAAGGAGAGGCTCGCCTCCGCGATGATGGCGGCCGCGATGGTCAGCGTCGCCTGGACGAGGATCGCCGGCACGATGTTGGGCAGGATGTGCACCAGCGCGATCCGCCAGGGCGGGTTGCCGACCGCGCGCGCCGCCTCCACGAACTCCTCCGCCGCCACGGCCCGCACCTGCGCCCGGGTGAGCCGCACGAAGGTCGAGGTGGCCGAGAGGCCGATGGCCAGCATGGCGTTGGTGAGGCTCGGGCCCAGGAAGGCGGCCAGCGCGATCGCCAGGATCAGGAAGGGGATCGCGAGGAGCGCGTCGGTGAGGCGCATGATCACCGCATCGACCCAGCCCCCCGCATAGCCCGCGAGGAGGCCGATCGGCAGGCCGAGCGCGACCGCGAGCGCCACCGAGACGAGGCCGGCACCGAGCGAGGCGCGGGCCCCGTAGATGATGCGCGACAGCACGTCCCGCCCGACCTCGTCGCCGCCGAACGGGTGCGCGAGGCTCGGCGCGGCGCGCACCGCGCCCCAGTCGGTCGCGGTCGGATCGTAGGGTGCGACGACGTCCGCCAGCGCGGCGATCGCCACCAGCGCGACGACGATGGCAAGGCCGATCACCGCGCTCCGCCGGGCGCGCAGCCGGCGCCAGAAGGCGGAGAGGGAGCCGGGCTCGCGCGGGGTGGCGGCCGCGGGCGCGGCGACGCCGGCGGCTTCGGTGAGAGGCGCGCCGGTGCTCATGCGCGGCGCAGCTTCGGGTTCACCACGGCCGAGAGCAGGTCGGCGGCGAGGTTGAGGGCGATGTAGGTGGCGGCGGTGCAGATCACGACGCCCTGCACCGTGGCGAAATCCCGGTTGAACACGGCGTCCACCATCAGCTTGCCGAAGCCCGGCACGGAGAAGACCTGCTCGGTCAGCACCGCGCCCGAGAGCAATTGTCCGAATTCCAGCGCTCCCAGCGTGATGATCGGGATCGCCGCATTGGGCAGCGCGTGGCGCAGGACGAGGCGCAACGGCGAGACGCCCTTGGCGCGGGCGGTGCGCACGTAGTCGGAGCCCAGGACGCCCAGCATCGCCGCGCGGGTGTGGCGCATCATCACCGCGGCGATGGCGTTGCCGAGGACGAAGGCCGGCATCGCCATCGAGCGCAGGTTCTCGACGAGGCTCTCGCCGGGCGGCACGTAGCCGGAGGCCGGCAGCCAGCCGAGATGCACCGAGAACAGCAGGATCAGGAGGATGCCGAGCCAGAAGTTCGGCACCGACAGGCCCCAGAGCGCGACCCCGTTGGCGGCCGCGTCCATCCAGGTGCCCTGCTTGACCGCCGAGAGGATCCCCATCGGCACGCCGATCGCGAGCGCCACCAGCATGGCGAGGCAGGCGAGTTCCAGCGTGACCGGCAGCTTCTCCAGCACCAGTTCGGAGACCGGCTTCTGCAGGCGCACCGAGACGCCGAGATCGCCCTGCAGCACGCCGCCCGCCCAGTAGGCGTAGCGCACGGGCAGCGGCTGATCGAGGTGGTACTTCTCGCGGATGAAGGCGATGACCTCGGGGTCGCGCTCCTCCCCGGTCAGCGCCGTCGCGACGTCGCCCGGCAGCAATTGCTGCAGGGCGAAGATGATCATGGAGGCGATGACGAGGGTCGGGACCGCCAGGGCGAGGCGGTGGGCCAGGAAACGCAGCATCAGTTCAGCTTCAGGCCGGTGAAGCGGGCGAGCCCGTCCGGATAGGGCACGAAGCCGGTGAGCTTCGGGCTGTAGGCCCAGAGCAGCTTGCGGTGCATCAGGTAGACGGCAGGGCGCTCGGTCAGCACCTTGTCGGCGAGCGCCTTCCAGGCGGCCTTGCGCTTCTCCGGATCGACCGAGCCGCGCTCGGCCTGGAGCGCCGCGTCGGCGCCCTCGCTGCAGTAGCGCGGATAGTTCAGGGGCGCCTTGCAGGCGAGGAAGCTGAAGGTGTTGCCGTCCGGGTCCGGCCGGCCGCTCCAGTTGTAGAGATAGGCCTCGTAGTTGCCCTTGTCGGCGACATCGAGCGCCGTGGTGAAGTCGGTGGCCTGCAGCTTCACGTCGAAGCCCGCCTCCTTGGTCATGGCCTGGATCACCTGGCCGACCTGCGGCGCCTCGCTGTTGGCGTAGACCATCAGGGTGATCTGGGGCCTGGGCTGGCCGGCCTCGGCGAGGAGCGCCTTGGCTTTCGCCACGTCGCGCTTCGGGATCGGGTACTCCTTCACGTAGTCCGGGTGCTTCGGAGAGACCCACTGGTTGCCGGGCAGGAACTCGCCGTTGAACACCACCTGGCTGATGGCGGCCCGGTCGAGGGAGAGATCGAACGCCGCCCGCACGCGCGGGTCGGCGACCGGCGAGCCGGCCTTGGCGAGGTTGAACAGGACCGACTGGAAGCCGAGCTCGTAGGTCGAGGCGAGCTTGAGCTTGGCGTCGCGCGCCACCTGCGGCGCGTCGGTCGGGGCGAGGCGTTCCAGGAGGTCGAGCTGGCCGGCGCGCAGGTTCGTCAGCCGCACGGTGCTGTCGGGGATCGGCCGGAACTCGATGCGCTCGATGTGGATCTGGTCCTTGTTCCAGTAATCGGGGAAGCGTTCGACCACGATGCGGTCCTGCGGCACCCGCTCGACGAACTTGTAGGGGCCGGCGCAGACGGGCGCGGTGGCGAACCTGTCGCCCAGCCGCTCGGCGGCCTTCGGCGAGACCAGCATGCCGGCCCGGTCGGTGAACTGGGCCATCAGCGGCGCGAAGGGCTGCTTCAGGGTGATCCTGAAGGTGAGGTCGTCCACGACCTCCACGGTGTCGATCGGCGCGATCTCGCCGCGGCGCTGCGAGCCCGGCATCTTCAGGTGACGCTCGAGCGAGAACTTGGCGGCCGCCGCGTTCACGGGCTCGCCGTCGTGGAACTTGGCACCCGGCCGCAGGGTCACGGTGAGCACCCGCTCGTCGGGCGACAGCTCCCACTTTGTGGCCAGCTGCGGCACCGGCTTCAGGTCCGGCCCGATATCGACGAGCTTGTCGCAGAGCGCGGCGAAGACCATGCGGCTGGCGAAGGTGCGGGCCAGCGTCGGGTCGAGGGCGTCGGGATCCTCCATCAAGCCGTAGCGCAGGGTCTGGGCCGAGAGCGGCGCGGCGGAGAGCGCGAGCCCTGCGGCGAGGCAGGCGGCGGCAAGACGCAACATCCAGTTGTCCCGTTCGTGCGAGGATTGGTCGGCCAGGAGGGTCCGGCGCGCGGGCCGGCTCGTCAAGACCGCGGCGACGCGATCCTGTGGCACACGGTGTTCCAAGCAGCATCCGTGCCAGCGCGCCCGTGGACGGCACAACTTGTGCGGCGGGGAGGATCGGCGCAACAGGAGGGCCGAGCCCGCCGCGCGAACCGGGAATCACGGACCGAATCGATGAAGCCCTTCGACTGGAACCACGGCTACCCCTCGCTGCGCATGCCGATCTTCGGCCGCAACGTGGTGGCGACCTCGCACGCGCTCGCGGCGCAGGCCGGGCTCCGGATGATGTGGCAGGGCGGCAACGCGGTGGACGCGGCCATCGCCACGGCGGCGGCCAAGACCATCACCGAGCCCTGCAGCAACGGGCTCGGCTCGGACGCCTTCTGCATCCTGTGGGACGGCAAGCAGCTGCACGGGCTGAACGCCTCCGGCGGCGCGCCGGCCGCCTGGACGCCCGACTACTTCCGCCGCAAGTACGGCGCGGCGGCCCGCCCGCCGATGCGCGGCTGGGATTCGGTCACGGTGCCGGGCGCGGTCGCGGCCTGGGCGGCGCTCCACGAGCGCTTCGGGCGCCTGCCCTTCGGCGACCTGATGCAGCCGGCGATCGAGATCGCCGAGCGCGGCTACCTCGCGCCGATCGTGGTGCAGCAAAAATGGGCGGCCGCCGCCCGCGTGGCGGACCTCGCCGGCCAGCCGGGCTTCGCCGAGGTCTTCCTGCCGCACGGGCGCGCCCCGGAGGTCGGCGAGCGGGTGCGCCTGCCGGGCATCGCCCGCACGCTCCGCGCCCTGGCCGAGCACGGGCCCCGGGTCTTCTACGAGGGCGAGATCGCCGAGGCGATGGCCCGCCACGCCGCCGCGCACGGGGGCGCCATGACGGTTGCGGATCTCGCCGCCTTCCGGCCCGAATGGGTCGAGCCCACGGGCAAGGATTACCGCGGCTACACGCTCCACGAGATCCCGCCGAACGGGCAGGGCATCGCCGCGCAGATCGCGCTCGGCATCCTTGGGGATTTCGACCTCGCCAGCCTGCCGCCGGACGGGCCCGAGAGCCAGCACCTCCAGATCGAGGCGATGAAGCTCGCGTTCAGCGACACCTACCGCTACGTGGCCGACCCCACCGGCATGACGGTGACGGCCGGGCAGATGCTGGACCCGGCCTACCTGAAGGCCCGTGGCCGCCTCATCGACCGCGCGCGGGCGCAGGATTTCGGCCCCGGCAACCCGGCCTCCGGCGGCACGATCTATCTCACCGCGGCGGACGCCTCCGGCATGATGGTGAGCTTCATCCAGTCGAACTTCATGGGCTTCGGCTCGGGGGTCGTGGTGCCCGAATGGGGCCTGTCGCTGCAGAACCGCGGCCACGGCTTCCACCTCGATCCGGCGAGCCCCAACGTGGTGGCGCCGGGCAAGCGCCCCTTCCACACCATCATCCCGGGCTTCCTGACCAAGGCGGGTGCGCCGGTGATGAGCTTCGGGGTGATGGGTGGCAACATGCAGCCGCAGGGGCACGTGCAGACGCTGGTGCGCATGCTCGATCACCACCAGAACCCGCAGGCGGCCTGCGACGCACCGCGCTGGCGCGTCAACGAAGGCCTGAGCATCAACGTCGAATCGACCATGCCGCCCGAGACGGTGCAGGCGCTCACCGAGCGCGGCCACAGGGTCGATGTGATCAACGACAGCTACCAGGATTTCGGCGCCGGCCAGTTCATCTGGCGCATGGGCGATCCCGCCGAGGACGGCTACGTCGCGGCGAGCGATCCGCGGCGCGACGGGCAGGCGGTGGTCTTCTGAGGTCCGGCGGTTCGCCGGGCCATCCTCGCCCCGGAGCGGTTTTTCGATCGAGCGGGTGTCGTCCCGGCGCAGAGATCCCGCTCGATCTCCCCCTCCGCCGGTCCCGACCGCTCTCCCGATCGGCCCCGATGGCGGGGGACCCCCGCGATCACCGGGGGCCCGGAATCAGGCAGCCTCCGGTTGCTGGGTTCGGCCGCATGAGGTGAACCGCGCCGTGCCCCGTCTCCCATAGGGCAGGGCGATCGCACATGGCGGGGGTCGTCTCCGAGATCGCCAACGGAACCGCGCCGCGCCCCCTCTCCCATAGGGCAGGGCGATCGCACATGGCGGGGGTCGTCTCCGAGATCGCCAACGGAACCGCACCGCGCCCCCTCTCCCATAGGGAGAGGGTTGGGGTGAGGGGTATGACCTCACAGATCTGAGCACGCCATCGACGCGCGTTCAGGTCGAGCCCTACCTGGAAGCCTCGTACCCCTCACCCGGCTTTCTGCGGAAGCAGACCTCTCCCTATGGGAGAGGGGACCCGCGCTTCGGTCCGAGACGATGCGTCAGACCGAACCCACCGACCGGAACCCGTATCACGTGCCTGTCCAGCTCGGCTTCTTCTTGGCGAGAAAGGCTTCGACGCCGATCTTGAAGTCGCGGCTGCCGTAGCATTCCGCCACCAAATCGTCGCCGTCGGGGAGCCCGTCGCCGACCACCCGCCGGATACCCTCCTTGACGACGCGCATCGTGACGGGCGCGTTGGCGAGAAGCTTGGAGACCATCGCGCCGACGCGCTCGTCCAGCAGCTCCGGCTCGGCGATCTCGGCGACGAAGCCCGCCGCCCTCGCTTCCTCGGCGCCGAGCACCTCGGCGAGCATCAGCACGCGCTTGGCGCGCGCGACGCCGAGCGCGGCGACGACGCGGGCGACGTTGGCGATCGACAGGCAGTTGCCGAGCGTCCGCGCGATCGGGATGCCGAACTTGGCCTGGGGCGTGGCGATGCGGAAATCGCAGGCCGCCGCGATGGCGAGGCCGCCGCCGATCGCCCATCCGTCCACGACCGCGACCGTCGGCACGGGCAGGCGCTCGATCTGGCCGATGCGCGTGTCGATCACCGCCTCGTAGGCCAGCCCGTCCTGGCCGGTCTCGAATCCGCGGAACTGCTCGATGTCGGTGCCGGCGACGAACGCGTCGCCGCCCGCGCCGCGGAAGGTGACGGCGCGGACATCGCCCTCGCGGACGATGCGCTCGCAGATCTCGCCCAGCGCGTCGTACATCGCCCAGGTCATGGCGTTGCGCGCCTCGGGACGGTCGAACACGACCGCGCCGACCCCGTTCTCGACGGTGTAGTGGACCTGTCCGCTCATGCGCCGAACGCTCCCCGCGCCTTCAATCCCGCGATCTCGCCCGCATCCAGGCCGATCTCGGCCAGAACGCCCTCGGTGTGCTCGCCGAGCAGCGGCGGATGCCGGCGGATCTGCTGCGGGGTGCCCATCAGCTTCACCGGAAAGCCGATATTGGGCACCGTGCCCTCCAGCGGATGCGGGATCTCGAGGCGCATGTTGCGGTGCCGGCCGTGCTCGCTCTCGAACGCTTCCGGGTAGGTGCTCATCTTGCCCGCCGGAATGCCGACCGCCAGCAGCTCGTCGACCCATTCATCCGAGGTCTTGATGACGAAGGTCTTCTCCAGCTCCTCGATCAGCGCGGCGCGGTTGCGCAGGCGCAGCGGGTTGCTCGCGAAGCGCTCGTCCGCCAGCAGATCCTCCCGGCCGATCTGTCCGCAGAGCTGCACCCAGAGCTTCTGGTTGGTCGCCCCCATGACGAAGTAGCCGTCCTTGGAGGCCACCGCCTGGTAGGGCGCGCTCATCTTGTTGGAGGTGCCGACCGGGCCGGGCACGACGCCGGTACCCCAGTACTCGGACGTATCCCAGATCGAGAAGGCGAGCGCCGCCTCGAACAGGGAGGCGTCGATGTACTGGCCCTCACCGCTCTTCTGCCGGCCGATATAGGCGCTGAGCAGCGCGTAGGTGCAGAACAGCGCGCAGCCGATGTCGGCGACCGGCACGCCCGCCTTGACCGGCGGCATGCCCGGATGGCCGGTCACGCTCATCACGCCGGACATGGCCTGCGCCATCAGGTCGAAGCCGGGACGGTCGGCCCAGGGGCCGGTCTGGCCGAAGCCGGAGATCGAGGCGTAGATCAGCCTCGGGTTGATCGCCTTCAGCGTCTCGTAATCGACGCCGAGCTTCTTCACCACGCCCGGGCGGTAGTTCTCGACCAGGATGTCGGCCGTCTCGACCAGCCGGTAGAAGGTCTCGCGGCCCGCCTCGCTCTTCAGGTCGAGCGTGATCGAGCGCTTGTTGCGGTTCATGTTGAGGAAGCCCATCGAGTCGGGCCCCTTCATCTTGAATCCCATCGCCGAGCGGGTCTGGTCGCCGGTCGGCGGCTCGATCTTGATCACGTCGGCGCCGAGATCGGCGAGCAGCATGGTCGAGAACGGGCCGGCCATGACCTGGCTGAAATCCAGCACCCGCACGCCCGACAGCGGGAGCGGCGCCGCCGGGGTGCCCCGGTCCGCCTCCGGGTGCGCTGTGGGGTTCGCCTCGCGGTGTTCGTGCGTGTCGGTCATCGGTCCCTCCGAAGCCGCCGAGCGGCCGGTGTCCTGTAATCAATAATTAGATCGACGCGGACGGTCGTCCCCGACAGGGGCGCCGCCGTCCCGGGTCGCGGCTAGGCCTAGGCCTGACGCGCCGCGGGATGCCGGCCCGCGGCGTCCTCGGCCGACTTTCGCCGGATGAAGTCGCGGGCGATGCCGACGGTGGTTCCGGTCACGTGCTTCTCCAGCAGGGCGCCCAGCGTATCGCCGTCGCGCGCTTCCAGAGCCGCGATCATCTGCTCGTGCTCGAGCACCGCGGCGCGCCAGTGCTCGGGGGTCTTGCGCATCACGAATCGGCAGGAATGGATCCGCGTCAGCACCTGCTGGTAGTAGGCGTGCAGCGTCGCGTTGCCGGCGATGACGAAGAACGCGTCGTGGATGCGCCGGTTGGCGGCCAGATAGTTCGGCTCGTCGCCGGCCGCGTAGAGGCGCATCATCTCGTCGTGGAGCGCCCGCACGCGGGCGATGTCCGCATCCGTGGCGGCCGCGCAGGCGAGCTTGCCCGCGAGCCGCTCGAGCGAGGCCATGATCGGGAACAGCTCGTTGACCTGATCCTCGGTGATCCGCGCGACGATGGCGCCGCGATGGGGCATGATCTGCAGCACGCCCTCGGCCGCCAGCACCTTCAGCGCTTCGCGGATCGGCGTGCGCGACACCCCGAAGCGCTCGCAGAGCTGCTCCTCGGGCACCTTCTCGCCGGCGCGGAGCTCGCCCGAGAGGATCATCTCGCGCAGCGGCGCGACGAGCGACTCGTGCAGGCTCTGGCGGATCAGCGTCTTGCCGGACATGGGGCAGCTCCACCGTCTCGCCCGCCGGTCCGGGGCATCGCGGAACAGGACCATTCTCTCACATCCGCGCTCATGTCGAGCCGATCTCCCGCTGCGGCGGCAGCGCCTTCCGGCGCAGGCCGATCCCTGCTTCGCGCAGCACTCTCGAGATCAGCGGCAGGCAGAGCAGCAGGATGCCCAGCGCCATCATCGTCCCGACGAGGCCGTTCGACCAGAAGATCGAGGCCGAGCCGCCCGAGGTGAGCATCGCCTGCCGGAAGGCGTCCTCGGCCTTGTCGCCCAGCACCATGGCCAGCACGAAGGGCGCGAGCGGGTAGTCGAGCTTCTTGAAGACGTAGCCGGCGACCCCGAAGACCAGCGCGAGCCAGATGTCGAAGGTGTGGCTGGCCACCGTGTAGGCGCCGATGATGCAGATCACGGTGATCATCGGGCCGACGATGCGGAAGGGCGCGCGCAGGATGTAGGCGAACATCGGCACCGTCGCGAGCACGAGGATCACCGCGATGATGTTGCCGAGATACATGCTGGCGATGAGGCCCCAGACGAAGTCGGGCCGCGTGGTGAAGAGCATCGGCCCGGGCGCCAGGCCCCAGATCATCAGCCCGCCCATCATCACGGCCGCTGTCGCCGAGCCCGGGATGCCGAGCGCCAGCATCGGCAGGAGCGCGCAGGAGCCGGCGGAATGGTCGGCGGTCTCCGGCGCCACGATGCCCTCCGGCGCGCCCTTGCCGAAGCGCGTCTTGTCCTTCGCGAAGCGGGCGCCGATCGCGTAGCTCATGAAGGAGGCCGCGGTCGGGCCGCCGGGGGTGATGCCCATCCAGCAGCCGATGAGCGCGCTGCGCACGATCGTGGCCCAGTAGCGGGGCAGTTCGAGCACGGCCCGGACGATCTCGCGCAGGCTCAGCCGGGCCTTCACGCCGTGGAACTGGAGGTTCTCCTCCATGGTCATGATCAGCTCGCCGAGGCCGAACAGGCCGATGACCGCGACGAGGAAGCTCACGCCGCCGATCAACTGCTCGAAATCGAAGGTGAGCCGGCTCTCGCCCGAGATGGTGTCGGCGCCGATGGTGGCGCAGGCAAAGCCCAGCATCATCGAGACCAGCGTCTTGAAGGGCGAGCCGCTCGACATCCCGATGAAGCTCGCGAACGCCATGAAATACACGGCGAAGTACTCCGCCGCGCCGAACCGGAGCGCGAAGTTCGCCACCCAGCCCGACAGCAGCGTGATGACGATGACGCCGGTGAGCGCCCCGATCCCGGCCGACGAGAAGGCGAGCGTCAGCGCGCGCACCGCCTCGCCCTGCCGGGCCATCGGATAGCCGTCGAAGGTCGTGGCGACCGAGGAGGGCTCGCCCGGGATGTTGAACAGGATCGAGGTGGTCGAGCCGCCGAACAGCGCGCCCCAGTACATGCTGGTGAGCAGGATGATCGCCGAGACCGGATCCATCGAGAAGGTCAGCGGCAGCAGGAGCGAGACGCCGTTGGGCGCGCCGAGGCCCGGCAGGACGCCGACGACGAGGCCGAGCAGGACCCCGCCGACCATGATGAGCACGTGGTGGGTGCTGAGCGCGACGGCGAAGCCGTCGAGAAGCAGGCTGATGTTGCTCATGGTCCGCGCCTCAATAGATGCCGACGGCGTTCAGCACGGGCCCCTTCAGCAGGGGCACCATGAACAGCTTCTCGAAGATGACGAAGTTGACGACCGCGACTGCGAGGCTTGCCGCGATCGCTGTCGCGAGCCTCAGCCTTCCGGGCACGTACATCGCGTAGAAGATGTAGATCGCCATCCCGATGTAGAGGCCGAGCCAGGCCGAGAGTGCGGCGAAGGCCACGATCGGCAGGAAGAACAGGATCGCGGCGCGGGCGCGCTCAGCGTCCAGGAAGGGCGGCGCCCCCGCGACCGGCCGCAGCAGCGCCTGCGCGCCGGTGACGGCGCTGCCGAGGACGATCAGGCAGCCGACGCAGAAAGGGAAGAAGCCGGAGCTCGGGCCGGATTCCTCCCAGGCGATGCCGTTCTCCAGCGCGCCGTAGCAGACGGTCAGGCCGATGAGCGCGGTTGCGGCCGACGTCGCGATCTCGCCGGTCCGGCGTGAGATGTCCATGGGCATGATCCTGCCGTTCCGTCCCGGCCTTGCGCGCGGGCGGTCAGATCCGTCTGCTCGGGTTCCGGATGCGCGGCGCCGTCGGCGCCGCCGCCGCACCTCAATCCACTGCGCCCTTCAGCCAGCCGTTGTTCTTGTAGTACTCGGCGTAGGTCGCCCGATGCCGGGCGATGAAGGCCTTCAGCTCGTCGCCGGTGAGCGTGCGCGGGATCTGCGCGCCGCGTGCCATGTAGCCCTTGAACTCCTCGGTCTGCGCGACCTTCCGGAGGAGGTTGGTGTAGTAGGCCAGCGCCTCCGGCGGGAGGCCCTTGGCCGCCCAGATGGTGCGCGGCTGGGCGAAGGACTTGATGTCGAGGCCTGCCTCGATGCAGGTCGGGATCGCGTTCCAGGACATGCCGTCGGCGATGACCGTGGTGTCGGCCAACCGGGCCTCCTCGAACACGCAGAGCGGCTTCTGCACGCCGGCCCGCCACTGCTCCACGCTCTCGCTCGGATTGTTGACGTTGGCCTGGATGTGGCCGCCCGCGACCTGCACGGCGGCCTCGCTGCCGCTCTTGTACGGGATGTAGGAGAGGTCGATGCCGGCCGCCTTCTCGATGAGCGTCATCAGGGTCTCGTCGGCTTCCTTGGCCTTGGCGCCGCCGACCTTGATGGATCCGGGCGCCGCCTTCGCCTTCTCGATGAAGCCCTTCACGTCCGCGATGCCGGAGGCCTTCGGGTTCACCCACAGGATGAACGGGTCGAAGGTCATCGCCGCGACCGGCTCCAGGTCCTTCAGGCTGTAGGACAGCTTGTTGGCCAGCGGCAGGGCGTATGCGTCCTGTGTGCCGAAGAAGAGCTTGTAGGGATCGCCGCCCGAGGTCTTGGCGTAGATGAAGGTCTCGGCCCCGCTACCGCCGGCCTTGTTGGTGACGATGACCGGCACATCGAGGAGCTTCTCCTTCGACAGGGCCGACTGCACGACGCGGGCGAAAAGGTCCGTCCCGCCGCCGGGACCGGCGGCTGCGACGAACTCGACGGGACGTTCCGGCTTCCAGTCGGCCGCGGCCGGGGCTGCCACGGCGAGCGCTGCGGCAGCCGCCAGGGCTGCCGTCTTGCACGACTTCGGGCGCATGGTCTCTCCCTGAGTAACGATTCTTATAGGCTCGGCACCGTGAGCGCCGGCCGCGTTTCGCATCAATAATTATAGATGCATTCGCGGGAGGCTGACAAGCGCTCGGGGATGAACCCTGGGGAGATCGCACCCCGAGACGCGCGGCGATGCCCGGGTCGTCGAAGCGCGTGCTTGCATCGCGGAATGCCGCGCGGTGTCGGCGCCGATGCTCGGTCGGTACGCCGGAGGGCGTCGCGGCGGTGGGCGCCGGTGATACCGTTTTCGGTTGATGGGTCCGGCTCAACGCATCGTCTCGGAACGAAGCGCGGGTCTCCTCTCCTGCAGGGCAGGGCGATCGCATATGGCGGGGGTCGTCTCCTAGATCGCGCTGGGGAACCGCGCCGCGCCCCCTCTCCCATAGGGAGAGGGTTGGGGTGAGGGGTATGACCTTTCAGATCTGAGCACGCCATCGACGCGCGTTCAGGTCGAGCCCTACCTGGAAGCCTCATACCCCTCACCCGGCTTTCTGCGAAAGCAGGCCTCTCCCTATGAGAGAGGGGACCCGCGCCTGACCGGGGCTAGGCTCGCTCGGCATATGCGATCGCCCTGCCCATAGAGAGAGGGGGCACGTCCCATCAGCTGCTCCATAGCAGGGTAGACGACCCCGGTACCGGCGGATGTAGGCGGGACAGTCCGCCGAATTCTTCGAATGACCAACGATCTTCTCAAGTGTGAATATCCGTTTCGAATTCATTATCCATGCGGCGTCAGACGGACCCGGGATATTCGGGGATTGATTGTTTTTTAAGCCGACATCGGCTCTCTGACTGCAGTTTTCGCGCAATCCCGCGAGCGGCAAGTGGAGACAAGGGATGAGCATCAGCGATCGAAATCTGTACGGGGCCGCCGTGGTCGGCCTGGGGGCGACCGGGCTCGCTCTCGTGAGCGCCGGCGTCGCAGAGATCGCAAGCCACGCCACGCATGCGTGGGCGTTGGGTTCGTCCCTGTGCGGGGGCTCCGGACAGCTCTCGGTCGTCGAACGGATCGCGGCCGATTCCCTGCATTGCTGGGGATGCCCGGTCGCCTTCACCGGCGGCCTGCTCCTTCTCGCGGCGCTCGGCGCCGCCCTGAAGGGGGCCGGTGCGCACGGCCCGTTCGCCTCGCTCCCGGACCTCGACGGCTGCGGCGCCCGCTGAGTCCGCATCCGGCCTGACGCCGCGCGATCGGTTCGCGCCGCGGCACCCACCCGCACCCCAAACCAGAACAGAGTTGACCTATGATCGATGCGGCCTCGAAGGATCCGGACGGCAACGGCGCGTGGGGCAAGATCATCAAGGATGCCCTGATCCCGATCCACTCGATGGTCCTGCCGGACGGCAAGGTCCTCGCCTTCGGCACGGACGGGACCGGCGGTGATTTCGATGCGCGCTTCGTCTACTCGATCTACGATCCCGCGACGGACGAGCTGAAGGTCCTGCCCAACACCACCGGCACGAACATCTTCTGCTCGAACATGGCCGTCGATCCCGAGACGGGCAACGTCATCATCATGGGCGGCGACAACCACAATACCGGCCAGGGCGCCGGCACGTGGTCCGGGCGTCATGACGTGGTGATGTTCGACTACAAGACGCAGACCATCCGCAACATCTCCGAGACGGATTCGAACTTCGCCCTGCATCAGGCCCGCTGGTACGGCACGACCGTGACGCTGAGCAACGGCGAGATCCTGATCGTCGGCGGCCGCGACGAGAGGAACGTCGGCTCGACCTACGCGGAGATCTACAATTCCAAGACCGGGATGCGCCAGCTCACCGGTACGGAAGTGAAGGACTTCCACGACGGCGAGGGGACGCTGACCGGGACCTACTACTATCCGCACGCTTGGCAGATCAGCAACGGCTCGGTCATCATGATCGAGGCGGGCGGGTCGAGCAATTCCGGCCACGACGTCTACCGCATGGACGTCTCTGGCAACGGCGCGGTCGCCAAGATCGGCAAGCTGCCCTTCGACACCCGCAACCTCACGGGCTCGATCATGTACGAGCCCGACAAGGTGCTCGTCGCCTCCACCACCGGGCAGGTCTGGAAGGCCGACCTGTCGCAGCCGACGATCAAGTGGGAACTCGCCTTCGCGATCAAGGACGAGGACGGCTCGGGCAACCTCGTCGCCCGCACCAACGGCACCTTCGTGATGCTGCCGGACGGCAAGGTCGCGATGGTGGGCGGCTCGTCGAGCGGGGGGCTGCTCGCCGACTCGCTCGGCGACGCGCAGCTCACGGTGCTGTTCTGGGATCCGGTGACCGGCAAGACCACGTATTCGGAGGCGCAGGACCTCGCGCGGATGTATCATTCCACCGCGTTGCTCCTGCCGGACGGCACGATCTATTCCGGCGGCAGCGGCTCGCCCGGGCCGCAGGAGAACGCCAACGCGCAGATCCTGACGCCGGGCTATCTCTACAAGAACGGCGTCGTCAACGCCGATCGTCCCGAGATCGAGGCGGCGCCCAGGAACGTCGATTCCGGCTCGACCGTCCGCATCACCGTCGACGACACCTCCGATATCGGCAAGATCACCTTCCTGAAGACCAGCGGTACGACGCATGCCCGCAACGCGGACGCGCGCTTCGTCGAGCTCTCCTACAAGGTCGTGGACGGCAACACGATCGAGGTGACGATCCCGAAGGCGAACGTCGCGCCCCCCGGCGTGTGGATGCTGTTCGCCGTCGACAAGGCGGGCGTGCCCTCCGTCGCCAAGATGGTGGGCGTCGACATGGTGCCCCTGGCGGAGACCGGGAGCCTCGGATCCGGGCCCACCCTGGCCTACAACATCGACCACGAGCAGATCGACGGCGCCTTCGCGCTCGCCGTGACGGCCCGCTTCGACGACCTCAACGGCGGCGGCAACCAGAAAATCTTCGACCTCGGCAACGGCACGGCCGACACCATCTCCTTCGGTCAGGTCGGCGAGGGCCGCGACGTCGCGTTCGTGATCAAGCAGGGCGGCCAGACCTACCGCCTCGTCGCCAAGGACGCGATCGTCGAGGGCGAGACGGCGACGTGGCGCGTCGGCGTCGATCCTGACGGAACGATGCGCATCACGAAGGACGCGGCCGTCATCGCGACCGGCAAGGGCGTCGTCCCGGCCGACGTGGAGCGGGCCGACTACCTGATCGGCAAGTCGAGCATCGCGGGCGACCACGCGCTGATCGGCCTCGTGCGCGACCTGAAGATCGCCAATTACGGCAACCTCGCCGAACTCGACCCCTCCGCCCCTTCGAGCCCCTGCGCGACGACGGGCGAGGCGGTCTGCCTCTGCGGCCTCCTCGTGCCCGACGTCGACGACACGCCGGGCAACGACGCCCCGAAGGTGTTCGAGACATACTCGACCCTCTCGGGCGACGTGACCGAACTCAAGAACGCCACGCCCGGCGAGAACAAGGCCGAGCTGACGACGAGCGGCCTGATCGCCTTCGCGGATGCCGACGCGGAGACCCACACGGTCAGCCTCACGCCGAAGGGCGCGAACTATCTGGGCACCCTGACCCTCGGGAACCCGACGACGGGCGTGGGCGCCAAGACCGGCTCGATCGCCTGGACCTTCAAGGTCAACGACGCCGCCCTCGACAAGCTCGAAGAGGGCCAGACCGTCGTTCAGACCTACGCCGTCACCATCGACGACGGCCATGGCGGCGTCGCGGTCCAGACCCTCACGGTGACGCTGCGCGGCTCGGCCGATCCGGGCTTCCCGACCGACAGCCAGGTCACCGTGGTGTCGGGCCTCAAGACCACGAAGGCCGACGACGCGGTCGTGTTCGGCGACAACGTCCGGCTGATGAACGGCGGCGATTTCGGCGGCGGCTCGAACAGCCTGGAGGCCGGCAACTTCTTCGAGCTGAGGAACGGCAACCTCGATTTCGGCAACAGCCTGCACACCGCCTCCGTCAAGACCGGACTCGGCGCGCGGTTCAACGGCGGCGACATCCTGATGGACGGCGCCGACGTCCGGAACACGGTCGTGCTGGGTGAGGAGAACACCTTCAGCCAGATCCGCATGAGCGGCAGCGGCGCGGGGCTCGTCGATTCCGTCACGATCGGGGACAGGTCCAAATCCGATTCCGGGATCGTCATGAACGGCGCGGGCACGGCGAAGGCCCCGGCCGAGATGCAGATGAGGCTCGGCGACGGCGTCAGCCTCGGCGGCGGCATCGACGCCAACGGCGCCTATTCGGCCAAGACCCTCACGCTCGGCACCGGCGTCACCGTCGGCGGCGGGATGAACCTGAACGGCAACCAGAACGTCAACACCGTCAAGGCGGGCGACG
The DNA here is from genome assembly GCF_022179285.1 of Methylobacterium hispanicum. Lineage (GTDB taxonomy): Bacteria > Pseudomonadota > Alphaproteobacteria > Rhizobiales > Beijerinckiaceae > Methylobacterium > Methylobacterium hispanicum. Next base: position 25,623 of record NZ_BPQO01000024.1, on the reverse strand, counting down.
GCTTCACCCTGAAGGGCGGCCTCTCCGGCAGCGCGAACGGCGTCGACACGGTCACGCTCGGCAAGAACTGGAACATCGACGGGCGGGTCGATCTCGGCGGCGGCGACGACAAGCTGAGCCTCGGCCTGTCGAGCATCGACACCTCGACCACCACCTTCGACGGCGGCGGCGGAACCGACGCGCTCGCGCTGAGCATCGACGCCGCCGACCTCGCGAGCTTCGAGGCCGCCGCCAGGGCGGCCGGCTGGACCGCGCTCGGCAACGACGCGTGGTCGGCCAGGGGCAACCTGACCTGGCGCAACATGACCTTCACGAACTTCGAGCGGGCGGAGCTGACGGTCGCGGGCCGGAACGATGCGCCCGAGATCGTCGGCTCCGGCACGACGAAGACCGGGTCGGTCCGGGAGATCGCGGACGGTCTGGCGGGCGAGAACAACGCCATCCTGAAGACCAACGGCACCATCGCCTTCACCGACAAGAACGTCGGCGACACCCACAGCGTGACGATCACCCCGAAGGAGGCCGGCTACCTCGGCACGATGGAGTACAAGCAGCCGACCTCGGCGCAGTTCGGCCTGCTGCCCTGGGTGTTCTCGGTCAACAGCGGCGCGCTCGACTGGCTCGCGGAGGGCCAGGTCCGCACCCAGAGCTACGACGTCGCGATCACCGACAGCAAGGGCGCGCGCGCCACCGAGACCATCACCGTGACGATCACGGGCTCCAACGACGCCCCGGTGATCGCGGCCGCGACCTCGACGGCGACCGGTGCGGTCGCGGAACTCGCGGACGGCGCGGCGGGCGAGAACCAAGTCACCCACAAGGCGGGCGGGACGATCGCGTTCGCCGACGCCGACATCATCGACACGCACCGGGCGAGCTACAGCGCCGGGGGCAAGGACTATCTCGGCACGTTCGGCCTCGGCACCGCGGCGGGCGGCAAGCTCGCCTGGACCTTCCAGGTCGACGACGCCGCGCTCGACGGCCTCGCGGCCGGCGAGGTCCGGACCCAGTCCTACGCCGTGACGATCGACGACGGGCACGGCGGCACGGCGAGCCAGACCGTGACGGTCACGATCCGCGGCGCCTACGACGATCCGAACGCCAACCAGGCGCCGATCGTCGACGTGCAGGGCTCGACGGTGGCGGGCGCCGTCACGGAACTGACCGAGAGCGGCGCGGGCGAGCCCGCGGCGGTGCTGAGCAGCACCGGCTCCATCCGGTTCCGCGATCCCGACGCCGCGGGCGCCGTGCCCACCGTCAGCGTCGCCGCGCGGGGCGAGGGCTATGTGGGCGCCCTGAAGATCGCCGCGGTCGGCGCGGATTCGGTCGGCTGGGCCTTCTCCGTCGCGGACGCCGCGGTGAACGGCCTCGCGGCCGGCGAGCAGCGGGTCCAGGTCTACGACGTGACCATCGCCGACGGGAGGGGCGGACGCACCACGCAGGCCGTCACCGTCACGCTGACGGGCACGAACGACGCGCCCGTCATCGTGACCAAGACCTCCGTCCTCGCGGGCGGCGTCACCGAACTGCCGGACAAATCCCCGGGCGAGGACAGGACGACGCTGACGACGGGCGGGGCGATCACCTTCACGGATGCCGACCGCATCGACACGCACGGCGCGAGCGTCGCGCCGCGCGGCGAGAAATACCTCGGCAGCTTCAAGCTCGGAGACGTGGCCGGCGGTCAGGTCGGGTGGACCTTCTCGGTCGAGGACGCGGCGATCAACCATCTCGGCAAGGGTGCGGTCCTCACCCAGGCCTACGACGTCGCCGTCACGGACGGGAAGGGCGGCAGGGCCGTGCAGACGGTGGTCGTCACGATCACCGGCGCGGAGGACAACGACGCTCCGAGCCACGTCACCTTCGGCGCGCTGCAGACCGGGCCGGGCAACGACGCCATCGTCTGGGGCGACGCGGTCACGCTCCGCAACGGCGGAAATTTCGGCGCGGGCGCGAACAGCCTGAGCGCGGGGGACGGGTTCACCCTGCAGGGGGGCAACCTGGACTTCAACGCCAGCAGCGGGCCCGCGAGCCTGAGCCTCGGCAAGGGCGCCAACCTCAACGGCGGCGACATCTACATGGGCGCCAACGGCGTCGCCAACAGCGTGAGCGTCGGCGACGGGGGCAAGCTCAGCTACGTCGCGATGAACGGGGGCGGGGCGGGGGCCGCCCAGAGCCTGACGCTGGGGGAGAAGGTCACGACCGACTACCTGATCGCGATGAACGGCTCGGGCACGGCCGCGGACGCGATGGAGCTGGCGCTGACGATCGGCGCCGGCTCGGTGATCGGCGGGGCAATCTCCGCCGACGGCTCGAACGCCGCGAAGACGGTGACGCTGGGTAGCGGCGTGACCGTCAACGGCGGCCTGAGCCTGCAGGGGGCCAACAACACGACAGCGGTGCGGATCGGCGACGGGCTTACGCTGAAGGGCGGCTTCGCGGGGGCGAATTCCGGCAGCGAGACGGTCGAGATCGGCCGCGACTGGCAGATCGACGGCACGGTGGATCTCGGCGGGGGCAACGACCGGCTGAAGATCGGCACCACCGCCCGCGACACCTCCGGCACCATCAATGCCGGGGCCGGCAAGGACGATCTCGAGGTCGTCCTCACGGCCGACCAGCGCGCCTCCTTCGAGAGCGCCGCCTCGGCGGCCCGCTGGGTCCGGACGGCCGACGGCTCATGGGACACCCAGGGCCGCTCCCTCTCCTGGCAGGGCCAGACCTACGCGAACTTCGAGAGCGCCAGGACGACCCTCGCGGCCGGATCCTCGGGCGTTCCGTAGAAGACGCTGATCGAGACTCTCCAGGCCTCGGCCGGGGACGATGCCTTCATCCTGGGCTCCGACGTCACGCTCAGGAACGGCCCGGGCTTCGGCGGGGGCGCGAACAGCCTGAGCGCGGGGGACGGGTTCACGCTGCAGGGGGGCAACCTGGACTTCAACGCGAGCAGCGGGCCTGCGAGCCTGAGCCTCGGCAAGGGCGCCAACCTCAACGGCGGCGACATCTACATGGGCGCCAACGGCGTCGCCAACAGCGTGAGCGTCGGCGACGGGGGCAAGCTCAGCTACGTCGCGATGAACGGGGGCGGGGCGGGGGCCGCCCAGAGCCTGACGCTGGGGGAGAAGGTCACGACCGACTACCTGATCGCGATGAACGGCTCGGGCACGGCCGCGGACGCGATGGAGCTGGCGCTGACGATCGGCGCCGGCTCGGTGATCGGCGGGGCAATCTACGCCGACGGCTCGAACGCCGCGAAGACGGTGACGCTGGGCAGCGGCGTGACCGTCAACGGCGGCCTGAGCCTGCAGGGGGCGAACAACACGACAGCGGTGCGGATCGGCGACGGGCTGACGCTGAAGGGCGGCTTCGCGGGGGCGAATTCCGGCAGCGAGACGGTCGAGATCGGCCGCGACTGGCAGATCGACGGCACGGTGAACCTCGGCGGAGGCAACGACCGGCTGAAGATCGGCACCACCACCCGCGACACCTCCGGCACCATCAACGGCGGCGCCGGAACCGACAGCCTCGAGATCGTCGTGACCGGCGCGCAGAAGACGGCCTTCGACGCCGCCGCGAAGGCCGCGGGCTGGTCGCCGCTCGCGGACGGCGGCTGGAACACCCTGGGCAAGGCGCTGACGTGGCAGGGGGTGAACTACACCGGTTTCGAGACGGCCAGAGCGACGGTCGAGCCCGCCGGGGTCCTGGCGGCCGATCCGGGCGACGGGCATATCGGAAGCGTGGCGAGCGTCGCCGCGGTCAAGAGCGGGATCGTCGGGCAGCCCACGGCCGCGGGCACGCTGTTCGTCGGGACGGAGAAGGACGACTTCATCGTCGGCACCGACGGCGCCGACGTGATGCGGGGCGGTGCCGGCGACGACCGCTTCGTCGGCGGCAAGGGCGACGACGCCATCGAGGGGGGTGCCGGCCGGGACGTGGCCGAGTTCGCCGGCAAGGCGTCGGACTACACCTTCCTCAAGGACGCGGACGGGACGCTCCACGTCACGAGCGCCGCCGAGGGCCGCGACGTCCTGCACGATGTCGAGGCCGTGTACTTCCACGGCTCCGGGGAGACGGTGACGGTGGATCACCTCTCGGGCTGACCGTCGCCCCGGCCCCGGGGACGGGACACCGCCCGGAGCCGCTCCCGATCGCGTTGCGATCCGGAGCGGCTCTCGGCCGCTGCTGCGACGCGCTCTCTTTCGCCGAACCGGCATCCGCTCCGGCGCAGAGCGCTCTCGTTCGGACTATCGAGACCGGACGTCGCCCCGCCGGACGCGCTGGTTCAGGGACGACCCGAGGGAGGCCTCGGCGGTCGGGGCGCCGACGATCTCGCCCAGAAGGCCCGCGGTGAGCGCCAGCCGGGCGATCGCCGTGAACCGGGCGTTGCCGGCCTCCAGCTCCTCCAGCGTCGCCAGGACGAGGCGGCGGCGGGTCAGCAGCACGTCGTCGATCGGCAGCAGGCCGATCTCGTACTGATCGACCTTGGCGGCGTAGGCCGCCCGGAGGGCTGCCGCCTTGCGGCGCGCGAACGTCCCCCGCTCGCCGGCCGACTGGAACTCGACCCAGTCGATCCGGAGCTGCGTGACGGCCCGGCGGTCCTCGGCCATCGCCCGGTGCATGGCCGCGTCGGCGAGTTCGCCCGCCTCGCGGATGTCGGCCAGCGTGGTCAGCTCGACCAGCGGGACGTTGAGCTGAAGCCCGACGGTGAGACCCGCGGGCGAGCTGACGCTGCGGTAGTTCTGGACGGCCCTGTAATCGGCCCTCAGGTCGAGCCGCGGCAGGTAGCGCCCGGCGGCCGCCTTGCGCGCCTCGGCCGCGGCCTCGTAGCGGTGCCAGCCGGCCTGGACCCCGGAATTGCGCGCCCGGGTGAGCGCGGCGAGACGGTCGAGCCCGTGCCGCGGCACGGCCTCCAGGTCGGGCAGCACGACGCGGCCCGGGGCCGCCTGCCGCAGCTGGGCGGCGAGCACGGTCTGCGACTTCTGGAAGGAGGCCTGCGCGCCGACGAGGCCCCGGGCAACGTCGTTCAGCTCCGCCTCGAGATCGGCAACGTCGCCCTGGCTCGCGTGGCCCGCCGCGACCCGCCCGCGCACCGCCTTCTGCAGGCGGACGAGGTCCCGGAGGTTGTCCTCGAGCACCTTGGACTGGCGCACCGCGAAGTTCAGCTCGACGGCGGCGTTGATGGTCTCGAGCGCCACGCCCTCGGTGACGCGGCGGACATCCGCGGCGGCGGCGCGCGCCGCGCTCTCCGCGCTCCGCTCGGTGAACAGGCGCGTCCCGCCGTCGAGGAGCGGCAGGGCGACCGAGAGGCCGGCGGACTTGCCCGGATCGTGGATCGAGGGCGCCGCGACGGGATCGCTGCCGATCCAGGCCGTGCCCGAGATCGTCGGCGCGAAGGCGGCCCAGGCGCGGCCGACCCGCGTCTCCGCCGCGGCCCGCTCGGCCGCCGAGCTCCGCACGAGGTCGCTCTCGCCGATCGCGATCGCGACGGCGTCCATCAGCTGCGCCGAGCCGAGAGCCGGCCCGCGCGGCAGCGCCGGCGGGGGCGCGGCGAAGAGGGCCTGCGCCGCCTCCGGCACCCGGGCCGGCGGTGGCGGCATGCCGTAGGTCTCGACGATCGCGGGGCGCAGGCCGAGCGCGGCTACCGGCAGCGCCGCCTCGCCGGCGCGGGCGGGCCCTGCCGCCGACGCGGCGAGCAGTCCGGCGGCGGCGAGGCCCCTCCGGATCCGCCGCCCCGTCGCCGCGCGTGCCATGGTCGATCCGGCGCGCGTCATCGTCATGGCTCGCGAAAGCTGCGTCCGAGGCTGTCGGCGAACGGCTTCAGGACGTAGCCGGCGAAGGTGCGGCGCTCACCCTCGATGTAGACCTGTCCGACCATGCCGGCGCCCAGCAGGTCGCGCACGCCGGGCTGCTCGGGCCGCAGCCGCACCTCCACCTCGAAGTAGTGCTGCCCGGTCCGCTCGTCCGAGGTGGCGTCGGCCGCAACCCGCGTGACGAGCGCCGGAACGTCGTCGTAGAGGCGCGCGTTCAGCGCCGAGATCTTCGCCCGCGCCGCCTGCCCGGTGCGCACATGGGTGATGTCGGTCGGCGCGACGCGCGCCTTGAGGGCGAGTTCGCTGCCCGCCGGCACGATCTCCGCCAGCACCTCGCCGGGCGCCGCGACGGCGCCGACCGTCCTATGCCGCGCGTGCACGACGGTGCCCGCCACGGGCGCGCGCACCTCCGTCAGCCGGACGGCGGTCTCGGCGGCGCGGATCTGGTCGGCGATCTGCCCGATCTCGGCGATGACGTCGGTCAGCCTGCCGGAGGTCTGGCGCTGGTCCGTCAGGCGTGCCTGGCGGATCCGCGAGCCGGTCTCCGCGACCTCGTCGGCGAGCGCGCTCTCCTCGGCCGCGAGGTTGGCGCGCTCCGCCCGCCGCGCGAGGAGTTGGTCCTCCGCGTCCCACAGCACCTTGCGCGCGAGGTGGCCGCGGGTCGCGACCGGGCGCATGGCGGCGACCTGCCGCTCCAGCGAGGCGACCTGGGCGGTCACCGCGGCCACGCGCTCGGCAAGGCCCTGCCTGCGCCGGCCGACCGCGTCCCTTCGGGCGACCATGGCCTCGATCTCGGCGAGCGCCGCCCCGCGGCCGCGCTCGAACTCGCGCGCCTGCTCCTGCAGGAGCCGCTCGTCGGGCCCGACCGTGCCGGCCGGTCCCGCCTCGGCGGTCCTGCGCAGGCCGAGCAGGGAGAAGCGGCCGTCGAGCGCGGTGTCGCCGCCGGCCGCGAAGGCGTTCTCCGCCTCGAGCCGCTGGCGCATCGCGTCGAGCACGGCGAGGCGGCCCCTGAGGCGGGTCAGTTCCGCCTGATCGTGGATCGGGTCGAGCCGGACCACGACGGTGCCGGCCTCGACGCTCTCGCCGTCGCGGGCGCCGATCTCCGCCACGACGCCGCCGGACCGGTGCTGCAGCACCTTGTTCTGTCCCGTCGCGATCACGACGCCCTCGGCGACGACCGCCGAATCGAGGGGGTAGGCCACCGACCAGACGAGGAAGAGGCCCGCGGCCGCCAGGATCGCCCGGCCCGCCCCGCTGAGGATGTCGTGCGTGTCGGTCCGGACGTCCTCGGCCCAACGCCCGCCCATGTCATCAGGAACCATGACGCAACCGGTCTCCGTCGTCATCGCGCAGCCGGTGCCGGGCGGCCGGCCCCCCGGCCTCAGGCCACACGGGAGGTCTGTCCGGCTGCCGGTGGGGCGGCCTGTCGGGCCGCCTCCGGCCCGGCCTCGGCGGGCGCGGCCGGCGGCGCGGCCTGGATGGTCAGGGGCTGCAGGGTTCCGTCCGCGATCGTGAAGGCCCTGTTCACCACGCGCAGGATCGAGGTGCGGTGGGCGGCGATCACCACGCTCGCGCCGCGCCGCCGCGCCTCCGCCACCGCGACCAGGAGGGCGCGCTCGCCGGGCTGGTCGAGGCTGGCGTTGGGCTCGTCCAGCACCAGCACCCGCGGGTCGCCGTAGAGGGCGCGCGCGAGCGCGATCCGCTGCTTCTGGCCCGTCGAGAGGGCGAAGCTCTGGTTGCCGACGAGGGTCCGGTAGCCCTCGGGCAGGCCGACGATCAGGTCGTGGACGCTGGCGCCCTTGGCGGCGGCGATGATCCTCTCCTCGGTGGCCTCGGGATCGAAGCGCGCGATGTTCATCGCGACCGTGCCGGGGAAGAACTCGATGTCCTGCGGCATGTAGCCGACGATTCGGCCCCACTGGCTCGACGGCCAGACGTCCTGCCCGATATCGTCGACGGAGACGGCGCCCGCGGTCGGCGGGACGGCGCCGACCATGATCCGGATCAGGGTCGATTTCCCGACCCCGGTCGGGCCGGTGATCAGCACGACCTCACCGGGCGCCACCCGCAGATTCACGTTGGCCAGCAGCGTGCGGTCGGGCTTGCCCGGGTCGGGCGCGTAGGCGACCGCATCGAGAGAGAGCCGGCCCTCGGGCTCGGGCAGGCTCATGCGGGCCTGGATCGACTTGTCGGGGCCGGTCAGCGCCTCGATGTCGCGGATGGCGGCGAACCCGCGCGAGATCTGCTCCCAGCCGCCGATGACCTGATCGATGGGCGTGAAGGCCTTGCCGGAGATCATCGAGGCCATGAAGATCATGCCCGCCGACATGTCGCCGTGGAGCACCAGGAAGGCGCCCCAGGCCATCATGATGACCTGGAGAGCCTGGCGGAACGTCTTGCCCACCGCCTGGTAGCGGGCCGACTTCGCGCCGGCCGCCTCGGTCTCCTTCAGGATGAGCGCGGTCTTGCGGCCCCAGATCGTCAGGAAGGTCGAGAGCATGCCGTGGGCGCGCAGATCGTCGATGCGCTGGAAAGCCCCTTGCGCGAACGCGGTGGCGTCGTTCTCCGCCTGGCGGCTGCGCTCGCGCTCGCGCTCGGTCGCGGCGACGTTGAGGCCGCTGAGCGCGGCCAGCACGCCGATGCCGACCACCGTGAGCAGGCCGAGGCTCCAGTGCAGCACCGTCATGATCAGCAGGTAGATCGGGATGAAGGGCAGGTCGAACAGCGAGACGAAGACGCGGCCACCCAGGAAGCCCCGGGCGGTCGCGAGGTCGCGCAGCGCCTTCCCCGACTTGGCGCCGGCCTTGGGATCCGCGGCCATCTTCGCGAACAGCTTGGGCGCGACCGAGACCGTGTATTTGGCGGCGGCCCGGACCGCGATCTGGCTCCGCACGGCGTCGGCCAGCCCCCAGACCACCAGCGCGCCGACCACGATCAGCGTCAGGTAGACGAGCGTTCCGATCGAACGGGAGGCGAGGACGCGGTCGTAGACCTGCAGCATGTGCAGCGACGGCGCGATGACGAGAATGTTGGCCAGGATGGAATACAGTAATATCGAGCGCGCGTGGGGCTCTATGCAACCCATTGATGCTCTCAACGAGCCAAACATTCGCAAGCACCCCTATTCGGCGCTGCGATCGTTAAAATATGTTGGTTAAGCAATGCTGAAAGCGCCCGGAACGGGCATTGGATCGATGTGCCGGCTTCGAAGCGTGCCGATCGAGTGAATCGGCCGGGACCGGATCAGTCGGACGTGCGGCGAGGTCAGACGACGTGTCTGCCGCCCATGAGGATGTGCTGCCGGAGGTAAATTCGGTCTTCGTGACGCGGTGTCGTGACCGGGCTGGATGCGGTAATCGAGACCGACGAACCCCATGGCGAAGGATCCGCTCGTGCGCGAGCGCGGTCCGATCACGCCGGCGGTCAGCGGGTTCGCATCGAAGCTGTCGCGGTAGGAGCCGGAGCGAACCTCCGTCCAGGCGTCGAACTCGAGCTTCGCGTCGGGCCGGAGGAGACGGGACAGGCTCGTCGAGGCCGAGAAGTTCGTGCTGCCGACGGCCGTCGAGCCGGTGACGTCCAGCGGACTCGCGCTGTAGGTCGGAACGAGTCCGCCCGTGCCGTCGGAGCTGAACGTCGCTCCGGTGAAGCGGTCGTGGAAGCGTCGCGTATCCGGCTGGGCCTGGGCGATCGCCTCGGCGCGCTGCTGGAGGAAGGAGCGAATGGCGGCCTGCGTCGTCCGGCGCACGCGTTCCTCGTCGAAGCCGGCGTTGAAGCTGCAACTCACGCGCGTTCCAGCCGCGACCGTGAAGGTGACGCTGTTGCTCGTCGCGGTGCCGTTCGAGCAACTGGAGCCTTGCAGGACGAATCCCGGCGGCAGACCCAGCGACGTGATGGAGTAGGTGCCGGCCGGCACTGTGTCGAAGCTGCGGGTGACGCGATTGCCCGTGCTCGAGAGCGTGAAGGAAGCCGCCCCCGGCAGCGTCGAGCCGAAGCCGAAGCTGCCGTCCCGTCCCGCCGCGTTCACCGTGAGCGTGATGCCGCCCGCAGCGGCCGCGACGGTCTGGGTCAGGGCCGCCGACGTGCTGCCCGCGTACGAAGCATCGCCGGAATAGACGGCCGTGATCGTGTGCGGCCCGGCTATGAGATCGCCCGTGGTGAAGGCTGCGCTGCCGGCCGCGAGGGCTGCCGTGCCGAGGACGGTGCCGCCATCGCGGAAGGCTACCGTCCCACCGGGCGTGCCGCCGGGACCGGAGATCCTTGCGGTGAAGCGAGCCGCCTGCAAAACCGTGCTCGGGTTCTGTGACGAGCTCAACGTGGTGGTGGTGAGGGCCGCAGTCACGACCTGATTGACGATCCCGGAGGTCGAGCCGCCGTTGTCGGCATCGCCGCTATAGGTGCCCGAGATCCCAGCTGCCTCGGAAGAGAGCGACACGAACCCCGCCTCTATGGACGGACGTGACCGTGCGAGCGGAGGGGCCTCGGCCTGCCGACGTGCCGGCAGAGTGCGGTCGAGATCGAAGCCTGATCATCCGCCGCGTGTCAGGTACGCAAAGGCTGCACGGCGCTCACGACAGCCCTGGCGCGGGTTGTACAGGCCACTCTCGCGTCAGGCTCCAGCCGTCGAGTCGGCCGGCCTCGAGGGCCTCCCGGGCGCAGCGATAGCCGATCCGCGCGATCGCCTCGTAGGAGGTCCAGGCCCTGAGATCGACCCCTGCGAGGGGCGGCTTGAGGATGGCGGCCGCCGAGGCGACGGCCCGCATCGTCTGCGCATCGCTCGACACGGTCGCCGCGCGCAGGAGGAGCGGAACGATCGCCGGCATGGCGGCCGGCATCCCGAGCCATTGGCGCACCGCGCGGCCGCGCCAAGTCCGGGCCGGCATGGTCTGGAAGGCGAGGTCGCTGCCGACGTCGATCGCGAGCACGGGCCCGCGCTCCATCCGGGCGGCGATGTCGGCCGGCAGGTTGTTCATCATGCCGCCATCGACGAGCACGCCGTCCTCCGTGCAGACCGGTGGCAGCAGCCCGGGGATGGCGATGCTGGCGCGCAGGGCCGTGGGCAGGTCGCCGCTGCGATGGATCATCGCCGAGCCGGTGGTGAGGTTCGACGAGACGCAGAAGAAGGGCAGCCAGAGATCCTCGATCCGCGCCCCGCCGAAGCGCTGGACGAGCCCCGCATCGACCTTCGCGCCGCGGGTGAGCGCGTGATAGGGCAGCGTGTAATCGTTGAGCGGGTTCTGCCCGACGAAGGACTCGACGGTCTGGTGGTGGATGCGCTCCAGGCTCCAGCCCATCGCGACGCTCGCCGCGATGATCGCACCCATGCTGGTCCCGCCCACGAAGTCGATGTCGCGGCCGGCCTCCTCGAGCGCCCGCAGCACGCCGAGATGGGCGAGGCCGCGTGCGCCCCCGCCGCCGAACGCGATCCCCCGCGCGCAGCCGCTCGCCAACCGCGCCAGCCGGCAGATATCGGCCTCCCGGCCCCCGCGTACCTGAACGCGCAACGCGGCCGGAAGGGCCGCGACGGCCGGATGGAGCGGCCTCGGACGCTCTGCCTCGGGCTGCTGATCGACCGCGAGGTCCATGCGCACCCATTCGGAGCGTAGGCGCGCGACATAGGCCTCGCTGCCGGGCCGAGGCGGTTCCCCGGGCGCGGCGAGCAGGAGGACGTGGTCGGCCTGACGCAGGCAGAGCTGGCACCAGGGGCAGTCGATCTGGTGGGCGATGTAGATCGTGCGGTCGTGGGCCGCCTCGAAACGATGGAACCAGGATTCGTCGACGCCCTCCGGCCATTGGGCGAGGCAGCCCGTCCGGCCCGGCAAGATCTCATCCAAGGCCAGGGCCAGCCGCCTTCCGAACGCGGTGGCGGAGGGTCCTTCGGTGACCGCGAGAACCGCGAAGGTCCGCGGCGACCGCTCCACCGGGCGCGCTTCCTGAGCCGCGCGCAGCCGGTCGGCGAGCAGCCGTGAGAAGTAGAGCAACGTCCCCGGGTGCTCCGCGACGATCTCCTCGAAGGCGTCCCGGGTCAGGCGCAGCAGCTGCGAGTCCCGCAGCGCGAGCGCCGTGGCCGAGCGTGGGGCGCCCGAGAGCAGCGCCATCTCGCCCACGGCGTCGGGCGGGACCAGACGCGCGACGCGCCGGACGCCTCCGGTGCGCGCGTCATGGGTCGAGATGCCGATGCTGCCCGAGACGAGGATGTAGAGCGCATCGCCCGCCTCGCCCTGCTCGAAGAGCGGCCGGCCGCCCGCGACGGCGATGCCGGCCATCCGTCCGCGGACGGCGGCGCAGGCGGTCGGGTCGAGGCCGGACAGGAAGGGGATCCGCGGCCCGCTCATGCGCCGTCGGCCTTGAGCTGCCGCGCGGCCAGCGCGTAGCCGCCTCCGGCCCCGTCGACGAAGTGGACGTGATCGGCCGCGACCGCCGACGGCGTGATGCAGGTGACGATCGCGGCGTTCTGGCGGTGCACGCCGTAGCGCAGCACGCCGCTCGCCCGCGCCGCCCGCAACCGGGCCTCGACCGCGTCGGCGGTCGGGGCGTCGCAGGCCACGGTCATGCGCAGGCCGTCGTCGAACTTCCGGAAATCGGTGTTGGCGACGACCTCGCGGAGATAGCGGCCCGGGGAGAAGCGCCCGAGCGTCAGCCGGCTGCGGAAGATCGCGAGCGAGAGGCCGGCGCGGATCAGCACCTGCAGCCGCCGCAAGGCCCGAGATCCGAGGAGCGGGCCGCGCAAGCGCGCCTCGATCTGCCAGCCCGATGGTGGCCAGCCCAGGGGCGGCCCCGCGGCCGGCAACGGGCGGCCCATGCGCGGCATCGCCTCGATCAGTCCGAGAACGTCGGCCAGCGCGTCCCGGACGGCCGTCCGCTCGGCCCCGGTCAGCGGGACCGCGAGGACCGAGACGATCAGGCCCGTCGCCGCCGGTACCGGCTCGAAGCGACAGGACAGGCCCGTCAGGTCGGGCCGGGTTCCCGCAGGCGCCGCGTGGACGGCGTAGGCGCCGGCCTTCGTCCGCGCATCCGCGAAGGCGAGGCCGCCCCCCTCGAACATCGCGTAGGCCACCGCCTCGGAGGCGGCGTAGCGCGCCACGCGCAGGTCGTGCCCGGCCGCCCGGACCGCGCGGACCGGAACCAGGGCCGCGCGCAGGGTGAGTCCGAGTTCCTCCCGGACGAAGGTCACGGTCGCCGCAAGCGCCGCCTCGACGGTCGCTCGGTCCGACGGCGGCAGGACGAGGCTCGCGCCGTCCCCCCCGAACACGAAGGCCAGGGCACGGCCGTGCAGCGCGTTGCGCACCGCCGCGATCGCGGCAGCGCCCGCCATGTTCACCTCGCGATAGCGCCCGGCCGCGATCGCCCCGGTCGAGTCGATCACGTCGCAATGGCCGATCCACCAATCGTCCGGCACCGGCGCGAAGACGGAGGTTTCCAGTACGTCCGTGAACCGCGTGAACGGCGCGAGGCGTTCGTAGGCGAAGCCCGCTCGCGACGCGGCGTCCGTTCCGGCCGCGGGGGGCTCATCCGGCCGATGCAGCTGCGCCATCGCCATGGGGGACGCTCCGGCGGGCGCGAGACCCGCCGACTCGATCACGGGGGCGGCATCATATCCTGCGGCGCGATCCTTGGCATGTCCTTGAGTTGATCGAGCGGCACCAGCGCCATCACCGTCCCGCTCGGCATCCTCACGAGGTTGACCATCGCCGCGCCGCTCTTCCGGTCCCTGGCGGTGGCGACCATCAGCTCCATCGGCTGAAAGGGCGTGACCGTGAAGTCGTGTCCCCAGGCGCTGACCAGGTTCGAGAGCGAAGCCCGCGCCGCACCGACGGCGGCGAGGATCAGTCCCGCGATCAGAATGGTCCGCATCGGTCCCCTCTCCCTCCGTCGAGCCCCGTATCCACCGGGCGGCGGATCGCCGCCGGCGGGCCCCGCCCCTCGTTCCCGCGCTCGATCTCACAGGATGCCCCCGATGCGGATGCCGAGGTTCTCGGGGCCGCGCAGCGAGGCACCGGGGCGGTAGGGCGGCGGATCGGCGAGCAGCCTCGGATCGCGCAGCCGCCGGCAGAGCGCCACCAGCGCGATCTCGGCCTCGATGCGGGCGAGCGGTGCGCCGACGCAGTAGTGGAGGCCGCCGCCGAAGCCGAAATGCTGGATGTCGGTGCGGTCAGGGTCGAACCGGTCCGGCTCCGGAAAGCGCTCGGGATCGCGGTTGCCCGCGGCGAAGAGCAGGACGATGGGGGCACCCTTCGGGATCGTCGTGCCCGCCACCGCGATGTCGCCGAGCGCCTTGCGGGTTCGAAAATGCACCGGCGGCTCGTAACGCAGGAGTTCCTCGATGACCTGCGGCGCCCGCTCGGGGTCGGCTCTGAGCCGACCGAGCTCGTCCGGGTGGCGCAGCAGCGTCAGCATGCCGTTGGTGATGAGGTTCACCGTGGTCTCGTGGCCGGCCACGAGGAGAAGAACCGCCGTGGCGATCAGGTCGACCTCGCCCATGCCCGGCCGGTCGCGCCGGGCGAGCCCGCTCAGCATGTCGTCGCCAGGCTGTCGGCGCTTCCGCCGGATCAGCGCACGCATGTAGTCCGCGATGGCGTCGAAGGTCGCCACCGTCTCGCGCCGCGCCTCCTCGTCCCGGCGGGCATCCGGCTCCAGTGCCGTGGCGAGGCGCGTCGCCCAGGCGTGGAATTGCGGCTCGTCCTGCTCCGGCACCCCGAGGAGATCGCAGATCACCGCGACCGGCAGGGGATAGGACAGGTCGTCCACGAGGCAGACCGTGTCGCGGCCGCGGCAGGCCTCGATCAGTCCGTCGACCAGCGCGGCAACCCGCCCGTGCAGGCCGTTGACCCGCGCGATGGTGAACTCGCTCATCACGAAGCCGCGCAGCGTGTCGTGCTCCGGCGGATCGCGGAAGATCAGCGGCCGGTGGGCGTTGGCGACGCGGTTCCTGATCGGGTTGAGGAGCCAGTCCTTGAGCGGGTTGCCCGTGCGCGGGCGCCGGGAGGGCGGCAGGTCCTCGGAGCTCAGCCGCGGATCGAAGAGCAGGCTGCGGATCGCCGCGTGCGTGCTCACCACGTAGGCCCCGTCGCGCTGCCGCGCCACCGGCGTCCGGCGCAGCCGCGCGTAGATGGGATAAGGATCGGCCCGATTTCCCGGATCGAGCACCTCGGCGAACAGGGCGTCCTCAGGCATGGGCGGCCTCCGGCACCCGCCCGCGACTGGCGGGAAACGGCCGGGGCGGCGGAAAGCCCGGCGGGCGCGTCTCGATTGCGGGTTGGTCGGTCGCGTCGTGGATCGGCGGGAAGGCCGCCCCGGCCGCGATCCGTTCGGCATAGGCCGGCAGCCAGCGGGCCTCGTCGAAGGAAACCGCCGCGATGGTGCGCCCCTCGCGCCCGTAGACGGCGAGAAAACGCCCGGCCGCGCGGCTGCCCTGAACGATCGCGACGCTGTCCGCGCCGTCGGCCAGGCCGACCATCTTGATGTTGAGGCCGAACTGGCTCGACCAGAAGGCCGGCAGATGCGCGTAGGGCTGCGGATCGGCCGGGTTCAGCATGTTGCGTGCCGCGTGGGCCGCCTGCTCGACCGCGTTTCCCCAGTGTTCGACCGCGATCAGGCGCCCGCCGTAGAGCGGGTTCGGCCAGCGGGCGACGTCGCCTGCCGCGAAGATGTTCGGATCGGGCACGCCCATGCGGGTGAGCGCGCGGCAGGCACCGTCGCAGGTGAGGCCGCCGGCATCCGCCGCAAGCCCGCCTTCCGAGAGCCAGCCGGTGTCGCGGACCGCGCCGAGCGCCACGATGACGAGATCGGCCGCGATGCTGCCGCCGTCGGCGAGGCGAGCCCGGCACACCTGCCCAGCCTCGCCTTCGAGAGCCCGGACCTGTGTGCCGGGGCGCAGATCGACCCCGGCCGCCCGCATGCGGGCCGCGAGCGTCCCGCCGACGAGGGTACCGAGCGCGCGGGCGAGCGGGGTCGGGTTGGGATCGACGAGGGTCACCGGCAGGCCGAGGTCGCGGCAGCAGGAGGCGGCCTCGCAGCCGATCAGGCCGCCGCCGACGATGAGGACGCTGCGAGGGTCCCGGGCGAGCGCCGCGCGCAGATCAGCGGCCTCGTCGCGGCCGCGGATGGTGAAGATGCCGGCAAACTCCGCCTCGCCCGGCCAGCGCCGCGCTCGGGCACCGGTGGCGACGAGGAGCGTGTCGTAGGCTAGGCTGCTGCCGTCGGCCAGCCGGACGATCTTGGCGTTCCGGTCCAGGCCGGTCGCCGGGCTGCCGAGCCGCCAGCGCGCCCGCAGCGGCAGGAGTTGGGGAAGTGCCGTCGCATCGGCGGCGAGTTCGCCCGCAAGCACGTGTTTGGACAGCGGCGGCCGGTCGTAGGGGCGATAGGGCTCGTCGCCAACGAGGGTGAGGGGCCCCTCGTAGCCGCCCCGGCGCAGAGCCTCGGCACCACGCAGACCGGCCAGCGAGGCGCCGACGATGACGATGCCGGCCCGCCCGCTCACGGCGCATCCTCCTCGGCGAGGTCGATGCCCTCGACGCTGATCGCGCGGACCGGGCAGGCCTGCTGCGCCCGCTCGATCCGCCCCCGCGCCGCCTCGGGGGGAGCGGGATCGTAGAACAGGATCTCGTGGCCCCGCAGCTCGAAATGCGCGGGCGCGGCGTAGCAGCACTGCGCGTAGCCCTGGCAGCGGTTCAGATCGACGACGACGCGCATGGGATCGGCTCCCGGATCAGGCGGAGGTGAAAGGGGCGTCTGCTCCTCAGCGTCCGGCAACAGGATCCGCCTCGAGCGCGACGGCGGCCGCGTGGCGCGCGCCGCCAGGGTGGGCCGCGGAGCGGTGTGGCAGGCCGCCCCCCGGCGCCCGAGCCGCCGTTCGTCTGCGGTTGCGTGCTTGTCATCGCGCGGACTCCGACGAGAAGGCCAGCGCCCGCGACGGCGAGGATCCGCGCCGGGGGCTGGAACGGTTACACCCTCTCCAGACCTGGGCGAGCGGCCAGCGCATTGATCTCGGTCAAGATCGCTTGCGCCGCATCACGCGCCGCGTACGCATCGGCCATGGTTTCGGCGCGCCGCGCAAAGCTTGGATCGGACAGCGTCCTGTCGATCCCCTCCCGCAGGACTGCGACGGAGGGCGTGTTGGTGGCGAGGTTGATCCCGACGCCCGACCAGCCGATGCGCGCGGCGACTTCGGCTTTGTCCTCGGTCAGCCCGGCCGCGACGATCGGCACGCCGGCCGCGAGTGCTTGGCTGACGCTGCCGTAGCCGCCGTTGGTGACGAGGAGGTCGATCTCTGGAAGAATCGCGTCGAAGGGTAGGAAGGTCGCGGCCCGTGCATTGGCCGGCAACGGCGCCTTCAGCGACGCGAGCGGGCGGCCGCCGGTCGTGGCGACGACAAGCAGATCGTCGCGGTCGGCAAGGGCTGCGAGTGTCGGCTCGACGAGTTCGCCGAAATCGGCATTGGCGAGCGTGCCCTGCGTGACGAGGACGACGCGCTTGGTGGGGTCTCGGGTCGCCCACCAGGCGGGAAGCGGCACGGCCGCCCCATGGTTCGGCAGCAGGCCAACGAAGCGGAGGGTCTCGGGCAGGTTGCTGAAATCGTATTCGAAGTCCGGGACGCCCGGCTGCAGGAAGACGTCGGGCAGGCAGACGATCGACTGCGTCAGCGATGCCGGGAGCGGGGGTAGCACGAGTTCGGCGAGGCGCCGGTCGGCCTGTATCCGCACCGGGTTCACGAAGGCCGCGTCCATGCCGGCCTTGAGCGGGGCGTAGCGAGCGCGGTCGGCTGCATCGCGGGCCGGCGGCAGGCCCATGCCGACGGGCGCCCCGTCCGGCCGATCGAGAAACAGGACGCTGACGTTCACGGTCGCGATCGGAGGTCGCGGTCGCGTGTCGAGCAGCAGCGGCAGCACGCCGAGGAACAGGCTGCCCGCTATGACGACGTCCGGCGCCTCGTGCGTGATCAGCGCGCGCAGCCGCGCGGCCTGTGCCGGCATCGGCGCGATGAAGCGGCGCTCGAACTCGTGCGTCCAGCGCTCGGGGCCTGGCGGCAGATCGGGCTCCAGATAGCTGGCCGAGCCGAAATCGTCGCAGGGGGCGAAACGCAAGCCGGCATGCTCGACCTTCCCCGCAAAGGCCGGATCGGTCGTGACGACGACGTCGTCGCGCGAAGCCAGCAGGCTGCCGATGGCGATGAGCGGATTGAGATGCCCGATCAGAGGTGTGGCAGCGATGAGTATCTTCACGCCGGCCTCCTTGGATTCGCTGGTCCCATGCCACCGCATTCGGCGCGACCGCCGTTCGGTTTCTGGGTCGGCGCGCCGGGCGTGCGCGAGCGCACGCATCAGCCCAGGTCTGACCCTGCGAATGTCCCACCAAGTCTGCGATCCGCTCTCGATGACGGCGACATCGGCGCACGAACTCTTCCAGTCTGGCACATTCCGCTTGGCCAAGGGGAAGGTCGGCTGGTCTGGGACTGCGGCCGTCAGCGCTTCGAAAGCAGACAGGACCGAACCGTGGGGGGCACCTCCAGATTGCAAGTCGATCTTCGATGCGGAACACTGAGATGACAGGCCGCTGCGCCGGGTTGCCTCAGTGCGCGCCGCCGCCGCGGTCCGGGGGTTCCAGCGCCGATCGACAGTCCCGGTGCTGTAGCCCTTCTGGGTCAGGCTTGCTTGATCTGCCGCACGCCCGCCGAGCTGACGTAGATCTGAGTGCCTTGCCCATCGGGCTGATCCTGGGTCACGCGCTGATTGCTGACGGACAATTGCTGTGCCCGTGCGTAACCGCCGGCCAGCGCCGCATTCAGCGTGCCTGCGAGAAGACGTGCTTCAGTCTCATGAAGACATCTTGGTGTGAACACAGGGACGAACCGGACCTGGCTGCGCACGTTTCCTCCGGATAAACCCGTAGGAAGCCTCCGGTCGGGGTCGATCGATCAGATCAGACGCTGACTTGCTGGATATGCAGTTACCCCCGGGTCGAACCTACGGAGAGACCCGGATCGCCGTGGGCATTGTGCGACGTCACTCTGACGTCCCCGAGCGCGGCCCGACCGACCGCCGATCTGGAGGAGCGCCATGACCGATATCCTCTCGGATGCGGACCGCGATGCCTGCGCGCGCGAAGCCGCCGCGGCGATCGAGGCTGCCCTCAACCAACGGTGTCCCGAGATCAAGATCGCCTTCTGGAGCGCCGTCGAAAGGCTCTATCGGCTGGACGCCCCGCCTGACGGGCCGCTCCCGGCAACGCCAGGACTGGACGTAGCGGCTCGACCGGCTGCCGGGTCCCGATAGGGTTCGTCCTAGGTCGTAGACTCATAAAGCTCGCAGCCCTGCGGGTCTGGCTGCGAGCTTTATGAGTCTACGACCTAGACCATCGTCCCGAGACGGCGTTGCCGGCCTTCGCGACCCAGGGCGGCCGCACGTCACCCTTCGCTGGGCTGGACCGCGTCGCGATCCTGCTGGGCGGGGCACACGCCGGCGGCGGCCGCGATGAGGACGGCCTCGGGTAGGGTCTGGGCGCCGAGCGCCTCCATGACCCGGGCCCGGTGGATCTCGACCGTGCGCGGGCTCAGGCCCAGCGTACGGGCGATGGTCTTGTTGGTGCCGCCCGCGAGCAATCCCTCCAGCACCGCGCGCTCGCGCCCCGACAGGGCCGCGATCCGATCCCGAGATGCGTCTTGCGCGCGAGACCGCCGAGCGGCGTCGCGGATCTCGGCGAGAGCCGTCCTCACCGCGAAGAGCAGTCCCTCCGATGTCCAGGGCGCCTCGAGGAAATCGACCGCCCCCGCCTTCATGGTGCGAACGCCGAAACCGACATCGCCGCCCCTCGCGCCGACCGCCACGATGGGCAAGTGCGCGCGATAGGCCTTCAGCTCGCTGACGGTCACGCACCCGACGGCCTCCTCCATGTCGAGCACGACGCAACCCGGCATGAGGGAGCCCGCCATCTTGAGGAAGGCCTGATCGCTCGCGAAGACCTGTACGGCGTAGCCACCGGCTTGCAGGGCGCCAGCGATGTCGTGCCGGGCGTCGTCCTCGCTCGCGACCACATAGGCGCGCAGACTGGTATCGATGGTGACATCCTGGGCGATCCCACCAGCCAGTCGGATGCGCCCGTCCTCTGCCGGAACCGGGAAGAAGGTATCGCGGATCCGGCGAACCGCGCGGTCGGATGCCCGCAGGATGCGGTACTCCATGACCAGCGTCTCTCCGGCGCCGACCCGCTCCAACGCGTGGGCCGCGGTATCGCGATCCTCCGGGTGGATGCTGGCAAGCCAGCCGGCGATATCCGGCATGTCGGCACAGGGCATGCCCCAGACCTGCGCGAAGGCCGGGCTGAGATAGTCGAGCCGCCCGCTCTCCAGATCGGCGAGCCAGAGCACGTTGGCCGAGTTCTCGGCATAGCGCCGGAACCGCGCCTCGCTCTCGTGCAGAGCCGCTTCGGCCCGCTTCTCCCGATCGACATCCTGCACCACCATGATGGCCTGCTGAACACGGCCATCGCCTCCACGGATCGGGATGCCGCTCACGCGCATCCAACACTCGTCTCCCTCCCTGGTCCGGTGGAGGAAGCTCACATTCTGCGTGAGTTCGCCCCGTATCGCCCGCGTGAAGGGGTAATCGTGCGGGTTCAAGACCCGGCCTTCCGGGTCGAAGCCGGTCCAGTCCGGGTGCAGTCCTGGGTCGAGCGAAGGGGGCTCGCCACCCGGGAGAAATCTTCGAAAGAGCGGGTTGGTGACCAGGGCTCGCCCACCGGCCTCGAACAGCCCGGCCCCGAACGGGAGATGCTCGATCAGGGCGTCGAAGCGCGCCCGTTGCGTCTCGATCTCTCGCAGGGCGGATCGGGGACGCTGCTCCGTGTCGATCCGGGTGGTGGTCTCGTGAACGTGACAGAGCACGCCCTGCACGCTGCCGCGCGCGTCCCGGACCGGCGAAGAGGCGAACGTCCAGAGACTCTGCTCCGGTACGCCGTGGCGATTCACCGTCACGGCGTAGTCCTGCAGGTAACTGGCCTCACCCCGCAGCGCGCGCTCCGTCACCGGTCCGATCTGCTCCCAGGCTTCCTCCCAGACCTCGGGGAAGGGACGACCCAGCGCCTCGGGCTTGATGCCGAGGTTGGGCCGGTACGCGTCGTTGTAGAAGCTGATGAGGTCCGGTCCCCAGGCGAGATACGTCGGAAAGGCCGAGTTGAGCATGCTGCTCAGCGTGTACCGCAGCGCGCTCGGCCACGCCTCGATCGGACCGAGGGGCGTGGGTGTCCAGGCCTGTTCGCGGATCCGGACGGCCACTTCACCGCCACCCGTCAGGAAATCCCCGGATCCCACGTCGGTCTGCTCCCACGCTCGCGCGATGCGGCGGAGCGGAGTTCGACGCCGATGCGCCATCGCAACCGCCGGGCAGAGCATTGGGTCCAATCCGCGCGCATCAAATTAACTATGTTAGACGTGGGCCATTGAACCGGCCGAACCGCGATAAATCAAAGCGCGGGCACCGACGGTCGTCATCGATTGCTTCTAATCGAATTTATTGTGGGCTAACTTTTACGTTTCACTATCTGATATAATTTTGAATTTGCTTGGCCGAATCTCAAAGCTTTGCGGCGTCCGTCACGCAGATAAGCGAGCCGCAGGTTGCGCGCGGCTGTGCAGTCTCCTGCGGCCGGCGTCCTCCCGGGTCCGCTGACCGGGTGGAAGCGGACCGGCGGCTCCCGGCCAAGTCCTGCGAGCGCCGAGGGGCCCGGAGCATCCCGGATAGCGAGGACCGCACCTTCACGGCGCGCGCCGAGCGAGGGGCATGTCTATGGCGCGGCCCCCAGAGCCGACATCGCCCCTCCTCGCGGCTTCCGCCACCACGGGAACAAGACGTTCGGCACAGCTCCGGCGATGGGTTTCTTTCGACCCCTTGGCGACACTCGGAACGTCCGCTCATGGGTAATGCAATGAACGACCTAGAAACTTTAAGTTATATGACAAGCTCGGGAAAGCTTCCCTACAAATAAAACTATAGGTTGCCGCCGAGGCTTGGGATAAACGGCAGCTCTTCGATACCTTGCACATGCACAACCAGTCTTGGAGACACGCTACGTTAAGGGCGCTTGCTCTAACGCAACCGAGAGGCCGCCTTCCTGACCAGGCGCGCTTCTGACGGGGCAGGAACGGACCATGTCAGACGGCCAACGCGAGGCACTGCGGCAGAAGGCCCTGGCTGATCTTGCCATTCTCGATACGCCACCTGAGCGCGAGTTCGATGCTCTCACCAAGCTCGCGCAAAGCATGCTGGGCACGAGCATGGCCTCAATCACCCTGATTGACGCGGAGCGGCAATGGTTTAAGGCGCGCTGCGGCCCGCTGGAGGCTGAGACCTCGCGCGCGCAGGCCCTATGTCCGATCGTGGTCGAGACCGAAGCTCCGCTCATCCTTGCCGACGCCCGCCTCGACCCGCGCTTCGCCAAAAGCCCGTTCGTAACAGGGGCTCCAAACATCCGTTACTATGCGGGTGTGCCGGTACGCGTTTTTGGGGACGATGGTGATAGCGTCACAATCGGAACACTCTGCGTTCTCGACGACCAGCCCCGCCAGCCGACGCTGGTTGATCTGGAAATCCTCGGGGAACTGGCCTGCGTCGCCGAGGCTCTGATCGCAGCGCGGTCTACCGCGCTTCGTGCAGCCGAGATCGCCGAGGAGCGGCGTCTGGCCGTGGAGCGCCTGGAGCGCGAACGCCGCCAGTTCAAACAGGCTGAGCGTATGGCTGATATGGGCTCGTACCGCTACGACATCGCCGCGCAAACAACCACTTGGTCGGACGGCGTGTTTGCCATTCACGAACTGCCACTCAGCGGTTGCGTGCCAACGACAGAGCTCATGAACTTCTTTCCTGAGCCAGACCGCAACGCCTTTCTCACAGCGGTGAAGCGTACGCTGGACACGGGCGAGCCGTTTGAAATGGATGCCGACTTCGTGACCGCCAAAGGCAATGCGCGGCGGGTGCGTTGCTCCTGCGAGATCGAGTTGACCAAGGGCAAGCCTGCTGCCCTCATCGGCCTGATCCAGGACATCACCGAACGGCACGACTTGGTGCAGCGCCTGCGCCACCAAGCGCGCACCGACGATCTGACCCAACTCGCGAACCGAGCTGCGTTCAACCGTGTTCTCGATACACGGCTGCGCGAAGCGCGCGCTGTGGGCGGCGACGTGGCAGTGCTCCTGATCGACCTCGACGGCTTCAAGAGCGTCAACGACGTCCTCGGCCATGCAGCGGGTGACACGGTGTTGCGCCGTGTCGCCGATCGGTTGCGCGCCTCCTGCGACGACGGGTGCTTTCCGGCACGCCTGGGCGGCGACGAATTCGCAATCGTGGTGTCGGCCGATCTGGATCGCGCGGGCCTGGATCGGAAGGTGCGGCATCTCCTGCACGACCTTGAGATCGTTGCGGACGGACAGGGGCACATCACCCGCGTGACGGGAACGATCGGTATCGCGTGGTCAATCGCGGCAGCGCAGGACCGCGATGTGCTTCTACGTCAGGCCGATGCGGCGCTCTACGCTGCCAAGCGCACACGGAAGGGAACGGCGCAGACCTATCAGGTTGGCGCGAACCACCGGCAGGCCAGTTGAGCGTTTCCTCGGCTGTCGCTTGAGCTAGCTCAGCAATCCGCTGAAAGCGGGCTCTTGCCTTATCCGCGATGGGGCACATCCCGAAACAGAGCCATGCGGCCGCATCGCAACGCATTCATCACGTTCTCCTGATAGCCCGCACGCTTCAAGATTTGATAGTCGGATGCAAACGATGCGGATCGTTTCTGGCGATCGTGAGATGGCTCCCACCATTCAGCTCTCAGAGGTACTGGGAGCTTTGAGCCACGCCCTCGACCTGACGGAAGGTCAGCCCGTAGGGCATTGCGTGCGCGCAACATGGATCGGCTTTCACGTCGGCCGCGGAATGGGTCTACCTGATCTGCAACTCTGGGAGCTTTACCATACAGTGATGCTGAAGGATCTCGGATGCTCCAGCAACGCAGCGCGCATTTGCGAGCTGTACCTGTCTGATGATCTGAGCTTCAAACGTGATTTCAAGACGGTCAGTGATAGTCTGCCGAAGGTGCTCGGCTTTGTCTTCTCACACACGGGCCTCAAGGCGGGCTTGGCCGAACGTTTCCGTGCTGTGCTCAACATCCTGCAAAATGGCGGACAGATCGTCGACGACCTCATCCAAACCCGCTGTCAGCGGGGTGCCGAGATCGCCCGTCAGCTTCGCTTTCCGGCAAGCGTTTGCGAGGCCATCCACGCATTGGACGAGCACTGGAACGGTGGCGGTCGACCGGACCGTCTCGCCGGCCCTGCGATTCCCCTCTACGCACGCGTGGCGCTGCTCGCCCAAGTTGTCGACGTGTTTCACACGGCAGCAGGCCCGGCGGCCGCGATCGCCGAGGTGCGGTCCCGCTCGGGCACTTGGTTCGATCCCCAGGTTGTTGCCAGCTTCGAAACGGTCGCGGCCAAGCCTGGGTTCTGGAAAATGCTGGCCTCCGATGAAGTGGAGGCGGCGGTCTTCGCATTGGCACCGCACAGCCCGATCGTCGTGGATGAGGACTACCTCGACGATATTGCCCGTGCCTTTGCTCAAATCATCGATGCCAAGAGCCCCTTCACCTCCGGCCACTCGGAGCGGGTCGCAGTCTATGCCGACATGATCGCGGCCGAGCTTGATTTTTCGTTTGAACGCCGGCGCTGGCTGAAACGGGCGGCGCTCCTTCACGATGTCGGCAAGCTCGGGGTCTCGAACGCAATCCTCGACAAGAATGGCAAGCTCGACGATGCGGAGTGGCGGGACATGCGCAATCACGCGTCCCTGTCCGAGACCATTCTGAGCCGTGTGGCGGTGTTCCACGAGATGGCCAGCATCGGCGGCGGCCACCACGAACGGCTGGACGGTAGGGGTTATCCGCGCGGGCTGAAAGGCGATGCGATCGCGCCCGAGACACGCATTGTCTCGGTAGCCGACGTGTTCGACGCGCTGACCGCCGATCGGCCTTACCGGGCGGCCATGCCGCTGGAGAAGGCGCTTGGCATCATGCGCGCGGACGTTGGCACGGCGTTCGACCCGGACTGCTTCGCGGCGCTTGAGCGGGCGCTCACCGCGATCGAAGGGGATCTCGCTCGAGCGGTATGAGCCGCGGCGCTCGTCAGCGAAAGTCACTGTTATCGAACTGGCACCATCGCACTGGCTCCGCCATCGACAACCTGGCGGTAAGGCAGGGCATCTCGCGAGGTCAAAACGATGACTGCACGCACTGGCCATCCGAAGATCGGTGAACCCAGGACGCGGAGGCATAGGGAAACGAGGATGCGGGCGAACATGGTCTCAGCTTTCTGGCAGACGGAGGAGAGGGGGTATGAGCCGCAAGAACGGTCGCCTTTCATCCGGTGCGTCCAGGATGCACTGCGCAGCGATCTGAACCGATAGCTATTTAGATCGCATTTTAGACAACCAGAATTTCAACTGGTGGCTGCGCAGCTTCCCGAATGTCCTCAATCCAAGGGTGCATATTAGGGATAAGCACCAACGTTGGAACTGGTGCGCGAGGCGGAACGTCCGCTCGCAACCGGCGAGCCAATCTCCACTTTCCACCCGTTCCAAACCTTCAAGCCTGCCGAGCCAGATGTCCGCTCGGTAGGAGGAAGTGGACCTATAAGCGGCGGGAATGGCATCGAGAGGTTGTGCTTCCTTAAGTCGCGGACCCATAACGTCTGGCACGGCTGAGGTGCGGCGGCGTTAGCCCTCTGAGCGGGAGGGATCTGGATGGCGCGGTTTGACCTGACGGATGCGGAGTGGGCGGTGAT
>NZ_BPQO01000023.1 GCF_022179285.1 Methylobacterium hispanicum | reverse complement strand
CTGCAGCGAGACCGGGTTGGCCGCGTAGGTGAGCGCGTCGAGCGTGGCGACCTCGTGCCCGAGATCCTGCACCAGATGCAGGACGAGCGCCGAGCCGATGAAGCCGCAGCCGCCGGTCACCAGTATCCGCATCGCAATCCTCGCCTCGGGCAGGGACCATCCGCCAGCCTGAGGCTTGACGGTTTCGCCGATCGCCTGCAGCGCTGGCTCTCAATCGCAGCGCGTCCCGCAGGCTTTTCCGTCTTCTGGCTGCCGTGTCAACAGATGGAGGAACGGCTGCAGTTGCACGGGCTGTAGGTCATCTTACACTGACACGTATCCACCACGTATCCACGCGATCTGGCATGTTGAGCGCCGATCCGTGCGGATGTCGGGCGACTTCTGCCGGTGCACGATCACGGGTCGATCACAGGCAGCGGGAAGCAGAAAGCGACCATGGGTCCTCGGCGGACGGAGCGGACTCTCGCCATTCGTCACCGAAGGGCTCTGGCGGTAAACCTAGCGGTACGGTACGCCCCTTGCTCACCGAGCGCGGGCAAGACAAGCCAGGAGCGGCACAGATTCGATGGAAGTCTTCCTGCAGCAGCTGATCAACGGCCTGACCCTCGGGTCGATCTACGGCCTGATCGCGATCGGCTACACGATGGTGTTCGGCATCATCGGCATGGTGAACTTCGCCCACGGCGACGTCTTCATGGTGTCGAGCTTCATCGCGCTGATCGTCTTTCTGATCCTGACCGCATGGCTCGGGATCAGCTCGATCGCGCTGGCGCTCCTGATCGTTCTGGTGGTGGCCATGATCCTCACCGGCCTCTGGGGCTGGGCGATCGAGCGCGTGGCCTACCGGCCCCTGCGCGGCTCGTTCCGGCTCGCGCCGCTGATCTCGGCCATCGGCGTCTCGATCTTCCTGTCGAACTTCGTGCAGGTGGCGCAGGGTGCCCGCAACAAGTCGACGCCGCCGCTGCTGTCCGGCGGCATCACCCTGATGGAATCGGAGAGCTACACCGTCTTCCTCTCCTACAAGCAGTGCCTGATCATGGCGGTGACCGCGGTGCTGCTGACCGGCTTCTGGTACCTCGTCCAGCGCACGCCCTTCGGGCGGGCGCAGCGCGCCTGCGAGCAGGACCGCAAGATGGCGGCGCTCCTCGGCATCGACGTCGATCGCACGATCTCCCTGACCTTCGTGCTCGGCGCCGCGCTCGCGGCCGTCGCGGGCGTCCTCTACCTGCTCTACTACGGCACGGTCTCGTTCTCGGACGGGTTCGTGCCGGGCGTGAAGGCCTTCACGGCGGCCGTGCTCGGCGGCATCGGCTCGCTTCCGGGCGCGGTGCTGGGCGGCCTCATCATCGGCCTGATCGAGGTGTTCTGGTCGGCCTATTTCTCGATCGAGTACAAGGACGTCGCGGCCTTCTCGATCCTCGCGATCGTGCTGATCTTCATGCCCTCCGGGATCCTCGGCCGCGCCGAGGTCGAGAAGGTCTGATGGCGCCCGCCCGCTCCCCCGGCCTGCCGGACATCCTCCGCGACGCCGGCCTCTACGCCCTCGTCGCCTTCGCGCTCTGCGTGCCGGTCGTCAGCTACCGCACGGAAGCCGGCCCGGCCGGGCTCGAACTGCTGCCGCGCTGGCCGCTCGTTGGTCTCCTCTGCGCCGGCATCTTCGTGCTGCGCTTGGCTCAGCGCCTCGTGCTGGCCCGCCGCGACGCGCGGCGCGCGCTCATCCCCGCACCGTCCCAGGCGACCGAGGCCGTGCACGCCGAGCCGGCGGCCGGCCAGACGGTCTCCGGGTTCGCCCTCTGGGCCTTCCTCGGCCTCGCCCTCACGCTGCCGGTGATCGCGACCCTGGCGAGCGGGGGGCTGGGGCCCGCCCGCTACTGGATCGACCTCGGCATCCTGATCCTCACCTACGTGATGCTCGGCTGGGGCCTGAACATCGTGGTCGGCCTCGCGGGCCTGCTCGACCTCGGCTACGTCGCCTTCTACGCGGTCGGCGCCTACACCTACGCGCTCCTGTCGACGACCTTCGGCCTGTCCTTCTGGGTCTGCCTGCCGCTCGCCGGCCTGTTCGCGGGCCTCTGGGGCATGGTGCTGGGCTTTCCGGTCCTGCGCCTGCGCGGCGACTACCTCGCCATCGTGACGCTCGCCTTCGGCGAGATCATCCGGCTCGTGCTGATCAACTGGACCGACGTCACGGGGGGCGCGGCCGGCATCTCGTCGATCCCGCGAGCCTCGTTCTTCGGCATCCCCTTCACCGCCGACGAGGACGGGTTCGCGGCCCGCTTCGGGTTGAGCTTCGACTCGATGCACCGGGTCGTGTTCCTCTACTACCTGATCCTGGCGCTGGCGCTTCTCACCAACCTCGTCACCCTGCGGTTGCGCCGCCTCCCGATCGGGCGCGCCTGGGAGGCCTTGCGCGAGGACGAGATCGCCTGCCGCTCGCTCGGCATCGACACCACGGCGACGAAGCTCACCGCTTTCGCGCTGGGGGCGGCCTTCGGGGGCTTCGCGGGCTCGTTCTTCGCCGTGCGCCAGGGCTTCATCAGCCCGGAGAGCTTCAACTTCCTGGAGAGCGCCATCATCCTGGCGATCGTGGTGCTGGGCGGCATGGGCAGCCAGATCGGGGTGGCCATCGCCGCGGTCGCGATGGTGGGCGGCCCGGAGCTGCTGCGCAACCTCGGCTTCCTTAGCGCCGTCTTCGGCGAGGGCTTCGACCCGAACGAGTACCGCCTGCTGCTCTTCGGCCTCGCCATGGTGACGATGATGGTCTGGCGCCCCCGCGGCCTGATCTCGGAGCGGCAGCCCTCGGTCTCCCTGGGGCGCGCCCGCGGCATCTCGGGCGCCCATGTCAGCGAGGGGCACGGCTAGATGAGCGCGCTCCTCTCACCCACGCCGAAGACCGCCGCCCGGATCGCCGCGACGCCCGACGCGGTGCTCTCGGTCGCCCACCTCACCATGCGGTTCGGCGGCCTCACCGCCGTCAACGACCTCTCCTTCGAGGCGCGGGCCGGCGAGATCACGGCGCTGATCGGCCCGAACGGGGCCGGCAAGACCACGGTGTTCAACTGCATCACCGGTTTCTACAAGCCGACCGAGGGCATGCTGCGGCTGGTGCAGCCCGACGGCAGCGTGCACCTCCTGGAGCGCCTGCCGAACTTCGCGGTGAACCGCACCGCCCGCGTCGCCCGCACCTTCCAGAACATCCGCCTGTTTCCCGGCATGACGGTGCTGGAGAACCTGCTCGTGGCCCAGCACAATCCCCTGATGCGGGCCTCTGGCCTCACCATCGGGGGCCTTCTGGGGCTGCCCTCCTACCGGGCCGCCGAGCGCGCCGCGATCGAGAAGGCCAAGGACTGGCTCGCCCGGATCGATCTCCTGGCGCGGGCCGACGAGCCGGCCGGCGCGCTGCCCTACGGCGCGCAGCGCCGCCTCGAGATCGCGCGCGCCATGTGCACCGACCCGGTCCTGCTCTGCCTCGACGAGCCGGCGGCCGGTCTCAATCCGCGCGAGAGCGCGGAGCTCAACGACCTCCTGCGCCTGATCCGCGACCGGCACGCCACCTCGGTGCTGCTGATCGAGCACGACATGTCGGTGGTGATGCAGATCTCCGACCACGTCGTGGTGCTCGATTACGGCGTGAAGATCGCCGACGGCACGCCCGCCGAGGTGCGGGCCGATCCCCGCGTGATCGCGGCCTATCTGGGCGTCGAGGACGAGGAGGTCGAGGCGGTCGAGGCCGAGGTGGGCCTCGCGCCGCATCCGGAGGCCGGACGATGAGCGTCGCCGGCATCAACGTCCTCGTCGAGGAGACCCGGGCCATCCAGGCGCGGGCCGGCGAGCCGCTCCTCGCGATCGAGGACGTCTCGACCTATTACGGCAGCGTCGCGGCCCTGCGGGGCGTCGATCTCACGGTGGGCCGAGGCGAGATCGTCACGCTGATCGGCGCGAACGGGGCCGGCAAGTCGACCCTGATGATGACGATCTTCGGCGCGCCGCGCGCCCGCTCGGGCACGATCCGCTACGCGGGCGAGGACATCACCCGGCTGCCGACCCACCGGATCGCCCGGCTCGGCCTCGCCCAATCGCCGGAGGGCCGGCGCGTCTTCCCGCGCATGAGCGTGTTCGAGAACCTCCAGATGGGCGCGAGCCTGCACGGCGGGCGCTGGTTCGCGCAGGATCTGGAGCGGGTCTGCGCCCTGTTCCCGCGCCTGAAGGAGCGCCTGCAGCAGCGGGCCGGCACCATGTCGGGCGGCGAGCAGCAGATGCTGGCGATCGGCCGCGCGCTGATGAGCCGGCCGACGCTCCTCCTCCTCGACGAGCCCTCGCTCGGTCTTGCGCCCTTGGTGGTGAAGGGCATCTTCGACGCGATCCGCGACCTCAACCGGCAGGACGGGATGACGATCTTCCTCGTCGAGCAGAACGCCTACCACGCCCTCAAGCTGGCGCATCGCGGCTACGTGCTGGTCAACGGCCGCGTCACCATGAGCGGCACGGGCCGCCAGCTCCTCGACGACCCGGCCGTGAAGGCCGCCTACCTGGAGGGCGGCCACGGCGCCGCGACGACGGCGTGAGCGCGCTCCAGGGGATCCTGTTCGAAGAGGAATCGATCTGGCTCTTCGGGCTCGTCACCGTGGTGATGGGCGGCTGGGCCGGCTGGATGGCCGCACGCGCGGTCGCCCGGGCGTGGCGGCCGTTCCCGTACGCCGTCCTGGCGCTGCTGCTCGTCGCGGCGGCCGTGCGCTTCATCCACTTCGCGCTGTTTTCCGGCACCCTGCTCTCGGCGCAGTACTATCTTGTCGACGCCGCCGTGGTGATGCTGATCGGCGCGGCCGGCTACCGCTACACCCGCACCCGCCAGATGACCACGCAGTACCGCTGGCTCTATGAGCGGACCTCGCCGCTCTCCTGGCGCGAGCGCCCTTCCGAGGGGGCGCCGGGGCGGTCATGATCGCGCAGGCAGGCCGGGGCCCCGCGCTCAGGCAGGCCGGACGCATGAGGCACGCCGCGCCGGCTTGGGCGCGGTCGCGTGTGACGTGAGGGAGATGACCGGGATGAGAGCAACACTTCTGGCGGGCCTCGCGCTCGGCCTCCTGAGCGCCGGCTCGGCGCAGGCGCAGCTCAAGATCGCCGTCGGCGCGCCGATCACCGGCAACAGTGCCGCCTTCGGGGCCCAGCTCAAGAACGGGACCGCCCAGGCTGTCGAGGACATCAACAAGGCCGGCGGCATCAAGGGCCAGAAGCTCGAACTCGCGGTCGGCGACGACGCCTCAGACCCGAAGCAGGGCGTCTCGGTCGCCAACAAGTTCGCCTCGGACGGGGTGAAGTTCGTGGTCGGCCACTTCAACTCGGGCGTCTCGATCCCGGCCTCCGACGTCTACGCCGACGCCGGCATCGTCGAGGTCACCCCGGCCTCGACCAACGTGAAGTTCACCGAGCGCGGGCTCTGGAACACCTTCCGCACCTGCGGCCGCGACGACCAGCAGGGCGCGGTGGCGGGCGAGTACCTGACCCGGCACTTCAAGGGCAAGAAGGTCGCGATCATCCACGACAAGACCCCCTACGGAAAGGGGCTCGCCGACGAGACGCTGAAGGCCTTCAAGGCCAAGGGCGGCAAGGAAGCGCTCTACGAGGGCATCAACCCGGGCGAGAAGGACTACTCGGCCCTCGTCTCGAAATTGAAGCAGAACGGCATCGATGTCGTCTATTTCGGCGGCTACTACACCGAGGCCGGCCTGATCATCCGCCAGATGCGCGACCAGGGCCTGAAGGCGCCGCTCATGGGCGGCGACGGCATGGTCGACAAGGAGCTCGTGGCCATCGCGGGCCCGGGCGCCGAGGGCACGCTCACCACCTTCCCGCCGGACGCCCGCAAGAACCCGAACGCAAAGGACGTGGTCGCGGGCTTCAAGGCCAAGGGCATCGATCCGGAGGCCTACACCCTCTACGCCTACGCCGCCGTGCAGATCTACAAGCAGGCCGTCGAGGGCGCGGGCAGCCCCGACGCCAAGAAGGTCGCGGCCTTCATGCGCGAGGGCAAGCCCTTCCAGACGGTGCTCGGCCCGATCAGCTTCGACAAGAAGGGCGACATCACGAAGCCCGACTACGTCATGTACACCTGGAAGAAGAACGACAAGGGCGTGGTCGACTACGCGGGCAACGAGGTGACGCAGTAGGCCGGTCGCCGGCCGCGAGCCAAAGGGCCGCCCCGGGCAACCGGGGCGGCCTTTTCTCTGCCCACGGCGCGCAACCCCCTACAATGGCTCTGGAACGTCGCCCAGGCGGCGCGGAAAGCCCGATGCGTCCGCCCATGGAATGTGCAAGATGCACGGGGCACGGGCGAAAAGTCCGGTCTGGACGCTGCGAGCGGACGATCAGGGTGGAAATCTTGGGCAGATCCGACGCCGGCCAGAGCGGCCGCGCTCTCGCCGGGCCGCTGACGGGGCCGAGCTTTCCCGTGTGCCACCGCCGCGCCGGGCTCACCGGCGTGTTTCCCGTTCCACAAATCGGCACCATCATTGCGAAGGCGCATCGGCAGGCCGAGCGCACCCGCGATGTGGGCCGACGCCCGCTCGGCATGATCAGGAGTTTCGTTTCAATGCAGGTTCGTTTCGACCGTCGCGGAGTGGCGCTCGGCCTCGCCCTCGGCGCCTCCCTCCTCGCGGCGCCGGCCGGCGCCGAGGATCTGACCGGAACCCTCAAGAAGGTGAAGGACACCGGCGCCATCACGATCGGCTACCGCGATTCCTCCGTGCCGTTCTCCTATCTCGGTGCCGACCAGAAGCCCGTCGGCTACGCCATGGACATCTGCTACAAGATCGCCGACGCGGTGAAGGCGCACCTCAAGCTCGACAAGATGGAGGTGAAGCTCAATCCCGTCACCTCCGCGACGCGCATCCCGCTCATCGCCAACGGCACGATCGACCTCGAGTGCGGCTCGACGACGAACAACGCCGACCGCCAGAAGCAGGCGACCTTCACCAACTCGCACTTCCTCACCGCGACCCGCTACGTCGCCAAGAAGGACGCGAACCTCAAGACGATCGAGGACCTGAAGGGCAAGACCGTGGTCTCGACCTCGGGCACCACCAACATCCGGCAGATCAACGAGGCCAACACCGAGCGCAAGCTCGGCCTGACCATCCTGCCGGCCAAGGACCACGCCGAGGCCTTCCTGATGGTCGAGACCGGCCGCGCCGTCGCCTTCGTGATGGACGACGTGCTGCTCGCCTCGCTCGCCGCCTCCTCGAAGACGCCCGACGCCTACGCGATCTCGACCGAGGCGCTCTCGAAGCCCGAGCCCTACGGCATCATGCTGCGCAAGGACGACGCGCCCTTCAAGGCCGTCGCCGACGCCGCCACCAAGGCGCTCTACACCAGCCCCGAGGGCAAGGCGCTCTACGACAAGTGGTTCACCAAGCCGATCCCGCCGCGCGACATCAACCTCAAGCTTCCGATGACCGAGGCGATGGAGAAGCAGTTCAAGACCCCGAGCGACAGCCCGGATCCGGCCGCCTACTGAGGCGACCGGCCTGAAAACCCTCGCGCGGGTCTTCACCCGCGCGAGGTTCCTGTGCAGAACGCGGGTCGGGCCGAGGTTTTCGCGGGCGGATACGCCTCGGACCTGCTCGACTGAGCCTCGATCTCCCGGCCCCGATGCGGCGAAGTCTGTAGAGCGATGAATTACAACTGGAACTGGGGCATCTTCCTCGAGCCCTCACCCGAAGGTGCCGGCACCTACGCCGACATGCTGCTCTCGGGCCTCCTCTGGACGATCGCGACCGCGCTCTGTTCCTGGGTGATCGCCTTCTGCCTCGGCTCCATCATCGGCGTCCTGCGCACGCTGCCGAACAAGGCCGCCAACGCGGTGGGCACGGCCTATGTCGAGCTCTTCCGGAATATCCCGCTGCTGGTGCAGATGTTCCTCTGGTACTTCGTCCTGCCGGAGGTTCTGCCGCAGGCCTGGGGCACCTGGCTCAAGCAGCTGCCCAACGCGCCCTTCTACACCGGCGTGGTGTGCCTGGGCTTCTTCACCGCCTCGCGCGTGGCCGAGCAGGTTCGCGCCGGCATCCAGGCGCTTCCCCGCGGCCAGCGCATGGCCGGCACCGCGATGGGCTTCACCGTGGCGCAGACCTACCGCTACGTGCTCCTGCCCAACGCCTACCGCATCATCCTGCCGCCGCTGACCTCCGAGTTCCTGAACAACCTCAAGAACACCTCGGTCGCGCTCACCATCGGCCTCCTGGAGCTCACCGCCCGGGCGCGCTCGATGCAGGAATTCTCCTTCCAAGTGTTCGAGGCCTTCACGGCCGCGACGATCCTCTACGTCCTCATCAATCTCGTCGTGATCACGGCGGCCTCGTTCATCGAGCGCTCCGTGGCGATCCCGGGACAGCGCTGATGCTCTCGAACTTCGACTTCAGCGTCATCACCTCGTCGCTGCCCTACCTGTTCGGGCAGGGCATGGTCTTCACGCTCTCGCTGACCGCCATGGCGGCCGGCATGGGCATCGTGCTCGGCACGCTGATCGCCATGGCCCGCCTCTCCGGCGTGCCGGGGCTGAAGCACGTGGCCAAGGTCTATGTCGAGCTGATGCGCTCGCTGCCGCTCGTGCTCGTCATCTTCTGGTTCTACTTCCTGGTGCCCTATATCGGCGCCTACGTGACCGGCGCCTCGACGCCGATCCAGGTCGGTGCCTTCCCGTCGGCGCTGATCACCTTCACGCTGTTCGAGGCGGCCTACTTCTCCGAGATCATGCGCGCGGGCATCCAGTCGATCCCCAAGGGGCAGACGGCCGCGGCCTCGGCGCTGGGGATGAACTACTGGCAGTCGATGCAGAACGTCGTGCTGCCGCAAGCCTTCCGCAACATGCTGCCGCTCCTTCTCACGCAGACGATCGTGCTCTTCCAGGACACCTCGCTCGTCTACGTGCTCTCGCTCACCGACTTCCTCGGCGCCGCCTCGAAGGTCGCCCAGCGCGACGGGCGTCTCGTCGAGATGTACGTCTTCGCGGCCGTGGTCTACTTCGCGGTCTGCCTCGCAGCCTCGTTCCTGGTGCGGCGCCTGCAGGCCCGCGTCGCCATCATCCGCTGACCGTCAGCGCCGTCTCAGGGGATCGCCCATGACCTCCACGCCGATGCCGGCCCCGACCGCCGGAACCCCCGCCGCCCCCGCCGGCCAGGCACCGCAGGATGCCGGCCTGCAGCAGGGCAACCTCGTCGCGCCCGTCGCCCGCACGGGCGAGACGATGATCGCCATCGACAACGTCAGCAAATGGTACGGCGACTTCCAGGTGCTGACGAACTGCACCACCAGCGTCGCCAAGGGCGAGGTGGTCGTCGTCTGCGGCCCCTCCGGCTCGGGCAAGTCGACGCTGATCAAGACCGTGAACGCGCTGGAACCCTTCCAGAAGGGCCAGATCACGGTCGCGGGCACAAAGGTGATGGACAAGTCCACCAACCTGCCGAAGCTCCGCTCCCGCGTCGGCATGGTGTTCCAGCACTTCGAGCTGTTCCCGCACCTCTCGATCACCGACAACCTGACCATCGCCCAGCGCAAGGTGCTGGGCCGCGGCGGCGAGGACGCGAAGAAGCGCGGCCTCGATCTCCTGGCCCGCGTCGGCCTCTCGGCCCACGCCCACAAGTTCCCGGGCCAGCTCTCGGGCGGCCAGCAGCAGCGCGTGGCGATCGCCCGGGCACTCGCCATGAACCCGGTGGTGATGCTGTTCGACGAGCCGACCTCGGCGCTCGACCCCGAGATGGTCGGCGAGGTGCTCGACGTGATGGTGGAACTCGCCAAGGAGGGCATGACCATGATGGTCGTGACCCACGAGATGGGGTTCGCCCGGAAGGTCGCCGACCGGGTGATCTTCATGGACCGCGGCGAGATCGTCGAGGACGCCCACAAGGACGACTTCTTCGGGAAGCCGCGCTCCGAGCGCGCCCAGACCTTCCTGTCGAAGATCCTCCAGCACTGAGAGGCGCGGTCCCGGTGCCGAGAGGCCCGAGGCCTCTCGCGGGTCCAGGCAAGGGGTCTGGTTCCGGCCCTGGCGGTTCGGCAGAGCCGATCCCGGAGCGCTGCTCCAGGACCCCGCCGACGGACCTCCGGCCCTTCGGGATCCCGGGCTGACGGATCGGAACGCCTCGCTTTCGCCCCAGAGCGCGCGCATCGGCGTTAACCGATCCTTCACCAGAGCCCGCGAGCGTCCGACCCGATGCCGAATGCCGCGCCCGCCCTCCTCGCGCTCGCCGCGCTCCTCGCCCTCGCGATCACCCCGGCCGCGGCGCACCCGCATGTCTGGGTGACGGCCAGGGCCGAGGTCGCCTACGCCTCGGGCCAGGTCACGGGCATCCGCCACAGCTGGAGCTTCGACCCGGCCTACTCGGCCTTCGTGACCCAGGGACTCGACAAGAACGGCGACGGCAAGCTCACCCCGGACGAACTCGCGGACCTCGCGGCCGAGAACACCAAGGGGCTCGCCGAGTTCGGCTACTTCACCAAGCTGAAGGTCGGCGGCAAGGAGCAGGCCTTCGCCGATCCGGCCGAGCCCCGCATGGCGATGGAGGGCGACGCCCTCACCATGAGCTTCCTGCTGCCCCTCAAGGCGCCGGTCACGCAGGGCCGCGGCGTCCTCGCGCTCGAGGTCTACGATCCGACCTACTTCGTCTCCTTCGGTCTCGCGGAGGGCGCCGACGCCGCCAAGCTCGCGGGTGCGCCCGCCGGCTGCGCGGCGACGATCACCCGGCCCAAGGCGCCGGAGACCAAGACCGCCGAGGCCGGCAAGCCGGGCATGACCGAGGCCTTCTTCGAGGCGCTCACCGCCGCCTCCACCTACGGGGTGCAGTTCGCCCAGCGGGTCCTCGTCGCGTGTCCGTAGGCGTCGCGGTCTCCGAGCCGCCGCGGGGGCGCCCGGTCCTGCGGCTCGCCCTCGTCGCGGGTGCCGTGGCGGCAGCGGGTCTCCTCGTTGCCGCGCTGGCCTGGCTCGTGGCGCCGACCATCGCCGCCCCGCCGCCGCGCTCGCCCTTCGGCATCGGTTTCCGGGAAGTGGCCCCGGACGCGGCCGGCCTCGGCGGCTGGCTGCTGGCCGTCCAGTCGAGCTTCTCCCGCAGCCTGCAGGCGGCCCTGTCCGCCCTGAAGGCGGGGGGCGGCTGGGGCCCGCTCGTCGGCATCGGCTTCGCCTACGGCGTCTTCCACGCGGCCGGGCCCGGCCACGGCAAGGCGGTCATCGCGGGCTACATCGTGGCGGGCGAGCGGGCGCTGCGGCGCGGCTGCGCGCTGAGCTTCGCGGCGGCCTTCCTGCAAGCCCTCGTGGCGATCGCGATCGTCGGCGTCGGCAGCCTGATCCTCGGCGCCACCGCCGCCGCGATGTCGCGGGCCGGCACCCTGATCGAGACGGCGAGCTTCGCGATGGTCGCGCTCGTCGGGCTCGCGCTCACCTGGCGCAAGGCCGGACGTCTCGCCGGGCAGCTCGGGGGCGTCGGTCCGGCCGCGTGCGGGCCGGGCTGTGCGCACGACATCGCGCCGCCGCGGGGCGGCGAGTCCTGGCGGGCGCTGGCCGGCGTCGTGCTGGCGGCGGGCTCGCGCCCCTGCGCGGGCGCGGTGCTGCTCCTCGTCTTCGCCCTGTCCCAGGGCATGCTCGGCGCGGGCGTGCTGGCGGTGCTCGCCATGGCGCTCGGCACCGCGCTCACCACGAGCGCGCTCGCGAGCCTCGCGGTCTTCGCCAAGGGCGCGGCGCTGCGTCTGGCCGGAGGCCGGGGGCAGGCCGGCACGGTCGCGGTCGGCCTCCTCGAACTCCTGGCCGCCGCCTTCGTGCTGGTGCTCGGCCTCGCGATGCTCACGGGCCTCGCCCTCGGCGCGGGCGGCGCCTGAGCCGCACTCGCCAAACCCGTCCCGGCATGGCACGCTCCGCGCCTGTCCCGCAGCGGCGGGCCGCAATGCCGGGGCGAGCATGGCCGGATTCGATCTGCGCGGCTTCGATCACATCCTAAACTGGCGCCTGCTCGCGGGTTCCCACCCTTTCCCGGGTCCGGACGGCGGCACCTGCATCAACGAGGCGGCGATCGTCGCCGCGGGCCTGCCCTACCGGGCGATCCGCTCCAGCGCCGACTGCCCGCCCTGCTTCTCCCCGCCGCTTGCCGCCTACGCGCTCGGCCTCAACGACGCGATGCCCGATTCCGAGCGCCCGCGCCTGATGGCCTTCGTGCTGCGGCTCTCGGGCTCGGCCGACCGTCCGGAGGTGGAGGCGGCGCGGACTGCGTATCTCGCCGAGGCGAGCATTCGGCTGATCCTCGCACCGCTCTGCGCGCTCGCCGGCCTCGACGCCGTCGCGGCGCGATGCGTCGCGGCCTCCGATCTCGGCTCGGCGCTCGACGCCGCGCGGGCGGCCGAATGGGCCGGGGGCCTGCGGGCGCAGGGCGCGGCGGAAGCGCGGCGCTGGGTCGAGGGCGCGCGCGCCGCGGCGGTGGCCCGGACCGCCATGGCGGCCGTGCGATCGGGGGCCGACCCGCGCTGCGCCGCGGAGGTGGCGGAGGGGGCCGCGCCTTTCGTCGCCTCAACCTGGGCCGAGGCCTGCACCATCCTCGACGGGGCGCTCGCCATCGGCCGACGGGCGCCGGACATCGACGTCGCGCTCGCCGGGCAGCGGATGGAGGCCGCGCGGGGGTTGGTGGGGGTGTGAGGCACGCGGCTACGGCGAACCCGCACGCCCCGCGGCCTCTCCCGATTCGTCGTTGCCGCGGCGGCCGGCGGAACGCGCCGGGCGACAGACCCTACCGCGCCCCGCGCTTCAGGTCGCCGTCGATCAGGAGCGCGCTCTTGCCGTCGAGGCGGGTGCGGTAGACCTGCAGGTTCTCCATCACCCGCTGCACGTAGTTGCGCGTCTCGGTGAAGGGGATGCGCTCCACCCAGTCGACCACGTCGACCTCGCTCTTCCGCGGGTCGCCGTAGGCGTCGACCCACTTCTTCACGTTGCCGCCGCCCGCGTTGTAGGCCGCGAAGGCCAGCACGTAGGAGCCGCGCCAATCCTCCATCAGCTCGCCGAGATGGGCCTGGCCGAGGCGCGCGTTGTAGGCCGGGTCGCTCGTCAGGCGATCCTGATCGTAGGCCGCCGCCACGCGGCGCGCCGTGCGCTGGGCGGTGGCCGGCATCATCTGCATCAGGCCGCGCGCGCCCACGCCCGACTGGGCGCGCGGGTCGAACTGGCTCTCCTGCCGGGCGATGGCGAAGACCATGGCGCGCTCCACCTGCGGCACCGCCGTGTAGGTCTCGTAGGTGGGGATGCCGATCACCGGGTAGGCGTGGGCGTCGAGCGGCAGGCCGCGCTGCACCGCGAGCTTGCCGATGGCGACGAGGGCGCGGGCGTCCTTCATCTCCACCGCGAGGTCGCCGAGCGCCTGCAGCTCGGCCGGATCCGTCAGGCGCTGGGCCGTGTCGATGTAGAGCGGCAGCGCCAGCTCCTTCAGCGAGGCGGCACCGAGCAGCCGCAGCGCCCGCACGCAGAGCCGGTCGTCGAAGGCGGCGCGGGCGGTGCCGTCGAGGTCGGCAGGTGCGCGCAGCGCCAAGCGGGTCTGGCCGAGCTTCGCCCGGGCCAGTTGCCCGTAATAGGCGATCGGCTGCTGGGCGGCCCGCGCGTAGAAGTCCCTGGCGGGCTCCGGCTGGCCAAGCGCGTCCGCGGCCCGGCCCTGCCAGTAGGCGGCGCGCGCGAGCGAGATCGGCGTCTCGGCGGCGCGGGCGGCCTCCGCGAAGTGCGTCGCGGCCGAGGCCGGGTCGCCCGCGAAGCGCAGCGCGATCCAGCCCGCGTGGAACTCGGCCTCGATGCGCTTCTCGGGGGTCCGCGCCGCGTGGCCGCCCGCCACCGCGTAGGCGGTCCGCGCGTCGCCGAGATCGAGGAGCTTGCGGGCGACGATGCGGCGCTCGACCCACCACTCGTCGCCGTCCACCAGCACGTCGGGGTTGGCGGGCGCGGTGGCGAGCACCGCGGCGGCCTCGGCCGCCTTGTCGGCGCGGCGGAACCACTGGGCCCGCGACAGGATGTAGGAGGCGTCGTTGCGGAGCGAGGGGGGCACGGCGGCGAGCGCCGCGGCGGCGCCCGAGCTCTTGTCCTCGACCGCCCGGCGCGCCCGCACGAGGCTGGCGTAGCTGCCGCCCGCGTAGGCGGCGGCGCGGCCCGCGCTGTCCCAGTCCTCCTTCAGCAACGCCCGCTCCATGCGGTAGCGGTGGTCGATCCGGGTGAGCACGCCCGGGAAGGCGTCCATCACCTTCGCCTCCAGGCTCTTGCCGAAGGTCTCGGAGCGCCAGAGGTCGCGCACGAGGTCGGCGGCGTCCGCCTCAAGCCCGTCCGCCCGGAAGGCGAGCGCCAGGGCGAACTTGCCGGGGGCGCTCGCCGGCCGCGCCGCGCCGAAGAAGGCCCGAACGGTCGCCGGGCTCTTGCGCTCGGAGAGCAGTGCCTCCTCGGCCCGGCGGCGCAGCAGCGGTCCCGCCGGCCAGTCCGGGTTCTGCCGCGTGAAGGCGACGGTGCGCTCGAACCCGATCCCCGCGCCCGCGCGGATCGCCATCCACTCGAGCAGCGCCCGCGCGGCCGGATCCTCGAATTGGTCCCGCAGGCGGTCGCCG
The DNA here is from genome assembly GCF_022179285.1 of Methylobacterium hispanicum. Lineage (GTDB taxonomy): Bacteria > Pseudomonadota > Alphaproteobacteria > Rhizobiales > Beijerinckiaceae > Methylobacterium > Methylobacterium hispanicum. The sequence goes on along the minus strand of NZ_BPQO01000023.1, from coordinate 103,858 downwards.
TCCGCGACCTTGCCCTTGCGGTAGAGCTCGATCGCCTGCCTGAGCAGGGTGACGTCGACGCCGCCCGCCTTCGCGGCGGCCGCGGGGTCCGGCACCTCGGGCAGGGGGGCAGCCGGCGACACGCCCGCATCGGGCAGCGGGAAGACGACCGGCGCGTCCGGATCGGCCGAGGCGTAGGCCGCGGTGCCTGCCGGCAGCCGCTGGGCGGGCTTGGCGCTCTCGTCCTCTGCGCTCCTCGGCTCGATCTTCAGCGCGTCCGCGGCGGCCGGGTCGAGGGGTTTTGCATCCGTCAGCAGGCCGGAGGGTGCCGCCGCGTCGCTCGCGGGCGGCGTCGGCTGCGAGGCGGCCGGCGTGTCGGTGCCGCGCAGGTCGGGCGGCGCCCCGAGCGTCACGCCGCCCGTGAGGGCGAGGCCGAGGAGCGCGGCGGTCGTGCGCGCGATGGACACCGGGGACGCCAGGGGGCGGCTCATGGATCGGATCACTCCCCTCCACTCAAGCTTGCGGGAGTCGTCATGCCACAGGTTCCGGCCAAGCTCGTTAACACGTGCTTAACCGTGGCCCGGAGGCTGTTTGCGCGGCGATTGCGGAAGCCCTATGTCTGCCCGCCGGCGCCGCTGCCGCGGCGCCGCACGGGAGGGACGGCAGGGCCGTCCGGGACACGAGACGATGACCGAGACAGCGCGCCGCCTCCGGGGCTCGATGACCGCCCTGGTCACCCCCTTCCGCGAGGGTGCCTTCGACGAGGCCGCCTTCCGAAAGTTCGTGGCCTGGCAGATCGAGCAGGGCACGCACGCGCTGGTGCCGACCGGCACCACCGGCGAGAGCCCGACCCTGACGCATGCCGAGCACGACCGGGTGGTCGAGGCCTGCATCGACGAGGCGCGCGGCCGCGTGCCGGTGATCGCGGGTGCGGGCTCGAACTCGACGTCCGAGGCGGTCGCGCGCGCCCGGCACGCGGAGCGGGCCGGCGCCGACGCGGTGCTCGTCGTCACGCCCTATTACAACAAGCCGACCCAAGACGGCCTCTACGCCCACTTCAAGGCGGTGAACGACGCGGTCGGCATCCCGATCATCATCTACAACATCCCGCCGCGCTCGGTGGTGGACATGAGCGTCGAGACCATGGCGCGCCTCTCCGAGCTCAAGAACATCGCCGGCGTGAAGGACGCCACGGCCAAGATCGACCGCGTCAGCGCCCAGCGCCAGGCGATGGGCGAGAGCTTCATCCAGCTTTCGGGCGAAGATGCGACGGCGCTCGGCTACAATGCGCAGGGCGGCCACGGCTGCATCTCGGTGGTGGCCAACGTCGCGCCGCGCCTCTGCGCCGACCTGCAGGAGGCCTCGCTGTCGGGCGACTACGCCCGCGCGCTGCACCTGCAGGACCGGCTGTTCCCGCTCCAGACCGGCCTGTTCGCCGAGTCGAACCCGTCGCCCGTGAAGTACGCGCTGGCGCGCCTCGGCCTGATGGGCGAGGATGTGCGGCTGCCCCTCGTCCCGGTCTCGGATGGGACGCGCCGGATCGTCGACGCGGCGCTCCGTCACGCCGGTCTGATCGAGGGCTGAGACAAGGACGCCGATGGCCCCGAAGCCCGAACCGAACCGGCGCGTGGTCGCGGACAACCGCGCCGCGCGCTACCATTACGCGATCGAGGACACGCTCGAGGCCGGTATCTCGTTGACCGGCACCGAGGTGAAGTCGCTGCGCAACGGCAAGGCGACGATCGGCGAGGCCTATGCGGGCCCGTCGGGCAGCGACCTGATGCTGTTCAACGCCTACATCCCCGAATATCTCGAGGCGAACCGCTTCAACCACGACACCAAGCGCCCGCGCCGCCTGCTGCTCCACCGCCGCCAGATCGACAAGCTCATCGGCGCCACGCAGCGCCAGGGCTACACGGTGGTCCCGTTGAAGATCTACTTCAACGAGAGCGGTCGGGCGAAGGTCGAGCTGGGGCTCGGCAAGGGCAAGCAGGCCCACGACAAGCGCGAGGCCGTCAAGGAGCGCGACTGGCAGCGCGACAAGGCGCGGCTGATGCGCGACAAGGGCTGACCGGCCCGGACGCGCGCGCCTCCGCGAGCGGCAGGGCGATCGCATGATGGCAGCGTGCACTCCGCTGCAGCGTGAGGCGCGGGTCCCCTCTCCTGTAGGGAGAGGTCTGCTTTCGCAGAAAGCCGGGTGAGGGGTATGACACTCCCAGAGTAGGCGGCGCCCTGAACGCGCGTCGATGCCGAGCGCTGTCCTGATCCGTCATACCCCTCACCCCAACCCTCTCCCTATGGGAGAGGGGGCAGGGCGCGGTTCACCGCACGCCGCCGAACCCAGCAACCGGAGGTTGTGTGAGGGAGCCTACTTACTCCCCGTCCGCCTGATCGCCGGCCTGACGGATGCCGTAGCGGCTCTCCAGGCCGGGATTGCCGCGCGGCCCGCGATCGACCGGGGCGCGGGCCGGGCGCTCGCCGGGGTCCCGGCCGATCTTCGGCATCAGCGAGGCGAGGTCGACGAACTCGTCGGCCTGCCGGCGCAGCTCGTCGGCGATCATCGCCGGCTGGGTCTGGATGGTCGAGATCACGGTGACCCGCACGCCGCGCCGCTGCATCGCCTCGACCAGCGAGCGGAAGTCGCCGTCGCCCGAGAACAGAACCATGTGGTCGATGTGGGGGCTGAGTTCGAGCGCGTCGATCGCAAGCTCGATATCCATGTTGCCCTTGAACCGGCGCCGGCCCATCGAATCCGTGAACTCGCGCGCGGGCTTCGTGACGACGCGGTAGCCGTTGTAGTCAAGCCAGTCGATCAACGGGCGGATCGAGGAGTATTCCTGATCCTCGACCATGGCCGTGTAGTAGAACGCCCGGATGAGATTGTCGCGGCTCTGGAACTCCTTCAGCAGGCGCTTGTAGTCGATGTCGAAGCCCAGCGCCTTGGTGGTGGCGTAGAGATTGGCGCCGTCGATGAAGAGCGCGCTGCGTTGGAGGAGCGACATAAAATGTTGAGCCTTCTCGGAATAATATCTTATCGCGTGACATAAAATTCTAGTTCGGCAATGTCGAACAACCTCAAGTCATAATTGATTGATGTGGCGCCCATGCGTTCGGATCGGGCGATCCGCCGCATCGAATCTTGTTCGGATAGTTGGGCTTCCGCGCGGCATCGCTGATCGACTTGCCGCATCGAGCATGGCGCCCGCCGACGCGGCAAGTCAAGTACGGTCCGTCCCGCCGCGGACGTCTCAGGCGACCGCCTTCGCGGCGCCGCGCTTGATCGCGCAGATCAGCGGCGCGGCATCGATGCGCGCGGGATCGACGGCCTCGAAGCGGACGGGTTGCGCGCGCCAGGGCGCGAGGACGTTCAGGGGGCGCTTCAGCGTGAAGAAGCCGTCGTAGCCCGCGTCGAGGAGGATGCGGCTGCAGGCCTGTCCGTCGGCGCCGGACAGGGCCTCGTAGAACACGACCGGCGCGTCCCGTTCCAGGATCCGTCGCGCGCCGAGGAGAACCTGGCGCTCGTGGCCCTCGACGTCGATCTTCATCAGGCTGACGCGGCTGCGCGGGCCCTGCGCGTCGAGGAGATCGTCGAGCGGGGCGACCGGGATGGTCACGGAGCGCGCCTGCCAGTCGATGTCCTCGCCGAGCCGGGCCCAGCCGAGCAAGCCCGCGGTCGGGACCTGAAGGGAGGCCGTACCCTGCCGGTCGGACGCACCCGAGCAGATCGGCGTCACCGTGCCGACGTCGGCCAAGCTGAGATTGGCCTTGAGGATATCGAACGTCAGCGGGTTCGCCTCGACGGCGAATGTCCGCTCGAACCGCGCGCCGTAGCGGATACTGTAGATGCCGATATTCGCTCCGACATCGACGAAGCTTCCGGTCCAGTCAATGTCCTCGCCGATGGCGCCCCGCGGATCGGCGAGGATGAAGTCGAACCCCTCGATCTCGCGCGACTCGAAATGGCCGGTGGAGATGATGCGGTGGCCGATGAGGTCCGAGGATGAGACGATCATCGGCGTGCCGAACATGCCCTTGCGCAGGGAGCGGCGCTGCAGGGCGCTGACGAGGCGGTACAGCGCCTCGTCGAGTGCCAGGGACATCAGCGATCGACCGCGTTGCTGCGCCACGAACACATTCACCTCCACCGTTCCAACCCCATGCCGACGCTGGGTCGCGCCGGGCATTCGGCCGCTCGAACCGCTTGCGAGGCGAATTCTGGCGGGGGATTCGATAATGGATCGTGCCCGCATCTCCGGTGAATAGGCCGTTTCGACTCGGATAATTAATATCCACCGTCGAACGTTCGCGTCCTTGCAGATCTCATACCATTTACGATTGATTTGTTCGGTCTGACGCATCGTCTCAGGACGAAGCGCGGGTCCCCTCTCCTGTAGGGCAGGGCGATCGCATATGGCGACGGCCGCTTTCCTGCCGTCATCCCGGGGCCGCGAAGCGGAACCCGGGATCCATGAACACCGAAGCGCCAGAACGAGATTCTACGATGTTCCTGGATTCCGGGTTCGCCCGCGGCGCCCCGGAATGACGGCGGAGAGAACCAAAGCGCCATATGCGATCGCCCTGCCCATAGGGAGAGGTCTGCTTTCGCAGAAAGCCGGGTGAGGGGTATGAGGCTGCCGGAGAAGGCACGGTGCTGAACGCGCGTCGATGGTGTGCGCAGTTCTGGGGCGTCATACCCCTCGCCCCAACCCTCTCCCTATGGGGAGAGGGGGCACGGCGCGGTTCACCTCACAGGGCCGAACCCATCGACCGGAAACCGTGTCAGGGCTGCGGCATCGCCCGGCTGCCGGGCTTCACGGCCGGAATCGCGGCAAGGTCCGGGGGCAGGGCGTCGGCCGGATAGGCCGGGATGTCGAGGGCGACGAGCGACACGAGCGGCACGCCGATCTCGCCGCGGCCGCCCGAGCGGTCGATCAGGCAGGCGGCGCCGACGATCTCGCCGGGCTCGCCCTGGATGGCCGCGAGGCATTCCCGCGCGGAGAGCCCCGTGGTGACGATGTCCTCGACGATCACCGCGCGCTGGCCCGCCGGGATCTGGAAGCCGCGCCGCAGGGTGAAGGGGGCGCCGGGCTCGCGCTCGACGAAGATCGCCCGGGCGCCGAGATGGCGGGCCGTCTCGTAGCCCGGCACGATGCCGCCGATGGCGGGCGAGACCACGATGTCGATCCGCCCGAACCGGGCCTGGATCGCCGCGGCGAGCGCCCGGCAGAGCCGTTCGGTGCGCGGCGGCTCGGAGAAGATCGCCATCTTCTGGAGGAAGACCGGCGAGCGCAGGCCCGAACTCAGGATGAAGTGGCCTTCGAGCAGCGCGCCGGCGTCGCGGAACTCGGCGAGGACGGCCTCGGGCGTGAGGGCGCCCGCGGTCTCGGCGGAGGTCGGGGCAGAGGTCATCGCGCGGCGCTCCGGTGGTCGGTGGCTCGGACTGGGTGCTGGGGCCGGCTTGTGGCAGCGGGCCCCGGGAGGCGCAAGGCTGCCGTCCGATCCGCGCACGCCCGAATCGCGGCCGTTCCGCTAACCTCGGGTGTCGTCCGCCGGGAACCGACCCGTGTCCCCATCCTTGTCCGCTCCCTCGTCGGCTCCCTCGTCGGCTCCCTCGCCCGTGAACGGGCGGCGCGTTCTCGCGCTCGCGCTGCCGATGACGCTCGCCAACATCACCACGCCGATGCTGGGCTTCGTCGGAGCCGCCGTGATCGGACGGCTCGGCGACGCGGCGGCGCTCGGCGCCATCGCGCTGGGTGCCGTGATCTTCGACGCGATCTTCTGGTCCTTCGGCGCGCTGCGCATGGCCACCGCCGGGCTCACCGCGCAGGCCGTGGGCGCGCGGGACGCGGCGGAGGTCGACCGCGCACTCGCCCGCTCGCTTGCCGCCGGCCTGCTCGCCGGCCTCGCCCTCGTGGTCCTGCAGGTGCCGCTGGCCGCGCTCGCCGTCGCGATCAGCGGGGCGAGCGCGGCGGTACAGGCGGGGCTCGCCACCTATTTCCACATCCGGATCTTCTCGGCGCCCTTCGTGCTGGCGAACTTCGCGGTGCTGGGCTCGGTGCTCGGGCGGGGGCGCACCGACCTCGGGCTGCTGCTTCAGGTCGCGATCAACGCGGTGAACATCGCGCTCACGCTCGCTCTCGTGCTCGGGCTGAACCTCGGCATCGCCGGGGCGGCGCTGGCCACGCTCTGCGCGGAGGCCGCCGGGCTCGTCCTCGGCCTCGCCGTGCTGCGGCGCCTCGGTGCGCGACCCTTCCGGGTGCCGCTCGCCGACATCCGCGATCCGGCCGCGCTGCGCCGCACGATCGCCGTCAACCGCGACGTGGTGATCCGCACGCTGGCGCTGGTGGCCGGCATCGTCCTGTTCTCGGCGCTGGGCGCCCGCCAGGGCGACGCGGTGCTGGCCGCCAACGCGGTGCTCTGGAATCTCTTCCTGATCGGCGGCTTCTTCCTCGACGGCTTCGCCACCGCGGCGGAGGCCCTGTGCGGGCAGGCGATCGGCGCGCGGGACGAGGCCGATTTCCGCAAGGCCGCCCGCCTGAGCCTGCGCTGGTGCCTCGGCTTCGGCGCCGGGGTGAGCCTGATCGCGCTCGGGCTCGGCCACGCCTTCGTCGATTTCGTGACGACGAGCGCCGATGTGCGCGCGGTGGCCTACCGCTACCTGCCGCTGGCGGCGCTCGCCCCCTGCGTGGCGGCGCTGCCCTTCGCGTATGACGGCATCTATATCGGCGCGACCTGGACCCGGGCGATGCGCGACCTGATGCTCGGCGCGCTCGTCGCCTACTGCGCGACGCTGGCGCTGGTACAGGGCCTCGGCCTCGGCAATGCCGGGCTCTGGCTCGCCTTCCTGAGCTTCCTCGCCGCCCGCGGGATCGGCCAGGCGTTGGCCTATCCGGGCCTCGCGCGCCGGACCTTCGACGGGGCGCCCGCCTGAAGCCGCGCCTCAGCGCGGGTCGGTCCAGCGCCGTCCGGCCGATCCCGTGCTCGCCGGGCGGGCGCTCGCCGGCGCGGGCTCGGCGGAGACGGTCGGCGAGAGGGTGGGACTGAGGGCCCGCTGCGGCGCCGTCCGCTGCGCCACGGGCCGGACGGGGAGGGCGCTGCGGCGCGCGCGGGCCCGGCGATAGCGGCGCGGCCGCTCCGTCGAGGCGCCGACCACGCCGCCGACGATCGCCCCCGCCACGGCGCCGATCGGCCCGCCCACGAGGGCGCCCGCCACCGCGCCCGAGCCGACGCCGACCGTGGTGTTGCTGGCGGCGGCCGCGGGCCGTGCGAGCGGCGCGGCCAGCAGGGCGGCGAGGAACGCGGTTCGCGCGAGGCCGCACAGGATCGTCTTCATGGCAATACCCCCTGGTGTCGGGGGCGCCCTTGCGGGGCGAAGGTGGCCGGAGCGTGGCCGCGACCGCGGGGTCGCGCACGGCCCCCGCGTGTCAATCGATGCCGATTCTCGAGCCTCCGACCTCTGGCCGGTGGCGCCGACGGAGCATTGCACTATGGTGCAGCGCACAGAACAACCGCCCCGCGCAGGGAATGCCGATGACCGACCTCCGCCTCCGCCGCAGCGTCCTCTACATGCCGGGCTCGAACGCCCGGGCCCTCGAGAAGGCCAGGACGCTGCCGGCCGACAGCCTGATCCTCGACCTCGAGGACGCGGTGGGGCCCGAGGAGAAGGAACTCGCCCGCGAGCAGGTCTGCGCCGCGGTCAAGGGCGGCGGCTACGGCGACCGGGAGCTCGTGATCCGCGTCAACGCGCCCCAGACGCCCTGGGGCGAGGCGGATCTCCGCGCCGCGATCGAGGCGGGGCCGGACGCGATCCTGATGCCGAAGGTGTCCTCGCCGGCCGTGCTGGAGAGCATCGCCAACCACCTCGAGGCGCTCGACGCCCCCGAGGACATCGCCGTCTGGGCGATGATCGAGACCCCGGCGGCGATCCTGAACATCAAGGAGATCGCCCAGGCCCGCCGCGACCGGCGCACCCGGCTGACCTGCTTCGTGCTCGGCACCAACGATCTCGCCAAGGACACCTGGGCGCAGCTCGTGCCCGGCCGTGTCCCGATGCTGCCCTGGATCATGTTCGCGCTGGCGGCGGCCCGGGCGGAGGGGCTGACCATCCTCGACGGCGTCTGGAACGACATCTCGGACGTCGAGGGCTGCCGGGTCGAGTGCCGCCAGTCGCGCGACCTCGGCTTCGACGGCAAGACGCTGATCCATCCCAACCAGCTCGAGCCCGCCAACACCTCCTTCGCGCCGACCGAGGAGGAGGTGCGCCGCGCCCGCTTGGTGATCGACGCCTTCAACGCGCCGGAGAACGCCCGCCGCGGCGCGATCAAGCTCGAGGGCCGGCTCTACGAGCGCCAGCACATCGGCATGGCCAAGCGTGCGGTCACGTGGTCGGAGGCGATCGCCGCCAAGGGCTATTGAGCAGGCGCTCGGGGGCGAAGGTCCGGGGGGCGCGGTCGGGATTCCCCGCACCTCACCCCGCCGTCAGGATCCCGAGGAAGAGCGGGCGCGCGAACAGGTCCGCCGCGTTGTCCGGGCCGACCGAGGGGCACCAGCGCGGCAGGTCGCAGGCCGCGTCGACCGCGCTGCTCACCACCTGGGCGGCGATCGTCGGATCGACCGGGCGGATCGAGCCGTCGGCCACGCCGTCGCCGATCGGGAAGGCCAGACGCTCCCAGAGCCGGCGGAGCTGCGCCGGAACCTCGGCCCGCAACCCCTCCGGCAGCGCCCCGACCGCCGCGCAGCGCAGGAGCGGTCCGCCCGGGTCGAACTGGTGGCGGATCAGCGCCCGGGCGCAGTCGGTGAGGCGGTCCCAGCCCGGCCCGCCGCGCGCCTCCGCCGCCGCCTGCTCGGCACGCAGCACCGCGAAGGTGCGCGCGAAGCAGCTGGCGACGAGGTCGTCCTTGTTGTCGTTGTGGTGGTAGAACGAGCCCTTCGTCACGCTGAGCCGGGCCGAGATCTTCTCGACGGAGGCGCCGCGGTAGCCCTCCTCGTTGATCAGTGCGGTGGCCGCGCGCAGGAACGGCTCGGTCGGGCCGCCCGGCGCCGGCACCAGCGGAGGGCCGGCCGCGGACCAGCGGCTGTCCGGTCCGGCAAGGCCCGCGAGCAGGATGTCGGCGACCCGCTCGGCCACGCGGCCGTAATCCTGGGGCTCGTAGCGGTCGATCCAGAGGCGCGCCGTGTGCACCACCGAGAGCACCAGGTGGGTCCGCGCGCCGCGCGCCGCGCGCCCGAGATCGGCGCGTTCCGGCACGAACAGGGCGCGGGCGCGGCGGAACAGGTCGTTGTAGGCCGCGAACACCGCCTCGCTCTGCGGGCTCGGCAGGGCCATCAGGTCGCCGAGCCGGACCTGCGGCCGCTGCCGGCCGGCCTCGATCGCCGCCAGATCGCGGAAGTAGGCGGCCAGGAAGGCGCCGAGCCGCGCGGCCGGATCGCCCGCCCCTTCGGCGGCGTCGAGCAGGCCCGTGTGCCACTCCAGGCTGCGCAGGTAGCAGGCCGCCGCGAGGTCCTCCTTGCGGCGGTAGTAGTAGGTGATGCTGTTGGTGACGAGGCCGACGCTGGCCGCGACGTCCGTGAGCGCCGTCCCGCGCACCCCGCGCGCGTTGAAATGGCCCACCGCGGCATCCAGGATGGCCTGGCGCTTGGCGGCGTAGCGCTTGGTCACGCGCGGCGCTGGGGCGACCCTGTCTGTCATCGGCTCCGGTTGAGCATGTCGGGGCGGTGTCGGCAAGGCGCGCACGATCGCGTGAAACTGAGCCGGCACGCCGCGCGTTTTCGAAAGCACGGTATCGTTCCGGAACCGGTCGGTCGCGGCCGTTCCGGACCGCCGCCGCGCGATCCCCCGTCGTTTCCCGGGTCGCAGTGGGGAGGTTTCCCCCTCCGCGGCGGCCATTCGGGGAAACCGACATTGGACCAAAGGCTGATGCGTCAAAACCACATTGGGCGGACATTCCGATTTTTTGTGGTTGCGGTCCGTCAGCTCGGCCTTAACCTGACTCTCCCATGCTGATGCTGCCGACCACGGCGTTCGCGCCGAATCCCCAAGCCGTGCCGGCCCTGGCTGCCGGAGGCGCCCCGCCGAGTGCTCGTCCCATGCTGTACGACGCGTTCCAGGTTCAGTCGGATCTCGCCCAGCAGACGCGCGCCTGGGGGCAGGTGCTGCACGACGCGGTCTCGCCCTGGGCGGCGCTCGGCGGCCCGCTGAGCTGGTGGTCGGCCGGCGCGCAGATGATGATGCGGGCGGGGATGAGCTTCGCGCGGCCGAGCTTCGGCCTCGACAGCGTGCGGGTGGGCAATCGCGATGTCCCGGTGGTCGAGGAGGCGGCCTTCGCGACGCCCTTCGGCACGCTGCTGCGCTTCCGCAAGGACGTGGAAACGCCCCAGCCGAAGGTGCTCGTCGTCGCCCCCCTCTCGGGCCACTTCGCGACGCTGCTGCGCGGCACGGTCCGCGCCCTGCTGCCCGACCACGACGTCTACGTCACCGACTGGCACAACGCGCGCGACGTGCCGCTCTCGGCCGGGCCCTTCGGCTTCGACGACTACGTCGAGCACCTCGTGCGCTTCATGGGTGTCCTGGGCGAGGGCGCGCACATGCTCGCGGTCTGCCAGCCCGCCGTGCAGGCGCTGGCCGCCGCCGCCGTGATGGCCCAGACCCGCGATCCCGCGGCGCCCCGCTCGCTGACCGTGATGGCCGGTCCCGTCGATTGCCGGATCAACCCGACGGTCGTCAACGAACTCGCCACCTCGAAGCCGATCTCTTGGTTCGAGCAGAACCTGATCGCCACGGTGCCGCGCCGGCACAAGGGCGCGGGCCGGCGGGTCTATCCGGGCTTCATCCAGCTCTCGGCCTTCATGTCGATGAACATGAAACGCCACGTCGACGGGCACACGGACCTGTTCTGGCACAAGGTCAACCGCGAGGCCGACAAGGCCGCCGCGATCGAGAACTTCTACGATGAGTACTTCGCGGTGCTCGATCTGCCGGCGGAGTTCTATCTCGAGACGGTCCGCACCGTGTTCCAGGACTACACCCTGGCGAAGAACCAGCTCACCTTCCGGGGCGAGCCGATCGACATGGGCGCGGTCCGGCGCACCGCCCTGATGACGGTCGAGGGCGAGCGCGACGACATCTGCTCCGTCGGCCAGACCATGGCGGCCCACGACCTCTGCACCAGCCTGCCGCCGCACATGCGGACGCACCACCTCCAGGCGGGCGTCGGCCATTACGGTGTGTTCTCCGGCAAGAAGTGGGAGCAGCAGATCTACCCGCAGGTGCGCAACTTCATCGCCGCGCACGGGTGATAGGGTTTCCGGTCGATGGGTTCGGTTTGACGCATCGCCTCAGGTGGAAGCGCGGGTCCCCTCTCCCATAGGGAGAGGTCTGCTTTCGCAGAAAGCCGGGTGAGGGGTATGAGGCTTCTGGATGAGGCTCACCCTGAACGCGCGTCGATGCCGAGCGCTGTCCTGATCCGTCATACCCCTCACCCCAACCCTCTCCCTATGGGAGAGGGAGCATGGCGCGGTTCACCGCCCGCGGTCGAACCGATCGACCGGAGGTCGGATCATACCATTTCCGGTTGATGGGTTCGGTCCAACGCATCGTCTCGGAACGAAGCGCGGGTCCCCTCTCCCAAAGGGAGAGGGACAGGGTGAGGGGTATGACGTCGCCGGAGGAAGCGTAGCGCTGAACGCGCGTCGACGGCGTGCTCAGGTCTGTGAGGTCATACCCCTCACCCCAACCCTCTCCCTATGGGAGAGGGGGTCTGGCGCGATCCTTCTCACCCGGCCGAACCCGACGACCGGACACCGTATGGGCCGGGCTCGCGCCCGATCCGGTCGAGGGCGGTCTTTCCCCGGGCGGCCGGTCGCGCGATGCGGCACGCGCCCTGAGCGGATTTGACCCGCTGGCCCGAGCCCGCCACCATGCTAGCCTTCCGGGCTGCCCGGATCCGGTTGCGCGGGCGCTGACCCTTTGGAGCGGCGGGACGACGACGGCGTGGAACACAGATCCCAGCACGATGCCGGCCCGACGATCGCCGCGCGCCTCGACCGACTCGTGGCGCGGTCCCGCGCCGCGGGCCTCTGGGAACGGGCCTGGCCGGTGCTCTGGCGCGGCATCGGCGTCCTGCTGGCCTTCGCGGCCGCGTCCTGGCTCGGCCTCTGGCTCGATCTCGGCCCCGTAGGCCGGATGGTGGGCGTCGCGCTCTTCGCGCTCGCCCTGCTGGGGGCGCTGTTCCCGCTGCTGCGCCTCCCCCGCCTCGGGCGGGCCGAGGCCCTGGCCCGGCTCGACCGCGAGGCGGCCCTGCGGGACCCGGCGCTGCGCCACGGCCCGGCCTCGGCGGCCGAGGATCGGCTCGCGGTGGGCGTCGCCGACCCCGCCGCCCGCGCCCTCTGGGCGCTGCACCAGCGCCGTGCGGCCGAGGCGGTCGCCCGGCTGCGCGTCGGGCGGCCCCGGCCGATGATGCCGCGGCACGATCCCTACGCGCTGCGCGCCGCGCTCGCCGTCGCGGCGGTGGCGTGCCTGTTCGTGGCCGGCCCCGAATGGCGCGAGCGGCTGGGCTCCGCCTTCGACTGGCGCCGCCCGCCGGCCGCCGCCCCGAACTATCGCATCGACGGCTGGATCGACCCGCCGCTCTACACCCGCACGCCGCCGCTCCTCGTCACGCTGGCGGAGGCCGAGCAGCACCTGCGCGCGCCGGTCAACTCCCAGCTCGTGGTGCGGATCGCGGGCGAGAACCGCGCCGCCGCCGAGACCGTCCTCACGCCCGATGCCGGCCTGAAGCCCGTGCCCGGCAAGGAGGCGCGGCCGGACCTGCGCGAGGACCGCTTCCAGCTCGTCGGCCCGAGGGCCACGCTCAGGCTCGCCACGCCCGCGGGCGAGCGCCGCCTGGTGGTCGAGACGATCCCCGACAACCCGCCGGAGATCCGCGACCTCGGCAGCCCGGAGGTGAACGGGCGCGGCACCTTCAACCTCGCCTACCGGGCGCGCGACGATTACGGCCTCGCCTCCGCCGACGGGATCGTCGAGCCGCTGAAACCCGGCCGCGCCCTGGTGCCGCCGCCGCGGATCGCCCTGGCCCTGCCGCCCGACGCGAGCGGGGAGAGCGAGGCCAAGACGCTGGTCGATCTCACCGACAACCCCTGGTCCGGCGCCCGGGTGCGCTTCAGCCTCGTGGTCAAGGACGAGGCCGGCCAGGAGGCGCGCTCCGCCCCCGTCGAGATGGTGCTGCCGGCCCGGCCCTTCCGCGATCCGCTGGCCCGGTCCCTCGCGGAGGAGCGCCGCCGCCTCGTCACCGGTCCGGACGACGCACGCCCGCGGGTGCAGACGGCGCTGGACGCGCTGCTGATCGCCCCCGACACCTTCACGGTCCGGCCCGCGATCTTCCTGGGGCTGAAGACCGCGGCGGGCCGCCTGCGCGCCGCCCGGGACGATGCCGGTCTCACCGAGGTGGCGGACCTGCTCTGGGAGATGGCGCTCAAGATCGAGGACGGCGACCTCTCGGATGCCGAGAAGCAGCTCCGCCAAGCCCAGGACCGCCTCAAGGAGGCGGTGGAGCGCAACGCCCCCGACGACGAGATCCAGCGCCTGACCCAGGATCTGAAGCAGGCGCTCGACAAGTTCCTCAAGGAGATGGCCCAGCGCCAGAATCGCGAGCCGCGCCAGCAGCAGCAGGGCGAGCGCAACGGCCAGCAGAAGACCGTCACGCCCGACGAGCTCGACAAGATGCTCAAGGACATGGCCGAGGCGATGAAGCGCGGCGACACCGCCGAGGCCCAGCGCCTGATGGAGCAGCTGCGCAACATCCTGGAGAACCTCCAGACGGCCGAGCAGGGCGGCAAGTCCGACCAGGCCGGCCGCGAGATGCGCAAGCAGATGCAGGAGCTCGACCAGATGTCGCGCGACCAGCAGCAACTGCGCGACGAGACGTTCCGCGACGGCCAGGACCGGCAGCAGGGCCAGCGCCCGCAGAATCGCGGCCAGCAAGGGCAACAACAGGGTCAGCAACAGGGTCAGCGCAGCCCCGGCCAGCAAGGGGGCCAGCAGGGAGGCGAACAGGGCGAGCGCGGGCAAGGTCAGCCGGGCAGTCAGCCAAAAGGTCAGCAGGGCGGCAGCGCGGGCGACCGGCAGCAGGCGCTTCGCCAGCGCCTGGAGGACGTGCAGCGCCGCATGAAGGAGAACGGCATGAAGGGCGAGGACGGCCTCGCCGACGCCGAGGACGCCATGCGCGAGGCCGAGAACGCGCTCCGCCAGGGCCGCGAGGGCGACGCCGTGGACGCGCAGGGGCGCGCCCTCGACGGGCTCAAGCGCGGCGCCGAGGGCATGCAGCAGCAGATGCAGGAGATGGCCGAGGGCGAGGGCCAGGGCGAGCAGCCCGAGGGGCAGCAGCCCGGCCAGCAGGGGCAGGCGGGTTCCCGCGAGGACGACCCGCTCGGCCGGCCCACCAAGGGGCGCGACATGTCGGACGGGCGCGTGCGCGTTCCGGGCGCCGACGAATCCGCGGTCCAGCGGGCGCGCCGGATCATGGAGGAGCTGCGGCGCAAGCTCGGCGACCCGAGCCGCCCGCGCGAGGAGCTGGACTATTTCGAGCGGCTGCTGCGCCGCAACTGACGGGACCGCCGCGAGCGTCTATGTGGGACGCTCGCGCCGCACGAACCGGATCCTCGCCCATGTCCGCCAACACCCTGGTCCTGATCGCCTGCGGCGCCGTCGCCGTCGTGCTGCTGCTCGGCCTCGTCAACATGCTCCGTGGCGGGAGCGCCAACCTCTCGCAGAAGTTGATGCGCCTGCGGGTGCTCCTGCAGTTCGTCGCCATCGTGGTCATCATGGGCGTGGTCTGGTGGCGGGCCGCCTGAGCCCCCGCCCGTCCCGGCCGCGATGCCCGGCGCGGGTGTGACCGGCGCGCCGCACCGCCGGACTTTCACGCACGCGGCGGTTGTTTAATGGATTGCCGCGCGGCGGGCGGCGGCAGGGTCGTGGTACGCAGGGTCCGAACAATTGGACCTGTCCCACATGCTGCGCACGTTCCGCACCTGTCTCGCCGGCGGCCTCGCCCTCGCGTCCGTCCCCGTCACGGCGGCGGATCTCGGTGCGCCGCGGGCGCCCGCGCCGGTCTACGCGGCGCCGGTCCAGCCGCTGAGCATCGTCTCCGAGATCCGCATCGGCGGCGCCGTGCAGGATCCGGGCAGCGCGGAGGGCAAGGCCCGCGGCTTCTCGACCGCGAACGTCAACGGCGAGATCCTGTTCGCCAAGCCGGTGCTGAGCCTCGACCCGTTCTGGCAGGCCTTCGTGCCGCGCCCGACCGTCGGCGGCAGCTACAACACGGGCGGGCGCACCAGCTACGCCTATCTGGGCGCGACCTGGACGGTCGACCTCTTCCCCGAACTCCTCAACCGCCGGGTCTTCCTCGAAGGCTTCTTCGGCGGCGCCGCCCACAACGGCTACATCGGCCCGAAGGCGGGCACGCCCTACGGCTTCAACACGCTGGGTTGCAACCCGCTCTTCCGCGAGGCGGCCGCGCTCGGCTTCCGCATCACCGAGCGGCTGAGCATCATGGCCACGGTCGAGCACATGTCGAACGCGGGCCTGTGCGACAACAACCGCGGCCTGACGAATTACGGCGGCAAGATCGGCTACACGTTCTGATCGTCGCCGAAACCCAGCCCGAGGTGCGCCCGTGGTCAAGCTGAACCGGATCTACACGCGCACGGGAGACAAGGGCACGACGGCGCTGGCGGACGGGCAGCGCCGCTCCAAGGCGGACCTGCGCGTCGAGACCTACGGGACGGTCGACGAGACCAACGCCTGCATCGGGCTCGCGCGGCTCCACGCCGAGCCGCGCCTCGACGCGATGCTCGCCGCCATCCAGAACGACCTGTTCGATCTCGGCGCCGACCTCGCCACGCCGCCGAGCCCCGAGCCGCTGCCCTACGAGCCCCTGCGCATCGTGGCCGCCCAGGTGAAGCGCCTGGAGGACGACATCGACGCGCTGAACGCCGCGATCCCGCCGCTGAAATCCTTCGTGCTGCCCGGCGGCTCGCCGGCCGCCGCCGCGCTCCATCTCGCCCGGACCGTCTGCCGACGGGCCGAGCGCCTCGCCGTGCAGCTCGCCGCGAGCGCGGGCGAGACGGTCTCGGGGGAGGCGCTGCAGTACCTCAACCGCCTCTCCGATTTCCTCTTCGTGGCGAGCCGGGCGGCCAACCGCGACGGGGCCGACGACGTGCTCTGGATCCCGGGCAAGAACCGCTGATTCGACCGACGGCCGCCGTACCGCAGACCCGAAACGCCCCCGCGCGGACAGCGGACCGTCTTTTCGAAAGCCGGGTTTTCGCGCCGCGTTGACAAGGCGGAAATGTGGCCGCTACGGTCCGCGCCCTGTGTGAGCCGCGGCGCATCCCCGGGATGCGCCGCGGCCGTGCGTCAGCAGCGAAGAAGTCCCGCGGAGGAAGTTGGCCCCCATGAAGGTACTGGTGCCCGTCAAGCGGGTCGTCGACTACAACGTGAAGATCCGCGTGAAGGCCGACGGATCCGGCGTTGAACTCGCCAACGTGAAGATGTCGATGAACCCCTTCGACGAGATCGCCGTCGAGGAAGCGATCCGTCTGAAGGAGAAGGGCAAGGTCACGGAGATCGTTGCCGTCTCGATCGGTCCGCAGCAGGCGCAGGAGACGCTGCGCACGGCGCTGGCCATGGGCGCGGACCGCGCGGTGCTCGTGAAGACCGACGTCGCCTGCGAGCCGCTGGCGGTGGCCAAGCTCCTCAAGGCGGTCGTCGAGAAGGAGAGTCCGCAGCTCGTCATCCTGGGCAAGCAGGCGATCGACGACGATTCGAACCAGACCGGCCAGATGCTCGCCGCCCTGCTCGGCTGGCCGCAGGGCACCTTCGCGTTCAAGCTCGACGTCGCCGAGGGTAGCATCGACGTCGTCCGCGAGGTCGATGGCGGCCTGCAGACGGTGGGCCTCCGGCTGCCGGCGATCGTCACCACGGACCTGCGCCTGAACGAGCCGCGCTACGCCTCGCTCCCCAACATCATGAAGGCCAAGAAGAAGCCGCTGGAAGAGCTTGCGCCCGACGCCCTCGGCGTCGACGTGACCCCGCGCCTGACGGTGCTGAAGACCGCCGAGCCTCCGGGCCGCTCGGCCGGCATCAAGGTCGGCTCCGCCGCCGAACTCGTGCAGAAGCTCAAGGTCGAGGCCGGCGTCTTCTGACGCCGCCGGCCCCCCGCGGGCCGCGACCATCACCGGGCCCGGCGCGACAACCGCCGGTGCCCGGCTCCCCTGTCGGCAGGCCGCCGCACGGCGCCGCCCAAACGCTCAGGATCGCCAGGATGACAACGCTTCTGTACGTCGAGCACGCCAACGGACAGATCAAGGACGGCTCGCTCAAGGCCCTCACCGCCGCCAAGGAGCTGGGCCAGCCCGTCCACGCCCTGGTGCTGGGCTCCGGCTCGAAGGCCGCCGCGGAGGCTGCGGCCAAGCTCGACGGCGTCGAGAAGGTGCTGAACGCGGAAGACGCCGTCTACGATCACGACCTCGCGGAGCCGGTGGGTGCGCTGCTCGCCGCCATCGCCGAGCCCTACGAGGCGATCGTGGCCGCGGCCACCACCACGGGCAAGAACGTGCTGCCGCGCGCCGCCGCGCTCCTCGACGTGGCCCAGGTCTCCGACATCATCAAGGTGGTCTCGCCCGACACGTTCGAGCGGCCGATCTACGCCGGCAACGCCATCCAGACGGTGCAGGCGCCGGGCCCGAAGCGGGTGATCACGGTTCGCACCGCGGCCTTCAAGCCGGCGGGTGAGGGCGGCTCCGCGGCCGCCGTCGAGGCGGTCGCCGCGGCGGCGCCCGAGGCTGGCGGCTCGTCCTTCAAGGGCGAGGAGATCGCGAAGTCCGACCGTCCGGAGCTGGCCTCGGCCAAGTTCATCGTCTCCGGCGGCCGCTCCCTGGGCTCGGCCGAGAAGTTCAAGGAGCTGATCGAGCCGCTGGCCGACGCGCTGGGCGCCGCGGTCGGCGCCTCGCGTGCCGCGGTCGATGCCGGCTACGCCCCGAACGACTGGCAGGTGGGCCAGACCGGCAAGGTGGTGGCGCCCGACCTCTACGTGGCGGTCGGCATCTCCGGCGCGATCCAGCACCTCGCCGGCATGAAGGACTCCAAGGTGATCGTCGCGATCAACAAGGACGAGGACGCCCCGATCTTCCAGGTGGCCGATTACGGCCTGGTCGGCGACCTGTTCCAGGTGGTGCCGGACTTGCAGGTCGAGATCGCCAAGGCCAAGGACTGATCGGATCGACGACCCCCAGGGTCGCTCCCGCTCATCGGGCCGCTGCGGAGGGCACCCTTCGGACGGCGGGCCGGGTCGGGATCGGTCGGGAGCGTACCCCGAGGGTTTCGTCGGTCCGCGAACGCGGGCTAGAAGACTTCTGGAGCATGGGGCGGCCGGCGCGGAGCGTCGCCGCTCCCGTGTTCCGCACGGGTCGGCCATCGGTCCGGCTGGCGCTTGAGGACTCGGATCGGGACATGACTATCGACATCAATCGGGTCGGCATCATCGGCGCCGGGCAGATGGGCAGCGGGATCGCGCAGGTCTGCGCGGCCGCTGGCCTGGAGGTGCGCCTCAACGACCGCGAGGCGGATCGGATCGAGGCCGGCCTCGGCACCATCGATGCGAGCCTCGCCAAGCTCGTGTCGAAGGGGACCCTCGACGAAGCCGGGAGCCGCAGCGCGCGCGAGCGGATCCTGTCGGCGCGCACGTTCGCCGATCTCGGCGATTGCGACCTCGTGATCGAGGCGGCCACCGAGAACGAGGCGGTCAAGCGGGAGATCTTCTCGACGCTCTGCGCCTCGCTGAGGCCGGACGCGATCGTGGCGACGAACACCTCGTCGATCTCGATCACGCGGCTCGCCGCCGCGACCGACCGGCCGGAGCGCTTCATCGGCATCCACTTCATGAACCCGGTGCCGGTGATGCAGCTCGTGGAGCTGATCCGCGGCATCGCAACCGAGGACCAGACCTACGAGTCGGCCAAGGCCTTCATCGCCAAGCTCGGCAAGACCTCGACCATGTCGGAGGATTTCCCGGCCTTCATCGTCAACCGCATCCTGCTGCCGATGATCAACGAGGCGATCTACACGCTCTACGAGGGCGTGGGGTCTGTGGAATCGATCGATACCGCGATGCGGCTCGGCGCGAACCACCCGATGGGCCCGCTCCAGCTCGCCGACTTCATCGGCCTCGATACCTGCCTCTCGGTGATGCAGGTCCTGTACGACGGGTTGGCGGATTCGAAGTACCGCCCGTGCCCGCTGTTGGTGAAGTACGTCGAGGCCGGCTGGCTCGGCCGCAAGACCAAGCGGGGCTTCTACGACTATCGCGGGCCGACCCCGATACCGACGCGCTGAGCCGCATCGCGCCTCTGCGGGCATGAGCTCGGCGGGCTTGAGCTCGGCGGGCATGAGAAAGGCCGGACCGCCGCGGCGATCCGGCCTTTCTCGTTCGGAGGGGAGGGGCCTCGCTACGGCCCGTCCGGGTTCGACGTCCTCCGGCAGATCGGTTCGATCCAACGCATCGTCTCAGGACGAAGCTCGGGTCCCCTCTCCCATAGGGAGAGGGACAGGGGTATGAGGCTGCCGGAGAAGACGCTGTGCTGAACGCGCGTCGATGACGAGCGCTGTTCTGAGACGTCATACCCCTCACCCCAACCCTCTCCCTATGGGAGAGGGGGCAGGGCGCGGCCGAACCCTCGACCGCGAGCGGTTTTACTTCGGCTGGTTCGGGTTGGCGGTGGGCTGCGCCGGCTGCGGATAGGCCGGGTTCTCGGTGGGCACGCCGCTGGTGTTGGACGAGGTGGGCGCATTGGACTTGCCGTTGACCGAGCCGGTCACTTCCTGCCGCGAGGCGTCCTGGCTCTGGCTGGCATAGTCCTTCGGCGCGTTTGCGCCGTTCCACATCATCAACCCGACCAGGGCGACGGCGAGGAGGGCAAGGCTTCCCAGAAGCACGCCGAGCACCGGCTTGCCGCGCTGGCCCTGACGGGCTTCCGTGTTGTTCAGGTTCTCGACCATTGATGTCCTCGCTCGAGGGCCGCGCCGCGATGTACGGCGGCGGCCGCACTGTGGGTGATCTGGGCGGCCAACGCGGCTGTGCTTGGCGAAGTTCCTGCCCGGGCGGGTTTCAGCGCCCCGTCAACAGCAGGATCTTGCCGAGATGGGCGCTCGATTCCATCAGCTCGTGGGCTTTCCGCGCCTCCTCGAAGCCGAAGGTCGCGTGGATCACGGGCCGGATCTCGCCCGCGTCGAGCTTCGGCCAGACGTCGCGGGCGAGCCCTTGCGCGATTTCGGCCTTGTCCGCCTTCGGACGCGGACGCAGCGTCGCGCCCGTGAAGGTCAGGCGCTTCAGCATCACGGGCGTGATGTTGAGCCCGTCAACCTTGTAGCCGCCCATCAGGGCGATCAGCACGAGGCGCCCCTCGACCGCGAGCGATGCCAGATTGCGCTGCAGGTAGCTCGCTCCGATCATGTCGAGGATGACGTCGACGCCGCGTCCCTCGGTGAGGCGGGCGATCTCCTCGGCGAAGTCGGCCTCGCGGTAGTTGATCGCGTGGTCGGCGCCGAGCTCCTCGCAGAAGCGGCACTTCTCGGCCGAGCCCGCCGTCGCGAAGACCTTCGCGCCCTGGGCCTTGGCGATCTGGATCGCGGTCGAGCCGATGCCGCTCGAACCGCCATGGACCAGGAAGCTCTCGCCGGCGGCGAGGCGCCCGCGCTGGATCACGTTGGAGTAGACGGTGAAGAATGTCTCGGGGATGCCGCCCGCATCCGTCAGCGAGAGGGCCTTCGGCTTGGGCAGGCACTGGCCGGCCTCGGCGACCGCGAACTCCGCATAGCCGCCGCTGATCACCAGGGCGCAGACCTCGTCGCCGAGCGCGGGCGCGTCCACGCCCTCGCCCAGCGCCACCACGCGTCCGCTGACCTCGAGGCCCGGCACGTCGGTCGCGCCCTTCGGTGGCGGGTACTTGCCCTGCCGCTGCATCAGGTCCGGCCGGTTGATGCCGGCGGCAACCACCTCGATCAGGACCTGGCCTGGGCCGGGCCGCGGCACCGGCGCGGTCTCCAGCTTGATCACCTCGGGCCCGCCCGCGCCGTCGTAGCGGAGCTGGCGCATGGTCTCGGGCGGGTTTACGGGCATCGGGATCTCCTCGTTTGTCCCCCGAATACCTGCCGCAGGACGGTCGAGCGACAAGGCGTCCGCGGCCGCCCACAAGCGAAGAGCCCCGGCGCTCAGGCCGGGGCTCCTCTCGGTCGCGTCAGTTCAAGACCACGCTGGGCGGTCGGCGCTCCGCCCCGACCGTGACGTCGCCGATCATCAGCCCCATCGGCCCGGCGGTGACCGGCACCGCCTCGCCGTCGTGGATGCGCCCGGAGAGCAGCAACTCGGCCAGCGGATCCTGAACGTTCTTCTGGATCACCCGCTTGAGCGGCCGCGCCCCGTAGGCCGGGTCGTAGCCCTTGTCGGCGAGCCACGTGCGGGCATCCTGGTCCACGTCGAGCGCGATCTTGCGCTCGTCGAGGAGCTTCTGCAGGCGTCCGAGCTGGATATCGACGATCGCCCCCATCTCGCCGCGCTGGAGGCGGTGGAACAGGATGATCTCGTCGATCCGGTTCAGGAATTCCGGCCGGAAATGGCTCCGCACCACACCCATCACCTCGTCGCGGACGGCATCGGTGTCCTGGCCCGCGGGCTGGTTCACCAAGTACTCGGCCCCGAGATTCGAGGTCATGATGAGGAGCGTGTTGCGGAAATCGACCGTCCGGCCCTGTCCGTCCGTGAGGCGCCCGTCGTCGAGCACCTGCAGGAGGACGTTGAACACGTCCGGATGCGCCTTCTCCACCTCGTCGAACAGCACGACCTGATAGGGCCGACGCCGCACGGCCTCGGTGAGCGCGCCGCCCTCCTCGTAGCCGACGTAGCCCGGAGGCGCGCCGATGAGGCGGGCGACCGCGTGCTTCTCCATGTACTCGGACATGTCGATGCGCACCAACGCCGTGTCGTCGTCGAACAGGAAGCCGGCCAGCGCCTTGGTCAGCTCGGTCTTGCCGACGCCCGTGGGCCCCAGGAACATGAACGAGCCGATCGGCCGGTTCGGGTCCTGCAGGCCGGCGCGTGCGCGGCGGACCGCGGTCGCGACCGCCTCGACCGCCTCGCGCTGCCCGACGACGCGTCGGCCGAGCGCCTCCTCCATCGCCAGCAGCTTCTCGCGCTCGCCCTCCAGCATCTTGTCGACGGGCACGCCGGTCCAGCGCGAGACGACCCCCGCGATGTGCTGCGGCGTCACCGCCTCCTCGACCATGCCATCGCGCGCGACCGCGGATTCGGCGTTCGCCTCGATCTCGGCGAGCTGCTTCTCGAGGCCCGGGACCACCCCGTAGGCGAGCTCGCCCGCGCGCTGGTACTGGCCCTGGCGCTGGGCGGCCGCGAGCTCGTTCCTGGCCTCGTCGAGTTTCTTCTTGAGCTCGGCGGCCGCGCCCAGCTTGTCCTTCTCGGCCTTCCAGCGGGCCGTGATCGTGGCGGACTGCTCCTCGAGGTCGGCGAGTTCCTTCTCGAGGCGCTGGAGGCGATCGCGGGAGGCGGAATCCGTCTCCTTCTTCAGAGCCTCGCCCTCGATCTTCAGCCGCACGATCTCGCGGTCGATGTTGTCGAGCTCCTCGGGCTTCGAATCGACCTGCATGCGCAGGCGGGATCCCGCCTCGTCCACGAGGTCGATCGCCTTGTCGGGCAGGAAGCGGTCGGTGATGTAGCGGTTCGACAGGGTCGCGGCGGCAACGAGCGCCGAGTCCTGGATGCGCACGCCGTGGTGCTGCTCGTACTTCTCCTTGATGCCGCGCAGGATCGAGATCGTGTCCTCGACGGTCGGCTCCGAGACGAAGACCGGCTGGAAGCGCCGGGCAAGCGCCGCGTCCTTCTCGACGTGCTTGCGGTACTCGTCGAGCGTGGTGGCGCCGACGCAGTGCAGCTCGCCGCGGGCCAGCGCGGGCTTCAGGAGGTTCGAGGCGTCCATCGCCCCGTCCGCCTTGCCGGCGCCGACGAGCGTGTGCATCTCGTCGATGAACAGGATGATGCCGCCCTCGGCCGCCTGGACCTCCGAGAGCACGCCCTTCAGCCGCTCCTCGAACTCGCCGCGATACTTCGCGCCCGCGATCAGCGCGCCCATGTCGAGGGCCAGCAGGCTCTTCTCGCGCAGGGATTCCGGCACGTCGCCGTTGACGATCCGCAGGGCCAGCCCCTCGACGATGGCGGTCTTGCCGACGCCGGGCTCGCCGATCAGCACGGGGTTGTTCTTGGTGCGCCGGGACAGGACCTGGATCGTGCGGCGGATCTCCTCGTCGCGGCCGATCACCGGGTCGAGCTTGCCCTCGCGGGCGGCCTCGGTGAGGTCGCGGGCGTACTTCTTCAGCGCGTCGTAGGCGTTCTCGGCCGAGGCGTTGTCGGCGGTGCGGCCCTTGCGCAGCGCGTTGATCGCCGCGTTGATCGAGGCCGGCGTCACGCCCGCGGCCTGGAGCGCGCGACCGGCTTCCGTGTTGCCCTCGACGGCGAGCGCGAGCAGCAGCCGCTCGACGGTGACGTAGGAATCACCGGCCTTCTCGGCGGCCTTCTCGGCGGTGTCGAACAGGCGCACGAGGTCGCGCGTCGCCTGGGGCGAGGCGGAATTGCCGGAGACCTTCGGCTGCCGGCCGAGCCACTGCTCGACCTGCGCGAGCGCCACGCGCGACTGCCCGCCGGCGCGGTCGATCAGCCCGGCGCAGAGCCCCTCGGGATCGTCGAGCAGCACCTTCAGGAGGTGCCCCGGCTGCAACTGGGGATGGCCCTCGCGCATCGCGAGGTTCTGGGCGGCCTGCACGAAGCCGCGGGCGCGCTCGGTGTACTTCTCGAAATTCATGCACAACCCTCCCGTACCGGCATCCGCCGCCCGCGTAGAGGCGCGGCGCCACCGAAACGTCGCCCTCCGGCTATCCGCCGCACGAGGGCCCCGACGCCGTTGGTGGCCGCCGGTCTCCGCCATGTGGTGTTGCATTTGCGCACCACAAGGGGCGCTACCCCCCTTGCGCGCGGGTGCATTTCAGGGCCACGCTCCGCGCATGGCCACGCTCACGATCCACGCCCTCTACCGCTATCCCGTGAAGGGGTTCAGTCCCGAGCGCGTCGCGCGCGCCGAGCTCGAGACGAGCGGCTACTTCCCCGGCGACAGGCTCTACGCGGTCGAGAACGGGGATTCGGGCTTCAGCGCGTCGGTGCCGCGGCATCAACCGAAGACCAAGTACCTGATGCTGATGCGCGACGAGGCCCTGGCCCGCCTGCGCACGCGCTACGACGACACCACCACCACCCTGCACATCGAGGCGGAGGGCGCGTCCTACGCCGCCAAGCTCGACACGCCCGAGGGCAGGGCGGTGCTGGAGGATCTCATGCGGCGCCTCCTGCCGGAATCCCTGCGCGGCGAGCCTCGAGTACTCGAGGCGCCGCCGCGGTACCGCTTCACCGACTCGAAGATCGGCTTCGTCTCGCTCATCAATCTCGCGAGCGTGCGGGCGATCGAGGATTTCGTCGGCGCGCCCGTTGATCCGCTGCGCTTCCGCGGCAATCTCCTGGTCGAGGGTCTCGAGCCCTGGGCCGAGCTGGCGATGACGGGGGCCGTGCTCGAGGCGCCGAGCGGGCTGCGCCTGCGCCTCACACAGCGCACGCAGCGCTGTGCGGCCACCAACGTCGATCCGGTGAGCGGCGTCCGCGACCTCGACATTCCCTGGACCCTCGACGCCCGCCTTGGCCACCGGGATTGCGGGATCTATGCCGAGGTGATCGCGGGCGGCGCTCTCGGTGAGGGCGAGGGGCTGCGGGTCGTCGGCTGAACGCGACCCGATGGGTCGCGGCTACCGCGCCGGTCAGTCGCGGGCGGCGAGCCAGCGGGGCTCCGGCTCCTCGACCGGCAACAGGGCCGCGACGGCGTCGAGATCGACCGTGTAGCGTTCGGTGAGCATCTGCCACACCTCGGCGCGGGAGCGGGCCGTCGGGATGAGGTGGTCGAGCGCGTGGGCCAGGATGCTCGGATGGACCAGAGCAGGGCGCTGGCGGAGAGGGTCGGCGTACAGCATCGAAATCGCGCTCCCTTCTGACCACGCGAATATCAAATACCTTGGTTAATCCGCGCTTAAGGAAAGGGCTGCGGCGCATTGGCCAGTATTCGGACAGTGCCGGAGCCTCGGTCGAGCGCGCCGGCGGCTGACCTCCTGCTCGGGATAGGCGGGAACCAACCTCGCCCTCCGCGCGTCTCCTTGCGGCCAAGCTGTGCCGCTCGAACCTCGATGACCATCACCATCCCGAACCTGCAGCCCGTGATCGCGATCGTCGCCGGGGTGCTGATCCTGATCGCGCCCCGGTTGCTGAACTATATCGTGGCCGCGTACCTGATCGTCGTCGGGCTGATCGGCCTCGGCCTCTTCCGCGGGATGGTGTGAGCCGTAGGGGCTCCGCCGTCGCGGTGAGACAGCCGCGGGCCGGGATCCACCGCCTTCGGGGCGTTCACCTTGCGTTGCAGCGCGAGATGGTTCAACCCGCGATCCAACGACCGGTCACGGTCACGTCACCTTCTGAATGGACGGAAACGATATGGCGAGCCAGGGCAGCGCGGGCACCGCGAAGTGGGTCTACGCCTTCGGCGACGGCAAGGCCGAGGGCAAGTCGCAGATGCGCGAGCTGCTCGGCGGCAAGGGGGCGAACCTCGCCGAGATGTCCAATCTCGGCCTCCCCGTGCCTCCCGGCTTCACCATCACCACAGAGGTCTGCACATATTATTACGCGCATGACAGGCAGTATCCGCCGGAGCTGAAGGCGCAGGTCGACGAGGCGCTGGCCAAGGTCGGCGCGCTCACCGGCCGGACCTTCGGCGACGCCGAGAGCCCGCTCCTCGTCTCCGTGCGCTCCGGCGCCCGGGCCTCCATGCCCGGCATGATGGACACGGTGCTCAACCTCGGCCTCAACGATGCCACGGTGGCGGCGCTGGCCGCGAGCGCGGGCGACGAGCGCTTCGCCTACGATTCCTACCGCCGCTTCATCACCATGTACTCGAACGTGGTGCTGGGCGTTGAGCACCACGCCTTCGAGGAGGCGCTGGAGCAGTACAAGGAGCGCAAGGGCGCCGAACTCGACACCGAGCTCGGGGCCGAGGACTGGAAGACCCTGATCCAGACCTACAAGACGATCGTGCGCGAGGAGCACGGTTCCGACTTCCCCCAGGAGCCGCAGGACCAGCTCTGGGGCGCGATCGGCGCGGTGTTCGATTCCTGGATGATCCCGCGGGCCAAGAAGTACCGCGAGCTGAACCAGATCCCGGAGAGCTGGGGCACGGCCGTGAACGTGCAGGCCATGGTGTTCGGCAACATGGGTGAAACCTCGGCCACGGGCGTCGCCTTCACCCGCAACCCCTCGACCGGCGAGCGCGCCCTCTACGGCGAGTTCCTGATCAACGCTCAGGGCGAGGACGTGGTGGCGGGCATCCGCACGCCTCAGGACATCACCGAGAAGGCGAGGCTCGAGGCGAAATCCGACAAGCCCTCCATGGAGAAGGCGATGCCGGAGAGCTTCCAGGAGCTGACCCGCATCTACGGGATTCTCGAGAAGCACTACCGCGACATGCAGGACATGGAGTTCACCATCGAGAGCGGAAAGCTCTGGATGCTCCAGACCCGCAACGGCAAGCGCACCGCCAAGGCCGCGCTGAAGATCGCGGTCGATCTGGCGAGCGAGGGCCTGATCTCCGAGAAGGAGGCGATCCTGCGCGTCGAGCCGGGCGCCCTGGACCAACTCCTTCACCCGACGATCGACCCGAAGGCCGAGCGCAAGGTCATCGCCTCGGGCCTGCCCGCCTCGCCGGGCGCGGCAACCGGCGAGATCGTGTTCAACTCCGAGGACGCCGAGGCCTGCAAGAAGGCTGAGCGCAAGTGCATCCTCGTGCGCATCGAGACGTCGCCGGAGGACATCCATGGCATGCACGCCTCGGAGGGTATCCTCACGACGCGCGGCGGCATGACCAGCCACGCGGCCGTGGTGGCCCGCGGCATGGGCAAGCCCTGTGTCTCGGGCGTCGGCTCGATCCGGATCGACTACAAGGCCAAGACCCTGACGGTCGGCGGCGTGACCCTGAAGGCCGGCGACCGGATCACGATCGACGGCTCGACCGGCCAGGTGCTGCAGGGCGAGGTCAAGATGCTGGAGCCCGAACTCTCCGGCGACTTCGCGCAGCTCATGGGATGGGCCGACGCGCACCGGAAGATGAAGGTGCGCACCAACGCCGACACCCCGAACGACGCCCGCACGGCACGCAACTTCGGCGCCGAGGGCATCGGGCTCTGCCGCACCGAGCACATGTTCTTCGAGGGCGACCGCATCATCGCGGTGCGCGAGATGATCCTCGCGGACGACGCGGAGGGCCGCCGCTCGGCGCTCGCCAAGATCCTGCCCTACCAGCGGCAGGACTTTGCGGAGCTGTTCAAGATCATGTCGGGCCTGCCCGTCACGATCCGCCTGCTCGACCCGCCGCTGCACGAGTTCCTGCCCCACTCCGACGCCGAGGTGGCCGAGGTCGTGAAGGCGACGGGCGTGGCCGAGGACAAGATCCGTCACCGGATGCGCGAACTCTCCGAGTTCAACCCGATGCTCGGCTTCCGCGGCTGCCGCCTCGCCATCGCCTTCCCGGAGATCGCCGAGATGCAGGCGCGGGCGATCTTCGAGGCCGCCGTTCAGGCCGCGAAGGAGACGGGTGCTCCAGTGGTGCCGGAGGTGATGGTGCCGCTGGTCTTCACCCGGGCCGAGTTCGACATCGTCAAGGCCCGTATCGACGCCATGGCGAAGGCGGTGTCGGAGGAGATCGGCGCCCAGCTCGACTATCAGGTCGGCACCATGATCGAGCTGCCGCGCGCGGCGCTCAAGGCTGGCGAGATCGCCGAGACCGCGGAGTTCTTCTCCTTCGGTACCAACGACCTTACGCAGACCGCACTCGGCATCTCGCGCGACGATGCGGCGACGTTCCTGGGTCCGTACACCCAGAAGGGCATCCTGGCGGCCGATCCCTTCGTGACAATCGACCAGGAGGGCGTCGGCGAGCTCGTGCGTATCGGCGTCGAGCGCGGTCGCAAGACGCGCCCCGACATCAAGCTCGGCATCTGCGGAGAGCACGGCGGCGACCCGGCCTCGGTCGGCTTCTGCCAGGAGGTCGGACTCGACTACGTCTCCTGCTCACCCTACCGCGTGCCGATCGCGCGGCTGGCCGCGGCCCAGGCGGCTTTGGGCAAGGTTCTGGGCGGCGAGGGCTGACCGGCGCCGGGCGGCCCGGACTACGCGTCCGGGCCGTTCATGCACCGTTAGCGATCCGGTGCAACACCTGTGGAAAATTTGGGGTGCCGGGGACGAACCCCAGCCTTGGCGGCACGTTGACTGCTAGTGGAACCGGCGAGCGCTCAGGCCTGCCGGGCCACGCGCGGGAATGCCGGCCATGAACGATCCGAGCCCCTCCCCACTCTTCATTCCCAACCATTCGGCCGCCGTCCGGTTGCCACGCACGCTCGAGCGCGCCGGCATCTGGACGCTCGGGGCCTTGGGCAGTCTTGCCACGCTGGGTTTGCTGGTCTTCGCGGTGGAGAGCCAGAGCAGCGCCGACGCAGAGCGCATCGCCGCCACCGGCGACTATGCGGCCGGGCTGGTCTCGGCGCTGGCAGTCTCGCAGGCCCGCGGCGGACGCTGAGCCGGTCCGGCCTTCGAAGGCTCGCCGATCACCAGCGTCGGAGCGAAGATCTGGATTATCAGCGAAGCTGACCAGAATGGCGCTCCTACGGCGCGAGGCTTCGTGATGCCGCGTCGCTGACGCATCGTCAGACGCGTTGCGGCCGGTCATCCCTCGGCTGACGCGTCGCCATTCCGTGCTTCCCGGACATGAGCGCCGCGTCGCTTCCGCCGATGGGCCGGAGGCGATCGGACCACGCAATACCGGATTCCGAGCGCCGGGCAGATGCGGGGACCCGAGCGGTAGCCACGATCACCGGGCGCCGGCCACGCCCCGCGTCGCCGATCCAGTGAAGCGCTGGCTGGCGAGGGTATCGCCGGGGCTGCTTCGGCTGAAGCGGGTGACGACCCGCTCCGGCGAGGCGGAGACGACGGCGTCCGGCGCCGCGTCCGAGCGAGGCCGCGCGGCTGCGACGCGGATCGGTGCCGCGGGCGAGACTGGAACAGCGGCATCCTCCGCCGAAGCCGCCTCGAACAGGGCACGCAACTGTTGCTTCGGATCGGCGTCCGCGGCCACCAGCGCGGTGCGTCGGGCCGGGGCTGGCAGGAGCGCCGCCTTCTGCAACGGCTCCGCGGCCGGGAGCGACACGGCGCCCATCGCGGCGAGCTGGACGGGGCGGGGCGGCGGAAGCGGCATGGTGATCGCGGCGGCGACCAGGGCCTCGAATTCCGCCGGACGGCGGGGTGGCAGCGGCGCGAGGGTTGCCTGGATCGCGGCCTCGGCGCTGCCCGGAGCGGGGATGGCCGGTTCGGCGGTGAGCAGGCTGCGGGCATCGGTCTTGCCGTCGCGGACGAGGGCCGTACCGCGCAGCGCCGCGCTGGCGTTCGGCGCCGCGTAGGCCAGGGCCGCGTCGGCGCCGACCGGTGCTTCGGGATCGGCGCTCGCCACGACCACGGGAGCCCGACGCCCGCGCCCGGCCGGGACCGGCGCTGTCGTGGGCGTGTTGGCGGAGCCGCCCCCGAACAGGCTCGCCAGGAAGCGGCCGACGCTCGGGCCGTCGTCCTCCTCGGCGCTCGCGACCTGCGTCTGCACGCCCGCCACCGTGCCGCCGCGGGCCAGCACCGCGGCGCGGGCCTCCTCGTAGCGGGCGAGCGGGTGGCCGTCGCTCGGCAGGTGTACCGTCCGGCCGTCCGGGAAAAGCCGGGCGAGTTGGTCGTGGGTCATGCGCGGCCAGGAGCGGACCGAGCCGACGTCGAGATGCACGAAGGGCGAGCCGGAGCGGGGGTACCAGCCCACGCCGCCGCGCTGCATCTGCATGCCGACCGCACGGATCTGGTCGATCGAGACGTCGGGCAGGTAGAAGTCCATGGCCTTGCCGAGCATGTGCTGGCTGTACTCGGCCACCATCTTGGAGCGGCGCCGCAGCATCGCGTTGGTGCCGGGGGAGCGGTAGGCGGACACGATGTGGATCGCCTCGCCGGAGCCGACCTGCCGGTAGGCTTCCCAGACCGTGTCGAACAGGCGCGGATCCATCTTGGTCGGCTCGTCCACGCGCCAATCCCGCAGCAGCCAGTTGAGCTGGTCGAGCCCGGCCCGGTCGTAGCGCCCGTCGCGCTTGAACGTGACGGTTGCGCTCTCCTTGGTGTGGGTGTGGAAGATCGAGAGCGAGCGGGTATCGCCGTTGGCGACCGCGTCCTGCGTGCCGCTCGTCGTGCCGGAGAGAGCGAGGGCAACGCCGGCCGCGAGGGCGAGGCGGCGGATCGCGGCCGGACGGATGGGGGAGAACCTGCGCACGATGGCCCTTGCCCTCTTGCCGCGCCCCCTGCGGGGCGTCGTGGTGAATGCAAGGTTGCCGAAAACCGTGAATGGCCGGTTATCGGGGCCTCGCCGCGGACATCGTTCTGTCTGCGGAACGGCTAAGCCGCGACCATGGCGAAATCGTGCCCGCAAGTGCTCGGCCGCACGCTCGCGGATTCTTGTCCCCGGACAGGATCCGCGAGACCGAGTGCTGCCTCACCACCAGCCGCGCGAGACCGGCGCCTGGCGAGGGGCCCAAGGGTCTGGGTCGGCGTAGATCGGTGCCGCCTCCGCGCGAGCCGTCGGCCGCGCGACGTGCCGGACCTTCGGCTTCGGGCGCGGCATCTCGGCCGTGCGCCGCGGCGGCTCGCTCGGTGCTTTCGGGGCGCGTGCGATCGCCGGTCCGCCGCCGCCGGGAAGGCCGAGGGCCGCGCGCATCGGCGCGTCGTAGCCGTAGATGTCGGGCAGCGTCCGGTAGCTGCCGGAATCGTCCACGTAGGCGGTGAAATAGGCGAGGTGCACCGGCAGCTTCTCGTCGAGCCGGATCGTGCGCTCGCCTTTGCCGATGAGCTTCTTCAGCCGCTCGCTGGTCCAGGCCTCGGACAGGACCGCGTCGGCGAAGCGGAACGGGTCGTCGACCCGTACGCAGCCGTGGCTGAGCGCGCGGTCGTTGCGGCCGAACAGCGAGCGGTTGGGCGTGTCGTGCAGGTAGACCGCGTGGTTGTTCGGGAACATGAATTTGACGAAGCCGAGCGCGTTCTTCTCACCCGGCGGCTGGCGCAGGGAGACGTGGCCGCCGCGGCGCACCACCTCGTAGCCCCCCCAGGTCTTGCCGCCGTAGGCGGCGATCTTCGGCAGCATCGTCTTGAGGATCGAGGGCGGCACGTACCACGACGGGTTGACGACCGCGTACTCCATCATCCCGGAGAAGAGCGGTGTCGGCGACTCGGTCTTGCCGACGATGACGCGCGTCTCGTCGCGCACGCGCCCCTGCCGGACGACGCGCAGGCGGTATTCCGGCACGTTGACCAGCACGTAGTCGGGCCCGAGATCGGCGGGCAGCCAGCGCCAGCGCTCCATGTTGACGACGAGCGCGGCCTCGTCCGCGCTGGCGTGGCGGGTCGTTTCGACGCCCGCGAGCGCCATCACGGTCTGGGCGTTGAGATTGCCGGTCGCGGGCAGGCCGCGGGTGCGCTGGAAGGCCGAGACCGCCTTCGCGACATGCGCGTCGTAGAGGTCGGGCTCGCCGGTTCCGTGGTCGAGCGTGCCGGGCGTGCGCGCCTCAATGTCGAGATGCTGGCGCAGGGCGGGCACGCGGGGGTCGCGCATGCCGACCTTGAGCATCAGACCGGGCGCCAGCTTCAGGGGCTTGCTCGGCCCGGAGGCGCTCGGCTCGGCCGGACCGCGCAGGGCGGCGAGCCGGGCCTTCAGGGCGAGATAGCCGGGCTGGCGCGGATTGTAGCGCTGGAGCACGCTGCCCGCCTCCGGCCCGGCGGCCACCACAGCGGTGAGCACCGAATCGGCCGTGGGTAGATCGAGACTCGGGGTGATGAGCCGCGAGATCGACGCAAGGTTGACGCGTCCCCCGCGAGCGTCGCGGGCGTAGAGCGCGACCGCGGCGGAGAGCTTCAGGTCGGCGTCGGCGATCGCCGCGAGGTCGTCCGCGGAGCCGGGCGGCTTCGGCACGGGATAGGCCCGCGCGTCGAGACCGTCCTCGCCCGCCGCGGCGAGGCGCGCCACCGCGGCCTTGGCGGCCGGATTGTAGGCACCCTCGCTGAACCAGACCGGCTGGAAGGCGCCCAGCGCGTAGAAGGCCCGGATGGCCTCCCGGTCCTTCGTGGTGAGACGGCCGAGCAGGGGTGCCGTATCGGCGAGCCGGTTGAAGATCGCCGCCGCCCGCGGATCGCTCGGGCTGGCGGGCGCCGCGGCGCTGTCGGGCGCGGAAGCCGGCGGCGTCTCCGCCTTCGGGCCGCCCTCGGCTGGAACACCGACCGCCTCGTCCGGAGTGGTGGGCTTGGCCGATTCCGCCGCGCCGGGAGCCGCCGGAGCTGCGGAGGGCGCAACGGCGTCCGGCTCCACCGCCGCGGTGCGAAGGGGCATGCCGGGTTCTCCCCGGACCGGCTCGGCCCGCGCGGGCAAGAGCGTACCGGCGAACAGCGCGGCCAGGGCGATGGTGGCGGAGCGCGGAACGCCCATCATGGCTCTCCTCGAGCGGACCGCGCGGCGCGATCCTCACGAATCTATAATCGAATCAAGCGCTGCCGTATGCATGCGCCTCGGGAAAACCGCGCTTGTCCGGTGCGCGGAGCAGGCCGTGGGGTCAGGCCGCGGCGTCCTCGGCCTTCTCGTCAAGGCCGAGATCCTTGAGCTTCCGATAGAGCGTGGATCGGCCGATTCCGAGGCGGCGCGAGACCTCGGACATCCGGCCGCGGTAATATTGCAGGGCGTAGCGGATCACCTCCGCCTCCATCGCCTCCATCGTCTTCATCTCGCCGGTCTCCTCCACGACGAGCGACATGGCGTGGGGATCGCGCACCTCGACGCGCACGATCTCGCGCACCGGCTCGAGGGTCGCGTTCGCCGCGACGGGCTGGCCGGGGGCGGGCGGGATGCGGATGTCGAAGCCCTCGACCTGTGCGGCGATCTGCGGGAATTCCGACACGGTCAGCTCGTCCCCGTCCGCCAGCACCACGGCGCGGAACAGAGCGTTCTCGAGTTGGCGCACGTTGCCGGGCCAGCTGTAGCGCGTGAGCAGCGCCATCGCCTCGGCGCTGACCCCGCGCACGCGCTTGCTCTCCTCCGCCGAGAAGCGGGCGCAGAACGAGCGCACGAGGTCCGGGATGTCCTCGCGGCGCGCCCGGAGCGGGGGCAGGGTCATCGGGAAGACGTTGAGGCGGTAGTAGAGATCCTCGCGGAACTTGCCCGCCTTGACGAGGTCGAGGAGCGAGCGGTTCGTCGCCGAGATCAGCCGGATGTCGACCCGCACGCTGCGCTTGGCGCCGACCGGATCGACCTCGCCCTCCTGCAAAGCCCGCAGGAGCTTGACCTGCGCGTCGAGGGGCAGCTCGCCGATCTCGTCGAGGAAGAGCGTGCCGCCCGATGCCTCGACGAACTTCCCGGTATGGCGCTCGGTGGCGCCGGTGAACGCGCCCTTCTCGTGGCCGAACAGGGTCGACTCGACGAGGTTCTCGGGAATCGCCCCGCAATTGACGGTGACGAAGGCCTTGCCGCGCCGGTCGCCGGAGCCCTGGATCGCGCGGGCCAGCACCTCCTT
This sequence comes from Methylobacterium hispanicum, assembly GCF_022179285.1. Classification (GTDB taxonomy): domain Bacteria; phylum Pseudomonadota; class Alphaproteobacteria; order Rhizobiales; family Beijerinckiaceae; genus Methylobacterium; species Methylobacterium hispanicum. The sequence goes on along the minus strand of NZ_BPQO01000023.1, from coordinate 70,056 downwards.
GCCCACACCCGATTCGCCCTCGATGAGCACCGGGATCGTGGATTTGGCCGCGCGCTCGGCGAGGCGCATCACCCGGTCCATGTCCGGGCTTTTCGAGGCGAGATCGCGGAACGTCAGCGCGCCGGAGGCGCGGCGGCGCATGCGCCGGACCTCCTCCTCCAGCTGATCGACCCGCAGCGCGTTCTTGATCGAGACCTGGAGCCGCTCGGCGCCGGCGGGCTTCACCACGAAATCGACCGCGCCGGCCCGCATGGCGCTGACGACCGCGTCGATCGAGCCGTTCGCCGTCTGCACGATCACGGGCGTGTCGAGATCGCTCTTGCGCATCTCGGCGAGCACCCCGAGCCCGTCGAGGCCGCCCGGCATGACGAGGTCGAGCAGGACGACATCGATATCGGGTTCCCCGCGCAGCAGGCTCAACGCCTCCGCGCCGTTCTCCGCGGTGCGCGCCTCGAACCCGAACCGCCGCACGCTCGCCTCGGCGAGGCGGCGCTGCACCGGGTCGTCGTCGACGATCAGCACCGTGGTCGTCATGCGGGCTTTCCTCGTGCTGGCGTGCCGATCCCGCCGCGCCGGAGGATGGCCCCCGGCGACGGTCGCGGTCCGCAACGTGTTCCGTTTCGAGATGCAGCCTGGCCGAGATGCGTAAAGCCGCGCTTAACGACGATGCCGGGATTTCGGGCACGGCGCCCTGGCGGCGCGCCGAGGGTGTTGTCACCGACGGCTCGCGCGAATCGGTTGAAGGCGGGGCCGTGCCGCTCGATATCAGCGGCTCGCCCGACCGGTTCGGGTCCGTCCCCGGGCGGACGGGCCCTTTGAGGAATGTGACCGCCGATGCTCAACCGTGCTCCCGCCATCGAAGCGCAGCCCTGCCGGAGCGCCGAGAGCGCGCAGGCGGCCCGCGCGACCGCCCGGGCGGTCGATCTCGGGGTCCTGCCCGAATGGGACCTCGGCGATCTCTACGCCGGCCTCGACGATCCGGCCTTCCGCGACGACCTCGCGCGCGCGGAGGCGAATTGCCGGGCGTTCTCGGCGTCATACGCGGGCCGGATCGCGGACCTCGCAGCGGGCCCCGACGCCTCCGAACGGCTGGCCGAGGCGTTGCGCGCCTACGAGGGCATCGAGGACCTGCTCGGCAAGCTGATGTCCTACGCGGGCCTCGTCTACTCGGGCGACACCACCGACGAGGCGCGCGCGAAGTTCTACGGCGACACCCGCGAGCGCCTCACCGACGCCTCCGGTGAACTCTTGTTCTTCGCGCTCGAACTCAACCGGGTCGAGGATGCGGTGCTGGACGCCGCGATGGCCTCCGGGCCGCTCGCCCACTACGCGCCCTGGATCGCGGACCTGCGGCGGGAGAAGCCGTACCAGCTCGAGGATCGGGTCGAGAAGCTGTTCCTCGAGAAGTCCGTCACCGCGAACGCAGCCTGGGACCGGCTGTTCAACGAGACGATCGCGGGCCTGCGCTTCCCCGTCCAGGGCGAGATGCTGCCGCTGGAGCCGACGCTGAACAAGCTGCAGGACCCGGACGGGGCGGTGCGCCGCGAGGCCGCCGGCGCGGTGAGCGAAGTGCTGCGCGGCAACCTGCGCATCTTCACGCTCATCACCAACACGCTCGCCAAGGACAAGGAGATCTCGGACCGCTGGCGCGGCTTCAAGGACGTGGCGGATGCCCGCCATCTCTCGAACCGGGTCGAGCCCGAGGTGGTGGCAGCCCTGGTCGATGCCGTGCAGGCGGCCTACCCGCGGCTGTCGCACCGCTACTACCGCCTCAAGGCCAAGTGGTTCGGCGTCGAGGCGCTGCCCTACTGGGACCGCAACGCGCCGTTGCCGCGGGTCGAGCAGCGCACGATCCCCTGGGCCGAGGCCCGCGACACCGTTCTGTCGGCCTACGGTGCCTTCTCGCCGGATCTTGCCAACATCGCCCGCCGGTTCTTCGACGATCGCTGGATCGACGCGCCGACCCGGCCCGGCAAGGCGCCCGGCGCCTTCGCGCACCCGACCGTGCCCTCGGTCCACCCCTACGTGCTGGTGAACTACCAGGGCAAGCCGCGGGACGTGATGACGCTCGCCCACGAACTCGGGCACGGCGTGCATCAGGTGCTCGCCGCCCCGAACGGCGCCCTGATGGCGCAGACGCCGCTGACGCTGGCCGAGACCGCCAGCGTGTTCGGCGAGATGCTGACCTTCCGCAAGCTCCTGGCCGAGACGCGGGACACGACGCAGCGCCGGGCCATGCTCGCCGCCAAGGTCGAGGACATGATCAACACGGTGGTGCGCCAGATCGCCTTCTACGCCTTCGAGCGGAAGGTGCATCTCGCCCGCGCCAAGGGCGAGCTGACCACCGAGCAGATCAACGCGCTCTGGCTCTCCGTGCAGGCCGAGTCGCTCGGGCCGGCGATCCAGCTCGATGCGGGCTACGAGCCCTACTGGGCCTACATCCCGCACTTCATCCACTCGCCCTTCTACGTCTACGCCTACGCCTTCGGCGATTGCCTCGTGAACTCGCTCTACGGCGTCTACGCGAAGGCGGAATCGGGCTTCGTGGAGCGCTACTTCGCGCTGCTCTCGGCCGGCGGCTCGAAACCCTACGGCGAGCTGCTCAAGCCCTTCGGGCTCGATGCCAGCGATCCGGGCTTCTGGCAGATCGGGCTCGGCATGATCGAGGGGATGATCGCCGAGCTGGAGTCGATGGAAGGGCAGCGCTGAACCCGTCTCTCCGATACAGATGCCGTACAGGCCCTCCCGCAGGGCTCTGTACGAGCCCTGCCGCGAGTGTTATACTGACCGTACAACGAATCGGAGTACGGTCATGAAGCTGGAAGTGAAGCGCGTTGGCAACTCGACCGGCCTGATCCTGCCGAAAGAACTTCTGGGACAGCTCAACATCGCCCAGGGCGACTGGCTCTACGTGACCGAGAACGCGGATGGGTCCGTCCGCCTATCGCCCTACGATCCGGCATTCGAGAAGGGCATGAAGATCGCCGAGAAGGCGATGAAGACCTATCGCAACGCCCTCTCGGAGTTGGCGAAGTGAGCACGGATCGCGAGATCGTCTGGCTCACGAGCGACCTCGTCCAGGCCTTCCACGCGCAGCAACTGAAGCTCTTCGGCGGGCCGCCCGGCATCCGGGACGAGGGCGCGCTCGAATCGGCGCTCGGACGTCCGGTGAACCGGGTGGCCTATGCCGAGGAGGCGGAGGTCGATCTGGCCGAGCTTGCGGCGGCCTACGCCTTCGGCATCGCCAAGAACCACCCCTTCATCGACGGCAACAAGCGGGCCGCCCTGCTGGCGCTCGTCACGTTCCTCGGACTCAACGACCTCGACTTCCTCGCCGACGAGGCCGAGGCCGTCGTGATGATCCGGAGCCTCGCCGCGGGCGAGATCGACGAATCCGGCCTCACCCGCTGGATCCGCGACAACTGGCCGGCCTGACCCGCGGCGCAGGGACCCACGGCCCTGGCACTCGCGCACGGGCCACTTATCTCGCTCCCGACAGCTGAGGTGAGCACCCGCCCGATGGCCGAGACCGACCGCGAAGCCAACCGATTCTCCGCGCGCGCCAGCCGCTACGCCCGCGTCGGCGTCAATGTCGGCGGCGTCGCGGCGCGGATGGCGGGTGCCCGCCTGTTCGGGGGCGAGGGCACCACCAACGCTGCGGCGCTCGCCCAGGCGCTCGGCGGCCTCAAGGGGCCGATCATGAAGGTGGCGCAGCTCCTGGCCACCATTCCGGACCTGCTGCCGCCCGAATACGCCGCGGAGTTGCAGAAGCTCCAGGCCGACGCCCCGCCCATGGGGGCCGCCTTCGTCAAGCGCCGGATGATGGCCGAGCTCGGGGCCGACTGGCAGGGCCGCTTCGGCAGCTTCGACCTGAAGCCCGCAGCCGCCGCCTCGCTCGGCCAGGTGCATCGCGCCACGGCGCGGGACGGCGCGGCTCTCGCCTGCAAGCTGCAGTATCCGGACATGCAATCGGCCGTTGAGGCCGACCTCAAGCAGCTCGAGGTCGCCTTCGCCCTGCACCGGCGCATGAATTCCTGGCTCGACACTCGCGAGATCGCCAAGGAGATCGGCGCCCGGGTGCGCGAGGAGTTGGACTACACCCGTGAGGCGAAGCACGCCGCCCTCTACGGCGCGGTGCTGAAGGACATCGACGCCGTACGGGTGCCGACGGTCCATGAGGACCTCTCGACCAAGCGCCTGTTGACACTCAGCTGGCTCGACGGCGAACGGATCCTGAACTTCGCAGAGAGCCCGGTCGAGGTGCGCAACCGGCTCGCCCAGGCGATGTTCAAGGCGTGGTGGCACCCGTTCAGCCGCGCGGCGGTGATCCACGGCGACCCGCATCTGGGCAATTACACGGTCTTCCGGGAGGACGGCGAGCCGGGGGGCATCAACCTGCTCGATTACGGCTGCGTGCGCATCTTCCACCCGCGCTTCGTCGGCGGCGTGGTCGATCTCTACCGCGGTCTCTTGGAGGAGGACGAGGCCCGCATCGTCCACGCCTACGAGGTCTGGGGCTTCAAGAATCTCAGCCGCGAGATCATCGACATCCTGAACATCTGGGCGCGCTTCATCTACGGTCCCTTGCTGGAGGACCGCACCCGCACCGTGGCTGACGGCGTGAAACCCGGCGAGTACGGTCGCCGGCAGGCTTTCCAGGTCCATCAGGCCCTGAAGGAGCGCGGGCCGGTCACCGTTCCCCAGGAATTCGTGTTCATGGACCGGGCCGCGGTCGGCCTCGGCGCGGTGTTCCTGCACCTGCGCTCGGAGCTGAACTACCACCGCCTCTTCGAGGCCGAGATCGAGAGCTTCTCCCTCGACGCCCTGACGCACCGTCAGGGCGAGGCCCTGAAAGCCGCCGGCCTCGACCTGCCGCTCTGAGGAGCCGGACCGGCGCGAAGGTGGGCATTTCGGCGCGATCTTGGCCTTAATGACGGCGGCAACGCGATTGCCGCCCGTTTGGGCTTGAGCTAAATCCCCTGCGACAGAACAAACAGGCGTCACAGGGGACGAGCGCACGATGGCTGATACCAAGACCGTGTCCGGGGCAGCCTACAGCCCGGCGATGGACGCCAAGACCCACGAACAGACCTACAAGGGCTTCATCCGCTTCATCGAGATCGCGACCGGCGTCGTGATCTGCTGGGTCCTGGCGCTCGCCGTCGGCGGTATCCGGGAGGCGTGGCTGACGGCGATCGCCGGCGTGGTGGCCTCGTCCGCGGCCGGCACGATCGGTGCACTGGCCCCGGCGGTCGGTTGGAAGGCCCCCTGCGCGGTCGCCGTCCTCCTGCTCCTGTACCTGTTCTTCGCCTGAGGCGCCGTAGCCGGGACGGAACCGCGAGCCCGGTTACATCCGCACCGTTTCCATCAACCGAGTAGCGCCCGCTCACCTCGTAAAACCGTCATGGTTCGCGCATGCGGTGGCGGTCCATTTGAGGGGTAAGCTGAATGCGCATCGCTGTGCTTTCGGAAACCGACGCCGCGGAGCCGCGGGTCGCGGCGGTGCCGGAAACGGTTAAGAAATTCAAGGCCTTGGGGGCCGACGTCGTGGTCCAGTCGGGTGCGGGCCTCTCGGCCGGCGTCCCCGACGCCGAGTACGAGGCTGCCGGCGCCACCGTGGCGGCTTCCGCTGAGGATGCAGGCCGCGACGCCGACCTCGTGCTGAAGGTTCGCCGCCCCAGCGCCGACGAGGCCAAGCTCCTGAAGCGCGGCACCACCGTCGTCGCCATCATGGACCCCTACGGCCGCGAGGCCGAGCTGAAGGCGCTGGCTGAGGCCGGCCTCGACACCTTCGCGATGGAGTTCATGCCGCGCATCACCCGCGCGCAGGTGATGGACGTGCTCTCCAGCCAGGCGAACCTCGCGGGCTACCGCGCCGTGATCGACGGCGCCGCCGAGTACGGCCGCTCCATGCCGATGATGATGACCGCCGCCGGCACCGTGCCGGCCGCCCGCGTCTTCATCATGGGCGTCGGCGTCGCCGGCCTGCAGGCCATCGCCACCGCCCGCCGCCTCGGCGCGGTCGTGACCGCCACCGACGTGCGTCCGGCCACGAAGGAGCAGGTCGAATCGCTCGGCGCGAAGTTCGTCGCCGTCGAGGACGACGAGTTCAAGCAGGCCGAGACGGCTGGCGGCTACGCCAAGGAGATGTCGGCCGAGTACCAGCGCAAGCAGGCCGAGCTGGTCAAGGGCCACATCGCCAAGCAGGACATCGTCATCACGACGGCGCTGATCCCGGGCCGACCCGCCCCGAAGCTCGTCTCCGAGGAGATGGTCGCCTCGATGAAGCCGGGCTCCGTGCTGGTTGACCTCGCGGTCGAGCGCGGCGGCAACGTCGCCGGCGCCAAGGCCGGCGAGATCGTGACGACGGCGAACGGCGCGAAGATCGTGGGGCACCTCAACGTGCCGGGCCGCCTCGCGGCGACTGCCTCGGCGCTCTACGCGCGCAACCTCTACGCCTTCCTCGAGACGCTGATCGACAAGGAGTCGAAGACCCTGGCGATCAAGTGGGACGACGAGCTGGTCAAGGCCACGAACCTGACCCGCGACGGGCAGGTCGTGCATCCCTCGTTCCAGCCGAAGGGCGACGGCGCGGCCTCCGAGGCCTCGGCCGTCGGCCTGTCGAAGTCCGAGGCGGCCCAGGGCGCCACCAAGGGCGCGGGCGCGGCGTAACCGGCTCCCCAGGAGATCTCACCCATGGCAACCATCGCCCCTGACCAGGCCGCGGATCAGACCCGCCTCCTGGCCGACACCGCCCGCGCCGCCGCCGCGGCGGCCCGCAACGCCGCCGACCAGGCCCAGGCGATCGCCGACGGCCTCGGCCATGGCGTCGCCGCCGCGACGCACGGCGCCGTCGATCCGACCGTGTTCCGCCTCGCGATCTTCGTGCTGGCGATCTTCGTCGGCTACTACGTGGTCTGGTCGGTGACCCCGGCCCTCCACACCCCCCTCATGTCGGTCACCAACGCCATCTCGTCGGTGATCATCGTGGGCGCGCTGCTCGCGGTGGGCGTGCCCTACATCGAGAAGGGCAGCGGCTGGGCCCGCTTCTTCGGCTTCATCGGCATCGTGCTGGCCTCCGTGAACATCTTCGGCGGCTTCCTCGTCACACAGCGCATGCTCGCCATGTATAAGAAGAAGGCCTGAGCCGATGTCCGAGAACGTCTCCTCCCTTCTCTACATCGTCGCCGGCGTCCTGTTCATCATGGCGCTGCGGGGGCTCTCGCACCCGACGACCTCCCGACAGGGCAACCTCTACGGCATGGTCGGCATGGCGCTCGCCGTGCTCACCACGCTGGTCGGCCACCCGCCCGCGGGCGCGGCCGCCTGGGTGATCGTGCTGCTCGGCCTCGGCATCGGCGGCGGCGCCGGCGCGGTGATCGCCAAGCGCGTGCCGATGACGGCGATGCCGCAGCTCGTGGCCGCCTTCCACTCGCTGGTCGGCCTCGCGGCCGTGGCGGTCGCGGCCGGCGCGCTCTACGCGCCCCAGGCCTTCGGCATCATCGAGAACGGCCACTTCCACAAGCAGTCGCTGTTCGAGATGGGCCTGGGCGTCGCCATCGGCGCGATCACCTTCACGGGTTCGGTCATCGCCTTCGCCAAGCTCGACGGCCGCATGTCGGGCAAGCCGATCATGCTGCCGCAGCGCCACCTCATCAACGCGCTGCTCGCCGCCGCGCTGGTGGTGCTCCTGGCCGTGTTCATCGGCACCGAGTCGAAGTTCCTGTTCTGGCTGATCGTGATCCTGTCGCTGGTGCTCGGCGGCCTGATCATCATCCCGATCGGCGGCGCCGACATGCCCGTCGTCGTCTCGATGCTGAACTCCTACTCGGGCTGGGCGGCAGCCGGCATCGGCTTCACCCTGGGCAACCTCGCGCTCATCATCACGGGCGCGCTGGTCGGCTCCTCGGGCGCGATCCTGTCCTACATCATGTGCCACGCGATGAACCGCTCGTTCATCTCGGTCATCCTCGGCGGCTTCGGCGGCGACGCCGCCGCGGCGGCCGGCGGTGGCCAGGTCGAGACGCGCCCCGTGAAGCAGGGCTCGGCGGACGACGCGGCCTACATCATGAAGAACGCCGAGCGCGTGATCATCGTGCCGGGCTACGGCATGGCGGTGGCGCAGGCCCAGCACTCGCTCCGCGAGATGGCCGACCTCCTCAAGAAGGAGGGCGTGGACGTGAAGTACGCGATCCACCCGGTCGCGGGCCGCATGCCGGGCCACATGAACGTGCTGCTGGCCGAGGCCAACGTGCCCTACGACGAGGTGTTCGAGCTGGAGGACATCAACGGCGAGTTCCCCCAGGCGGACGTGGCCTTCGTGATCGGCGCCAACGACGTGACCAACCCGGCCGCCAAGACCGACAAGGCCTCGCCGATCTACGGCATGCCGATCCTCGACGTGGAGCGGGCCAAGACCGTGCTCTTCATCAAGCGCGGCATGGGCTCCGGCTACGCCGGCGTCGAGAACGAAGTGTTCTTCCGCGACAACACCATGATGCTGTTCGGCGATGCTAAGAAGGTCGTCGACTCGATCCTGAAGAACCTCTGATCCAGGGGATCCCCGAGGGCCTCGGGCCCTTGGGCGGGCTCTTTCCCGGTGGGGCGGCCAGCGATGGCCGCCCCGCTGTCGTTTTCGGGCGGCAGCGTCGGCGGCGGGTCCGCGCTATGATCGCGGCGTGCTCGCCGTGACCCCTCCGCCCCGTCCCTTCCTCGGCGTCTCCGCCTCGATCCAGGGGCGGGCGTGGCGCGAGCGCTGCGCCGACCCGGTCGCGCAGGCCGACGCCGCCACCATGGTCCAGGCCTACGGCCTGCCGGAGTTGCTCGCCCGCGTCCTCGCGGGGAGGGGCATCCGCCCGGACGGCGCGGAGGCCTATCTGAGCCCGCGCCTGCGCACGCTGATGCCGGACCCCGACACCCTGCTCGACATGGAGATCGCCGCCCGGCGCATCGCCCGTGCGGTGCGCCGGGGCGAGATCGTGGCGGTGTTCGGCGACTACGACGTGGACGGCGCCGCGAGCGCGGCGCTGCTCGCCGGCTACCTGCAGGGCCTCGGCGTCACCGCCCGCATCCATATCCCGGACCGGATCACGGAAGGGTACGGTCCGAACGTCACGGCCGTGCGCGCGCTCGCCGCCGAGGGCGCGAGCCTTCTCGTCTGCGTCGATTGCGGCACCAGCGGGCACGGACCCCTGGAGGAGGCGGAGAAGCTCGGCCTCGACGTCGTGGTGCTCGACCATCACGCCGCCTCCGAGGTGCTGCCGCCGGTGCGCGCCCTGGTGAACCCGAATCGTCTCGACGACCTCTCGGGCCTCGGCCATCTCTGCGCGGCGGGCGTGGTCTTCCTGACGCTGGTGGCCGTCAACCGGGCCCTGCGGCGCGAGGGCTTCTTCGGCGGGGACCTGACCGAGCCGAAGCTCACGGATGCCCTCGATCTCGTGGCGCTCGCCACCGTCGCCGACGTGGTGCCCCTGACCGGTCTCAACCGCGCCTTCGTGGTCCAGGGCCTCGCCGTGATGCGCGCGCGCGGCCGCACCGGCCTCGCCGCCCTGTTCGACGCCGCCTCGCTCGATGGGCCGCCCGAGGCCTGGCACCTCGGCTACCTGCTCGGACCCCGCATCAACGCGGGCGGGCGCATCGGCGACGCGAGCCTCGGCGCGCGCCTGTTGCTGACCGCCGACAGCCTGGAGGCCGTGCGGATCGCGGCCGAGCTCGACCGGCTCAACCGCGAGCGCCAGCTCATCGAGGCGCAGGCGGTGGCCGATGCCGAGGCCGCGATGGACCGGTTGCTCAGCCTCGATCCGGATCGTCCCGTCCTCGTCGCGGGCAGCGCCGAGTGGCACCCCGGCGTGGTCGGGCTGATCGCCTCGCGCCTGAAGGAGCGCTTCGGCCGGCCCGCCTTCGCCTTCGCGCTGCGTCCGGACGGGACCAGCACGGGCTCCGGCCGCTCGGTCGCGGGGGCCGATCTCGGCGCTGCGGTGCGCGGCTGCGTCGAGGCGGGCCTCGCCGCGAAGGGCGGCGGCCACGCCATGGCGGCGGGCGTGACGCTGAAAGGTCAGGACCTGACCCGCTTCGAGGCGCGCCTGACCGAGTGTCTCGCGGCCGCGGTCGCCGAGGCGCGGGCGGCGGACGTGCTGCACATCGACGGGACGCTCAGCGCGGGCGGCGCGACTGCCGAGACCGTTCGGCTGATCCAGCGCGCCGGCCCCTTCGGCCAGGGCGCGCCCGAACCCGTCTTCGCGCTCGCCAATCACCGCATCGTCGATGCCGGCGTGGTGGGCGCGAGCCATGTCCGGGCACGCCTGCGCAGCCGCGACGGGCAGGCCATCGGGGCGATCAGCTTCCGCAGCGCGCAGAGTCCGCTCGGCCTCGCGCTCCTCAACGGGATCGGCCGCGAGTGCCACGTCGCCGGGACCCTCTCGTGCGATCGCTGGCGCGGCGCGGAGCGGGCGCAGCTGCGCATCTGCGACCTCGCTCCCACCGATTGAACGGGGGCGCGACGAGGCTGTTGACTCCGCGGCTGCCCCCAACCATAAGACCCCGGCGCGGCCCGGACGGGCCGCTCGTTTGGGGGAATGTCCCGAGCGGCAAAGGGGGCGGACTGTAAATCCGCTGCGTAAGCTTCGAAGGTTCGAGTCCTTCTTCCCCCACCAAACGATCACACGGACTGTCGGACAGCTCTGCGGTTCGCTTCTCAAGCGACCCGCTCCATGCTATGCGACAGGCTGTGCGGGTGTAGCTCAATGGTAGAGCAGCAGCCTTCCAAGCTGAATACCCGGGTTCGATTCCCGGTACCCGCTCCACTCCTCTCATCGCCGTTTCCTGAAGCCTGGACAGTCGCTTAGGCACTGTCCCTGCACAGCTTCGGCTTGGGCCCGACCCCCCCCCGATACAACATCGATACAACGCGCAGCCCAGGCTTCTGCGCGCTCACGATTCGTGGGGATAGCGCGTCGGACGCCGGCGCCATCGCCCCTTGCGGCGCGCCGATTCGAGGTCGATCCTGGCTTCCGGCAGGTGCGGGCGCAGGCGAGAGCCGAGGCCCCTAGCGAACGCCGAAAGGCTTGCCGGGACCGCCTACGCCCACGGGCTAGGGCACCCGGCATAAGACACAGGCCACCCAGACCGCCGGACCCCGGGCGTGGGAGAGCCGGCGCCATCGGGCCTACGGGCACGGTCCCCCTTCAGGGGTCAGGGTATCCCCCGAGAGCTTCGCCCCGAGGCCGATCCCGGCCGGACGGCCCCCGAAAGGGGCGCTCTCGTTTCAGGGGTTCGCCGCGGCCAGTTCCGCCTCCATCTCCCGGAAGCGCGCCAGGGCCCGCGCGGCCTCGGCCTCGTCGACCGGAGGGCACGGCGGCTCCGGGTATGCGGCCGCCCGTAGCTCCATGAGGACGATCTCGCACCAGTGGTCGAGGAGGTCCTCGCGCAGGCTCGGGTAGGCCTGGACGAGGCGCACCAAAGTGGCGTTCCGGTCGGCCTCGCCCTCGGCGAGGTGGAGCTCGAAGATGATGTCGCTGCGGTTGGCTTCGGTCATGGCATGTCTCCTTGTCCCTGCAATCGAAGCGAAGCCCCGGGACCGGAAACGGCAATCGGCATTCAGGACAGGATGTCGCAGGAAGCGATTGCCGAAGCCTGACCGCGACAACGTCAGCCGGGTCATCCGCCCAGACGAGGCTGCCGCCCGACGCCAGCGCATCGTAGGATTGACCGAACGCCCAGGGTTTGCATCCATCCCTATCGTGCGGATTGCGTCGGCTCGCCTCGCACGGGCACGCAAGGGGGATATGATGGGACGTCTGATGCTGGTGGCGTTGGTGGCCACGGTCGCCGCTACGGAGGCGAGGGCCGAGCCAGACTACGTCGCGCAGGCGTCGCAGCTATCCTGCTCCGCCCTCACCAGAAGAACGGTCGATTCACGAGCTTGGCGTCAGGGGGGAACGCCGGACGGCTCTCCCGACGCTCCGTTCGGCGTTCCAGTCTATGCGTGGACGAAGGATGTCTGGAGAGCGTTCCAAAACCGTGCCGTCGAATGCAACAAGGACAAGCAGGCCATCGAGGGAAGCGTGATCACCGCCCTCATCTCGTCTTCGTATAGGGAAAACGGTGCTCTCGCAGAGCAGGCGGCGGAAGGACGTGACGGGCTGCGATCCTGGAAGCTTTCAATCCTTAATGGAGCGAGAAACGCCATTGACGCAGGTGGCACGACCGAGGAGCTATCGGCGAAGCTCGACGGGCTGCGCCGGCTAGCGGCTGCTCCTCCGTCAACGGCATCCGCCAAGCGCGGCGGTGTCCGAGGCACCAATGCCGGGGGCACACCCATTGCGCAGGCGGACATCGACGAGGTCAACGCGGCGCTACTCAAGCTGGAGGACAAGATCCGCTCGTCCCGCCTTGCCGAGGCCGAGGCATGGGAGAAGGGCAAGTCCGACCGAGATGCGAAGGCTGAGGCGGATAGGGCTGACGCAGCCCGACGCGCGGCGGATGACGCACGCATCCAACGGTTCATGAGGGAGAAGGCCGAGGCGGAGGCCACACAGCGCGCCGAGGTCGAGGCTAAGCTTCGTCGTGAAGAGCGTGACAAAGCCGAGGCCAAGAGGGCTGAGGACGAACGCCTCAAGGTCGAGCGCGAAGCGCGACTTGCTGCCGAGAAGGCCGAGGAAACCAAGCTGGCGAACGAGCGGATGGCCAAGGCATGCCCGTCCTTGCAGGCCAAGAACGCCTACTACGACGGCCGGATGAAGCGGTCGATGGAGCTTGGAGAGAAGCTCAAGAACGCTCCCGAAATCTCCCTCAACGGCCCAGGCCCTGCGTGCCCCTTCCTGAACGACCAGATTTCGATCTACCGTGAAATGCATGATGATCTCTATGCCTGCCTTGGCTCTGGGGAGCCCCAAGTGAAGCAGGCGGTCGAGAACATGACGGGAATGGTCATGCTGTTTACTCAACAGAAACAGGGCATCGGTTGCCCGTAACCCTGATTGAGGGGAGCAAGGTCTATGGCCACGACACCTAAGCCGTTGACGGACGACCAGATCGAGGCACTGAAGCGCGCCCTGGCCACCGCCAGGGTCCACCACAAGAACCAGGCGCCGATCATCGACAGCCATACCGACGACCCGACGATCCTCGATCCCCTCCATGCCGAACGCGCCAAAGAGCAGCGGGGCTGGGAGGAGCTTCAGGAGATGCTGGACGATGCTGAAGGTGTCGTCATCCACCCTCGGGAGTAATCCTAGACGTGGGACTCCCGCCTCTCGGCATCCGCGTTCTGCCGCAGCCGGATGCGCCGGGCGGCGTCCATGCAGCCGTTGTCGTGCATGCACGCGTCCCGGGGCGAGCACGGCTCCGTCAGGTGCCAGCCCCGCGGGCGGCCGTCGCCCCAGCCCGACGGCGGCCCGTAGGACGCCCCGACGCATGCGGACACCGCTGCGTCGAAGGCAGCGGATATCGCCGCTTCCCTCCGGGCGTGCTCGCGGTCGAGATCTTCGGTCGCCCGGTTGAGTTCCTCCCAGGCGAGCTCCAACGCCTCGTCGGCCTCCTTACGGAGGGTCCGCTCTCGGTCGAGCGCAGCGGCGGCTTCCTCAATCATGGGCTTGCACGACTTCACGCCCACGTAGCGGCTGCCCCGGTCGCCGAGGCAATCGTCGCTCGCGGAGACCTGCAGGCGCAGGTCGAACCGGTCGCGCAGGGTCTGCCCGTCCATGGTCAGATGCGCTCCATCATGAGGAGGCGCTCGATGGCGCGGTCCCTGCCTTGCTGGAACTCGGCCTCCCCGTCGTCCGGGTACCGCCTGAGGGCATCGTTCCAGCCGGCCCGGTACAGGGCCTTGAGACCGTCGCCGCGCACGAAGCCCGCGTCACGGAGGACCTGCAGGGCCTTGTCGATGGGGTGCACGTCGGCGGCGAGAACCTGCCCAACATCCAATGCCGCCTCGAAGGCGTCGAAGTCCGACATCGCCCGCAGCGCGGCGATGCGCTCCACCTCGGCCTCGGCCCGGCGTCGATGCCGGAGCTCCAGGACCGCCCCGTCGAGCCGCCCGGCATCCTCGTCCCCGAGCCCGGCGACGGCGCGCGCGAGCTCGTCCAGTTCGGTGTCCGTCAGCATGTCCCGGTCCCTTCCCATCAGGGAGGGTACGGGGATCCCCGGATTCGTACAGGGACGCGCCCGGGCGGTTAACGAGGTCTCCGAAAGCCGCGCCGGGACGTCCTACGGGGGAGACGTTCGATCCCGCCCTCGCTCAGGGGGCGTCCCCTGCAGGAGACGTTTCCGGACCGGGACTGGTTAACGCCGGGGTCCGCGGGCGGCCGGCGATTGACGCGTATATCAGTCACCGATTTTCGGCGGCAGAGCGGCCCAAAAATCGGTGACTCGTATATAACGCAATCGGGCTGGGCATTTAAGCGACCCCGTTAACCGCGTCCGCTCAAATGCCTGGCCTCGCCCTGCGGGCCATACCGATGTCGGTATGCGGGCTCTCCTATACCGACATGGGTATAGGAACGGACACGCCAGGCCGGTGGCGCGCCGCCGGGGCCGTGCTATCCGGAGGGACATGGAGATCGTGCTCGACTACATGCCGGCCGACCTGTGGCCGTGCCCCGCCGGATGGACCGTCGTCGGGCGCGTCGGCCACCAGGCGCTCGCCTACGACCCGGAGCGTCAGCCGTTCCTCCTCGGGGACGGCGGTCCTGAGCCGCTCGACCCCGCCGAGGTCAACGCGGCCCTCGTCGACGCCGTCGCGGCCGCGGCCATGAAGGTCTGGCCGGGGGGATGGACGAACGCGCTGCCGCTGGCCTTCGGCCTGAACCGGCGCACGACCCAGCCGGACAAGATCGCCAAGAAGGGGCTGAACCCGGTCGTGCTGCGGTCCCTGGCCTTCGCGGCGAACGAATACGATGCGCCCGGCATGGGCGCCCTGCTGTCGGCCCTGGCCCTCTACGCCGACCGCTACGCGGAGGGCGGCGACAATCCCTTCGAGACCCTGGGCAACACGAAGCGCGCCGTCGCCAACGCGTTCGACCTGCTCCTCGACGTCCGGAAGGGAAAAACGTTCAAGCGCAACGCAGACGAAGGATCGGACTCATAATCCTTTAACGGATGGGCTGCTAAGAGGGGGGCTCCTCAGCCTAGGTGACGATCCTGTCGCGCCAAGGCCAACACGGTGTCTTCCGATGAAGCAGCCCCCCTCGAAGGGTGCGGCGCCGCTTGAGCACGTCCTGGCCGGGCAGGCCGGACTGCACCGCGGCCGCATCCCCAGCGACCTCTCAGCCCGCATCCTCGCCATCGCGCCCTCGACGGCGCGCCGCAACCGCGCGGCCGTCCTGCGCGAATGCGGCGGCGACGCGTTTATCGCCGCCCTTTGCCTGTCCCTGCACGCGTCCGGCCTGGACACGCTTGCCTCGCCTGCCGGGACCGGCGACGAGGCCATGTTGGAGCCCCTGTCCCTCGCCTGGGGCTCGCTCCGGCGCACCGAGGCCACGTGGCGTACGATGGGGCTCTGGACGCCGGAGATCCCCGGCGTGAACGCCCCGGCGCGCGCCGTCCTGCATGACGCCCTGACGCTGTATCTGCACATGCTCGGCTACGCCGCGGCGACGCCGGTCCTCGTCGACACGCTGTGGGCCTACGCCCGGAGCGGGAGCGAGCACGCCCCCGCCTTCGTCCTGCGCGCGTCCGGAACGGCGCTGCTCGACGAGGGGGGCGACGACGCGTTGCCGGAGATCGTCCCCTTCTACGACCCGACTGACCCGCTGGGCATCGCCGAGGTCCACGCCAAGACGTTCCTGAGGTCGACGAACGCGGCGGCCCTGCCGGCGCGCCCGACGCACGCCGAGGAGATGGACGACGACCGTGCGGGCGTGAACCGAGAGGAGGCTCCGGACGCGGCCGACGAGGCACTCTCCCCCGTCGAACTCGCCGTCCTCCGCCAGCTCGCCCGCACGCTCGACGCGGTCCCGGGGCTGCGGCAGGCGCTCGCGGAACGGGACGTCGTCGTCACAGTCGACGTCCCGGAGGCCTTGTCGATCCTCGCCCTGGACGGCAGGTCGAGCATCGCGCTCGGCCTGCCGCTTGGACTGCGGAAGCACCTCGTCAAGGACGCGCCCAAGGGGAGCGACCGGGACCGGCGGGCGTGCGAGTTCCTGGCCCTGCTTAGGCATCCAGGCGCGATCCTGTGCCTTTCGCCTGACGCGGCGTCCCATCTGCCGGCTGCGGCGCTGCTGGCGGCGGAGCACCGCCTGACGCTGGCCCCCATCGACACGTCCGACGTCGCCGCCGCGATCCGCTCGACGACGGGCGCCGCCTGCTCCCCCCAGGACCGGCGCGCGCTCGACGGGCTGCGCATCTCCGCGGAGCACCTGGCGGTGTCCATCCGGCCCGGGCGGGCGCCGGCGGACTGCGTCGCGCATCTCGTCCGCCTGGCGGCCCCGCCGGCGCCGACGGGCCGCGGGCGGGACATCACGCTGGACGAGCTCCACGGCTGCCGCGAGGTCGTGGCGTACGGCCGCGAGGTCATCCGCGACCTCCAGGCGTGGAGGGACGGTGCGCCCTGGTCTTCGGTCGCAAGCGGCGCGCTTCTGTCCGGGCCACCCGGGACGGGCAAGACCCTGGGCGCCCAGGCCATCGCCGCCAGCGCGGGGATTCCCCTCCTGGCCGCGTCGCTGGCGCAGTGGCAGTCCGAGGACCAGGCGCATCTCGGGACGACGCTGCGGGCGATGAGGCGCTTCTTCGCCGAGGCCAAGGCGCTGGCGGCCGGGAAGCGCGGATGCCTGGTCCTTGTCGACGAGTGCGACGTTTTCGTCGACCGTCGTACCGTTAGGCACGCGCACGCCGACTACGTCCTGGAGATCATCAACGCGTTCCTCGAATGCCTGGACGGCGTGGGCGGCCGGGAAGGCGTCATCGTCGTCGGGACGACCAACGACGCCAACCGCATCGACCCGGCCATCCGTCGCCCGGGACGGCTTGGGCGCCACATCGAGATCGGGCTGCCGGACGCCGGGGAGCGCGTCGAGATGCTGCGCGTGCGCCTCGGCGACGACCTGCCCGGCGCCGACCTGATGCCGGTCGCGTACCGGACCGAGCGCTACACCGGGGCCATGATCGAGGCCCTCGTCGAGGACGCCCGCCGCCGGGCAAGGCATGCCGGGCGCCCGCTGGCCCTCGACGACCTGCTCGCGGTGGCGGGCACGGGCGACGAGGCGACCCCGGCCGCCGTCCTCGACCGGATCGCCGTCCACGAGGCCGGTCACGCCCTGCTGGCTTACCTGGAGGAGCCCGGACGGGAGATGGTCCTGGCCCTGCAGACGCGCGGCGAAGAGCGCGGATGGATGGCGGCCAAGGACCCGCACCAGGGCATCTGGACGCGCGCCGCCGTCGAGGAGCACGTCCGGATCATGCTGGGCGGGCGGGCGGCCGAGGAGACGCTCCTCGACAGCGCGAGCTCCGGGGCGCGCCAGGACCTCCTGACGGCGACCCGCATGGCCGTCGGCCTGATCGGCGAGTGGGGGATGGGCGGCCGCGGCCTCGTCGCGGTCGAGCAGGAGCCGTCGATGGCGCTGGCGACGGACCCCCTCCTGCGGCGGGACGTGCAGGAGCTCCTCGACCGGCTCTACGGCGAGACCCTGGCCACGGTCCGCCGGCACGCCGGCGCGGTCCGCCGCGTCGCCGACGCCCTGGTCGAGCGGCGCAGGCTCGACGGCGACGAGGTGGCCCGGCTCGTCGCCGAGCCCGCCGCGGCCCTGGTCCGCTAGGGGGGCCATCGTCGTGACGCTCCTCCAGCCTCCCAGCGACGCGGGCCAGCTCCGCGTCAGCAGCCTGCTACTCGTCTCGGCGCTCTCCCGCGCCGGCGAAGACGCCCTCCTCGCCGACGGCGTCCGCGTCGTCGCCGACATGATGGCCCGCGTGGCCTCCGGCGAGCTCGACGCAAAGGCGGCCGCCGCCGACGCGGGCCGCCTCGCCCGCTCCCTGCTGCGGACCGGATCGCGCCGCGACCCGGCCTGCCACTGACCCCCCGTCCCACCCGAAGGAGAGACCACGATGTCAGAACCAGCCAGCACCGACGTCCACCCGTCTAACCGGGCCGATGCCCGCGAGGTCCTGCGGGCGGTCTTCGCCGCCCACTCCGGCGTCGTGCTCCGCATCGAGGCCGCCGCGGAGGCCGGCGAGATCTGCGAGCTCCTGGCAGACGCCTACTGCCAACGTGCGGATCGCGCGGCCCAGCGGGCCATCCGCGGGCAGATGTCGCCAGAGGAAGCCTCGCTAGTCATCGCGCGGGCCGAGTTCGAGGCGTTCGCCACGGCCCCGCTGCAGGCCGAGGACCGCAGCATCGATCCTGTCGTGCGCTGGTTCGACGTCGTCCGGAAGCCTCGGTCCGAGCCCGTGGACGCGCCCGGAGGCTCCGATGCCGCCTGACGCCATAGCCACCCCGGCCGCGCGAATACCGCGGCCCACCCCGCGGGCGCCCATCGGCGCCCGAGCCGGCCAGACCGGCATGCCCGTCCCCGGCGCGTCCCCCCGCGCCGCCGTCCCCCTTCGTGCGGAGCGCCCCCCATGACCCCAGATCAAGCCCCCGTACGCATCCACTGGAACTTGCATTCATTGTCGTGGAGCATCCTCCGCAAGCGCCGCGTCATCGGACACGCGCCCTCCCTAGTCCTCGCCGAGTGCGTCATGCGCGCCAGCGAGGCAGGCAGGCTCCGGTGCCAGGCCGCGGCGCGCCGCGAGGTCGTGGCGACCATCGAGGGCATCATCGCCGACGGCGCCCGGCCCGACGACGCCATCCGCATCGGGTACCGCCCGACCGAGCCCGGCTTCCGCCGCCGCGACACGAACGAGGTCGTCACCGCCGCCAGCCGCGTCTGGTTCGAGCCGGACGGCACCGCCTGGGCGGCCAACCCCACCCCCTCCCTGGAGACCTGCCAATGACCGTCGCCCGCTTCCTCGCCCTCGCCGCCGTCCTGCTCGCAGCCACCGTCCCGGTCGAGGCGGCCCGCCAGGCCCAGCCCGTGCCGGAGCCGCCGCCCTTCCCGCAGCCGGGCGACCGCTTCTACCTATCCGTGCGCGGGCCGGCCGCCGGCGGTCGCGCGGGATTCGCCCGGGTCTACGCCGACCCGGTGGGCGACGCCTGGGCCGTCCAAATCACGTGCGGGACCGTCGACACGAAGACCGGCAAGGAGCGCATCGAGCTCCAGGCCATCGGCGAGGGCGGCCGGGACCGCTGGGGCAACCTGGCTTGGACCTGGACGCCCGTCGGCGGGGGCGTCACGGGCGGTGGCGGTCTCCTGCGCGAGAACGGCCTGACGCCCGACGTCCACATGGCGCCGCCGTGCCCGTCGGGCGTCGGCGAGCTGAGTTCTGGTGACTAGCCAGCGCGGGGCGTAGCCTCAACCGAAGGAGACCGACGATGCGCGCGCACTGGGAAGACCCGACTACGGACGGCCCCGAGCCGTCGGCCGAGGAACACGCTGTCGCCGAGGCCGCCCGGCGCCGGCGCGACGTCGGCGAGGCGGTGCGCGGCGTCCGGCTCGCGCGGCGCATGCCCCTCAGGCGCCTAGCCGTCGTCACCGGCATCCCCGAGCGCGTCATCGATGACCTGGAGGCGGGGCGGCCGGTCGACGTCGGCGTGGCCATCCTGGTGGCGGAAGCGGTCGGCCTCAATGTCGTGTCGGTCATGTCACGCCTCGCCCGAAACCCGACCGAGACCGTTCCGCAGGCCGACGAGGATGCCCGCCTACCGTCCCCGCTGGACTAGCGCCCCGGCCGAGTTCCGCGATCATCCCCGGCGGAGGACCTCGCCATGGACCGGACGTGCGCGACGACATGGGCCCTGTGCGCCATCGGCCTGGCGGTCGCGGGATGGGCCGCCGTGGGCACGCCGCGGCCCCTGGTGAGCACCGCTGAGCATCACGGCGGCATCCCGCGTGTGCGGGGGGAAACCCACAACAGCGAAATCGCACCGACAGTGACATTCGTCGTCGGCCGGCCTGCGACAACTTCGCCGTAGCCCCCAACGATTTCACCAACAGGGCGTGGGCGAAGGCGTTGTTGAAATGGCGTCCGCCGTTGGGGGTTCGCTAAGCGGCGATGCCGGCCGTGTGCCGGGCGAAGACGAAGGCCGAGGTCAACGCCGTCTCCAGGTCGATCAGGTCGCCCTCGTTTCGGACGGTCCAATGGGCCACGATCCGGGCCTGTTCCTGCTCGGACGGGTGCGACCCGGCGACGAGCCCGGGGCGGTCGACGCGGATGAGGAACCCGCCCATCGCCTCGATGGCGTCGGCCTCGTTCAGGAACCGGACGTCGTCGACGACCACGCGCTTGCCCTCGCCCCAGGCCCGCTCGACCTGGGCCCGGGCGAGCCGGAGCCAGACGTCGCCGCCGACGCACTTGCGGCCCCACTCGGTCCCGATGGTCTGCATGACGTGCCGGGTGGTGCAGCCGAAGCCGGGGATCTCCTCCTCCTTCCGGCCGCCGTCGACGCGGTCGAGGACCTCCGCCTCGGGCAGGCCGGCCGAGCGCAGGAACGCCGCCGTCATGCCCTTGAGGGGCGCGGCGAGGCGTTGGCGCTCGTAGCCGTGCTCGCGCTGCAGGATGCCGGCGAGGGTGCTCTTCCCGGCGCCGGCCAGGCCGACGACGCCGATCAGGCGGGGCAGGAACATCAGGACCTCCGGAAGCGCTCGAAGGCGCGGCGCCAGGCGTAGCCCCGGGCCACGCTGACGACGGTGAAGATCGCGGTCAGGGCGAGGGCCTGGCCGGCGCCGACGGGGAAGCCGAAGGCGGGGTAGACGACGAGGCCGATCAGCCACGAGATCAGCATCCCGCTGCCCGTGTTCGCGACGGTCTCGGCCAGCGACATGCGGCGGGACTGGCTCACGCGACCGGCTCCCTCGCCGGGATGAGCCACGCCCACCAGACCGGGGAAACCCACGCCGCCAAGCTCCGCCCCCGACGGGCCAACAACCGCACCTTCGAGGCAGCCGTCCGAAAGGGTCGAGGTCGCGGCTTGGGACGTGCCGGCGCCGAGATCCACGCCGGCAGCCAAGGCATCCTGCGCATGCCGGCTTAGGCACGCCGACGCCCCGCGCACTGGGATTGCCCCGGTTCGGTGGACGGTTAGGGGGCTTGCTTGATCAAGGTCGGGCTGGACGTGGCTTTTTTGGTTTCCTGCTCGAACGCAATGGGTGAGCAATAGCCGAGCGCCGAGTGGTGGCGCAGCGGATTGTAGAAGCCTTCGATGTAGCTGAACACCGCCATCCGGGCCTCGGCCTGAGAGCGGAAGCGGCGGCGAGCGAGCAACTCGCATTCGAGGGTCGAGAAGAAGCTCTCGGCCATGGCGTTGTCATAGGCGTCGCCGACCGAGCCCATCGAGGGGCGCACCCCCGCCTCCCGGCAGCGGTTGCCGAAGGCCAGCGAGGTGTATTGCGACCCCTGGTCCGAGTGGTGGATCACCTCGTGCGGTCGTCGCTGCGTGACGGCCATCTCCAAGGCATCCAGTACCAGCTCCGAGCGGAGGTGATGGGCCATGGCCCACCCGACGATCCGGCGGCTGAAGGCGTCGAGCACCACGGCGAGGTAGAGGAAACCAGAAGCCGTCGGCACATAGGTGATATCAGCTACCCAGAGCCGGTTCGGCGCCTCGGCCGAGAACATGCGGTCGACGAGATCGGGGGCGGGCCTCACCTCCCGATCCCGCCGCGTCGTGACGGGGCCGCCGCGCCGGTGGCATGCCCCGACGAGGCCGGCTTCCCGCATCAACCGAGCGATCCGTTTGCGGGAGTGCCGCTCACCTTGCATCCGAAGATCGGCTTGGACGCGCGGCGCGCCATAGGTCTCATGCGAGCCGAGGTGCACGGTGCGGATCCGCTTCAGCAGCGCGGCATCGGCCACCTTCCGCATCGAGGTGGGCCGACCGATCCAAGCATAGTATCCGGCCTTCGATACGCCGAGCGTGCGGGCCATGACGGCGATGGGGAAGTCGGCCCGGTTGGCGCTCATGAACCGGAAGACCCCGATGGCAGAACCCCGGTCTCCCGCGCAAACCAGGCCGTCGCGCGAGAGAGGATATCGCGCTCAAGCTTCAACTGCCGGACCTCCCGCCGGAGCCGGGCGAGCTCGTCACGCTCGGTCGCTGTCAGGCCAGGATCGGCGGGTGGCGGCTTGGCCTCCCGTCGACCTTCACTGCGATCAGCTTCAGCGACCCAGTTCTGAATGGTCTGGCGTGCGGGCTCGAACTCGCGAGCGAGGTCGGTGGGATCGCGGCCGGCACGGACCAGATCGACCATCTGCCGGCGGAACTCGGCGGGGTATGCGGGACGGGTCTTGGGCATCGGGAAAACACCTCACGCGAAAGCGTTCTCAGTGTCCACCGAACCGGGGCAATCCCAATCCCACATCATGGACGACAGTGTGACGCCCAAAACTCCCGAGGAGTTCAGGCAGCAGGGTTGGCGTCAGCTTTCAAGAGAGGAGGTCGCAAACCTCCTTGATTGCTTTCACACCTTGGCCGCTGCCCCGGATTGAGCCTTGGCGTCCAATGACGGGAAGCAATGGTCGGTGGACGTTTATGTCTGCAAATGCGTCGACCGCGAGGTCTCGTGCTGGACAAAAGATTAGGGACTCCACCAAGCCGGCTTCCGCCATGGGTTCGGCAGCTTCGGCGCGCGGCCGGCCTCGGCCCATTTGGATAGACGGGACCGACCCACGCGAGCATTGCCTACGCCCAGCGCTCGAAGCGGCCGGGCCTGTTGCCCTTGTTGCTGCAGACGAACATGCGGCCGGTGGAACTGGTCAGGAAGACACCACTGATCCGGGGCTGGAGAACGGAGCGGATGATGTCCTTGAACTCGTCCCAGGTGATGGATAGCGGACGCCGGATGAACAGGGTGGTCAGGTGAGGCGGCTTGCGGACGGAGAGGCCGGCTTTCTCCAACTTGCGCATGACGCCCCGGATATTGTCGCCGACGGCCCTGTTGAACTCAGCGCCGTAATCCCGGAATTCTTCCTTGGGCTTCGCTTTCTTGACTGCCTTGGCCATGTGCCCTCCATTTAAGGCTTCGCTGCTGCCGGAAAATCGGTCGTTCCACGTCGAAGGCGGCTCGACGCCCGCCCGTCACTCCTCCTCTTCGTCACCCACGGTTTCGAGTTGGTCCAGCAAAGCCCGCAGGCGCCCGGGCGGTCCTTCGAGAATTTCCTTGAAGGTCTCAACCGACTTCGGGAAGTCCTCCGTCAGCATGCCCCCCGCCTCCAGAAGGGTGAGCAGGGTCAACAGCCGACGGGCCGTGCTCGACAGCCGGCGATGGTTCCCCTCGTCATCGACCCCGGCCATCTAGGCCCGCGCCGTCTTGACCGGCACTCCCATCGCACGCGCCAGCGCGGCGGGTGCGCCCCGCTCTCGGCCGCCGTTCAAGCGGGCCGCAAGGATGCCGACCATCTCCGGTGTCATCAAATTTCTTACACATGAAGGACAAAGGCCACACGCGCGGCCCTCATCGGGGAGCGGCCAACGAGGTGAACGTAGAAAAGTTCCCGCCGTGGGTGAACAGCAGGGAAAGGCTGCGAAACCACCTGGTGTTTTTCCACCTTGACCGTACAATGCGCTCCAGGGCGGATGCTTGGCATTCCCGCCCTGGGGCAGCGTGGAAAGACACCGAATCGTGGCGGCAACGTTGGGGGATCGCCTCCGGACCATGGAGGACAATCAGCCGGCGGCGTGGGCCGCGGTCGGCGGCAGTGCCCGTCCCAACCTTCACGGCATGTTGCGCTATCCCGCGATGATGGTCCCGTGCATGCAAGGTGACATCATCGACGCCATCCTCGACGAGGTCGGCACCGGCGGCTCCCGGGTCGTGGACCCCTTCGTGGGCTCCGGGACCATCATGACCGAGGCCCTCCTGCGCGGGCTCGACTTCACCGGCGTCGACATCAACCCTCTCGCCGTCCTCACCTGCGAGGCTAAGGCAGCCATCGACGCCGGCGCCAACGTCGAGCGCGCGGCCGTCACTACGATCCAGGCGCTGCGCAGCGACATCGTCGAGACCGTCGACGTCGACTTCCCATGGCTCTCGAAGTGGTTCGACGAGCCGGCGGCCCGGTGCCTCTCGCGCCTGCGCCGCTCGATCCTCGCGGTTCCCGACCAGCCGGCGCGCAAGGTAATGTGGACGGTCTTCGCGGAGACCATCAGGGTCTCCTCGAATAGCCGGACGAGCACCTACAAGCTGCACATGCGGCCCGAGGGCGACCGGGTCGACCCGGAGCGCATCGTCGCGAACTTCGAGGGCGCGCTCCGGCAAACCTTGCAACGAGTGCGCGACTATCAGGCCCTCATCGCCGGCCGCCCCGAGAGCGACCCGGATATCCGTATCCTGTGCGACGACGTACGCCGGGCCGACATCGGCACGAAGGACGACCGTCACCGTATCCTTGTCACCTCGCCGCCCTACGGCGACAACCAGACGACGATTCCCTACGGGCAGTTCTCCTACCTCGCGGTCCGTTGGATACCGGCCGAGGACCTCAAGGGAAGCGACACCCTTCGGAGCAACACATTCGCGCTCGACACCGCGAGCCTCGGCGGATCCCTCAAGACCGCCAAGGCCAACGGCGAGCGCATCGTCGGCATCTCGCCCACCCTCGACCGCCTCGTCGCCAGCGCCCATTCCGCTGGGAAGGGCCGCGGCCTGCGCAAGGTCTCGAATTTTGTCGCCGACCTCTTCGACGCCTTCGCGCAGGTTCGTGCGACCACTCCCGGCGCCGCCCATTGGGTGATCACCACCGGGAACCGCACCGCCCACGGAATGCCCGTCGCGCTGGACGAGATCTGCCGGGACATCATGTGCTATCTCGGGGGCAAGCCCGTCGCCGGCCTGCGGCGTCGCCTGCCCGGGAAACGGATGCCGACCCGCAACAGTATGGGAAGCCTGATTAACACGGAGACGACGCTGGTCGTGGAGTTCGCGTGAGCGACCAGATGGTACCGGGCAGTTCCGGCGAGGTCGCGCACCCCGTAGGCGGGGCCCAGCTCCGAGTCGGCGCGCACGTGCTGATCCAATTGGGCAGCGAGCTGGTAACGGACGTCGAGCAGGCGATCCTGGAATGCGTCAAGAACGCGTACGACGCCGACGCGAAGGGCTGCGGCATCGAGGTGGCGACGCAGGAAACTGGTACGCTGGTCGAGGTCGGGCCCGTTTCCAGGCTGGCTCGCTTCGATGCGGCGGCGGAAAGCGTCCAGGTCGAGATCGTACCCTTGCCGCCAGCCGACGAACGCGACGGGGACGAGGAGCCCGAGGACGAGACGCCCGAGCCGATGTGCGAGCGCCGCCTGTCCTACACTGGGCGCATGACCATCACCGACCGCGGCGAGGGCATGACGCAGGACCAGCTCCGGTCTTCCTGGCTGGTCGTCAGCGGGTCGGTCAAGCGAGGCCTGCCGGGCCAGCCCAAGCGGAAGACGACCCTCCAGAACCGTACGCCGCTCGGTGACAAGGGGCTCGGGCGCCTCGGCACCATGAAGATCGGCGACATCCTTCTCGTGGAGACCGCCAAGTCTACGGGCGACGACATCGCCGTCGCCCGGTTCCGCTGGGCCGATTGCGAGCGGTCCGTCACGGTCGACCAGATCCCCGTCCAGTTCGGCAGCAGGCCGAACGCCGAGGGTTTCAAGGGGACGAAGGTCACCGTCCTCGGGCTGAAGGACCTGCCCGAATGGCGCCGTCCGCGGCGGATCGACGAGATCACGGCGAGCCTTGCGAAGCTCGTCTCGCCGTTCGAGGTCACGTCGACGTTCCCGGTGTCGATCCAGCTCGACGGCCGCGACCGCTCCCTGGTCTCGGTGACGAACGAGATCCTCGACAGGGCCATCGCGAAGTTCGACTTCCGGTGGGAGGCGGACGGGCAGGGCGACATGGAGCTCGTTGCCACCGCCTACATGCGCAAGCGCCTGATCGCCGGCGAGCGCTCGAAACAGCAACGGGAGAAGACTGCGCTAGTCTTCGGCCGCGACGGCGGCAAAGGATTCCGCGACCTCCTGCTCTCGCCGAAGAAGCTCAAGGGCTATACGCGCAAGGACGTCTCGGACACCGGCCCCTGGTATGTGGAGCTCGAACGGCGCTTCCCCTGGTCCGCCATGCTGATGGACAACGAGGGCAAGATCGAGGACCCTGGCCCATTCACCGGCTCGTTCTACTACTTCCATCTCCAGCGTCAGGACGAGGCGGACAAGTCGGCCGCGGCCGGCATCGGCATCTCCTCCGACCTGATCAAGGGATTGACCGGCATCGCCGTGCTTCGCGACGGGTTCCGCGTCCGCTCGCCGGGCGATTGGCTCGGCCTGTCTGCGGAAATGACCTCCGGCAGCACCTACGGGCTCAGAACGGACAACACCATCGGCTATTTCGCGCTGAGCGGCGAGTTCAACGCGGGGTTGACCGAGAAGTCCGACCGCGAGGGCTTCGTCGAGGACGCGCCCTACCGCGGGTTCCTCCAGATCGCCCGCCAATGCCGCAAGTTCTCCAGCGACGCGATGGACAACGTGCGGCGCTCGCTCGACGAATACGCCCGCAAGCTCCAGGAAACCGGGCGCGAGGAACTCGCACGGCCCGGCAACCCGATGCGCATCGTCGAGCGCAGCATGCAGACCGCACGCGACGCTAGGTCCCTGGCCGACAAGACGGTCACGGACCTGCGGAGCGACATCGAGGCGCTCGAACGGGAGGTCATCGACAGCGGTGACGCCGGCCGGACCGCCTGGCGGGCCGTCGAACTGGCCAAGACCGCACGCGACGCGGTTGACGCGGTCCGGAGCAAGCTCGACCCGCAGGTCGAACCCGCCGACGCCGTGGACTTCCTGCGCCGCGAGATCTCCGACAAGGACGCCCAGGTCACGGCTCTATACGAGAGCGCCGCCGTCGGGTTGAGCGCGCGCGGTCTCGCGCATGAGCTCCGGACGCACTTGGCGGAGATCCAGCAACGGTCCAAGGCCATCCAGGACGCCGCCCGGAAATCCGGCAACGAGGCCGCCATGCTCCCGCACCTGCGGTCCATCCGCGGCTCGTGCGGGGCCATCGCCAATGCGGCCTCCCTGATCGACCCCATGCTGCCCCGCTCCCGGACGCTTCGGGAAACCTTCGCCGTCGCGGATTTCGTTCGGGAGTACGTGGAGAACCGGGCGATATCCTTCGAGCACGCCGGGATCGTCGCCGTCGTGGACGAGATGCCCGGGGCCGCAATTGTGCGCGCCAACCGGTCCCGCCTCCTGCAGGTGCTCGATAATCTCGTGCGCAACAGCGTTTACTGGTTGAGGCGCGGGGGCATCACGGGCGAGGGTCTGCCCGCCAAGGAGGTCCGCATCGACGTCACCGACGGGGGGTTCATCGTGTCAGATACGGGACCGGGGGTCGATCCCGCCGTCGAGGAGCGTCTGTTCGAGATCTTCGTATCCGGGCGACCCGCCGCGCCGGAGGGGCAATCGCCCGGCGGCCAGGGCATCGGGCTTTTCATCGTCCGCCAGCTCCTCGCCCTCGACGGGTGCACCGTCGACCTGCTGGACGACCTCAACCACCTCGGACGCCGGTACCGGTTCGAGGTGGACCTGACCGCCGTACTCGCCCAGCCGCAATGAGCCCGCGTAGCGACCGATGAAGCTTGAAGCAGCACTCCATTGCCTCGGCGGCACCCGCGTCATCTGGATCGATGACCATTTCAACGACACGCCGGCGCAGCTCGCGACGATGTTCATCGCCAACCTTGAGAAGGTTAAGGTCTCCGGCGTCCCGGAATTCGCTGACCTGCTCGAACGGGACGAGTTTGAGCCCGAGGCGACCGAGGGGCGCTTGGTGCAGGCGCTGACGGACATGCGCGAAGACCGCCGGGACGAGGTGAAGGCCATCTTCTTCGACGTCGAGAAGGCGGTCGAGGGATTCCCGGTCGACGAGCTCTCGACCGCAGCCGTGGAACGCGCCTGCTCCCTCCTAGCCATCGCCGACAAGGACCGGTGGACCTTCGACGGCGTCGAGCAAAAGATCCGGGACACCGTCAGAGAAGGCGACGGGAACGTCAGCTATATCGTCGACCTCAAGGAAAGCCGGGGCACGCGCTCGCTCGTCACGCGCGGCATGGACATCCTCAAGGTCCTGGCCACCGAGGGCTCCCGGGGCACGGCGTTCATCCTCACGCACGAGACCGTCATCGCCAACGAGGGCAAGACCGAGGTCGAGCTGAGGATGGGGCTGGAGCCCGACGAGGACATCCCCCTGTGCGTGATCTCCAAGCAGCGGCTCGCGGGCAGGGATCCAGACACGGAGGTCATGGAGGAGGCGTTCCGGGTCGCCATCAAGCGGGCGGGCCTGCGTCGCGGCGTCCACGAGGTCCTGACGAAGGCCGCACCGCAGGTGCCGAGATGGTTCGAGGACGCCCGCGGCAGGTTGCTCCGCATCCCTCCGGAAAGGCTCGACGCTCACGTCGTCGAGCGGGGATACGAGGAAGGCGTCTCCGAGCTTCACGTGCTTGAGAGAACCCTCACGGCCCACATGGCCCAGAAGATGCGCAGCATGTTCGCGACCGACGAGACTGTCCGCGCGAGCAGCGAACGCCTGCGCGCGCTGCGCGGCATCAAGCTCGCTCCCGTAGAGGCTCCCCCCGACGAAGACCTGGTCGCATTCCGCAACGCCGAGACGTGGGAGGAGGCCGATCTCATCAATGCCTCCTTCGCGCCCATCGCGTCGGGCGACGTCTTCGAGCTCGATCTCTCCGAGTTCTCCAACAAGCAAATGGCCAGGAAGCGCTTCGTGCTGATCGGGCAGGCCTGCGAGATCGGGCTGCGTCCGAACGGGAAGCGCGGAGCGCGCACCGGCATCCTGCTGCCGCTGAAGGCACCGCCCAAGCCGGGCGAGGAGAAGACCGGCGCCAAGCAATACGTCCTGCAGTGCACCCTGGACGGGGTCACTCCGGTCGTCGACCTGCGTAACCCGGCGACCGTGGACCTCTCGATCATGGATCTCGCCTCCTTCCGCAGCGACGGCGCGGTTCGCTTCGACAAGGGGCAGGCCTGCCCGGCCGGGCTCCTTCCGGGGCAGGTCCGCATCTACGGGGAGCGGACCGGCTGGCTGTCGGACTACGTCGCGGCCTGCGAGGACAAGGCGGCCCGGGCGGCGGCCGCGGTCGCCGCGGCGAAGGCTGCGGCACGCCCCAGGCCAGTCGCCGCGCCCGTGCCCGAGGCCGCCTTCGCGGTTCTCGCCGCGAACGCCGGGGATGCCGTTCCGGGCGCTCCCGCCGCCCCGCCGGTGGAACCGCCGCCCGCGACGCCGGACGCGGCGTCCGCCCTTGACGGGCCCGCTTCGGTCGAGGCGTCCCCCGCCGAGCCGCCGGCGGACCTGCGCGCCGAAATGGAAGCCGCCATCGAACGGCTTCGCGATGCCTATAAGGACCAGGCATCCACGCACGGCGCCGTCGCGCGGCGCCTGCTACTTGCCGTCGCGTCCCCGGACGATTTCAAGAACGTCGCCGTCGGCGGCTTCGAGCCTGCCAAGGCCGCGAAGGGACGGCCGCCGCACGTTCCCGCGCGGGTCACGTGGCGCCTGATCCGCTGTGGCCGCATCCGCGAGCCCTTCGCGGCCGACATCCTCTCGAACTACCTGGCATCCGTCGGGCGCAACGCGTTCGAGATCGATTTCGTCCTGACGGGCGGTGGGGCCGCGCCCGCCGCGGCGGCCAAGCCAGCGGGTCCGACGGCGGTGGCGTTGCCGGCACTAAGCCCAGCCCCAGCCCCAGCCGCCAGCAGCGGGGGCGAGGCCCCCGCTGAGGTTTAGGAACCGCCGAACTCGGCAGCCTACAGGCACCCGGCGCGGCCACTCCGGGCTGGAGGGGATGCGTCCCCCGCCCCGGACTAGGTTCGGGCGGCGCGACTCCGGCCGTCCAGCCTTGGGGAGGATGAGGCCCTGCATGGCGAGGCTCGGGTCCTGCCCGAGGCAGTCGCAGAACCAGAACAGGCACTCGAAGCCCAACCGGCGCAGGCGGTCCGGGCAGCGGCTCTTGATGTCGCTGAGGTCCCGGCGGAGCTGTGGCCGACATTGCCCATGCTGCCGCCGAGGGTCACGCGGATCTGCTCGGTGGTCATGCGCTAGACGATGGCGATGACATTCGCCATCGCGGCTCACGCGCTCAGGCTCGACGGCGAGCGGCGCTTGCGCGGGTCGTCCAGACTGAGGTCCAAACTAACGCCCAGGGCGGCGGTTTGTTCCATGCAGTAACGCTGCGCGCGCGATCCGGAGTCGCATAGGGGAGCGCAACAGGATCGTGCACGTCCGCGTCGCTTTGCGCGGTCGAAACCATGCAGACGTCGAGAGGACGGGACCGCCTAACCTTGGTAGCCCGTCCCCGGGGCGCGTCAGCCCCAGTAGCGGGCCGCGGCCTCCCACGACCATGGCGCGGGCGCCGGCAGGGCCAGCAGCCGCTCGCGCGCCCCGTCAAGGTCCTTGCCGGGCGGCCCGAGCGCAAGGATCACGAGGCTGTCCGCCCGCTCCCGGGCGTCGTCGTCCGGCTCGCCAGCGAGCAGTTGCCCGGCCGAGACGAGGGCGCGACGCGAGGCGCCACCCCGTTCGTCGTCCCAGGCCCCCAGGGCGGCGTACTCGCCGTCGCCGCGCCACCCTTTCAAGATCGCGCGAAGGGCAGCCTGGCCGGCGGCCGCAGCCGGCGGGGCCGGGAGCGGCGCGTGGTTCTCCGTCAGGTAGACCACGCGCCCGTAGCGGTACGGACGGCGACCGTGCGGGTTCACGGGACGGGCGCCGCCGTACCAGGCCTCAAGGGCTCGCTTGCGTGCAGCCTGGAGGGCGCGATGGCGAAGGAGGTCGTCGCTGACGTAGTTGATGACGAGGGCGCGGGTCATGCCGACACCTTCTCGGGAACAGAAACGCCCGCCGGGCCATAAGGCGCGCAGCGGGCGTTGTCGGGGAGGTAGGTGCCCTTCACCGTGACGCCACCAGTATAGACCTCCGCCTCGGGCGCCACAAGCGCGACGGTCGCCTCGCCGGAGGTATTTCCGCCCCTCACGCGTGAAGTACCCCGTGACGAACCATGTGAACGGCGCGGCTTGACCGGCTTGTCTGGGGCCGTGACCGTGCCGATGGCCTCGACGGCCTTGGCGTCACGCAGGGCGGTGTCGAGGTAGCGAGTGGTGACGCCGAGCCGGGCGGCGATGGCGGGGCGGTCAAGCCCCTCGTCGCGGCGAAGGCGTAGGGCCTCGGCCCCGACGGCGAGCCGGGCGCCCTGCTGGTCCGTGCGGGACCTGGCCCCCCGGGATCGGCGCAGGGTGGCTTGGCGGTCAGCGACGACGTCCCGCTTCCGCTCGGCGGTGACCAGAATGCGCAGGTCGGCGGCGCCCATCTCGGCCGGCTGGATCTTGAGGAGCTCGATCAGACGCTTCGGCCCCGGCCGGTAGCGGGGGTCGATCTCCTTCCCCAGCCAGAACTTGCGCTCGCCGTTTGCAGCGTCCCGGGCGGCCTTGCGGACGCCGCTGGTGCAGGCCAGGGCCTGCTCCTCGTCGAGCCCCCAGGCATGCGCCTGGTCGCGGACCCAACCGTCGAGGTCGCACGCCGGCATGACCCAGGCCTGCACCATCGTCGCCGCATAGGCCATCGTGGACCGGCCCGTGTCCTCGACCATCCGCTTCCCGTCGAACCGGTGGACACGCAGGCGCTCGACGTCGGCGGCAATGGCCCCCCAGTACGAGCGGCCGGTCAGGTGGCCGCCCACCCGCTCTCGCTTCTTGCGTGCCGGCGCGGCAGGGGCGGTCGTCGGGGCCACCTCCTCCTCCCGCCGGGCCCGGTCACGCCCGGCCTGCTTAGCGGCCCGCTTGGCGATGCCGTCGAGCTTCTCGACGACGAACAACTTCGCCTTGCGGCGCGAGATCGGCATGACGGCGGCGGCGAGCTCGTCGAACGTCCCCCGGCGGACGTCGGCGGTGTAGTACGGCCACATCATAAAGGCCGGGGCCTTGGCATTGGGATTGTAGCTGCCCGAGTACCGATAGAGGTGCGTCGGCGACATCCCGGTGGCGTCGTGACCGAGGTCCGCGAACGCGCGGTTCAGGGTGCGCTGGACGGCGCGCCACCGGGGCAGGACCTCGCGGGGCGCCACCTCGTAGAGCCACACGATGAGCATGCCCCTTCCGGACGACATGACGTAGCTCGGAGCCGGCCAGCCCTTCTCCTCGCAGCGGCGTAGGACGATGTCGAGCACGTCGTCCTTGGACAGCCCCGCGAGGCCCTGGACGCCGTAGTAGTCGAGGTCGATCCAGTTGGCGCAGATCGAGGTGACGTTGGCGTCCGACGCTTCTGGGACGGCCCCGCCCGGCTTCGGGTAGGGGAACGTGCAGAAGGTATGGAAGCTGAGCGCCTTGAGGGCGCTCACGACCGAGGCGTGCCCGTCGCGGATGCGCTTCACGCTGAACCGGCGCTCGCGGAACACGTACTTCGCCTTCCGGCCGATGCCGATGTTCACCCGGGCAGCGATGCGGATGACGCCGTGGCTACCGACGGAATGGATGAAGCGGAGGTAGTCGAGGGCAGTGAAGTCGCGGGTCTCGGATGGCATGGCGCGGGCGGGCCATGCCTCCGGGGGCACGGCATGGCCCCGGATCTCGTTAAGAGTGGTCACGGTGGTCTCCGGTTGGGGGACCTCGTCGGGGGCACCTCTGCACCGACAAGGACCGGGTTTAGGGGATGTTCAGGAGCGACAGCCCGACTACGGGCACGACAAGGATTGACCTCGACTACGAGAAGGTCAACGGCCCTCGAACGTCCATGATTAACGCCAGGACCGGAATTTAATACTTGCCCGTAGGTGGCGCGGAAACGGGGTCTACGCGTTGCCTCGATTAGCGCCCGTGTCCCACAGGGGATAAGCGAACACCCTGGCCAGGCGGGCTTCGCTGTGCCTTTCAGGCCCATATCGGGTTTTGCCACCAACCCGGGGCTGATCGATTGCGACCTCCCTCTATGGCCCCTGCGGGGCCGGGGGGGGCGTTGTCCGTTACGAATTGTGTGAAATGGGCGCGTTTCCCTCTGCGAACCGTGTGGACCGGTTGCGCGCGGGAAAGGCCGTCCGATCCTCGAACCACCCCTGGCGGCTTGCTGGCCGGACTGGCACGCTTCCGCCATGACCGACATCGTCCGTTCCCGTGAGACGTCCGCCGCCCGCCGTCGCGTCGCCGCCGCCGACCGTTCACGTGAATGGCGCGAGCGCCAGCGTGAGACCGAGGCTGCCCGTGTCGCAGAGCTCAACACCCTGAAGGCCGAGGTCGCCTCCCTACGGGCCGAGCGCGACCGGCTGCTGGCGGCCCTCGGGCACGCTAGTGGCGTCTCAGGAATTGACGAGGACCTGGCGCGGGCCGTCGTCAAGATGGCTGGGCTGCGCCGGTCCGCTGCCGGCCCGCTCTCTATCGCCCATGCTCAGGTCGCCACCGCCGACATCATCGCCGTCGCCGCATACATCCGCTGCGGCGGCCGGTCCGCGGGGCAGGTAGCCTACGACGCAGCCCGGCGCCGCGTCCTAGAGCGCCTCCAGCAGTTCCTCCCGCCCCCAGGCGAGGCGTAAAGACATCGCCAATGGAGGGTGGCGCATGATGCTCGGGTTCCTGAAGGAGCCGCCGCCGTTTTTCGGCGCCGTCGTCCTGCCGAGGTCGGCCATCATCGGCCGGCCGCGTCGTTCGTCGGGATGCCGGGAAGCGGACAGTGCGGCATTCGGGGCGGATGTTCGCATGCCGCCTGGTCGGCTATGCGCCATAAGCGGCCCTTCCAACAGAGTCGCTGGAATGGCTGCTTAGCCTTCGAAACCTGCCATTGGCATGGAATAGCAGGTCGCGGCGACCACAACGTCCTCATTTGGGAGAACGGACGGTTCGGTCCGCGCGAACGCTCCCGGTTTCGGTGCGGCATCCGTCCAGCAAACAGATGGCGGACTGCATCGGCTTGGTGGCCTTGCGCGTTGCAGGTGCCTATCCCACGGCGACCGGCCCCGATCAGGCCGCCGTTAGCCGGAGACGAAACATGAGCGATGGCTACCCCTCGATGACGGCCCTCCTGGGCCTGCTTGCTGTCGCCGGCTATCAGAACCGGGACAAGCTCGCGGAAATGCTGGGCGGAGCCGGCCAGGCTACGCCGGCACCGGCTGGCACCGGCGTGGCACCTGGCGGCCCGGGCGCGGGGCTTGGCGGCATCCTCGGCGGTCTGCTCGGCAACCAGCGGGGCCAAGCCCCCGGCGGCTTCCTGCACAGCGGCCTCGGCGAGATGCTTGAGCGCTTCCACCAGGCTGGCCACGGGCCGACCGCGCAATCCTGGGTCGCCCAGGGGCCGAACCAGGAGCTTCCGCCGCAGCACCTTGAGCAGGCCATCGGGCCGGACGTCCTCGCGACCCTGACCCAGCGCACCGGCCTGTCCCGCGAGGAGCTCCTGTCACGGCTGTCCCGGGAGCTTCCCCAGGCCGTCGACCGCTACACGCCGGACGGCCGGATGCCGGCCTAGCCGAGCGCCTGTCGGTCAGGCACGCCCGATCCAGCCGCGCCACGTGAGGGCGGCGAAGAAGAGTTCGACGTCCCGGAAGACGCCTGCAGCACGACGGCGTCCGCCTCGGGAGCGAGTAGGTGCAGGTGAGTCTCCACGGCGACCCGCGCCTTCGCCGCCTGGTCGCGGTCGGCGCCAGAGGCGACCGCGAATGCCTCGTACCGCGCGAGCCACGGCGAACGGCTGCCCTCCTGCGGGAAGCTCGCATGAGCCGCCACGAACCGTTCGCCCGGCTTCAAGCGCCGGCGGATGGGGCGGACGGTGTCCTCGCAGTCCGCTGAGTCGAGGAAGTACAGGGTGAGGGGACGGGCGCCACATCAAAGGGGCCGACGGGCGCATCGTCGATGTAACCCTGGAAGAGGGTGACATCCTGTACTGGCGCTTCCGCAGGAATGGCTGGCTCTAACACGGCCCGTGGGCGCGCTGAACCGCTCACAAGTGACCTGCCGCAAAGCCGCTCGGGCATGCGGCTCAACGTGAGGCCCAGCGGTCGTGCACGAGCCGTGCGACCAAGCCGCGAAGAGCCGCGCACGCCGTCAGATGTCGATCCGCGCTCCGATCTCGACGGCCCGGTCCACCGGGATGCGGAAGTAGCGTGAGGCATCGGTCGCCGCGCGCGCCATGGCGATGTAGAGGCGGTCCTGCCAGACCGGCATGCCCGTCTCCGGCGAGGGCACCAGGACCCGCCGCGTCAGGAAGTAGGAGAGGTTGCCTGCGTCGAAGCCGGCGCCGGCCAGGGCGCGGGGCAGGTCGGGCAGTTCCATGAAGCCGAAGCGCACGGTCACGCAGGTGAAGACATCCGAGAGCGGCTTCACCGCGACGCGCTCACCCTCAGGCACCCGTGGCATGTCGTCGGTGACCACGTGCAGGATGACGTTGCGGGCATGCAGCACGTGGTTGTGCTTCACGTTGTGCATCAGGGCCCCGGGCGTGTCCCCCGGCGAGCCGGTCAGGAACAGGGCCGTGCCCGGCGCCCGCAGCAGCGAACCGGCCTCGGCCATCCGCTCGAAGTCGGACAAGGGCACTCGCCGCCGGTGGATCTCCGCGGCGACGAGGGCCGAGCCGCGCCGCCACGTCCACATCGCCGTGACAAGGGCCGCCCCGATGGTCAGGGGCACCCAGCCGCCGTGGAGCAGCTTCAGCGCGTTGGCGGACAGGAACACCAGCTCGATCAGCAGGAACGGAGCGATGACCGCGACCGCCAGCACGGGCGACCAGCGCCAAGCCTTCCAGGCCACGACGAAGAGCAGAACCGCCGTGATGACCATGTCGCCGGTCACGGCGATTCCGTAGGCCGCCGCCAGTGCGCTTGACGACTTGAACAGCACCACCAGAAACACGACCGCCACGAGCAACCACCAGTTCACTCGCGGGATGTAGATCTGTCCCTTCTCCGTCTCGGAGGTGCGCTGGACCCGCATGCGCGGCAGCAGGCCGAGCTGCATGGCCTGCTGCGTGATCGAGAAGGTGCCGGTGATGACGGCCTGGCTCGCGATGACGGTCGCCACGGTGGCTAGCAGCACCATCGGTAGCAGGGCCCAGGACGGGTAGAGTAGGAAGAAAGGGTTCTCGATGCGCTCGGGGTGGGCGAGCAGCATAGCGCCCTGGCCGAGATAGTTCAGGGCGAGCGCCGGCAGGATGAGGCCGAACCAGGCCGCCCGGATCGGCGAGCGGCCGAAATGGCCCATGTCGGCGTAGAGCGCCTCGGCCCCGGTCACGGCGAGGAACACGGCGCCGAGCGCCAGCAGGCCGGCCGTGCCATGGTTGAGCAGGAAGCTCATTCCGTATGCCGGGTTGAAGGCCGCCAGGATACTTAGGTCGTCGGCGAGATGGCCCAGGCCGCCGAGTGCCATGACGACGAACCAGAACGCCGTGATCGGCCCGAAGAACGTCGCCACCCGCGCCGTGCCATGGCTCTGGACCGCGAACAGGCCGATGAGGATGGCAAGGCTGAGCGGCAGCACGTACGGCTCGAAGGCCGGGGTGACGAGCTTGAGACCCTCGACGGCGGACAGCACCGAGATGGCCGGGGTGATGATGGCATCACCGTAGAACAGGGCGACGCCGACCATGCCGAGCACGATGACTGGCCCGCCGGCATGGCCCAGCGCCCGCTGGGCGAGCGCCACCAGGGACGGGGTGCCGCCCTCGCCCTTGTTGTCTGCCCGCATGACCAGGAGAACGTACTTCAGCGTCACGATGAGGATGAGCGCCCATAGGATCAGCGAGACGACGCCGAAGATCATGTCGCGCGTCGGGGCGTGCCCTCCGCCCGCGGCGGCGTGCAGGGATTCCTTTAGCGCGTAGAGCGGGCTGGTCCCGATGTCGCCGTAGACCATACCCACGGAGCCGAGGGTCAGCGCCCAGAAGCCGGTCTTCGCGCCATGGCCCGCATCGGCCGGCAGGGGCGTCCGCTCCGTCGGGAACCCGGCCGTGGCAGGTGCTGGCATCTACGGCTTCCTCCGCCCGCGAATTGAGGCCCCTAGGCCTCAGGGCCTAGAACGGGCGAGACGTGGGGAACGTTCGCGCCAGCCGGGACGAACAAGGCGCCCCCGGACGCGTCGAGGTACGGTTCGGGGACCCCGCGCCGGCAGGCAAGGCCTGCCGGCGCCCAGGTGGCCTCCCCATCCGCGAGCGTCTGGTCCCGCTGCGGTGGGACCCGACGCTCGCGGATGGGGTTTGCCTTCCGGGGAGCCGCAAAGGCGAGTGCCCCATGCCGGTCTTCTTCTTCGACGTGTGCGCCCGCGGGCGCCTGGAAGCCGACGAGGCCGGGCTCGAACTCGCGAACGCCGAGGCTGCCTACCTTGAGGCGTGCGCCGCCATCCCGGGGCTGACGGCCGAGCTCCTGCGCGCCGGGGACGAGCCGCGCGGGTGCGCTTTCGTCGTGGCCAACGAGGCGGGACGGATCCTGTTCGGGGTCCCGTTCCACGAGAGCCAAGGCGGACCCAGCCCTTAGGTCCCACCACTCCCGACGGCTTGGTCCACCCTCACCCCGACTTGTGTGCCGAGCCGGTTGGAGACCTCCACGACGACGGGCGCGCCGCAGGCGGCCATGAGGTCGCGCAGCATGCCGACGCTCTCCTCGGCCTCGGCCAACGACGTCAAGCCCGCGTGGCGGAAGACCTTGCCGGAGGCGAGCACCGCGATGACCGCGAACCGGCCGTCAGGCATGCCGACGATGCGGCATTCGACCGGCTTGGCCATGACGCGCGGCTCCTCGGCTCAGGTCGTCAGGCGGCGGGTGTTGGCGGCGACCAACTCCCGGTAACGGGCGACGACCTCGTCGTGCGATCCGCCCGCCAGCAACGTGTTGGCGGCCTCCATCGCGGCCACGACCTTCTCGCCGACCATCGAGACCATCTCGGCCTGGGCCTCCGCCCCGCCCCAGGCGATCCGGACCAGCCGCAGCTCGATGACCCGCTGCGCCTCGACGGCGAGCAGGAACGCGGCACAGAAGGGGTTCAACATAAGGGCTCCGGTATGGTCGGCGGATCCTGTAACGCACCAAGCGCGGGTGCGGTGCCGTCGGACGGCTACGCAGGGCCCTCGGGAATGCCGCGGTCCGCTCGGAAGGATCCTCCGCATCGCAGGTACCCTTCGTTAGCCACGACGGAGTTAAAGGGCCAGGAACGGATTCGACGGAAAGCACCCGTCAGCGTCTCGCGTCTTATCAACCAAGCAACGACGACGAAGCTCGGGAGAGCCGCTGATGGTCCTGCCTTCACGCCTCGCGCGCCTGCTCCGCTCCACCCATACCTGGATCGGGTTGGGCGTGCTCGCGCCGCTCGGCATGCTAATGGTGTCGGGACTGATGCTGCTCGACCTGCGCCAGGACGCCTGGGACAAGGCCGAGCAGACATCGAGGAACTTGCTCCAGGTCATCGAGCGCGACATCGCCCGGAACGTCGAGGTCATCGACCTCACTCTCCGGGCCATGCAGGACAACATGCGGATGCCGGGTCTCGCCAAGCTCGACCCGGACATGCGCCAGCTCGTGCTGTTCGACCGGGCCACGGGCGCGCGCGACCTGGGGGTCATGTTCGTCCTTGACGAGAACGGCGACGTCGTCGAGGACGCGGCGGCCTCGCCACCGCGCAAGGGCAACTACGCCGACCGCGACTACTTCCAGGCGCACAAGGCCAACGGGCATCTCGGCCTGTACGTCGGCCGCCCCATCGTCTCGCGCCTGACCGGCGAGCGCATGGTCAACTTCAGCCGGCGCATCGACAAGCCCGACGGCTCATTCGGCGGGTTGGTCCTGGGCAGCCTAAAACTCACCTACTTCGCCCGCCTCTTCGACCAGATCGGCCTTGGGCAAGAGGGCGCGATCAACCTCTACCTGCGCGACGGCACGCGCATCACCCGCCACCCCTACCTTGAGGCCGACGTCGGCGTGAACATCGCCGGGTCCCGGACCTTCGACCGATTCGCACGGGAGGGCGCCGGGAAGTTCGTCGAGACCTCCGTCCGCGACGGCGTCCGGCGCCTCTACACGTTCAGCCAGGTTGGCGACCTCCCCCTGATCCTGAACGTGGCGCTCGCCGTCGACGAGGTCGAGGCCGGGTGGCGGGCGAAGGCCGTCTCGATCGGGACCGTTGTGCTCCTGCTGTGCGGCCTCACCGTCGTGCTGTCCCTCCTGTTCGGACGCGAGCTCCGCCACCGTGCCGCCATGCAGGCCGAACTTGCCCGGTTGTCGCTCACCGACGCGCTGACGGGACTGCCGAACCGGCGCCGCTTCGAGGAGGCGTTCGAGGCGGCCTGGGACCGCGCGCGACGCACCGGCAAGCCGCTCTCGCTGCTCGTCGTCGATGCGGACCACTTCAAGCGCTACAACGACCGCTACGGCCACGCGGTGGGCGACGAGGTACTGAAGGGGCTCGCCCAATGCCTTTCCGCCGGCGTGCACCGGCCGGACGACCTCGTTGCGCGCGTCGGCGGGGAGGAGTTCGCGATCCTGTTGCCCGACACCGACCAGGACGGCGCCATGCGCATCGCCAGCAAGGTGCACGAGGCGGTCGCGACGGTCTCGGTGCCCTCGGCAGGCATCGCGGCGGGCGCTGTGACGGTGAGCATCGGCCTCACGACAGGCCATGGCTCAGCGAGCGAGCGGGCGGAGGCGCTGTACCGGGCGGCCGACGCGGCGTTGTACGAGGCGAAGGCGGCGGGCCGCAACCAAACCCGCTGTGCCCCCGGCAGCGAGAAAGGCAACCTGAGGGCTCCAGTGCTTCGTCTCGTCGGGGCCCATCGCGGGCAGGCCTGAGGCAAACGCCGACGATGTCCTCGAAAGCGCGTGGCAGTTCCCCGAGTGGAGGTCCCGAACGGTCCAGATGGTCCCGCAGGCAAAGGGCGGCCAGCGTGATGGGCTTACTGCCCTAGGTCTTGTGGTCTGCGTACCCGTCGCTCGGCCTTAGGGGTGACCTACAGCGTGTCCGCGAAGCGGGACCGGCCGTGCGTGGCTCCCGCCTTATCGGTCCCGGGTCTGGCCCTTGGGATCGCACTCGGCGGCAAGGTTTAGCCGAATGGTGCAGAGCTGCGCGCCCGCCTCGTCACGGACGTAGGCCACGAACGCGCGCTTGCCGTCCGGGGGCGGCGCCTCCCGGCCGATGTCCGGCAACGCCGCAATCGCTGCGTCGCGCGCGGCCTGCAGGCTCTCGTAGTCCTGGCCTTCATCGTCCCGCAGCCACAGTTCACCGTCCTGGAAATCGAGGAAGTAGCGGGGCATCGCGTCGCGGGGCTTGAGAGACCGGTCAATACGAACCTAGAAACCCTTCAGCCGCCGATGGTTGCATGTGTTAACGCGCGCATCCGACGGCCCGCGCCAAGCCGATGAGAAATGCCGGTCTTCCGCCCTTTTGTGCACTTGTGAACTGACAGCGAATCGAGCGTCGCTGTAAGAATAGGTCCAGGCCAACCCGGTACGACGCTCCGCCGCTGATCCATGCCCTCAGACGTCGACGACCTGCTCAGCGGCAACCTCCTCCTCGGCGCCTTGCGCTTGCCCGACCAGGCGCTGCTTCGGCCGCACCTGGAACTGAGGGAGTACCGACGCGGCGAGGCGCTGTTCGACGCAGGCGATGACGTCGGCCACATCACCTTCCCGCTCGGTCAGTGCGTGGCCGCCCTCCTCATCGGGCTCAGCGACGGACGCGCCGTCGAGACGGCCACGGTCGGGCGCGAGGGGGCGGTCGGCGGCGTCGTCAGCCAGGGCTCCCTGCCGGCCTTTAGCCGGGCCGTCGTCCAGATTCCCGGCTCGGTGCTGCGCATCGAGGCGCCGGTGCTGCAGCAGATCAAGCAGACGTCCCCGGGCCTGCGTAACCTGATCACCCGCTACTCCGACTGCCTGCTTGCCCAGGTGCTCCAGTCGGTGGCCTGCAACGCCAGCCACACCATCGAGGCGCGCTGCGCCCGGTGGTTGCTGGGTTTGCAGGACCGTCTCGGCAGCGACGTCCTGCCGGTCACCCACGAGGTGCTGGCCGAACTCCTGGGCGTGCAACGCTCCTACCTGACGCGGACGCTGCGGACCCTGCAGCAGCAAGGGCTGATCCAGGCCCGGCGCGGGCGCATCATCATCCTGAGCCGCCCAGCGGTCGAGGAGACCGCCTGCGAGTGCCACGGCGCGGTCAAGCGCCACTTCGAGACCGTGCTGGGTGCCGTCTACAACGCCTCCGGTACGCTGGTGTCCCTGAGACCCGCGCCAGTGGGTGAGAAGCCGATGTGCCAGGCCGTCTGAGAGGGCGCCGCGCGGATGGAACAGAATACGGTCCCCGGACGTGACCACGCCATGGGGCAGCCCAGCCAAACGACGAACGAGTTCGCGCGCCTGCAGGCGCTCGCCGGCTACGACATCCTCGACACGCCTCGCGAACGGGAGTTCGACGACGTCGCCGACCTGGCGGCCGAGATCTGCGGCACGGCCATCGCGGTGGTGAACTTCATCGGCGACGGGCGGCAGTTCTTCAAGGCCGAGGTGGGACTCGGGGTGCGCGAGACACCGCTTGAGACCTCGTTCTGCCGGCAAGCCATCCTGCAGAGCGATTTCCTCTACGTGCCGGACGCGGCCCGGGACCCGCGCTTCGCCTGCAACCCCCTGGTGACAGGCGAGCCCGGCCTGCGCTTCTACGCCGGCGCCCTGCTCAAGACTGAAGACGGGCATCCGGTCGGTACGGTCTGCGTGCTCGACACCCGGCCGCGCGAACTTACGGAGCGGCAGCAGGCCGGCCTGCGGCGCCTTGCCCGCCAGACCATGGCACTGTTGGAGGCGCGCCGGAACGCCCGCGCCCAGCAGATCCAGAAGGAGCTGCAGGAGCGTATCCTCGACAGCGCGACGGACTACGCCATCATCGCCATGAACCGGAGCGGGCGGGTCACCCGCTGGAGCGCCGGCGCCGAGCGCGTCCTCGGCTGGCGCGAGGAGGAGATGCTGGGCGACCCGGCTCACGTGTTCTTCACCCCCGAGGACCGCGAGGCGGGTCAACCCGAGATCGAGATGGAGCTGGCGCTGAAGGAGGGCTTCGCGCCCGACGAGCGTTGGCACCTGCGCAAGGGCGGCGAGCGGTTCTGGGCCAACGGAGAGCTCATGCCGCTGAAGGGCGCGGACGGCACGGTCCAAGGTTTCGTCAAGATCCTGCGTGACCGCACAAGGCAGCGCGCGGAAGCGGCGGAGCGCAGCGCGAGCGAGCTGCGCTTCCGCTCGCTCGTCGAGGTCAGCCCACAGGTGGTCTGGTTCGGCAACGCCGCCGGCGACATCACCTACTGCAACCCGACCTGGTACGCGTACACCGGCCTCACCCCGGGCGACACCGGCGGCGACGGCTGGGCTGGCGTGATCCATCCGGAGCACCGTGAGCAGGTGCTCGGCGTGTGGAAGCAGGCGGTCGCCACGCAGGGACCCTACGAGGTCGAGATCCCGTTTCGCCGAGCCTCCGACGGTGCGTACCGCTGGTTCCTCGCGCGCGGCAAACCCGTTCGCGGCGAGGGCGGTCGGGTCGAGAGCTGGATCGGCATCGCCATCGACATCCATGACCGCCGGCAGGCCGAGGACGACCTGCGGCAGGCACGCGAGCAGCTGCGGCTCGCCGTCGATGCGACCGGCACCGGCGTGTTCGACTACGACTTGGTCGCGGACGAGTTGAAGTGGGACGCCCGCATCCTCTCCTTCTATGGCTTGCCGCCGGACGCCCCGGTCGACCTGAACGTGCACTTGGCCCGCGTGCACCCGGACGACTTGGCAAGGGCGGACGAGGCGGTGCGCGCCGCAGTCGACCCGGACGGCGACGGCGTCTACGACGTCACGTACCGCACGGTAGCCCCGGAGGACGGGACCGAGCGCTGGGTGTCCGCGAAGGGCCAGACCCTGTTCGACGACGGTCGGCCGGTGCGCCTCATCGGCTTCGCGCGCGACGTTACCGAGGGCCGGCGGGCCGAGCAGGTCCTGCGCGAGACCGAGGAGCGCTACCGGC
The DNA here is from genome assembly GCF_022179285.1 of Methylobacterium hispanicum. Classification (GTDB taxonomy): domain Bacteria; phylum Pseudomonadota; class Alphaproteobacteria; order Rhizobiales; family Beijerinckiaceae; genus Methylobacterium; species Methylobacterium hispanicum. The sequence continues at coordinate 27,053 of NZ_BPQO01000023.1, read as the reverse complement.
TTGTCTCGCGCGCGACCAACGATGCGATCTGGGACTGGAACCTCGCCGCCAACCACTTGCTCTGGAACGAGGCGCTCCAGACCGCCCACGGCCACCGGCCCGAGGACGTGGAACCCACCGGCGACTGGTGGATCGGCCATATCCATCCCGAGGACCGCGCCCGCATCCACGCCACCATCCATGCCGTCATCGACGGCACCGGCACGGTCTGGACCGACGAGTACCGCTTCCTGCGTGCCGACGGCTCCTACGCCGACATCCTGGACCGCGGCTACGTCATCCGGGGCGAAGGCGGTCGGGCGGTGCGCATGATCGGCGCCATGTTCGACATCACCGAGCGGAAGCGGGCCGAGGAGCGCCAGCGCCTTCTCGCCGGCGAGCTGCAGCACCGGGTCAAGAACACGCTCGCTCTGGTGCAGGCCATCGCAAGCCAGACCCTGCGAGGAGCCAACGACGTCAACGAGATGCGGGAAGCGTTCGCCGCGCGCCTGATATCCCTCGGGCGCGCTCACGACATCCTGACACAGGCGAACTGGACCGAGGCGCCCATCGGCGAGGTGGCCGAGGGCGCGCTCTCGGTGCACCGCCAGGCCGAAGCCTCGCGCATCCGCATCAGCGGGCCCAACGTGCTCCTCTCCGCCAAGACCGCGCTCTCGCTGGCGCTGGCGCTGCACGAGCTCGCGACCAACGCCGCCAAGTACGGAGCCCTCTCGAACGAGGGCGGCATGGTCGACCTGCGCTGGCTCGTGGTGCACGCGGGCGACGGGCCCCGCTTCTGCCTGACGTGGTCCGAGCAGGGCGGCCCACCCATCCTGAGCCCGCCGGTTCGCCGCGGCTTCGGTTCGCGCCTGATCGAGCGCAGCTTTGCGGCCGAGGTCGGCGGCGAGGTCCGTTTGACCTACGCGCCGACCGGTATCGTCTGCCGCCTTGAGGCGCCGCTCGCCTCCATGCAGGAGCGGCGGGACGAGGCCGTGGCATGATGGTCCGGAGCTGGGGGCAGCCTCAACGATCCCGCAATCGCATGCCATGCCGCGTCCGGCGGGACGCGAGCGCGCAAGGGACCTTCGTTCCCGGCGACCGAGCCACGAGACACCTTCACTTGCTGCGCTGGATACGATGACACGCTACCTCGTCGCGCGCGCCAACCTGCTGGTCTTCGGTGTGCTCGTTGTCATCCTCGCCCTGGTCGGCGTGCTGACCTGGGAGCGCCTGAACGAGTCGCGCGTCGCCCGCGAGTGGTCCCAGCACAGTTACCGCGTGCTCGGAACCACCAAGGACCTCGCCATCGCCCTGCGCGACGCCGAGCGCGGCCAGCGCGGCTACCTTCTCACCGGCCGGGACGAGTACCTCGGACCCTACAACGCCGCGCGCGACCGCATCAGCCTGCTCCAGGGCGAGCTCCAGAAGCTGACCGCCGACAACGGCGCCCAGCAGGAGCGCCTGCGTGCGCTGGCGCCGCTCCTGCAGCACAAGTTGGAGGAGCTCGCCCAGACCGTGCAGGCCCGTCGGGATTCCGGGCTGGAGACGGCCCTGCGCATCGTCAACACCGACACCGGCCGCAACGACATGCGCGAGGCGGAGAACGTGCTCGCCGCCATGCTCGGCGACGAGCAGCGGCTGCTCGACGTGCGCCTCGCCCAGAACGACGCCCGCGCCCGGTGGGTGCGCTGGCTCGTCATCGGCGGTTCGGCGCTCGCGGTCCTGACCCTGCTCTGGGCTGCGCGGCTCCTGAACCAGGCATGGTCGCGCTCCTTCAGGACCGAGGCCGAGCAACGCGACCTGGCGCTCCGCCTGCGCACCACGCTGGACAGCCTCAGCCAGGGCGTCGCCGTGTTCGGCCCGGACCGCAAGCTCGCGAGCTGGAACGCGTGCTTCCAGGTGCTGCTCGACCTGCCGAAGGCGATGCTCCGGCCAAGCACGACCTACGCCGCCTTCGTCGAGCACTCGGCTGAGCCGGGCCGCCCAGCGCTTGAGACCGAGGACCAGATCCGGCACGGCATCCGGAACCCGCGTGAGGCCGTCACCTACGAGCGCGAACGCGCGGACGGCCACCACCTTGAGATCCGCCGTACGCCGATGCCGGACGGCGGATTCGTGCTGACCATCTCAGACATGACCAAGCGCGCCCAGGCCGAGGGCGTGCTGCGCGAGGCCCAAAAGATGCAGGCCATCGGGCAGCTCACCGGAGGCATCGCGCACGACTTCAACAACCTGCTGCAGGTCATCCTCGGGAACCTGGAGTTCGTACGAGCCAAGCTCGAAGGCGACGCCAAGCTGCAGCAGCGGATCGAGCGAGCGGCCTGGGCGGCCCAGCGCGGGGCGACGCTGACCGCGCAGCTTCTTGCCTTCGCCCGCAAGCAACCGCTGGCACCCGCCGCCATCGACCTGGCCGCGACCATGCCGGACCTGGTGCCGCTCCTGCGCCGCACCCTGGGCGAGCACATCGAGGTGCGCTACGTCGAGACCGCCGGCCTATGGCCGGCCATGGCCGACCCCGCGCAGCTGGAGAGCGCCGTCCTGAACCTGGCGCTCAACGCGCGCGACGCGATGCCGGGCGGCGGCCGTCTCACCATCGAGCTCGGTAACAAGGTGCTCGACGAGGAGTACGCGCGGCACCATGCGGAGGTTGTGCCCGGCGACTACGCCATGGTGGCGGTGTCCGACACCGGCCACGGCATGACGACGGATGTGGTCGCGCGCGTGTTCGAGCCGTTCTTCACGACCAAGCCCGACGGCAAGGGCACGGGGCTCGGCCTCGCGATGGTGTTCGGCTTCGTCAAGCAGTCGGGCGGCCACGTGAAGATCTACTCGGAGCCCGGCGAGGGCACCACGGTGAAGCTCTACCTGCCGCGCGCGGTCGGGGCGGCCACACCGTCGCAACGGACGGGCGCGCCCATCGACCTGCCGCGCGGCACGGGTACGGTGCTGGTGGTGGAGGACGAGGCGGCGGTGCGCGAGATCGCCTGTGCCATCCTCGCCGACCTCGGCTACCGGGTACTGGAGGCGGCCGACGGCGAGGAGGCGCTGCAGGTGTTCGGCCAGAACACGACCGCCATCGACCTGCTGCTCACCGACGTGGTGCTGCCGGGCAAGGTGCGTGGCCGAGAGCTCTCGGAGCGCGTGAGGGCGGTCCGGCCGGAGGTACGGGTGCTCTTCATGTCCGGGTACACCGAGAACTCCATCGTGCACCACGGCCGGCTCGACGACGGGGTGCAGCTCATCGGCAAGCCCTTCAAGCGCGAGCAGCTCGCCCGCAAGGTCGCCGAGGTGCTCGGCGCTCCCGCCGAGACGAGGGGGCCCGGCAAGGTTGTGGAGCTCAGGCCGAGGCGCGACGCCTAACGGCGGTGTCGACGAGGGGCGTTGGCGCCCGGGCCGCAACCACCTAGCCCGGCTGACCCGCCTTCCCCTCGGCCTTGGTGAGATGTGCCTCGTGCTGCTGCTGAAGAACCTCGAAGGTGTCGCGGATTAGATGCCGAATGGCGCTGGGTACGTCGCGCGAGCGTTGGCCATGACCTGGTCGAGAAGGTCTGCCGCCTCCTGGCTAACGGGCTCGGGCAACGACCGCTTTCGGGCTTCCTCCGGCGGGACTGACGCGTCCGCTTCATCGGACGTTGCGGCGCGATCCCCGGACATCCTTGGCCGGGTAGGCCGTGCATCTTGTTCGGGCATCGTCGACGCACCTCCTCTATTGCCGACAGCATGGCGTCCCTGAACCGTCAGGCCATTTCGAGTTCGGTTTCCTCTGTCTCCAGCCAGCCTACACGCATCCGGGTCGGAAAGCGCGGCCAAGCGCATCCGACGGAAGTCGGCCGGAAAGGCACATCTGCACGGCCCGACGCGGCAAACCGACCAGGAACATCGCGAGCAAGGTCGTGTTGCAAGGGAAGCAGCCAACGGGAGCCACCGATGTCAGCACCGAGCAGCCTCAAGGAAGTCTATCTCGACGAGATGAAGGACCTTTGGTCCGCCAACGACCAGATGATCAGGACAGTCAAGGAGTTGGGTGGCCACGTCTCCGACCCCAAGCTCAAGCAGATGCTTGAGCACTCGGTTGGCGGCATCCAGAAGCACACCGACATCCTCAAGGACCTGATCCGGCAGAACGGCGGCGAGGCCGAGCCGGAGCACTGCAAGGGTATGGAGGGTCTCGTGACCGAGGCGAAGAAGCACGGCATCCAGGAGGCGCCGACCGACGGCAAGCTGCGCGACGTGGAGATCATCGCCCAGTACCAGCGCATGTCGCACTACGGCTTGGCGGGCTTCGGCTCGGCGGCGGCCTACGCCAAGGCCCTCGGCCGCTCCGAGGACGAGCAGAAGCTGAAGCAGGCGGTCGCGGAGATCTACGAGGGCGACGAGATCGCAAGCCAGCTCGCCGAGAGCCTGGAGCAGGTCGCGGCCTGAGCCGTCACGACCGAGGCGAGGCGGACGGCACCATGAGCGTATATGCCACCGCCCGTCGACCATGCTCCGATGCGGGCGACGAGTTGCGGAACGTCGGTCACTGGCGTTCCGTTGTCGTCCGCTCGGCCCTAGTCGGGGCCAGGATCTTGGAGGACTGGATGAGCATCTTTGGGTCGATCATGTCGAAGATCTTCGGCGGCAGCGCGAGCGCCCAGGCGGCGGCCCCGCACGCCTCGGAGGCGCCGAGCGTGTCGGCCGCGGCGCAGGGTTCGGGCGGTCCGACCGGCTCGGCCAGCAGCGCGGCCGCGCCCTCGATGAGCGGGGCGCCGTCCCCGGTCGCCGACGCTCCATCGGGAGCCGGGCAGGCGAACGTCGATGTCGGGCAGGTGCTCGCCGGCCTTGCCTCGAAGAAGGGCCAGGAGCTCGATTACAAGCGCTCCATCGTCGACCTCATGAAGCTGCTCGACCTCGACAGCAGCCTGCAGGCCCGCAAGCAGCTTGCGGACGAGCTGCACTACACGGGCGACAAGGAGGATTCGGCCTCCATGAACGTCTGGCTGCACAAGCAGGTGATCCAGAAGCTCGCCGAGAACGGCGGCAAGGTTCCCGACGACCTCAGGCACGCCTGACGGCAGGGGGGCGCCGGATACCCCTTTCGGCGCCCCCAAAAACCGTATGTTGCCCGGACAGCCTGACGAGGCGGCCGGGCACCCAGGCACCTGAGCTGTCGGGGGAGCCCAGCATGACACGCATCAGCAGGACCGCGAGCCCATGCCCTACAGGACCTTCGTAACCCTCGTGCTCGCGACCTCCAGCCTCGTCGTGGCGCAGTCCGCATTCACCATGGACCGGGAGGCCTTGAAGGCGCGCTGCAGCGGCGACTACGCCACGTACTGCGGCGACCTCCCGCCGGACGGCGACGAGGTCCAAGCCTGCTTCCGGAAGAACATGGCGAACCTCTCGCCGGCCTGCCGCACGGAGATCGACCGGAGCGGGAAGGATGGCAGGAAGGGTTGAGCCTCCCGGTTTAGGCCGACGCTCCCTAAGGGTGTGACGGCGGCAGGGGCATGCGCACGGACACCCGCAGGCCATCCGGAGCGAAGTCCACATCCACCTCGGCACCCGTCTGGGTGGCCAGGACCTTGTTGAGGAGCCGGTGGCCGAAGCCTTCGCGCGTGGGGTGCGGGTCGGGCGGGCCGTCGTGCTCGCTCCAGTCCCAGCGCAGGGCACGCCCGGCATGCCCATCCTCGACCCACCAGTTCACTTGGAGGCGGCCGTTCGGGTCGGCCAGCGAGCCGTGCCGCAGCGCGTTCGTGGTCAGCTCATGCAACGCCATGCCGACCGGCACGGCGAGCTCGGACGGCAGCACGACCTTGGGGCCCTCCAGGGTGAGGCGCCGCCTTTCGTCGTAGGGGTCGAGCTCCGCCCTCAGCAGTCCCTCGAACGAGGCGGCCTGGGCAAGGTCCTCGGTGATCAGCGCGTGGGTCCGGGCCAACGAGCCGATCCGCCCCGAGAACGCGCGGGTGAACTCGGCGACGGAGAGCGAGGAGCGGGCGGTCGCGTCCACCACCGCCTGGACCGTGGCGAGGGTGTTCTTCACTCGGTGGTGCAGCTCGCGCACCATCAGCGCCTGACGGTCCTCGCCGCCGCGCCGCTCGGTTATGTCGCGTTGGGCCGAGACCCAGTGCGAGATGCCCCCGTCGCCCTCGCGCACGGGCGTGATCAGCCACTCGACGACGTAGGTCGAGCCGTCCTTGCGGTAGTTCACCGCTTCGCCCTGGAACGGCTCGCCAGCGGCAAGGGCGGCGCGCATGCGGTCGAGGACGGCCCGATCCGTTCCGGGCCCCTGCAGAAGACGCGGCGTGAGACCCACGACCTCCTCGGCCCCGTAACCGGTCATGCGCGTGAAGGCGGGGTTCACGTACTCGATGCGCGGTCCCGGTTCGTCGAGGTCGGCCGAGGTGATCACGATGGCCTCGCCGGAGGCTTCGACGGCGGCCTGCAGGAGCCTTGGGTCCGGCTTGCCCGCCGTCGCGATGTCCCGAACCTCCAACGCCCCCTCCCGAACGGCCCCGTCCCAAGAGGCTGTCGGTAGAACCGTATTCATCGCCTCAGGTTGCCAACCTGCGTCGCCGGTGCACCGCACGCCTGGCCGCGCTAGCCGGACCGCCGCAGGCCCGGCAGATGGCACCGACGCCGACCACCCCAGCTCGCCGCATGGGCTTCCCCCCGCGTAAGGGCGAGACGCCGGCATGGATGGGTGGCTCGATGTCCCTTCGGCGGCGGAGGGCAAGCCGGCCTGGGCCCCTAGGAGATACAGCGTGACGCACGCGCCTCCGCAAACCCTTCGCCGCCACGGGTGTTGTCCGACATGACCTCGCGCGACGAGGGCGGACTTGGTTCCAAGGAGGTGCCATGACGGTCGGTCACGAGGAGGGTTGCCGTTACCTGCGGGAGCTGAAGGTGATGACCTCCTTCCGTCCGATCCCCGTCATTCCCAACCTGGAGGTCGCGCTGTTCCAGCGGTTGCAGGCTTTCGAGGTGGAAGCCAAGGCGGCCGGCGCCCCCAGGGAGGTCCTGAGCGCCATCGCGGCCGCACGCCTAGACCTGCGGCCGTGGCTCGGCTTGCCACGCGGCCACTGAGAACTGGGCTGCCGTGAATTCAACCCAATCGTCGTCGCGCTTCCTGGTGGCCGAGAGCGAGACGCCCGAGGCGCGTAAGAAGCGTCGCGAGAGCGTCGGCCGCTCCTCTGGCGAGACCTACCTCGACATCCTGCGCAGGCTCGCTCCCGGGGCCACCTGCGACCGCATCCAGCCGGCCGACGCCGATGCGGCTCTCCCACCCGGGGACAGCTTGGCCGAATACGACGCGGTGTTCCTCACGGGCTCGCCACTGCATCTCTACGAGGAGACGCCGGAGACCCGGCGAACGGTCGCCTTCATGCGGAGCGTGTTCGCTTCGGGCACGCCGGCCTTCGGCTCCTGCGCCGGGCTGCAGGTCGCGAAGGTCGCCGCCGGCGACAGCGTGCGCCCGAACGCGAGAAGGTTGGAGGCAGGGTTCGCGCGGCGGATCACGCCGACGGCGGATCACGCCGACGGCGGATGAGCGGTCACATCCACTGCTGGCGGGTCGGCCGGCGGCCTTCGACGCGCCGGCTATCCACACCGACGAGGTCGACGCGTTGCCACCGGGGGCCACTCTGCTCGCCGGCAATCGCCTCACTGCCGTGCAGGCCGCCGAGATCCGCTTCGACGGCGGCGTGTTCTGGGGTGTGCAGTACCATCCCGAGACCGGCCTGGACGAAGTGGCCGGTGCCCTGCGCCGACAGGCGGATAGCTTGGTCGAGGCCGGGCTCGCACGGGGCGAGGACGACGTGGAAGCCTACGCGCTGCAGGTCGATGCCTTGCACCGCGAGCCAAACCGGCGCGACCTCGCCTGGCGCCTCGGCCTGGACGAGCAGGTCACCGACGAGCGGCTCAGGCTGGCCGAGATGCGCAACTTCATCGGGGCGCTCGTCCGGCCCGGGCGGTGAGGGCTGACATCTGTGGATAGGCAGGACACCTCCCAGCCCGCGCGGAACGCGGCCTGCGGGGGACCGTTGCCTGTTGCCGCGGCGCCTCGTGCCGGTTCCGCGGGCATCTTTGCGACCTGCGTGCCGAGTTCCGATGCAACTGCCCCGAGACGATACCAACCATCCGCAGGCGGAAGCCTTCCGGGCCTTCATCCGCGACGCCGGCTTCCCCTGCGTCGGCGCCAAGTCGGCCCTGACCAAGGGCCAGATGCGGGTGCTGGTCGCCCGCGACATCACCTCGGCCTGGGACGACATGCGCATCTACCCGGCCTTGATGGCCTTCGCGGCGCGCTACCGCCGACAACCGGACCTGTTCCAGAGCTTCGCCGTCGTCTTCGAGGGGCCGAGCGACCTGGACGAGGAAGGATTCGAGCGGCACCTTTGGAACCGTGTGCAGTCCCTCGCCGACAAGGACGCCTGGCTCGGCCACCCCTGGGACGGGCGCGTCGCCCCCGAGCCGGACAGCCCACACTTCTCCCTGAGCTTCGCCGGCGAGGCGTTCTTCGTGGTCGGCCTGCACCCGAACGCCAGCCGGCCCGCCCGGCGGTTCTCGTCGCCGGCCCTGGTTTTTAACCTGCACGCCCAGTTCGAGCAGCTGCGCGAGGCCGGGCGCTACGAGAAGCTGCGCTCCTCCATCCTGCAGCGGGACGAGGCGCTGGCCGGATCGGTGAACCCGATGTTGGCCCGGCACGGCGAGGTGTCCGAGGCGCGCCAGTACAGCGGCCGGGTCGTGGACGAGGAGTGGCGATGCCCGTTCCGCCCGCGTGCGACGGACACCACCGCCTCCGGTACGGCCTGAGGCGACGTTGGCAGGGACCTCCGGCGCCGGGAGACGTTTCCCGAGCCGGCAGGGGCGCGCTCAAGGGAGCTTCGCGAATGGAACAGGGTGTGGCGACGGCGGTGCTTTGCATCGTCGCGGGCGGCATCGCAGCCCAGGTCATCGCTTCCCGTTTCCGCATTCCGGCCATCGTCCTCCTCCTCGGGCTCGGCTTCCTCGTCGGGCCGGTGCTCGGCCTCCTCCATCCGTCCCAGGCGTTCGGGCCAAACCTCCGTCCCCTGATCGGCCTGGCCGTGGCCATCGTGGTGTTCGAGGGCGGCCTCGCGCTCGACTTCCGCGAGTTGCGTGCCGCCGGCGAGGGCGTGCTCCGGCTCACCGCCATCGCCCTGCCCATCAACTTCGTGTTGGGCACGGTCGCCGCCCACCTCGTCGGCGGCATGCTCTGGGGGCCGTCGGCTGTGTTCGGGGCCATCCTTGTGGTGACCGGCCCGACCGTCATCCTGCCGCTGCTGCGCCACGCCCGCCTGGAGCGGCGCTCCGCCGCATTCCTGAGGTGGGAAGCCATCGTCAACGACCCGGTCGGCGCCATCCTGACCGCCATCGTCATCGAGATCCTGGTCGGCCTACCGCATCGGTCGGGCGAGGAGGCCGTGACGGACCTCGCGCTGCACCTCGCGGAAGGCGCCGGGGCCGCCGCGGTCCTCGGGGTCGGCTCGGCCTTCCTCGTGGCCTGGGCGTTCCGGCGCGACCTTGTCCCGGAGACCCTGAAGACGCCGCTCCTGCTGGCGCTGGCGCTCGTCGCCTACGCGGTGCCGAACCTCCTGATGCACGAGGCCGGGCTGATCGGCGCGACCGTGTTCGGCATCGCGCTCGCAAACCTGCACGTCCCGGGCATCGCAGAATTGCGCCGCTTCAAGGAGGCGCTGGTCGTCCTCCTGGTCTCCTGCCTCTTCGTCGTCCTCACCGCCGACCTCGACCTCACGGTGCTGGGCAAGCTCTCCCTGCCGGTCATCGCGTTGACGGCCACGACGCTGTTCGTGGTGCGGCCGGCGGCGCTTTGGCTGGCCACGTGGCGCAGCGACCTGACCTGGCGCGAGCGCCTGTTCGTCGGGTGGATCGGCCCGCGCGGCATCGTGGCGGCCGCGGTCGCCGGCCTCGCCGGCCCCAGGCTCAGCGAGGCGGGCTATGCGGGAGGCACCTGATCCAGCCGACGGTGTTCGCCGTCATCGTCGCGACCGTGCTCGCCCATGGGTTCTCGCTCGCGCCGCTGGCACGCCGGTTCGGGCTCTCGGTCGCCGCGGATGCGGAGCGGCTTGCCGTCGTCGGCGCCTCGCCCTGGTCAAGCGACCTCGCCCTGGCGCTGCACCGCGCCGGCGTGCCGGTGCTGCTGGTCGACACCTATCCCGGGGCCTTACGCGCGGCCCGGGCTGGCGGGGTGCCGACGCTGCAGGCTGAGCTCCTGTCGCGCGAGGCCGAGGAAGGGCTTGCCGACCAACCGCCGGACCGGCTGCTCGCGGCGACCCGGGACGAGCTCTACAACGCGCTCGTCTGCACGCGCCTCGCGCCGGAACTCGGCCGCGAGCGGGTCTACCAACTCGCGCCGTCCGCGGACCACCTCCTGCACGCGGAGACCGGCGTGAGCCGGGACTCGCGCGGGAAGGTGCTGGCGAACGGGTTCGACTTCGAGGCCCTGGCAGGGAGACACGCCGCCGGCTGGCGGTTCGTGATCGAGCTAGCCGGCTCAGAGGTCCGCGACGCGCGGTGCCTGCTCGTCATCCGGTCGGACGGGAGCCTCGACTTCCCCTCGCCGGACCACGAGATGGCCCGGACGGCGGACGGCGACCGTCTGCTCCTGCCAGCTCCCTCAGACGGGGCGCGTCATGGCGACGTCCGCGAGCCGGTCATGGCCGGCACGGCCTAGACCCGAAGGCACGGAACGCGCTGGGGCTGCAACGCTTCGGCGTCTGGCGCGTAGACATGCCGGGCACCGTTCAGGGTCGACAAGGAGCGAACCGGACATGGCGCATAAGGCGCTGCGCGAGCAGGTCATCGTCGTCACAGGCGCGTCGAGCGGCATCGGCTTGGCCACCGCCCACATGGCCGCCAAGCGCGGCGCCCGGGTGGTGCTCGCCGCGCGCAGCCAGGACGTGCTCGCCCGGGTCGCCGACGAGCTCGGCCCGAACGCAACCTATGTCGTCGCCGACGTAGGCCGGCGCGAGGACGTCCAGGCCATCGCCGACAAAGCAATCGCGACGTTCGGCGGCTTCGACACCTGGGTCAACGTCGCCGGCCTGACCGTCTACGGGCCGTTGCGCGAGATCGCCTACAAGGATCACGAGCGCCTGATCCAGACCAACCTCTGGGGTACGGTGAATGGCTCTCTGATGGCCGTCGAGCACCTGCGGAAACGCGGTGGCGCGCTGATCAATGTCGGCAGTATCGCATCCGACCTCGCCTTCCCGTTTCAGGGCCTTTACGCGACCTCGAAGCACGCGGTGAAGGGTTTCACCGACACCTTGCGCATGGAGCTCATCGCGGACCGGGCGCCGGTCTCGGTCACCCTCGTGAAGCCGGCGTCCATCGACACGCCGCTGCCGCAGCGTGCCCGCAACTACATGGACCGCGAGCCGACGCTGCCGCCGCCGATCTACCCGCCCGAGGAGGTGGCCAACGCCATCCTGCACGCCGCCGTGCACCCGCAGCGGGACATCTTCGTGGGCGGCGGCGGCAAGATGTTCGTGATGGGCAAGGAGTTCGCGCCGGGCGCCTACGACGAGCTGGCGCCGGCCATCATCGCCTTGCAAAAGCGTGCCGAGGAGCCGCGGGACCCGCAGGGCGCCCTCCATGCGCCGCGGCATGCCGGCGAGGTTCGCGGCGACCCGCCCGTCTACGTCGTGCGCACCAGCGCCTACACTCGGGCGACCTTGCACCCGCTGGCGACCGCCAGCGTGGTCGCCGCCGGCCTGGCCGCGACGGCCGCCGTGATCTTCGGCACGCGACCCAGGCAGCGCCGTCGCTGACCGGGTACGCGCCCGGATTACTGACCGAAACCGAACCCCCAACGAACGGAAGCGACCGACCATGAAAGCACTCACGTGGCAGAGCCGGGGCAAGATCACCTGCGAGACCGTGCCCGACCCCAAGATCGAGCACGGGCGCGACGTCATCATCAAGGTGACCGCCTGCGCAATCTGCGGTTCGGACCTGCACCTCATGGGCGGGTTCATGCCCACCATGGAATGCGGCGACGTCCTCGGCCACGAAACCATGGGCGAGGTCATCGAGGTCGGAAAGGACAACGCGAAGCTCAAGGTCGGCGACCGCATCGTGGTGCCCTTCACCATCTGCTGCGGCGAGTGCCGGCAGTGCAAGTGGGGCAACTGGAGCTGCTGCGAGCGCACCAACCCGAACGGCAAGCTCCAGGCCGAGACCTACGGCTACCCGCTCGCCGGCCTGTTCGGGTTCTCCCACATCACCGGCGGCTACGCGGGCGGCCAGGCCGAGTACCTGCGGGTGCCCTACGCCGACGTCGGGCCCATCGTGGTGCCCGAGGGCCTCACCGACGAGCAGGTGCTGTTCCTGTCCGACATCTTCCCAACCGCCTACCAGGCCGCCGAGCACTGCGACATCGGTCCTGAGGACACCGTCGCCATCTGGGGCTGCGGCCCGGTTGGCGTGCTGGCGGTGAAGTGCTGCTACCTGCTCGGTGCCAAGCGCGTCATCGCCATCGACAGCGTGCCCGAGCGCCTGGCGCTCGCCCGCGAGGCCGGCGCGGAGACCATCGACCTGTCCAAGGAGAACGTGCAGGACACGCTGATGGAGATGACCAAGGGCCTCGGCCCGGACTCGGTCATCGAGGCGGTCGGCATGGAATCCCACGGGGCGGACACCACGCTGCAGAAGGTCACCTCGGCCATCATGGAGCACACGGTCAGCCTTGAGCGGCCTTATGCGCTCAACCAGGCCATCCTCGCCTGCAGGCCCGGCGGAAACGTCTCGATGCCGGGCGTGTTCGCGGGTCCCGTCGGTCCCGTCGCCCTCGGCATCCTGATGAACAAGGGCCTGACCCTGAAGACCGGCCAGACCCACATGGTGAGGTACATGAAGCCGCTGCTGGAGCGCATACAGAACGGCGACATCGACCCCTCCTTCATCATCAGCCACCGCTCGACGAACCTTGAGGAGGGCCCGGCGCTGTACGACCTGTTCCGGGACAAGAAGGACAACTGCACCAAGGTCGTGTTCAAGCCGCACGGCTGACGCCACCCGGGTCATGGCCGGCGACGGCCTCAACGCACGAAGGCACGGATGTTGGACGACACACGCGACCTGGCCCTGGTCTTCGCCGGCGGCAACGCCGTCGGCGCCTACCATGCCGGGACCTACGAGGCGCTGCACGGCCACGGGCTCCGGCCCGATTGGGTCGTGGGCGCCTCCATCGGCGCGGTGACTGCCGCCATCGTCGCGGGCAACGCCCCCGAGGACAGGGTCGCCAAGCTCCGGGCGTTCTGGGACGAGGCGACCCTGGCCACGGGCCCGAGCCCGACCGGGCTGCTCAAGCCGCGCCAGGTCTACAACGGCCTGCACGCCCTCCTGGCGCTCGCCTGGGGGCGACCGAGCATATTCGGCCACCGGTTACCCGGCCTATGGTCGGCCCTCCCATGGGTGCCGAATGACGTGGCCCTGTTCGACAACAAGCCCCTGCTGCGGACCCTGGAGCGCCTCATCGACTTCGAGCGGCTGAACCGAGGCGGCACGCGCCTAACGGTGGGCTGCGTCGATATCGAGACCGGCGAGGAGGTCTACTTCGATACCGCACGCCAGGAGGTCCGGCCCGAGCACATCCTCGCCAGCACGGCCATCCTGCCCGCCTTTCCGCCCGTCGAGGTGGATGGCCGGGTCCTATGCGACGCGGGCTACACCAACAACCTGCCCCTCGACCCGCTCTTCGAGAACGAGCCGGAGCGGGACCTTCTCTGCATCGCCTCCGACCTGTTCTCCCTGCGAGCGCCGCGACCCGCCTCCCTCGACGCGGTTCTGGAGCGCGCCAACGACCTCATCTTCGCCAGCCCCCCGCGTCGGGCGATTGCGGGGCTGAGGCGAGAGTACGCGCTGCGGGAGCGGCTCGATCCCGCGGGACCGGCGGTGACGCTGCTTCACCTCGTCTACCAGACCGGCGCGGACGAGCTCGCGGCCAAGAGCTTCGACTTCTCGCCGTCTTCCATCCGCGACCGCTGGGCCGCAGGCCGCCGCGACGCGGAGCACGGCCTGGGGCTGCTGGGGCCCGGGAAGCGCGCGGGCGGCCGGTTCGGCTACCTGACCCTCCCGGACGGCCTCGTAGCGCCGAAGGCCACTACGCCTCAAGCGGCCTCCGCGGTCGCGTAGCGGAGACAGTGCTGGAGGTAGCCGACCTCGTGCCGGCCCGCGAGCTCGACTACGCTCGACCAGAGCCAACTCGGCGCCTGCGACCCGCCGTCCGTGCCTCGCAGGACCTCGTCACGCCAGCCCGAACGGGTGGCCTCGTCCATCTGCCAGCCGTGCGCATTGCCGACGACGTGGGCGAGGTAGTGCGCCGCCCGCACGGCCTCCTCGCGGCTGAACTGGTCGATGTCGAGTTTGAGGTCCTGGGGCGCGAGCTCGCGCATCACCACCGGCTTGCCGAGGAGGCTCACCGGCAGCATGCGCTCGCCCAGGTTCGGCGAGAGCGCCCGCGCCCCGGCCACGACGCGCTCGGCCGGGTCGGCGGGCATCTCCGCGCCCGGGGTTGCCGGTGCGGCGGGCTCGACGGCCTCCTTGAGGTCGACGAGCGCGAGCCTCCGCTTGCCCTGGTCCTCGATGCGCACGAGCGCGGCGTAGCGCAGGAACCCGAGTGAGGAGCAGCCCTTCATCCAGTACGCCGCGTCGATCAGGCGGACCATCGACTGGCCGCCGCGTCGGTTCAGCGCCAGGTACGAGGCTGCGCACCCGCTCCTCCTCGAACAGGCCTTGCAAGGCGCCCCGCTCTACATCGTCGAGCGCTCAGAACTTGCGACCGAGCGGGATGGAGGGCTCGACGTCCTTCAGACGCTCGCGGGCGAGGTGCTTCCACTCGCGTCCGAGGGCGCGCCGGCGCACGGTGCGCACCACGTCCGGCTCGGGCGGCGCCCCGTCCGCCTTGAAGCCAGCGAGGCCCTGCGCGTAGCCGCGGACCATCTCCTCCAGCATCCGGGCGGTGACCACGCCGGGCAGGTCGGAGCCGCGCGCGGCGCTCGCCAGCGACAAGCCGAGGCGAACGAGGTCGTGGGTCGGGTTGCCGACGACGGTCTGGTCGATGTCGCGGATCTGGATGTCTACACGCCCCTCCGCGTCGGCCAGCGGGCCCAGGTTGCCGAGATGGCAGTCGCCGCAGATCCAGACCGGAGGCCCTCCGGCAGGGTGCCGCGCGGGAGCCCATCGAGCCAGTCGTAGAACTGCAGGGTGTTGCCGCGGACGTAGGCGTGGGCCGACTTCGCCATCTTCAGCGTACGCTGCCGCTCCAGCACGGCGGCGCGTTCCTCAGGTCCGTAGCTTCCGGTCTCAGGCATCCCACCACCTACGCACACAAGGACCACCCCTGGCCGTGCCCATCAACGCACGAGAACATGTGGGCAACATGCGCTGTTTCGTCTTCGCTGTGGATTACCGAGGCGTGCCGCGCGTGCGGCGCGTTCTCGGTCGAGCCGCCCTATGTGGGAGGAGGCCGCCGGCCATTCGCCCACGCCGACACGGAATCCGTCGCGCATGATCCAGCCAACCCGCATCAAGCCGCTCAACGACCTGCCCGCGCGGGATGGCGCTTCCTACGTCCTGTACTGGATGGGGCTGTCCCAGCGCGCCCGCTTCAACCCGGCCCTGGAATACGCCGTCGAGGAGGCCAACGGGCGCGGGCTGCCGGTGCTGGTCTGCTACGGGCTCGCCGAGGGCATTCCCGAGGCGAACGCCCGCCACTGGGCCTTCCTGCTGGAGGGCATGGCCGAGGTCGGGCCTGAGCTCGCCAAGCGCGGCATCGCCTACGTCGCGCGCCGGCAGCCGCCGGTCGAGACCGCGCTCCTTTACGCGGCGGACGCGGCGCTCGTGATCTGCGACCGCAACTACCTGAAGCCGGTGCGTCGCTTCTACGCCGACTTCGCCGCCCGGGCGCCCTGCCGCGTGGTGCAGGTCGAGGGCGAGGTTGTGGTGCCCGTCGAGACCGCCTCGCCCAAGCACGAGGTCGCTGCCCGCACCCTGCGGCCCAAGATTCGCCGGCTCCTGCCCGAATACCTCGTGCCGCTGGAGGAACGGTCGGTCGCCCATCGGGCCGACCATCTCAGCTTCGAGAGCACGCTCGACCTCTCGGACGTGCCGAGGCTCGTTGCCAGCCTGAAGGCCGACCAGAGCGTGCGGCCGGTGCGACGCTTCAAGGGCGGCACCACGCAGGCCGAGGCGACGCTGAGCCACTACCTGGACGCCCGCTTCAACCACTATGCCCAGATCAGGGGGCGGCCGGAGGCAGGCGCGGCCTCGCACATGAGCCCGTACCTGCACTACGGCCAGATCTCGCCGGTCGCTATCGCGCTCAAGGTCCAGGCTGCCGCGACGGGCGGCGAGGACGACAAGGCGGCGTACCTGGAGGAGCTCATCGTCCGGCGCGAGCTCGCGATGAACCACATCTACTACGAGCCGAACTACGATTCCTACGAGGCCGCGCCGGCCTGGGCGCGCAAGACGCTGGATGCGCATCGCGGCGATCCGCGGCCTTACCTCTACACGCCCGAGCAGTTCGAGCGCGGGGAGACGCACGACCGCTACTGGAACGCGGCCATGATGGAGATGCGCGAGACCGGCTACATGCACAACCACATGCGCATGTATTGGGGCAAGAAGATCCTGGAGTGGTCGGCGTCGCCCGAGGAGGCGTTCGAGACGGCGCTGCGGCTGAACAACAAGTATTTCATCGACGGTCGCGACGCGAACTCGTTCACGAACGTGACCTGGCTCTTCGGCCTGCACGACCGCCCCTGGGGCCCGCGGCCAGTGTACGGGAACGTGCGCTCGCTGGGAGCGGCGACGCTCAAGAAGTTCGACGCAGACGGCTACGTGCGCGAGGTCGAGCGCCTCGCCGCCGAGGAGCGTTCCTGACCCGATCATCCAGGAAACGAGCCTCGTGCATCGGATTCCTGGGCATCCGCGTTACTGCACGGCTCCGGGACGCGTCGCAACACTCCGGGCCGCGTCGACACAACGAGGAGGCACCAGCCGTCATGGAGCCGGGTCGCGTCGTCATCGGCATCCACGGCCTCGCGAACAAACCGCCGGCCGACGAGAAGACGCGGTGGTGGAAGGCAGCCATCGCGGAAGGCTTGGCCCGCAACGAAGGGCTGGTCGATCCCGACTTCCTCTTCGAGTTCGTCTACTGGGCCGACTTGCGCTACGACGCGCCGCTTCCGGAGGACGACAATCGCGAGCCGTATCGTCCCTACGCCGGAGCCGGTCCGCTTCCCGGAGGCGAGGACGCACCGTCGGTCACGGCGAAGGATGTACTGGCACCCGTCTACGCCGGCATCGACCTCATCGAGGAGGCGACCGGCGTCACGCTCGTGGACGACGTCATCCTGGAACACCGCTTCGACGACCTCTGGCACTACCACTCGGAAGCGGGTTTCGCCCGCGACGTGCGGGCCCGGCTCATCGAGAGGCTGCGGGCGTACCGCGACCGTCGCATCCTGCTCGTGGCGCACTCGATGGGATCGGTGATCGCCTACGATGCGCTGCGGCTGCTGGAGCGCGAGGATCCCTCCCTGAAGGTCGAGCACCTCGTCACGGCCGGCTCTCCATTGGGCCTCGCCAAGGTGAAGCTCAAGTTCGAGGCCGAGCATGGGGCGATCAGGGTGCCGAACAACGTCTCGGCCTGGACCAACCTTGCCGACGGCGAGGACGTGGTCGCCATCATGGGGGCGCTCGACGCGGATTACGGGTCGAGCGACACCGGCGTGAGCATCGTCGACCGGCGGGTCGTGAACGGCTACCTGCGGCCCAACGGCGAGGCGAACCACCACAAGTCCTACGGTTACCTCCGCACGCCGGAGTTCTCGCGCGTGGCCCGTGCCTTTGCCGCGGTCCGAGACGAGGAGCGCTCCGAATGCGTTCAACCGCGCTTGCTAGCGTTTGCACCTCCTGAGGGCCTTGCCGCCACGGCATGAACGTGCACGCACGGCGGACGAGCCGGCGACACAGGTATACGCAGATGCCTGCGGCAGCGCTGGCCGAGCCGCTGCGGATCACGTGGCCGGTCTGCGCGCGGGCGATGACTTGGACGGCGGAGCCGGCGCGCTCCGTCGCCCGCGAGCCTTGCCTTTGAGGCTACTTGGGCGATCACTGTTCGGCAGGGCCCCGCTGGGGCGGCATGCCCGGAGCCGCATCGATGAAGGCCGGGAACGACAACCGCGTGGTACTTCTGGGCCTCGACCAGGCGCCCTGGGGCGTGGCGCTCGGGCATGACGCTGCGGCCGAGCATGTCGGCGATTGCGTTGGGCTGCGCGACTGGCTTGGGGTGCCCGACGACGCGGCGACGGTCGAGGACGGCCTCTGCCGCCCGAAAGGGCCAAGCCCCGATGGGTCCTCGTCCAGCACGACGACCCCAAGCTCGCGACCCTGCTGATCCTCAACGACCCCTTCGCCACCGATTGGCGGGCGAAGCAGAGGGGCATCCGGTTGCGCGACCTTCGGGACGGCGAGGCCTTCCACGGCGCGATCCAGGCGGACGACGCCCTCGTCACGGCGTACGACCAGGATGCCCTGGCGCTGGCGGCCTTCAGGCCCGCCGACCGCCAGCTTCTCGCGGACATGGCCGGTGCCCTGGTGGCCGGACGCCTTGCGTTCGCCGACGGCGGCGAGGTCGGGGTCGGCCCCGTGCTCGTGCTGGCCGACCGGGTCCCCGCGGACGCCTTGCTCCGGGCCATCGCGTCGACCGCGGCGTCCGGCACGCCGTACGGGGACGACGACGGCATCGTGTACGAGGTTCGGTCCCCTTGGAGCCTGGAGCCCCGCACATCGCCGGGACCCATCCGATAAGCCCGTCCGGCGGCAGACCGATGCGGGTAGCTGGGGATCCGTTGGTGCCGGGCGCGCAAGGGACGCGTACGATTCGAGAACGGGCTTGTGCCGTGTGCGGCATCTCTCCCACAAGAGGGGCCTGACTGCATGGGACGACAACCCCGGGATGGACGGCGAGCCGGCGAAAACAACGAACCTGTTTCCGGGCGGCGGCGGGATGGCCGCCCGGATGCGGGCGCACGACTGGTCCGCCACCGTCCTCGGGCCCGCCGAGGCGTGGCCGGCGGCGCTCGCCACCCTGGTGGGCGTCGCGCTCCAGGCCGCGGCCCCGATGGCGCTCTACTGGGGGCCCGACCTCGCCATCCTCTACAACGACGCCTGGGGCGCGCTCGTCGGAGGCAAGCATCCCGGCGCGCTGGGCCGCCCGGCGCGGGAGGTGTTCCCGGAGGCATGGCAGGAGCTCGAACCCATGTTCGCCCGGGTGCTCGCCGGCGAGGGCGCCGTGGAGGTGCAGGACCAGCGGCTGGTGCTCGACCGGGACGGCACGCCCGACGAGGTCTTCTTCACATACAGCCTCAACCCGGTCCTGGGTGCGGACGGGCGCGCCGCGGGCATCCTCAACGTGGCGCAGGAGACGACCGCGCGGGTGCGCGCCGCGGCCGGGTTGATCGAGAGCGAGGAGTGCTTCCGCTCCTTCGCGGAGAACTCGGCCGACGGTGCTCTGGATCGCCGACCCCGCGGGCGGCCGGCTGGAGTGGCTGAGCCCGGCCTACGAGCGGGTCTGGGGCGACCGGCGCGAGCTGGTGATGGGCGACCTCGGACGCTGGGCCTCGCTGGTGCACCCTGACGACCGTGCGCGCGCCTTCGCGGCCATGCCGCGCCTGCTTTCCGGCGAGACACACACGGTCGAGTACCGCATCGTGCGGCCCGAGGACGGGGCCGTGCGCCACATCCGCGACACCGGCTTCCCGATCCGCGACGCGGAGGGCTGCCTCCGGCATCTGGGCGGCATCGCGCAGGACGTCACCGAGGAGCACGCCCGCGAGGAGGCGCTGGAGCGGCGCATCGCCGAGCGCACGGCCGAGCGCGACCGGGTCTGGCGCAACTCGCGCGACCTGCTCGTCGTGGTCGGCGTCGACGGCGTCTTCCGCGCGGTCAACCCGGCCTGGAGGACGATCCTGGGCCACGACCCAGCGGAGGTGGTGGGCCGCAGCTTCCAAGAATTCGTCTGGCCCGAAGACGACGTCGTGACGCGCACGGCGCTGTCCTACGCCGCCACGGACGACGACCTCACCGCCTTCGAGAACCGCTACCGGCACGAGGACGGGACGCCGCGCTGGATCTCGTGGCACACCGCCACCGAGGGCGACATCGTCTACGCCTACGGACGCGCTGTCACCGCCGAGAAGGAGCGCGCGGTCGCCCTGCACGAGGCGGAGGAGGCGCTGCGCCAGTCGCAGAAGCTGGAGGCCATCGGGCAATTGACCGGTGGCGTGGCGCACGACTTCAACAACCTGCTGACCATCATCCGCTCGTCGGTCGACTTCCTGCGCCGGCCCGACTTGGCCGAGGCCCGCAAGGCCCGCTACCTCGACGCGGTCTCGGACACCGTCGACCGGGCCGCCAAGCTGACCGGGCAGCTGCTCTCCTTCGCGCGACGGCAGGCGTTGAAGGCGGAGGCGTTCGACCTCGTTGCCGTTCTGCGCGGCGTGGCCGAGATGCTCGACACGGTCACGGGCGCGCGCATCCGGGTCGTCACCGAATTGCCGGATGCGCCCTGCTTCGTGCGCGCCGACCGCAGCCAGTTCGAGACCGCGCTGGTGAACATGTCCGTCAACGCCCGCGACGCGATGGACGGAGAGGGCACTTTGACGCTGCGCCTGGCCTGCGGGGTCGGCAAGCCCGCCATCCGCGGACATGCCCCAGCGCCCGAGCCCTTCGCCGCCGTGTCCATGACGGACACCGGCTCCGGCATCCCGGCCGACGTGGTCGGGCGCATCTTCGAGCCGTTCTTCACCACGAAGGAGGTCGGCAAGGGGACCGGGTTGGGCTTGAGCCAGGTGTTCGGCTTCGCCAAGCAGTCCGGCGGTGACGTCGACGTCGCGAGCGCACCCGGACGCGGCTCGACCTTTACCCTGTACCTGCCGCAGGTCGACGCCGCCCGGGGCGAGGAGCTGCGGACCGTGGAGCCCGACGCCGCGGACGGCGGCACGGGCCAGCGCGTGCTTGTCGTCGAGGACAACGTGGAGGTGGGGCGTTTCGCAACCCAGATCCTGGAGGACCTCGGCTACGAGACGACCTGGGCGGCGAACGCCGGAGAGGCCCTGGCGCATCTCGGCCCGGACGGCGCGGGGTTCGACGCGGTGTTCTCGGACGTGGTGATGCCGGGCATGAACGGGGTTGAGCTTGCGCGCGAGATCCGGCGCCGCTTCCCGAGCCTTCCGGTGGTCCTGGCGTCCGGCTACAGCCACGTGCTGGCGCAGGAGGGCGGCCACGGCTTCGAGCTCCTGCACAAGCCCTACTCGGCCAGGCAGCTCTCGCACATCCTGCAGCGCGTGACTGGGGGGCGCGGCGGCCCGTGACGGCAGGACCCGAGCTCAACGACCCTGCCACACGGAGCGCCGCAAACTCGCCACCACCACGTATCATGGCCCCCACCGAATCCTTGGCCGGGGGGAAGACAACCCTGCCCGCCGCTTTCCCGATCCAGGCCCCACCGCAGAGCATGTCCGAGACCTCCCCATCCACGACCGCCGCCTTTCTGTCGGGAGGCGGGCAGATGGGGGAGCGCATGCGGGCCAACGACTGGTCGTCCTCGCCGCTCGGTTGGCCGGAAACCTGGCCGCAGGCGCTGCGCTCGGTCGCGAGCCTGATGCTCGGCTCCAGGTTCCCGATGTTCGCCGCCTGGGGGCCGGACCTCGCCTTCGTCTACAACGACGCCTACGCGGAGATCCTGGGCGACAAGCACCCGGCTGCCCTCGGTCGCCGCTTCCGCGAGATCTGGCCCGAGATCTGGGAGGCCATCACGCCCTTCGTCGACAGCGCGATGGCCGGCGAGGCGACCTGGGCCGAGAACCTGCCGTTCACGATGAACCGCCACGGCTACGACGAGCAGACCACCTTCACCTTCTCCTATTCGCCGATCCGGAACGAGGACGGCACGGTGGGCGGCATGTTCTGCTCCTGCACCGAGACCACAGCCAGGGTCAGGGCCGAGGAGGCCCTGCGCGCCAGCGAGGCACGGGCCTCGGGCTTGCTGGAGGGCATGGGCGAGGGCTTCATGCTCCTCGACCAAGACTTCCGCATCCTCCAGATGAACGCCGAGGGCCTCCGGCTGGAGGAGAGGCCGCCGGATCAGGTCGTCGGCCGCTCGCACTGGGAGGTCTACCCGGGCTCCGAGGCCATGCCCATCGGGCAGATGTACCTGCGCGTGATGCGGGAGCGCGTCTCACGGACGCTGGAGCACCGCTATGTCTGGCCGGATGGGCACGCCGTCTGGCTGGAGGTGCGCGCCTACCCGCACCCGGAGGGGCTAGCGCTGTTCTACCGCGACGTGACCGAGCGCCGGGAGCGCGAGGACGCGCTGCGCGAGGCCGAGGCGCGGTTCCAGACCATCGCCAACTCCATCGACCAGATGGTTTGGTCGACGAGGGCGGACGGCTACCACGACTACTACAACCAGCGTTGGTACGACTTCACCGGCGTGCCGGCTGGCACCACGGACGGCGCGGCGTGGGAGGGCATCGTCCATCCCGACGACCGGGAACGGACCTGGGAGGTGTGGAGCGCGTCCCTCGCGAGCGGCGAGCCCTACCGGATCGAGTACCGCCTACGCCACCATACCGGGCAGCATCGATGGACGCTCGGCCGCGCCCTGCCGATGCGCGACGCCACAGGGCAGGTCACCCGCTGGTTCGGGACCTGCACCGACATCCAGGACATCGTCGAGGCGCGGGACGTGCTCGCACGCTCGCGTGAGGAGCTCGAAGGCCTCGTCACCGAGCGCACCGCCGACCGCGACCGCATGTGGCGGCTCTCCACCGACATCATGCTCGTCGCGCGCTACGACGCCACCATCGAGGCGGTGAATCCGGCCTGGACGACGCTGCTCGGCTGGGACGAGCGCGACCTCGTCGGCGGCGCGTTCATGGATCTCGTTCACCCGGACGACGTCGCGCCCACGCTAGCCGAGGTCGGCGAGTTGTCCGAGGGCCGGACCACCCTGCGCTTCGAGAACCGCTACCGGCACAAGGACGGCAGCTACCGCTGGCTCTCGTGGACAGCCGTACCAGCCGAGGACCGCATCCACGCGGTCGGGCGGGACGTCACGGCCGAGAAGGAGGCGGCGCAGGCGCTCGCCGAGACCGAGGAGGCGCTGCGGCAATCGCAGAAGATGGAGGCGGTGGGCCAGCTCACCGGCGGCATCGCCCACGACTTCAACAACCTGCTCACCGGCATATCCGGCAGCCTGGAACTGCTGCAGACGCGCATGAGCCAGGGCCGCCTGACCGAGATCGACCGGTACATGACGGCCGCGCAAGGGGCGGCCAAGCGGGCCGCCGCGCTGACGCATCGCCTGCTCGCCTTCTCGCGGCGGCAGACCCTCGAACCGAGACCGACCGACGTGAATGGCCTCATCCATGGCATGGAGGAACTCATCCGCCGGACCGTGGGCCCGGCCGTCCACATCGAGGTGGTCGGCGCAGGCGGCCTCTGGCCGGCGCTGGTGGACCCGGGCCAGCTTGAGAACGCGCTGCTGAACCTGTGCATCAACGCCCGCGATGCCATGCCCGAGGGCGGACGCATCACGGTCGAGACTGCAAACCGGTGGCTCGACCACCATGCCGCCCGCGAACGCGACCTGCCACCGTGACAATACCTATCGCTCTGCGTCACCGACACCGGCACGGGGATGAGCGCGGATGTGGTCGCCAAGGCGTTCGACCCGTTCTTCACCACCAAGCCCATCGGCCAGGGTACCGGACTTGGTCTCAGCATGATCTACGGCTTCGCCAAGCAGTCCGGCGGGCAGGTGCGCATCTACTCGGAAATCGGGCAGGGCACGACCGTGTGCCTGTACCTGCCGCGCCACCACGGCGACGTCTCCGCCGCCGGGGACCTTCCGGACCTCGCCGACGCGCCCAGGGCCGAGCCAGGGGAGACGGTGCTCGTCGTCGACGACGAGCCGTCCGTGCGCATGCTGGTGGCCGAGGTGCTGGAGGACCTGGGCTACGCGGCCATCGAGGCGGCGGACGGCCCGTCCGGCTTGCGGGTGCTGCAGTCGGACGCGCGCGTCGACCTGCTGATCACCGACGTGGGCCTGCCCGGCGGCATGAACGGTCGGCAGGTGGCGGACGCGGCCCGGGTGACACGGCCCGGCCTGAAGGTGCTCTTCATCACCGGCTACGCCGAGAACGCGGCGGTGGGTAACGGCTACTTGGAGCCCGGCATGCAGGTGCTCACGAAGCCGTTCGTGATGGAGGCCTTGGCGTCGCGTATCCGGGACATGATCGAGGCGTGACCCATATCTGTCGGCTGCGACGAGGTTTGAGGGAGCGGGGACGCGTGGCGGCCATGGCCGAGGCATGGAGGGATAGGTGCGACGCGGAGAAGGGTAGCGGACAATGACCCTTGCTGAAGCCGCGGCCACGCTGTTCCGGGGTACTGGGGAGGTCCGGGCGCTCGCGCGCGGCCTCGACTGGTCGGCGACGCCTCTTGGTCCCGTGGCCGCCTGGCCGCAGAGCCTGCGCTCGACCGTTCGCACGCTCCTGTCCTCGCAGTACCCGATGATCCTGACGTGGGGCCCCGAGTTCACCCAGGTCTACAACGACGCCTACGCCAAGCTCATCGGCGCCGGGCACCCCAACGCGCTCGGCGGCGACATCCGTGTCACGCTGGCGGCGTCCTGGGACACGCTTGGCCCGATGATCGCCCGCGTGATGCAGACCGGCGAGGCCAACTGGACGGCGGCCCTGCCGCTCTTGATGGAGCGGGCCGGCTACCGGGAGGAAGCCTACTTCAGCGTCTCTCATGCGCCGGCCGAGGACGACGACGGCCGCATCGTCGGCATGCTGGCGGTGTGCAGCGAGGTCACCGCCCAGGTCGTGGGCGAGCGTCGGCTCGGCCTGCTGCGCGACCTGGCGGCCAACGCGGGCGAGACCCGTAACGTCGACGCGACCTGCGCGGACGTAGCCCGCGCGCTGTCCGGCGAGAGGCTCGACGTGCCCTTCGCGCTCGTCTTCCTGCGCGAGCCCGACGGCAGCCTGCGTCAGGGCGCGGCTGTCGGAATCGATGCCGCCCATCCCCTGGCCTCGGCGGAGGCAGGGGCGACCTGGCCCTTTGAGCGGGCGCTCGCAGGCGAGACCGTAGGGGTGGGCGGCCTCGGCACGACCCTCGGCATGGCGGGAGGGTTGTGGGGCGACCCCGTGGAGGACGCGCTGGTCGTGCCGCTCGCGGGCGAGGCCGGCTCGGAGCCGCTGGGCGTGCTGATCCTCGGCGTGAGCCCGAGCCGCGCGCTCGACGAAGGCTACAGGGGCTTCCTCGATCTCGTGGCGGGGCAGGTCTCGACGGCGCTCCGCAATGCGCGCGCCTACGAGGAGGAGCGGCGACGCGCCGAGGCCCTGGCCGAACTTGACCGCGCCAAGACGCGGTTCTTCTCCAACGTCAGCCACGAGTTCCGCACCCCGTTGACCTTGATGCTCGGCCCCCTTGAGGAGGCCTTGCGGGACCCCGGCATCGCGCCCGGGAGCCGCAAGGAGCTTGAGGTGGCCCACCGGAACGCCCTCCGGCTACTCAGGCTCGTCAACACCTTGCTCGACTTCTCGCGCGTCGAGGCCGGACGCGTCGAGGCGACCTTCGCGCCGGCCGACCTCGCGGCCCTGACGGCGGACTTGGCGAGCACCTTCCGCTCGGCGGTCGAACGGGGCGGCCTTGCCCTACGCGTCGACTGCCTTCCGCTTCCAGAGACCGTCTTCGTCGACCGGGACATGTGGGAGAAGGTCGTCCTCAACCTGTTGTCCAACGCCTTCAAATTCACCTTCCACGGCAGCATCGACGTCCGGCTCGGGCCGGGTCCGGCAGACGTATGCCTGACGGTGGCCGACACCGGTGTCGGAATTCCCGCCGAGGCGTTGCCGCACGTCTTTGACCGCTTCCACCGCATCGAGGGCACCCGCAGCCGCTCGCACAAGGGCTCGGGGATCGGCCTCGCGCTCGTGCGCGACCTCGTCTCCCTCCACGGCGGGGACGTCGAGGTTCGCAGCACGCTTGGTCAGGGCACGACCTTCACGGTGACCCTTCCCTTCGGGCGCTCCCACCTGCCCGCTGACAGGGTCGTCGAGGCAGGGGCGGCACCCGACGAAGGCCAGGCCCGCGGTTACGTCGAGGAAGCCTTGCGATGGCTGCCCCAAGTGCCGTCCAACGTCGTATCCCTTCGGGGCTCGCTCGAAGAGGCACCCTCCGGGGATGGTCGGCCCCGCATCGTCCTGGCCGATGACAACGCCGACATGCGTGCCTACGCCGAGCGCCTGCTCGGGCGGGACCACCAAGTGGTCGCGGTCGGTGACGGCGCCGCCGCCCTGGAAGCGTTGCGCAAGGCGCCGGCGGACCTGCTGCTCACCGATGTGATGATGCCGGTGCTCGACGGCATCGCGCTGACCCGGGCAGTCCGGGCCGATCCCGCCCTACGCACGGTGCCGGTGATCATGCTCTCCGCCCGCGCGGGCGCCGAGGCCGGCGTCGAGGGATTGGAGGCCGGCGCGGACGACTACCTCGTGAAGCCGTTCTCGGCGCGGGAGCTCCAGGCGCGCGTCCGGGCCAACCTGGAGCTGTCGCGCCTCCGTGCCGAGGCACAGGAACAGGCTGTGCAAACGCGCAAGATGGACGCCATCGAGCAACTGACGGGAGGCGTCGCGCACGACTTCAACAACCTGCTCGCCGCGGTGATGGGCTCCTTGGAGCTTGCCGAGCGCAAGGTCACGGACGAGCGCGCGTTGCGTCTCCTGCACAATGCCATGCAGGCCGCGCAGCGCGGTGCCAGGCTCACTGAGCAACTGCTCGCCTTCTCTCTCAAGCAGCGCCTGGAAGCACACCCCGTCGACCTCAACGGCGTGCTCTCCGCCATGGCCGAGCAGCTACACCGGACCTTAGAGCCTGTTTGAGGACGAAACCTCAGGCTGGATTGTTGAGGGCGTTGGCGGCCATGAGGCAGGCGACGCAGGCAAGACGGCCGGTCGCGACATCAAGGCGGCCGG
>NZ_BPQO01000022.1 GCF_022179285.1 Methylobacterium hispanicum | reverse complement strand
GCGCCCGTCGACCTTGTAGTAGGTGTTCGAGTTGACGACGTTGTTGGTGATGACGGGGACGGGGTAGGTGCCGGCGGCGGAGGGCTGGCGGAAGACGTAGGAGGCGGCCAGGAGCTCGGCCGGGTGGCCGACGGCCATCACGCCCGCGAGGGCGAAGGTGATGGCGCGACGAAGGAGTGACATGGCCGACCCGTTCCTTGAATTGGCCGCGATGGTACGTCGCGCTGAGGAGCGATGCAAAGCGGGTCGAAGGCACGATCACGAGATCGGTGGTTAGGTTCCGGGCTCCACTCGGTCGGCAGGCGAGCAGGCGTCGTCACCCTGGCCTCATGCCTTCGGCCGAAACCGAAACTACTGGAGAGTGGCGAGGGACGCGATGCCCAGCCCTTAGCTTAAGGCCCAGATGGGCCCGACCGAAGGTGCCGCGGACGTCGTGGCGGTGACCCATCGATCCCCGGCAAACGCGTCGCGGCCGGTTCCGAGACGCCGGAGACGGGCGTCACAGGACCGGAAGGAATGGAAATTCGCAGTCGCGTTGCGCCGGTGCGGTAGACACGGGTTTCATTCCTTGCGAACGTCGTGGCGATTCGGCCCAGCCCCGCCGGCTTCGAGCGGGGAGGTCCGGAATTCGATCGACGTTCCCAAAACGACATCACAGGAAAGAGCCGCGATGACGGACGGCCGGATCCGGGCAGCGAACACCATCGCCCGCGAAACCATCGACATCCTCCAGGGCCTCGTGACCAACAACGGCACCGATCGCGCGGGGGCGGCCACCACCGCCGCTTGCGTGACCCTTTTGCTGACCGGGCTCGCCGGACGCAATCCGACCGGCGCGGAGGGGACCGCACAACCCAGCGACAACGGCCTACAGTTCGCTTCGGCGGTCCTGGAGCTGCTTCGCGAGGACGTGCCCGTCGACCTGCAGGTCGGCGACGGCCTGCGCCCCAAGCTGCCCACCTACATCCCCCTGGAGGCCGAAGGGCACATCATGTACGGCCTGACCCGTCTCAGGTCGGCCATCCAGAACTGGACCATGCTCCCGGGCGTGGACGGCGCCGACCTGATCCAGGCCGGGTTCGCAGGCGGCATCCGCCAGTTCGTCAAGGACAACCGGGCGGCCCGACCGATCGTCGCCTACGAGCTGGTCGCCGCGATCGGCCGTCTCATCGAGCGGCCGGTGCCTGCACGGACTTTGCCGCGCGCCGATCCGGCAGCCCTCTTCGCGCCTCCGGCCGATCCGTACCGCGGGTACCCCGTCCACTTGTCCAGGACGCCGTTCAGCCATCAAGCGGCGGCTGCCTGAGCGAAGGGCGGCGTCCCGGCTCCCGAGCCGGATCAGCTGCCCGATGCATCGCGCCCTCGGCCGGATCGGCAGCGGGCGCGATGAACGATCGTGGCGCGATCGCGTTCGTGCCCGCAGGCGCCGACCAGGAGACTTGGATGGGTGACAAGCACCGCTACGGGTTGTCCATCGTCATCGCGGCCGCGCACGAACTCGGCGACGCGGAGGCGGACGCCGTGCGCGCGGGCGTGGAGCGTGCGGTCCAGGGGGTCCTCGGCGACGACGGCACGGCGTCGGCTACCCTTGCGGACCGGCGCACCATCGTGCTGAGCCTCGAGGCCGACCGCGAACTCGGCCAGGATGCCGAGGAGGCCTTCTCCCTGGCCGCTCAGGAGGTCGTGTTCGACGCTCTGGACGCCGGCGACGCGCTGCGCGTCGGCCGCCTGGAGCCCGTCGCCGATCCCGCCTCTCCGAAGGCCTGACCTCAGGCCCGAGGACCCGCCGGACGAACGCAAAGGGACGCCTCGAGCTCGTCGGCTTCACGTCGGATTCCGTCGGCAAGCGCCGCGACGAGGTCGGCCCGTCGACGAAGCATCCCGATGCGCAGCTGCCACGACGCCTCCACGGCGTCGCGCTGCAGGCTCGGCGTCGTCTGGAGGAACGCGTCGAAGACGCCGTAGACCTCTTCCAGCAAGGGAGCGACGTCCCCGTCCGCGAGGCGGAGATGGCCGTGCCGGCGGAAATGCCAGGGGTCGTCGAGCGACAGATCGAAGGAGAACGGAGCGATCCTGTCGAACGCCGACCCCGGCAGAGCGAAGGCGATCTGGAACGCGACTTGGCGTCCGCCGATGTTCCAGGCCGGACAGCCGGATCGGTCGAGTCCCTCCGGCGTCGACTCAGCCGCGAAGAAGCCGGTACGCAGATAGACGGTACCGTGCAGGCCGGACCCGTCATCGGCCATGATCACCTCCAGCGACACGGTGCGCCCGGAGGCGGCCGTCGCGACGACGGGATCGAGACGCGGAACGATCCGGGAAAGCGCGAGATCGCCACCTGCACCGTCCGGACCGACGTCGTGCACGGCCCTGAGAGCGACGCTCCTTCCCATCACCTCGATGGTCTGCGCGGGAACGTCCGGATCGACGACGTGACGGGTCATGGGCTCGGCCGAGGAATGCAGGCCGTCGATGATCCCCGAGGACCGCGCAAGCGGCAATACGGATCGGCCCAAACGCAACGATCCGATTCACCGGGCGTCAAGCATCGCGCCGGATCCCGCGAAGGATCGGCCTAGACGCCGCCGCGCGCCTTGCTCATGGTCCCAGGCAAGGAGCGGCGCGCGCGTCGCGGTCTGGGTATCGGCATGGGCGAAGGAATCCCGATCTGGTGGCCCGCGGTGGCCGAGATAGGTCGTCTGACGGGGCTGCATCTCGCCGCGCGGGCCGGACCGGCTTCGGCGCCGGGCGTCCTCGCCGTCGACATGGAACTGCTGGAACGGACGACGGCCGCTCTCGATCTTCCGGCGTCCGCCGTCGATCTCGCCCTTCAAGGGAGCGTCGACCCGCAGCTGACGATGGTCGCCCGTCTCGCGCGGCATGCCGGTTCAGCGCTGGTGGTCGCGCCACGCGGCATCGAACTGCCGCCACCCCGGCGTGGGGCGGTCGGAGGTGCCACCGAGGCCGAAGCCGACGTGGCGGCCCTGCAGAAGCATCTCGCCGGGGCGCGAGCCCGCCGCGGCTTGACGCTCCCCTCCTTCGCCCTTGCCGGCGGGATGCCTCTCGGGGCGGCGGCCGCAGCCGAAACGGATCCCGTGGCCGCGACGCTGGGCGGGGTGGCGCGCTTTGCCGGAGCCCTCGATCTCGCGCTCGGCATCGTTCCGGCCCCGGTCGTACCGCAGTTGTCGAAGACGGTGGGTGGCGGGAGGGTCAGAAGGCCGGACGATCCGGACGCCGGCGATGCGACGGCCGATCTCGGTTGGATCAGGCGGGCGCTTGAGGAGGCGTTGTCGCAGAGCAGTCTCGACGCGCCCACCCTGGCCCGCATGGTCCACCTGCCGGATGCGGTCAGCCGGGATCCCGATGCCTGCAGGTTCCTGGGACCGTTCAAGACGACGGCGTCGCTCGCGGCCGGCCTCGGACTCGCGCTGGCCGTGGTGGACAGAGGGAAAAGGGAAGAGGCGTTGATCCGCCTCGGGACGAGCATCTGCGGGCCCATACCCCCGCCGAGCCTCTCTCCTGCAGGGGCCCGCGAAGCGGTCCGCCGGCAGGAGAAGGAAGTGCTCGAAACGGTGCGCCGCCGCCGAGAGCGGAACGGCGCCGCCCACGCGGATCTCGCGCAGGCCTGCGGCACGAGCGAGCGCATGGCACGCGACATGGAACGGGGACTGATGCCCCAGCACGTGAACCGCATCGCGCGGCACGCGGAAGCCCTGGGGCTCGTCCTCGTCCTGCAAGCGGCCTAGACGACTCCGTCCGCTACCGGACGATGTACCGCCGGAACGGCTCCCCCGTGCGCTCGACCGTTAGCCGCGTCGTGCGCACGATCTTCGTCGAACGCTCGATCGTGCGGCGGTAGGCGAGGCCGGCGGGCCGGGGACGGATCGGAAGAGCGTAGGCCTGCGGAGCCGGGTCGACCGCGACCGCGTAGGGGACGTAGGCGGTCGGGCTCCAGTTCGGCCGCGCGGGCGAACGCGCCGCGGCCACGCGCCGAAGGTCGTCGATCGTCAGGCTGGTCCGGTCGCAGCCGCGCGGGCGACCGTACAGGCAGCCGTCCAGGGCCGTCCGGTAGCGGATCGAATGATCCTCGTTGTTGAGGCCGACATAGGACTTCTCGTGGACGACCACGCCGGCGCCGATCCCGTCGACGTAGGTATCCACGTAGGTCGATCCGTAGTCGTGCCTCGCCTCGTAGACGCCGGGCCAGTAGCCCCCGGCCACTGCAGGCGTGGCGGAGAGCGCGGCGAGGCCGACGAGCGCGCCGAGGAACCCAGATTTCATGTCCATCTCCCGTGGGCGGTGTGTACTACAACGCGGCCAAGTTTAGGGAGGTTTCACGGACTCCGCCAAAGAAACGGAAGCCGCTCGATGCGAAGGAATAGACATGTCGGGCGGAAGTCCTTTTGTCGTTCCTTCGGTCGGGCGAACCGGCGCGGACTGGAGTGGCCGTTTGCGCATCGGGGTGCGATCCTCGCGCGACCGGACCGACCCCTCGTGCCGACCAGGAACCTCGGACATGCCCATCCGCCTCGCCCTGCCTTGCGTGGACGCGCTGGCCTCCTCCTGCCTCGACGTCCCATGGGCCAGGGATTTCCCGCGCCGATCCTACCTGACCGTCTGGATCGCTCCGACCGACGCGGAACTTGCGCGCCGACGGTACCCGATGGCCGACGACGTCGAGCGCATCCGTTCGGCGGGCCGGTTCCGGGACGCCGACATGGCCTTCGATCGTGCGCCCGAGGCTGAGGCAGGCGTCTTCTGGCCCTGCCCCTGGGGCGCGGGGACCACGGAGGAGAACCTGACGGAAATGGCCGGCGCCCTCTCGCTCCTCCTGCGTGAACACGCCCCGGGCGTCGGCGCGGTGGCGATCGCCGAGGACGTCTCGCACCCGCACGCCTTCGGGTTCGTCACCTACGGCGCCCTGAAGACGGAGGTAGCCCGCGCCGCGGCCCTCTGCACCGCGTACGTCGCCGTCGGCGAGCTGCCTCCCGCGGCGCTCGCCCTGGAGGCCGCGAAGGCCGGCAGGCTGTCCGACGACATGCCGGAAGTCGTGCGTTCCGCAGTCCGCGTTTCGCTCGACGAACTGTCCAGGCGCGTCGTGTCCGCGGTGGAGAACGCGGCGCAGGCTGGCTGGGGGCCTTCGCCCTGAGGTTTCGCCAGGCCGGAGCGGCCGCGGAACCCAGCCGCCCGAATCGGACCTACCAGCCGTCGCACCGGGCCTGCAGGGCGGTGTAGGAGGCTTCGGTATCGATGGCGGCGTTGCGGGCCGCGATTTCCTCCAGGATCGACAGGCGCGCGGCCTCGACGGCTTCCGCGGCGACTTCCTCGGCCTGCCGGCGGGCCTCGTCCGCCCTGTCGGCGTGGACCGGGTAGACCGCGGCCAGACCGGCCACCGCCTGTTTGAACCGCTCCTCGCCCGCAGCGAGGGCGGACCGGGCGATCTCGTAGTGCTCCCGCTCGTGCTCCAGGAGGGCCTCCAGCTCGCAACTTCCCTCGCGATAGCGGTCGGGGACCAGGATCCTCACGGGCTTGTCGAAACCGATGTGGATGTCCGCCTTGGACACCGCCGCGCAACCCGATCCGCTGCGGAACGAGACTTGGTTCGTCGTGAACCTCACCCCGCTGCGCAGGTTCGCGAGCGTCAGCCCGTTCGTCACCCAGCCGGATTGCGCATAGCCCGCGAGGTTGCGCGATTTCATGTCGAGCGCCGCGATCCCCTCCCGGGGTCGGACTTCCACTTCCACCTCGGGCGCGCCGAGATGCAGATCGAGCTCCGGCGCACCGGCGAGTTCTTCGCAGGAGGGGCCGCGCGAGAAGACCGTCGCGGCCGGCCCACGAAGAACGAAAGGCAGAGCGCAGGCCGAGACGAGGGCCAGGGCGATCAGGTACCGCATCCGCTCCTTCCGATCCGACCGCGCGAGGATAGCCCGGAGATCGCCTCGCGAACAGCGTGAAGGAACGACTGGGAAGCTGTGGGGCGGGTACCCGCTCCTCGGGACGCCTCGGTGAAGTGCCGACGTGTCGCGGCTCCGTCGGCCGCAATCCGTTCCGACGATGGAGCGCCGTGGGCGACGACTTCCGCAACGCCGACGCCCTCCCCTCGTTGCCCGACCCGTTCAGCCGCAGCCAGGACCCGGCCTCGTACGCGGAGCCTCGTCCTCCGGGACGGCTTCGGCGGGATCTTCCATCTCGTGCAGTACGCGCGGTGCAGGCAGCGGTCCGCCCTTCCAGCTTCCAGGCTCGTCCTCGGCGCGGGTGACGACATGCCGATGCAGCCTGACTCCGTACTGCGGATCGCCCCTCCAATGCGGTCTCACCAACTCCACGTGGCCCATCCGTATCCGCAGATGCGTGCGCACGTGGTGCAGTGCGCGGTGCTCGGTCGGCGAAATCTGATCGCCTCGTCCGGGAGTGCCGGCGTCGATCCGGATGTGGACCTCGCCCCAGTCGAGGACCGGCGGCTTGCCCTTGCGCTGGCGCGCCCGGTTCAGCTTCGAGTGGTCGTGCGGGCGGACGTCGGCGATCCGGGGCGTGTTGATCAGGCAGAGCGCCGCGCAGACCCAGGCGCCGGCGATGTCCTCGTCGACGCCCTCGATGCCCACGACGTCCTTGAAGCGCAGCGCCGACCCCTCGGCCGGGAAGTCGAACAGACCGGCGATCTGTCTGAAGGGCACGGGCGATCCCGGAGCGCCGGGCAAGTAGACGGACGCCCGACCCATGGTGAGCGAGTAGGGTAGGTCGGGGCGGAACGTGTGCGCGGCCTCGAGCAGCACGCCCATCCGCCCGGCGCCCGGGAAGATGATGCGGTCGTCGTGCCACTCGATCCAGACGCGCTCGGCGGGCAGGAAGAGATAATCCCGGCTCGCGTTCAGGATCTTGGGATCGGCGAGATCGTCGATCGCGGCCTTCGAGAGCGGCGACAGGACGAAGCGTTGCGATCTGGCGATGCCGTCCGTGAGGGATCTGGCGACGTCCCGAAGGTCGCGGGCGAGGCTCGGGCTCAGACCGGTGCTGAGCGCCGCCTGCACGGCTGTAGGTCCGAGACTGGCCAGAACGTCGTCGCAAAGCATTACGGAGCGCGCTCGTCATCGAGGGGACGGCGTCGACGCTAGCCTCCTCGGCCGGGGAAATCGACCTCGGCCGCGATCCTAGCGAGGGGCGAGCGCGGGCAGCGCCGGTTCGGCGGTCTGCTCGCTGGCGGCCTGCAGGCTCCGCGCCAGCGTGCGGATGTCCTGGGCGAACCACTTGTCGTAGCCCTCCGGGCTCGCCCAGGCGATCGCGGTGTCGCGCATGCCGACGACCAAAACGTGTCCGCCGCGCTCGTCGCGCAGGATGTGGACCGCCTCGGCATCCTCGCCGGCGCGTCGCCGCCCGTATGCGTCGAGCGCGCGCACGCCGCACTGATGCGCCTCGCCCCAGGACGAAGGCGTGGCCCAGACGCGGTCGGTCGCCTCCACCGACGCGTGCGCATGCGAGATGCGCAGGAGGTCGCGTTCCTCGGCGCCGGCCGAATTGAAGTAGGCGATCAGGGCGGCTCTGTTCCAGAAGACGCGCGAACCGGCCCCGCCGGCCTCGCAGAGGCGGCGTACCCGCCCTTCCATCTCGGCCCAGGCCCGATGTCCCTGCAGGAAGTAGCGGCTTTCGACTTGGCCGTTGAGCGCCAGAGGCACGACGCCGCCATTGCCGTCCTCGGCGAAGGCATACTCGCGCGCGACGGCGCGGTGGCGTCCGCCGTCGCTTGTCGCGGACGTTTCGCCGACGAAGATGCGCAACGGCCGCTTTGTGGACATCTCGATCCTTCGAACCTCTCGGACGGGGACGTTAGCCGCCGGCGACGAAAAGAACCAATCGAAGGAGCCCGCCAAGCAACGGAACCAAGGGTCAGACCGCACGTTCAGTCATCGGTTGCGACATCGGTGAAGACGAGGCGAAGGGTTCGACGAAAGTCGGGCCCTTCAGCTTTTCGGCCCCCCAGCCTAGGCTCTTCGAAGTTCGGAGGGCAGCCATGGACGCGGACCAGACCGTCGAACGTGCCGTCGAGGCGATCGCGAGCCTCTACGAACGCGCCGTTCTCGCCCGCAGCCCGCTCCATCTCGCAGGATGCGGGGGGTGCGGCGGCCCCACGTTCCAGCAGCCGTGCCCCCTGTGCGACTTCTATCCGATGGGAGCCGACAAGGGGCGCTGGCATCCCGAAACCGCCTCTCGGCAGTTCTTCTGCGACAAGGTCGCCGGATCCGCTCCGCAAGGAACCGGGAACCTCGCGACCTGGGTCCTCTCCGCCCTGAAGAAGTCGGTGGCCTACGCGCGGAACCCGGTGGTCCGGGACCGGCTCGACGCCGCTTTGGCGGATGCCGTCACCCTGGACATGCCCGATCCCGGTCTCGTGTACGACCGAGTCAGCGGAGCGGGCATGATCTACGGCCGGGTGGCCGACGACCATGGGCGTCGGCGGTTCTGGGAGGCGGCGAGCCTCTTGAAGGAGGCGTGTCACGACGAGCCGCGAGTCGCCGGTTCGTCCCAGGACCGGATCTGCTCCGTCATCGCCGATGCCGTCTCCGATCTGCATGCGGGACGCTTCGCCGCCGCCTGCGGCACCCTCCGCGCGGCCGCGAGCGAACGGCTCGACCGCCGCCATGGCGACCCGCATGCCATCCGGCGCGCGATCGCGGAGCTGGACGCGATCGTTCCCGAGGACCCGGAAGAGGAGACGGCCCCTGGTCCCAGACCCTGAGACCAGGAGTCGGCAAGCAACGACACGCCACGGGATCGACCGACTGATCGAACATGCGTCCGGGGCCCGGATACGTAAGGAACGAGGGCAATAATTTCTTGACGGCACCCCTGAGGGCGGTAAGGTACTGCGTTTGTTCCTTCTCTCGAGGGCGGCATGCTCAATCACGGCACCGGCGGGGAGACGGTCGGCTCCTTTCCGTCGACTTCCGCGGCCGAGCGTCCGGATCGTCCCGCCGAGCACGGCCGGCGTCCGGCCAAGGCACCCCCTTCCGTCGAGGATTCGACGCCGCCCAAGGTCTTCCCGAGGGGTTTCAAGACGTTCACCACCGACATGGTCCTGGAGACGCTGCGGAAGTCCGGGCCGAGCACCCGCATCGAGATGTTCGAGACCGTGTTCGGACCGGACAATCTCGGCGCCTGCGACAATCCGAGCTCATATCTGCACAAGGCCATTCGGGCTCTCATGCCCGGGAGGGTCGCGGAGTGCGGGTATCGGAACGGATCGAAGATCTACCAGCTGACGGATCAAGCTCCGCCGCCCGCCGGCGGCCTGTTCTCGCCACCCCCTGCCGTGTTGGCCGAAGGCGAGAGCGTGAACGGAACCGCCCTCCCGCCGCAGGATGCCGACGGGTCTCTCCCCAGGGCCGGAGCTGCGACGCTGCTGCCGGTGCCCGCCGACGACATCATCCGGCGCGGCTCCAGGTCTCCTGTCGACGCCCCCCTTCGCGAGGAGGCCCGTCGCTTCGTCGAGATCTCGGTCGCCGGCGCCTTCCTGTTCATCCGCTGCAGCGACGCGGCGGAAGCCGAAACCCTCGTCGCAGGCATCTTCGCCGCTCCGACGGCGCCGCTGCCGGATGGTGCCCTCGTCGCCGGCTGGCGCGCGGACCTCGCAGCCATGGCCTTCGCATCCTCTCCGGAACGACGGGCCGTCCGGTTCGCGGGGCTCGACGTCGCCAGGGCCGAAGCGGCGTTCACCCGGATCGTGACGGACTACGAGCTCGGGATCGGCGAACACGCGACCGCGATGCGGGTCGTGATCGACGCCCTTTCCGGCGCCTCCATGCCTTGCAGCTCCGACAAGGCATGGGTCGAGGATGCGTTCGGCGCCTTGCGCATGCAGATCCCCAAGGCCGTCGCCGCACCCGGCCCGCCCCCGGACCAACGGCTCGACGCAGACCAAGGGGCAGGGGTCTTCACGCCGAAATGTCCGTCCGAAGCGCTGAAGTCGCTCGCGCTCCGGGCCTACAGGGCGGACAGCCCCGCTGGCCAGATCATGGGGCGTTACGCCCCGCTCGTCCGCGCACTCTTCGACGGCGGCCATTCCTCTCCCGAGATCGCCCGGACGTTCATCGACGAGGGCATGCGGATCCCCGTCGACATGGCCATCGCGCTCGTCGAGCGCATCCGCACGCGAGCCGATTAGAACGCCGATGACCTGCAGCGGAAACCCGCGCCCCCGGATCGCGATGATCTCCCGGGCCGAAGCCTTGGCGTCGCTCGCGTCCGCCCCGCCGGAAGGCCTGACGGCGAAGGAAGTCTACTTCGCGGCCCGACCGCCGACCTGCGATGTCGACCACGCGATCAGCGGCTCCTCATACGCGCACCGGACCCTCGAGGCGCTCGTCGACGAAGGTCTCGTCGAGAAATGCGGTCTCGAGGCGCGCCCTCGGCGCTTCCGCGCGAAGGCCGGCATGATCCCCCGGGAAGCGGACGGCCCCCCGATGGGCCGGCCGGCGGCATCGCCCGAACGGAGCCGGCGCCTTGCTGCCGCATCGGCGGCCCCCGTCGCCGGCCCATCCGTCGGGCCGCGACCGGACCGTCCGGCAGACAACGGGCCCGACCGGATCGCCGACGCCCTTCTGC
The DNA here is from genome assembly GCF_022179285.1 of Methylobacterium hispanicum. GTDB lineage: Bacteria > Pseudomonadota > Alphaproteobacteria > Rhizobiales > Beijerinckiaceae > Methylobacterium > Methylobacterium hispanicum. Next base: position 109,890 of record NZ_BPQO01000022.1, on the reverse strand, counting down.
GCATGCTCCAGGCGCCGAAGCCGGGCTCCCGAGCCGAGATCGTGAAGATCCAGGCGGCCGAGGGCATATCCTGGGCCCGGGCCGCCGGCCTCGACGACCTCGCGATCGCCGCCGAGATCGTCGCGGCAACGGGCCTTGCCGCGAGCCCAGGCGAGATCGTCCACCTCGTGGCGGGCATGCCGACCCGCGCGGATCGGATGGCAAGCTAGAACAGGCGCGTCAGCATTCTGGGTCGGTCGGATTCCGCTGCGATGCGGTAGAGCTGGCTCGGCCTCTTGCCCGTGCCCGAGGAATTCGTGCCACCCTTCTTGGCGCCCTCGATCTTCACGAGGCCGGGGATCGCGTCGAACTTCTTCCGGAACGCGCCGTCGTCGATGATGCGGCCGGTCACCTGTTCGACGACCTGCTTGTACTCCGCCAGCGTGAACGCCTCGGGCAGCAGGAAGGCCGGCAGCGTCGAGTAGGATGCCTTGGCCCGCACCCTTTCGACGGCCGCGGCGACGATCTCCGCGTGGTCGAACGGCAGTGGGGGGAGCGCTCCTACGAGGACTCGCTCGAACCGTACGCCCGATCGCCGTTCCGCCTCGTCCGCGATCGACGTCTGGATGAGGGCGACGTAGGCGACCGCGATCGACCAGCCGCGCGGGTCCCGCTCCGCTCCGCCGAATGTGCCGAGCTGCTCGAGGTACACGCCGTCGATGCCCGCCTTGTCGCGCAGCGCACGCTGGACCGTATCCTCGAGCGTACGATCGATTTGCGGCCTGACATACGCGCCGATGAGCGTGGCAGTCCCCGCGAAGGGTTCCTTGTCCCGCGGCAGGAGAAGCACGCGAAGGCCACCTTCGCCCAAGGTAAGCAGCACGCAGTCGACGCTCGTATCCGGCTTCTCGTAGTCCGTCGCCAACCGGGACCTCCCGTTCCAGCCGCCCCGCACGAGGGGCTTGACGGTGCTCGCATACGGCCTCGCCGATAGCAACTTCCAAATAGCAACTTGCTTTTTGGAAGTTGTGGATCTACGTCTCCGTCAAGGAGGACGCGAGATGGCCGCGACCGAAACAGCCTCGGCGGAGGAGATCCTCGCCGTACCGAAGGAATGGCCGGAGCGGCTTTTCAGCGCCGCTGCGACCGTGGACACCGAGTGGCGTGGCTTGGCGAAGCGTTGGCACCCGGACCGCAATCCCCGCGACCCGCAAGCCGGGCCGGTGTTCCGCCACCTCTGCGACCTCCATCGCGAGGCGGAACGCAGGATCGGCGGCGGCGTCTGGCGGACGCCGGGAATGGTCCGGTTCGAGTCCCTCGACGGGCGCGTCTTCTCGATGCGCTACCGCCGCTGCCGGTCCATGGCGATCGGCGACCTCTACGCCGGCCGCACCAACATCGTCTTCGCGGTGGAGCGCGACCACGCCGACCTGTTCGAGAACGCTCGCCGCACCCTGACCGCGCTCCGCTACGCCGACGGCGCCATGGAGGCCGAGTTCTCCCGCAACGTGCCGCGCGTCGTCGAAAGCTTCGAAACCGCGGACCGTCTCGTGATGGCGGTCACCGTCTCGGCGGACCTCGTCCTTCTCGACGACCTCGCCGCGCATTTCGAAGGTGCGCTGGAGCCGCGCGCGGCGGCCTGGATCGTGTCGGGCCTGTCGAACATCGCCTGCTGGCTGGCGTGGTCCGGTCTCGCCCACGGTGCGATCTGCCCCGACACCGTCATGGTCAGCCCCCGGCATCACTCCGTCGTGCTCGCCGGCGGCTGGTTCCACTCCGTTCCTTTCGGAGCCGCGTTGCTGCCGTCGCCCGAATTCGCGGTCCGCCACGGCCGTGCGGCCGTCGGGCACGACAAGAAGGCCACGCCGCGGCTCGACCTGGAACTGGTACGCGCCGTCGGCCGCGCAGCCCTGGGCGACCCGGACGGCAGCCGTCTTCTGACCGATCCCGCCGTTCCGCGCCCGATGGCCGAATGGCTGGTCCTGCCTCCGGCCGACGACGCCTTCGAGGACTACCGGTCCTGGGAGCGCGCCCGGGAGGCGAGCTTCGGAGCCCGCCGCTTCGTCGAGATGGACGTCGACGTCGACGCCCTCATCCGTCAACGAGAGGAGATCTGATCATGGGCAACGGACGTTGGGACAGCGGCTCCTGGGCCCAATACCGGAGCGTCCACGTCGACCCCGTCCCGAGGGCGCAGCGCTTCTCCGCGGGTGCCGATCCGGCGAACGACCCGGCGAAGTTCCGGGTCCGCGAGAGCCGGATCAGCGCCGCGAACCCCCGGCCCACGCCCATCGCTCTGGGCTGCGACATCACGGGCTCCATGGGGATACTCGCGGAGTCCCTCATGGAGGGAGGCATGGACCGGGCCATGCGGGAGATCTACGCCCGCCAGCCGGTGACCGACCCGCACGTCATGGTCGCGGCCATCGGCGACAGCAAGGGTGATCGCGCGCCCTTGCAGATGACGCAGTTCGAGGCCGACATCCGCCTCGCCGACGGCGTCAAGTCGCTCTGGCTGGAAGGAAACGGGCAGGGGAACGACGGGGAGTCCTACGGGCTTCTGCCCCTGGCCCTGGCGCTGAAGACGTCGTGCGACGCGATCGAGAAACAGGGGCGCCGGGGTATCGCTTTCACGTTCGGGGACGAGCCCGTCCATTCTTCGTACACGAAAGCCGAGATCGAACGCGTGCTCGGGCTGCGGATCGAGCGTCCGGAGATGACCGCGGCGGAGATCTACGCTCTCGCCGCAAGGAACTGGGACATCTTCCACGTCGTGATCAAGGAAGGCAGCTACGTCCGCAGCCAGGGAGGCCTGCGAAGGGTGCTCGATTCCTTCAGTCAGGTGTTGCCGGAGCGGGTCATCGAGCTCGACGACTACCGGCTCATGCCGGAGGTCGTGGTGTCGACCCTGCAGGTCATCGGCGGAGCCGACAAGACCGCGGTCGCGGCGAGCTGGGGCGGCAGCGCGACGAAGACCATCGGCGCCGCGATCAAGAACCTCCCGGCCGTCCGGGGCCGTCCGTCCGCCGGCGGCCTCGCCCGCTACTGAGGAGCACGACGATGCCCGCATCGAGAGAGGCCCCGGTACACGCGGTGATCGGGGCCGGCTACGGGGACGAGGGCAAGGGTGTCGCGACCGACGTCTTGGCCGCCCGCTACGGCTCGGACGCGGTCGTCGTCCGCGCCAACAGCGGCGCCCAGGCCGGCCATACCGTGACGACGCCCGACGGCCGCCGCCACGTCTTCCACCACGTCGGCTCCGGCAGCTTCGCCGGCGCCGCCACCTTCCTCGGGCGCCGCTTCGTCTCGAACCCGATGCTGCTCGGCCGGGAACTCGAGGACCTCGCCCTGAAAGACGTCCGCCCGCGCATCCAGGCGGACGCGCGGGGCCTCGCCTCGACCCCTTACGACGTGATGCTCAACCAGTTCGTCGAGACCGACCGCGCTGGCGGGCGGCACGGAAGCTGCGGCATCGGCTTCGGTGAGACGATCGAGCGGAATCTCCGCCCCGAGTTCGCCCTCGCTCTCGACGGGCTGCGGGATCCGGCCGCGCTGCGCGCCGGCCTGGACCGCATCCGGCGCCTCTGGCTGCCCGAGCGTGCAGCCCGGCTCGGCATCGCGCTCGATGCCGAGCGCGAGAGCCTCGTCCATTCGGACGAGATCCTCGAGCGGTACGTCGCCGACGCCCAGGGCTTCCTGGCCTCCGTCGATCTGGTCGGCGACGCCACGGCCCTGCCGGACGCACCCCTGATCTTCGAGAACGCCCAGGGCCTGCTTCTGGACCAGGACCGGGGCGCCTTTCCCTTCGTCACCCGCTCCAATACGGGCCTGCGCAACATCCTCGAGACCATGCGTGAGATCGGCGCAGGCGAGGTCGACGTCGTCTACGCCACACGCGCCTACGTCACGCGCCACGGCGCCGGGCCGCTGGCCTGGGAGGAGGCGGAGCAGCCCTGGCGCGGCATCGTCGACCGGACCAACGTGCCCAATCCCTGGCAGGGCACGATCCGCTTCGGCCTGCTCGACCTCGACGTCCTGGCGGGCGCGATCCGCGCCGATCTCGGCGATGCCGCCGACGTGAACGTCCGGCCGCGTCTGGCGGTCGGCTGCCTCGATCAGATCGAGGCAGCCGCACGCTGGGTCGAGGGAGCGGAGGAAAGGTCCGGAGGCGAGGAGACGCTGCTGGCGGCCTGCAGCCGCCGGACCGGCATCGCGGAACTGCAGCTTTCCCGCGGAGCGGACAGGACCCGCACGAGCTCGGCGGCCTTCGCCCTCTGACAAGCCACGCAGGCCGGCGCTCAGTGCACGCCGCCGGATCCGCCGGCGGTCGCGCCTTCGCGCAGGCGACATCTCTCCGCGCGCGGGCGCAGCACCTCATCCAGCACCCGAGCCGAAGCGCGTCCGACTGCACGGGACAGCGTGGCGAGGTCGACGGGGCAGGGCAGGCAATCGGCCTCCTCCTCGCAGGCTGCGTCGATCTCCTCCTGCAGTGCCGACAGGTGGACGCCCGGAAAGGCAGCCTCCCACCAGACCCGCTCCGGCGCGTCCCAGGGCAGGTCGTAGAGCCGCTGGAGCCCGTCGCAGACGCCGCTGCCGCGGATGTTCCGCAGGAGCCCGCAGACCACCGCGTAGGAGGGCCCCCGGCCGCTCGCGGGCCCAGGTGCGAAATCGATGGCCCTGGCCGCCGGATCGCCGACGGCCGTGGCCGCCCCGAAGGCCGCCGCGTCCATCGCCATGCGCAGCAGGTCCTCCTCCGGGGCCGACAGGACCGCCGGGCCGACGACGACCGGGACGACGTGGACGTCGCGCGCGGCACGTCCGCCGAGGCGCCGCCAAGCCGCGATGCACAGGGCGTGCAGACCGTCGTCGACCTCGGGAAGGTAGCAACCGCCGTCGGGTTCCGGTCCCGGCACCACCCGATCGGCCTCCAGCACCGCCAGATGGATGCCCACCAGGACCTGGGAAACCGCGTCGGCTGCGGCCTGCGAGCGGGGGTGCAGCCGGTCCGTCCTCACGGCGGTGCGGCTCGGCGGCGCCGCGAGCGGCGAGCCGTGGCGCACGAGCGCGCCCGCCATGACGTGGAGCAGCGCCGCAGCCCCTTCGGATCCCTCCTCATGGGTTTCCGCGACGAGGCCACCCACCGTGTTCCACAGGAAGAGGAGACCGGCGCCGGCATCGACGTGCCTGAACAGGAGGAAGGGATGCCGCGTCTCGAACCGGCCGGACGCCAGGAGCGCCGAGGCGTCGCGGAAGGCCACCCCCGCCGCCTCAAGCGGATCGAGGACGAGCAGGAACACGCCGCCGTCGCCGAAGGCCTTGGCGACGGAACGCGCCACGACCGGACCTGAGACGATCTCCGGCGCCTCCAGCAGGCGGTAATGCTCCTCGCCCCGACGCCTTTCCCGGCTCGGTACCGGGCTGCGGGCGGCCGGGGCGTCGTCCGGCGCTTCCATGTCCGCTCCTTCGTGTGAAGAAACGATCCATCGGATCGGGAGGCTTGTCGAGAGCGAAGGGGGTTCCAGGCTGCTTCCGGGATCAGTCCTGCCGGGACGCGAGCATGCGCGCGCCGCGGTGTGCGACAGCGCTCGCGATGCGGCGCCTGACTTCCTCGGGAGCCTGGGCCCACGTCGAAGGCGCAGGCTTGGCGGCGAAGGCGGGTGTGTCGAAGCCGCCGCCACCCGGCGAGAACGGGCCGAGGTCCGGAACCGCCGAACCCGCCGCGGCCCCCTGCACGCGGGCGATAAGCGCCGGGAGAAGCGTCGGCGAGAGGTTGGTCAGGTCCGGAAGGGAACTCTGCGTCGCGACGGGCAGGCCCAGTCGCACCGGCATGCCCAGGGATGCGGGCGGGAGATCGGGAAGCGAAATCCTCTCGGGCGATGCCCAGTAGATGGCCCCGATCACGGCCGCGGCCCGCATCGCCTTGAACAGCATGGGATTTCCTCGACCTCGACTGCTCCACAACGCGCAGCAGCGGGCCGAGGTCCGGAGACCCTATCGGGCGCCCGGCAAAAAATTGTTAAGCAGTCTGTTGGTGGCTTAGGCCGCCGTATCCGCCATTGCTGCGAAAGCGTGGCCGGCGGGTTTGGCGTGCCAAGGTCCGAGCAGGTGCGACTTGTTCCCAGAGCCGCTGGCAGGGTGGCCTCCTCCAGAGCGCGACTGCTGCGGAGGCAGTGCAGTCGCAGCACGGCGGACGCTCGCCGCGGCTACGCGGACGCGGCTCCTTCGAGTGCGTTCCCGGATGTGCGGAGGGGCTGGACATGGGTCCAGCCCCTCCGTTCCGGTCAGTTCGATGCCTGGATCGTGCAGATGACGGGGCCTCTTACTGGAACGTCACGTTCGGCGAGTCGATCGTCAGGCTAGGCCCCGCGGAACACGGGAAGCAGTCCAAGTAGATCGTGGTGGTCCAGAAGGCGCTGGGCCGACCTTTCGACAGCCCGAAGGTGAACCCCCTCTGCTCGTACTGCTGCATCGTTACAAGGCCCGTCCCATCGAGGGCGTTCAGCGAACCCCACTGCTTGTTCGTGATCTGAAGTCTGCCGGAGAACCTCATCGACGAGTGGATGTCGGCCAGAGCTAGGTAGAGGTCCTGCTTGTCCTCAAGCACCCAGTTCTTGACGTGGAATCCGTACGAATACTCGTTCGACCCGGTCACGAGGGCCGCGACGACGGTGGCCGGCGTGGACGTGTCCATGCCCGTGCAGGTGACGTCGGTCGGCGCGACCGTCCCGGCGGGGCCGTCCGGATCGATCCGGTACGTGCCGTCGCCGGTACTTCCGACGTAGGCGTAGCGGCCTGCCGGCTTGGTGTAGGCCGCGCACGACTGCGCATAGGTACCGTCGGCGTAGTGGCGCGTCTCACCTCGTTTGACGATGGCCAGCGGCGCGTTCGGCGTGGTCAGCAGGTAGGTCAGAGAGGCGGACCGCCGCAGGCCGTTCGTGGCCGTCACGACGATCTCCTGACCTTCGACCGGCAGGGTGATCCCGGCCTCGACCGTCAGCCTGCCCGACGCGTCGAGGCCGTAGCCTGCCGGCAGCGACGATTCCGAGTAGGCCAGAGTCGGGTGGTAGGGATCGTTGGCCGAGGCGGGGAGCTGGGCCGAGTACGCCGAACCGTCGTAGGCGTCCGACAGCAACGTCGCGGTCGTCGAGGGGGCGTTCCCCCGTGCCACGGCATCGATGGCGAACTCGCCGACCGTGATCTCCGACGTTCCGGTGTTCCGCAGGCCTTGCGGTCGACGGGCACGACCTCCTTGGAATGCGCCTCAGCGAAGAGCCGTTCGATCGTTCCGGGCAGCGCCGCCGCGCCGACCTGTCTGCGTTCCATCGCGGTGAGCATCATGCGGTGCCGCAACTCGACCTGCGGAAGATCGGCGCTTTGAACCCGCTCGACGCCCTCGATCCTCTCCCAGGGCACGAGTTGCCCTGCGTCCAGGGCGGATCTCGGGTGGGGACGGGTGGCGACGAACATCACCACGCCGCGCGCGTCGAGCGAAGGATGCCGGTAGGCGTGCCCGACCCTCGGCAGGGCATCGTCCTGGGAACCGTCCAGGCGACCCTGGTAGATCCCGACCCGGGCGAAGTCGCCCTCGAAGGGAGGCGGAAGACCGGTATCGCGGATCCACCCGCCGTACAGCAGCACCGCCGCGTCGTCTCGAAGCCTGGGGAACTCCGCCACCAGCGCCGCCACCCGGGCGGGGGCGCCGACCATGGTCAGCTCCTCGAGATTCTCCCCGACCGAGGCGGCGCTCATGCCTGCGCGAAAGCCTTCCGCCACCGTGTGGACGTGGTCCGTCAACACCGCCATGCCCTCGTGGCCGACGTAGGCCGCATATTCGGGAATGCGCTCGACGAGCCGTTGCGCCAGCCACCGGGTGGCCAAGCGCTCGACGGAGGAGCGCTTCGGGCGTCCTTGGGCCGCGGGCTTCGTCTGGCCTGACATGTCGGGCTCCTGCCTGTCCCGTCCCCCCGGGATGCTCACCCGAGGCTATGGACGAGCTCCGCAAGTCTCAAACCGCGGCGTTCCGGCAAGCTGGAGTTAAGCGTCGCGGAAGGAGCCGTGGGACGGTGCCGCGTCCAGCCGTGACACCGGCCCTGGGCGGTTCTACTGGTACGTGAACGAAGACCGCCCGACGACGAGCAGAATGAGCAAGCCCGACCCCGACACGCTGATCGACGATCCCGAAGTGGTCGGCTACGCCGGCGTCGTCCTCACGTCCGCACGCGTGTGGCAGGGCATGTTCATCCGGCGCGACGCGTTCGACCGGGTCGACGGCATCCTGGAGCGGCTGAAGCCGGGCATGCGGGCCAACGGGCTCGATCCCGAAGATCCGAACGTGTTGGTGAACGCCCTGGCCGCAGGCGTGGCCGACGCCCTCCAGTTCGGCCGGGGCAGCGACTCCGGCGCGTTCCTGGCCGCGATCTCGAAGATCAAGGGCGCCCGCTACCTTCTGATCCGCGCACGGGACGCCGAGGGCGGCGAGGGGCTGATCACGACCGTGACGCCGCTTCTGGCGGCGTCCCCGCGGGCGGCCCGTTCCGTGTTCGAGAGCCAGCCGGACGTCCAGGCCATCAAGGTTTCGACCTTCATGGAGGCCATGGGACGGAAGCCCGGCCCCAACCACTAGGATCCGACGCCGAAGAGCCCGTCGCCGAAGGCGGCCGCGCTCGGCGCGGACGGAGGCGGGGCACGTTCCAGGGCCGGGACCCGCTCCCGGCCCTCTCGATTCCGGGGAGAGCACGAGACATGTCCGACGCCGTCGTCCTGCGTGCCGTTTCGGTCGCCGAGCTGTCGAACGAGGACGCGTGCATCGAGCACGCCGCCCTGGCGTCCGAGATCGCGGAGCACGACGAGCGCTACCACGGCCAGGACGCGCCCATCATCTGCGACGCCGAGTACGACGCGCTGCGCCGTCGCGCATCCGAGATCGAGGCCGCTCATCCCGGCTTCGCGGCCGAGAGCACGGTCGCCGGCAAGGTCGGCGCCAAGCCGTCCTCGAAGTTCGGGAAGATCGTCCACGCCGTACCGATGCTCTCGCTCGACAACGCCTTCGCCGACGAGGACGTGGCCGAGTTCGCCATCCGCATCCGACGTTTCCTCGAGCTGCCCGGCGATGCCCCGCTTCCCTTCGCCGCGGAGCCCAAGATCGACGGCCTCTCCCTCTCGATCCGGTACGAGAACCGCAGGCTCACCCATGCGGCCACCCGCGGCGACGGGGCGACGGGCGAGAACGTGACGGCCAACGCGCTGACGATCCAGGACATCCCCGACGATCTGCCGAAGGACGCCCCCGACGTCGTGGAGATCCGGGGCGAGGTGTATCTGAGCAAGCAGGACTTCGCCGAGATCAACGCCCGTCAGGAGGCGGCGGGCAAGCCGCTCTTCGCGAACCCCCGCAACGCCGCGGCCGGAAGCCTGCGGCAGCTCGACCCGAAGATCACCGCGGCGCGGCCGCTGAAGTTCTTCGCCTACTCGTGGGGCCAGACCAGCGGTCCGATCGCGGAGACCCAGCACGGCGCCCTGGCCCGCTTCGACGATTGGGGCTTCCACGTGAACCCGTTGACCAAGCTCTGCTCCACGGTCGAGGAGATGCTGGAGGTCTACCGGGCGATCGGCGCCATGCGGGCCGATCTCGCCTACGACATCGACGGCGTCGTCTACAAGGTGGACGAGCTCGCGCTCCAGCGTAGGCTCGGCTTCGTCTCGCGCGCGCCGCGCTGGGCCGTGGCGCACAAGTTCCCGGCTCAGCAGGCCGAGACGGTCCTCGAGGCCATCGAGATCCAGGTCGGCCGTACAGGCTCGCTGACGCCGGTGGCGAAGCTGCGCCCCCTCACGGTCGGGGGCGTCGTCGTGTCGAACGCGACGCTCCACAACGAGGACTACATCCGCGGCCTCGACAGCGAGGGGCGGCCGATCCGGGAGGGTCGTGATCTGCGCGTCGGAGACCACGTGGTCGTACAGCGGGCGGGCGACGTCATCCCCCAGATCGTCGACCTCGACCCTTCGAGGCGGCCGGCGGGCTCGGTACCCTACGAGTTTCCGAAGCTGTGCCCCGTCTGCGGAAGCCACGCCGTCCGCGAGGCGAACCCGAAGACGGGCCGCGAGGATTCCGTCCGCCGCTGCACCGGCGGTCTGATCTGCCAAGCCCAGGCCGTCGAACGGATCAAGCACTTCGCCTCCCGCGGCTCGATGGACATCGAGGGGCTGGGCGACGAGCGTATCGAGGACTTCCATCGCGACGGCCTGCTGCGCACGCCCTCGGACGTCTTCTCCCTTCGCCGACGCCAGGAGGCTGGCGAGATCGACCTGACGGCCCGCGAGGGCATGGGCAGGACGAGCGTCTCCAATCTGTTCGCCGCCATCGACGCCCGACGCACGATCCCGCTCGAGAAGCTGATCCACGGCCTCGGCATCCGGCACGTGGGCGAGACGAACGCGAAGCTCCTCGCCAAGGCCTACCGGAGCCTTCCAGCCGTCCGGGAGGCCGCGCAGGGCTCCGACGCCGTCCAGCGGATGGTCGACCTGATCAACGGCATCGGTCCCGTCGTAGCCGCGGCCGTCGTCGAGTTCTTCCGGGAGCCCCACAATTCGGAGGAGGTCGATCGGCTCCTGACCGAGGTCGAGACGACGGCTCCCGCGGCGGCGAAGGAGAGTCCGGTGACCGGCAAGACGATCGTGTTCACGGGCTCCCTGGTGCGCATGTCCCGCGAGGAGGCCGAAGCCATGGCGGAAGGGCTGGGCGCAAGGACCGCAGGCACGGTGTCGAAGAAGACCGACCTCGTCGTGGCCGGCCCCGGGGCTGGGAGCAAGCTCGCGAAGGCGGCTCAACTCGGCGTTCAAGTGATCGACGAGGACGGCTGGTTCGACCTGGTCGGGGGCGACCGATAGCCCGAACCCGGCGGTGGAGGGCCGACACGGGCGCTAGCTCACGCAGTCGGCCGTAGTCCGATCTGCGACAGGGATCACGAGGGCTGCAGCAACTCGAAGGTCACCCTGCAGCGGGGCCCCTCGTTCACCGAGCTGACCCGGCGCAGATATCCGTCCGTGCTGGTCGACATCCCGGAGTCGATGTAGATGAGCTTCCGCGTCGATAGCTTCGCCTCGAGCCTGTAGTTGCATTGCCCGTTCGACTGATCAAGAAGTATCGAGAAGGGCTTCCCGAAGCTGATCGGCTGCGACGGCAGGAGCTTGTCCTCGCTCTTGTCGACGAGCTTCCTGTATCTGACCGTGTGGGTGGTGGAGCAGAACTGCTCGCCATCGGCGTAGCGATAGACGACGACGGTCCTGCCGCCGTCCGCGATGTCGTAGTCGGGTCCGGCGCCGTGGAAGCGCTGGGGATAGCTGAAGTCACACCCCGGTCCTGCGTGGGAGTGCTCCACGCGCTTGGCGATCTCGTCGTTCGCCAAGCTGATCCGCTCGGTCCAGGGACAAGGCCGTTTCGTGGCGCACCCGGAGGTCTGGTGCGGGATCACGGTATGGAACTCCTCGTCCCCCTCCACCTTGCTGGTAAGGGTCTGAGCGCCCGTCACGACGGCCGCGATCTTTGGAAGCAACAGGAGCTTGAGCGAAACCGAGTAGGTCTTCGTTTCCGTGGGCTTCGTCACGAAGCAGTGCCAGCACTCGCGTGGCTTCGTGATCCCGGCGGTCAATTCGATGGGGACGTGCGCGAGGTCGTTCTCTTTGAAGAGGCTGGCCAGCATCTCGTTGGGGATCACGACCTGGGTGTCGGTGCCGCCGACCGGAGTGACGGCACCTGCCGGCAGCTCCTTTCCGTTCACGGAAACCCGGAGCGTCCGCACCTCCTCGTTCGGAGCATGACCGAAGCCGACGCCCCGGATCTTGATCTTGTAATCGTCCAGGCCGTGGATCTGGGAAAGCCCGGAGACCGAGCTGATCCAGAAATCGACCTTCCTGGACAGGAAAGAGAGGCGGTTGGTGAACTCGATCAGGTTCAGGTTGGCCACTTCGGCGATGTCGGCCGCCGTGCCGGGCGCTCTGTTGGCAGCGTCTATCAATCCGTCGATCTCGTCCGTGATCTTCTGGAACGCGGGCGAGATATCCTTCAACGTCTTGTCGCGCTGATCGCCGATGGCGATTTCCAGGTTCCTCGTGGCGACCCGCAGCTCGTTGCCGACCTTCGAGAGGAGCGCGTCGCCGCGCTGCGCGCCTCTGTCGATGACTTGGTTGGCCCTCGACTCCGCTTGATCGATGAGTTTCGAGGCGACGATGCCGCCGCCGGCGATCGCGAGGGGTTCGAACAGGGCCTGAGCCGCTCCCGCTTGGAGCGACAGCGCGGCCGCCAGAACATGGATGATCGTCTTCCTCATGCCCGCCCCCCGGCCATCGTTCCGGGGTACGATAGCCGGACCGATCCTCAGGCGGCCAGGGCCTGCTTGACCTTGCGGGCGAGATCGCCCGACGAATACGGTTTCGCCAACACCGCGGGCGAGCCGTCGTTGGCGGCCGGGCCGACGTGCCCGGAGCTGGTGGCGAAGAGGATCCTGAGTCCCGGCTTCAGCTTGCGCGCCGCATCCGCAAGACGGATCCCGTCCATTCCCTGTAGGCCGAGATCGGTGATCACGAGTTCGACGTCGTCCGCCCGCGCCAGCACGCCGAGCGCCTCCTCCGCGCCGGAGGCGGTGAGGACCTCGTAGCCGAGCTGTCCGAGCATCTCGCCCGAGATCTGCCGTACGGCCTCCTCGTCGTCGACGACCAGAACGCGTTGGCGGCGCGTGGCGTGCGGCACGGGACCTTCCGGGACCGTCGCGGAGGGTCTTTCGGCGGAAGCCGGCAAGTAGATGGAGATGATGGTGCCGCTTCCGATCTGGGAGCGCGCCGAGACGCGGCCGCCGGCGCTCTCCGCGAAGGCGAAGACCTGGGGCAGCCCGAGGCCGGTCCCCTTGCCGACGGGCTTCGTCGTGAAGAAGGGTTCGAAGATCCGCTCCAGCACATCCGGTTCGATGCCGGACCCGACGTCCTCCACCTCGACGACGACGAAGCTCGCATCTCCATGGCTTAGCGTCGCAGCCGCCTCGACGGCATTCGCCCGCCGGGTCCTGATCGTGACGCGACCGCCCGCGGGCATCGCGTCGCGTGCGTTCAGGGCCAGATTGAGGACGGCGTTCTCGAACTGGCCCGGATCGACCTTCACGAAGGGAACGTCCTCGCCGAGTTCGGCGACGAGGATCACGTTCTGACCGAAGGTGCGGCGGAAGAGCTCGGCCAGCCCCTCGACGAAGACGTTCGGATCGACGGACTGGGCCCGCACCGGCTCGCGCCGTGAGAAGGCGAGAAGGCGACGCGTCAGGTCCGCCGCCCGCACGACGCCGTCGTCGGCCGCGTCGAGATACGTGCCGACGTCCTTGCGCCCGTGATCCAGCCGGCGACGCAGCAGGTCTAGGTTGCCGCGAACGATGCTCAGCATGTTGTTGAAGTCGTGGGCGATGCCGCCGGTGAGCTGGCCCAGGGCGTCCATCTTCTGAAGCTGGCGGACCTGCGCTTCGGAGGCGTCCCTGGCCTTGAGAGCCGCCGCGAGTTCCTCGTAGAGGGCGAGCCGCCGGACGGCTGCCAGGGTGACCGCCAGCGTGGCCAGGATGCCCATGGCCGCGGCTGCGACGATGAGGAGCACGACGCCCCGCCAATCTGCGAGCGCCGCATTCTCGTTCACGCTCGTGGTGACGAAGACCGGGAAATCGGCGACCGCGTTGAACGCGATGAACCGCGGTTGTCCGTCGATCGCGGACCGCGCCTTGTATGATCCCGAGACCTGGCCGGCCGACAGCAGGCGGAGCGCCTCGGTGTCGAGCTGACGGCCGACGTCGGAGGTGAGCGGGCTTCGCGCCAGGAGCGTCCCGTCGCGGCGCCAGAGCGCGACCGAGTACCCCTCGGGCAGCTTCATGTTCTCGTAGAGGCTCTGGAAGTAGTCGAGATCGACCGACCCCACGATGACGCCGGCGAACGAGCCGTCGCGCGCCGCGAAGCGTCGGGAAACCTGCAGCACCCACCGCCCCGTGACCTTGTTCTGGATCGGTCGGCCGATGAACGGCTCCGTGCCGGGATTGTCGCGCGCGTGCTGGAAGTAGTCCCTGTCGGCGACGTTGATCTGCGGCGTCGGCCAGCGCCGGGAATGGCTCACGAGATCGCCCTTGGCGTCGATGGCCAGGACGGTCGTGAACCGCGCGATTCCGGCGACCCGCATCTTGAGGCATTCGTGGATGTCGAAGCCGCTCAGGCGTGGACGGAAGTCGTCCGCGGTCATGATCTGGTCGGTCCCGACGTCCTCCACGATCCGGTCGAGAACGATGGCGACGTTCGAGAGGGCGCGTGAGGAGGCCTCGGCCAGGACGACGTCCAGAGCCGCGATCTGGCGTTGCGCCGAGACGGTCTCGTGGCTGCGGAATCCGAGAACGAGCAGGACGGCGATCGCCATGATCGACGCCGCCGCCACGCCGCCGCAGACCTTTGCGAAGAGGGTCGGCCTCGGGAAGCGGGTTCCGCGACCTTTGAACAACGGCATCGACACGGGCCCGGCGCGAAGGAACGGCCACTCCATGGCCGTGGATTCGGGCAGCTTAGAGACGCGTCGGGCTGGGACTAGGGCGGTTCCGCAACACTAGTGGGGCGAAAACGAGGGCGCCGAGGCCGGTTCCTGCATGCCGGGCACGTCGTCGAGATCCGCATCGGGGTCGATCACGTACTCGTCGGACCCTTCGCGCTCCGGTCTTTCGAGAGCCGCTGCAGGTCCCGCACCATCCCCTTCAGCTGATCGGGGCTCGCCCGGTCCAAAGGCTTCTGGATCCCAGCGTCCGACGAATCCGTGCGCTCCCATGGCGAGTAGCCGGTCCTCGATGGCTTCATGGGCGTGTCCCTCCCGTCGGGCGACTGCGTAGAGCGCGTCATCGTAGCTGTCGGTCCTGTCGAGCACGGGTCGGTTGGATAGCAGACCCCAGAGGTCCTTCTCGGGGAACCAGAGGGTAGCCTGCAACTCCGCCGCGTTCATTGCAATGCCGTTGCTCTCCAGTATCCCGAGCGCTCTCTCGACGACGCTGCGCATCCATTTGCGCGTGCCCCCGCTCGACGGGACGTCCACGGGATCGCCGAGCGCCTGTTTGATCGCTTCGGCCGCGCCGGGCCATTCGAGCTTCGATTTGTAGGCCGAGAGGTTGTCGTTCGTTTCTCCCTCCCGCGCCATCGCCTTCCTCATCCGTTCCCAGAAGCGTGCGAGGTTCCGGCAGAGGTCGAGAAGCTCCGCCGGATCGAGGGCGGACAGGGCGTCCGGCTCGAATTCGATGCCGTCCTCGCGCATGCGGTCGACGACGGCCTCCGACAGGCCCCGGAGCGCTCCGGCCAAGCGGTCGACCTGCTTGACGGTCACCTCTCCGCGCAGCAACGTTCCTGTATACCGACCCCATGTCCTTGAAAACCAAAGGTCGACCGTCAGAGGCTTTAGGTTTCCTCTGAGGTTCTGATAGAATCCGCCGCCGATCTTGGGGCCGAAGACCATGGACCCGTACACGGCCTCGTCGGCGAGCTCCTTCCCTCCGATGACGATGCCGTTCCGCTTCCCGGCCTCGCGCAGTTCCTTCATCGTGAACTCGGTGTCCAGGAAGCCTCCGAGCGCCGCGACGTCGCCGTCGAAGATGGCGAGCATCTGATTGAAGCGGTCGAGGTTGCCCCGTACCGACGCCGCCTTGGCGCCGTAGCCCTTCGGCAGGAAGCAGCCATGCCGCAGGAAGTGGCGGTACTGCTCGAGGGCGTAGCGGATGTTGTCCCGCACCACGACGTTCTGGGACGTGATGGCGGTCGCGGCGAAGAAGACGATCCTGGCCTCGTCGGCCGTCCTGAACCGGCCTTCGGGAACGGCACGCGCGGCCGCATCCGATCCGATTTCCGGGTGAAGGACGGACGCGATCGCGATCGCACGCTCGATGGCGTCGGAGTACCAGTGAACGGAGTTGCTGCCGGGACGCACGAGCGCCGCGGCGACTTCGGCCGCCATCATCTTGGCGATCTTCTCGTCGCCCTCGGGGGAGGGACCGTTTAGCGGCCCGCCCAGATCGAGAAGCGACTGCTGCAGAAGGTACCGCGACACCTCCGAGACCGTCTTCAGCTTCCGTCTGGGGCGCCGACCCTGGTCGAGATAGGCGCCGGCGAACGCACGCTTCATCGGTACGCGCTTGATTCCGACCGGCCGCAGGCGCCTGGGCGCCACGCTGCGGGAACCGTCGTCCACTCCGTCCACCACAGCCTGCATCTCGCCGCCGACCCGGTCCCTGCGGAACCGTCGGGTTCCTTCCTCAAAGCAACCTCGCACAGTCCCTTGAAACGCGCCATTCCTTCCCGGTTGCGGCTTTCGGGACGCCCGCCTAGCTTCGTCGCGTATCGACCGCTTTCCGGATCCGCCGCCAGCCCATGCGCATCCTCGTCTCCGGTCCGCCGGCGGTCGGCAAGACCCGCCAGGGCATCCTTCTCTCCCGAGAGCTCGGCCTGCCGCACGTCTCGTCCGGCGCCCTGATCCGCGAGGCGGCCGCTGCCGGCGAACCGGTCGCCCGGCGCCTGCTCGACATCGTCGCCGACGGCTCGCTGGCGCCGAGCGAGGAGATCACCCGCCTCGTTCTGGAGCGTCTGTCCGCCGAGGATTGCCGCGACGGCTTCGTGCTCGACGGCTTCCCCCGCAAATGGCAGGAGGCGGAGGGGCTGCTCGACCACCTGCGGCCGGATGCCGTGTTCGTGCTGAAGGCCGATGCTACGATCCTGCGGGAGCGCCTCGACACACGGATCCGGCAGGGGAGGGCGGATGACGATCCGCGCGCCCTGCGTCGCCGCATGGACGCCTACGAGCAGGAGACCCGCCGCGCGCAGCTGGTCTTCAGGCTCGCGTGCGTGCCGGTCCACGCGATCGACGCCGCGCGCGAGGCGGGCGACGTCTCGAGGGATATCCTGTCCAGGCTTCCCGCGAGGGAGCCCGTGGACGCTTCCGCCCCGTGCTTCTCCTGAGGTCCGCGTGGACGCCGACAGCCCCGGGACGGGCCGCTACGAAGCGGTCGCCTGCACCTCTCTCGCCGAGATCGTTCTCTGGGTGCACGGCGGCACGAGGACCATGCTGGGTTTCGCCCGCACGGGCGTCGAGGAGGGCCACGGAGCCGTTCAGGCGATGCACCGGGCGGACGCTCGCGTGCTGGCGGCGGCCGAGGTCGCGGACCGCGAGAAGACGACGTTCGGCTTCTATGCCAACGAGGTCCTGCGGGCGAACCTGTGGCCGACGCACTGTAACGACGGCGACGAAGCGGCCGAGCAGATCGAAAGAGTCCGCGAGGGACTGGCCATCGCACTCAGGAACGAGGACCCGTTCCGCGCCGCCGTGGAGTTCGAGCAGCGCATCGGGACCACCTGCGACGTGCGCCTCGTTCGCCTGTTCGAGGACACCCTGCCTTGGGTGGCGGAGGCCGCCGCGACCCCGTCGACGCTGAACCTCGCCGCAGCTCAGCGCGAGCGGCTGTTCCTGGCAAAGTCGCCGATGGCCGCGGCCTTGAAACGGACGATCTCGACGCCGCCCGCCGAAGAGCCCACCGGCCCGAGGCCCTGATCGGCCTCGCCTAGGGGGTGGGAGCGGAAGCCCGGGAGCGCGCGTCCTCGACGGGACGCTTCTCCACGAACTCGAAGACCGCACCCGGCTCCGCCGACCGGTAGTATCCGCCGAACCCCACGACGAGGTCCGACATCACGAAGTCGAGGTCTGCGGTACCCGAGAGCACGGTGCGCTCGCCGGCGTAGACCGCCGCGCCTTCGTGGAACGGGATCGCAGGTCCGTAGATTTCGAGCAGACCCAGGTAGCAGCCGGACGTGTTCGAGACCGAGTAGCGGGTCGACCGGCCGTCGTCCCCTAACCGGCTCGGTGGAAAACCCATCGACGCCAGGGCCGCTTCGACGCGTGCCGGCTCCACATGCCCCAGAAGCATCACCTTCACATCGCCGCTCATGGAAGCTCCTTCGCTGCGGGGCGTCCGCCCTGTTTTCCGGATCGGGTTGCCGTCGGCTCGAAGGAGCGGAGCAACTCGGCGAGCTCCGGCTCGCGGACCATGCCGGCCGCCGCCGAGCAGTCGACCCAGGTCCGCTCGCGCTGACCCGCCTCCGGCCACGCGTCGAGTTCCTCGCGCACGAGGAGCGGGAACACGTTCACCACGCAGGGGACCGACTTCCGGCCGATGACCTTGTCGTACCCGAACGAGCCGAGAGGCTCACGCTCGATCTTCCCCTTCACGCCGGCCTCTTCGAAGGCCTCCACGGCGGCGGCCTTGTGGGGTTTGCACCCCTTCATCGGGTTGCCCTTCGGAATCACCCAGCGACGCGTGTCCCGCGACGTGATGAGAAGCACCCGTACGCCATCGGTGGCGACCCGATAGGGGATCGCGCCGTACTGCCGGGCCTGGCCGCTCCGGAGACATCTCTTCGGCTTCATGGGCATGGATCGAACTTGGATCCGATCGGTGCTTCAGGCAACGGCGAATGGTCATGCCTGATCGTCACATGCTGAAGGGATTCCGAAGCAACGGGCGTAATCCAGTAGGCGGCCCTTTTCAGAGATCGGGGAGGCGCGCCACCAGCTTTCGGCAGGGTCCCGCATCCGCGCTTGCCAAGCGTTCCAAAAGGCCTCGACAAGAACTGCGCCGCTCGGCGTGGTCCACCTGCCGTCGACGTCTTTCGCCTTCCAAAGAAGGCTAGGCGGCCGCCGGGACCGCGTGACGCACGTCGCCGATCCGCAGCGTGCTGTCAGGCAGGACGAAGGTCTCCGGCCCCGGCCGAATGCCGCTCTCCATCCAGCGAATGCAGGCCGCGATCTGGAAGGATACGATCGGCGGCACGGCGTCGCCGATCTGCCGGTAGCTGTTCTTGAGCGCGCCGAGAAAGCGGTAGTCGAACGGAAAGCCTTGGAGGGCCGCCATCTCTCGGACCGTCAACAGCCGGTCCATCTCTGGATGGGCGTAGCGACCGTTTCCGAGATGCGAGCTCTCCCGCATGATCGTCGGCGCCGGCCGGCTCCATGCCATCCGGCCGTAGGCGTCCGGGTGGTGGTTGAGGAGGTCCGCAGCGGCCTTGGCCGCCATGCCCGGCGTCAGAAGCTCGGGCTTGGTGCGAACGAGATCGGTCCAGGACCCTCCGTCGCGCGGGACGGCGCCGAGGCGCGCGCGGACCTCCGCCCCCATCGCCGGCGACCGGTCCATGGCGTCGGCCGGCATCGAAGCCCGCGCGGCGGCGAGCCGGCCGAGGGCGCTACGGACCGTCGTCGCCGCCTGGGCCGGCTCGTATCCGATCCACAGATCGGCCGGCGTCATTGGTTCCGCCACGCGGGACGCGACCAGGAGGGCTCGCTCCCTAAGCTGCGGCAGCCCGTAGGCCGTAAGGGTCGGGACCTCCGTCGCGACGCCGTAGCCGAGCGCGCGCAGCCGTTCCGTCAGACGATCGGAGTGGTGCCTGAAGGCTCCCAGAAGGAACTCGCGCGCGTTCTCCATGACGAGGTGGCGCGGACGGAAATAGGCGACGAAGTCGCCCACACGCCCGACCAGGTCGTTGCGCCGGCCGTCGACCAGATGGTTCGCGGGTTTGGCACGGGAGAAGTCGGTGCAGGGCGGGCAGGCGGACAGCACGTCGAGCCGCCCAGGCGCGAGATCGATGCCGCAGGTCCCGAACACGACCTCCCTGAGTTCGCTAGGTTCGAGGAGCGCAAGATCTGCGCGGTACGGCTCTACGCCGATGTTCGCCCGGTAGGTCCCGTTGCAGCCCGTGGAGCCGGCGCTCGGCTTGCCGCGCTCCAGATCGACGGCTCCGACGATCGAGAACCCGGCGGTCCTTGCGAAGCCGCAGGACATGCCGCCGCCTCCAGAGAAGAGGTCGACGACGGTGGCGGTTTCGCAGTCGGGGTAAGGTCGCATGCCGTTGCTCGGCTCCGGCTCGGCCGAAAGGGCGCGACCGCACCGCGCGGGAGCGACTTCCATTCCTTCGGAGGCTCGAAGGTGACCGCGAAACGAAGGAACGACAATAGGGGTCGAGTGATCGATTCCCTTCGCCGAGGCTCGGGTGCGCGTCGGGGCGTGGCCCGATGTACGCTCCTTGATGATTGCCTGCTCCCCGTAGCGTCAGCTGCCGAGGCCGAAGTTCGCATCAGGGCGCGGGCACGACGCCGGGGCAGGGGAAGTGAATGGCTCGGAGGGCGTCCACCATCGAAGGTTCGGCTTCCGCGATCACGCCGAAGATCACCTCCAAGCGGGCCAGCGACCCCGACGCGGTCTCGCGCACGGCGTAGACGCCGGGAAATTCCGTGCGGACGACCTCGAACTCGGGCGCCGCTTCGGGGGACCCGAACAGAAGGGCGTAGGCCCCCCTGGCACCCTCCAGCGTGTCTGGAACCATGACGCGCGACACGAGATCCTCGATCGCCGTGCCGGCGTGGGCCTTCGCGAGGGCCTGCAGCCGCTCGCGGCAACCGTCCCCCCAGGGATGCCGGAAGCGTCCGTCGCACATCCAGTTCGCCCACTCGTCGAGCGTGATGGCGACGAGCGGACGGACGTCCGCCTCCGGATTTCGATCCGACGCGAGATCGAGCATGTCGAAGAGGGTGTCGTCGCCGACGAGAGGATTGAGAGCGACCCAGGCCCGGGATGCGGCGATCGGAGAGGCCATAAGCCGCTCCAGACGGGTCACGGCTTCGTCTGTCTGCGGGATCGCCCAAGTGCCCATGTTCGCTCTCCTTCGGAGAGGCTACTGTCGTGTCGCCGCCCGCAAGGGACAACCGCCGACCATTCCTTCGTCGACAGATCGCGATGTCGCCGCTAACGTCGGGCTACCCTTTGTCGGAGCTGCTCGATGTCGATCCACGTGTGCGTGCGCGTCTACGCGAACGGCGAGGCGAAGGAGACGGTAAGGGACGCCGAGGGCCTTGCCTCTTGGTTGGACTACAACCGCGGGGCCCGACCCGGGAACGCGTTGTTCGTCGACGGTGTCTGCGAGGAAGGTGACGAGGGATATCTCAACAGGGCCGCCCTTGAGATCGTAGCGGCCGAGCTCGCCTCGGAAACGCAGGCCGGGCATGTGCGGACCCCGGTCGCCCTCTCGGGCGGCCGGTACCCCGACGACCGACCTCGGCGCAGCTTCCGTCTCCGGGCCTCGGCTACCCCTGCGGTCGTCTGAGCGGCGGTGCGGGAACAGCCGGCTGCACCCTCGGGAGAAAGGTCGGCAGCAGGAGAATTCCGGCGACCGACCCTGCGGCCATCGCGAGCAAGAGATTCTGCAGGATCAGATTGCGGTAGGGTTCGTCGAGGGTGTCGTCGGAGAGGGCGACGGCGAGCGGCACCGTTTCTCCGAAGAGCGTCGGCCTGAACGCGACAGCCATGGCGAAGCCCGCCAGGGCGCCTGCCGCGGCGGAAACGATCCGAAGCACGACCCAGCTCCGTTATCTCCATGGACCAATACTACAATAATGCGGGCTGTGAGTCGATCCGGCGAAATCGATAGATGCGGCTGGCGCGATGGCTAAACTAGCGCAGTCGCGATGCGTCTATCTCTGCTTTGTATGTATATTATTGGATCGCTGCTCGTCTACGCGTAAATAGCCCGATCACTCGCCTGCACATCGTGACGCGGGCTGTCCAACGCGGGGGTGGGGGAAAGATTTGCTTGTGCAGTCGGCGTTGGCCAATGCCATTTCCTGCTGGACGGGCATCTCGTACTACGAGGTCCGAAGTCCGCCTCGGAAAACGATTGCTTGCGATTCCGCCGACGATCTGCCCGTCTCCGGCTTTCCCTTCCTTGGCCGCCATCGGCGCTCAAGGGCCGTCCGAGCCGATCAGGCCGGCCGCCCGCGAGGGCGGGCGCAGCCCGGGATCGAGGGCCACCCGATCGCCGGCGATCCTTCCGTCGAGGAAGCCGTCGTCGAGATCGTTCGGCATCCGCCCCCGCTGGTCGCGGAACCTCATCCCGAGCCTCTCCAACTCGGCTTCGACCAGGGCGTCCTTGAGGACGACGATGCCTTTGCCCGGTGGCCGAGGCGGTTTGAGCGCACGGATCCTGCGGGCGAGGGAATCCGCCATCCCGTCGAGGAAGGCGCCCCTGCGCCGACGCCGGACGTTCGGCCGGTACAGGGCCCATTGCTTGGCGGCCCGGGAGAGATCGTCCCGCATGGCCCTGGAGCAGATCGCCAGGAGATAGTTGGCTATCTCCGACTCGTGGGCGAGCCCGAAGAAGAAGATCCGCACCGGATCGGCCCCGGTCGGGCTCACCCACGTTCGGCAGTCGGTGAGATGGGCGATCGCCTCCGCCACCAGCCAGATGCGCTCGCCGATGTCGGCCTCCAACGCTGTGTCCTCGCACGTGAACGGCGTCGCCCGGATCTCGACCTCGTCCATCGTGAGGTCGTTGTCGGCGAGCAGCTGCGCGACCTTCGCTGCGGCCTCGACAGCCTCGGCCTCGGTGCATCCGCGATCGACGGTCCTGTTCCGCAACTGCCGGATGCGGTCGAGGATCTTGTTGCGCCTATCCGTCACCCGATCGTTCCTCCGCGCCCCGCGATGCATCGGCGGGGCGCCCACGTGAATTCATCGTCGGGAACTGCCCGCTCGAGCGCGCTCGGCTGGCATATGCCCCTGCACATCCGCCCGACGCTTTGCATCCTGCGCTCCGCGATCCGGCTCACCTCGTCGACGAGGCTACCTGCGGGAAGCCGAGGCGGCCGAAGGCATACCCGATCATTCGGCGACGCGATCGGTCAGGTGCGGGCCGACGCAACGCCTCAGTTGCTGAAGGCGCATGACATATCGGTCTCTCGACCACGGGGAGTGAGGCGATATGAAATGTCTTCGCCTTCCGATTCCGGCTTCTTCACGACTGCGAGCTTCGTGCTCCATCCGTTTCCAAGTGCTTTAGCTACTTGCTTGGGCGTACCCCAAAACCCCACTTTGAATCCGGAAATGCCATTGGAGTGGCCAAAGAAGAGAGTGATACGGGTAACGTCCAGTCCGCGGTAGGGCCCCGCTATGTCGACCTGAACTTCCGACCAGTCTTCTTTCTTTTCGACTTTGCCCGCATAGAGTGTGTTGTATTTGAGGGGAACCCACGGCTTCTTCGGAATCCACGTATCCGTGCCGCGCAAACTAGCCGAGCTGCTGTAGAACCTTTTGAAATTGCTCGACATTCGGCATTCCTTCTCGATGCCCGCAAGCAACGGAGTCAGGTCCGAGTGTTGGCTCCTGAGTGTGCACCCTTTATCGATTCTCCAATCCTCTGCTCTGAAATGGCCGAGGCGATAGACGCCGTACATCCGAACTCCGTCCTCGATGCTGTAATCCTGAAACTCCTCCTTTTCTCCTTTCTTCACCAATTTGGAGCAGGAGCCGTCGCCAGCTTGATGCATGCATACATCCCGCAATGCGGTTCCCATGCAGTACGGGTTCGCTGCCCAGGCATGTATCGGCGATGCTGCAAGGGCAATGATCGCAAGGGCAAATTTCGCTGACACCGGTCGCTCCACTGCTATCCGCAAATACGACTGCGCACTTCGCCCCGGACCTGTCGTCACGCGGGGCGCCTGAATCATTCCCGCAGGCCACGCGGCGCCGCTGCCGCCTCGCGCCACCGCTCGGCTTCCGTGAGCCGGGTGCGCTCGATCTCCACCCCTTCCCCGGCCGTCGCGGCCATCCTGAACCACGCTGCCGCCTGCAGGAAGCCATCCGCCCCCACATCGCCTGGGACGGGAAGCGACATCGCGCTTCTCAGCCAGGGCAGAAGGGGACAGAGCCGCTCCAGCGCCTCCGCCTCTCCGGCCAGGAAGTCGCCCTCGTCGAGGATGTCGCCCACCTGCACTTGGACGCTGCCGACGAGATCGGCGAGGGCTACGGCCAACATGCGCAACGGCATCCGTCCCAGCATGTCGACGCAATCGCCGCGCAGCGGCTCACCCGCCGCCTGGGGCGAGCAGGCCAGGACAGCGTGGAGGAGCCTGCCGTCGGGCCAGTGGAAGCCGATCAAGCGGTCCCGCCCGACCCGCGCCGCTCCGAAGCTCGCGAGGACGTTGCAGCGGCCGAGCACGTAGAGGTCGGCGAGGGAGCCGAGCGCCTGCGCGCCCTCACGCGGATCGAGGCCGCTCTCGCTGAGGCTGAAGTACAGGCGGATCAGGTCCGATCCGGCGAGCCGTCCGTCAAGCCAGACGGTTGCGGGATCGGAGCCGGACCTCACGGACGCAGTGCCGTCTTGCCGATGCCGAACGAAGCTTCGCAGGCCCCGACGATACCGGCACGCCGGCACGCGAGGGTCCAGCGCCCGTCGCGCCCGATCGGCCCGGGTCCGACCCGCGCCGGCATCATCGGGCCGGCCTCGGGATCCTCGTCCGGCCGCGACCGAGCCTGCGCATCAGTGCGCCCTCTCCCAATCGTCGGCGACTTTCGCCTCGACGACCAGCGGCACGGCGAGGTCGACGTCGGGAGCCGCCGCGCCGGCCATCACGTCCGAGACCACGCGCATGGTCGCCTCGGCCCCGGCCGCAGGCACCTCGAACACCAGCTCGTCGTGGACCTGCAGGAGCATCCGGGCCGAAAGCCCCGCCTTCAAGAGCGCGCCCTCCATCCGGATCATCGCGCGTCGGATGATGTCCGCGGCGGTCCCCTGGATCGGCGCGTTCACGGCCTGCCGCTCGACGCCCATGCGCTCCGAGGCGTTTCCGGAGGCGATGCCGGGGTAGTGGCAGACGCGCCCGAACAGAGTGCGCACGTATCCGTGCTCGTGGCAGAACGCCTTCGTGCCCTCGACGTAGTCGCGGATGCCCGGAAAGCGTTCGAAGTAGCGTGCGATGAACTCGGCCGCCTCCTGGCGCCCGATGCCGAGCCGGTCGGACAGCCCGAAGGCGGAGATGCCGTAGACGATGCCGAAGTTGATCGTCTTCGCCCGCCGCCGCATCTCGCCCGGCACCGCGTCCACCGGCACGCCGAACATGTCGGAGGCGGTCGCCGCATGGATGTCGACGCCCTCCGCGAAGGCCTCCCGCATCCGAGGGACGTCGGCGAGGTGGGCGAGCAGACGAAGTTCGACCTGCGAGTAGTCGGCCGAGAGGATCCTGTGTCCTTCCGCGGCCACGAATGCCGCCCGGATCCGGCGCCCTTCCTCGGTCCGGACCGGGATGTTCTGGAGGTTGGGGTCGCTGGAGGACAGACGGCCGGTGGTCGTCGCGGCGAGGGAGAAGGTCGTATGGACCCGGTCGGTGCCGGGATCGGCCGCCGCGAGCAGCGCATCGGCGTAGGTGGATTTCAACTTCGCCGTCCTGCGCCAGTCGAGAAGACGGGCCGGCAGGTCGTGGCCGGCCGCGGCGAGATCCTCCAGGACGTTGGCCCCGGTCGCCCACTGCCCGCCGGGCGTGCGGCGTCCACCGGGAAGGCCGAGCCGCTCGAAGAGGACGTCGCCGATCTGCTTGGGCGAGCCGATCTGGAAAGGGCCGCCCGCGAGCCCGTGGATCTCGGTCTCGAGGCGCGCGAGCGTGCTTCCGAAATCCCGCGACAGGTGCCCGAGGGCGGCGCGGTCGATGCGCACGCCGGTCGCCTCCATGCGTGCCAGGACCGGCACCATCGGAAGTTCGAGCTCCTCGTAGACCCGTTGCGCGGGCGTTCCGTCGAGGCGCGGCTTCAGCACCGCCCAGAGCCTGAGCGCAGCGTCGGCCAACTGCCCGACGACCGGCGCGGCGGCGCGGGGAGCGACCGACTCGGCAGGGATCCGGCCGCGGCCGTGCCCCCGGAGAACCTCCGGATCCGGGGCGGCGCCACCCAGATGTCGGGTGGCGAGCTGCGGCAGTTCGTGCCCGGTCAGTCCGGATTCGAGGGCATACGACATCAGGCCCACGTCGTCGGCCGCCGCGATCGCGAAACCGAGGCGCCCGGCCGCCTTCGAGGCCCCCTTCAGGTCGTGTCCGACCTTGCGCACCTCGGGATCCTCCATGAGCGCCGCGAGAGCGCCCCAGGCCTCCGCGGCGTCGATCTGGCCGGCGGCCAGCCCGCCGAACAGTCCGTCGCCGGCAGCCCTGTGTTCGACCGGCACGTAGACGGCTCGCCCAGGCTCGACGGCCAGCGAGAGGCCCAAGGCGCCCCCGTCCCCCCGATGCAGATGGAACCCGAAGCGGCCGGCCGCGCGCGCCGCCGCGACCCAATCGTCGAGCTGCCCGCGGGTCTCGACGATCCCGTACGCGTCGGGCTCGGTGGCCGGAAAGGGCGGCAGGGCCGGACCGTCGCCCGCGGGCACCGGAGCGGACGCGGCGGCGAGATCGGCGTCCGGAGCCACGCCGTCGGCATCGACGGAGAGTTCCTTCGCGACCCGCTTCGCCAGGGCCGGCAGTTCGAGGGCCTTCAGGTAGGCGACGAGGCGCCGTCCGTCCGGCGCCGGCAAGGCCAGGGCGTCCGGATCGACCGGCAGATCGACCGCGCAGTCCAGCTCGACCAGCCGCCGCGACAGACGCGCGCCCTCGGCGTTGGCGAGGATGTTCTCGCGGCGCTTCGGCTGCTTGATCGTCGCCGCCCCGTCCAGGAGCGCCTCTAGGCTCCCGTATGCGAGGAGCAGTTGCGCGGCCGTCTTCAGACCGATGCCCGGCACGCCCGGGATGTTGTCCGAGGCGTCCCCGATCAGCGCCAGCGCGTCGCCGATCCGGTCGGGCTGCAGACCCTCCCATTTCGCGACCACCGCATCGACGTCGAGGTTGCGCTCGGGCCGGTAGCCGGGTTTGCCCTTCGATCCGCTCTCGGCGTCGTAGAACCGGACTCGCGGAGAGACGAGCTGCTGCAGGTCCTTGTCGGCCGAGACGATCACGACCTCCGCGCCCTTGGCCTCGGCGTTGCGCGCGTAGGTGGCGATCAGATCGTCGGCCTCGGTGCGGTCGAGCTCGATCACGGGCAGCCCGAAGGCGCGCACGGCGGCGCGGACCAGCGGCATCTGGGGACGGAGGTCCGCCGGCGTCTCGGACCGGTTGGCCTTGTACTCGGGAAAAAGCTGTCGCCGGTGGGACTCCCTGGAGCCCTTGTCGAAGACGATGCCGAGATGGGTCGGCACGACGCCCGCCGCGCCGTCGCGCACGAACTGGAAGAGCTTGGCGAAGAAGAGCCGCACCGCACCCGTCGGCAGACCGTCTGAGGGGCGGACGTTGTACTTCGGGTCCTGGTTCAGCGACTGGTGGTAGGCGCGGAAGACGAACGAACTCGCATCGACGAGGACGAGCCTGGATTCCGGACCGAGAACGAGGGTGCTGGACATGTACCTGCCGAAGGAATGGAATCCAGAGCGAACATCGCTTGGATCCGACTCCTTCGCAACCGAAGACGGCGGGGGCGCGCGCCGCTTGGTTGACGCCCCCTTTCTCGCGGCCCTGGTGGCCGTGGTCTAGGGGGCCGGCGAGAGCGTGGGTTCCGGAGCGTCCGTTTTGGACCACGTCCAGCTGCCGGCACCCACGTCGTAGACCCGCACCGAGGTGCCGTCGGCGAGGGCCATGTCCCGGCCGCGCCAGACGTCGACCTGCAACGGCACGCCGGCGATCTCGATCTCGTAGAACGCCGGATCCTCGGCCGCTTCGAGGATGCGGGCGAACTCGGCGTCCGCGTCGAAGGCCGGCAGGGGTTCCCCGGAATTGTCGAGGGTGATGAACACGTCCGCGGCGGCGTAATGGAAGGTGTCCAGGATCTTGCCCTTCGAGATGGCCTCGACGAGGTCGTCCTTCTCGAAGGCGGGCATCGCGAACCCGTTCCAAAGCTGCTTCGTCAGCCAAGCGGGGACCGGGCTCTCATCCTCCGCCCAGTCGCCGGCGACCCAGCCCTTCTCGCTGGCGTGGAGGCGGACCCGGTCCTCGTCGGTCTCGGGCCTGAAGCCGGCCTCGAACTTGCTCAGGGCCGCCGCGTGCATGAAGCCTCCGCCCTCAGGTGCGTAGTGCACCCGCCCGTCGACGACGTCCGACACGCGGACCGTCGAGTCGGGGTCGTCGCGGCGGATGAAGATGTCGCCCCTCTGCATCGGTCTGCCTCGTGATGTCCTGCGCCTTTGCCGGGGGTCGTCGACTTACGGTGTGGGCGAGCCCGCGGAGTCGGCGACGGGTGTGGCCGACTCCCAGCTGTAGTAGCCGGACCCCAGATCGTAGACGCGCACCCGTGTGCCGTCGGTCCGGAGGATGTCGCGGCCGCGATAGATGGTGGCCTCCAGCGTGACGCCGTCGACGTTCACTTCGAGGAGATCGGTTTCCCCGGCCTCGGCCAGGATGCGCGGCAGCAGCACGGCGGGATCGAAGGACGGCATATCCTCGCCGGCGCTCTCGAGCACGATGAAGGCATCGCCTTCCTCGTGGAAGAAGGCGCCGTAGAGCATGTTCTTCGCGATCGCGTCGAGCAGATCCTGCTTCTCGAAGGCGGGCATCAGCCAGCCGTTCCAGTACGAGCCGTTGAGCCACGCGGGAAGCTGATAGTCGTAGCCCCAGCTCTCGAGCGTCACGGCGCCCTTGTCGTAGGACAGCCGCTTCGCCCGTGCATCCGGCGTCTCCACCTCGAAGTCGGCCCCGAACTTCTCCGCCGTCGCCTCGTGGACGCGGCCGCCGCCCTCGCCGGCGAAGCTGACGATGCCGTCCTTCACGTCCCCGACGCGGACCACGAACGTCGGCTCTTCCCGGTGGGTGTAGATATCGCCCCTGCGCATCACGGCCTCCGCTGTCCCGTCATTCTCGCACCCCGGGACGAAAGAGGCCAGAACGGGACTGCCGCCTCCCGGCGGTCGACTCCCGTCGCCCGCAGCCATGCTGCCCGGGACACGGGGGGGGGCAGCATGCCCCGCTGCGACGGGTCCGGCGATTTCGAAGACCTCGACGACGCGGACCACGAGGTCGAGGCGAGCGGCAGGGCCGGCCGCCACGTCGGCCTCGAGGCGTCGTCGCGGCCGGCCCGAGGACACACCCACCAACGAAGTAGCCCCACCGCCGGAACCGCTCACGAACCGCTGCGATTGCTCCCCGGACCGAGCCGTTCGAGGGACGAATGAACCTGTTCGACAGCCTTCCGGGCCTCCTCTCGTCGGCGACCGCCGTCGACGGAACCCTCGTCGGAAGCTCGTTGCTCGTCGCGTCCGGGCTTCTGGCCGCCTCGTCCGCCGGCTTGTTCTGGACCCTTCGGACCATCGGCGGCCTGCCGCCTGGGGCCCGCGACATCGCCGCCCGCATGGCGGCGAAGGCGGAGATCGGCCGAGTGGCCACGACCTCGTTGCACGATCTCAGGATCCGGACGCCGCTGGAGGTCCTGACGATCGACCATCTCGTCAAGACGGGCGGCGGGGCGGTCGTGGCCGGAAGCGTGCGGCTCGATGGCGAAGTCAACGGGGGTGCCCGGGACCCGATCTGGCACGTGCGCCGCGGCCGTGAGACCCTCACGATCCCGAACCCGATGCATCAGGTTGCCCAGCGCGTCCATGCCATAAGGCAGGCTTCGCAAGGTGCGCTGCCCATCGTAGGTCTCGTGTTCTATGCGGGGCAGGCCAAGTTCGCGAACGGGGCTCCCGAGGGCGTCGTGCCGATCGCGCGGGCGGGAGCGAAGCTCTCCGAGATCGCGGTCGGGATGCCCGCCGCCGCCGACCGCGGGAAGGCCTGGACGCTGCTTTGCGACCGGCTGCTCCGCCCGCGGGTGGAGCAGCCGGCGTGGCGGGCCCCCGCTCCGAGCGCGAGCGTCGTCAGGCTGGATACGAACCGGCGCACGGCCTCCGCCGCACGGCGACCCGCAGGACCTGGCGGGACGGTCTTCGCCTTTCCCGGCAGCGCACCGACCCGCGGCTGACCCCTCAGGGTCGCGGAGCGCCGGGGGCGAGGTCTGGGAATCGGACCGCGATCACGTCCGTCAGACCGAGCGTCTGCGCCCCGAACCGGCAGGCGTCGTCCGCAAGTGCCGCCAGCGCCGGCCCGTCGTCGGCCTCCGTCGAGTACCTGCGGCCGCGCGAAAGAGTGAAGGCGTCGAGAATGTCGCCGTTGGATGCTGAGAAGACGAACTCCTTGCCGGATGTGACGGTGAGATTGGAGCAGGGCCATTCGGAAGCGAAGGCGTCGACTTCGTCTCTGTCCACCTCGACGACGTATCCGCCGCCCTGCATGTATGCCCGCATCGATCTCTCCTCTCGTTCCTTCGATGCTAGACACGGGCCGCGAAAGTCGCCACGCTGGCGCTATTCCTTCGATGGAGATCGGAATGTCTGCGGCATGCATCGTAAGACGGCTGACGCCGGCCGATGCTGAAAGCTTTCGCGCGCTGCGGATCGAGGCTGTCGGGACGACGCCGTATACCTTCGCGGAGGAGCTTCCGGCCGCGATGGAGCGTGGGATCGGTGCCTACGCCGCCGCCCTGGCCGAGGAGGCCGAGACCCGGACCTATGGCGCTTTCCGGAACGGCGAGCTCGCGGGTTTCGCGGCCTCGACCCGCAAGCGTCCGCCCTTCGAGTTCATCGCCAAAATATCCTCCGTCTTCGTGAAGGCCGAGCACCGACGCGTCGGCGTCGCCCGCGACCTTTTCGCGGCGGTCGAGGAGGCCGCGCGCCGGGAGGGCGTGACGAAGTTGACGCTCGCCGTCGCGGTCCAGAACGCCGAGGCCCGCCGGCTCTACGAGGCACTCGGCTACGAGGCTTACGGCATCGAACCTTGCGCGATGCGGACCGGGGGCATGTTCGTCGATGAGGAGCTCCGGGCGAAGTTCCTGGCGCGGCCGGATCCGACCGGACGGATCTCGGTTCCGGGCCTCGTCCGGGAAGCCTGCGTCGCTCCGGCGAGGCATCCGGCGACCGCGCGGCCCATTCCAGGCATCGAAGCCGGCATTCCGGCCTGAGCCTGCCAGCCGAAATTCTTTCCGGGGCCGCCTTATGGATCGGCGGATCCGGGGTATCCTGGTCTCGTCCCCACACATCGAGAGAGACCATGCCGACAGCTCGCGGAGACGCGCGCGAGGTCGCGGCCGAGCGCCGCGGCTACCGACGCGCCTTGAAAGCCATCAGGGACCACCACGCCCGCCAAGTCGATCCGGCCACGAACGCGAACCGCCTGGACAACCTCGCGACCTTCGAGGTCCGCGACAGCTACGTGGGGGCGGTCCGGGCGGCCTGCAGGAAGCATCTCGGTGTCGCACCGTGAGGCTTCCTACTTTCGGCGCCATGGCCCAATCTCCGGTCGCGCAACCGCCGGAGACGCCGATGTCCGACGACCAGGAACTCGATGCCGCGGTCGCCCGGCGGATGGGCCATCCCGAAGCGTTGCGGGCGACGGCCTTCGACTGCCGAGGCCTGCCGATCGAGATCGCGCTGCTCGGGCCGCGGGAGCATGCCGACGAGCACGCGGTCACGATCCACTACAACTGCGATCCCGACGAGCCGACCCGCGGCACGAGCGAGTTGCACCCCTACGCCACCCTGGCGGAGGCGACTGCGGGCTACGAGGAAGAAATCGCCCGGATCTCGGCCGAACTCGCGCAGGTTCCGCGGCCCTGATCCACAGGCCGACGCCGGAGCGCCCTGCGACCTCAAGGCGGTGGAGTGGGCTACTGGCCGCCGGGAACGGCATAGTTCTGTTCACGTTTTGGTCTCATCCTGGGATCTTCGAGCCCGCTGCGATGGACCGGCGACATGCGCTTCAGCCCGGCGATCCTTGACGAGATTCGTGCCCGCATACCCGTCTCGCAGGTGGCAGGGCGGCGCGTGACGCTCAGGCGGTCGGGCCGCGAATGGAAGGGCCTGTCGCCGTTTCGGCAAGAACGCACGCCTTCGTTCTTCGTGAACGACGGCAAGCGTTTCTATCATTGCTTCTCGTCGGGCAAGCACGGAGACGTGTTCCGCTTCCTCATGGAGACCGAAGGAATGACGTTCCCGGAGGCGGTCGAGACCCTGGCCGCCGAAGCCGGCGTCGGGTTGCCGGAGAGGCGCGCCGAAGGCTTCGTCGGGCGCAGCCGGCGCACGGGGATATTGGACGCCCTCGGCGTCGCCGCCGGGTTCTATCGGAACGCGCTTGCCGGCGACGAGGGTGGGGAAGGCCGGTCCTTCCTGGCGCGTCGCGGGATCGAGGGATCGACATGTGACCGTTTCGGCATCGGATACGCCCCTCCCGGCTGGGACCGGCTGCGGGCAGGTCTGCTGGAGTTGGGCTACGACGACGCCATCCTGGCCGAAGCCGGTCTCGTGGGCACGGGCGCCCGCAGCCTGAGCGCATACGACCGCTTCCGCGACAGGATCCTCCTGCCGATCCATGACCCGGCCGGCCGTCTCGTTGGCTTCGGGGCCCGTGCCCTGTCCGACGACGGGTCTCCCAAATACCTGAACTCGCCCGAAACCAGGGTCTTCCGGAAGAGCGAGCTCCTGTTCAATTTCCACCGCGCGCGCTCGGCCGATCCCTCGCAGCCGCTCGTGGTCGTCGAAGGCTACCTCGACGTGATTGCCCTCGACGGTTCGCACTGGCAGCGGACGGTCTCGCCCATGGGGACCGCGCTGACGCGGGAGCAACTGCATCTCGCGTGGCGGCTGTCGGATGAACCGGTGTTGCTGTTCGACGGAGACGACGCCGGCATCCGCGCCGCTGATCGCGCGATCGATGCCGTTCTTCCGGAGCTTCTTCCAGGCCGGTCCGTCCGCATCGGGCTGCTGTCCGACGGCGATCCCGACAGCCTCGTTCGCGACGGCCGCCTCGACGAGATCGCGGAGGCCGTCGACGGTGCGCTGCCTCTCGTCGAGGCGCTCTGGCGGCGCGGCGCGGACGGCGTCGGCGGTGCGACCCCCGAGAGGCGGGCGGGTTTCGAGAGCAGGCTCCTCGCATCGGTCGACCGCATCCGAGATCCCATCGTCCGACGTCACTACGCAGACGAGTTCGCAAGGCGCCTCGGCGCACCGCAGTCCGGGCGGGGTTCCCCGGAACGGAAGCCGGATCCCGACGAGATCCTGGCCCTGACGCTGATCGAGGCCCATCCCACGGTGGCGCGGCCGCTGCGCGACGATATCGAGGCTGCCGGCTTGGTCGGCGCCGCGGCGTCCGACGTCGGCGGCCTGCCGCCCGAGGAAGGCTGGCTGGCGGGTCCCGACGTCGATGCCGAACTCGTCCGGACGCTCCTCATCGAGCTGCTGCGGGTCCTGCGGCAACGGGCGCGCCTGCGGATCGAGACGGCCCTCGACGCCGCCTGATCCTTCCGGGCCTGTCGCAATTGCTCCTTGCGGGCGGCCCCGCTATCCGGTCGAGCGGAGACGGAGCGCGATGGAAATCTTGGATCTGCCGGTCCACCGGACGTCGATCGTCGCTCCTTGCGACGTGATCCGCCGCGCCACGGGCAAGGACGAGCGCGTCTCGGTCGCCTTTCCCATCGAAGTCCCGCTCGACAGAGGCGCTGAACTCGCGACCGCAGCGCGGTTCCAGGGGATCTGGCCGCTGACGCGCTTCACCTTCGGCCATCTGGAGGGACGCGACAACTGCGACGCCGACTATCTCCGTTGCGGCGACGCTCTGCTGGCACCCATCCAGGTGCTGGGCTTCAAGCACATGTTCAAGGCGAGCGTGACCCGGGAGTACGGCCGCTTCGAACTGAGAAACCACGATGCCTTCGTGGATCTGGCCCTGACCGCCGACGACCCAGACGGCCTTCTCCTGAGTTGGTCCGCGCCGCATCGCGTCTCGGGCGCCAGGAACCACTATTCGGGGCGGGACGGAACCCTCGTCCTGAACGACGACTTCCGCGGCATGTTCGAGTTCGATCGGTCGTTCTCCGACCGAATCCGACGCTTCGTCCGCGCCAACTTCGTGATGCGGTCCGAAGGGCTCTTCGCCCGCATGCCGCTCCCCTCGTGGCGGTTGCACGACGGGATGATCGGCCTCGATCCCCGGCCGATGAAGATCGAAGGCTGGACGAACTCGTTCCGCCTGGACCGGCTGGCCGAGGTCCATCGGATGGCCGAGCACTTCCTGGGTCGGAAGGCCGCCGCCGCGATCGCGGCCCCCGCGTCGTCGGTGGTCCATCTCGACGACGTGCCGTCCTTCGTCGGGGACGACCTCGGCCCGACGAAGCGGGCCGTCACCCATCTTCTCTCCGAGGCGGCTCCCTTGCTCCCGCAGCTCGCACGGACCGCCGTCCTCGACTGGCACGCGGCCATCGCCGAATCCCTCGGGACGGACGCCCAGCAGGCGGAGGCCTTCGTCAGGTTCTCGGAGGCCGTCGAGGCCGCTCCCGCGTCGGTGGAGGGCGACGCGTGGCTGAAGCGGTCGGCCGGCCTGAGGTGGCGGCTATGCGAGATCGATCTGCCCAGACTCAGGCCCGACGCCGCCTGGAGGCCGCGCGCGGCCTGACTTGCCGGGTCAGGGGCGGTAGGGCGCGACCGGCTCGCTTTCGGCCGCCGGGGGCGTCCACTCGCAGTAGGCGGCGAGCACGATCTCCCCGGCCAGGAAGCGCCTCGCGAGCTCGACGTCGTCGGATTCGGCCGGAACGACGTCTCGGAGCCGATCCCAATTCACGCTCCGGCCACCTCCAAGCATGCCGTGCTCGAAGCGTTGCCGGGTGCTGTCCGGCACGAAGAAGACGGCTTGCGAGAGATCCGTCTGCGCGTGCCTGATCGCCAAGCCGGGTTCCTGGCCCCAGGGCAGGTCCGCGACGCACCGCGCCACGCCTTCGAACGGAGCCTTCCAGCGGGCGTAGGCTTCCGCGCGCCGGACGAGTTCCGGGTTGGGCTCATAGTCGAGATCGAAGAGCTTCTCGCCCTCGGTCCCCTTCAGGTCCGTCGCCGACACCGTCATGGCCGAGCCGTCCTCGAAGGGCACGCGGACAGGGGAGCCGGCCTTCGGGATCATCGGTGCCACGCCCCAGGATTCGAACGCCCGCGCGAGTTGGCGTCTCGTGAGATAGGTGTGATGCAAGGCGCTCTCCTGGCGGTACGCCGACGCTAGGGAGCCCCTCCGCAACCCGCAAGCGCCGGCAGGTCGCCAAGCACTCGGACCCCGCCCGCGCAGTGAGGGCAAGCCCGGCGGCGATCCCGCCGCGGTGGGTGCGAGGCGCGCCGGGTATGCCCAGGCAATGTCGGCCGGCAAGCGGGCCGGCGGCGGATGGGGCCCCTGGATCCGTACGGCTCCCAGGGTCAGCGGGGAGCCGGGGAGCGCGCGGCCAGGTCGACGCGAGGAAGGGCGCCTTCGGGATCGATCAGCTGCCTGAGGCGCAGCGCCTGGGCCGCATCGAGCGTCGGGCCGCGATGGATCCAGCCGGCATAGGGGATCGCCAGCATGCCGTCCTCGGTCCGGCTGACGGGCCCTCCGGGTGCGCGGAACAGCTCGGCGAGCCCTTCCGCAGCGGCACGAAGGAGCGCCTCGTCGGTGAAGCGAAGCCTGATCTCCGGCGGTTGCTCGCCCGAGATCCTGGGCCTGACCGAGAAGCGCACGGCCCCCTCAGGAAACGACGACCGGACGACCGCCCCGATCTCGGCCGCCCGTCGGACTTCCATCACGTCGTGCCATCCCGCGGCCACGACGGCGGGATGGAGTTCCTCGAACCACACCGCGTTCGCCTCATGGATGGCGTCGATTCCCGCTACCGACATCGCCTTCGCGGTCAAGGCGGCGTCCTCCTCATCGGGGGCCGCCCACGACATGCCGTCGGCGTCGAGACGCCAGCCCGGGACCACGAAGTCCATGCACCGCAGCGCATCCGCCCGCGCGTCCGAGCGCGGGCGTCCGGCGACGGAGACGACCTCGAAGGGGTCGGGCCAGCCGAAAGGGTTGTAGGCTGCCGGCCCCGACGCGTATCGCCCGTCGCGTCCCCGGTCCGCGCGACGCTGCAGATAGGACGATCCCGAGATGGGACGGTCGCCGGCGACGCGGGGTCCCGGGGCGACGCCCGCCTTGTCCAGGGCCTCCTCGACCCGGGCGAGGATGGCTCTCCACCGTCCGACGTCGGGAGCGGTCTCGGCGTAGAGGACCAGCGTCTTGCCGGCCTGCCGGTTCGCGGGGTCCCCCAGACGCGCGAGCAGCGAAGGGCCGGCCACCTTGGCCTGGAGGCGCGCCTCGGCGGCGATCGGGAGAAGCGCGTCCCAGGCTTCGGCGACCTGCCCGGGATCGACCGAGACGTGGATCTTCCAGCCCTCGTGCCCGGGACCCTGCTCGACGCGCAGATCCGGCCTCCTGAAGTCGAAGCGGATCCAAGCGTCCACGTGCGCCATGGACGAGGGCATCGCCGAGACGGCCCATCCGGGCCCATCGACCGCGAAGGCTCCGGCATCGTCGCCCGGCAGCACGGCAGCGTATCGGAGGGCCGCCAAGTCCTCCGGCGCCGGCACGGCGGCCGCAGGGGCCGCGGCGAACCTCGGATCGCTCGGATATTCGGACGCGTCGACTTGGTAGAGCTGCCCGAGCCTCCGGCCGAGCCAGGAGAACTCCATCGCGTTGACGAACGGAAAGAGGACGTCCGGGTCGGGCCACCCGAGCAGGAGATCGTCGAGAGGCACCGGCATCGGCGCGTTCCTCTCGAGCTCGACCAAGCGACGGGAGAGCCGGGCCATGTCGGCGTTCGCGAGCAGCGCATCCCGGCGTCCGGGCTGCCTGACCGCCCCCGCGTTGGCCAGTAGGGTCTCCAGATCCCCGTGCTCGGCGATGAGCTTGGCGGCGGTCTTCAGCCCGATGCCGGGCACGCCGGGCACGTTGTCGGTCGCATCGCCCATCAGCGCCAGGACGTCCCCGAGGCGCTCTGGCGACGTCCCCTCCCAGGCGGCCGCCACGGCTGCGGCATCGAACAGGCGGGCGGGCCTGTAGCCGCTGCGGCCGGGGACGCCGTACTCGAAATCGAAGGCGTAGATCGTGGGGCCGACGAGCTGGAGAAGGTCCTTGTCGGACCCGACCATGAGGACGTGCGCTCCCCTGGCGCTCGCGGCGGTGGCGTAGGTCGCGATGAGGTCGTCCGCCTCGTAGTTCTCGGCCTCGATGCAGCCGTAGCCGAACGCCCGCACGGCGTCGCGGAAGAGGGGCTTCAGGAGCTCGAGATCGGCCGGTGGTTCGGGACGGTTCGCCTTGTAGCCCGGGAAGAGATCGGACCGGTGCGAGCGACGCGAGTGGTCGAAGAAGATGCCAAGATGGGATGGCCGGGTCTCGCCGAAGCCGGTCTCCAGAAAACCGAGCAGCCGCTCGCAGAACTTGCGGATCGCCCCGTTCGCGAAACCGTCGGACGGGCGCGTGTTCCGGGCGGGGGCCGCCGAGAGCGCGAGATGGTAGGCTCGGTGCATGAAGAAGGAACCGTCGACCAGTGCGACGACGTCTCCGGGGCCGGTCGGTGCTTTCTCTCGTTCCATCGAATCGAAGCCAAGGCGGTGGACAAGCTTCTCACTCCTTCCGACATCGCCTGCGAATTGCAATCCCGGTGTTGTGACTTTCGGAGCCGTGGTCCACCTTTCGGACGCGGAAGGAACCACCCCCTTGGCGAGCTACATTCCTCAACTCTTCAGAAGGAATGCACCCAGCGCTTCGAACGCGCCGCCGCCGCTGCATCCGGATCTGCGCGACGACGAACTCAGGCGCGTCGCCCAAGCCCACGTCGACCTGGACGCTCCCGCGATGGCCCGCAGATACGGCCGGGCCATCGCGAACGCGCGGCTCGCGGACGTCGAGAACGGGCGGCTTCTCGTTCTGCATGTCGCCCGCGAGATCCAGGCCCGCCTGTCCGTGCCCGTGCCGGGGTTCGACCCCGAGCCGGGCGATCCCTTCGAGACGGTCAGGCGCGCGACCTCCATCGTCGCCGAGGACTTCCTCACGATCGCCGCGCGTTGCCGCACCGCCGCCCGCGGCCCGGCCCGGCTCGAAAGTTCGGCCCTCCTCGTCGGGGCCTTCGAGGCTCTGGCAGAGGCGAAAGTCGCCTGCGGCATGCTCGCGGCATCCTTCCATTTCGACCCCGTGGCGGCGTTGGCCGCGGACGAGGCCGATTCGCGCCTGCGCGAGGCCCGCACGCAGCTCGAGGCGCTCGGCCTGGGAGATGGCAGCGACGATGCCGAGATCGAGCGGCGCGCCCGCATCAGGCTGCTGCGTCACGCGAGCGTCGATCTCGAAGCGGTCGGGACTGCCGAACTGCGTCGCATCGAGCGCCTCGCCGGCAACTGGTTCCTGCTCAACTCGTCGATGAACCTTGCGGTCGGCCGCAGGGTCCGCGGCGAGGCGCTCCTCGCGCCGCTGTCGTCCCGGGACGCCCTGAACCTCCGCCGCGCCGGAGCGGCTGCGGCCACCGCTTTCGCGGCCTTTCGGGATGCGCCCGGCTTTCTCGGGCTCCTGCGTCAGGTCGCCATGTACGAACGGCATCTGCTGGCGGCGCGGACCGGTTCGCCCGTCTTCGACGGTTCGCCGCTCTCGAATCTCGTTCTTCGGATCCGCGAGGAGGTCCGGAGCGGAACCGCGACCTTGCCCGTGCTCGAACTCCGGTCCGAGCCCGGGGGCATCGCCGGCCGGTTCGACACCGGAGACCGCCCCGG
Organism: Methylobacterium hispanicum; assembly: GCF_022179285.1. Classification (GTDB taxonomy): domain Bacteria; phylum Pseudomonadota; class Alphaproteobacteria; order Rhizobiales; family Beijerinckiaceae; genus Methylobacterium; species Methylobacterium hispanicum. Next base: position 71,433 of record NZ_BPQO01000022.1, on the reverse strand, counting down.
CATCGCCATTCTGGACGACCTGCCGACGCGCATGTCCCGTCAGTACCCCGACGCCGTGCGCGTCGTTCCGCTGCCGGTCGATCAGGCTACCCTTCCGCACATCGACGAAGCTCGACGTCTCGGGGTGGGGCTCACCTTCAGGACGTTGGGTGACGCTCTTGCCTGCGTGGAGATCGGCGACCCGGAAACGGTGCGGCTCTTCTTCTCGGGAGAGTATGCCGTCGCCAACCGCATCGGAGGCGGCGTTCCGGAACCGGGCGGCCCCGCCCCTGGCTAGGACGCCGCGGAACTTCCGGGTCGCGCCCGCGCGAGGTCGTCCGCGAACTGCTAGAGGGACACGATGCCCCGATGCACCGCGATGGCCACTGCGTGGGTCTTGTTGGCAGCGGTGAGCTTCTGCTGCGCCTTCTTGAGATGATGCTGGACCGTCTCGATCGAGAGGCCGAGGATGGTTGCGGTCTCGCTGGCGGTCTTCCCTCTGGCGGCCCAGGACAGCACGTCCCGCTCGCGTCCCGACAGCGCCTTCGTCGACCGGGCGTTCTCGATGATCGCGAAGTTGCCGACGTTCAAGGTGGAGAGGCCGGGCGACAGGTCCTGGAGCTTCTGCTCCCAGAGAAGCGCCATCATCCGGAAATAGTGGCCGTAGCGACGCGAGACGTCCGGCAGCAGGAGCTCGTTCTCCTTCCAGTAGAACGAGCAGAGGCTGCGGTAAGGTGAGCCCTTCGCGTCGACGAGATGAAGAGGAAGGACCAAGCCGTCGAGATATCCGTGGTCCCGGGCCGCATCCATCGTCCTGCGCGAGCCGGACAGCCGCGGGCCATCGGGCTCCGGAAGCACGATGTCGCTCCACATGAACGGCGAATTGGAGGTCAGAGCGCGTTTGACGCACGGGTCGACGTCGAGAAAGCCCTCGGCGAAGTAGGTGCTCTGCCACTCCTTCGAGACGGTCATCAGAATGCTTTCGGACGTGCTGGCGACCGTCGCGCCGTTCACGAACGTGAAGGATTCGAACCCGGCCTTGCCGACGGCCGACTGCATGATGTCGCCGAGAGCCTGGATCGAACCTGCTCCTTCGACGGCGGTCATCGCGTCGTCCAGGTCCTGCAGCAGCAACGAACTCAAAGATACTTCTCCGCTTCGCGGACCTTTTACGCCTTCGCCAGAGGATGGCACTTCGTTGGAAGATGCTCGACCCGAGCCTGCGCCGCCCGCCGTCATTAGCGCGGTCGTGGCGGGTCCGACAGCGCCTGAAGCGGGCAATCGGGCAACAGGGTGAAGACAAAACGACCGTGCCGACCGCTCGGCGCCTTCGTGGAGCCGCCCGACTGCGACGGTCGGACGCAAGCGCGTCCCACCGCATCCGTCGGGAGCGATCGCGCGCGTCCGCGCGCGTTGCCCTTTGCGGGATCGGCGGTCAGTCTTCACCGAAGAGGAGCCCGAGATGGTCTATTCGGTCACGACATGGCGCAACGGCACCGGCGGCTTCATGGCGGTGTCGGTCGCACCGCCCGTCCACCCCGGCCTCCTCGAGACGGCGTTGAAGGGCCTGTCCACCGCCCACTTCTTCATGGACGACTCGGAGCGCATGGCCCAATTCGCGCGGGCGATCTCCGAGGCCGACGACGCGCAGATCGAGCTCGGACGTCTCCAGATCCTTCACGTACTGAAGGAGATCGCCGAGCGCATGGACAGGATGCGATTCGACCACCCCATGTCGGTCGGCGCCTCCGATCAGATCGGCGAGGCGCTGCGGAGCGTCGTGGAAGGCATCGCCGGCGACGTCGTCGATCTCCTCCGGCAGGCGGACGAGACCCCGCGGGACAAGGGCACGCTCCGCTACCTCGCCGGCGCTCTGCAGACCCTGGCGGAGGCGAAGCGGTTCACCGCGCTTCTACACGAGGCCGATCCCCGGAACGCCGAGTACGCGGAACTCGCCGCCGACGCGGCGGGGCACTTCGAGGCGCGCGCCCGGGATGCCGACCGTCTGCGCACGACCGTCGGGCCACGCTACGGGCACGTGACCGAGATGCTCCCCGCCTCGACGAGGATCGCGACCGAAGCCGATCACCGCTTCACCCTGCAGGCCGAACTCGACGGGGCGATCCTGACGCCGGACCATGTGCTGCGGACCATGCAGGACTGCGGCGATCGCGATACTCTCTGGCGTGCCAGCCAGGGCGGCCTGCGCGAGAAGGCGATCAAGGACGGCAGGCACGTGGTGCTCCCTGCCCGCGACGCGGCGGCGCTGCGCACCAAGGCGGCGGCGATCGTCACCGCCTTCAACGCCCTCTTCAACCAGCCCGGCTTCCTTGCGCTCCTCCGGCAGGGTTCCGCCCTGTCGCGCTGGAAGGGGCTGAACGGCATCCACGACGCCCACGACCCCGCCGTCGAACACGAGATCCGCGAATCGCACCGCGGGTCGCGGCGCGGCCTGTGGCGGCGGGACGAGGCCGAGCTCCGGAAGGAACTGGACCAGCTCCCCGCCGACCGGGAGCGCTGGCGGACCGAGGGCAGGAAGCACCTCTCGGCTTCCTTCGTCCTCGAGGAACTCGTGTCCGGCGCCCTCAGGGGCCATCTCGACGGCACCAAGCCGGTTCTGGTCCTTCGGACCGACCCCGCCACGGGGGCCACGGTCGGGACCTTGCGCGGCGACGACGCCGGGAGCGTGCTCGCCATCTACCGGGACGGTCTCGTGGGCTATCCCGGAGCGGTCTTCGCGGTCACCCTCGACGCGGTCGAGGTGGCGGCCGGCCTGCCCGATCTCGCCGGCATCCGCGATCAAGCCTGGGTCGGCGGTCCGCGCAAGGGCACGAACTACTACAGCCTGGAGGACGCCCTCGGCTGCATCGCGGGCGGAGACGCGTACTCCCAGACGTTCTTCTTCGGCCGTCAGGTCGCGGTGGTCGATGAGACCGGGACCGCCTGGGAGCCGCCGCAGCCGCCGGCGACCTTCCGCCCGGCGGCCTAGGACCGGCGCGCGACAGAGTTCTCCACGAGGTCGAGCATCGCCTGCGCGGCCCTCCGCTCGGCTTCCTTCTTCGAGCCCCCCGTGCAGGATGGCGTGACGAGGTCCCGTCCGTCGGCGCGGAGATGGGCGACCGCCGCGAAGGTCGGCGCATGGGATGGCCCGATACCGCTCACCTCGTAGCGGGGCATCGGCCAAGCGCGCCTCCTGCAGATCGTTTCAAGGCGGGTCCGTGCCGTGACGTCGGCATCGACGCCGGACCCCGGAGACGCGACAGCCGCGGCCACCGGCGCCCTGGGCTGTTCGAGCCCCAGCTGCGCCAGCATGGCCACGGCGGCCGCCTTCTCCGCTTCCTTCTTGGACCGGGCTGTCGAAGGCTGCGATCTCAACGACCGACCATCGATCCGAACCGTCACGACAGCTGCGAAGACGCGGTCGTGCGGCGGACCTCGCTCCGCGACCTCGTACGTCGGCGCCAAGTGGCCCGCCTTCGCGCAGTGCTCCTGTAGCCGGTTGCGGGGATTCAGCTCCGCCCCCGATGACGTAGCGGCCGCAGGCGGGGCCGGAGCAGGGGACGGCGCAAGGGGCGGCCGCGCCTCGGGAACTTCGATCCCCGCGACCGCCGCGACGAGATGGACGCCGGCGGCGTGCTGCGCCCCCTTCCGGGTCGGCCGGACCACGAGCGGCGTGACGAGTTCGACCCCGTCGACCGTCATCCGGCCGGTGCAGGCGAAGACGGGGGCGTGCGGTGAACCGGACCGCTTCTCGGCGAAGTCGGCCTGCGACCAGCCCAGGGAGGCGGTCCCGTAGGCCAGGACGTTGTTGGCCTCGTGCGGTGCGGCCGTGAGACGCTCGACGACCGCGGCGGCCGTGCGTCCGCCGAGGATCAGCAGGCGGGCGATCTCCTTGGGGGTGAGCAGTTCCTCGGCGATGCGCCGCACGCCCTCCTCGACGACCGCTTCGGTCGCGGCGGCAGGATCGGCTGCGATCGCACGCACCACCCGCCGAAACTGGAGATCGTCCGCCTCCCTGATCCCGCCTCGGGCGATGATGGCCGTGGCTTCGCGGGCGTAGCGCCTCCTGTAGGACGAGGTCAGACGGTCGGCGGACGCGTTCCGCTTCGCCTCGATCTCCCCCGCGATCGCCTCGATGGCCGCGGCCGTATGGGGCGCGGGGGCGCCGTCGAGGCTCGCCTCGACCATGCGCTGGTTGACGAGATCCACGTACCGACGGAGCGGCGAGGTGAACCATGCGTAGGCTGGCAGATTGAGGGCGTAGTGGCCCTTCGGCTCGGGTCCGACATACGCCTTGCCCACGACCCGGGGGAAGCCATCCGTCCGGACGTCCGCTCGGACGTCCGCGGCCACGCCCTGGAGCGTCTCGAGGATCTGCGCCCGGGTCAGTCCGCTTCGCGCCTCGTGGTTGCGGTAGAGGAGCGGGATGTTCCTTTCCGCGGCGAAGGCCGCGAGCTGCGCGTTCGCCAGCACCATGAGCTCGCTGACGATCATCTCGGCGACGTGCCCTTCGCCGGTCAGGAGGATGGCGGATCCTTCCTCGTCGAAGGCGATGCCTCGCTCGAGATCGTAGAAGGCGATTGCACCGGAGGAGCGGCGCCGCTCGAAGAGGCCGTGGGCGAGATCCCTCGCCTGACCCAGCATCTCCGCGAAGATGCCGTCGCGGGTCCGGACGCTCCGACTGGCCTCGTCGTAGGTCAGGCGCCCCAGGCTGCGGAACGTCGTCTTGGCGACGGACGTGGAGACCGTACGGAAGGAGCCGTCCAACAGGATCGTGACCAGGAAGACCGGCTTGTCGGCCCCGGGCGTGAGGCTCGCCGCCTTCATCGTCTCCTCGGGCAACATGTGCTTGGCGACGCCGCCAGGCCGGTAGCTCGTCTCCACACGGTGCCGTGCGGTCTCGTCCGCATGGCTGCCGATCCTCACGACCTCGGTCAGGCGGGGGAACGCGACCTGTACGGTCCAGCCTCTGCCGTCCCTCTCGATCCAGACCGCGTCGTCGAGATCGGCGGCTCCGACGGGATCGACGGTGACGCCTCTGAACGGTTCGGTCATGCAGCCGGCTCCCTGGAACCGGACCCGGGCCGATCGGGCCGGGAGCATCCGCTTCCGAACGGCCCCGCCCCGCGGACCGGCGCGTCGTCGGTTCGCGGGGCGGATCCGCCGCCGGGCATGTGACGGCAAGGAACGTCGGCTGTCGAGATCGCGCCCTGCCGGTTCGGCCGTTATCCCCGGGCACCGCCCTCAGGCCGAGGGCGTCGCGGAGCGATCGATTGCTTCAGGGGCGCGGCCCGTCGGAAGGAACAGCCGGCGTCCAGGGCGCCGGCCCGAACTGGGCGTCGTAGATCTCGAAAGGCAGCCGCTCGTGCAATCCCCCGTCGACGAGCACGGGCACGGCGGGGGCGAATGGCTCGACCGCATGCATCATGCCCTGGGGCGCGGGCCAGACCGTTACCTCGTCGCCCCAGGCGTTGACGATCGTCTTCGGCCGACCGACCGTCTCGTAGGGCTCGTACCGGCCCATCGCCCGGTAGCGGAAGGTCCCGTCCTCGGCCACTTCCGCCTCCGAGCATCGGACCATCGACATCGTGCGCAGGGATCGACCGGACAGCTTCCCGACCTCCCGGTTGTGGTCTGCGGCCGCCTTGGAGAGCGCGTCGACGGTCTCCCGCGTCAGGTAGACCTCGCCACCGACGACGTAGACGGGCAAGGCGCTCTTGAAGGGGGGAGGTTCGAGATCCAGCCTGCCGGGCCTCACCAGGGCGGCGCGCAGGGTGACGCCGCACTCGGCTTCGGCGGCGAGGTTCGTGGGATCGTAGGCCTCCAGCCAAGCCGGATGGTCCGTGACCACGTCGTAGTCCACGTCGTCGTCCCACATGCCCTGCCACCCGCCGACGCGCATCTCGTGCGGCGACAGCCCGAGTTCGGCGAAGACCGCGCGGAGCCTGCCGAAGAGAGCTTCCGGGGCCACGGGCTCGTGCAGGGTCACGGCATCCTCGCCGCTGACTTGGCGATGCGATGAGTACCGCAGGTGCGGCTTGCCCGACAGCACCACGTGCCAGTGGAGCCTGCCGTCCTCCAGAGGACGCACGCTGAAGCCCGTCGACCCCATGCGATTCCTCTCGATCCAGCCCGCGACCTCCGCGCCGGCGTAGCGGGAGGTCCGCTTCAGTCCCGCCGCCTCCATCGCGGCCTTGATGCCCTGGACTGCCCGGATGCCTGTCACGTACATGGCGCTCTCCCGATGGATCCGCGGCCGACCGGCAGCCACGCGCATCGCATCTCCGTGGCCGGAACTCCGCCGGCGCGTTCCTCAGGTCCTTCAGCGCGGGCTCGGCCCGGCATGATCCGGCTCGGCCTTCGCCTCGGGTCGGCGCGCGAGAAAGCGCTCGATCATGACCCGCACCCTCTCGAGCGAGTCCGGATCCTCCAGTCCGATGCGCGCCAGCGCCCGCGCTACCTCGACCTCCTCCTCGGGAAGCGCGTCCTGGAGATCGACGCGCAGATCGTAGGCGGGGTTTTCAACGTCGTGATCGGGACGGACCGGGGTCGGCTCGAGCTGACCCATTTGGCGCACCCAGCCCCCGAATCGCGCGACGAGGGCGCGGAGGATCGCGTCGTTGCCCGGAGCTCGGGCGATTTCGACGATGGTGTGCGGGTGATCCAGCGTCCGCCGGAAGGTGAGATGGTGCGCGTCGGTATAGACGCGGAAGGGCTCCTGGAAGGCGGGCGAGGTCCGGATGGCGTTCCATTCCGGCCCCCTCTCCGGGAGCGGTACGACGGCGTGACCCAGTGCCTGCAGCGTCCGGCAGACCGTCTCCGTCGAATGACGCCCCGAGAGGATGCCGAAGTACGTCTCCATCGCCGTCCGCTTCCGTTTTTCGCCGGTTCCTTCGATGCTGGCACGGTAGCGGGCATCCGCGAAAGAACGAAGCGGGGCCTGCCTTGGACTTCCCGGACGACGATGCCTCGGCGCCCGCCGCCGACCCGTTCGTCGGCCGCGACGATCAGGACGAGCTCCTGGTCCGCTTCGTCGACGGGCGCCGGATCGAAGGATCGCTGATGCGGGTCGCCGGCATGACGTTCCTGCAGGTCCGCGACGGAACGATGATGGGCCACGCCGAGGGGCCCTTCGACCCTTCCGAGATCGCATCGATCGCCGTGCTGCGGACGCGGCAGGAGGTCTTCGACGCGCGCTACGAGCGCCAGCGGGGCGATCCCGTCCCGGGGCAGCTCGTGCGGACGCGCGACGGCTACGAGACCCGACTCGACAGGCTCGCCAAGGCGGCGGCCTACGCCGAGGACGGCAGACGCCGCAGGCAGATCCGCGCGCAGTTCGACGACGTCGCCGACGAGATCGCGCTGGCGAAGACAAAGCGGAACTGGCTCATGTCCGTGGCGTCCTGGTATCGCTACTCCAATCAGGAGCCGACCAAGATCGACCTCTCGGGCGGATGCATGACGACCGCGATGACCTTCCAGAGGCCGCGGCCTCAGGACTTCGACCCGGACCCGAAGGTCCGGCGCGCGCGCGTCCCCGTACCGGAACAGGTGGCGGCCGACCCGCTCTCGACTTGGAACATGATGCGGGTCCTGCGGTCCTTCGGCTACGACGCCAGGGCCTCGGTCTTGGGCGACGTCACATGGGACGCGGCCGGTCTGCTCGTGGACTTCCCCGGGGGCCGGGAGAAGGGGCGTTTCTCGGTCGAAGGCAAGCGCGACGCGTCGGGCGCCATGACGTGGACCTACTTCTGGGACGGGAACGGCAGCGCCGCGGACAACAGGCGGCGCATACGCTGTCAGAGCGGCGGCGAGTACCGGACGTTCCGGAACATCCTGGCCTACGGAGCCTTGATGCCGGGCTTCGTCGACAAAGGAGCCGCGACGTATCGGGCGGACGTCCTCGTGGACGACCCCCAAGCCGTCGCCGCGTGGCTCGCGGCACATGCCGAGGGCCGGGTGGCCCGGAAGCTCGCGCGCGAGACCGACGTGGGCTGGCACTGCATCGCCGTGTTCACCGACGCCGAGACGGTCGTGTCCTTCAGGGCGGACTGGCGTTGCGAGCTGGCGACCGAGGAACGCATACGCGACCTTCGACGTGAACGGCGGGACCGACGAGAGGACGTCGTTCCGTCTCCGGTTCCTTGACGCCAGGACCCTTGTCCGGTTGCGCCGGATCCCGAGCCGACCGACAATGACCTCATGGAAGGAACGGCGATGACGGAACGCAGCTCTCGGACCACGGTCAGATACGGGTTCCGGCACTCCGAGACCGGTGCGCTCGTCCGGCTGTCCACGGAGGTCAACGGGCCGAACAGCTACGCCTGCGGGGAGACGCGCACCGCCCTCAGCGGCAACGCGAAGGATTCGATCTTCGAGCTCGACGACCCTCGGCAGGCCGCGATCGTGCTCGCGACCGACGTGCCTTGGTACAACAGCGGTCCGGACAGCCCGTCCTGGGGAGACTTCGAGGGCATGGGTCCGCTCGTTCCGGTCCGTTTCGACACCGTCGAGACTTTCGACGCGCGCTACGCGGACCCGGTCGAGATCACCCGGTCGACGGCGGAGACCGTCCTGCCCCGCACGATCGTCGTGGATAAGCTCTCCTCGTCGCGCCGCGCCGTGAGCGTGTTATCGCGCCGCTACTTCGGAACCCTTCCGCCTGACGGCACCGACCACGTGGAAATGGCCGCCTTCTCGGTGCCGTCCACTCTCTCGTGCGAAGATCTTCCCGGTGCCGTCCTCATGCGCGACGGCGAACGGCTGCCGATCGGGACCGTGCTGGACGCGGTCGAAGTTCCCGAGGACTACCCGGTATCGGACTACGGCTCCGCCGACATGCCCTCGGACCGTAGGGCCATCCTCGTCCTCTTCGATGCATGGTTTGGGCGACCCGATCCCGTCGACTACGCCGCCTGGGAGCGGGTGCCTTCGCCCGCTGCCGCCGGTCCCCGCCCCTGATCGACGCCGAGCCCGCCAGCATGGATCGCGTGGCGGTACGCGCGGCACGTCGACCATGCGGGGCTGCGCTCGAATCGGCCCGCATCCGGGTTCCCGCCCCGCCCGAAGTCACGGAGCCGCCGACGCCGAGGGCTGTCTGAGGAGACCGGACACATGAACCGCCGCGACCCCGCCTTCCAGTATCATCTATCAGTCGAGCCCGACATCGTGCCGGGACTCTCATTCGCCAAGCAGACGCGGACGACGAGCTCGGCCGGCGCCAGGGGCGAGGCCGCCGGCGAGGGCATCTATACGACGCACAATCCCACGTATTGGGACCGGCAGCTGGCCTACGAGAGCGTCGGCGCGCTGCCGTCGACCCTCTATCTCGTGAAAGTCTCGGATCCGAGCGAGACCGACATCTGGTCGCCCCACCAGGACCTGTCGCCGCCTGGGCACGTGGTCGTGCTCGCGAAGATCCTGACGATCGATCCGGACAGACCGCTGGACATCGGGCGGGCCGAGCACTTGGTCGACCGATGGGTCGCGGGGAATCCTCACCTGCTCGATCCAGGGTTCGACGTCGAGGCCTCCGTCTCGCCCTCGCCGTGAGCGACACCCCGGCGTCTTGCGCACCGACACCGACGCTTCCACCATGCCCGTCGGCGGGCGGCGACGGCATGCGCCACGAGGCTGCCTCGGAGGTCCGCGAGCGCGTCGCCGCCCGATACGAGAGCGTGGACCGGGACTGGCGAGCGGCCAGGCCGACCCTCCTGTCTCCGCTCACTGATCGATCGGCCGCAGCCGAATAGCCGAGGAGCGACGCGATGAAGGTGTTGAGGCCGCAGATCGTCGATGGACGGATCGTCGTGCGGGAGGGCGGGTTGCGTCCGCCGGAGACTGGGAGCGCCCTCTGCTCCTTCCACGGTCTCGTGGGGAACCGCCACGGCCTACTCATGGGAGGACCCTCAGGCAACGCCTGCGCTCTGACCTTCGCGCACGCTCCCTGCCGGATGGAGATGGAGGACGACGTCCCGGCCTGGGATCGCTGCCGCCACTACAACACGCCCGCCCGCAAACCGGAGGTCGACGCCGTGATCGATCATTGCGTGGTCGTCACGACGGGACCGGGATCGAGCGAGTTTCCGGCGGCGGACTGGTTCGCCAGCGTGATGGGAAGGCCGTACCGGCCCGCGAACTAGCGGGCGAAATCCGAAACTTGGCAGCTGACCGCGGAGGGCTACCGATGACCCTAGACAGCCCTGCACGCTGTATGCTGCGTTCTTTTCCGTCGAGTGGGCCTTCTATATGTGGGTCAAATGGCCGGGCTTTGAAATTATATATTGCGGCATTCGATTGTAGCTACTGTCAAAGATGCGCATACCGATGCCATTAGCGCCGATGGCGATGATCGGGCTACTCCGATGCCTAGATTGCTACGTTCCAGGCAGCTTTCTATCGAAGTGAACTATTGCTATCATGGTTGGATGAGGATCGCCCTCCCTGGCATACAGGTTGAACGTATAGCTCTGCGCTCTTGGTATGCCCACTACACGAGCAAACTTGTTCTGGTTGCTATTGTTTGGCATCCATTTTCCCGAAACTCTTATCCGGAATCCTTTCGGATTAGCTTGAAAGGCACTCGGGTTGTTCAGCGGTTGAGCTACTGGCGCGTCTTTTCTTTCCTCCCGCCCTACTTCGTGATCGAGAACCCAATCATTAGTTTTGCGGTTGAAAAACCACAATTCGACATAACTGTATTCTGCTCGGTCTCTATGGAGTGTATAGCGTGAGATACCTACGCCAGGAGGGACGTAAAATTCAAGGGAACTCTTTCCGTTCTCTGGAGACGGCGCGGGTTCGGGCGGGAACAACGTTCCGAAGGCGCTTATGATAGGATCTTTATACGCAATGACCAAAGGCACCAGGGCAGTGAGTATAGCGAGCAAATAACTCATCCATCTCCGGGACATCGCGACTTCGACCTCTCCGATCCGATTGCGCCGTTTTCATTAACCGCAACATGATCGATCGACAACAATGGCCGGATGCCTCAGCTTGCGTTGCACGGCATGAATGGCAATCTCTCATGGAGTATCCGGCTCTGCACAAGGCGTAGAAGACCACATCCGGCACAATTCGCACAGTGCGAAGAGGCGCCAAGTATCAGGCTACCGATCGCTAGGCAGAGGCCCGCCGAGTCCAAGTTCCGGATCTTAAATTTTCGATCCGTAACCGAAGTCAATTTATAGGAGACAGCGAGATCGCTCTCACTTGATTTCGACCCGCGTCCTCGAAGGTCGCCTTGTAGTTCCCAAAGTCGTAGGCGTTCCCTGCCGTCAGGCCGAAGACGCAGGACATTGGACCCGCCTCCTTGTCGAAGTTCGCCATGTCGGGCTTCATGCCCCTGGCGTCGGCCGGGTACCGCAGCTTCTTCGAGAAACGCACCACCTCGCGAGCCACGTGATCCTGCGCGCACAGCGCTTCCAGCGTCATCGCGCGAGGAGCGGACATCGGCGCCTGCAACCCGAGGCAGAACGCAAGGGCACCCGCGATCTTCGCACCCGATCCCATCTTTGCCCCTGTGGCGTGAACAGCGCTCCGGCGGAGTGCCTCACTCGAAGCCGCCGCCCACGGAAAGTCAAATGCTCTCGCCCAGGTCAGCCGGCGAAACGCGATGAATCGCTTCCCTGCCACTTCGTAGGGCCGCCTAGGTCCGGCGCCAGAGGCGACATCAGTTGGCTGCCTGCAGCGACGCGCAGCCTTGAGCCCCCAGAACTCCGAAATCGCTGGTCTGCCCCCGCTCACGCCGCGTGGCCTTCGGAAGGGTACCGGAGCCCGTGGCGACATCGCCGAGGCCGCCGGGCGACGACGGCCTCTTCCACGCCACATACCGAACGAAGTGCAGCGTGAAGGCTTTGAGGGGCTTCGGCCAGAAAACGAGCCGCAGCGTCCCCATGACCGACCGCTTGAGGACCAGCGGCTGCTTCGAGCGGCGGCCGTAGAGCAGCATCGCCGACTCGGCGGCCTTCTGCCCGGTGGCGAGGTCGACCTTCGTGTCCGCCCACATCACCTCGACAAGGATGCTGCCCGGCCGGTGGACGAGTTTGTAGCCTCCCACGCGCGTCACGTCCGGCCGCAGGCCGACCTCCTTCACCCGGGGCTTGTCGTCGCCGATGCGCACGTTGCCGATCTCGGGTGTGTAGCCCTCGACGCCCTTGTCCGGCGTGTGGTCCTCGTAGCGGAAGACGAACTCGTTGCCCTTGTGGGCGACCGGCACCTTCTCGATCAGGACCCTGGCGTCTTCGGGGTCGAACGAGCCGCCGTCGTCGAGGAGGCGTTCGAGCGCGGCGTTGATCTCGAATCGGTCGTTGATCGTGACCATGGAGGCGCTGGCCCTTCGGTTGCCGGGCTGCCGCGCCTGGGGAGCGGAGTCCGCGGTATACGGATCTAGATCGCTGTCGCGGCAATCATAGGGCTCGACCGGTGCCGGTCGCCTCCCAAGGGTCCGGCCGCGGTCCTTCGCCCGGTCAGGCTGCCGGAGGCCTGGGGGCGGCCGCGAGTCCCGCCAAACGATGCATCTGCCCGTCGGCCAACGGATCGTCGGGATCGTTCCAGACGAAGCCGGCCTGGGCGTACCACTTGGCCACGCCGAGATGCAGAACGCCGTCGCGGGTCAGCGCCGGCTCGACGTGAAGCGTGATGCCGCGTTCGTCCGCCAAGTCCACGATCCGCTGCAGAAGGCGTGAGCCGATTCCGACACCGCGGCGGGACGGATCGACGTCGAAAGAGACGATCGCGAGCGCCTCGGAATCGCCGCCGAACGCCGGTCGCGCGATCGACACCCGCGCTTCCGGAGTCTCGGCCAGCACCTCGGCGACGTCGGCCAGGAAGGCTTGGTCCGGCCGGTCCGGGGCGCCGTCCTGCTGATGAGAGGAGCGCATCAGGCGGCCGGCCGCATCGAGGGCGCCGCGGCCTCGTCGCGGGCGAGGATGTCGCGCTGGTCCTGCAAGGTGGTCGCGAAGCCGACGCTGCCGTGCATGTCGCATCGGGCAGGCGCGAAACCGAGGCTCTCGGCGAGACCGCGGGAGGCGGCGTTCGCCTCGTCCATGCGGGCCTGGACCGCAAGGTTGTGGTTCTCGAGGAGGTGGAGGACGACGGCGCGGACGGCTTCCCTGGCCACGCCGCGTCGCCGGTGCTCGGGCGCGACGTACCAGCCGACCTCCGCCGTGTCGCGCCAAAGGCCACTCAGGTGGACAGTGCCGAGCGGAGCGCCGCCAGGATCGCAGATCAGCAGCGCGCTGCCGAAGCGGGTCACCGATCGCGCGTAGGCGGCGACCTCCGCGGGGCTCGGGGGCGCTCCGTCGTAGCGGTGCGGGAACAGCCAGTTGAACGAAGGGTCGTCCCAGAGCCGCACGATGTCGGCCTCGTCCTCGACCGTGGGGAGCCTCAGGACGAGGTTCTCGGTCACGATCGGGTCCGAAACGGTGCGGGTCCTGCTGTCCATCTGGCCGACGTCCATTGCTTCACTCGCCTCTTACGGCATGCGGTCGCAAAAGCCTTCAGGTATCGGACCCTCCTCGGCCATCGCATGCGGATCGTTCCAATTCTATCCTTCCGGGCAGGCTGGTCTTGAGGTTTGCGGAAGGAATGGCTTGCCCGAAGTACCCGTCATCGAAAGGATGGCCGGGAACCCGAAGAACAGAAGCGACGATGGCCACCCGAAACGCTGCGCCCACCTCCGAGCGGTCTGCCGCGATCGACGCGCTCCATGCGGCGACCGCACTCTACACTTCGATACCGGTCGTCGAGGCCCTGCTCGACCGGATGGGCTGGCCGGATGGCGACGGCCGGCTCCTCGATCCGAGCGCGGGCGATGGTTCGTTCCTCGTCTCCGCCTTGCGGCGCATCCCGACCCCGGCGGGCGACCTCGACGCCTTGGTCCGCGTGCAGGGATGGGAGATGCATCCCGAGGCGGTCGAGCAGTCCCGCGAGCGCATCGTCGACCTCCTGGTCTCGCGCGGCTGGAACGAAGACGAGGCCCGCCGCGGCGCCGCGGCCGTCGCTCACGAAGGCGACTTCCTGACCGCCGACCCGCAGGGCACCTTCCGGTTCGTCGCCGGCAACCCGCCCTACCTCCGCTGGGGTCATCTGCCTCCCCTCCTCAAGGAGACTTGGTCGCCGGTCCTGCCGGACTTCGCCCGCGGAGACCTGCTGCACGCCTTCCTGGATCGTTCGGTCGCCATCATGCCCGAGAACGGCGTGGTCGGCCTCGTCACCTCAGACCGCTGGCTCTTCAACGCCACGACCACCGGTCTGAGACGCACCATCGGCCTCAAGGCCGGTATCAGCCATCTCGCTCGCCTCGACGCCGCGACCTCCTTCCACCAGCCGAAGACGCGGCGGAAGAACAGCGCTCCACGCGTCCATCCCGTCGAGGTCGTGCTCCGCCCCCTCGGCGCAGACGTTTTGCGGCTCTGCGGCCGCCCGATATCGCCGGACGGCGCCTTCGACGAGGCCCACGAGGGACCGCTGCTCGCCGACGTGGCCACGGTGAAGCTGGCGCCGTGGCTCGGCCCCAAGGGCATCTTCCTGCTCGACACCGAGCAGGCCCAGGCGCTGCCTGACGCGGATCTCCTGCCGGCGGTCGACAGCGACGACATCGATCCCGGCACGGACGTCCTGGGCCCGCCGACGCGGTTCGCCATCAGAACCAGCCGGGATGCGGAGCCCGTCGGCGCCGTCCGCGAACACCTGCTGTCGTCGCGCGAGCGGATGCCCAAGCGCGGACGCCTGGGCCGCTGGTGGATGCCGCCGGAGGCCATCACCCTGCCGCTCGACCGCCCGGCCCTCCTGGTCCCGCGCATCGGCAAGCGGATCCGCGCCGTCCGGCTTCCAGCGGGCGTGCTCCCCGTGAACCACAACCTCTACGTGGTCGCCGGGCAGGCCGGCCGATCCCTCGACGAGATCGAGGCCATCCTCCTCTCGGACGCGACGCAGGCCTGGGTCGCCCGCAACGCGCCGCGCCTTGAGGACGGCTACCTCGACATCCGCGCCGGTCTGATCCGGCGCATCCCCGTCGCCTGACGGAGCTGCAGGCGCTTCGACCATCCCGACCCGACTTCGGCGGCTGATGCCACGGCGCACTAGCGCCGGCGGTCGGCGGGATCTAGAGCGTTTTCGGTTTGGGCTGAGTCGGCTTGGCGGGGTTCACAGGGCTTTTGTGAGCTGATTCAGTGCTCGCTCCGGATGAGGAGCGAGACATGGGCCGACCCTACAGCTCGGACCTGCGCGAGCGGGTGGTGGATGCGGCCGCAGCGACGTCACGGCGTCAGGCCGCCGCCCGCTTCGGGGTCGGGATCGCCACGGCGATCCGCTGGGCGGCGGCCGTCGAGGCCACCGGCACGGTGGCGGCCCGTCCCCAGGGCCGTCCCCGCACCTCGAAGCTCGATCCGCACGAGGCGTTCCTGCGCGGCCTGATCGACGAGAAGGACGACATCACCCTGGAGGAGATGCGTGGCCGGCTGTTGGCCGAGTGTGATCTGAAGGTCGGACTGGGCACGCTGTGGGCCTTCCTCGACGCACGCCACCTCACCTTCAAAAAAAGACAGCGCATGCCGCCGAGCAGGAGCGGCCGGACGTGAAGGCGGCGCGGGAAGCTTGGTTCGAGGACCAGCCCGACCTCGACCCGGCCCGCTTGATCTTCATCGACGAGACCTGGACAGCGACCAACATGGCCCGCACCCGCGGCCGTTGTCAGCGCGGCCAGCGACTGCGCTCGCCCGTACCTCACGGCCATTGGAAGACGACGACCTTCGTGGCGGGCCTGCGCCTGTCCGGGATCGCGGCCCCGTTCGTGCTCGACGGGCCGATCAACCGCGTGGCCTTCCAGACCTATGTCGAACAGGTGCTGGTGCCCGAACTCATGCCCGGCGACATCGTGGTGATGGACAACCTCGGTAGCCACAAGGGCGGGGCCGTTCGGGCCGCCATCGAGGCGGCAGGCGCGCGGCTCTTGTTCCTGCCGCCCTACAGCCCGGACTTCAATCCGATCGAGATGGCCTTCTCCAAACTCAAAGCGCTGCTGCGCAAAGCGGCCCAGCGCACCGTCGAGGGGCTCTGGTCAGCCATCGGACGCCTTATCGACGCCGTCACCGCCGAGGAGTGCGCCAACTTCTTCACCGCCGCTGGGTATGATCCCAATTAAACCGAAAATGCTCTAGCGCTCGCCTCCGGCATCGGGAGGTAGGGACATGGAGCTCAAGGAGATCGTCGCCGTCGGTCTGGCGGCGATTTGCGTGATGCTGTTCCTGCACTTCCGGACAGCCGAGGCGGATCGGCGCAGGACCCGACGGCACGAGTCGGTGAGTGAAGCGAACGCCCGGGAGATCGCGTTCGCACGCGATCTCCTACTGGAACACGGCTACGCCCTGGAATCGAAGGAACTGGGATCGGACGGGACGGTCGAGCACGCCTACGCCAAGGAACTCGACGACGCGCAGACGTGCCGTCGCTTGTCGTGCCACTTCACCGAGGGCGGCACGGACGACGTCGTCTTCACCATCTTCGCCCACGACTTCCTGGCGCGTGTCGAGCTTCGGTATGCCGGCGGCCGGATCGACGCTGACGATCTCGCCCGGATGGAGGCGTTCAGCCACCCCAGGGCCACGAGGGTGAACGGAAACCACCGCTTGCCCTCCGCCCGCGTCGCCGATTGGCAAGAGCGGCACGGATCGTCCCATGCGGATGCGGCGGCGCAGAAGCGACCGAAGGCGATCTACTGATCGAGATCCGAACTCGGCCGCACGTCGGCGATACTTCAACCTGCGGCCCATGCAGCCTATGGTCGTCGGGCGCGCCCCTCGGGACACGCATCCCCGCGGGGCGCCACCGGAGGGCAATCCACGGCGCCCCGCGGGGGACCCGGCTCAGATCGCCAACGAGAGCTGCCGCGGCTCCTCGCGTTCGTTGTCGAGCCCCGACATCGTCACGCCGAGCAGCCTGACGCCGAGGCGCATCGGGAAGAGCTGCCGAAGCAGATCGGCCGCGATCCCCTCGAGGTCGTCCCGGGAGCCGACGTCGACCGCCGTCGAGCGACTGCGCGTGATCTGCTCGAAGTCGGAGAACTTCACCTTGAGGGTAACGGTGCGGCCGCGGACCCCGGTCGCCGCGCACCGCGACCAGACCTTGTCGACGATCGGCTGCAGGTGCTCCCGCATCTCTTCGATGCCCGCGAGATCGCGCTCGAAGGTGTTCTCCGCGCCGACGGACTTCCGAATGCGGTCCGGGCGCACGGGCCTGTGGTCGATTCCCCGGGCGATGCCGTGGAAGTAGGCGCCCGACTTGCCGAAGTGCTCCTGCAGGAAGGCGAGGGACTTGCCCTTCAGATCCGCGCCCGTCGCGATGCCGAGCCGCGCCATCTTGGCCTCGGTCGCCGGGCCGATGCCGTGGAAGCGGCCGACCGGCAGGGTCAGCACGAACTCGGGCGCCATCCGCGGCGTGATCACGAAGAGGCCGTCGGGCTTGCGATAGTCGGACGCCAGCTTCGCCAGCATCTTGTTCGGCGCGCACCCGGCCGAGGCGGTGAGGTTCAGCCGCTCGCTGATGGCCGTCTTGATCTCGCGGGCGATCTGCGTGGCGGTTTCGATCCCCTTCAGGTTCTCGGTCACGTCGAGATAGGCCTCGTCGAGCGAGAGCGGCTCGATGAGCGGCGTGTGCTCGGCGAAGATCGCCCGGATGGCCATGCTGACCTCGCGGTAGACCTCGAACCTTGGCTTCACGAAGACGAGCTCGGGACATTTGCGGCGGGCGGTCACCGACGCCATCGCCGAGCGCACGCCGAACTTCCTGGCCTCGTAGCTGGCCGCCGCCACGACGCCCCGCTCGCGCGAGCCGCCGACCGCGATCGGTCGACCGCGAAGCGAGGGGTCGTCGCGCTGTTCCACGGACGCGTAGAAGGCGTCCATGTCGACGTGGATGATCTTTCGGGGCCGATCGGGCGCCGTCGATGCGGATGCCGCATCGTCGTCCGCATCGACGAAGTCCGGCCCGGAGCCGTTGGAGAGCATGCACCGAGGATAGACCGGCTCGGCGCGATTGTCCCGGGCCTGAGGGCAACGATCCCTGAGCCTCTCCTCGACGACCCACCCACGGCACCGGGGTGCGGTCCGGGGACGGACCGGAACCTACCGGGCGGCGATCAGCCCGTGGGGCCGGGCCCGCGCAACTGGCGCCTGAGGCGTACCACTCCCGCCGGCGGCCATGGGCGACCGGAGGGGCGCTGCCCGACTAGCGGACGGAGGGAACGGAGCCGATCAGTTGGCGGTCGGCAGGATCGTGCGGCGTGCCGCCGTAAGCCAAACGGTCGTAGATGTCCCGAAGGACGTTCTCGTCCGCGTAGGCGGTGCGGATGCAGGTCCAGGGCCGATTCATGAAGAATCGTCTGTCGATGGTGGAGACCTCGCTCCAGCGGTATCCCAGAACGGGGAACTTGTCCTCCACGTAGTCGAAGACGGCCGTCCAGCGCTGCTGTCCGTCGATCAGCCACTCGTCGGTGTGGCAGTCCAACTCGTCCGTTTGATTGAAGACGTAGGCGGGCAACGGCATGCGCGACCAGACCGACTCGATCCAGCGGACCTGCTGATCCTGGTCCCAGACCGCGGGCCTCTGGAACGGCGGTAGGATGAAATGGCCGAGCGCGCGCTCGCCCGCGTCGACGTCGACCTCGCGCCGCAAACGGGCGAAGCCGAAGTCGATCGTGAATTCGCAGGTCGCTCCCCTGATGAAGGAGGAGTTGCGGAGGTTCGTATCGACGGTTGCGGACATGTCGGCTCCTTCGAGGGCAGCCTGACGCGGGAACGCGAAAAGGACAAAGGGCTGCACGCCGGCCGGAACGCCGACCGAGAGCCGAGGCCTGGGCGGTTCGGACGCCCTCGCCGGGTACGCGGCGGTCCAGTGACTGGCGTGGGTTCCGCCGCACGGCCCCGTTCTTTCGCGGCACGATTCGTTCCAATGCCGCGCCTCACCTTAACCCCTCGCAAGGCGGACAGATCTAGGATCCGGAGATCGTAGGGAGGATTCCATGCCCGAAGACTGGAAGGACGAGCTCCGTCAGCGGTACGCGTGGGCCGCCCGTACGCCGCTGGCCGTCGGCGAGGGTTGGCGGGCGCTGCTCGCGGACACTTTCGAACGCCTCGACGCCGCCATTCGGTCGGTGCCGGCCGACGCGAACGGGATGGCGTTTCAATGCCACGACGTGAAGGAGAAGTACGGCACTCTGCGGATCGAGATGGTGCCCTACGTCGAAGAGGTCGAAGCGATCTGCCTCGACGCCGAGAACCGCTCCGAGACCGTCTGCGACGTCTGCGGCAGCACGGGCCGCGTCCGGGAAGGAGCCTGGGTGATGGTTCGTTGCGACGCGCACGCGAAGGGGCTGGGAGCCTGAGGCCGGGAGTGATGCATGAGGAAGGTCGTTTCGCGCATTGCGGGCGCAGGGCTACCGCTCCTGGCCCTCATGCCCGTCGGAACCCTGGCCGAGGTGCCGGGCAGGCCGACGGCGTGGACGGCCGGACCGGCGAAGATCGAGATTCCGGCGCGCTTCCGAGGCGTATGGGCCTTCGTCGCCCAGCGGACCGGCGAGTGCCGCGCATCGGATTGGAAAGGCGTGGCCGCGAGCGACGACAGCCTCGTCGAGATCGGGCCCAAGTCCCTGAAGGCTTTCGAATCCGGTTGCGACGTCAACGGAGTGAAGCGTTCCGAAGGCCCTGCGGGGGAAGGACCGGCGACGATGTCCTTCACCTGCTCCGGCGAAGGCAGCACCGAGACCGTACGGGAGACGTGGGACATCGTCCGGCACAAAGGCGACGAACTCCTGATCACGTCGCAGATCGGCAAGCCGCGGATCGTCGCGTACATGCGCTGCCGCTGAGGGCATGCCGGCAGCTGCCGGCCGCGCCACGGGCGCACGTTTCAGAACCTGGGGCCGGGAAGTCCCCCCGACGCAAATGACGTTCCCTGTCTCTGCCTTACCGGCGCCCGTTCTTCATTCCGAGCCGATACCCGCCTGATGCCCCGTCTCTGGATCCTATCCGACCAGCACGAAGAGATCTCGCCGGAGACGGTGCGCAGATTCGATCCGCCCGATTTCGACATCCTGGTCTGCGCCGGCGACGTTTGCGAAGGCGACGTCCGTGGTTGCGTGGAAGGAGTGGCCCGCGTTGCCGCCGGCAGACCTGCGGTGATGGTCCTGGGCAACCACGATTACTATGGGCTCCCGATCGACCGAGCGGCGCTCGTCGCCCGGAAGATCGGGCTCCCTCTGGGCGTGCACGTGCTCGAACGCTCGTCGATCGAGGTCGGAGGCTTGCGCTTCGCCGGCGGAACGCTCTGGGAGCCCTTCGCGCTGCAGGACGGAGCCAAGCCGGACCTGACCGACATCCTGGCCGGAACGTCCCCTTCCTTCTTCGCTCCGATGCCGAGCGCACCCTTCGGCGAACCCGTGCAGGTGGAGGATGCCGACGGCAGCCGGCCGGCTACCTTCGCGGACATCCGGGCGCGGCGCCTGCACACCCTGGCGGCGATCGCAGCCGGCAAGGCCGACGTGATCGTCACCCACTACCCGCCGGTACGCGAGGATCTCGGGCACGCGGGCGGGGCGGCGACCTGGATCCATGGCCACACGCACACCTTCGCCCGGGAGGTCGTCGACGGGATCGACGTCGTCGTGAACGCCGTGCCGTTCAGGCTCTTCGCGGACAGGATGGTCGTCGACGTCCGGCCGCGGCAGCGCCCCGTACCCGGACAGGCTCCGTAGCACGGGGTTACCGCCCCGCTTCAGGCCACCCGCGGCGCGTACGGGGGATCGAGTTCGGCGTCGGTCAACCGGCGCATGACGGACGCGATCGCCTGCTCGCGCCGCTCGAGAGCGGCGGCGTCCGGGTAGTTGTCGGGCGCGATGGCGAGCTGCTCGTACAGACCCATCTCGCGGGCGATCTCCTGATAGCGGCGGAACGTCGGATCGGACCGACCGCAGGACAGGACGCTTCCGGCCGGCCCGGTGTTGAGTTGGGCGAGCTCCGCCTCCTGCTCGGGCGTGGGATCGGGCAACCCTTCCAGGCTACGGATGCGAGACATCGCGTCGATGGTCCCGAGGGTCAGCGTGCTGAGGATCGCCCTCCTCGATCCATCCCAGCCCCAGATCGGAGAGGCGAAGGTCTGCCCGATTGAGGACCCGGCCTCGAAGGCGCCGGGCTCGGGCGCGGCGGCCGTCTGCAGGAGGGCACCGTTCCGGGCCTCGACGTCGAACATCACCCGCTCGGCGAGGCTCCCCCTCCGCACGACCACGAGGCCCAGGGCGGCATGGACGATGCGGTCCGGCGGCGCGGGAAACCGCGTCTCCCGCATGTAGAAGCTCCCGAACGCCAGCTCGGGCGACCACCCCTCGGGTGGCCGCGTCCGGATCTCCGTGCCGAGCCCCGGGAGATCGCTCTCGCCTGCCCAATGAAACCCGGGATCGTAGGCCGTGCCTGCAAATCGCAGGAACAGCCCGCCGGCGTCCGCCCCCAGAAGGACATCCGCCATCCTCTCGTCTTCGACCGCTCCGCGCGGAGCCTCGACGAGGCCCAGGCCGAGCATGACCTGAGCAGGGCTCTCCCGATCGACGGGGCGCGTCTCCCAGGACGGCTGCGACGCGTCCCTCCGGTGGGCGACGGCATCGCGGAAGATCAACTGCATGCGCATGGTCGGAACGCCTTCGCGAAAGAGTCGTGGTCATCCTGGCGGTGCCCAGCGAAAACGGCCAACGGACCGGACCACCGGCGTCGCGACCCTTTTGCCTGGATCGCGGCTACGCTGTGCTCAAGGCCGGCGCGGACGAGAGCGATGACCCTCTTCGATCAGATCATGCGTCGCGGCATGCCGCAGGCGGCGTCGCCTTCGGAACAAGACCCCGTCTGGTCCTGGACGGAAGAGGAGATCCTGGCCCACTACACCCAGGGTCAATGCCACGTATTCGCGGTAGCGCTCAGCCGCCTCACCGGCCTGCCGCTGGCCGCGCTCTGGAATCCCTTCGAGTGGCACGTGCAACCCGACGAGGACGGCCATGGCGGCGTTCCAGAGATCGTCCACGTCTATGTGACGACGCCGGCCGGCACCGTGGTCGACGTCCGGGGCGAGCGCACGCTTGAGGAACTTCGTCGGTCCGAGGCCGGCCCGGACTGGCAGGTCTGCCCCTTCGGTCCGCTGACGGACGAGAGGCTCTACGGGCTCGTCCACGTTTCGGGCAACCTCCGACCATACGACGAAGCCGACATCGCGGACGCCCTTGAGGTGATCCGCCGAACGCCGCATCTCGCGGAGGCCGCCGCACGGTATGGCGAAGTCGCGGAGCCGGGGGCTTCCGCCCCGCGGATCTGAGACCTCCGAACCGTTCGAGCCCGCAGCACGGACCGGGACGGGCCACGGATCCAGTCCGGAACCGCAGACGGCTGCCACCGCTTCAGCGCGGCGCGCGGGAAGGATCCGGGCGGTCGCCGTCCAGGCGGGCCGCGATGCCGTCCCGCAGCGCATCCATCCGTTCGAGCAGGAGCCTCAGGTGGTCGGCGGCCTTCTCGGAATCGTACTCGCGGATCCGGTGCTCCAGTGCCGCGGCGGCCTGCCCGAGGCTCAGCATGGCGGCGCCTGCCACCTCGAGGGCGTTGACGTGCTGGCCGGCGGCGCAGGAGGGCAGCAGCGGTCGGTTGGCGTATGTGAGGCCGTATCCGGCGGCCCAGGTCTCCGCGAGCCCGAGCAGGGTCTCGCCGAGGTCGGGGTGAAGTTCGGCGCCGGACCGGACACGCGGGTTCAGGCCGCCGCGCGGTCCGCACATGAACGCCGTGAAGCAGGGGGCGAACTCGAAATGCCCGCCGCCGCCGAAGCACCGCGAGAGCGTCGGCAGCGTCTCGGTCCTACCGTCGAGGAAGACGTAGTCGGATCCCTTGCGGAGATTGAGAAGGTCGTAGCGCCCGGTATCGTAGTCGAGCGTGCGGTCGGCCAGTCCCGCGGCGGCGTCCCGCATCGCCTCGAGAACCGCTGCGGCCGCCTCCATCGGGGACGGCATGCCGTAGGTCGTGCCTGCGAGGTGCTGCCAAGTGGCGGCCGAGAAGACTGCCAGGCCGAGCACCTTCGGCTCCGGATCGTCGCCCCCGAACATCGGCATCGCGGGCTGGTAGGTCTTCAACGCCGCACCGGTGCGGAAATCGAGGGCCGTCGCGCCGAACGCGTCCCAGTCGGCGGCGCCCGCCATCTCGCAGGCGAATCGGACCGCGGCTTGGCCGGGATGCGGCACGAGGTCGTTGTATCCGCCTGCGAGGCCCCGGATCGGGAGCGAGGCGGCCTCGAAGAGATGACAGGGTCCGACCGCGGCGATCGCGGCGTGCCGCTCGGCGTCGGGATAGCCGCCCGTTCGGCGCGCGAGGACCAGCGCGACGACTTCCTCACCCTCTCGGAGCGACATGCCCGTCAATGCGTCGGCCGGCGCCGTCAATCCCATCGGACGTGCTCCTTCCTGCGACCACGCAGGTCTGCCCGAGCGCCATGAAAGATGGTTTTCCGGGCGGTGTGCGAACCTCCGGGAGAGAGCCAGCTCATCTCCGCTTGCCTCCCGGAGACGAGGCCGGTCCTTCCTCAGCGGATCCAGACGACGGTATCCTCCCCGTTGACGTTGGGTGCGGTCTCCATCTGTCCGATGCCGATCGCGTAGTCGACTTCGTAGGCGGTAGCCTGGGGATCCATGCTCAGCAATGCGGAAGTATCCTCGTAGCCCCCGCGCCCGCCGCCGCGGGAACCATCGGTGACTTTCCAGCGACACAAGTTCACCGGAGGGAAGCTGCCCAGCGAGGACGCAGAGGCACCCGTCGTGACGTTCGGGAGGGGTCCCCAGCTGATGCTGTCGAGCGATGATGCGAGCGAACTGCCGCCACCGGCGTTGGGCAAGTCGCAGATCGCGGCGTACTTTGCCCCCGCCACGGCACCGCTTCCTGTGTCTTGCCTGAACCCGACCCTGTTCAGGTAGCGAAGTTGCTTGGCCCGGACGTACATGACGGACAGCTGGTCGTAGATCTGCTCGATCGAACCATTCGCCAGGACGAATGCCTGCGTCCACCCGCCCCCGTCCGTGGTCATGTCGCAGTAGACATCGAAGACTACGCCCTGGGGGTTGATACGGTATACGCCGTCTCCCGTGGCGCCGTTGTAGACCTTGGGCGCGGCCGGATTCCGGTAGGCGTGGCAGCTGTCTGCATAGCTGCCGTCCGCCCAACCCAGATAACCAAGGAACTGTACGACCCCTACTTCGCGCGTGTCCCGAAGCCTGAACGTCGTGACCGAACTTCTGTTCAGCGCGTTCGTAGCGGTGACCTGGAAGGTGTCGCTGACGCTGTACCGCTTGCCGCTGGGGACCGACACCAACCCGGTTGACGATACCGTGATGCCGGCCGGCAACGTCCCGGCGACGTAGCTGAGGCCTCCCCCGCGGTAGGGGTCGCCGGAGGAGTACCGGAGCTGGAACGTGACGGCGCTGCCGGAGTAGTCGCCAACGAAGAAGACGCCCTGCCCATCGCTGCCGTAGCCGAGCGGGGTCGGAGCCGAACCCTGCGTGGCGCCGTCGATGTTGTACTCGCCGACCGTGATCGCGGACGCCCCGACGTTGCGCAGCCTGTAGGTACGGGCGATCCGCGCATCGCTGCCGTTCAGAAGACCGGCTTGGTTCTCGACGGCCGTCCAGCCTCCGATCTGGTTCGGGACCTCCAGCTGCCAGGACTGGGATGACAGATTTCGCCCGGTCGCCGCGGACTGCAGGTAGACGTACCTCGAGAACGTCCAGGTGATCGACTGTCCCGCCTCCAGGGTGCTGCCGGCTGCGGTCACGCCGTCGATCATCATGGTGAACAGGTCGGCATCTGTCGGGCTTTTGACGGTGGTCTGAGCCGGACGGAGCACCGCGTTGGCTCGTGCGGGATCCGGCGAGAAGTTCGTCACGCGAGTGACGCCGAAGCCACGCGGATCCGTCGCCTTGATCGGCATCTGCACGAGGCCGAAGGGGAAGGCTTCGCGGTCCGTAACCGTGAGCAGCCCGTCCGCCGAGAGGGTGAAGCCCTCCGGGGGCATGAAGCCGTTGCCCCAGGACCAAGCGAGACTGCCTTCGCCGGGCGACCTGACGGTTCCGAGAAGCCGCATGGTCAGGCCGGTGCTGTTGGCGGTCGGCGTGCCTCCCCCGACGGCATCGACGATCGTCGAGGGCGTGACGTAGCGCGTGCTCAGGGTCGTTCCGAAGACGGGAGCATAGGACCCTGCACCGTCCAGGCGCCACTCGATGAGCGGCGCGGACGCTTGGCCGACGTTGCGCAGGCGCCAGACCTTCGAGGGGTACGGGGTGCCGAGGTTGATCCCGCTCGATGTCCCCCCCGACATCGCGCGCGTCTCCATCGTCTGCCAGGAGCCGTCGGGAAGCTGGCGCTCGACCAGCAGGGTCGTAGAGGACGCGTTCGCCACGACGGACGACGTCGTGAGGAGATGCGTCCACTTCGGATAGGTCCAGGTGACGGACTGGCCGGGCGCCAGCGTGAGGGCGTTGGTCGACGAGGTCGATACGTCGTCGTCGTAGAGGCCCGCGTAGACGCTCTGTCCCGACGGATCGAGCACGGATGCGGGCGCGACCGTGGCCGCCCGGACGCTCTGCGGCACGAACGTGAACGTCCGGTCGAGGCTATGGAAGCCGAGGGCGCTCGTAGCGCGGATCGGCAGGGCGACGGTGCCGGCCGGAAACACCGAGGCCGCCGGGACCGTGAGCACGCCGCCGTTCGTGAGCGAGAAGCCCTCCGGGGGGACGAAGCCCGGCTTCCAGCCGTAAGAGACGGACGGGTCGCCCGGGTAGCCCGAGGTCGCCTGCATGATCAGGGTGAGGCCGTCCGTAAACGGGGCGGTCGTGCCGTTGTTCGTGGACGCGATGCGGTCATCCCCGACGAAGAAGGTGCCTCCCTGACCCCAGGTCAGGCCGTAGGAAGCGGGAGCGTCGAGACGGAACTCCTTCAGGCTGGTCGTGGCGGCCCCCGTGTTCCGCAGGCGGAAGATCCTCGACTGGTTCAACACGTTGTTGAAGACGGCCGAACTCGTGAAGGTGGAGTCCGTGATGGCGAAACGATGGGAGGCCCCCCAGCTTCCGTCCTGCATCGGCACCTCCAGAAGGAAGCCCCCGGTCCCGGACATGCTGGCGGCATAGGCGCCGGCCGCCGTGGACACGTCCGTGACGTTCACGAACCGGTCGAAGGTGAAGGTGACGGATGCGCCGGACTGGAGATCGAACGCGGTCGAGGTGTCGCCATCGTAGAGTTTGGCGAACAGATCCTCTCCGCCGGGTCCGACGACGGAGGCGGGCTTGATCGTTCTGGCGTCGACCGACGACGCGAGGAACCCGAAGTTCGCAGTCGCCCTGAAGCCCTTGGTGTCGACCGCCTGCACCGGCATGTTGACGAAGCCGAACGGGAAGTCCGGGCCTACCGGCACGGTCAGGAACCCCGCCGAACTCAACGTGAAGCCGATCGGGGTCGCGCCGGAGAGCGACCACGTGAAGCCGGCGGCGTCCGGATGGCCGGACACCGCGGTCAGCTGGATGGACAGCCCCTCCGCGCCGACGATGCGATTGTTCACGGCCGTCGTGATGGCGGCGCCGTAGCTCTGCGCCCGGTCCAGCCGGAAGTCGAAGAGCGTGATGGCAGGCGTACCGACGTTGCGCAGGCGGAAGACCTTCGAAGCACGTTGGGCGGAGATGTACGCGGCCGCAACGCCAGCGGAGTTCGTGTCGAAGAATGCGACCGTCTGCCAGCCGCCGTCCTGCAACGGTGCTTCGAGGCGGAGGCTGCCGTTCGCGACGCCGGACAAATAGTAGGCTGCCGAAGCCCCGCTATCGATGCCGGCATCGGCTACGGTGACGTAGCGGTCGTAGGTGTAGGTGACGGATGCGCCCGGCTGCAGCGTGAACCTAGTGTTTGCGCCCCCGTCGTACAGGACGGTGGCGAGATCCTCGCCGTTGGGACCCGCGACGGAGACGGGCGGCACCGTTCTCGCGCGGACGCTGTTCGCCATGAAGGAGTAGGTGGCGAACGCGGTGTAGCCTCTGTCGTCCTTCGCTTGCACCGGTACGGTGACGAGGCCGAACGGGAAGTCCGCCAGCGCCGGAACGGTCAGGAGACCGTCGGCACCCAGGGTGAACCCGGTCGGCGTCACGCCGGTCAGGCTCCAGGTCACGGACTTCGAGAGCGGATGCCCGGGCTGGGCTGCGAGCTGCAGGCCGAGGCCGGCCGGGGACGCGTCGCGGATCGTGTCGATGCCGTTCGTGTCGTCGACGTAGCGCAGCTGCGTTCCCGTGCCGATCGCCAGTCCGTAGCTGGGCGGATTGTCGAGCCTGAAATCGCTCAGCCGCGTCGCCTGACTGCCCAGGTTCCGAACCCTGAAGATCTTTGCTGTATTGTCCGCCCACGGGAGACTGGAGGCGTAGATCGACGAGCTGTCGGCCCAGAAGACGGCGACCTGCGTCCAGCCGCCATACTGGTTCGGCACCTCGAGCGAGAGCTGGTTGATTTGTCCAGCAATCAGTGAATTGCCGACGTAACCGCTGCCCGGCGAGACGCTGGAGACCTGGACGAAGCGATCGTAGGTGTAGGTGATCGACTGTCCGGCCTGCAGGGTGAAGGTCGAAGCGGATCCGTCGTACAGGGCGATGCGAAGGTCCTCGTTGTTGGGCCCGACGACCGAGTCCGGAGCGACGGTGTTCGCCCGGACGCTCGCGGCCTGGAACTGGAAGTTTCCGGTGGCGCCGAAGCCCTGATCGTCGAGGGCCCTCACCGGCATGTTCACTACGCCGAAGGGAAATTCCGGACCGGTCGGAACCGTGGCGAGGCCGCTTTCCGAGAGCGTGAAGCCCGTCGGCATGACGCCTGTCAGGGTCCAGCGGACGCTTTTGACTGCCGGATTGCTGGTCGAGGCTGCGAGTTGCAGAGAGGTACCGGCCGGGTTTGCACCGATGATTCCGGCACCGTTCACCGTCCTTGCGGCTTGGCTCGTCGCGATCGTGAGGCCGTAGCTCGGAGCACCGTCGAGACGGAACTCGGCCACGGACATCGGCCGTCGGGTGACGACCCTGAAGACCTTCGACGTCGTGAGATTCGGGTTCAGATAATCGCCGAAGGCGGTCGAAGAATTATAGTAGAAATACCCCGCGCTCGACCAGCCTCCGAACTGATTGGGGACTTGGAGTTCCACATTCGGGTAATTGGTATTGGTCGCATACCCGCCCGTCGATTGGGTGAAATTTTCCACGCGGACGAAACGATCGTAGGTGTAGACGACGGCATGGTCGGTGGCGAGGTCGGCGACGTAGTTGTTGACGGCATTGTCGTAGAGGCCGATCCGCAGATCCTTTTCGCCGGGACCGACGACGGAGACGGGCGATACCGTGGCGGCGCGCACCGAGTCCGGACGGAACGGGAAGGCCGCATCGCCGGCGAAGCCTCGGCTGTTGGTCGCCCGTGCGTAGACGGTGACGTTGCCGCTGGGGAAGGCGGTGCCGGGCGGCACGGTGATCAGGCCGTCCGCGCTCAGGGTCACGCCCTCCGGCAGCGGGTTGTAGGCCGACCACGTGATCCTGCCGCCTGCCGGATAGTTGTCGGTCGCGGCGAGCTGGAGCGTGAAAGCCGCCGGCGACGCGCCCCGTATGCCGTTCTCGTCGACCACCCGCCCCGTCGTGGACGTGGTGATCTGCGGGCGGAAGTTGGCCGCGCCGTCGAGCGGAGCGTTGTAGAAGAGGTTGCTGCCCGTCAGCGCGTTTCTGATCCTGAAGATCTTCGACGCGGCATAGTCCGCATTGTAGGTGTTCTGGGATCCGTTCTGGACGCCGACGGCGACCGTCCAGCCACCGTTCTGGTTCGGAACTTCGATGACGTAGGTGTTCGCGGTGTGCGTCTGGATGGCCGTCGTGCCATCGACGACGGTGACGAACCTGTCGAAGGTGTAGGTGATCGACTGGCCGGCGCCGAGCGTGAAGGTGGTGTCGCTGCGTCCGTCGTACATGGCGACGAACAGATCCTCGCCGTTGGGGCCGACCACGCTCTGCGGGATCACGCCTTTCGCTCGTACCGAGGCGGGTACGAAGGGATAGTCGGCATCGCGGGTGTAGCCGCGGTCGTCGACCGCCTGCACGGGCACGATCACGCGACCGAACGGGAAGTCCGACCCTCGGGGCACGCTCACGACGCCGTCGCCGCTGACTGCGAACCCGATCGGCGTGACGCCGCGCAGCATCCAGGACAGGCTCTTCGAGGCCGGATGGGACCACTTGCCGGCGAGCTGCAGATCGAAGCCGGCCTTCGTCGCGCCCGAAATCGTGCTTTCGTCGACGAGGCGCTGATCGGTCGGCGTCGTGATGCTCACGCCGTAGCCGGGCCCGTTGTCCGGACGCAGCTCGGAGAAGGCGGTCGGCGAACCCGAAGTGTTCACGATCCGGAAGGTGCGTCCGTATCGGTTGGCGCCCGACGCGGCGGTCGTGTCCGAGATCGATCCCGTCGCGGGGACCGCGTAGCTTCCGATCCGTCTCCAGGAGCCATCCTGAGCCAGGGTCTCGATCGCGTAGAGGACGCCCGGCGTGCGCGGAGCGGGGCTCGCCTTCACGACGTCGGCCACCTGGACCCAGCGGTCCCAGGTGAAGGTGACGGCCTGACCCGCGGCCAGCGTGTACGCGGTGTCGCCACGGTCGTCGTAGAGGGCGACGCGCAGGTCCTCTCCGTTCGGGCCGCTCACGGCCGCAGGGGGGACGCTCTGGGCGCGCACGGCGGCGGAGGGGATGAATGTCAGGGTCTGGTCGGCGTAGAAGCCGAGGCCGTCGCTGGCGCGCACGGTCAGGTCGACGCGGCCGCTCGGCATGTCGGACGCGGCCGGCACGCCGATCCGTCCGGCCGGGTCGACCACGAAGCCCTCGGGCACCGTTTGGCCCGCGACCAGGGCGTAGGTCAGGGCGCCCGTGGCAGGCGACTGCTTCGTCGCGGCCAGGGGCATCGACAGACCGGACTGGCCGGCGACCTTGTCGTCGTCGATGCCGAACGGCCCCGTTCCGGTCACCCAGGCGGGCTCGAGGGACGGAGCTTGATCGAGGCGCTGCTCCCGCAGCAGCGCACCGGTCGTACCGGCATTGCGGATGCGGAATGATTTCGAGGTCCGCTGGGCGATGTCGCCCCAGACGCCATCCTGGCTGTCGTTGACGATCTGCTCGAGCGTCGACCACGAACCGTCGACGTTCGGGCGCTCCGTGACGAGGGTGGCGACGTAGCCGGTCCCGAACCAGGACGAACGGTTGGCGATGCGGACGTACTGGGCGAAGTCCACGGTCACGGCTTCGCCGGGCTGCAGGACCACCGAACGATCCGTTCTGCCGTCGTAGAGTTCCGCGTAGACGCTGGCGCCGCTCGGCCCCGTCACGCTCGTCGGTTTGACGCTCGAGGCGGGGACGCTCGACGCGTGGAAGACGAGATTCTGATCCGCGTAGAAGCCGCGCGAGTCCGTGGCGCGGACCGTGAAGTCCGCCGAGCCGTGGGTGAAGCTCTCGCCCTGTGGCACGACGACGAGACCGCTCGACGAAAGACCGAAGTTCGACGGCAGCGCCTTGGATCCCGGCGCGAGAGCGTAGGTGAACGCGTCGGTCGAGTCCGGATAGGTCTTCCGGGTCCCGATCTGGAAGGACAGCGCCGCCGGCGTGGCTCCGAGGACCTGCGTCTGGTTCACCTCCCACGGGCCGCCCGTGGTTGCGAAGGTCGGCTTGTACGCCGGTCCCTGGTCGATGCGGTATTCGCCGAGCGTCAATGCGGCGGCGGTGTTGTTCTTCACGCGGAACTGTCGACCGACGTTGTACGGTGCGGTTTGCAACAGTTCGTTCGACAAAGCTACGGATCTGTTGCCGTTGACCGTCGAAATGACGAACCTATTGCTGGTGACCGGGATCCAAGTACCGTCGGCACGCATGAGCTCGACGGTGAGCGCGCCACCCATGTTGACGTCGCGCCAAGTCACCGCCGAGTAGCGGGTGACGTTCACGAATTTGGGGAAGGTGACCGTTACGCTTTGATTGGGAGCCAGTTCGACGACGCGGTCCACGAGACCGTCGTACAGGGTCGTGAAGACGTCGGCCCCGTCCGCTCCCGCGACGGAGGAAGGAGCGAGCGAGCTCGCGGCGACGGAAGCCGGATAGAAGTTGAACGTGCGGTCCGAGTAGAAGCCCCGGGTGTCGGTCACGCGGACCGGGATGACGGCGAAGCCGCCCGTGAAGCTCTCTCCGACGGGGACCCGCAGGCTGCCTCTCGGCAGGACCTCGAACCCGGCAGGCAGAACCGCTCCGGGAGCGGCGGCGTACGAGAGGCCGGTCGCTCCGGAGAAGACTTGGTTCGCGGACAGATCGACGCTGAGCTGGGTCGACGAAACCGCGCTCGTCGTCAGGCCGCCGACGACGGTCTGGGTCACCATGTAGGGGTTGGTGTTCGAAGTGTTCCAAGTCGGTGCCTGGGCGGGAACACCTCCGAGTCGGGCGCTGGATACCTGGATGTCGACGCCCGAGGTGTTCCGGAGACGGTAGGTCCTGCCGTAAGCGCCGACGACGCCGGTGGCCCCGGGATTGTTGGCGTAATGCAGCAGCGTCCAGCTTCCGTCCTGGGCCGGCGTCTCAAGCGCGAGGAAGCTCAGGTTTGTGTTCGCCACATAGAAGGAGGCGGCGGCGGGCGTCACGAAGCGCGGGAAGGTCCAGGTCACGGACTGGCCGGCCCGGATGGTCACGACGACGTCGTTGAGACCCGAATACAGCGGGACGAACACGTCCGGGCCATCGGGACCGGCGACGCTCGACGGCATCTGAGCCGTCATCGCCACGACCTCGGGCAGGAAGTTGAAGGCTAGATCGGCGAAGAAGCCGGTCGAATCCCAGACCCGGACGGCGAAGTTGACGGTGCCGACCGGGAAGGCGCTGGCCTTCGGCACGGTGACTAGCCCGGTCTGCGTCATCGCGAAGCCGGCCGGGAGCGGAGCGGAGCCCGGCGCGAGCTCGTAGCGCAGCGGATCGTTGGAGTAGGGCGACCGGTTGGTGGCCTGGAGCTGCAGCGAGAGCGTCGCGGGCGAGGTCGTGCCGATCGTCGTCTCGGTGACCGTCCGGCTGCCGCCGGCCGTCACCCATGCCGGGGACAGGAAGGTGCCGGCTCCGTCGAGACGGTACTCGCGGACGAGGGTCCCGGCGGCGGTCGAGCGGATGCGGAAGCGGCGGCCGATCGAGTCGACCGACGATGGGACGACCCATTCACCCTCGGCCCGCTCGACCTCGAAGACGAGGTTGCCGAGGTTGACGCCGTCGACGTTGGCCGCGGCGACGTTCTGGACGAAGCGCGGATAGGTCCAGATGATGCTCTCGCCCGCGTTCAAGGTCACGCCGGTCGCCGAGGTACCGGTCGCGCCGTCGTAGAGCGGGACGACGACGGAGGCGCCCGACTTGTCCAGGACGGAGGTCGGGGCGATCGAGTTCAGGCGCACGCTCGCAGGATTGAAGACGAAAGTGCGGTCCGACGTGTAGTCGTCGGCCGTGGCGCGGACCACGGGCATGACGCGACCGTAGGGGAAGCTCTCGCCGGCGGGGACGACGAGCTTGCCGTCGGCCGAGACCGCGAAGCCGGCCGGAGCCGTGAAGGCCGGCGCGAGCGCGTATCCCACGGGGGAAGCGGTCAAGGCGGTCTTGGACGCGCCCAGCGGGAGGGACAGTCCGGCCGGCGTATAGCCGACGATGGTGGACTGGTTGACCGTATAGGGCCCCGCCGAAGTCCCCCAGACGGGGCCGAGAGCCGGGAGGCCGCCGAGACGGGCCTCGCGGAGCGACGAACTGCCCGTGGTCTGGCGCAGACGGAACACGCGGCCGACCTGGTCGACGTGGGCCGCCGGGTAGATCGAGAAGGGCGCGGTGCTCAAGGAGACCCAGCTTCCGTCGCCTGCCTGCACCTCCAGGCCGAGGTTCGAGGTACCCACGTCGAAGAAGGCCGCGGCCTGGATCAGAACCCAGCGGTCGTAGGTATAGACGATGGTCTGTCCGGTGGTGACCGTGACGGCTTCGTCCGCGGCCGCCATGCGGCCGTCGAGCAACGCGACGCGCACGTCCGCGCCGTCGCCGGTCGCGACCGTCTTCGGCACGACGCCCGCGGCCGCGGTGCCGGCCGGGTGGAACGTGAAGGTCCGATCCGAGGTGTAGTCGTCGGTGGTGGCTCGGATCGGAAGGTCGTAGCGCCGTGCGGCGAAGCTCTCGCCCCGCGGGACGCTCACCTTGCCCTCGGCCGTCAGGGAGAATCCCGGCGGCGGCGTGTAGCCCGGCGCGAAGGCATAGGAGACGGGACCCGTGATGGCCGTCCGCGTCGTCGAAAGCTGGAACTCGAACCCTGCCGGCGCGACCCCGATGATCATGGACTGATCGACCGGATAGGGGCCCGCTGCCGTCTGCCAGACGGGTCCGAGGACCGGCAGTCCGCCGAGGCGGGCCTCGCGCAGGGTGGAGGAGCCAGTGACTTGGCGGATGCGGAACTTGCGGCCGCCCTGATCCTGGACGGCGGCGGGGAAGGCGGAGGCCGGGGAGGGGGTCATCTGCACCCAGCCGCCGTCGGCGGCGACCGTCTCCAGCACGGCGCCCGTCGGGGCGACGTCGAACACGGAGGCGGCGGCCACGCGCACCCACTGGGTGCCGTAGTCGTAGACGATGCTCTGGCCGGCCTGGAGCACGACGGACGCGTCGGACGCGGCGGTGCGGCCGTCGAGCATGGCCACGCGCAGGTCGGCGCCGGCGTCGCTCGCGACCGTCTTGGGCGCGAAGGTCGACGCCGGGACGGCGAGCGGGTGGAACGCGAAGGTGCGGTCGACGAAGTTGCCGACCGGATCGGTGGCGCGCACCGGCACGTTCACGCGGCCGGCCGGGAAGACGTCCGCGGAGGGCACGGAGATCAGGCCGGTGGCCGAGAGGGTGAAGCCCTGGGGCAGGCTGGCGCCCGGGACGAGGGCGTAGGCCATCGCGCCGGCGAAGGGCGAGTTGTTGGCGGCCACGGTCTGCAGCTGCAGACCCGTCTGGCCGGCGACGGCGGTGGGCGAGACCTCCCAGGGCTGGGCGGCGGTGGTCCAAGTCGGCAGGACGAAGGCGCCCACGCCGTCGAGGCGGTACTCGCGCACGGTCACGGCCGCGGTGGCGCGGATGCGGAAGCGCTTGCCGGTGTCGAGGGAGCTTGCGGGCACCCAGCCGGCGGGTCCGCCGTCGGTCTCGAGGACCAGGGCGGCAGGCGCGGTGGCGTCGACGACGTTGTCGGCCGGGACGACCTTCACGTAGCGCGG
Organism: Methylobacterium hispanicum; assembly: GCF_022179285.1. Lineage (GTDB taxonomy): Bacteria > Pseudomonadota > Alphaproteobacteria > Rhizobiales > Beijerinckiaceae > Methylobacterium > Methylobacterium hispanicum. Next base: position 37,098 of record NZ_BPQO01000022.1, on the reverse strand, counting down.
GAAGGACCAGACGACCGTCTGGCCGGCGGCCAGGGCGACGCCCGCGGCGGAGGAGCCCTTCACGTCGTCGTTGAGGATCTGCGTGACGGTCGCACCGTTCGGATCGACGACGTTCGACGGGATCACGGTCTTCGCACGCACGGAGGCGGGCTGGAACGCGAACTCCCGATCGGTCGCGAAACCGACGGCATCGGTCGCGCGCAGCACGAACGAGAGGGAGCCGGAGGTGAAGCTTTCCCCCGGGGGAACGACGAGCGTCGAACCGGAGAGCGAGAACCCCTGTGGGAACGGCTTGGTCGGAGCGTAGGCGATCGGCGACCCGAAGCGCGACTGGATCGACGTCGAGAGGGCGAGCGCGAGCCCGGCCTGATCGACGGTCCGCAAGGTACCCAGGGTATCCCAGATCGGAGGCAACTGGACTTCGAGGCCGTCGAGGCGCGCCTCGCGGATGATGCCTGGATCGGTCGCCCGGAAGCGGAAGCGCTTGGCGCGGCTGTTCACCGATCCGGGCGGGACCCAGCCCGTTCCGGTCTCGGCCTCGAAGACGTAGGAGCCCGTGGAGTCGATGGTCGACGAAGCGTACAGGAAGACGTAGCGACCGAAGTCGAACACGAGGCTCTCGCCGACGGCCAGGGCCGTACCGGCAGCCCCCGCTCCGACGACGCCGTCCGACATCTGGCGGAACAGGTCGTCGTCGCCGGCCGGGCCCTTGACGAACGGCTTCACGTGGATCGCGCGCGGGGCGGAGGGCATCAACGGGATCGAGAGATCGCTGTAGACGCCGACGCTGTCGGTCGCCCGCACGGTGACCGACAGAAGGCCCGCCGGCAGCTGCTCTCCGGATGGCGTGCTCAGGCTGCCGCCGTTCACCGCGAAGCCTTCCGGAAGCGGACCGGCTGCCGAGTATGTGACGGTCCGCTGGTCGGAGAACTCGGATTGCGGCCGCGCACTCAGACCGATGCTGGTCGGCGAAGCGATCTCGCGGACCGGCAATTGCGCCGTCAGCCATTCGGGGCCCGACTGGGCGGGCAGACCGTCGAGGCGGACCTCGCTGAGGAAGGCGTCGGTGACGGCCCGGACGCGGTATGCGTGAGCGATCCAGTCGGCATCCTTGGCGGGGATCCAGCCCGACGCGGTCTGGGCCTCGACCACGACGGTACCGGTCGAGGAGACGGCGGCCCCGTTCGAGGCGTTCACCCACTGACCGTAGCTCAGCGTGACGGCCTCGCCCGCCTTCAGCTGGACCCCGAGGTTCGAACGGCCATCCGACATGATGCCGAAGACGTCGGCGCCCGCGGGATCGCGCACATCGGGCTTGATCGGGCGCGCACGGACCCACTTCGGATTGAAGGCGAACGTGCGGTCCGCGTAGAAGCCGGTGCCGTCTTCGGCCCGGACGGTGACGCCGACCCGGCCCGACGGGAAGGCGCTGCCGTTGAGGACGGAGATCGTCTGCCCGCTGACCGTGAAGCCGTTGGGCAGTACGTTGCGCAGGGCGTAGGTGGGCGCCGCCGTCGTGAACGGATTGCGGGTCGTGGCGTCGAAATCCAGCGTGAAGCCGGTCCGTCCTTCGATCGAGCGGTCGTCGACGACGTACGGTCCAGCCGACGTGTTCCAGAGCGGCGCCTGTGGAGCCGCCGCGCCGTCGATGCGGAACTCGCGCACGTCGACCGCCGCGGTGGCGCGGACACGGTACCGGCGCGAGACGGTGTTGACGGCAGCGACGGGAACCCAGCCCTCGTCGGTATCGGCTTCGAGGGCGAGGCGGCTCGGATCGGTCGCATCCACCACGTTCGCTTGCTCGATCCGGACGAATCGCCCGTAGTCCCAGACGACGGTATCGTCAGCTTGGAGGCTGATCGCACGGGCGTCGGCACCGATCTCGCCATCGTTGAGGACGAAGAAGGGGTCGTCGATCCCACCTCCCGCGACCTTGGGCACGATCGACGCCGCGCGGACGCTCGCCGGCTGGAACGGGTAGACCTGCGTGGAGGCGACGCCGAGGCCGTCGACGGCCGCGAGCGTCACGTGCACGAGGCCCGCCGGGAAGGATTGGCCGTAGGGAACCCGGATGACGCCGTCGGCGAAGGTAAACCCGCGCGGGAGCGGCTTGGGAGCCGTGACGACGGCCGGAATGTCGGAGTAGGGATTGCGCTCCACGGCCGCAACGGCGAGCCGGAGGTCTCCGCTGCCGCCGATCCCGGCTTCGTCCACCGTCCGCAGACTGGCCGCGGGGGACCACGTCGGCTTCAGGATCGGCGAGGCTCCGTCGAGACGAAACTCCGACACCTTGACGGCCGCCGTCGCGCGGACGCGGAAGCGCTTGGCGATACCCGCGACCCGGGACGGATCGACCCATCCGTCGACGGTCTCGGCTTCCAGAAGAAGGGCATCCCCTTTCGAGGCGACCACGACGGCCTTGTCCTTGACCTCGACGTAGCGGCCGAAGGACCAGACGAGCTCCTCGCCGATCGCGAGATCGATGGCTGCGTCGGTCTCCCCGTCGTTGAGCAGCAGGGAAACGTCGCCGCTCGGGCCGGCGATGCTGGGCATGCGGGTCGCGGCGCGGACCGTCTCCGGCCTGAACAGGAACGTGCGCTCCGACCAGAAGCCCATCGGATCCGCCGCGCGCAGCTTCGCCGACAGCTGACCGGACGGAAAGTCCTCGCCCTTCGGCAACGTGAAGGCGCCGTCCCCAAAGATCAGGCCCTCCGGCAGCTTGGTCCCGGGGGCGACCATGACGGTCGCCGGCCCCTGGTCGAAGATGTTCAGGGACCGGGTCTCGATCGTCAGCTGGTGGGCGGGAACCTGCGCCGCCGCTTCGACGACTTTCCCCGAAACCGGATCACGCACGCCCGCGAAGGACATGCCCTCGGCGCCCACTGACCACGGGCCCTCGGCGGTCTTCCACTCGGGCGGATGGTTGTAGTCGGCTTCGTCGAGGCGGGCCTCGGTCAACGTCGCCGCGCCGCCGCTCTGGTTAACGAGCCGCCAGCGCTTGGCGATGCCCCCGACCAGGGTCGGATCCACCCACTGGTCGGGACCTGCTTCGGCCTCGAGCGCCATCGTGCCGACGTTCGCGCCGGCGAGAATGGTCCGGCCGACGACCCGCACGAAGCGGCCGTAGTCGAAGAGCATCGTGCCGCCGGCCGGGACGGTCTCCGAGGCGTCGTCGGAGCCGGTCTTGCCGTCCGACATCTCGAAGCGGACGTTCGGCCCCGAACCGACCGCGACGGTCTTCGGGTAGGCCGTCCGAGCCGGGACGGCGTCGGGGGTGATGAAGTAGTTCCGCTCGGTCCAGTATCCGATGCCGTCGGTAGCGCGGAGGCGGAAGTCGATGCGCCCGTAGGGGAAGCCCTCGCCGTCGGGCCCTGTGAACTCGCCGTTCTCCTTGATGCCGAAGCCCTGCGGCAGGGTGGATCCGCCGGCGAGTTCGAAGCGGGTGGGGAGGTTGGAGTAGGGGGACTGCTCGGGCGCGACGATCGAGACGCCGAGGGGGACCGGTCCGACGGCCACGAGCAGGCCCTCGGGGGTCTGCCAGGCCGGGGGCGGGTTGGGCGGGGCCGAGGCGATGCGCAGCTCCGAGAGGCGCATGCGGCAGCCGTTGGTGAGGTTGACGCGCCAGTCGGTCGAGACGAAGCCCGAGCGCGGGGTCGGCATCAGGTTGAAGGCGGAGAGCACGCCGCCGGAGGCGAGCGAGGAGGCGCGGTGGACCGGGCGCCACTTGTCGTCCTCGTCCTTGGCCTCGAGGTCGTACGAGCAGGCGCCGCCGGCGGCCTCGGTGGAGAAGGCGACCACGGCGGTCTTGGCGCGCACGGGCTGGTCGAAGCGGACCGCGACGGTGGATCCGAAGCCGGTGGTGGCGACGTCCGTGGTGGCGGAACCGTCGAAGATCGGCTGGGGGGAGGGGAGCTTGGCGCCGTCGACGAAGGCCTCGACGGGGTAGGCGTGGAACTGGCTCTCGTCGAAGTCGTCGAGCCACGTGACGGTGAAGGGGTCGGACTGGGCGATGCGGCCGCGCGCGTCCTGGACGGCCATGACGTAGGAGGCCGAGCCGGGCAGCTTGGTGGTGCCGACGAAGTTGCCTTTGCGGGGATCGAAGGAGAGGCCCTTGGGCAGGGCGGGGCCGATCAGCGAGAAGGCGTAGGGGCGATTGCCGCCCCGGACGTTGACGGTGAGGTCGGCCTTCTCGCCGATGAAGAACTTGCGGGGCTGGACGACCTTGACGACGGGGGTGTCGTAGAGGCTCGGGTCGAGGCCGTCGATGCGGTAGCGGAAGAAGTTGCCGTAGCCCTGGATCTCGCCTTCGGACTGCTGCGCGATCTGCTCGGCCAGCGTTTGGGCGTTGGCGGCCGCGCCCACCAGGGCGGCCACCGAGACGACCGACAGAAGGAAGGAACGAATGTGCATCGGCAGGCCCCTCGGTCCGCACGCCTTATGAGTGCGCAGAGACCGTACCTCTCCGCATACAGCGGGGCCCGGCAGCTGTCAAAGGAACGAAGCCGGCAGATCGCACCGGACTGCAGCATGCTTTTGCGGACCGGAAGGAGTGGGGCAGGGCCTATGGGGAGGGCGTGCCGGTCCCGTGACGCCAATGAAGCCCCAAGCCTTCGAGCACCGTCAGATCCCGGTCGAGATGCCCCGCGGCCTCCCAGCTCTCTCGCTCGTAGATGCGGCCGTCGTGAGAAGTCGGTGCACCGACGATCCGGGAGGTGACGCCGTCCCGCTCGTATGCGCCGTCGATCGAGGGCCACGCGCGGTACGCGTGCCCCGTCTCGGGATCGTGCCACGCGAAGGTCGGCTCGTCCTCGACGAACGATTCGATAGCCCAGCCGCCGTGCGCGAGCGCGTACTGGACGGACTGACCCTGATGCCCGAGGATGAATTCGAAGCATTCGTCGTCCGTGCCGACGAACCGCACCTCGCCCTCGTGCACGACCGCTTTCCGATCGGGACGCGCCTTCTCGAAGGCGGCCATCGCGTCGACGATCAAGGGGTGGTTCTCGGGCAGACCGAGTTCCAGGGCCGCCCGCACCAGGGGGCCGAGCGCGCGGAACATTTCGCGGGAGGCCGCCATCAGGCGGACGTTGTCTTCGAAAGAGGCGCGCACCGCCGGCCCGTTCGGCCGTCGGTGGAAGTCGACCGCCCGTATCTCGGCGACCGCGTCACCATTCGCGACCTGGACCAGCTCGGAGCTCTTTCGCCCGGTCGCCTTCTCGAAGTGCAGGAACCACGTCTCGCCGGTTATCATCGCGGGGCCACTATGGTCTCGTGCCGGAAGATGGGCCGCGGGCTGGCAACCCGCGAACGCAACAAAGGAACGGATCGGTCGCAGCCCCTGGCAGGCCGGCGCCTCCATCCAGCGTCGGCCGCCTGCGGTTTCAGCGGAAGTCCGGCCTGGATGCCGAGGCAGCCTTGAGGAGAGCCGGGTGGCGGTCGAACCATGCGGGCAGATCGGCGATCCTGCGGCAGGCCCGGCGGATCTCGCGCGCTTCGGCGCCATCCGCCCGGCCTATTGTTTCGCCGCCCCGGCGGACCTCGATTGCGACCTCGTCCGTCTCGACGACCGCGAGGCCATTCCACGGCTCGTTGCGGAGCGAGCGCGGGTAGGCGAGGTGCCGTCGGGCGATCTCCGGCATGCGGCCGTTGTGGAAGATGCCCACCTCCGCCCTGTTCGCCTCGAGCAATCGCAACGCGTCGTCACCTTCGAAGGAACCGGCGAGGCCCGTTCCGAGATCGCGGATGGTGAAGACGCCCCGCCGGTCGTAGGCCAAGTCGAAAGCGCTGCCGCCACCGGGAAGGGAGATGCTGCCGCGGCATCCTTCGCGGTCGAGCAGGTCGTGCGCCGCCGCGTTGGGCTTCCAGACGATGCCGAGCGGCTCGTCCGCACCGCACTGACCGTCGCCGAGGTAGGGGAGGGCGGTCTCGAGGACGATCGGGTTGATGTCGAATCCGGACCAGCCGAGCATCGAATTGATCCCGTCCCCGACGATCTCGATCCTTCCGCGGGAAACGGCCCCCGTGCGGGCGTTCGTCATCCACGACAGCCTGCGCAGGGTCTCGACGACGTTTCGGCGAATGGCCGGCTCGTCGCGCGGCTCGCGAATCCAGGGCTCGAGCTCGAACCGGGACATGGTCGCGCGGGCGGCGCTGCTGTCGAACCCGCGGGAGTAGCCGTGCAGGGAAATGCCGACGTGATATCGGTCGCGGTCGTCGACGACCACTCCGAACTCGCCCGCCGGCATGTCGAAGCCGTGCAGGATCGGGGAGCCGGGCTTCGCGAGTCGGACGAGGTCGCCCTTCTCCCACTCGTACTCGGTCCAGGTGCCGTGGTCGGTCGACTTCATGGGCCCTCTCCTCGGCCGACGCTAGGCACGAGGGCCGCAAGACGCCATCGGGTGCGAAGGAACGGTTGTGCTTTGCCTCCAGAGGCCCGATCCTTCCGAAACCTCAAGGGCGGATCATGCCGGTCACCCACAAGTTCGACGAGTTCGCCCTGCGGCCCTCGCGGTTCCGGAAGGCGCGTCGCGTCGCCGAGCGGCTCTCGGACGCGCTTGGCGTGCGCGTCCGAGAGCAGGGCCCCCCGGAAGAGGCACCGTACCTCGATCCTGACTACTCGGCGCCCTCTGGATCGAAGGCGGCCTGAGAGGACGGTGGCCCCGCGCGGCAGGCCTTCCCGGATGGGTCTTCATCGGCGTCTCGATGTCGAGGAGGCCGAGGTTTGCGGGGGTTCCAATGCCCAATCTGCCGGGCCCTACGTGATCGAGAACGGCGACGTCTGGGCCGTCACCGGGGATGGGACGCCGGGCGGACGGGCGCTGGGCCTGGACCGCCGCCATGTCTGTCGCGGATCCGAGCGCCTAGCCGCATGCTTCGGCGCGGAGAGCGGAACCCTGCACAAGCACGGGGGCGAGCAGGGGGTCGAGGCGTGGGCGGCGGCCACCCGAAAACGTCTCGCGGAAGCCGGTTTCCCCGAGATGGCGGACGAGATCGTCGTGGTGGCCTTCCCCCCGACTGTCCACACGGTCGCCGAGCTCAACGCGTGCATCGCGACGACGGGCAGGGTCCTGCGCCTCACCGAACGTCTCGCGGAGATCGCCGACGCCATCCCGCGAGACGAGTGGCCGCGGGTCTATCCGCGGTAGCCGATCAGGGCCCAGGCCGCGGCGCTGGGGACGGCAGCGCCGCGAGCAGACGGCGCGCGGCGTCGCTCGCATGCACGCCCTCGTAGGGCCATGCAGAGACCTCCAGCTGGTCGAACGCGACGGCGTGCACGTGCAGGCCGGCGGCGGCGGCGAGGTCCGCGGGCGTGTTCTCGCTGCCGATGCTGACGTCCGGGAACGTGAACATCCAGAGCCAGCGACCCGGCCCGATGTCGGCGACCAGCGACCGCTCCTGCGAGAACAGAGTGGCGAAAAGGTCCGACTCAGCCAGCCGGCTGGCCACAGGACCGAATGACTCCTCTCCCGGGACCGCCTCGGCGGCTTCGGGAGCCGGGAGCGCCCTCGGCGGCACGGCCTCCCCCGCTGCGGACCTGTAGGCGTAGCGGGGCGGAGGCCGGTCGCGGTCGGGCTCGTGCCGGCTGCGGCGTCCGCCCGGGGCATGGGCGTCCGGGAACCCCAGGGCCGCCAGCGTGTCGGCCTGCCGGGCACTCGTCCCCCGTCCGTAGACCAGGGACGAGCGGAACGAATCCGCGTGCACCCGGATCCAGCCCGCATCCTCCAGCTCGCCGACATGCTTCCCGAGCAGTGCGTGGGCTAGATCGTCGTGGGCGAAGAAGGCGCAGCCGTAGAAGCGACCCTCGGGCGAGAGCCAGCCCTGGTCCGACCAGGGGTCGAGAAGCAGGCGCGACGCGTGTTCGCGTTCCAGAGCGGCGATCTCGGGCGGGCGGCGTCTGAGAAGGGCGGCCGGATTCTCCGCCTCTACGACCGCGAGCGGCCGTCCTTCGTCGTAGGGCGTCCTGCGGGCCTTGAAGTCGATCCAGAAGGGACCGCCCTCCGCGTGGCCGAGCTCGCACCAACGCGGCATGCGGACGCCGTCGTCGACCAGAAAATACTCGGGCATGGTCTGCTCCTTCGGCGGGAAGCCTACCGCCGGGTGCCGCATGGGGCGAGCGCCAGCGCCGCTTGCGGGGGCCGCGTCCAATCTCCTCAAGCAAGGAAGGAGTGAATCCAAGGACGGCGAGAACAACACGCTACATCAGCTCGCGGAGGAGTTCCACGGAGCCAACGCCGACATCTGCGACGGGCTGGCTGCCGAATTGAAGGCGGCCGGAGCCGACCAGCACGCGCTCGACGACATCGTGCACGACGGCGCCGAGAACGACGGTCGGGACGTCGACGAGGCGAGCGACGTCGACAACCAGGGCTTCTCCCTGCAGGCCGCCTCGATCCTGGAGGGCAACGGAATCGAGGAGGGAACGCGCCTCGTCCGGTCCGCGATGCCTGCAGCCGCCCCCCGCGCCTGAACGGCTTCCGGTGTCGGCGCTTCACGGAGCCGGCACCGGCCCCTCGCGGACGACGGACCGGATCGCTTGGTTCCCGAGGCCCTCCATCAGGCGCGGAATATTGGAGGGGCGTCCCGCGCGGGATTGTTCGAGCACCGAGCACGCGGCCAGGAAGGCCGCTTCCGCCTCCGTCGCGGCCTCGACGGGTTCCTTCCAAGGGCTTCCGTTCGCCGCGACTCCTTCGACGATCCAGTCGACCCGTTCGCCGTCCGCAAGCTGCATGCCCGCGAACTCCCCGGTCGGGTTGGCTTCGGATGCGGCTGCGGCGGCCGACGGTATGGCGGCCACGAAGTCGGCGTAGACCGGATCCTCCGGCAGTTCGACATCGACGAGCACGTCCGCGTAGACCCTGCCGAGCAGCTGAACCACCTTCACGCGCATACGCAGATCCTCCACCTCAGATCCTAGCGGGATGCCGCCCCGCCCGCCATGCTCGGCTCCTTCCGTATGCGTCGGAGAAGGATCCGCGCGACCGAAAAACCACCCGTCCGAGGATCGGATCCCGAAACACCCGTACGATCAGTGTCTGACCGTCGCGGAGGGGCCGCAGGGGCCGTATCCGTGCCCGCGAAGGCAGGCGGCCATCCGGGCGAACGCCTCCGGGCTGCTGTCGCGGACGTGGCTCCAGTCCCAGCCGCCGTTGATCCCGGCGAGTTCGTCGGGATCGCGACGACCGAAGCCGTCGGCGAGGCAGTAGACCTCCCAGGCGATCCCCTCGGGAAGCAGATCGCTCCGGCTTCCCGAATGATGCAGATAGGCGATCACGAGCTCACGATCCTCGTCCACCATGCCCGTCCCCCTCTCAGCCTCGCGGCGCCGCCGGTGCCGTGCCCGGAACCGCATCAGGGATAGGCGCCCCGATCAGGATCTGGAACCAGGCCTCCGAGAAGGGGGCGTAGGGCAGGGCGCGCAGTGGGCCGCCGCAACCGCGAGGACGTCGTCCGCCGCCGGCATCAGCAGGCGGGCGCGAGGACGGAAACAGCCTCCGGCCACTCGGCCGCGATCGCCTCGGCGACGGCCTCCCGGAAGAAGCGCAGATGCCTCACGTTGCCGACCATCTGACCAATTTCCGCTGCCATGTCGTAGACGACGTCCGGATAGTCGTCGCGGTCTTCGGAGAGGGCGTCCGCGGCGGCGATCCCGGCGGCCTTCTCGGGAACGTCCGCCGTGCCGATGCTCTCCCCGTCGCACAGCACGTCGACGCGACCGTCGGGCAGGCGTTCGATGGTGTACCGGGTCACGTCGACCTCCAAGCTGCTGTCGCGGCAGATTGAGGAGCGCCGACGAAAAGGTAAATTCAGGGGGCCGTCGCATCCTGCGACTCGACATGTCCGCCTGGAGGCCGCGCTTGACGCACGACACCGTCCATCCTCCGAAGAACCGCTTGCCTGCGAGCCGTCCCATCCTCGATCTGGAGATCGAGCACCGGAGCGGGGTCGAGCATTTCGATCCGAACACGCAGATCATGGCGCTGGCCGCGCAGCCGGATTTCGTAGCCGGATGGCAGCCGGTCGAGGGCGTCGTAAGCGTCATCTCCGGGCAGCCCGCGATCGTCTACAGGGCGGCCGATCTCGAGATTCCTCTGACCGTGGACGAGTACGCCGGCCTCGTCGGCTGCGAACTCGATCCGGACGAGCACAGGAAGCTCCTGGAGGCGTACGGCATGTTCTACGAGATCCACGACGACTTCTACAGCCCGGCCACGGGAGAGGCGTTCCAGCCGAAGGATCTGCGCTCCCGGGTCCGAGAGGCGGCAGCGGCCCTGGCACCCGGTGCCGGTACGGCCGGCGGGCCGGGCGCCCTTCCCGGATCGAAAACGTGAGCGCGTCCGGGATCCGGGTCCTGCTCGCGGCCGCGCTTTCGGCGGCCGCCTGCTCCCATGCCGTCGCCCTCGACGAAGGCCTCTGGCTCGTCGCCGGATCCTTCCGGAACCCGGACTACGCGAATTTCCAGGCCGAGGCCGTCCGGAAGGCCTCCGCCGCCGTCAGACGCTGCGGCCTGAGGCCGTTCAACGACTTCAGCGGCAAGTTCGGCTTCGCCGAGGGCTTCGACGTGGTCGTGGTGGGGCCCTACCGGACGAGGAGCGAGGCGGACGCCGTCCTGCGCCGCCTGAGGCCCTGCATATCCGACGCCTTCGTGAAGCCGGGCCGCTATCTGGGCGAGTGACGACTTAGAGCGTCGGCGCGGACGGGGCGTCCGCCGGCCCGAGCGCCTCGCGCAGCCGCGCCTCAAGCGCCTCCATGTCGAGGGGCGCGCCCATACATCCGCTGTCGTCGGCGAGACGCAGCACCGAGTCCTCCTCGCCGGCTTCGCCGAAATACTCGGGAGGTCCGTCCCACGCCCTCCCGACGGCCTCGGCGCTCGATGCGCCTGCGGCGTCGTAGTAGTCCTCCCCCACCTTCAACAGGACGTGGTCGGCGTATTCGGGATGGCCGCCGTCGACGATGTGGAACTCGCCCACGTCGCCGAGCGCGTGGTTCAGCGCGATCGCGAAGCGGGCGCAGTTGCCCGAGAAGCCGTCGAAGCGGCCGCCGGCGACGACCTCGGCGATCGCCGTCGCGATCCGACTGCTGGAATAGGTCATCCCGCAGCCTCTCAGACGGCGCCCGGCGCCGGAGCAGCCGCGACGGCCTCCTGCATGCGGGCCCTGAGGACGCCGAGCCCCTCCTGAAGGGATTCGATCTGTATCGCGATCTGAACCGGATCGTCCTCGCCGCCGACGAGCAGACCTTCGAGCAGGCGGTAGAGCGGATCCGAACGGGAGCCCGTGGACTGGTCGATCGCGACGGAGTCGTAGGCCTGCCGCAGCGCGCCGATCAGGACCGGGTGCGAAGTCTCCCCGGAGGCGAGATGGTCGGCGTAACCCTCCATCGCCGCCAGCAGGGTCGGTCCGGTGCAAGGAACGGCGGGGTCAAGCAGACCGATGGCGACGCCGGTCCTGTGCAGCGTGTCGGCCAGCGCGTCGCGCTGGGCGACTGCCTGTTCGAGGTTCGCGGGCTTCTTGAGGAGAAGCATGGCGGGACTCCGGCTGCGGAAGGGGTCGGATCGAAGGTACGGATGCCTGATCGAAGGTATCACGGCCTCACGACATACGTCTTGTCCACGATGCCGATGGAGGGGTCGCCCCGGACGTGGTGCGACCACCAGTAGACGCCGGTGCTGCGGACCTTCAGATGTCCGCGGACCCAGTGGGCCTGCGTCTCGGCGTCCACTTCGCCGCCGCGGCCGGCGCCCAGCCGGACGACGTGGCGGGGCATGCGCAACGTCAGCACCTTGTGGTCGAGCAGGGGCGGGCGTCCGAGCCGCCGCCGGAGCCTGTGCGAACGTTCGTCGGCGCAGACGTCCCTGATCTCGACCCCGTTCTTGAGGTTGAGGATCACGAGGTTCTTGGCGGCCTCGCGTGCGGCCCAGACCGCGTAGTTGACGTCCTCGCCGGCGCTCGGGAGGCCCGTGACGACGTCCGGCGGGAGCCCTTGCCTGCGGAGCACCTCCGCCATCATCGGCATCACGCCGTAGTCGAAGCGGCCGTTGTAGGCCGCGTGAGCTTCGCGCTCGGCGTCGTCGGCCAGGTACCGCGCCATCCGGCGTCCGAGTTCGGTGTGGCCTGTCTCCCGGTACCAATCCTGCTGCCGGCGCACGTCGTACCGGGTGGCCAAAGGCCCTGGAGGAGGTGGATCGTCCCCGAAGTCGGCCGTGCCGGAATGCAGCATCAGGCGCATGCCGCCGTCGACGAATTGGACGACCGGCATCGCCCGATAGGCCCGCTCGCCGCCGGCGGCCTCGACCAGGATGCCGACCCGCCGAACGCGGCTTTCGTCCGGTCCGAGAGGTCTGGGATCGTCGCCGTCGTAGCGGCGGCGCGCCTCGGACACGTCCTCCTGGGCGTGCTCGAACCATACGAGGGGATAGGGGGAGCGGATGCTGCCCATCGCCGACATCAGCGTCGTCGGGCGACCGTAGACGAGGCTCTGCGTCATGCCGAGCGCCTCCGGCGTCAGAACGAACCGCTGCGCGCGCTCGACGCATTCGGCGAACGCGCGGTAGACGGCGTTCTGGTGCGGGTCGGCGCTGCGGAGCCGCTGTACCACGTCGTCGGCGAGCAATGCGGACCTCCGGTTGACGCGCGAGGCTACCGACTAGGCACGAAAAGGCGAACGTCGACGATCGGCGCCACGGGAGGGGCACCGGCGTGCTGGTGCGCCGGCGCGAACCGGATCAGGAAGTCGGCCGCGTGCGCGAGCCCCGATCGACGGATCGGATGCCCGGCCCGCTCATCCCGCCGCGGCCGCCGGCGCCGGATGGAGGACCCCGGTATGCGGCTTCGGCCCGGCCCTGCGGATCTCGCACCGTCCGAGGCCGGGGATGCGCGCATGGGCGACGGAGGGAAGGTGGCGGCCGACGAAGCCCTTCAGGAGCCTGGAGCCGCGCAGGACCGCGAGATCGCGCGGGAGATGGTCGGCGAGACTGCGGCTCATCACGACGACGAGCTTCGCCCGCGCCCGTGAGGCGATCACGTTGAAGCGGTTGAGACCGAACAGGAACTCCTCCTCGGCTGCGATCTGGTCGGCGTCGCCGATCCCGAAGCTCGCGACCATCACGGCCTTCTGCTGCCCCTGGAACCGCTCGACGGTGTCTACGGCGGCCGTCATCGCATCCCGATCGACCTCGGGCGGCAGCCGCGCGCCCAGTCGCTCCAGGATGGCGGCCTGCTGCGCCCTGTGCGGCGTCACGACCCCGACCCCCTCGCGGAAGAAGGAGACGCCGTCGAGGATCTCGCCGGGACGCTCGAGAGAGCCCAGGCGGCCGTACAGCGCCGAGATCGTCGCGGCGACGAGGTCGGCTTCCGCCTCGTTGCGCTGGCTCGAGAACACGTCCTCGTGCACGACCGCGACCAACGGCTCCTCCGGGTCGAGGATGGCCTCCAGCGCACGGGATGGCGCGACCTCTCCTGGGCCGGGACGACGGAGGTCGATGCGCAGATCCGGATGGGCCGAACGCAGATCCCGGCCGTAGCCCGCGTCCCTGAAGAAATCGACGATCTCGGCGTTCGAGCGATAGTTCACGTCGAGCATCGTCGGGGCGATGCCGTCGTCCGGGCGACCGGTGCGGTAGAGCCGGAAGAAGTCGTAGACCGAGCCGACGAGGTGGGCCCCGCCGTCCGGCGGATCCACGGGATGGATCGGCGGCATCTGAAGGTCGTCGCCGACCACCGTCAGACAGGCGTCCTCGGCCAAGGCCGTAAAGGCCACCACCGCGTGGGCGACGTCCATCTGCGAGGCCTCGTCGACCAGCATGAAGTCGACGATGGGCGCACGCGGCGCCTCCTTGTCCTGGCTGGCGATCTTGACGAGCCGCGCGATCTGCTCGGCGGTGCCCGACAGCACGACGTGTTCGGTTCGCGCTTCAAGGACGCCGAGCAAGTCCCTGGTCGCCTTGTCGTCCTTGGCCCCGCTCGGTGCCAGGATGTGGTCGCGCAGGTTCTCGTGGACGCTCGCGACCGTCGCCCGAGACGAGGCGAGGCGTACGTGGCGCACCGGCCCGATCCCGGCCCTGGCGAAGGCCTCCGGCAGTTCCGCGGCCACGTTCTCGATCGCGACCCAGGTCGGTCCGGTGACCGCGATGCGCAGCTTCCGATCCCGGCTCACCGCCAGAAGGGCGATGAGGAGCGAGACGGCCGTCCGGCTCTTGCCTGTTCCGGGCGGCCCCCAGAGCAGGCTGAGGCGCTGCCCGACCGCGCGCGATACGGCGTCCGCCTGCCGAGGCGTCAGGCTCCGGCCGATACGGGCGAGGAACGCCAGTGCCTCGACCCCCGAACGCCCGCTCGGCTCCTCGGCCAAGCCGTCGGCGTCCCAGACGAACCGCTCGGCCGGGACGGAGGGGCCGCTCCGTCTGGATCGCCGCAGCGCGACGTTCGAGACGTCACGCGCGAAAAGGGGTCTCGACACCGACAGCGGAGGCACGCCGTAGCTCCGCAGCGCCGGCTCGAGCCGGGGACCGACGAAGAAGTCGCGCGAGATCGGGTCGAGGATGCCGCCGGCTCCGGCCGAGCCGTCGAAGTCGAGGCTCCAGATTCCGAGCTCGTGGAAAAGGGTCGGAAGGCCCTCGTCGTCCTCGACGGCCACGATCCGCGCGATCCGGTCCAGTGCGAGCACCGTGACGGGGCAGTTCTCCCGGATCCGGCGGCCGTCCCGGACGAAGTCGTCCTTGATGCGCTTCGACAGTTCGGGGTGGTCGCGCTTCAGCATCCGGAGCGTCGCGTGCTGCAGCCGGAGGCTGTCTTCCGGCATCAAGGACAGGTTGAAGTCGCCGACCTTGATCTTGGCCTCCAGCGAGGACGCGCGGAACTCGAAGACGTGGATGCGGGGACCGGCGGCGACGCCGTTCGCGGCCATGAACTCGGCGGCCTCGGTGGCGGGCAGCCTGCGCAGCAGCCGCATGCTCCGGTAGCGCGCCTCCCGTTCCTGGGGCGGCATCGCCATGGCGAGATCGACGTCGAGAGCTTCCGCGGCCTTCATCAGACGCGCGTGGTGGCGGAGGATCTGGCCGTCGTCGGACACCCCGTCCAGACGGGCTTGATCGTGCATGACGCTGCGGATCGTCGGAGCCTGCGACGAGAGGGTCTCGTCTAGGTCGTCCGTCAGGCGGCGCACGATCGACAGCATCGCGTCGAGCTTGATCGCGACGGTCTGGCGCAGCTTCGCCGCGTGGGCGTCCCGCCCCATGGTCTCCACGAGCCGGCTTCCCGACCAGATCTCCAGACCTCGCTCGGACGGGACTTGGTCCGACAACGGGTCCTTGAAGAGGTTGCTCACGGGAAAGCGTCGGGTCGCCTTCGCGAGCTTGACGATGCCGACCATCTGGTAGCGGGCGGCGACCTCCAGGATCGAGTAATGGTGCGGGATGTCGACCGCGAGCAGGCGGACGGCTTCCGCGACGATGGTCACGGGCGAGTTCCGGCTGATGTTGCGTGCGTCCTTGAGCAGCTGCGCGGCCGGGAAGATCCACGACATGGGCGAGGCCGTGACGCCCTCCACCTCGGACTCGCGCACGGCATCCAGATGGCGCCCCATGAGGCGGGACAGGTGCTCGAACGAGTTGCGGTCCCAGATGTAAAACTGGACGGTCGGCGGCTGGCGCTTCGCCCTCTCCTTGGCCGCGCGGCCGAGGGCACGCTCGCGTCCCTCCAGGATGATCCGCTCCGCATCCATCAGGTCGGCCTGCAGGCGGGCCATGAGAGCCGCGAAGACCTGCCGCTCCTCCCCGAGGCTCTTGGATCCGACGAGTTCGACGGCCTCCCGGGTCTCGGCCGCGACCCCGCCCGACAGGATCAGGAGCTTGTAGCCGAAGGCGAAGGTGAGCCCGCTGGCCACGTCGTAGTCGACGGAGAACGCGACCCTGGCGTCGGCCCATTTCGGCAGGACCGCGGAGGTCCCCGCCTTGTCGGGCACGCCGATCGTCCGACCCTGCGCCAGCGCCTCCGCACGGTGGCGCAGCACGGCCCGGCCCGCCTTGAGGGCCTGATGCTCCTCGTAGGCCGGATCGTCGGGCGGGAGCGCCGCGAAGGCGGCGATGTCGCGGATCCCGCGGCGTGCGAGCTTGCCGCAGGCGCCGGCCGTCATGCCCGGTATCCGGCTGAGATGCCCTTCCCGGGCGGCGCGGTTCCAGCAGTAGTCCTCGCGCCCCGCTCCGGAGGCGTCCTCCGGCGGCGGAACGGGGTCCTCGGGATCGTCGCGACCCCACGAGAATCCGAGCCAATCGCAACCGCTGCAGCTCCGTCCGACGTGCCAGGGCAGCGCCCGCCAGTCGGGCTCGGAGACGACCTCGCGAAGTTCGGCCGCAAGGAAGCGTTTCACGCGCTCCACCACGACCTCGGCTGGCAGGACCTCCAGGCTCGCGAGCCACGCGGCCGCAGCGGTCTCTGGATCGATCGGGGCGCCCGAGGCTTCGTCAAGGAGCGCCTTCAGAGCCGACCCCTGGTGGTTGCCCGGCCAGATGCCGGCATCCGCGAGGACGAGGAAGCGGCCGCCGAGGCCTGCTTGGTCCAGCCACGCGTCGAGGGTCATCGCGTAGTAGGCGAGTTCTGCGAAATGGGCCGGGCCGGGCTCGCTCGCGAGCTTCACGTCGACGATGCGCAGCCCGAGCCGGCCGTCGTCGGGAGGTACGATCCGAATCTCCCCGTCGGCCCGGATCGCCCGCCGCTCTCCTCCCCCGCAGGCCTCGACCCGCACGATGTCGGGCCGGACCTTCGCGTACGTCATTCGGCCGCCGCCGGCGGTGGCCTCGCCCATCTCCAGATCCCTCAATCCGTGGGCGCGCCGGAAGCCGGCGCAGACGTCGAACTCGCCCTCGACGATGAAATCGCCGGGCTCGGCAGTAGGCAGATAATCGCCCAGGGCGATCTTCTGAAAGGCGCGCTCGTCGTCCGCCTCGACGACCTCGGGGCCGAAGAAGACCCGACCGGGAAACAGGTCGAAGAGTTCCTTGAAGGCCGCTCGCTCGTGCGCACGGCCGTGAGACACCAGGAGGCCGGGATTGCGTCCGTCCTTCGGCGGAATGCCGGCGCGGGAGCGCGAGACGTCGCCGGCATGCATCTCGAAGCGCAGCCGCAACCTGCATCCGGTCTGGACGTACTGCGAGATCGCCTTCTTGCCGAGCCGGTACAAACGCGGTTCCTTCGATTCGCGCGCCATCGCCGACGACGGACCATCCGCCGGGTCCGACGAACCGTCAAGCTGCCATCCCGCTCCTTCGTTCGTCTTAACGCGTTCGGCACGATTGCGGGCAATCGCTCAGGCGGACGGCGCGGGCAGGTCGTGCGCATCCTCGACCCCGGCTCCCATGTCCCGATCCGAGCCGAGAGCCGACGGGGCGCCGACGGCGCCCTCCCAAAGTCGCCCGTCCACCACGGCCTTCCTCTCGCCGTCGAGCGTCAGGACCGCCGGACCCACCCAGTTCCCGACGTTGCGGGCGATGTGATCGACGACCAGCAGTGCGCCGTCGGGTCCCGCCTCGAAGTGGTTCGAGAACCAGTGGGTCGCGATCGGAGCGACGCCGTGGTCGGCGAACACGGCCGCCTGGAACGCGCCCTTGGCGGAGAATCCGCCGTCGTCGGCCGCCGCACCTTCCGGAAGGGTCCCGGTCGTCGTCGGCGCTCCCCTGATGCCCCACGTCGCCGTGCCCTCGGGATGGACGGCGGTGACGCTTCCGTCAGCATGCAGCCGCAGGGCGAGCGGGCCGTCGCCGCACGCACCTTGGCGGACCAGGACGGTCTCCGCCTCGCCGCGGCTGCCCGGAATCCGTGGGCGGGAGAGTTCCTGCATGGCGAGGGCAAGATGACGCCGATCGCAGAAGACGATCTTGATGGATCCCAGCGCCAGTCGCGCGAAGCCGGCCGTCCACCCTCTCGCGTCGGCCTTTGCCCGGGTCGCCAGTACCGCGCGGTGCACGGCGTTGGAGCCGCCGTGCCAGAGTAGGGCCACGAGGTCGCGGGCCGCCGATCCGGCCCTCATCGCCCGGTCCATCGCTTGGGCGGCCCCCTGGACGATCCGATCCGCATGGGGCTGGAGGGCGTCGCGGATCCGGCCGCCGACGATCGTGCGCACGAGAAGCGGGGCGCCGACCAGGGCGACGACGGCGGCCCCGCTGCGCACGAGATCGGGACCGACCTTCGCATCGACGATGTTGGGCACCAGAACCATCGCGGCGAGCGCCCCCAGCCCGCCCGCCGCGCCTGTCGAGACGGCGTTCACGGCCCAACCGATCCACGTGTCGCGGCGGAAGGCCGCGAGCCCCGGGCAGAGCTTCGCCTTCGGGGAGAACTTGTTGCCCACGACCCGTGCCCCGAGACTGCGGTCGGGACGCATCGCCAGCGGGAGCCCCTCGACCGCCGAGGTCAGGTCGGCTTCCTGGAGATCGTTGCCGTACAGCGTGGCGTCGGCGAACCGCACGTCGACGAGCCGCGCGCGCTGGAAATGCCCGTCCACGAGAACCGCGCCCGTCATGTCCGCGCCGGAGGCGTCGGCGTCGTCGAAGCGGGCGCCTCGCGCGGCGAAACCGATCATCCATGCCTGCCGCAGGCCGGCGCCGCCGAAATTGCCGCCGTCGGCGATCGCTCCTTCGAGGACCGCCCCCGCGAAACCCGCGCCCTGCGCCGATACGTTCGCGAGGCTCGCGCGTGACAGAGAGGCGCCGTCGAATCGCGTCTGCCGCAGATTGGCGCCGTCGAGCCTCGCGTCGGGAAGGCAGGCCCGCCGCAGATCGAGCCCGGACAGATCGAGCCCCGCGAGATCGGCCCCCGGCAGCCGGCGGTTGCGTGCGACCGCCTCGACCAGCAGATCCCGGACGGAAGGGTGCGCCCCCTCCGCCAGCACCCGACCCGACTTGTCGCGAATGGCAACCATGGAATGCTCCTCGCCGAAGGAACGAACTTGGCAGATCGCCTCGAAATACGGAACGGAGGGCAAGCCGGGCCATTGAACGAGCCGGGGCGGTTCCATAGACTTCGCTCCGACCCGGGAGGCCATCTTGAGACCGTCCCCCATCGCCGTGATCGGCCTCCTCGCCATCCTTCTGTCCGTGCCCGCGGCGGCGGAGGCCCTCTCCTTCGAAACCGCGAGCTATCCGTCCTGCGGCGGCTGCACCGTGGTGTTCGCCGCCGGCGATATCGACATCGACGCAGGAGACCGCCTGCTCGCGGAGGCCCGCCGGCGCGGCCTCGGCCGCGGCACCGTTCTCGTCCTGGATTCGCCGGGCGGGCGACTTCTCGGGGGCCTGAATCTCGGACGCGCGATCCGTCAGCTCGGCTTCGACACCCGGGTCGGGCGTCTGGATGCGGAAGGCCGGCCAGCCGACGGCATCTGCGCCTCGGCCTGCGCCCTCGCGTTCCTGGGAGGCGTACGCCGCGACGTGTCGCCAGGCTCGAAATTCGGCGTGCACCGCTTCTACTTCCCGGGGGGCACCCGCTCCTACGACCCCGACGAGATCGGCGCCCTCCAGGAACTCACCGGCAACCTCGTCGCGTACGCCTCGGGCATGGGAGTCGACGCGCGCCTCGTTTCCGTCTCAAGCGCGCGGTCGGATCTCAGGCTGCTCTCCGCGGACGAGCTTCGCAGTTTCCGCGTGGTTTGGAATCCGATGGCGTTCTCGCCCTGGGAGGTCCGGACCTTCAGAGGGGGGCTGGCGGCGGTCTCGCACTCGGCTGACGGTCGGGCCGACCTGAGCCTCTTCTGCGACGAGACCGGTACGCGCAGGGCCGTGCTGGTCCACCGCTTCGACCCGCCGCTCGGAGCGGACGAGCAGACCCGTTACCGGCGGTGGTTCCGATCGGCGGGCGCCATCGAGCTTCTCGGACGGCAGGTCCCGGTTCGAGGGGCCGACTTCGCGTCCTCGGGAGACGAGCTGTACCTCGCCCTGCGGCTGCCCGCCGGCTTCCGCCCCAGGCCCGGCGCCGTGCCGCGCCTCGCGGAGGCGTCGGGGAACATCGACTACACGGTCGGCGCGGGCAACCTGGAGCCGGCGCTGGATGCGGCGTTCCGCAACTGCGTGGCCCGCTGAAGCGGTGCCCGAGCAGCATGGATCGGCTTCGGCGCGGACCGCATGTACATCGCCTTCATGGCCTGCCCACGACGGCCCGCCGTCCCTCACGGGAGGCATGCGGTCCTGAAGTCCGATACCGGCTTCTGGAACTTGCCCTGCTCGATCGCGAACGACCATTTGTCGATGGAGGTCGAGACCGAGATCGGCTTGCGTCGGAGGCCGTCGAAGTAGGTACCGAGCTGCTCCGGTCCGTCCAGCACCACCGTCCGGGCCTGCATGCCGAACAGCTTGGCGAATGCAGTCTCCTCCTGGGTCCCGGTAGGGGGCATTGCCACCGCGGCGCCCTGCGCGACGAGCGCGGCGACGTCTCCCGGCGCCGTCCTGGTGAAGAAGGTCATCGTCGGCGATCTGTAATCGCACGCAAAGGCGAGGCAGGCATTTCCCTTGCCCTCGTCGAGGTTGTCGCAAGACCAGACCAGCTTCCGGTCGGCGTCGTAGGTCCATTCGGTCAGCGTTCCGGGAGGCGGAGCCTCCATGCCGGCTTCGGTCGTCAGGGCAGCCGGGGCCGCACCGTCGCACCGCAGGTAGCTCCTGATCTTGCGCTCCTTGTCCAGGACGGAGAGCGTGCCGTTGGCTTCCGCCACGTAGGTCGCGTTCTCCTTCCAGGTCTCTCCCTCGCCGGTGCAGGACATCGCAAGTTCCCATCCCTCGCCCTGCATCGTCGCCCTGTCGATGGTGCACTCGGACTCCCAGCCTTTGTAGGTGGTCCCCTCGATCCGGAAGTTGCCGTCGGAGGGCTCCTTGCAGTCCTTGGCGTCCGAGGCCCAAAAGCCCTCGTAGGGGCGCTTGCCGGATTGCGGCCCGCAGGTCCTACCCGGCCCCGCGTCACGCTCGCCCATCGTTTCGAAGCTTACGCCGTTCCACACGAACGCCTCGGTGCGGCAGCCCTCCCCGATCCGCCATTTCGCGATCACCAGCCGGCTGCCGGGTCGATAGTCGAGATCGAGCTCCGGGTGGCTGTCGGAATTGAGTGGAAAGGTCGAGACGCGGCCGGTCGGCAGGTCGACGACAGGAAGGAAGACGCAGCGGGTCCCGCACCCGATCTCGATCATCCTGGTGCGGCCGGCGAAGTTGGGCGGTCCCTGCATCCCCTGCAGGATGCGCGTCCTGTAGTTGGCGTACGCCCGATCCCTCCCTCTGAAGTCGGGCGGCCGCGAAGGCCCATGGTGGACGTCGACGCGATAGGCGTCGAAATCCGGCTGGCGGGCGGCCGGGCGTTGCGAGGTCGCCTGCCGGTTCCCCTCGTCGTAGCATTGCAACCGCTTGAACGGGTCGTCGAGCGTCGAGCAGTCCCGCGCATGCGCCTGGGCGATCGTCCCGAGGAGGACGACGAGGGCGGCTGCGAACGGCTTCATGGCATCCTTCGAGGCTCGGCGCGGCAGCTTCGACGAGCTCGACGGGCATGGCAAGCGATCTGGGATCGAGTCTACGCCGAGGCAGGGCCGGGTGCCTCGTCGGATGTATCGGTGGGATCGAGGTCGCCGCGCCCGAGGGATCGCGTCGTCCAACGAGCCTTCGGACGTTCCACGTCAGACGAATGCCGCCGCTGGCTCGCTGCCGCAGGCTGCGACGCATATGGTCCAAACCGATCGGACACCGGTCCAGGTTCAGCCCAGCAGAGCCCGGCTGAGCGCGGCCAAGCCGGCCTCGAGCCGGAACGCGTCGGCGACCGAGAGAACCACGAACGTGGCGGCGAGCCAGATCGGGCCGGGCAGGAAGGGCGTCGTCAGGCGCGCCAGCTGCGGCAGAACGGGATCCTGCGGCCGCAACCCGGCGAGGCGGGAGAGCGAGACGCCGAAGCCGTAGACGACCGCCACGGCGCCGATCGACAGGAGGGCTTCCCGGGAGAAGGAGTATGCGAACGCGGCGTTCGCGGCGACGATGCCGCCTCCCGCCGAAAGAACGAGAACGGCCTCGGCGATGCCTCGGGCCTCGCGGCGGCCCTCGACACGCGAAAGCCGGGCCGGGAGAAGGACCAACGGTATCGTCAGGCTTTGGACGACCATCACGAACAGCGTCGCGGCCGTCGTGTTCACCACCGCGGCGAGGAGGGGACCGCCCATACAGCCGTAGCCGAAGGCTCCCAGCATCAGCGCCCAGAGCATCGGGATCCCGATCGCGGATCGTGTCAGATCGAGGAGCCCCGCGTCGTCCAGGACCGGTTCGCTCTTGCCGGCCGCCACGCGGGCGAGACGGCCGACGGAGGCCGCGAGGGGTTGGGCCGGATAGGTGGACGACATCGGTTTCCCCGGTGGCCTGCCCGGCGTCAACGGCATCTCCCTGCCACCGGGTTCCCCGAAGCAATGCATCCGGCCTGATCCAGGCCGGTTGACAACATCGGGGCGCGACCCTCATGGAAGGAACGGAGTGGGAAATCCACTCCATCGAAGGGGCCATAGCTCAGTTGGGAGAGCGCCTGCATGGCATGCAGGAGGTCGGCGGTTCGATTCCGCCTGGCTCCACCAATTCCGATCCCGGGGGGCGGCGCGGTGCTTCGGGTCGAGCGGCGGGGGATCCGGATGCGGCCATCCTCGGAAAGGCTTGAGGAACTCCGCCTCGCTCTCCAGGCTCCGAGCGAGCGCCTCAGGAAGATAGCCAGGGCCTACGCGGCAGAGATCGAAGCGGCGGGCCAGCCGGTTGCCGCAGGTCCGTCGATCGATCTCGCCGAAGCAATCATGATCCGTCACCGGGACCGCATGATGCGGATCCTCGCGATCGACGGCCGGCTTCGCGAGGGCATGGCCGATCCCGGCACGGTCGCGGCCGAAATGGAGGAGGCCGTCCTCGCGACGGAGGCGGACCTGCGCCTGATGGAAGGCGCGGCTCCGCATGTCGAGGCGGCCATGGCCGGGGCTCCGGAGCGGGTCCGCGTCCTGAACTAGCGGTCTATCCGCGCGGCGCAGCGGACGCCGTCGGCGCGGGACGAACACCGAGCGCCTCCAGAACCGCTCCGCAAGCCGCCACGGGATCCATCGGCCGACCCTCGGGCGGTTGGTAGGTGACCTTGGGGTAGAACTCCGCGATCCGCGCCTCGGCCCGGACCCCGACCGTCTCGATCGACACGCAGTCGCGCGCCGCGCGCCGGACGCTTCTCATCAGGTCCGCTTCGAGGAACTGCGGGCTCTCGACGGAGCAGGTGGCATCGTCGATCGGCGTCGCATCGCCGATCACCACGACGGCGCGATCCGCCTGCTCCCGTCCGCCCAGGCGGTCGAGCGCCCACCCGAGCGCCTCGCCGTCCAGCCCCTCCCGCTGGAAGGGATCGCGCATCATCAGGTCGAGACGCTCGCGAGGAGAGGGATCGCCCTCCGTCCAGACCTCGTCGAGGTCCTTGTGGACGACATGCAGAAGATCGTTCAGCCGTCCCGGGCTCTCCGGCCGACCTGCGGCGACCCATTTCTCGCGCGAGAGCCCTCCCTTCCAGCGCAATGTGGAGAAGGCGAGCACCTCGAATGGGACGCCGGCACGCTCGAGGGAAAGCGCAAGACGGTCGACGCATGCGACCATCCGATCGCTGTCGGGGCCCCTCAGACCGCCCGACTGGTCGACCAGGATCGCGACGACGCGACCGTCGGACGCCACGAGAGCCGGAAGCCCCGCCACGGCCTCCGGGTCGAGCAGCCGGGCGCTCCGACGTCCGGGATGTTCCAGGCACGTCTGCGGAAGCTCGGCCCGCCGCGCGAGCGAGGCGGCATAAGGTCCGAAGCCGGGATCGGCGAGGATGGCCGTGGACGAGCCGACATAGTCGAACTCCCGTGTGAAGATCCGCGTCTCCGCAGGGCCCGGCCTCGTTCTGCGCATGTGCTTGTCTCTCAGGCTGCCCGGCCGAGCCGCGGGCGGGTCATGGCGTCGAGCGCGGCCTCGGCGGCGAGCTTCGCCCACCGGACGGCGACGGGGTCCGGCGGAGAGCCGTCCAGTCGGGTCTCGCCGAACCAGTCGCCTCGAAGGCGTCCTTGGGCGGCGAAGTGAACCGTGTGGACGAACGTCGTGGAGTCGTCCCCGTAGCTGACGGCGTTGATCCGGCGCCAGGAGGGTGGGCGGCCCCGGGCCTGCCGGATCAGCCGTTCGGCCTCGTCCACGTAGTTGCCCTTGGCTCCGGTGCCCATCAGCACGACGAGCCGGGTCTCGGCGGGCAGCCGTCCGAGATGACGCTCGGCGCAGGCGCCGGCGACGCGACGCCCGAACTCATGGGAGACGAAGCCCCCCAGCATGTCGCCGCCGGTTCCTTTCCAGACCCCCTTCTTCTCGTCGAAGCGCTCGACCGTGCACCGGACCAGCGAGCCGAACGCGAAGCGTCCGTCCGGATCCGCCACGAGGCGGTCGATCTCGCGGTTCATCGCCTCGGTGCCCCCCGGGTCCGAGATCAGGCCGAGCCTCGCCAGGATGCGCGCGACCCATATCCGCTGGCCCTTGAAGGCGACATGGTCGTGCGGCGTGCGGGCCAGATCGCCGGCCTGGGTCGGCCCCTTCGAGAACCCGAGAACGAGCACCTGGGGGGCGCGGGCGCCCCAGGAGAGCGGGTTCGCCCGGATCCGCCAAGCGGGGGTGCCGGCCGCGACTTCGTCGAAGGCCGCCGGCGCGGCATGGCAGACCGTGCAGGAGATCCGGCCGTGGGCCGGCAGAAGACAGGTCATGGGCTATCCGTACGGTCGGCGGTCGCCGGCATCGTAGCCGCCCCGCAGCCCCGGAGAAAGATCCGTTCCTTCAGGCCGCCGCTTCCAGCGGCACGATCCCGTACACCTGCGCGATCTCGCCCCAACCTTCGACGAAGGCGTTCACGCAGCCCGGATCGAATTGCCGGCCGGCGTTTTCCTGCAGATAGGCGATCGCCCTGGCGGCGGGCCATGCCTGCTTGTAGGGGCGGTCGGAGGCGAGGGCGTCGAACACGTCGGCTACCGCCGCGATGCGGCCGGAGAGGGGGATCTCCTCGCCCTTCAGTCCCTTCGGGTATCCCGTTCCATCCCAGCGCTCGTGGTGCGAGCAGGCGATCTCGGCCGCGACCTGGACCAGCGGGATCGCGGAATCGCGGAGGATCTCGTAGCCCTCGAGGACATGGCCCTCCATGATCCGCCGCTCCGCCTCGTCGAGACGGCCGGGCTTGAGCAGAACGGCGTCGGGTACGCCGATCTTGCCGATGTCGTGCATCGGCGAGGCCCGATGGATCAGGCGGACGGTCTCCTCGTCCAACCCGAGACGACGCGCGATCACGCGCGCGGTCTGGGCCATGCGCACGATGTGGTTGCCCGTATCGTCGTCCCGTCGCTCCGCGGCCCGGAGCAGCCGCCCCACGAGCTCCTCGGCGCCTCGCTCGACCTGAACCCGATGCTCCGCGACGAGACGGCTCGTCGAGGCCTTCTCGTCGGCGAGCGCCTTCCTGGCGGCGACCAACTTGCGGACGTTGGCGATCCGGACGCGGAACTCCCGGTGGTCGAGAGGATGCACGAGATGCTCGTCGGCGCCCGCATCGAACGCCGCATAGCGGAGATCGCGCGCGGCCTCGGTCGTCAGCATCATGACATGCGGCTCGGAGCCGCGCGCATCCCGGTACCTGCGCACGAACTCGATGCCGTCCATGCCCGGCATGCCGTACGCGACGATCAGCAGATCCGGCGGCTCCCGGACGATATGGGCCAAGGCCTCCGCCGCGTCCGCGAACGTGGCGATCGCGCAGGCCCCGACGCCGCGCAGCATGCCTTCCATGACTGCCAGATCGGACCGATCGTCATCCACGAGGACCACGCGCATGCCTACCCCTTTCGTTGGTAGAGTTCTCGCGCATCGTACCTTTAACGGCAGTCAAAGGAACCGCGCGGATCCGGGTCCCAAGACCGTTCCAACCGACATCGTTAGCTTGGCTTTAACGCAACCGATTCAATGCTGACGGTCGCACGCCGTTTCGGACGCGCGGAAACACTTCGCGGAACCTGCGGCTGGGACCGCCCGTTCCTGCCATGCCTGGAGGAACGCCATGTTGCGGCACCCCTATCTGATCTCTGCGGCCGCGTTCGGAGCGACGGTGACGTTCGGCGCATTCGGTCTCGTCCTGGCCGCGGCACTGCCCGTCACCTTGCCGCCCGGCCTGCTGCCCGAGCCGGCTCCGCAGATCGCGGAGCCGGGCGCAAAGCAGGTCCGGATCGTGCTGCAGAGCCCGTTCAACCAGCACTGACCCGACGCTCCCCGCGACCGCCGTGGCGTCGCCGGACGGCGTTGCCGGCTTGCGCCTCGGGCCGATCCCACGTCCTGTTCCACGGCACCCGTCCCGGCCCGATCGCGCGTCGACCCACCTTGCGGCGGACGTGCGAACCCGACGCCCTGGCGTCGCGGCGTCCTACCCTGCATTGCTCCTTGCATCGGCCGACGCCAACTTGGCGCCGGAAGGAGCGCGAACATGCCCGCATACCTCGTCGCCGACGAAAACACGGCGCTTTGGCCCCACATCTTCCATGATCAGCGCGAGCGGATGACGCGTTTCGTCTACGACATGGACCAGAAACGCCTGCTCGCCGTCCAGATCCAGACCGGCCCTGTCGCCGGTTGGCGGGATGCGGAAACGCATGAGTTCGACGACGTTGCGGAGGACGTCTCCTGCAACGAACCCTTCAAGGATCCCGACGGCTGGGACCTGGTCGTCGTAGACGCCCTGCCGCTCTGGGCCGAGAGCATCGTCGCCGCACGCGCCGAAGCGGCCGGGGTTTCCCCCGGACCATGAGACGCCGCATTCGGTTTCGCCACCCGCACGGTCAATCGTCTCCGTACTCGGAGCCGAGGCCGCCGGCGACCGCCCTGACGACCCTCCCGCCGAGCTGCGACGCACCCCCTAGGCAGGAAGGTGCAGCGGACGGATCGCTGCGGCATGCACCACGACTCGCAGGCCGATGGCGGGGATCTGCAGTGCGTGGTCGTACCTTCCCGCTCCGATCAGGGGCGGGGCCCGGCGGTGCGTTCGGCTGATGCGCGCTCCGTCTGGAGCCGGGCCGCCTCGGTTGCCCTCGCCACGATCGGAACCGCCCAGCCGCGGGCGGCTTCCTCGACGGTACGGTAGAGATGCCGGAGGCCTGCGACCTGGAACATGCCGGAGGGCGTCGGCCGGATCGTGCAGCGCCCGAGCCGCCCGTCCCCGAGCGAGGCGCCCCACTCGTAGACGGGATCCTGCGCCATGCCGGGGCCCCGGCCGCGCATCATCTGCACGACGTGTTCGTGGGGCGTGGGTGGACGATTGCGCCTGAAGTGGCGAGCCTCGACGACGACTTTCGTACCGTCGACGTCGTAGCCCTCCCGCCAACCGTTCCGGAATTCCGCTCCGTCCATACGCATCGGCATCCCAGCCCGACCTCTACCCGTCCAAGCCCCCCATCTTTGCGCTTTTCGCGACAGGGAGCCAGATCGTGGAATGCGCTCGCTCCTGATCGTCGTCCATCCCGGCTCGGCCTGCGGCTCCGCCGATTTCAACCTGGGACCAGCCGAGGCCGGCCGAGCCCGCGGGTTGCTCGCCGAGGACCTCGACGACTGGACGGGACCGATCGCCGTCATCGACGGCGAGCTCAGCGCGGAACTGCGGCAGCGTTCTTATCGGGATCTCGGAACGGCGCTCGAAGGCGCATTGGAGCGCGCGGCCGAGGGCGGCCACCGGTTTTTGCGGATGCGGGGGGACAACGAGGAGGAGTTCGACCAAGCCGCGGCAGCAGAAGCGATCGTTGCGGGCCTGCAGCTGGCCGGCGGCGGATGGCGCGTCGAGCTGACGGGCGCGTGGTTCGATCCGGAGCGCCGGGACGGCTGCGTGAACTCGGTCGCTCAGGTGCTCGAAGGGGCGGGCGTTCCCTACCTGATCCGCGACAGCGCGATCGGACTCCTCGATGCGGCGGCATCCGCCGATGCGGAAGAGCTTCCGGTGCCGTCCGCCTGAGGCCCCGCCGCCAGCTGAGCGGCCGCCGGGGAGCGAGGAGCGCCCCGCTCCTCAATACCTGAAGCCGGGAGTGCCGCGGCTGCGGGCTTCGAGTTCGACGTCCACGCATCCGCCGAGGACGATGTAGCTGCCCGATCCCGTCCAGGCGGCGATCTTCCGACAGGTGGTCTTGACCTCCGCAGGCACCGCGGCCCAGCGGGCCTTCAGGCCGTCGTAGGACGTCTGCTCCTGCTCGTAGCACGCCGATCTGGCGAACGACGAATTGCCGAGCGTGCCGGCCGCCGCCGCGCACAATGCATCGACGTCGTAGCGCGGGACTGCATCCTGGGCCGCGGCCGGAAGAGCGGTCAGCAGGAGAGCGATCAGGATCTTGTCGTTCACGGAGCACCTCACCCCCGAGCTTTGCAGAACGGCTCGGGGATTTCGAGGGTCTCAGGCGGCGCCCGGCATCGGGCGCATGGAGCTGTCGACCACGGGCTCGAGTCGGTTCTTGTACATCATTCCGAAGCGCTCGAGCTTGAGCAGCCGCTGCTCGTAGCCTGCGATGTCGACCTGCAGCCGCCGGCGCGCACGGATGATCTGCGACGCGGCCGTGAGGTCGGGATGATTGGTGCGCACCACTTCCGCGAGTTCGAGAAGCGCCGATCTGAGCATGGGGGGCACATCCTCCTTCTTCTCGGAGGCGAAGATGTTCACCAGCGTGATCGCCGGGTCGTGCTCCCTATCGAGAGGAAGCGCCGCTTCCAGGCGGCAGATCTTGCCGCTCACGGTGATGGAGCCGCTGAAGCCGCCTCCCATCACGGAGAGTTCGCCCTCGGACGGTGAGACCCAGACCGTTCCGAACCAGAGATCGAAGCGCCTGGCCAGGACGCAGTCGCCCTCGCCCGGCAGCCTGGCGAGATCCTCGCGCGCCTTGGCCAGGGCCTGCTCCTCCTCCGACTTCCTGCGGGCGATGTCGCTCAGCGCCAGCGGCAGGATCGCCGCTTCCTGCTGCAGCATGAAGTTCGAGGCGGCCTTCCGGAGCGCGCGGACGATGTTGTCCCGGCTGACGAGATGGGCGCACTGCGGAACCTCGGGGTACTTCACGACCTGCAGCGGCCCGACGTAGCTTGCGCCGTAGTAGGTGAACTCCATGACGGCCTCCCAATGGTAGCCGCCGTGCTCCAGCACGCCCCGCAGAGGCTCCGCGATGACGGACCCGCGCTGGCTCACCCATACGCGGATGGGCCCTGCGTCCGACTTGTAGGTGATCGGTCGCGGACCGCTCGGGATATGGTCGCGCAGTCTCGCGTCCGTGCGCACGACGTCGTGGCGACGGACGATGACCTCTTCGATGTCTCCAGCTCCCGACTGGCTCATATCCAGATCCGATGAGGCAGGCGGCCCGCAAGCCGCCTCGGCCAGCCCAAGATTACCGTTTCTCGCGGCACATTCCGGGCCATCTCCTTGAAGAAGGGTGCACGACGCGCGCTACAAACAACATTCGGCGCAATGTCACGCCTTGTCCGCAAGGGTCAACAGGTCCGGCATCCCCAAAAAACGGGATGGGCAGGGGTGTAAACACGTAGACGGACCGGTTCCCGAGTGGACGCGCGACGCAGATCGGACCACGGAACGGAACGGGAACATACTTCGCAGCGGTCCGAAAATGCAAGATGGGGATCCGGAGATTCCGCTCGTCGTTCCCACGCCCTCGGCTGCCATCGCCGGCAGGATCCGAGCCCTGCGCGAGGAGGCGGAAGCGAACCTGCGCGCGGATCGCGAGCGGACGCGAGCGGGCCTGGAGCGGAAGATCGAAGCCGTGCAGGCGGCCAAGGATGCCTTCGACCGGATGCTCGTCGGCCGCCTCGACAAAGCCGCCAGGGCATGGGCGGCGCTGGCGCAGGCAGCATATGCCGGTGCGCTCGACGACGCCGACGCGGCCTCGCGCGACGACCTTCCCGGAGCATCCGTCGAGGTGCCCGGCGCGCGTCCCGAGTTCCGGATCCTGGCGGGGGGCGGGATCCTCGGCGTCAGGCCGGCGTCGTCAGGCCGGCATCGCGTCGATTGGCGGACCGCCCCGGGGGCGCACCCCGTGCTGACCGGTGAGATCCTGAGAGGGCCGGATCGGACGTTCACCCTCGTCGCAGCCGTTCCCGAAGCTCGCGCGACCCCGCACCTGCGCTCCGCCATCGAGACAGCGGTTGCTGCCGTCCTCGGCGAACCCTGGCGCGAAGGCGTCTGCACGCTGATCGACAGGTGCGACGAGCTCTCGATGTACGCCCGTCTCGTGTCCGGTCCTTGTCTGGCAGACCGCTCTCGCTCCTTCGACGGGCATGTGGATCGCGACCCGAAGGAATAAGGTGGACACTCCTGCGAATCCGTGATCCATCGATAGGAATGACCTCGACGAACGGGCGAAGGAGCTGCCGATGTCGTCCCCGTACATCCTCTTCCGCTCGTCGATCGCCATGGCGGTCCTCGCTTGTTCCCTGGGATCGGCCGTCGCCGGCGGCCTGACCCGCGTCGCGCCACCCGATCCACGCGTTCGGACCGAAGACGGCTACATGGCCAACTACCGCTCCTGCATCGACGGAACCGGCTGCGACCGACAGCTGCTCTCGATCACCGACGAAGGCTTCGTCCGCGGAGCGGAATACGAGGGCAACCGCCGGGCCTGCGAGACGGGAAACACCGCCGCCTGCCGACCCGGACTGCTCGATCGCGACGATCGGGCCCGCATCTCGGGTCTTGGAACGGCGCCGGGCGTATTCCCGCTCGCCAGCCCGCTTCCGCCACCTCCCACGGCCGTTGCGCCGATCGTGAAGCGCCGCCGCCACGTGGCCTCGGCCGCCTCCTTCGCCTACCGCCGGCCCGCCAGGACGCCGCGCCACTACTACGTGCGCCGGGGCGCCCCCGAGTAGGAGGCCGCCGGGACCGAACGCGACGCCGCCTCGGCGCGGACTTCGGCGGGGACCCGCATGCCGGCGGCGACGGCGCGTTCGACCGCGATCCTGTGCGCGGCCGCATGGGCGGCGTATCCGGCGGGCGAGAAGCCGAGCCCGGAACGAGTGTCGTAGGTTGCCTTCCCGAGGCGAGCGACAAGGCAGAGGATCAGCGGCGTCGAGAGGCCCGCGCCACGCCGATCCTCGTCGATCCAAAGCTCTCCCCCCGCGTAGAAACCCACGCAGGTACCGCCTTCCGTCTCGAGGAGCACGGAGGTCGGCGGCTCCCAATCCGCGTCGGCAACGAGGTGGACGGCGTGCCGACCGTCCGGCGAAGTCCAGGCCGGGGCGAGTTCCCAGGGCGCTTCCCTGAAGAGGTCGTAATCGGAACTGCGACCGTCCACCCCGAACGCCGGCGCGACCATGCCCGGGCCGACGAACTGCTCGAGGGCAACGCCCCATACGGCGCGGGGCAGGGGAAACTCGGTCACGGCCTGGATCCTTCCGCGGTCTCCGGAGCGTCGTTCCCGCCTTCGTCCTCCGGCTCTCCCAGATCGAACGCCGGCAGGCTTTCGGCGCGCTGGATGACTTCTTCGACGGCGGCGGGCGCGAAGTTCCAGGCGTCCACCCCGACGTCGAGCGTGTTGCGGAACCCGGGCATGCGGTTGTGGCTGTGCCCGAAGGCATGGATCGCGCCGCTGCGGATGCCCGGCCAAGTGCGGAGGCCGTAGTGGAAGAGGCTGAAGCGGCGGTTGTTCGCCGACATCCGCAGGATGCCGCGCTCGATTGAGGTCCAGGACAGTGCCAGCGTCGCCGCATCGTCGTGGTTGCCCAAGACGAGGTGGATGGCTTTGGGCCGCGCGAGACGCCGCCAGATGCGCTGGAGGCGCTCCGGCGGGCATTTGTGGGCGAAATCCCCGAGGTAGTAGACCACGCTGTCGGGACGGATCCGCGCGTTCCAGTTCGCGATCAGGACCTCGTCCATCTCGTCGATGCACGCGAAGGGGCGCCCGGCGTTCCGGATGATCCCGGGATGCCCGAAATGGTGGTCGGCGGTGAGAAAGACGGTCATGTCCGGTCCGGTGAACGGCCCCAGATGTGCACGGCCCCGGGCGCACCGCAATAGAAGCGTCCGCTTCCGACCCAGTCCGGCCAGCTCTCGCGGATGGAGATGTCGGGCCTCGCCCAACTCCCGCCGATGGCGGACAGGGCAGCGACGGCGTCCAAGCCTGGCGGCAGGGTGACGGCCCAGGCGCCGGCGAAGCGGATGCGGGTCCACAGGAACCCATCGTGGCCGCGCTCCCTGCCGATGTGCTCGGGCCGGTTCTCGAGGGCGGCGCTCTCGGCGACGACGTCGCGCACCTCTCCGAATCCCCACCCCTCCCAGAGGCGCTCGTCCGGAAGATGCTCGATGGATCTGACGGACATCCGGCCGAGCGCCCCGTGGCCGGGCCGCACGTCCCGGGTCGCGGCGAAGGCCGAGATCTCGAAGGGCAGGAGGACCTCCACGCCAGCCGGCAGCAGGCCGGCATGGCTGTCCCAGACGTGCCGCCGCGCCGATACCCAATCCGATCCGATCGCTTGATCGTACTCGCGGCGCCCGTAGCGCAACTCGCCCGGCCCGGCCCGCAGACCCCGCGTCCTCTCGGCCCTCACCCGGACGTGGAGCGTGCTGGCGGCCGTGATCCGCAGGCGCTCCACGACCTCGGAAGCTGCCTCGAGGGCCAGCCGGAGGCACGTGTAGGTCGTCTGCACGTCCACGAGGACGCCGTCGTGCCAGAGCTCGACGACGCCGACTTCCTCCTCGACGACGTGGATCGTCCGCTTCGTCCGCCGGACGACTTCGACTTCCTCGCAAAATTCGTCGAGGACGACCTGGGACATTCACGTTCCCCGCAGCGCAGCCGTCGAGAAGGAACCGCAAGGCGGCGCGAGGGGCAAGGGTATCGATCGGAGGCGGTAGTGGCCGCGTTCGTCGTTCGGGGTCCCCGCCCTCGCCGCCGGTCTCCTCCGAGGGGAGGGCGACCAAGGCTGCCTCGGCCTCAACCGCAGCGGTTGGCGATGGAACGGCTGTCCGACCGAGCGGCCTTCCGAGTGCTCTACGGCTGTGGATCCGGGTGTCGAAACGGATGTGTCTGATAGGAGGGGCGAGCGTACGCCGAAGGAGCTGCGGACCACCGAGGTTCTCGACCGTCGTCTCGCGCGCCATGGGTTCTCCCCTGAGACCTCCGCAGTGTCCGTCGACCGGATGCAAAGGGCAAGACGTTCCTTCGGTCGATCCCTCAGTTGCGGTTGGGAACCGGCTGCCCGCGACCGCGCGCTCCCAGGAACCCGACGAGGATCGCGTCGATCTGGTCCGGCTTGGCCGTCTCGCACTCCCAGATCACGAGCACGCGCCATCCCGCCGCCGCAAGCCTCTCCTGCGCCTGGGCGTCCCGCTCGACGTTGCGGGCGAACTTGGCCTGCCAGAACTCGATTCTGGTCTTCGGCATGCTCGTCTTCCGGCAGCCCTCGTGGCGGTGCCAGAAGCAGCCGTGCACGAAGATGACGGCCCGGAGCGAAGGGAAGACGAGATCCGGCCTGCCGGGCAGGGACCGCCGATGCAGCCTGAACCGATAGCCGAGGCGATGGGCGGCGCGCCGCACCACCATTTCCGGCCCCGTATCGACACCTCGTATCCGCCCCATCAGGGCGGATCGCCTCGAAGGATCCAGCGTGTCCAAGTTCGGCCCTCGCCGTCCATGGAAGCCGGAAGTGGCGTGCAGGTTCGGGCGGTCAACCGGGTCGGACGGTAAGTCGCGACGCTTGGCGAACCGCACTGCGGATGGATTCGCGTGGGCGAGCCCCGCCCCTCAGTCGGCCGACGCTTCGGCAACGCGGTGGATGCTGACGTAGGTGGTGCCGCCCATGCCGAGCGCCCGGGCCGAGCCTCGGGAGAGATCGATGATGCGCCCGTGCACGAAGGGGCCGCGATCGTTGATCCGCACGACGACGGAGCGACCGGTGCGCTTGTCGGCGACGCGCACCCGCGTGCCGAAGGGCAGGCTGCGGTGGGCGGCGGTCAGACCGTTGGGGTCGAAGCGTTCGCCGTTCGCGGTCCGATGACCGCTGCCATACCATGAGGCGAGACCATGCTGAGCAACCGCGGATGGAGTTTCCTTGTGCTTCGAGGCCGTCGTCGCTGCTGTCGGGGAAGAATGCATCTGGGCGCCCGAATGGGTACAGGCCGCAGCGAACATGACGGAAGCGGTTACGACCAACCGGAGAAGCACACGCATCAAAACGATCTCTGGTCTGCGGCCGGACGGATGCGACCGCAGAGATTTGAGGAGTGAGGAGCAGCCCGGCCTGGGAAGGTATGAGCCACGATCGGGCAGGACCGGTATGGGCGCTAACGAAGGAACAGTCAAACATCGGTTCCTTCGGCCTGGGTGCGCCCTCCGCCGCGGTTGCCAACTCGCTCTTCCGCCGATCCACAATCGCTGGATGGACCTATCGAGGGCACGCCTGAGGCTGAATTGAATATCTACGGTTGGCCGGCCCATTCGTCGGCGATGCCGCAGGGTCCGATCGATCCTGACATGATCAGCGGGCTGTTGCGCGAAGCATCGTACGCCAGCTACGCGCCCCAGAACGCGCATGTTCAAACCGGCTGCGCGATGCACGGCCATGTCGGCAGCGCATCGCGAACAAGGTGGCCCAGCAACATTATGGCATGTTCTTGTATCTCACGCGGGCCGCCGTGATCCTTCCATCTAGCGACATCGCAGTTGCGACCAGATCATACGTAACATCCAATTCCATCCTCCCGCCGGAACCATTGGGGACATAGGCCACCGCCATGGCACCGGATAGCGTGCCGTACGCTCGACCGCTCAGGTTATCAAGGAACATGTCCGGCGGATCGGCGGCCTGATTGCTTGAGGGAACCCACCTCATGTCCCACTGTAAGTCTGACGGGAACAAAGATCTGCCTCGCAGCAATCCATGCCTTCCTCCTTTGAGGACAAACACCTGCAGATCCAGCGGAGTGTTGAATTTGCAGCAAGCGAAATACCCGGTGCCGTGAAGTGCTCCTGATTTTCGTTCGAAAATACCGCTGGCCACCGGTACTGGTAGATTTGTCGGCAGCTTCGCCCCCGCGTCCCGCACGAAGATCTGGAACCCGTTGTCGCAGTTCGTCGTCGTGCCTTGCACGTGATAGCCACAGGTCACGTTGAAGACGCCAGATTTCGTCGGCCGCCCGTAGATGATCCCCTCTCCATCGTTGATCTGGTATATTCCGACGCCTGGAGGGAGGCCGTTGGCGAAGGTATGCAGTTGCTTGTATGATCCACCGCGCGTCGCCCGAACGTACCCGGAGATCTCGTCACCGACCGCAAGGTCGTATGAGCTGACATCGAAGGCGGCCTTGTAGTCATTCTGCTCGAACGCTCGGAGGTTGACACCAGTCGATTGGACGTCGCCGTCTGCATCCTTGGCAATGATGGTAAAGATTCTATTTTCCTTATTGCGCCAGTAGGGGACGGACACCCTTCCGGAAATGACTCCGGTATCCTCATTCAAGGTCAGACCGATACTTCCCAGCGATCCGTCGGTCGGGCCGTAGGGTTGATGAAACTTGTACGGCGGGCGACCACCAGTGACAGTTACCTTAGAGCTATAATCGCCATTGCCAGTTATGGTCTGATAACCACCATTGATCGCCAACCTCTCATCCGGATTCAGCCCCACGGCCAGTGAAACGTCTTGGATGTCCTCCTGCTCTGAGGCATCTCTTGCTACGACCCGCACGGTCGAGCGCGTCAGTTGTGCGGGCGCTCCGGACAACGTGACCGTGTCCCTGGTAGTCGTCATGGTGAATCCGGCAGCGAGCGGCTCGCCAGCCAACGCGAAGGTGTATGGAGCCACTCCGCCAGATACCTTCAATGTCGCCGAGGCCTGCTGACCGACTAGCACTAGGCCCGTCTGCTGCGACAACGTCAAGTACATGTCCGATATGGTGATGCTGAACACATCGGATACAGATGTTACTTTGGTAACGTTGTTTGTTACCTTGAACGAAATTCCGCCATAGGTTCCCTTCCTTGTGGGCGTGCCATCGATGCGTACGTAGTTTGTGACGTCAGCATTGCCCGGATAGATGTTCAACCCGGGAGGTAGCCCCCCCGACGCAAGCGCGACGGTATACGAACCATTCAGCGAAAGGTCGAACCTCGCGGTATAAGGTTTATAGACCGCCCCGTAGGCTGCAGGGGTTCCAGTTATCACGGCCGCATCGCGTACGCAGATAGAGCCGACGGGACTGCTGACGGTCCTCCGACCGAGGCTGTCCGTCGCGGCGACCGTCAGCCCTCTATAGCACGCGACCTGAGTCGGTTTACCCGAGATCGCTCCGGTCGCGGCGTCTAACGTCAGGCCGGGCGGCAACTGACCCTCTGCCATCGCGTAGACGTACGGACCTCTGCCGTTGACCGCCGTGAAATTCGTCAAATAGTCCTGGCCACGGGCTGCCTGTTCGTTGAACGATCCCAAGATCTGGAGTGCGCGATCGATCGTGATCGCGAAGGTAGGCGTGATCTTCGTAGCGCCTGCGGTATCCATCACCTGGATCTGGATGCCGCCCAGGACACCCGCGCTTGAGGGATAGCCGAACATCCTGCCGTCGGAGGCCAGTGTGAGCCCAGTAGGTAGTCGACCCGCGACCAAGCTGAAGGTGTATGGGGCGGTGCCGCCGCTCGCGGCCACCTTCGAGGCGAAGTTCGCCCCGAGCATGCCGTAGAGGTTGTCCGGTCCGCTGATCTCAAGCGACCCGGATACGACGATCCGTGTCGCGGCGCTGTCCGTCCGTCCATCCGCATCCGCCACCCGAAGCGTGAGTGTCTGATCCGTAGGATTGGGCGGCGTGCCCGTGATGCTGCCGTCGTCGCGATTAAGCGATAGCCCGGTCGGCAGTTGCCCGGCCGCGACCGTGTAGATGTAGGGCGCTCGTCCGCCCTGCGCGCTCGCCTTGCCCAAGAAGACGCTGCCCGAGGTGCCGGGCAGGATGGCGGCGACGCTCAGTCTGAGAGGGGACGAGACCGCGATGGCGAACACGTCCGTCAGCGCGACACGACGATCGACGTCGGTGACCCGAACCTGCAGACCCGATGCGACCTGGACGGCCGTGG
>NZ_BPQO01000021.1 GCF_022179285.1 Methylobacterium hispanicum | reverse complement strand
GCGCGCCGGCCGCCTTGATGTCGCGACCGGCCGTCTTGCCTGCGTCGCCTGCCTCATGGCCGCCAACGCCCTCAACAATCCAGCCTGAGGTTTCGTCCTCAAACAGGCTCTGAGGTGCGCGTCGACTACACCCGGGCGGCCCTTTACGGCGTCCAGCCCGCGGCCGTCGTCGAGCAGATCAGCCGCCTCTCCAACGGTCGGGTGGTCTCGACGGTCGTCGACGGCGTGCGCCGCTTCGACGTGGTATTGCGCCTCGCCGAGAACCGCCGGACGACGACGGGGCTGGGCGACCTCCTCCTGGAGACGCCCTCGGGCTGGGTGCCGGCGCGCCAGGTCGCCGACATCCGCGAGACCGACGGGCCGAACCAGATCCTGCGCGAGAACGCCCGGCGCCGCATCGTGGTGCAGGCCAACACCACGGCCGGCACCGACATGGCGACCGTCGTGGCCGCCATCCGCGAGGCGGTGGCGAAGGAGCCGATGCCGCCCGGCTTCTTCACCAGCCTGGAAGGCACTTTCCAGGCGCAGGAGGAGGCGAGCCGGACCATCGCGGCGCTCTCGGCGCTCTCTCTGGCCCTGGTCTTCGCCATCCTGTTCAGCCGCTACCGCTCGGCCGCCCTGGCGCTCATCATCATGGGCAACGTGCCGCTCGCCCTGATCGGCTCGGTGGCCGCGCTCTGGCTGGTGGGGCAGCCGCTCTCGGTGGCGTCGATGATCGGCTTCATCACGCTGACCGGCATCGCCGCCCGCAACGGCATCCTGAAGATCAGCCACTACCTGAACCTGTCACTGCACGAGGGTATGCCGTTCGGGCCCGACCTCGTGGTGCGCGGCAGCCTGGAGCGGCTGACCCCGGTGCTGATGACGGCGCTCTCGGCGGGCGTGGCGCTGGTGCCGCTGCTCTACGACGCCGCGAGCCCGGGCAAGGAGATCCTGCACCCGGTGGCGGTGACGATCTTCGGCGGCCTCGTCAGCGCGACGCTGCTCGACACCTTCCTGACCCCCGTCCTGTTCCTGCGCTTCGGCCGCAAGCCGCTGGAGCGGCTGCACGCCCTGCACGCCGAGGCGCCGGCCGACCCGTCCCCGGACGGCGCGCGACCGCGCCCGGCCGAGGCCTACTGACCCCCGAGGAGAACCAGCATGATCCTGCACAGACTGACCCTCGTCGCCGGCCTGATGGCGGCGACCGCGGCGTACGCCCACGAAAGCGCCGGCCAGCACGGCGGCCGGGTAGCCGACGCCGGGAAGTTCCACGTCGAGCTCGCTACCAAGGGCGAGACCGTCGACGTCTTCCTGTCGGACGGCGGCCAGAAGCCGGTGCCGGCCACGGGCTTCAAGGGCACGGCCATCCTCGTCGTCGGCGGCAAGCCGACCCGGGTCCCCCTGCAGCCGGCCGACGGCAACCGACTGACAGGGACGGCCCCGGTGGCGCTCGGGGACAGCCCGAAGGGCGCCGTGCAGCTCACCGCGCCCGACGGTGCCACGGCCAGCGGCAAGTTCGACTGAACATCGCCCCCTGTCGCGAGCGCGACCGGAAGGGGGCCTGAAGATCCCACGCAGGGATGCAGGGGGAGCCGCCCGAGGCGGGTGCCCGTGCCGGAGCCATCGGTCGACGAGCTGCACGCCGGCGACCGGCCAACCTCAATGAGCCAAGGAGTTCACCACATGAAAATCGCCGCTCTCGCCACCCTTCTGATGGCCTTCGGTGCGGCATCGCCCGCCTTCGCCGACGACCAGGGCAACGCGAACGCCGAGCAGCAGACGCAGCCCACGCCGAGCCGCGGCGGCACGGCGGGAGGGCCTGCCCACGACATGCGTCTCGGGGACACGGCCCCCGCGAAGTCCGGCGAGCGGATGGACCACGGACGTTCCGACGGAACGGCCACCAAGCCTCCCCACGGTCACTGAACGCCGCCGCGCCTCACGACGCCCCGTCGCGCCGGAGCGGACGTCCGTTCCGGCGCGACGGCATCCCACGCCATCGAAAAAGGTAACGACCATGAAAATCCCGAACACGCTCGCCATCGCCGCCATTCTCGGTCTCGGTTTGGCCGGTACCGCCCACGCGCAGGACATGAAGGACCACGGTTCGATGTCCTCCATGAAGCCGGACCCGAAGGACGACGCCTCGACCAAGGACTTCAAGGCCGCCGACATGGCCATGATGAAGGACATGGCCGTCGCTTACACCGGCAACCCGGACGTCGATTTCCGCACCCACATGATTCCGCACCACAAGGGCGCGGTCGCGATGGCCAGGGTTGCCCTGAAGCACGCCAAGGACCCGTCCACCAAGGCTATGGCCCAGAAGATCATCGACGACCAGGAGAAGGAGATCGGCGAGATGGAGGCGTGGCTGAAGCAGCACGCCAAGTAGGTCGGCCGCGCCCCGATCCGGGGCACCCATCCCGACGGGGACGCCCGCCGTCCCCGTCACCTGTTCGACGTCCTTGGACAGCCTCGGCCTGCTTCCCGTCACCGGAAGCCGGTGACCGAAGGCGATGCGAACCCACGGGAGCCAGGTCATGCCGCATAGCGTCCCCCCCTCGCACGAGCGCCACGGCCATCATGCCGGGCACGACCATGCGCAACTTGGGCACGGTGATCACGAGACCCAGGCTTCCGGCACCGGGACGGTCAAGGATCCCGTCTGCGGGATGACGGTCGATCCGCACGCCGCGAAGCATCGGGCCGAGCACGCCGGGCACCCGTACTACTTCTGCTCGAACGGATGCCGGACCAAGTTCGAGGCCGATCCGGTCCGCTACCTCGATCCGGGGCAGGCGAGGGTGGAGCCGGTGCCGGAGGGTACGATCTACACCTGCCCGATGCACCCGGAGGTGCGGCAGGTCGGCCCGGGAGGCTGCCCCATCTGCGGGATGGCGCTTGAGCCGGCCGTGGTCGGCGCCGACACCGGCCCCAGCGAGGAGTTGGTCGACATGACCCGACGCTTTCGGGTCGGGCTCGTGCTGACGCTCCCCGTCTTCGTCCTGGAGATGGGTGGCCACCTGTTCGGGCTGGCGGAACGCCTCGGGCAGCAAACCTCGAACTGGATACAGTTCGTGCTCGCCGCGCCTGTGGTGCTCTGGGCGGGCTGGCCGTTCTTCGTGCGTGGCTATCGTTCCGTGGTCTCGCGCAACCTCAACATGTTCACGCTGGTTTCGCTGGGGACGGGCTGCGCCTTCCTCTACAGCGTCGTCGCCACAGCTGCCCCGGGCCTGTTCCCGCAGGCCCTGCGCGGGCATGGCGGGGCCGTGCCTGCCTACTTCGAGGCGGCGGCCGTCATCACGGTTCTGGTGCTCCTCGGGCAGGTACTGGAACTTCGCGCCCGCGAGAGCACCGGCGGCGCGATCCGTGCCCTGCTCGACCTGACGCCGAAGACGGCCCACCGCATTCGACCGGACGGCTCCGAGGAAGAGACGTCCCTCGACGCCATCGCGGCCGGCGACCGGTTGCGGGTGCGCCCGGGCGAGAAGGTGCCGGTCGACGGCTTCGTCGCCGAGGGGCGGAGCTCGGTGGACGAGAGCCTGGTGACGGGGGAATCGATGCCGGTCACCAAGGCGGCGGGCGCCCCCGTGGTCGGCGGCAGCCTGAACCAGTCCGGGGCCCTCGTGATCGAGGCCACGAAGGTCGGGCGCGACACCATGCTGGCCCGCATCGTCCAGATGGTGGCCGAGGCCCAGCGCTCGCGCGCACCCATCCAGCGCCTCGCCGACCAAGTGGCCGGCTGGTTCGTGCCCGCCGTCATCGGCGTGGCGGTCCTCGCGTTCCTCGCCTGGATGGTCTTCGGGCCGGAGCCGCGCTTCACCTTCGCGCTCTTGGCCGCCGTCGCGGTGCTCATCATTGCCTGCCCCTGCGCGCTCGGGCTCGCCACGCCGATGTCCATCATGGTCGGCGTCGGACGGGGTGCCGGGGCCGGCGTCCTGGTCAAGAACGCCGAGGCCCTGGAGCGCATGGAGCGGGTGGGCACCCTCCTGGTCGACAAGACAGGCACGCTGACCGAGGGCAAGCCGGCGGTCACCCGGATCGTGCCTTCAGCTAGCTTCGATGAGGCTACGGTGCTGCGCCTCGCGGCGAGCGTCGAGCGGGCGAGCGAGCACCCGCTGGCCACGGCGGTCGTGCGGGCCGCGGAGGAGCGCGGCGTCGCGACCGCCGCCGTCGCCGACTTCGAAAGCCCGACCGGCAAGGGCGCGTTCGGCACCGTGGAGGGGCGCCGGGTTGCGCTCGGCAACGCGGCCTTCCTGCGCGAGCATGGCGTGGACGTGTCGGCATATGCGGCAGGGGCGGACGAACTGAGGCGAGACGGCGCGACCGCGATCTTCGCCGCCGTCGACGGACGGGTGGCGGGCGTCATCGCCATCGCCGACCCCGTCAAGGCGACGACCGCGGAGGCGCTGGCGGCGCTCCGGACCGAGGGCATCCGGGTGGTGATGCTGACCGGCGACAACCGCACCACCGCCGAGGCCGTCGCCCGCCGCCTCGGCATCGAGGAGGTCGAGGCGGAGGTGCTGCCCGACCGGAAGGCCGCCGTGGTCGAGCGCTACAAGGCGGCCGGGCAGGTGGTCGCCATGGCGGGCGACGGCGTCAACGACGCCCCCGCGCTCGCCGCGGCGGACGTCGGCATCGCGATGGGCACCGGCACGGACGTGGCCATCGAGAGCGCCGGCCTGACGCTGCTCAAGGGCGACTTGATGGGGATCGTGCGGGCGCGGCGCCTTTCGAAGGCGGTGATGGGCAACATCCGCCAGAACCTGTTCTTCGCCTTCGTCTACAACGCCGCCGGCGTGCCGGTCGCGGCCGGGGTGCTGTACCCGTTCCTGGGTATCCTGCTCTCGCCCGTCATCGCCGCCGCTGCCATGGCGCTGTCCTCGGTCAGCGTCATCGGCAACGCCCTGCGCCTGCGGACGGCCCGGCTCGATCCTTGAGGCTACGTGTCGGCCGAGCAGGGTCTGCGCGTGAGCATGATCGCGGCAGCACCATGGGTCCGCAGACCCGGCATGTGAGCCGCGCACGGGCCCCCGCGGCCTCGGGACGAAGCACAGAAAGGTGATCGTCCCCTCGCTCGCACCGGCCGGGGTCAATCTTGAACGGCGTGTGAGGCCAGGCCACCTGACGGGCCGCGCCTGCGGATGGGCGCCCTACGGAGAAGATCATGCCGCACCACGACACGACGGCCCTCTCGGGGGTCATTCAGCACGTTTTTGCCCATCGCTTCACGGTGGAGGCCGGCGGCGGGACGCATCTGGCCGATCTCGGCCCTAAGGGAGCGGAGGCCTTCCCGCTCGTGGCGGGCCTGCATGTGGACATCGAGGGCGAGCGTCGCCCGTCCGAGATCAAGGTGACGCGGATCGCAGCCGAGAGCCGGGAACCCGTGCACATCCAGCATAAGAAGCCTTGTCACCCGCCTGGCGATAAGCGACCGGACATGCCGGCCGACCCATCGCGCGTGCTGGAGGCGGTGAAGGCCGCGGGCTGGACCCCGTCGGGGGACCTTCGCCGCAAGCCGAAGCACTTCGAAGTTCTCGCGCGCCAGGCTGGCGGGGCGTGGGCCGAGCTTCACGTGGATTTCGGCGGGACGATCTAC
This sequence comes from Methylobacterium hispanicum, assembly GCF_022179285.1. GTDB lineage: Bacteria > Pseudomonadota > Alphaproteobacteria > Rhizobiales > Beijerinckiaceae > Methylobacterium > Methylobacterium hispanicum. Next base: position 116,940 of record NZ_BPQO01000021.1, on the reverse strand, counting down.
AAGAACAAGTCACCCGATCCTACGAAGTGGGCCGCTGCCCTGGCCTAACGGCTTCGACGGGGCGGCGCACGTGCGCCGCCCCGTTCAGAGTTCGTCCTGCCGCCGACGGCCGGGGATCACGCGTTCGGGCGGGCGGCGCTTATCCGGCCCTCGGCTTGGTCCGGACCGCAACGATGGAAGCGACATCCCTCCGCCGGTCAATTTTTCCGGCGTGATATGGCCGAGGCAACGGCCTCCAAGCGGCACCGTTCGTCGCAACGAGGGCCTCCTGAACGGCCCCATGTCCGGAATTCACCCCAGTCCGGCCAGCGGCGACCTAGCTCCGGGTCGACCTCACCTCCGTTCACCGCGGCGGAATCCTCCCCGCTCCGGAGGCGACAGGTTCGGCGTCGGCGGAACCGGCGCCGCGGCGGGCGAAGGCGGTCAGCACCAGTCGGTCCGGCCCTTCCTCAGCCAGAAGTGACTCTGGCATCCCACTTGACGCCAGACGCTCGGCGTCAGCGACGCGGTCCCGTCCCAGTGTCGGCGGATGCGCCAGCCCGGCCGGTCGCCGGGAACGAGCGAGAGCTTGATCGTCTCGCCGCAGCCGCACGGGCACCCGAAGGCCGCGAACCACTGATGGCCATCCTCACCCACGACGTAGACCGTGCGAGGCGCGGGCGTATCGGGCTCCTCGTCGACGAAATCCACGGTGTGACGCCCGAGGCGGCGGGCGACCCAGGACAGGGACGCCCGGAGCAGCGTAACGGGAAGTCCCGCCATCACGCCGCCCTCATGAGCATGTCGAGATGCGGTCGGTTCAGGAACGGCCTCATGTCGCCTCGACCGAGGTATCGCGCGAGCGCGTCGTCCGTGCCCTCTTCCGGCGCGAACTGCCAGAACCCGGCCGTCAGGCTTAGGGTCTGGACGGCGAAATCGCCGTTCGGGTCGAGCCGCGACGGATGCAACCTCAGCAGCAACTCGACCACCGCGAGGCTGGAGAACAGGCCGTTCACCGCACCCACGGCCGGCCGCTCCTGCGGCACGCCGCGGATGTAGCCGCGCGCGAGGCGGTCCTCGTAGGCCGCGGGGTCCTGCCTCCTCAGGCTTTCGGCCTCAAGCATCCCGTCCGTGTAGAGACCGCGTCCCCGGAGGCTGGAGCGCCCCGGCTGCAGGTAGTGGACCGACCCGCAGATCTGGTCGATGCCACCCTCGCCATCGGCGTCGAGCATCACCCCGATGTCCAGGTAGGCCAGGACGTAGAACGTCGCGAGGCGATTCAGCAGGTCGCGGCCCTCGACCCCGTCCATGCACCCGAACACGACGTCGCAGGTCGAAACGGCCCTGAGCGCGTCCGGTCGGGACAGGTCGCAGGGAAAGGCCTCCACCCTCGCACCGAGCCCGAGGCGTTCGACGAAGGCCGCCAGAACCTCCACCTTCGGCCGACCCACGTCGGCGAGCGTCGTGTTGACGATGCGGTTGAGGTTCTTGTCCTCGACCAGGTCGGGGTCGACCAGCACGATCTCGCCGACGCCGAGGCGGGCGATCTGGTCAACGACCGGACCGCCGGTCCCGGAGCACCCCACGACCCCGACGCGGAGGTGCCGCATCGCCTCGAACGTCGCGCGTCCGAAGGCTTGGGCGTGCCGCCGCGCGAACTCGGGAACGGCCTGGGCGGCGTGAACGGGGGGCCGGTGGAAGCGGAGGTCATCGCCGACGACGCCGACGTGGTCGAGCGGCGCGTGCGTGCCGTCCTCGCCATGGGCCCGGGCGATCATCGTCCCGTCCGGGACCATCACCGCGCTGAGGTGCGGCTGGCCGTCGTCGACCCAGGCATGGACCCCGCCGAACAGGTCGGCATCCGCGGCGTCGTCCACCTCGCTGAAGCGCAGGTCGCCGCCCGGATGGCTGTGGACCTTGGCCACGGCCATGCCGCGCTTCGCCGCCTCCGCGAGCAGGGGCTCCAGGTAGGCGGTCGGCCAAGTCACGCGCCTGTCGGTGCGCTCGCAGGCATGGTGCGGGATCGGGACGATCCGGTTCACGACGAATTTCGTCCGTCCGGGCGAGGCGGCGCGCCCGCAGAGCATCAGGGCGACCGCCTCGCGGCCGTCGCCGGGGAAGAGGTGGGCGCAAAGCGCGGCGTGTTGCGCGCCGGTCAGGGCGAGGGTGGTGCGCATGTCAGGCGGCCCCCACTTCCTTGGCGAGGCAATGCTCGACCAGCGCGAGGTGCGTGCCGATGTCGTCGACGTCCGGGCGCCAGGGGTTCTCGCCGGTGCGGTGACGCGACCAACCCTGCCAGTGCTTGCCCTCGAAGGTGTCCCCGACCAGGGCGCGGATCGGAACCCCGTCGGCCCGGGCGAGCGGGGGGTGGAAGTAGAACATGTCGATCTGAGTCGAGGGATACCCCGGCAGCAGGCGCAGCATCAGGTCCGCCTTGGCCGGGGCGTACCCGGTGCGGACGGGATAGTCGCGGACGACGACGCGGGTGGCGCCCGCCTCCTGGATCGCCTCCCAGCGGTGGCCGGCCGCGTCGAGCGTCTCCTCGTCGCCTTCGGGAAGCGCGAAATCCCGGCGGCGGGGGAGCGGCTGCTCCCCCTCCGTCTGGTCGAGCGGCAGGGTGACGAAGCGCTCCTCGCCGCTGTCGCTCACGTGCACGACCTCGTCGAGGCCGATGCGCTTCAACTGGGCGCCGACCTTCTGGAAAATCTTCCAGCGATCCGGGTGCGCCTTGCCCGCGATAACGAGCAGGTCTCGGCCGGTGAGGTCCGGCAGCGGGTTCTCGTAGCTCTTCTTGTCGATGCGGAAGCCGTAGACCTTGACCGCGCGGACGCCGTCCTCGTCCGTGCGGGGGGCGTCGTCGTCGTGGTGGCCGTGGTTCTCGTTGGTGTTCATCCCGTTGCCTTTCGATCATCCCGGGAAGCCATCCTTCCCGGCCCGTCGAGGGGTTGATCGAAAGGGGCCGGCCAAGCCGGAAACGGCCGGGCCAAGTTTTTTTCGGCCGCGGGCCGAGCAGTCTGTTAGGGGCTCCGGGCCGCGCTACCGGCCCCACGCCAGGGGTCGCCGCACCACCGCCGAGCCGCCGGGAAGGCCGGGGCAGGCGAAGTGATGCGGGCAGCGCGGGCAGCGGGATCCCACGCTCGGGGCGAACAGTCCCGCCCCGATGCCGGACATGTGAGCGACGACGGCGGCACGAAGCTCGTCCCGCTTCTTCGGCGGGATCTCCACCGGTTGCCGGCTGCCGCCGGTGAGATGCACCGCCTCGACCACAACGGGTTCGCCGAACGTCACCTCCGCCGCGGCATCCAGGACGATGTACTCGATCTCCTTCAGCAGCGCCGACGGTGCCTTCCTCGTCGCGACGCGGCGCACGACGAGGCGTCCGTCCGCGTTGCGGACCACGTCGTGCGCCCTGGAAAGGACGCTTCCTCCCGCAACGGCCAGGCTCAAGGCCTCGGGAGGCAGCCTGCCTTCCTCGTCACGCAGGCCGAGGAGGAACCGCAGCATCTCGTCCGCGATGGTCCTGTAAGCCTCGGCGTGCCCGTGGTCGACCGGGCCGTGCTCGGTCCAGGCCGCGGCGAAGGCCTCGCCGAAGCCCTCCGGCTCAGCGCGCCCGGCGTCGAAGTTGCGGTCGAGCCAACGGACCGTCTCCGCCACGGCGTTGTGCATCCGCATGTACGGCGTCTCGTCGCGGCGTCCGCCCAGGCCGAGCAGGTAGGTGTAGAGGAAGCGCAGCCCGCATTTCCCGTAGGAATCGAGGTGCTGGTGGTCGAGCGCGAACGGCGTCTCCCATGTGATGGGAACGGCGGCCGGGCCGGATGGCGGCGGAGGCGACGGGAGCCGGACGAGTGCGGGCGGCCGGCCCAGCGTGGCGGCGATCCGGGCGTTGTAGTCGGACGGGTTCCGCTTCTTGGTCCCGCCGGCCATCATGGTGGACCGGTAGAGGCGCAGGTCGTCTCGCGCGCGGGAGAGCAGGACGAAGAAGAGGCAGGCCTCCTGCTCTTCGTGGCCCGTCAGGCAGGCCTGCGGGCCGGTGAGGCCGTCGCTGCCCTCGATCAGCGCGTCCGGCGGCGGGCAAGGCGGCGGCTTGGCCGTTCGCGGCAGGCCCGTCTTGATCATGCCGGGCGCATGGACGAGCTGGAACTCCAAGCCCTTGCAGGCGTGGATCGTCATGATGCGCACCGCGTCCAGTTCGAGGGCGGCGTCCGGGACGTGCCTGAGCGATTTCTCCTCGCCGAGGACGACCAGCCTCTTGATCCGGCGGAGCGCCTCGAAGGTCGGGAACTGACCCTCGACCGGCAATGACCGCAGGAAGTTCAGGAATTGCCAGATCGCAATGCCCGCCATCCGTTCGGGCAGGGTACCTGAGGCCGCGATCCTCCGGCCGATGCCGAGCCGGTCCAGCACCAGCGCGCTCGCGATGCGCCACGGAGGCGTCCGATCCGCGAAGCCCCCGCAGACCTCTCGCAGGCGCCGCAGCGGCGCCGTCGCCGAGGGGCCGAGGCCGGGGATGGCGTCGGCGGCGGCCAGCCAGTCGAGGGGCGGCCCTGAAGCGTCCCTCAGATGGGCGGCGACCGCGGCGACGTCGCCGAGCTCCATCTCGAACCCCGGCATCGTGGCGACGCGGACGAGCGTTGCGGCGCGGGGATCGTGGAAGAGTGCGAGCAGGCAGAGCAGCTCCTTCACCTCCGGCCGTTCGAACAGCGGCCCGAGGTAGAGGACCGGTACGTCCCGGGCGATCAGGCCTGCGGCGAACTCCGCGAGGCGGTCGTTGGTCGTGCACAGGACCGCCTGTTCGCGGTAGTCCACCCCCGCAGCCTTCGCCTGCGCCGCGGAGGCGGCCACCAGCGCGACCTCGTCGTCGGGGGTGCCGGCGTCGTGCAGCACCGGTTTGAGGCCGGACGCCCCCCTGTCGGGGGCTAGGCCGAGCGCGCCGAGCGGGCGGAAGGCGTCGACGCTCGCGGCGAAGCTCGTGAAGGTGTCGATGATCTCCTTGCGCGACCGGTAGTTGACGTCGAGCGCCCCGAGGGTCGCCCCGGGATAGTGCGCCCGGAACGCGGCCATGCTGGCCGAGGTGGCGCCCCGGAACCGGTAGATCGATTGGCGGGCGTCGCCGACGACCCACAGCCGCTCGCCCTCGTCGGCCGCCAGCGCCCGGATCAAGCGCACGGTGGCGAGGTTGACGTCCTGGTACTCGTCGACGAGCAGGTGGCGATGGCGGAGCGACAGCGCCTTGGCCACGTCGGGATGCTCGGCCGCAAGTCGCACGGGCCTCATGACGAGGTCACCGAAATCGAGGGCATCGGCCTCCGAGAGCAGCCTCTCGTAAGCCTCGTAGACGATGGCTTCCTCATGCGCCCGCGCCGCCCTCAGGCGCGTCGCGTCGTCCGTGGCGGCACGCTGCATCGCATCGGCCAATTCACGGTAGCGCACGTGGTCGACGAGTTCGTCCTTGGCGCGGGAAATGGCCGAGAGGATGTTCGAGAGATCCTGCACCGGGTCCCAGAGGTCCCGGTAATGCGCCAGCGGCAGGCTCGCCAGAACCCCCTCCAGCATCGTGATGGCCGTGGGCTTGTCGACGAGCTTCGGGCTCGCGCTTCGTCCGAGGCGTTCGTGGAAGCGGCGGATCACGTCCAGCCCGAACGCGTGGAAGGTGCCCGTCCAGACCGAGGCGGCCGCCTCGGGCCGCGACAGGGCGAGCCGATCCATCAGCTCGGCCGCCGCCTTGTTCGAGAAGGTCAGGACGAGGATTCCGTTCGGGTCGATCCCCTCGTCGACGAGGCTCTCGATCCTTCTGACCAACGTGCGGGTCTTGCCCGTCCCGGGCCCCGCCTGGAGCAGGTAGGGGCCGCCACGATGGGCGACCGCCGCATCCTGGCTCGGGTCCGGCCGCATCGTGGCCGCGGGGGCGGGGGCGGCGTCCGGCACGACGGGAAGCAGTAGCGCGTCCAGCAGTTGCTGGGTCACCACGTCCGGGCAGATGCCGAGCCGCCCGGCGATGTCGGCGACGCTCATCCCGTCTTGGTGATGGCGACGCGCGACGGCTCGCGGCAGCACCAGTTCGCGCGCGAACAGGTCGGCCTGGACCTCGCGGCGCTCCCCACGCCCGTAGTCGGCCAGCCGCTCGACGGCGATGCCGCTCTCGGAGGATCGGCTCGGGTCGGTATGCGTAGTGACGACGGGAGCGGTCCCGCCGTGCATCACCACGTGCCCGAGCTCATGTCCGAGCAGGAGCGCATCGCCTCCGGGGGTGCCCGTCTCGCCGTACAGGATGCCCTTCGACTTCGGGTCGAGCCGTGCCCGGCCTCCGTTCAGGGAGACGTCGCCCGCGTGGACGGGCTGGTGCCAGAGGCCGTGGCCCTCAATGGCCCGCACGGCAAGGTCGAACGGCTGCCAGGGATCGGCTCCCTCGGCGACCATCTCGGCATGGATGCGGGCGGCCTGCTTCCGCCCCGCCTCAATCGGATCCACGTTCGGCCTCTGCCATCGCGAGCAGACGCCGCCGTTGATCCGCCGTCAGGCCCGAGCTCGCCACCGCCTCCTCGAAAGTCTGCTTCACGCCGACCTCCGGCTTGCCGTCGGCCTTGGCCATCGTTCCGGCCGGCATGGATGCGGGGCGCTCCAACAGGGCGATGACCGTGTCGACGCCATGCCCGACCTCGTCCGCGATGTCCCTGGCCAGCGCCTTGGGGAAGGACGCGGCCTCGATAAGGCCATCCCGGACCTTGATCAGGAAGGCGGGTGTCACTCCGAGCCGGGCCGCGAGCCGTGGGAATGACGGGCCGGCGAAGCCCGCGAAGACGTCCGGCGAAGGCTCGACCACCGCGCCGGCCCGGGACTTCGCCGGGGGGCTGGCGATGCCTGCCTGGAAGCGAGCCCATGCCGACGACACGGTGCGCGCCGTCGCGGCGTCAGCCGCGGGGACCGGCCGCGAGGGTTCCAGCACCAACTCGACCGCAAGGTCGGTGAGCTCGCGGCGGAGGTCCGGGTACTCCTTCGTAAAGGCCTCCAACCGCTTCGGGGTGGGTTCGCCTTCCGCCGCGAAGGTCAGGAGGATTTCCTGCGCGCGGTGCGAGGGGCTGGTCGTCATCGTCTCTCTCCGAGTTCCCGACGCAGCGTCTCGTACGCATTCCTGAGGCGATAACGTACCGCCCGGTCCGAGACGCCGCAAAGCTTCGCTATGGTCTCCGTGTCCCCTCCCTCGATGCGGTGGCCTTCGAGGAAGAGGGCTACGGCTTCCCGCTGAAGGGGTGGCAGACGGTCGATCGCGCGAAGCAGCTCGTTCCGGAAATGTTCTTTTTCCTGTTCGGACCCGTCGGCGGCGAAGGCTTGGCTGATACGGTTCGTCAGGGCCGGGACGGCATCACCTTCACCGTCGCCCATGTCTTCGATGTGGTCGGTCCCCTCCGCCCGGCTTTCGGAACGCCGCAGCACGCCGATGCGCAAGGCGGTCATGGCGCGGGCGAACCGCACCTCGAAGAAATCCAGCTTGATGCCCGGAGACTGCCTGTCCTCGACGAGGAGATCGACGAGGCGGTTGACGACCTCGGTCCGCAACTCCTCCGCGTCGTAGCGGCGGCTGGTCCGGATCGAGCCCTTCAGGGAGCGCTCGACCCTCTCGATCAACACCTCGAACAGTCTCTGGAAACGGGTGTCCGTGTTGTCGTGGCGTGTCGAACGCAGCAGATGGACCAAGCATTCGCTCTCGACGTAGCCGGGCGCCTTGGGGTCCTCCGCCCGTGCCTCACGCACGATCCCATCCAGGTCGAGGGCGGCCAATCGGTCGAGGGCGGCTTCTATCGAAGGGGGGCGCACATACGACTCTCCCTTCTTGGTTCGTCGGTTGAGCGGGGGAGCCATCGCGAAGTCGGGATCAAGCCATGGAAACGGGGATCACCCAGCTCACGTGGCCACTTAGAGTGGCCGAAATTCGGCAGCGCCGACACGGTTGTGCAATGGCTTGGGGATCTTGCGCGCCGCCATGAACTCAATCGCCTTGGGATGTCGAGGAGCGGCATACCCGCTCCGGCGGGGACCGCGGGTTCGAGACGGCGGGCCTCGCATCGTCGGCACAAGACTCAGCCGATGATGGGCGCTCAAGGTGTCGCGGGCCGGCTCGGCGGAGTAGTCGCTTCCCCCATCCACATCAGGCTCATCCGAGGCGCGGGGGCACGGCGGCAACTCTCTTCCCCGAGCGCGACCGTGAGGCGTCCGCCTCATGCACGGGAGGGCGCAAACCGGCGCCCTCCCGACACGCGGTCTCCTACCGTCGCGGACTTGGCTCCCGCGGACCGCCGAGGGTGTGGACCCAAGGCCTTTCGGGTGGGCGCCGCGCCTTGGAGCCAACCAGCCTTTTGCGCTCCGACGGCGGCGGCAGGACCTTGACCGACGGGGGCCCGAAGAAGGCGAGTTGGACAGCCAGGGACGTGCCCATGGCGAGCTCCTGGTCGACCGCCGCCAGACGGAAGGTCCGCCCCGCCACCATCGCTTCGATCTGGCGCAGGTCGACGGGGTCGACCACTGCGGCGACCTCGAAACGGCCGCCGGAATCCTCGCCATCCAGGAACTCGATCCACTCGTCGGACCGGTAGGCGAGGCCGACGACCATCAGGTCGGCCCCGGCAATCTTCGTCGGCGGATACAAGGGTTCGGGCACCCCCGGGCCGACGGCCGACGCGCCCGCGTCACCGGGCGTCTCCCGCGCTTCGCGTGCGGGATCTCGATCATGCTTCGTGTTCAATGACAGCTCCGCGCTGGCGACGCACAGCCGGTCGATGCCTGGCGGCTGGCGTCGTTCGAGCCGGAGCGGAACGGGGACTCTTGCCAAGGGCGGTGGGAGATGCGAATCCACTGCCCATGCGCCGAAGCGCCCGTTTCCGCCCTCGGCGGTTCGGGGTTGCTGACCGGGGTGCCTTTGGCCTCGTGAGGGCGCACCCCGGTCGATGGATCGCAAGGAGGCGTGTGTGGGCGGCTACCCGCACACGCCTACCTGCGCGACGGCGGTTCCGGAACTTTCATTCCCTTACTCCTGGTCGGCTCGGGCCGACGCGGCCCGGGCAGCGCCTTGTACCGCGAGCACGGCCCTGGGAGTCAAGTCTGACCACCGCCTTTTACTGCAGGATCGGCCTGCGATCTGGCATGATCGCGAGATGATGCTCGATTGAAGCAGGATATCAGAGTGGCGTCGAAGCATTCCAAGGATTGAATAGCCTATTCTTTCGGATTTGATCTTGAAATATGAAAAAGCTCAATCCAGGCAGTCACTTATACAGAATGCCCGATCAAAGAGGCGACGGAAGGAGCAACGACGCAATCCTTGCCCCTGCTCCGGCAATCCTTCGCTGGCGGGTGGAGGAAACCGCGGGCAGGCTTGGCACCGCCGCGCCGACCTCAAGGGCGATCCGCGTGTCGGAAGCGGGGCGGCCCATGGTGCGCGATGTGGGTTGAGTCGGCCGCCGGTCCCATCCGGCCCAAGTATCGAGGCGGCCTGGGCGACGGTGGTACATAGCCGTCTCCGGAGCGGCCGGTGCCGCGCGAAAGCGTCATGTCCGGGTGGATGCCGGGCCCGCGCTTAGCCCTGCGGGCCGTCGACCGGGGGCATGCCTTCCCCGAGCGGGGATATTTTTTCCGCCTGGTGGTTGCCGGACACCGTCCCGGTAATGGCCGACGCAATATCTCCGCTTTCCCACCCCTTAGTACCGCACCGGAGCAATCCAGAGCAAAAGGGGGCCGCCAATACAATGGCGGCCCTTGGCCTTTGCGACCGACGCAGATCACTCCTTCCGCGCCTGCGCCCGATTACCTCGGGGACGATGGCAGCAAGGCGGCACCAGGAAAAGCCTTTGATGACCTCCTGGGCGAAGCCGCGGAGTGGGCAAAGAAGGAGCACAGCCCCTGATTTTATATTAGGATCGCCTAAATAAGATAAGGCTGACATTCTGGGATACGGACCGATGGACGTAGCGACTCCGACCGACCTGATGCGCCTGCAGGACAAGGCCGCCGACGCGGCCCGCCTGCTCCGCCTCCTCGCCAACGAGAAGCGGTTGCTCATCCTGTGCCTGCTGGTCGCCCGCGGCGAGATGGACGTGACCAGCCTCGCCGGGGAGGTCGAGCTCAGCCAATCGGCCCTGTCGCAGCACCTCGCCAAGCTGCGCGAGGATGGGTTGGTCGCGTTCCGGCGCGAGAGCCAGACGATCCACTACCGCCTTGAGGACCCCAGGGCCGCGCGGGTGCTGGCGACCCTCAAGGACATCTTCTGCCCGGAGCTCGGCTGACCGGTCTCAGCCCGGGAGGATCTCCGCCTCAAGCCCCGGGCGATCCGTCCGGTTGCGCAGCCGCAGGCTCAGGCCACTCCGGCGGGACGCCATCTCGGCGATGGCGAGGCCGAGACCGCTACCCGTCTCGCTCTTGTGTCGCCCACGGAAGAACCGTGTCGTGACGTGGGGCAGTTCCTCCTCCGGAATGCCCGGTCCCTCGTCGCGAACGACGATGCCCTCGCCATGCGGCCGCGCGCCCCAAGCCACCGTGCCGGTCACCATGTGCTGCACGGCGTTCTCGTGCAGATTTCGGACGGCGAGGCGCAGGCCTTCCGGGTCGGCCAGCAGCGTGTAGCCCCGTAGCCCCGGATCGATTTGGGTCCGGACCCCGGGAGGCGTCCGCATCCCCTCCACGGTCTCCGTCACCAGTGCGCCGACGTCGACCTCCGCCAGGGAGGGCGCCTCCCCTGCGGCATCGAGCTGGGCGGCGTCGAGCAACTGGCGGACGAGGCGCGTGGTCCGGTCGACGGCCGCAAGGATCTGTCTCAGCGCCGCCTTCGCCACGTCCGGGTCGGTGGCGGCCATGGCGACCTGGGCCTGGACCTTGAGGCCGGCGAGCGGTGTTCGCAGTTCATGCGCGGCGAAGGCCGTCACTTCCCGTTCGTGCCGGCGGGCCGATTCGACCTTGAGGAACAGCCCGTTCAGGGCGTCTGCCAGGGGACGCACCTCCGCCGGCGTCCGATTTGTGTCGATCGCACTCATGTCGTCGGCGCCGCGACCCGCGAGGTCCCGCGCCATCAGCCGCAAGGGACGCAAGCCCCGACCGAGGCTCGCCCAGATCAGCATGCCGAGCAACGGAACCATCAGGATGGCGGGTGTGACCAGGCCCATGATGAGGTCAGTGACGAGGCGCTCGCGGAGGCCAAGACGATCACCCACCATGACCCGCACACCTCTCTCGGCATCCTCCACGGTGAACACCCGCCAGGTCTCGCCGTCGACCTCGCGCTGCGAGAAGCCGGCCGGCGCGTCGGTCAGGCGGCGCTCCGGGGCCCCGGTCGACCGCGCTACCATGCGCCCGTCGAGCGACCAGATCTGGCAAGAAAGCTGCCGCTCGTAGGCCGTCGGGGCCGGGAAGGTTCGGGGTGCCCCGTCCGGGCCAGCGCTCCCAACCGCACCCACCAGGGAACTGACCATGCGGGCGGCTTCCTGCAGGCGGTTGTCGAGGACCTGCTCCACCTCGCGCTTCGAGCCGAGATAGATCCAGGCGACCGCGCTGAGCCAGATCAGGCCGGTGGCGAGGACGAGGATGGCGAAAAGCCTGACGCGTAGCGACCTCATGCGAGTGCCCTCATCCGGTATCCGAGACCTCGGACCGTCTCGATGGCGTGCTTGCCGATCTTGGCACGCAGGTTGTGCACGTGGACCTCGACCGCGTTGCTCTCGACCTCCTCCTGCCAGCCGTAGAGCCGCTCCTCCAGTTCGACCTTGGAGCGAAGCACGTTAGGTCGTTCCATGAGGGCCGCCAGAACCATGACCTCGCGCCGGGAGACGGCGACCGGCACACCGTCGACGGTGACGGCAAGGCTGCCGGGGTCGAGCCGAATTCCGCCGTGCTCCAGGAGCGCGGCGGCCCGACCCGAGGCCCTCCGGACGACGGCACGGATGCGGGCGGAGAGCTCGTCGAGGTCGAAGGGCTTGCCGAGGTAGTCGTCGGCGCCATCGTCGAGCCCGGCGATCCGGTCGGTCACGGCGTCCCGGGCCGTCAGCAGGACGACCGGCGTCCGGTCGTTCCGGCGGCGAAGCCCCCGCAACACGTCGAGGCCGGAGCCGTCGGGCAGCATCAGGTCGAGCACGATGGCCGAGAACGCGCTCGTGGCGAGCGCCGCCTCGGCGTCGGCGCAGGTTGCGACGCAATCGACCGTCGCCCCGCCCAGGCCCAAACCAGCCCTGAGACCGTCCGACAGGATGGTGTCGTCCTCGACGACGAGGATGCGCATGCGTGTCTCCCTTTACGGCCCCCATCCTCCGGGCCCCGCTTAAGCCTGGCTTAAGCTGCGTTTCCGACCCGCGGCGGGCCGATCCGATCCCGGACCCTGCCCATGCCGAACGTTTTCACCCACCTTATCCTCGCTGCCCTGCTCTGGACCGGCTCCTCGCTGTGGTCACCGGGGCAGTGCCGCGAGCCCGGTGCGCGGCCGACGCCCTTCACCGTCGATGCGGCTCGCGACCCAGACCTCTCGCTGCGCCTGCGATGGACCATCGCCCCCGGCACCTACCTCTACCGTGACAAGATCGCCGCCACCGACGCGAGCGGCAGGGAGCTTCCTGTCAGCACCCAGCTCGGCGAGACCAAGGATGACCCCAACTTCGGGCCGACGGAAGTCTATCACGGCGCGACGGAGGCCATCGTGCCGGGTGCGGCTCTCGCGGGGGTGCGCGAGGTGCGCGTCACCTATCAGGGCTGTGCCGAGAAGGGCATCTGCTACCCGCCGATCAACAAGGTCATCGAGGTCCCCGCGCTAGGTCCGCAGGCGACCGCGACCGCCGCGACGCCGGCCACGGACGCGCAGGCCGAGCCCGCGAGCGGCCTGCTCTCGGGCCATCTCGCGGGCGTCCTGGCGACCTTCCTCGGGCTCGGCCTGCTCCTGGCCTTCACCCCGTGCCTGCTCCCGATGGTCCCGGTGCTGGCCGGCATGCTGGCCCGGTCCGGGGAGCGGCTCTCGGCCGGACGAGGTTTCGTACTCTCCGGCACATACGTGATCGCGATGGCGCTGGCCTACGGGACGCTCGGCGTGGCGGCGGCATGGTCCGGGCGCAACCTTCAAAACGCACTCCAGACTCCCGCCGCGCTTGGACTGCTCGCCGCAGCCTTCGCCGCCCTGGCCCTGTCGATGTTCGGCGTGTTCGACCTGGCGCTGCCGTCCGGCGTCGCCGGCCGGCTGTCACGCCTGAACGGAGGCAAGCTTGGCGCGCTCGGCGCCGCCGCTGTCATGGGCTTCACCTCCGCCCTGATCGTCGGGCCCTGCGTGACGCCGCCACTCGCCGCGGCCCTCCTCTATGTCGCCCAGACCGGCGACGTGGCGCGCGGCGCCGCCGCCCTGTTCGCGCTCGGCCTCGGCATGGGCCTGCCGCTGATCGCATTCGGGACGTTCGGGGCGGGTATCCTGCCGAAGTCAGGCCCTTGGCTGGTCGCGGCCAAGCAGGCCTTCGGCGTAGTCTTCCTCGCGTTGGCCATCACCATGGTTTCGCGCCTCGTGCCGTCCGAGGTCTCCCTCGTGCTCTGGGGCGCGCTGGCGATCGGCGTCGGCGTGTTCGTCGGGGCGTTCGACGTCCTCAGGGCGGGTGCCGCGGGCCGGCTAAGCAAGGTCGCCGGTATCGTTGCCGTGACCTACGGCTGCGCCCTCGTCGTCGGCGCCGCGGGCGGCGGGACCGACCCGCTCCGGCCGCTCGCAGGCTTCGGCCCGTCGCGAGCGGTTCACGTCGAGGAGAGCCGGTCTGTCTCCTCCGTCCCGGCTTTCGAGGCCGCCCTCGCGGCGGCCCGTGCCGCGGGCAAGCCGGTGCTCGTCGAGTTCGCCGCCGACTGGTGCAGCGTCTGCAAGACCAACGAACGGACGGTCCTGGCTGACCCCGGCATCCGGGCGAGGCTGAGGGCCGTCTCGGTCATCCGCGCCGACGTCACCCGCGACGACGACGCCACCCGCGCCCTGATGCGGCGCTTCGAGGTGGTCGGACCGCCGACCCTCATCCTGATGCGCCCCGACGGCGGCGAGGTCCGCGAGGCCCGCACCGAGGGCGAACTCACGGTCGAGGACCTGAAGCGCCGCCTCGCCCTCGTCGGCGCCTGAGCCCCCCTTTTCGACAAACCAAGTTTCACGGAGACCACCATGGACCGCAGGACCCTGCTCGCCCTTATGCCCGCCGTCGCGCTCGCGCCTGCCCTGTTGTCGCTGGCGCCCCCCATCGAGGAGGCCTTCGCCCAGGGCGTCGACCCCAACGCCATCCTCAACGACCCGGAGGTGCCGGTCTCGGGCAACCCGAAGGGCGACCTGACCATCGTCGCCTTCCTCGATTACAACTGCCCCTTCTGCAAGAAGGCCGAGCCCGACCTCATCCGTCTGGTGAAGGCGGACGGGCGCATCCGCCTCGTCCACAAGGACTGGCCGATCCTCGGCGACGCCTCCGTCTACGGCGCCCAACTCGCCCTCGCGGCGAAGTACCAGGGCCGCTACGACGAAGTGCACCGCGCGCTCATGGGGATTCCGGGCCGCAAGATCCCGAAGGAGCGGATGCTGGAGGCGGTGGCCGCCTCGGGCGTCGACGTCGCCCGCCTGGAAGAGGACCGGAAGGCGCACCAGGCCGAGATCGCGGCCCTGCTCCAGCGCAACCTCGACCAGGCGGACGCCCTGGGGCTCCAGGGAACGCCGGTCTTCCTGATTGGCCAACTCAAGGTCGCGGCGGCGCTCGATTACGACGGCTTCAGGCAGGCAGTCGCCCAGGCCCGAGCGCGGGGTCGCTCGTGATGCCGCGGCCCCTCCGCCTTACGACGTTGATCGCGCTCGCCTCGGCGCTCGGCGCCTGCTCGACCTCGCAGGGGGCTCCGGCCCCCGTCGCGGAAGCCCGGCCGCAGATCACCCCGGAGGTCTTGCGCCGGTACGCCGCCGTCACGGACGAACCCTTCCCGGTCGAGGCGGTCGACCCGCGCGACCTCAAGGCTCGCAACGTCCGCCAGTTGGTCGACTACCCGTCAAAGGAGCTGCCCGGCACCCTCGTCGTCGATCCATACAAACGCTTCCTCTTCCTCGTCATGGAGGGCGGCAAGGCGATGCGCTACGCGGTCGGGGTGGGCAAGGCCGGATTCGAGTTCACCGGCGAGGCGACCGTGGCGCGCAAGGCGTCCTGGCCGCGCTGGACGCCGACGCCCGACATGCTCCGGCGTGATCCGGAGCGGAACGGGCGCTGGGCCGGCGGCATGCCGGGCGGCGACAGGAACCCGCTCGGCGCCAGGGCGCTCTACCTGTTCAAGGACGGCAAGGACACGCTGTACCGTATCCACGGCACGACGGAACCATCGAGCATCGGCGAGGCGGTGTCCTCGGGATGCATCCGCATGCTGAACCAGGACGTGATCGACCTGCACCGGCGCGTCCCCACCGGCACGAAGGTGGTGGTGCTCGGGTCCCGAGGCACCGTCCACGCCGCACGGCCAAAAGCGCCGGAGACGACGGGCAGCCTCGGGAACGGCGCATCCTCCGGACCGAAGCCGGACGACGGCCTCGATCATGCGGGGCTCGACAACCTATCGCGCAGCGCGTCGGAAGCACCCGAGCCTCCGGCCTATGACGGGGAGGCGGACGATGACGGTCTTTAGGAGCCTGATGATCGCGGTCGTGCTTGCGACCCTGGGCGTAGGGGCCGCCCATGCCGGCCCGGAAGCGCCGGCCGGGTACTACGCCGACCAGAAGGTGGTCTACCACAACGACGGCGGCCCCGACGGAGCCGCCTACTTCAAGCGCCTGCTCGGCAATCTGCGCAACCACGTCGAGACCGTGGGCAAGACCCACGTTGAGATCCGCGTGGTGAGCCACGGCGACGGGGTCGGGCTCTTCCAGTCGGCCGCGAGCGACAGGGAGCTCGCCGCCCGTATCGATGCCCTCAAGGGGATGGGCGTTCGGTTCCTCGTCTGCGGCCATACCCTGCGCGAGCGGAAGATCGACCGCAACACGCTCTACGGCGTCACCGAGGACGAAGTGGTGCCGAGCGGTGTCGCCGAACTGGCGCGGCTGCAGGGCATGGGGTTCGCCTACATCCATCCCTGAGTTGGTCGAACGGGAGACGGCGAGCCTCCCGTCGGCATCGATGCCACGCCAACGATGGCGTCCGCCCAAAGGCGAAGGCGCCCGTGCGCCACCGCACCCCCTCTGCGCGTCCCAATCCAGGCCGTCGGTTTCACGCTTGCCATTCCATTAGATGATGCTAAATAAGAGTTATCTAATGTTCTGGTTTGGCAGGGGAGGACGTCCCTTGCGCCCCGCCGGGCATCCCCCGGACCACCGTTTGGGAGCGACCACCATGGACGGCTTCACGCCTGTCAGCGCCCTCGCCGGCGGTGCCTTGATCGGCACCTCCGCGGCCCTGTTCCTGCTCCTCAACGGACGGATCGCCGGCATCAGCGGCATTCTCGGCGGCCTCCTAACCCCGCCATCTCGCGAGACGGGCTGGCGCGCCGCCTTCGTGGCAGGACTCGTCCTGGCGCCGTTCGCCTACGCCGGCCTGGGTGGCAGCCTGCCGCCGCTGACGGTGGATGCCTCGTTCCCGCTGCTCGTGGTCGCCGGTCTGCTGGTCGGGTTCGGATCGCGCCTCGGTGCCGGCTGCACGAGCGGCCACGGTGTCTGCGGCATCGGCCGTGGCTCGCCCCGCTCCGTGGTCGCCACCGGCACCTTCATGGCCGTCGCCATCCTGACCGTCCTCGTCGTGCGCCATCTCGTCGGAGCCTGAGCCATGGCCAAGACCGCCTCCGCCTTCGCCGTCGGTCTCCTGTTCGGCCTCGGCCTCCTCGTCTCCGGCATGGCTGATCCGGCCAAGGTTCTCGCCTTCCTCGACGTGACCGGGCGCTGGGACCCGAGCCTCGCCTTCGTGATGGCTGGCGCCGTCGCGGTCTCGGCGACGGGCTATTTCGTGGCGCGGCGCCGTGGGCGGCCGTTGCTCGCCTCCCGGCTTGAGATCCCGACCCGGCGCGACCTCGACCCGCGCCTGATCGCCGGCGCCGCGGTGTTCGGTCTCGGCTGGGGCCTCGCCGGCCTGTGCCCGGGGCCCGCCCTCACCCTGCTGACGGTCGCACCGGCGCAAGCTGTGACCTTCGTCGTCGCCATGGTCGTCGGGATGCTGGCGTTTCACCTTCTTCCGGCGGCAGCCCCGAAGCCGGCGGTCCAGGGAGCCGACGCATGACGCCCGGCCTGCTGACATCCGGCCTCGCGGCCGGCTCGGGCGGGGTCGTCGGCCTGATCCTCGGTCTCGTCGGCGGGGGCGGCTCGATCCTGGCGGTCCCGCTCCTGACCTACGTCGTCGGCGTGTCCTCGCCACACGTGGCGATCGGCACCAGCGCCCTGGCGGTGTCGGTCAGCGCGGCCGGCAACCTCGTCCCGCAATGGCGGGCGGGGAACGTGAAGTGGCGCTGCGCGGCGGCATTCTCGGTCGCCGGCGTCCTCGGCGCGCTGGCCGGCTCGGTCGCTGCGAAGGCGGTCGACGGGCAGAGCCTCCTGGCCCTGTTCGGTGTCGTGATGCTCGTGGTCGGGGGCCTGATGCTGCGCAAGCGGCGCGGTGACGGCGACCCCGAGGTGCGCCTGACGAAGGCCAACGCCCCGGTACTCCTGCCCTGGCTGCTCGGCATCGGGTTCGCGGTCGGCCTGTTCTCCGGCTTCTTCGGCATCGGCGGGGGATTCCTCATCGTGCCGGGCCTGATGCTGGCGACGTCGATGCCGCTGCCGATGGCCATCGGCACCTCGCTGGTCGCGGTCAGCGCCTTCGGGGCGGCGACCGCCGCGAGCTACGCCGCCTCCGGCCTGATCGACTGGCCGTTGGCCGGCCTGTTCATCCTGGGAGGCGTGCTCGGCGGCCTCGCCGGCACGCGCCTCGGCCAGAGGCTCGCCGGGCGCAAGCGAGCCCTGACCGTCACCTTCGCCGGCCTCGTCATCCTGGTCGGCCTGTACGTCGTCGCCCGCGGAGCCCTGCCGCTCCTCGGCGCCAACACCTGAACCCGAAAAAGGAGGCGTTTCATGTCGGACCAGACCATCGCAGCCCTGCGCGGGCGTCCCATCGTGACCGGCTTCCATGACGAGCCGACCGGCAGCATCCAGTACGTCGTCGCCGATCCCGGGACGAAGCGCTGCGCCATCATCGACCCGGTGCTCGACTTCGATCCGAAGTCCGGCGCGACCGCGACCCGCTCCGCCGATGCCCTGCTCGCCCACATCGAGCGCGAGGGCTACGAGCTGGAGTGGATCCTCGACACCCATCCGCACGCCGACCACTTTTCGGCGGCCGGCTACCTGCACGACAAGACCGGCGTCCCGACCGCCATCGGCGAGAAGGTCGTCGACGTGCAGCGGCTTTGGAAGGGGCTCTACAACCTGCCCGACACGTTCCGGACGGACGGTTCGCAGTGGTCGCGGCTCTTCGCCGACGGCGAGCGCTTCCGGATCGGCGACCTCGACGTCGAGGTGATGTTCACGCCCGGCCACACCATGGCCTCCATCGCCTACCGGATCGGCGACGCCGCCTTCATCCACGACACGCTGTTCATGCCCGACAGCGGCTCGGCGCGGGCCGACTTCCCAGGCGGCAGCGCGCACGCGCTCTGGCGCAGCATCCAGCGCATCATGGCCCTGCCGGACGAGACACGGCTGTTCACTGGGCACGATTACCGCCCGGGCGGGCGCGAGGCGGCCTGGGAGAGCACGGTCGCCCGGCAGCGGGCCGAGAACCCGCACCTCGTCGAGGCCCCGACCGAGGAGGCGTTCGTCCGCATGCGCGAGGCACGCGACCGCGAACTGCCGATGCCCAAGCTCATCCTGCATTCCCTGCAGGTGAACATCCGAGGCGGCCGCCTGCCCGAGCCCGAGGCGAACGGCAAGCGTTACCTGAAGATCCCGCTGGACGCCCTCGACGGCGCGGCCTGGGGCGAGTGACGGAGGAAGCCATGACCATGAGAAGCGCGAAGGATTTGGTGGCGGAAGCCAACCGCGAGGTTGAGACCCTGTCGGCCGAGGAGGCGCTCGCACGCCTCGGCCAGCCCGACACGATGCTCGTCGACGTGCGCGAAGGCGAGGAATTGGCCAAGACCGGCAGGATCGCCGGCGCGGTCCATGTGCCCCGCGGCTTCCTGGAGTTCCAGGCCGACCCGGAGAGCCCGACCCACAAGGCCGAGCTCGGCGGCGGTAGGCGCCTGGTACTCTACTGCGCCTCCGGCAACCGGTCGGCCCTGGCCGCCAAGGTGCTCAACGACATGGGCCTCGGACCGGTCGCCCACGTTGCCGGGGGCTTTCCGGCACTGGTCAAGGCGGGGGCCTCGGTCGACCCCGCCTGAGGACCGTTCGGGCGGTCAAGCTCGGGGTTCCGCATCACAACGAATGCATCGTGCGGTCGTCGCACCTTACCCTCACTCGAAAAGGCATCCGACCGTGACCGACACCCCGCATGCCGCCGATCCAACGGCTTTGCCCAGCGGCGATTGCTCCAAGGCGGGCATCGCTGCCCATCTTACGGGTCCGTTGCGGGATTACTTCTCGGTTGCCGAGCACGCGGCCATCCCGGAGAGGCTCTCGCTCCTCGTCGAGCGGTTCGAGGCGTCGCTGGTCGCATCCGGCGAGCGTCTCGGGGTCACGTTCCGCGACGATCTCCTCCGGGCGCTGCCGATGCTTCGGACGTTCGCGATGTCCCTCTGCGCGAATGCGGCCCGCGCCGACGACCTCGTGCAGGAGATGATGGTCCGGGCATGGGCCAACCGGGAGAAGTTCGTGCCCGGCACCAACTTCACGGCCTGGAGCTTCACGATCCTGCGCAACCAGTTCTACACCGAGATGCGCAAGGCCAGGCGCGAGGTCGAGGACGCCGAGGGCGCGCACGCCGCGACGCTTACGGCGGCACCGGACCAGGACCACGTCGTGGCGCTCGGGGCCGTGATGAACCTCATCGGGACGCTGCCGCTCCCGCAACGCCAGGCGCTGCTGCTCGTGGGGGCCGAAGGCTTCACCTACGAAGAGGCGGCAGCCCGCCTCGGCTGCCAGGTAGGGACCGTCAAGAGCCGGGTGAGCCGCGCACGGAGCCAACTTGTCGCCAGCCTGACGCAGACTGTTCCGTCGCTGTGCGTCACGAGACGCTACGATTCTCACACGGCCGTTTGACAAGGCCTTTCAAGGGTGAACGAATCTAGGCTGATGTTGGACACGCTGCCTGCTTACCTTCTCCGGGCGGCGCTCGGCCTCGCCCTTGGAGCACTGCTCGGCACGGTCGCACGGCGGGGTCGCTTCTGCACGCTCGGCGCCATCGAGGATGCCGTCTACGCGCGTGACACCCGCCGCGCGCGTGCTTGGCTGCTGGCGATTGGCATCGCCATCCTCGGCACCCAACTTTTGGAAGCCGCTGCCGGTCTCGACCTCTCCCGGTCGATCTACACGGGGCCGCGCTTGGAATGGGGCGCGATGATCCTCGGCGGGGCGATGTTCGGCTTTGGGATGGCGCTCGTAGGGACCTGTAGCTTTGGGGCTCTCATTCGGCTCGGCGGGGGAGACCTACGAGCCCTCCTCGTCCTGCTTGTGCTCGGCCTCTCAGCCTATATGGCAATCAGCGGCGTGACGGCGCTCATGCGCGTGACGATTACTGAGCCGTTAAGCGTCGATCTCGGAAGCCAGCGCCTCGGCGCTCTCCTGCGGCTCGATCAGGCGGGCCGCATTGTCGTGAGCGTCGTGGTAGGCGTCGGCTTCTGTATCGCGGCGCTCACGAGCGGCGCCTTCCGGGAGACGAAGCGGCTGCTGGTCGGCGCTATCGTGATCGGATGTGTGATCGTCGCCGGATGGTGGGCCAACGGAAGCGCGGGCTTCGACGAGTTCGAGACCCAGGCGGTCGGCTCCTTCAGCTTCGCTCGACCTGTCGGCGATACGTTGCTCTACGCCATGCTCGCGAGCGGCACGAAGATCGATTTCGGCGTGGCCTCGGTCTTCGGCGTCCTGGTCGGATCTTTCGCGTCGGCACGCCAAGCGGGCGAATTCTATTGGGAAGCGCCCGACGATGCCCGGGAGGTGAAGCGCCACCTTCTCGGCGCGTTCCTAATGGGCACGGGCGGCGTCACTGCCCTCGGCTGCACCATCGGCCAGGGGTTGAGCGGTCTCTCGACGCTGTCGGTCGGCTCGATGCTCGCCCTCGGCGCGATCCTCGTCGGAGCCCGAGCGGGTCTCTACTTTCTCGTAGACCGACATACGTGAGGGGCTTCAAAGGTTACGGCGTACGTCCGTTGCAGAAGGCGCGGTGCAAGGCAGCGATGATTTCGCGAACCTCGGGCCGGGCCAGCGCATAGTAGATGTTCTTGCCGTCGCGGCGGGCCTCGACGAGATCGTCGGCCCGCAACCGCGCCAACTGCTGGGACACGGCGGGCTGGCGCAGGTTCAGCAGTTGCTCCAGTTCCGAGACTGAGCGCTCGCCCTCGACCAACAGGCAAAGGATAACAAGGCGCGCCTCGTGGCCGAGAGCCTTCAGCAGCTCGCTGGCATCACGTGCATTGGCCAGCAACAGTTCCAGGTCGAGGCTGCCCGGGGCCTCGGCGCTCGTCACCGGCTGCGCTTGCTGCAACGGCATCATCTCACCCTTTTCCTTGCCGTCTAAAACCCGTCACGGGGAAGCCGGTAGCTGTTTCAGCAACCGCTCGGCCCGCCCCCAGAAAAACTCCTCGCCCGGATAGCCCTCGATCCGGTCGACCTCGGCGCCGCCTTCGATGAGGACGAATGTCGGTGTGTAGAGGATCGGGCGCTTGAGCGTGAGTCCGGGAGGGATGCCTGCGTCGAGATCGACACGGCGCAACGGCGCCCGCTTCCCGATATCCGTCTTCGGATAGATCGGCCCGATCTCCTTGTCCCACACCTTGCACCACGGGCAGCCGCGCCGCTCGAATTTGACCATTTCGGCGGCCTCGACGGAGCAAGGCCATAGGGCGCCCCCCCAAGCCCCCGCCATGACTGCCCGCCTCGTTTCCCGCATCGACCTTCCCAAGCTCAAGACCATCACTTTGATATAGCAAAAATCGAATGTGTTCGAGTGGAAGCGACGTGGCCGCCGGGATTGTGATTGGCCCCGGAACAGCGGACTCAATCGCCCCTTCACCTCGCCTCCTCTCAAAGCCACAGCAGCAGCGGGTATCAGGGGCAACGGATTGCCAGATGCGGGAAATTCGCACTACACATGCACGAACAAGAATATTTGGAGGGGACGTCATGTCGACCCGGCGCCGGTTCCTTGCGGGTGCCCTCGCGCTTGGCCTGCCTTCCAAAGCCATGGCCCAGGCGATCCAGGGCGATGACGGTCTCTACCGGGAGCCCTGGTTCCTCGAAAGCTTCCTCGACCTGTCGGACGATCTGAGGGCGGCCCGGGACCACGGCAAACGTCTTGCCGTCCTTTGGGAGTTGAAGGGCTGTCCCTACTGCAAGCAGATCCACCTCGTGAACTTCGCGGATCGGGCGACGAGCACGTATATCCGCGAGCGTTTCGATATCCTGCAGTTGAACTTCATCGGTTCGCGCGAAGTCACCGATTTTGACGGGCAGACCCTTTCCGAAAAGGGCTTCGCGGAGAAATACGGGATCTACTCCACGCCGAGCATACAGTTTTTCCCGGCGGAAGAATCGACGCTCGCGGACAAGCCGCCTCAGCAGCGCGAGGTCCTGCGCCTTCGGGGTTATGTCGCGCCTGAGGAGTTCCGGCGAACCTTCGCCTTCGTGGCCGAGCGAGCCTACGAGCGTACGAACCTGCAGGACTACCTGCGCTCCCCGGAGGCGGCGCGGCGGGGCTAACAGTTCGGCCGCGATGATCGGTGGCCTCCTGATTAACGCTTGACTCGAAAGCGATAAGCGTCAAACTTGCAAATATTCGCATATGTCGATTGGTTCGCCCATCGGCAGTGCGTGCGGTTCGAAACGACCGCACCCGCCGCAATGACGGCGCACCGAGGAAACGCCAGATGCGTAGGCCGATCACAGCCTTTGCGCTCGCAGGACTTTGCGTCCTCGCGACCGCCGCCGGAGCCGAGACGGCTTCAACCGGGCTTGCACCGTTCAAGGTCGTGGCCGTCGACGGCAGCGACGCGATCCCCGAGCCGCTTACCGACAAGCCGGGGAATGCGGCGGCCGGCGCCAAGGTCGTGGTGAACCGCCGCCAGGGCAACTGCCTCGGCTGCCATCAGGTCTCTTCGCTGAGCACCGAGTCCTTTCACGGCGAGATCGGACCCTCCCTCGACGGCGTCGCCGAACGGTGGGACGCGGCGCATCTGCGCATGATCGTCGTCAACCCGAAGCACGTCTTCACCGAGGCGACCGTGATGCCTGCCTTCTACCGGATCGAGGGCCTTCATCGCGTGCGTCCCGAGTTCCAGGGCAAGCCGATCCTGACCGCGCAGCAGGTCGAGGACGTCGTCGCCTACCTCACGACCCTGAAGTGATCTCGCGGGCTGAAGGAGCCGCTTCCCATGACCTCTGCCAAGATCCCCGCATTGAACCGCCGCCAAGCCCTGGCCTTCGGCACCGGAGCCGTCGTGGCAACCGCCTTCGCCTTCCGCGCTGGACCGGCCCTGGCCGCGAAGCCTGCGACCGATGAGGCCATCAAGGCCTTCACCCGCGGCAAGGAGCCCGTGAGGGGCAAGGTCAAGCTCGAACTCCCCGAGATCGCCGAGAACGGCAACACCGTACCGATGACGGTGAGCGTCGACGTGCCGATGACGCCGGAGAGCTATGTCGAGGAGGTGATGATCGTTGCCGAGGGCAATCCGAACCCCGGCGTCATCAGCTTCCACTTCACGCCGTCGAGCGTCGCCGAGGCGAACACGCGCATCCGTCTTGCCGAGACGCAGAACGTCATCGCGGTCGCCCGCATGAACGACGGCTCGGTCTTCAGCGACGTCCGCCAGGTGAAGGTCACCATCGGCGGCTGCGGCGGCTAACCCACACGCAACAGCATCGAACGAGGACGGGAGGACCACATGGCCGACGTGAAGCCGCGGATCAAACTGGACAAGAAGGATGTCGCAAAGGGAGACATCATCGAGGTGAAGACGCTCGTCTCACACACGATGGAATCCGGCCAGCGCAAGGACAAGGACGGGAAGACGATCCCGCGCAAGATCCTGAATAAGTTCACCTGCGACCTGAATGGCAAGACGATCTTCAGCGCCGACATAGAGAGCGCGGTCTCCGCCAACCCCTACTTCCAGTTCAAGATCAGACCCGAGGAAACCGGCACGCTGACCTTCACTTGGATCGATGACGACGGGTCGAAGACCCAGGCCACCGAGCAGATCAAGGTCGCCTGACGCGCGCCCGGGGCCGATTGCCCCGGAGCGCCTCCCCCGCCGCGCCGGAGCCCTCGCAATGGTCCGCCCCATTCCCTTTGCCGTCACCGCGCTCGCGCTCGTCGCGCTGGCCGTCGCACCCCATGCGCAGGACATGCCCTCCGCGCCCGCCGCTAAGGAAGGGTCCGAGCGTCCGGCCTGGCAGGCGCACGGCCTCAAGGTCCAGAACCCGAATTCCCCGTTTGATGAAGTTGTCTCCGGCCTGTATTTCCGCTCCAAGGAAACGCAGGACATGCAGGCCGACGACTTCAACAATCCGGGCTTCCTCGCCGTGGAGCAGGGAGAGGAACTCTGGTCGAAGGTCGATGGCGCGGCGGGAAAGTCCTGTGCGAGCTGCCACAACGAGGCATCGACCTCGATGAAGGGCGTCGCGGCGGCCTATCCGAAGTGGAACGAGAAGCTCGGCAAGCCGGTCAATCTGGAGCAGCGGATCAACATCTGCCGCAGCGGCGCCCTGAAAGCCGAGCCCTGGGCCTTCGGCTCGTCCGAACTTACGGCCATGACCACCTACGTCCGTAACCAGTCCCGCGGGATGCCGGTCGCCGTGAAGGTGGACGGGCCCATGACGCCCTGGTTCGAGCGAGGACAATCGCTCTACTACCAGCGGAACGGCCAACTCGATCTCGCTTGCGCGAGCTGCCACGAGAAGAACCACGGCAAGTATCTCCGGGCCGACTTCCTCAGCCAGGGGCAGAGCAACGGATTCCCCGTCTACCGCCTGCGCGACCAGCGGCTGGTGCCGCTCCACGAGCGCATGGAAGGTTGCATGCAGGACGTCCGGGCCACGCCGTTCAAGCCGCTCTCCGACGAGTTCCTCGCCCTGGAGACCTACGTCGCGTGGCGCGGCCTCGGCCTTCCGGTCGAGACGCCCGCCGTGCGCAACTGAGGGCCTGATCCTGCCATGACCTCACGCCGCGACTTCCTGCAGATCGCCGCCGCCACCGCGGCCCTGGTGCCGACGGGCTGGACCCGCGCCTTCGCCCAGCAGCGCCTGACCCAGGACGACCTCCTGGCCTTCGAGCCGATGGGCAACGTCACCCTGGTCCATCTCACCGACATCCACGCGCAGT
This sequence comes from Methylobacterium hispanicum, assembly GCF_022179285.1. GTDB lineage: Bacteria > Pseudomonadota > Alphaproteobacteria > Rhizobiales > Beijerinckiaceae > Methylobacterium > Methylobacterium hispanicum. The sequence continues at coordinate 91,528 of NZ_BPQO01000021.1, read as the reverse complement.
TGCGGCCCGTGCTGTTCCGCGAGCCCTCGACCAACCTCGGGATGGGCGAGGCGCGCGGTCAGGTCCCCCACGTCACCGGACGCGCCTACCTCGACCTCTACGGCATCCCCGGCGGCTCGCCGCTGGCCTATGCGCTCACGCCGGAGGACTACGTCGCGCTGGCCCGCAGCTATGGCCGGATGGGCGGCCTCGACCGGATCGCCACGGTGCTCGACGCGATCCGCGCCGAGCGAGGCGACAAGGTGCTGTTCCTGGACGGCGGCGACACTTGGCAGAACAGCTACACCTCGATGGTGAGCAAGGGCCAGGACATGGTCGACTGCATGGCGCTGCTGAAGCCCGACGCCATGACGGGCCACTGGGAGTTCACCCTCGGCACCGAACGGGTTAAGGAGATCGTGGACGGGCTCGGCTGCCCGTTCCTGGGCCAGAACGTTCGCGACGCCGAATGGAACGAGCCGGCCTTCGAGGCCACGAAGATGTTCGAGCGCGGCGGCGCGAAGGTCGCGGTGATCGGGCAGGCCTTTCCCTACACGCCCATCGCCAACCCTCGCTGGATGATCCCCGGCTGGTCCTTCGGCATCCGCGAGGAGGACGTGCAAGCGAGCGTCGACAAGGCCCGGAAGGAGGGCGCCGACCTCGTCGTGCTGCTCTCCCACAACGGCTTCGACGTGGACCGCAAGCTCGCCTCGCGGGTGAAGGGAATCGACGTCGTACTCACCGGACACACGCACGACGCGCTGCCTCAGGCGGTAAAGGTCGGCAACACCCTACTCATCGCCTCGGGCAGCCACGGCAAGTTCCTCACCCGCGTCGACCTCGACGTGCGGGACGGGGCCGTGAAGGGCTACCGTTCGAAGCTCATCCCGATCTTCTCCGATATCATCGCCCCAGAGAAGACGATGGCGGCCAAGATCCGGTCGATCCGTGCGCCCCACGAGGCGATGCTGAAGGAGGAACTCGGCCGGACCGAGGCCCTGCTCTACCGGCGGGGCAACTTCAACGGCACGCTCGACGACATGATCTGCGATGCGCTCCTGTCCGAGCGAGAGGCTGAGATTGCCCTCTCGCCCGGCTTCCGCTGGGGCACGACCCTCCTGCCCGGCCAGTCGATAACCCGCGAGGACGTCTACAACGCCACCGCCATCACCTACCCGGCGGCTTATCGGATGCCGATGACCGGCGCCCGGCTGAAGGAGGTGCTGGAGGACGTGGCCGACAACCTCTTCAACGCCGATCCGTACTACCAGCAAGGTGGCGACATGGTGCGGGTGGGCGGCGTGTCCTACGCCATCGACGTCGCTCGCCCGGCCGGCAGCCGCATCTCAGACCTCACCCTCCTGCGCACCGGCAAACCCATCGAGGCTGGCACCAGCTACACCGTGGCAGGATGGGCGAGCGTCAACGAGGGCACCGACGGCCCGCCGATCTGGGACGTCGTCTCCTCGCACATCAAGGCCAAGGGAACGGTGAACCCGACGCCCGCGCAGGTCACCGTCCGTGGCGCCTAGTCGTCTCCAATATATTCACACATTGCTATACTTGAAACAGTTCGGAGAGGCCGATGTCTGAACCGAAGCCGCGCCCCGATCCGTCCGGGCCAACCTCTCGAAGATCCTTCCTGCGCACCGGCCTCGCCCTCGGCGGAGCGGTCGGCACGGGGGCTTTTGCGGGCCGCGCAGCCGCCGCGCCGGACGCGAAGAACCTTCCGCCGAGCGTACCGGAATGGTCGCAGTCGCTCGGTGAGGGTGTCGTCAGCCGGCCCTACGGCCGCCCGTCGAAGTTCGAGGTGGACGTGATCCGCCGCGACGTCGAATGGCTGACCGCCTCGCGCCAGAGTTCGGTCAGCTTCACGCCGCTGCACCAGCTGGAGGGAATCATCACCCCGAACGGCCTGGGCTTCGAGCGCCACCATGGCGGCATCGCCGAGATCGATCCGTCCGAGCATCGGTTGATGATCCACGGCCTCGTCGAGAAGCCGCTGATGCTGACGCTGGAGGACATCAAGCGCTTCCCCCGCGTCAACCGGATCGCGTTCCTCGAATGCGCGGCCAATTCCGGCATGGAGTGGAAGGGCGCGCAGCTCAACGGCTGTCAGTTCACCCACGGCATGATCCACTGCGTCATGTACACGGGCGTCCCGCTCAAGCGCTTGCTCGAAGAAGCCGGTCTCAAGACCAACGCCAAGTGGCTGTTGCCGGAGGGCGCCGACGCCGCGGCGATGACCCGCTCCGTGCCGATCGAGAAAGCGTTCGACGACGCCATCGTCGCCTACGCCATGAACGGAGAGGCGCTCTATCCCGAGCACGGCTATCCGCTCCGCCTCGTCCTGCCGGGATGGCAAGGCAACATGTGGGTGAAGTGGCTGCGCCGGATCAAGGTCGGCGACGAGCCCTGGCACACCCGCGAGGAGACGTCGAAGTACACGGCACTCATGCCGGACGGTCAGGCGCGGCGCTTCACCTGGGCCATGGACGCGAAGTCCGTCATCACCAATCCGAGTCCGCAGGCGCCCATCCACGGTAAGGGCTTCACCGTGCTTTCGGGCTTGGCGTGGTCGGGGCGGGGCGCGATCAAGGGCGTGGACGTCTCGCTCGATGGCGGCCGCAACTGGCGGGCCGCGCGGCTCGACGGGCCGGTCCTCGATAAGGCGCTGACGCGTTTCTATTATGAGTTCGACTGGAACGGCGATCCGCTGCTGATCCAGTCCCGCGCCATGGACGAGACCGGCTACGTCCAGCCGACCAAGGCGGCCCTGCGCCAACACCGCGGCCTGAACTCGATCTACCACAACAACGGCATCCAGACCTGGCACGTGCTGCCCAGCGGGGAGATCGAGAATGTCGAGGTCGCGTAACCGTCTTTCGGCCGCCCTTGCGACCGTCCTCCTCGCGGCCACGCCGGTGGCGGCGGAGCGTCTGAACATCGGCCGCGTCGCGACGCCGGAGGAGATCAAGGGCTGGGACATTGACGTGCGGCCGGACGGCCAGGGGCTTCCTGTCGGCAAGGGAACCGCGGCGCTCGGCGAGACGGTCTTCCAGGAGCGCTGCGCCAGCTGCCATGGCGAGTTCGGCGAGGGCGCGGGACGGTGGCCGGAGCTCGCCGGTGGGTCCGGCACGTTGAAGTCCGACAGTCCGGTTAAGACCATCGGGTCCTACTGGCCCTACGCCTCGACCGTCTTCGATTTCATTCACCGGGCAATGCCGTTCGGCGCGGCACAGACCCTCACGCCGGACGAGACATACTCGGTCACCGCCTATCTCCTCTATCTCAACGACATTCTGAAGGATCAGGACTTCGAGCTGAACGAGAAGAACCTCGCCAGCATCCGCCTGCCTAACGAGAAAAACTTCTTCATGGACGACCGCGAGACGGCGGAGAAGGAGTTCTGGACGGCCAAGCCCTGCATGACGAACTGCCTGCCGAAGGAAGCGTCCATCACGAGCCGCGCTCGCATCCTCGACGTGACGCCAGACAAGGCTGCCGAACCCGCGAAGAAGGCCCCGCCGGTCCAATGACGAGCCGTCCCAACTCCGCGGGAACGCGCTGCGACAGGCGGTTGTTCTTGGGTGGCCTCGCAGCGGGCTTCGCGGGCGCGTGGCCCGTCCGCCGCGCTTCGGCGAACCAGACAGCGGCGCTCAGGGTCGGCGCCGCCTCCGTGGAGACGGCGAGCGACGGCACGCTGTCCTCCTCCCTCGCCTTCATGCTGCCCGACACGCCGCGCGCGGAAGTTGAAGCCGTCTTTAAGGCCGAGGGTCAGCCCGCGGAGGCCACCCCGATTCCGACGAACCCGAGCCTCGTTCGGATCGGCTCGGAAGTCATTCTGATCGATGCCGGCTCGGGCAACTCGTTCCAGCCCACGGCCGGCAAGCTCGGCGAGACGCTGGAGAGCCGGAACATCTCACGTGAGGCGATCACCCAGGTGGTGTTCACGCACGCCCATCCCGATCATCTCTGGGGCGCGGTCGATGATTTCGACGACAGCGAACGGTTTCCCAATGCCCGCTACGTCGTGCCGGCCGCGGAATGGGATTTCTGGACCCGCGAGGATGTCGAGACCCGCGTACCGGATTGGCTTAAGGGCCTCTCCGTAGGCTCGCGACGGACCCTGCGACGCCTTGAGGCGAAGGTGGAGCGCCGTAAGCCCGGCGAAAGCATCGCTCCCGGCCTCACCTACGTCGCGACGCCGGGGCATACGCCCGGTCACGCCTCCGTCCTTGTCGAAGCCGGTCGGGAGCAGGTACTGATCGGCGGGGATGCCTTGAGCCACGCGGTTGTGTCGTTCCGCCGCCCCGCCTGGGCCTTCGGAAGCGATCTCGACCGTGACCTCGCGGCGCGTACCCGCCTCACCCTGCTGGACCGCTTGGCGAATGAGCGGATGACGCTTGTCGGCTTTCACCTCCCGAGCTCAGGCGTCGGACGTGTCGAGCGCGTTGGTGCGAGTTATCGCTTCGTACAAACCTGACGACACGATTTCGCAGGAATATTCCTGTCGGAACAGGACCGTTCGCGAACGGAGTGGACACGATGATGCTGTCGCGTAGGGGCGTGTCCGGACTGGCCGCGCTGATGGCTTGGCTCGTGGCGAGCAGGGCCTCGGCGACCCAATCGGCTGACCCCAAGACCCATCGGGTCGCACTGCAGGTCAGTTCTCGCGAGAACGGCGTGTTCGACCTCGCCCTCAACAACGCGGTCAATCTCGCACGCGAATACAGCAATCAGGCCGAGGAGCTTGAGGTCGAGATCGTTGCCTATGGGCCGGGTCTGCACATGCTGCGGGCCGACACATCGCCCGTGACGTCGAGGATCCACTCCATCACCGAGAGCGTGCCGGGAATCGTACTCTCGGCCTGCGGCAACACCATCAAAGCCATGGAGAAGGCAGAGGGGCACCCTCTGGAATTACTGCCACACGTCGGCATCGTTTCGGCTGGTGCAGTCCGTCTCGTGGCACTTCAGGAGGCAGGTTGGAGCTATCTCCGCGTTTGATCGCGCCGGGTCGCCGAAGGCTAGCCATTGGTTGGTCGCGAGACTGCCTCAGGGGTACATCGAGTGCACCGTTCACACATCCGCGTTTGGCGTAGTCCGCCTTCGGTCGCGCAGTAGCTGGTTCCTCGGCGCACACGACGCGCTCAAGGTTTTACAGGAACCGATGAATGCTCGGAATCGCCGTCCCCGCCGTGGCGCTGGCCATGGTCGTCGTCACGCCTGCCCTTGCGATTGAAGTGACGAAGAGCGTGATGGTGCCTGCATCGCCCGAAGCGGTCTGGAAGATGGTTGGCGGGTTTTGCGGCATCGGCAACTGGCACCTCGTCATCGAGAAGTGGGTGCTGTCTTAGAAAGGCGGCAGGCAGGAGTGAACATTGTCGATGAAGGGCAGTGACACCATCATGGAGGAAGAACAGTTCCGCGGCGACAAGAAGATAGACTACACATGCACGATAATCTCCCGCCCGCTGCCTGTGTAGAGCTATAAGTCCATGCTCATAGTGTAGAAGGACGGGAGCGGATCGAAGGTATCCTGGGCCGGAAACGTCAAGCCCAAGGGGGCCTTTGATGCTAAAGCCAAGGAGACAATTGCTGAAGTCTAGGAGGCGGGCCCGAGGGTCATCGCCGACAAGTCCCAGTAATCACGTCGGCAGGCGCAGAGATTTTGGGGCCGCTCTTTCGCACTTGGAGCGGGATCGGCCTAGATCAAAATCCGTCACCGTCGAGTAAGACGCGGATCACACCCAGGGCGTCGCCAACGTACTGCTACGCCCCGCAGCGACCTGACTGGGCGATCACATGGTGTTGCTTCGCGCCGAACCGTTCCTCTGACCTCCTATCTTCCAGGGCGACATCGAAGGGACGGTCGAGAATGCGACAGGTGAAGGTCAGGCTGATCGAGCCGGGGCTGCCGCCCCGGCGGACGCGCTTGAAAATTCCCGGTTGGGCGGGCGATCCGGAGCCCCGCACAGAAGGCTCGCAGGATTATGCCTGGCACTGCATCCCGCTCTTGGAAGCGGTCAAAGGCGGGATCGAGCTGTTCTACGCCTACGACGCCGAATTGGGCGTGAGCACCAGGGCCGCAAGACTGGTCTTTGAGGGAATTTCGCCGAGCCCGGCGGACCGGGACCGCAAAGGCCGCCGCTCTGGAGCTTCGGCGAGGCCTACTACGCCTATCGGATCCTCATCGACCTAAGGGTCGAGGAGAATTAGGTGATCAGGACCGAGATCCACCCACGCTTCTACACCGACTGGACCGGAACAGTGCCGGTCGCAATGCCGGCACTCATCCGGCACTGGGGGCCGACGATGTACTTCATGGTGTTCAAGGCCCCGGACGAAGGCCGCAGGCATATCTTCCGGAAGGACGAGCCGTTCATGCAGGTGTCCGTCGTCTCGGTTGAGGCCGATTTCGAGCTCATGGCGATGAACGAAGAGGAGGCGCCGAGCGCGAACTCCAATCGCGACGCATCTACCCCAGCCGCGAGACGCTGGCGGCGGACTCGCAGTGGACCTCGGCGACCCACACCGTGTTCGGCGGAACCTACCGGCGCATCCTAGGCGCCGCCAAGAGCCAGCGGTAAGGCTGGGCGGGGTGCGGAACCATCCACCCCGCCGCATCAGGCTCTGTACCCGTACGGCATGTCGCAGCAGTGATGGTGATGGTGGCGATGATAGTAGTATTGCGCCTGCTGTACCGTGGCCTCGCCCTAAGAGGCGGCAAGTAGCGGTTTGGCCTTCGCCGCGACCTCGTCCGGCTCCTTTAGGAGCGCCACAGCGTCGGGGATGGGCTTGGGCAGGTCGGCGTAGCTCTCGGCACGCATGGCCGCGGTTAGCACGGTCTGGGCAGGCATCGCGGCCTGTGCTGGGTCGGCGGCCGCGAGCAGGTTGACGGCCCCGATCAGGCAGCGACTGGCTTGTCCATCGACGGGAACCTCCCTTGAATGGCGCGGCCCGCCCCGGGAAAAGCGCGGACGGAAGCGCCGCCGGAAACACCACCTGCGGTAAAGCAGTTCCGGCTTGCCCAAGGCCAGGCAAGCACTTCTCCAACATGAGCATTGAAGTGCTTGCCGCCACTCGCTATTGTCGGTGCCGGCATTCGATGAAATTGATTTTAGTCAATTTCATTCACATCTTCAGTTGCTAAATGCAGCTCGACTACACACTGCATCGTCGTCGCAGACATGCGGCGTGTGCCTGCCGCTTTTCGAGGAGACTGCGATGGCGAGACGTTTGCGTTGGTTCCTGCTGGTTCAACTCGCGGTCGTGCCTGCAGCGTTCGCCCAGCAACCTGCGGCGTCACCGGACGCGCCGGCGTCCTTCGTCGAACCAACGAACGCGGCCCACCGGCACTGTTCCGGCTCGTGTCTGAAGACCGGCGCCCTGCAGTGGTTCTGCCGGCCCGACCAGACGTGCTCCATCGATTGCGCGACCGCGCCGCCGAAGATGCACTGCCACGATCCGCAGCGGTAGTCAGACGGCCTTGCCGACCAGGCTCCCGATTCCTGCCGTGACGGCCATGGCCAGTACGCCCCAGAAGGTCACCCGCGCCGTCGCCCGGGCGATGGGGGCGCCGCCCGCCTTGGCGCCGAGTCCCCCAAGCACCGCCAGGAATACCAGCGAGGCCCCCGACACCGTATAGACCGCGATGTTGCCGGGCGAGAGCGCCGCCGTCGCCAGGGGTAAGGCCGCGCCGGCCGAGAAGGTCGCCGCCGAGGTCAGCGCCGCCTGGACCGGCCGAGCCGTCGTGACCTCGGAGATGCCGAGCTCGTCCCGGGCATGGGCGCCGAGCGCATCCTTGGCCATCAGTTGTTCCGCGACCTGCAAGGCGAGCGCATGGTCGAGGCCCCGGTCGACGTAGATCCGCGCGAGTTCCTCCCACTCGGCGGCCGGGTCGTCGCCGAGCTCGCGCTGCTCGCGGGCGAGGTCGGCCTGCTCGGTGTCGGCCTGGGAACTCACCGAGACGTACTCGCCGGCCGCCATCGACATCGCGCCTGCCACGAGGCCCGCGCTGCCGGCGACGAGGATTTCACCCGTGTTGGCGGACGAGGCTGCCACACCCACGATCAGGCTCGCGGTGGAGACGAGGCCGTCATTTGCGCCGAGGACGGCGGCTCGCAGCCAGCCGATGCGGTCGATCAGGTGCCGCTCCTGGTGGACGGGTCGCATGGGCGTCAGGATCCCCGGGGCAGCATGCGGCGCAGGACGGCGTCGTGCCAGAGGTAGTGGTGCACGAGGGCGGCGACCGCGTGGAACAGGGCCAGGACCATCAGCACGTTGGCGGCCAACCCGTGCCAGTGAGTCAGGGGCCGCCGCCACTCCGGGTCGCCGATCTGCGGCAGGCTGACCGGGCCGAGGGAGACACCGCGCACGAAGGCGTTGGCGATGCCGAGGCCGACGATGACCAGCAGCAGGACGTAGAGCGCGGCGTGGGTCGCCTTCGCCAGGCGATGAAGGGGCCCAGGGTCATCGACCGGCAGGTCGCGGCCCCGGGCCCGCCGCCAGATGAGGAAGGCTACGACGAGGCCGGTGAGGACGAAGCCCAGGTCGAAATGGGCCGACCAGATGCCGGAGCGCAGGGCACTCTTTGGGACAAGGTCTTCGAGGAACGTCCCGACCAGCCATAGGCCGAGCACGAGCGCCGCGGTCAACCAATGCAGCGCGATGGTGCCGCCGTCGTATCTCGCCGTCGGCCGTGTCGTATCGTCGGGTGCATTCATGGTCGAGATCCTGCCTACGCCGGTGATGCTGCCGGGGGATGACGGTCGCCGACGGCTGGACCCGCCGGGGCTATGGCTCGCCTGCCCTTGGCGCTGATGAACCAGAGACCCTCCGGGTCCCGGCTCGACAGCCGCGGGCGGATCAACCCGCGTTCCCTCAGGGACCGGACCGTGCGCATCTCCCAGGGCTTGGGCGAGACAAGCGGTCCCTCCCGGTCGAGCCGGAGCAACATGGCTCGCTGGCCGGGCGTGAGGGGAGGCTGAGGCGTCGTTCGATCCCGGGGGCGCATCTCTAGTTTGGAATTAATATAAACTGATCGCGGGTCAAGGGGAAACCCCGCGCCTGACGGCGCGGGGTTGGCTGTCGTCAGGGCTTGGCGGGTGTTTGGGCCGGAGCCTGCTGGCCCTGCAGGTCGACCGGCTTGTTGTCGTTGAGGTCCCAGCCGGTGTTCGGGTCGGTGTGCGTCCGCTGGAGCTGCGCCCGCATCTGCCACTGGTACTTGGCGATCCCGTGCTCGACCTCCTGCAGCAGGTTCGACGTGGTGGGGTCGACGTCCTCGGTCGTCTTGATGGCCGCGTGCACCTCCTCGCCGACGCGCTTGTAGGCGTTGGTGAACCACACGAGGATCTGCGCATCGTCGAGGAAGCCGCCGGGAATCTCCGGCACGCCGGAAGTCTTCACGATGGTGTTCGCGCGCCCGTCGGCCGAGACGCCGACCGCGAGGAGGCGCTCGGCGATGGTGTCGGCGTACTTCGACAGGCCCTCGTAGTGCTCCTGCAGCAGGAGGTGCAGCGGGTAGTACAGGGTGCCCGATGCGTTCCAGTGCGCCTGCTTGGTCTGCAACTGGAGTTGCTGCAACTCGGTCAGGGTCTGCTGAAGGGCGGCGACGTCCTTCTTCATGCCCTCCTCGCCGGCACCGAGGTCGATGACCGGCTGGCGGCTGACCTCGTTCGTCGGGAATGCCCCGAGGGGCTGGCGGCTTGTCACCTGGGTCTGCGAGGACTGGCGAACGCCCTCGGTCTTGTTGCTAGGGCCCTGTGAACCCGCGGGCTGGGTCGCGGTGGTTTCCTGGGCGACCTGCATGCGCGCCAGGATCTGTGCGGCGGAGGGGGCGACCGCCTTGGCGGGGGTTGAGGCTGGGGCGGCCTCGCGTGCCAGGGCTGGTGTGAGCACGGTCGAGGCCAGGAGGAGCATGGCCGCCAGGGCGTGGATCGGACGGGTCATCGGGAACCTTGGGAACGCTGCATTGGGTGAGGTCCCGCACGCCTTCGGGCAGCCGGGAAGCCCTAGCTGGGACGAACACGGCCTCCCCCTCGTTCCGGTATGAACCCGAATTTAGGCACCGGGGATTCCTGCCCCGCTTGTCCCCTGGCGAGGTCTCGGCCATGTCACGGGAGCGTTTTCGGATAGGTTTCCGGAGGCCGTTCATTGCTTGACCTCATCGTCGGGCGCGCTGACGGGCGGCCTCGCCCGAGGGGAGCAAACCGTTGACGTCCACGCGGCGCTTCGAGGTGCGGTTGGCGACCCGCGACGGACGTCGGGTCCTGACGGCGCAGGCGGAGCGCGAGGTCGCGCTGATGGCCGAGTCGGTGATGAGGCGTTACGGCGACGACATCCTCGACGTGGGCTTTTCGGTCGCGGCCCCCGACCCGGCGGCGAGCCGGCGGATCGCCCTCTACCTCTCGACGCTGGTCAACGAACTCGACCCGGCTTGAGGTCTACGCCCCGGTTCTCGCGCGGGGCAGGTGGTTCCCAGGGTGGTGCGCAAGACACTCAACGGTGCATCGCCAGCATCCAGAAGGCCATAACGACCATCATCACGTTCTCGGTGAGCGGGACGAAGCCGAGCGGGACCTTGCTCGACCCGCCCACGCAGGCGCACTTGATGTCGCACTTGTCGAGATGGACCGCCTTTGAACACCGAGACTGAGTCTAAGCGGGCGCTGCGAGCGAGCCCCGCGGGGGTGCGGTTTCGCGACTTCGAGGCCGGGTATGAGGTTGCGCTGACCCGATACCCTGCGCGCGTGGCATCCGAGCGTCGGCCTTGACGCCCATCGCGCCCACTTGGTTGTCCCATTCGGATGCCACTTTGGGCGGGGCGCAGCGGGCGCCCGACGCAGCGTGGCCGGCTCGCGCCCCTACCGGAACCGGATCGGGCAGGGGCGGAGCGTTTCTTGAGACCGGATCGGCGGGTCAGGTGTCGACGCACGGTCGCGTAGCGGGAAGCGATTCCGGCTATCGAGGTCCGGCAGCGGATGCGCTGCCCGTCGGCCAGGATGCCGCCGGCAGTTCCGGGACGGCGTCGCGACAGGACCTGGCAATCCTCCGCATGCCCCGATCCCGCCTGTTGGAGGCGGCCGGCGATGCCGGCGTACCCAGCGCCCGTTCGATGTCGTCCAGCCGATCCGCCAGATCGGACAGGCGTCCGGCCAGGGCTTGGTCAGCCGGATGGGATGCCGGGGACATCAGGTCGGACATCGTCGCGAGTTCGACAGCGGCCGCGTCGGGAACCGCAGCGGCGACCTCAAAGGTCGCCGCCAGCAGGATCCCGATGCGTAGGGTCTCAAGCGTCGGAAGCCCGCGGTCCATGGCGGCCTTCACGGATCGGCCGGGCAAAGGCACCCGGACCGGCAGCGTCCTCGCGGCGGCTTCGGTGCCGCGTCCCTGCAGGCCATGCTTGGGCGATGCGGCAGGCCCATGAGGCCGCCCCGCCCCGAACGTCAGGAGCCACGGGCGCCGCGCGCAGCGATCGGATGCGTCCCGACGCTTCGCGCCGGACGCGAGCTCTCCGCCGGCAGCGTGACCGGCGGACCGCCTAGCGCGCCTGGCTTGCAGGGGGTCCCCTCCGGAGACCACGGCCACGTCGAGGTGGGTCCAGACGCCGCCCTCATGCAGGAAGCCGAGCGGGGCGACGAAGCCGACGTCGGCTTGGCCGCCGGCCGCGGCCCGCGCGAGCATCGCGGACATGTCCGCCCGGGATGCCGCCGCGTCCTCCATGGATGGACCGCAGGTCGGCCGCCCGATCTCGTGTCCGTCGATGACGGTCATGAACCGTCCTACGCACGCGAGCCCGCAGCTGGCCAACAGCGCGGCGTAAAGAGCGGAACCATCGTCAGAAAAGAACCCCACGACCATTGCCACCTCCGTCAGTGCACGCTCGAACCTCGCCCCCTGCGACGCTTATTTATACCATCAGTATAATACCTGCGACAAGGTGGCGGTGGCGCGGAGCCGACCCGAAGCCGTCATGAAGGTTACCGCAAACCTCCAGGATGCAGACAAATGACCTTGGGTCACGTCGCGTGGCTCGCGACGCCCAGGCGCTTGCTCCCGGGACGAGGCCATCACGCGAGGGCGACGCCGATGGGCGAGGCGAGACCCGCTGCCCGTAACGGTTCCTGGGGGGGACGGAGCAAGCCGGTCGCGCGGACGGCTGCCCGTGCGGATGCCGGATGCGCCCGACCGCCCGTCGAAACCGCGCCCTACCTGGGATGCGCCCGCGGCCTGAGGGTCATCTCATCGCGGATCGGGCTGCCGTCCAGCGGGGGCAACTTGAGCTTGGCGATGGCTCGACGCGCCGCGCGCATGTGCGGCCCCTCGCTGTATACGTCCAGGGTGATGCTGCTGCGCTTGTGCCCGACGATCGCGGAAATCATCTCGCCCGGCACCCCGGCCTGCTCCATGCGGCTGCTGAACCAGCGCCGGAAGGAGTGGAAATTCACCAGGGACCGCCGCTTGCCGGGCACCACCTCGTCGACCCCGACGCTTCGGCGGTATTCCGTGAACCGGTTCGAGGCCTTGAAGCTGCGCTCGCGCATCGAGTCGGCCTTCTTGACGGGGGGCCATTCCGGAAAAAGGTCGTCCTCGGGCTGCTTGCCGGCCGTTCGCCGGGCGACGAGTTCCGCCAGGTCGGCATGGATCGGGACGTAGCGGGCCGACGCCTCCTGCTTCTGAGGCTTGAACAGGAAGCAATTGTACGCCGTGTCGCGGACCTTCAGGTCGACGATGGCGTCGAGCCGCGCCCCGGTCAGCGCCCCGATCAGCATCAGGTCTCGCAGCTTCGGCGGGGCGGGCCCGCGGAGCAGGTCCGCGAGTTCACTGTCCTTGAAGGGCCTCTCCTTCTGGTCGTGCTTCTCCTTCGGGCCCTTGAGGCGGACGTTGGCGAACACGTTGCCCGACACGGCCGCCGTCCTCGGCACCATCCACTGCCAGTAGCCGGAGAGCCGGCCGATGTACTTGTTGAGCGTCACGTGGTGGAGGCCGGTCATCTCGACCAGCGCGTCGGCGAAGGCGTGCGCGCGCCTCACGTCGATCTCCTGAAGCGTGGCCGGGATGCGCTCGCGCTTGCACCATTCCTGCAGGAAACGCAGCGCGCGGGCGTCGTCCGCCCGGGTCCGGTCCTTGACGAAGAGCTGCTTGCGGTAGTCCTCGTGCATCAGGTCGACGGGAGTCGCCCGACCGTGCGAGATCGCCGAGAAGAGCATGGCCTTCTCGGTCTGCTCGGGAAGCGCCTCCTCGACCTCGTTCGGACCTTCCTCGGGATCTTCGACCCTGACCCAACGCGCGTCCTTCCAGCGGATCTCCGCATGGCGCTCGTAGACCGCCTCCTGAAACTCCTGCCAATCCTCGGCACTGCCGTTCCGCTTGAGTTCCTCGGCGACCTTCGAGAACTCAACGGCGATCTTCATGTCGTCCACGCCGGGGCGCCCCACCGCCTCCATGGCCTCCGCGATCCGCCGCTTGAAGCGCTCCACGTGCTTCCTCTTGAGCACGTTCGCCTCCCTGAGGCTGTCCGTGCCGAGATTGTGCACGAGCTTCGTGGCCCCGAGGGCGCGCCGCACCGGTACCGGAACCGAGACCGTGACCCGCCACGTACCGCCGTGCAATTCCAGGTAAGCCTTCTTCGGGTCGGGCGTGCGGGCCAAGACGTACTCCATGCGGAGCCCAGCGCGGCGACGCTTCACTCCTGCCAAGCGGGATGCCGGGCACCTCAGACAGTCAATCGTCGGTCCGCTGCAGTGTCGATGATGGGGCGAGTACCTTGATCCAACACTAACGCGTCGTGCTGCTGCCAACCGGCTCCGCCCCGGTCCCCAAGCCGGTCGCCGTGCTAGTCGTGGGCGAATAATTATACCGTAGATAAGAAACGATGGCCACCGCCCGGCGCGCAGCTAGGACCGATGCGCGTCGGCGAGAGCGAGCTCATGTCACTTCATGCCCAGCGAGATGCAGGGCCGATGACACGACCGGACCGTCATGCCGGTGCTTTGCTCCCTTTTGGCAGGACGCATCACGCGCCGAGGGGCGCCTCATACACCGGGATATGGATGTGGGTTTCTCCGGAAGCCTCGCGACCGTGCCGACGCGGGTATGCAGCAGCGCCCACAGGGTCCGAGTCCGGTTACGCGCTCTCAACCACGCCATCGTTTTTGCGGCGCGGGTAGCCTGGGCGTTCACGACTGCGAGTCTTGTTCCGTGCACCCTGTTCGCAACTTGGGGGGATACATGGACCAGCGGCTCCTGGCACAGCTAACCGGAATGGCCAACAAGCACGCTCAGGCGTTGAACGCCTTACCCGTTCGGGAACGCATGGAATACATGCGCTCGCTCGTCGGGTCGGCTGACTGTGCCTGGGCCGTGTTCCCGGACGGGGAGGGATCGGGCGTCCCGCACGTGATCCTCGTCAAGGGGAAGCGCGTGGGCCGGCGTATGGAGAAGTCCGGCCGCCTCAAGGGGAAGGTGACCGCGGTTCCATGCATCGACCGCTTCATGGCGGAGGCGTTGAACGATGCCTTCGGCGACGGGTCCACCACCTTGCCAGGAACTGCGCAACCCTCTCCTGAAGTCGCGGCCTTGCTGCGTGCGAACACGACCGAGATGCGCCGCCTTGTCGATGAGGCGAACCGAAACGGCGATCTCGTGAGGGACGGAAAGGTGACCGTGGAAGACCTTTTCCTCCGGGCCGACGTGGTGCACGCGGTCTGGTCGGACCCATCCTCTCCCGGTGGCGTCGGCAAGATGCTGGCCAAGGGCGAAGGCCGGCTCATGCTCATCAGCCAGGGCACCAAGGGCGTTCCCACCAGAACCGTGGCCCTCCGGTTCCTCGACCGCGTCCAGGCCGAGCAAGCTTGGCTCATTTACGGCGACGGACGCGGCGCGATGAGCCAGGCATCCTGAACCGGCCTTCGCGTTCGGCTTCACCCGTAGTCGCGGGCGAGCGGCGTGGCATTGCCGACCCGGGGTCACACGGGCCATCGGCACATGGGCTTGCGGTTCTCGCCGGGGACGACGGAGGCGGCATGACCTGCACGCGCCCGGGATCGAGGACGGTCGGCAGGCTTCGCGGTCTGCCACCCTCCTCAGGCGGACGAACGACGGCGCTGTCGCAACCCAAGAACGGTCCGATCAGGCCGGGGCGGTGAAACGCGTCGAACGGACCCCTGCCGTATCACGGACCGCGAACGCGCATGCTCCAAGGCAGAACAGGCACGCCGGCGAAGGCCGCTCCCTTGACCCGTGCGGCGCTTCGCACGAGGGCGAGGCTGTCCCTACACACGAACACGTCGATGCGTTGTTCCGGGGTGGGGCTCTCGAAGCGTCGCCGCTCCGGCATCCGAGCTGGATGGAACCACGACGGACCGGGTCGAGCATGACCGCGGGATCTGGCGGCGAAGGCCGCTGATCCCCATCCGAGGCGGGGAACCCCTGGCGGTGGTAGGACGAGGCCCAAGGATCCATAAATCCCATGGCCCTCCCAAGCCATCTCCCGACAAGTCACGGAGGGGAAAGAGTATTTTTCCAGTTCAATGGCTTAGCTCCGACCGGGGTAACGGTCCCCTCAGCTCCACCAGGTCCCTCAGAGGGCCTGATGGACCCCGAAATCCTTGAACACGCATATCTTTTCGGATCGGCCGGCGCTCGCGCGCGGGACGGCCGTGCCTGTTGAGAACGGCCGCTCCTTCGATCGCGGCGCGCTGACGGCCCCCGCTTGCCGGATCACCGCGCGCGGCGGGCGCGGGCGCTTGCCTTTAACGGCGGCTTAGGCGTCTTCGGGGAACAAGGAGCTTTTCGCACGGGACCCCACGCGCCATGGACACCAGCACGATGCGGGAATCCGGTGCCGGCCTGCCGGCCGACGGCATCCTGCCGGCCGAGGACATCGCCGCGCTCGCCGAGGCCGGCGCGATCCGCGCGGACGCCCCCTTCGCCCCCGGCCAGATCCAGCCGGCGAGCCTCGACCTACGCCTCGGGCGGCGCGTCTTCCGGGTACGCACGAGCTTCCTGCCGGGGCGGGAGCGCCCCGTCTCCGCCTGCGTGGCGGCGCTCTCCCTGCACGAGATCGACCTCAGCGAGGGCGCGGTGCTGGAGACCGGCTGCGTCTACATCGCCGAGTTGCAGGAGAGCCTCGCGCTGCCGGGCGATCTGGCGGCCTCGGCGAACCCGAAGAGCTCGACCGGGCGCATCGACGTGTTCACCCGGGTCATCACTGACCGGGCGGCGGCCTTCGATCAGGTCGAGCCGGGCTATGCCGGCCCGCTCTACGCCGAGATCTCGCCGCGCACCTTCCCGGTCCTGGTGCGCGCGGGCTCGCGCCTGTCGCAGATCCGCTTCCGGCGGGGCGACCCGCGCCTGCGCGAGGCGGAACTCGCGGCACTCCACGCCCGCTCCCCCCTCGTCAGCACGGCCGAGCCCTCCTTCCAGGGGGGCGTGGCGGTCTCGGTGGATCTGGCGGGCTTCGACGGGCTGATCGGCTACCGGGCCAAGCGCCACACGGGCCTCGTCGACGTCGACGCGCCCGGCCGCCACCGCGTCCGCGACTTCTGGGAGCCGCTCGCCGCCGACGGTTCGGGCACGCTGATCCTCGACCCCGGCCAGTTCTACATCCTGGCCTCGAAGGAGGCGGTGCAGGTTCCGCCCGACCACGCCGCCGAGATGGTGCCGTTCGATCCGCTGGTGGGCGAGTTCCGGGTGCACTACGCGGGCTTCTTCGACCCGGGCTTCGGCCATGCGGGGGCGGGCGGCAGCGGCGCCCGGGCCGTGCTGGAGGTGCGCTCGCGCGACGTGCCCTTCCTGCTGGAGGACGGCCAGATCGTCGGCCGCCTCGTCTACGAGCGGATGGCCGCGCTGCCCCGGACCCTCTACGGCGCGGCCGGCGCCGGCTCGAACTATCAGGCCCAGGGCCTCAAGCTCTCGAAGCACTTCGCCTGAGCGGCCCGCCGAGGGCCGCCCCCTGGACGGCGCCGGCCGGGCGCGGGCGGGAACCCGTGCCCGGCCGCCCGCTCAGGCGGCCCGCACGGTGGCGAGGAAGCGTCCGACCTCTGCGCTCAGGTGCTCGGACTGGCGCGACAGCTCGGAGGCCGAGGCCAGCACCTGGGCGGCGGCCGCGCCCGTCTCGGACGCCGCGCCGGCGACGCCGGCCACGTTCGTCGTCACCTCGGCGGTGCCGGTGGCCGCCTGCGAGACGTTGCGCACGATCTCCTGGGTCGCCGCGCCCTGCTCCTCCACCGCCGCCGCGATCGCGTTGGCGACGCCGCTCAAGTCGCGGATCCGGCCCGTGATCCCGCCGATGGCGCCGACCGCCTGATCCGTCGAGCCCTGGATCCGGCCGATCTGCGTCGAGATCTCCTCCGTCGCTCGCGCCGTCTGGGCGGCGAGCTCCTTCACCTCGGCGGCCACCACCGCGAAGCCGCGCCCCGCCTCGCCGGCGCGCGCCGCCTCGATGGTGGCGTTGAGCGCCAAGAGGTTGGTCTGGCCGGCGATCTGCGAGATCAGCGCCACCACGTCGCCGATGCGGCTGGCAGCCTGGGCCAGATCCTGCACGAGGCCGGCCGTTGCGTCGGCCTCCGCCACCGCGTCCTGGGCGAGGTCGGCCGAGCCCGAGACCTGCCGGCCGATCTCGGCCACCGACGAGCCGAGTTCCTCCGCCGCCGCCGCAACGGTGGCGACGTTCGAGGCCGCCTGGCTCGCCGCCGCCGCCACGGCGCTCGACTGGCCGGCGGCGAGGTCGGCCGTGCCCGACATGCCGCGGGCGGTGGCCTGCAGCTCGGTCGCCGCCGCCGTGACGGTCGCCACGATGCCGCCGACCGCGCGCTCGAACCCGTCCGCCATCGCGTGCGTCGCCGCCCGGCGCTGCGCCTCGGCCCCGGCCCGGGCCAGCGCCGTCTCCTCCTCGAGCTGGCGCGTGCGGACGAGGTTCTCCTTGAACACCTGCACGGCGGCCGCGATCGCGCCGATCTCGTCGCGCCTGTCGCGGTGGCTCACCTCCGTCGTCGCGTCGCCATCCGCCAGACGGCCCATCAGGACGGTCATCGCGCGCAGCGGGCTCGAGACGGTGCGGTTCAACAGGAGGATGCCGAGGACGGCCGCGCCGACCATGACCAGAAGCCCCCCCAGGACGGCGACGCGCGCGTCCAAAGCGGCCGCCTCGGCCGCCGCGACCCGCTCGCCCAGCAGGCCCCGCTCGGCCGCGTCGATCTCCCCGGCCTTGGCGCGCAGGGCGTCCATCACGGTCCTGCCCTGCCCCGAGATCTCGATCTGACGGGCCTGGCCGCGGGTCTCCGGCTCGCGCATCAGCGCGATCGCCCGCTCGCCGACCTGCTCCCGCCACCGGCGCGCCAGCACGTCGATCTGGTCGAGGCGCCGCAGCTGCCGGGGATTGTCGGCGGTGAGGCGGCGCGCCTCGGCGAGCGCCTCGGCGTAGCGCCCGGCGCCGGCCCTGTAGGGGTCGAGGAAGCGCTCGTCGGCGGAGAGCAGGTAGCCGCGCACCCCGGTCTCCTGGTTGACCATGGCGCCGGCCAGGGCCTCGACCTGTTCGAGCACCCGGTGGGTGTGCTCGTTCCAGCTGCTGGCATCCTGCATGGACGCCACGTCGCGCCACGTGACGGCGGCCGAGCCCGCCGCCGCGAGGATGAGGACGAAGAGTACGGCGGCCAGCTTCGTGACCAGCTTGAGTCGAGCAAATGCGCGCATGGGGGCGGCTGCGTCCCGTTCGATGGATCGGAGGCATTCGATTGCGGTGGATCCGACCGATCTGTGAGCAATACCGGTAAGAGAATCTCTAATTCACCGCGCGCCTCGGGCGGGCACGTCCACAACCGAAAAAATACAGTAATCGATCAACACAACCCAGGATACCCGCTCGGGCCGCGCGCGCGCACGGTCCCGGGCAGGAGCGCGGGGCTGGGCGGGGCTGGAGGGCTGGTCCCGCCCCCCTGTCGCGACGGAACGACGCACCCCGCAGCGGGGCTCTCAGGTCCCGGAGACGCTGCGGGCGAAGGCGTGGACCAGGGGCATGTCGAGCTTGCCCGCCATGCCCAGCAGCACCTCGACGGCCTGGCCGCTCGGCATTGGAGTCCGGTAAGGGCGGCTCTCCACGAGGGCGGCGTAGATGTCGCAGATCGTCACCAGCCGGACGGGATCGCTGATCGCGCCGCCCGCGAGGCCGTCGGGATAGCCCGAGCCATCGAGCGCCTCGTGGTGGTGGCGGACGACGTCGAGGGTGAGGGCGTCGAACCCGCCCGCCTCCACGAGGATGCGGTGTCCCAGCGCGGCGTGCGAGCGCATCACGGCCTGCTCGGCGGGTTCCAGCCGGCCGGGCTTGTTCAGGACGTCGAGGGGAATGCGCGCCTTGCCGACATCGTGCACCAGGGCGGCGCGCACGATCTGCTGCCGGTCGCGCTCGGAGAAGCCAAGGTCGATCGCGAAGGTCGCGGCGAGCCCCGTCACCAGCAGGCAGTGCTGGTAGGTCGCGTCGTCGTAGCTGCGCACGGTGGACAGCCAGCGGTCGAGGCCGCCGGCCTCGACGGCCGTGAGCACGGGCGTCAGGCCCTCGTCGATCGCGGCGGCCTGGACCGCCTTGCCGTTTCGCACGGCGTCGAGCAGGCCGGTGATCACCGTGCCGGCCTCGTCGGCCCCGCGGGCGACGACCGCCTCGATGCCGGTGGAGGCCGGGCGCAGATGGGCGAGCACCGCCTGCGCCACGGTGCGGGCCGGCGTGTCGCCGGGCAGGCAGAGCTCGGCCCCCAGCCTGCGCGCCTCGGCGAGGCTGCGCTCGCCCATGCTGCGCATCAGGCAGATCAGGGGCGTGCGCGCCCCACCCGCGGCCCCTCGCAGGGTGCGCAGGCTGCGGGCGGCGTCAGGCTGCAGCAGGTCGATGTCGGCGACGAGACCGAGCACCGACTCGATGCGGCCGGGGAAGCGCCCCTGCACCGTGGAGACGCGGCAGGGCGCGATCTGCTCGAGAAGCTGGGCCAGGACGGTGTTGCGATCCGGCCTGTCGGTGAGAAGAAGGAGCATGCCCGGCGCCGAAGACGGACGGTTGACGTTGGATGCCGGACCTGTCGTTGCGGGCACGAAAGCGGGCGAAACCTCCTTCGCACCGATTGGGGGTTTTCCCAAGTCCACTCCCGAATCTATCCAACTCTTGTCCCGCCGATGACCAAGACGGCGTTAATTTCACCGCGTCACCGGGACGGGGTGTCGGGATCCGCCGCGCGCTCCGCCGCGGCGCCGGCCGCGTCCGGCACCCGGCCATCCTGGGCCGCGACGGTACGGAGGCTCTTGGACCCGGCGTCGGCACCGCCGCCCACGCGCACGAAGGGCAGGGTGAAGGCCGCCAGGAAGGCGAGGCCGAGCAGGGCGCCGGTGAGCATCCCGGCCGCAACGCCGCCTCGCGCCCGAGTCTGAGCGGGCCGGAGGGGGCCCGGCACGATCCGGCTGCGGCGGCGGAAAGCGAGGCCGCGCGCGGTCGAACGCCGGGAGGGCGCGAGATCTTCGGTCATCGGGGGTGGCTGGCCCGGCGGATCGGTGGATCCACCCGACCCTGCCGCCGCGGCGGAATCAAGGCCGTCGGCCGCGCCGCGGGGGAATCCCGCGGGCCGGCGTCACCGGTTCGTCGTCGGCTCTCGATCGGCCCGTCGAGGCGATGCCCGCTCAGGCCTCCGCCGCCGCGGCGTCGATGAGCCAGACGAGCCCCCCGAGGCTGGTCACGCGGGAAGCCGGCAGGTCCTCGCCCGCGTGGATGCGCGCCAGCGCCTCCCGCTTGCCCGCCCCGGTGACGAGGAACAGCGACCGGCGCGCGGAGGCGAGCGCCGGAAAGGTGAGGGTGATGCGCGGCACGAAGGGGGCGAGCCCCGCCTCCGGCACGGCGACGGCGAGCGCCCCGGTCTCGGCGAGGGCGGGCTTGCCCGGAAACAGCGAGGCGGTGTGGCCGTCCTCGCCGAGGCCGAGCAGGACGAGGTCGAAGAGCGGCCGGGCCGGGTCGAGCCGCGCGGCGCCGTAGAAGTCGCGGAGCGTGCGGGCATAGGCCTCGGCGCCCCGCTCGGGCCCGAGATCGGAGGGGATGAAGTGGAGGTGCGTCTCGGGCAGCGGCGCGCCGTGCCCGAAGGCCTCGCGCACCATGCGGACGTTGCTCAACGGGTCGTCCCAGGGCACCACTCGGTCGTCGCCGAAGAACCAGTGCAGGCGGTCCCAGGGGAGGCGATCGACGTATTCTGGCCCGGCCAGCAGCTCGTAGAGGCGCTTCGGGGTCGAGCCGCCCGAGAGGCAGACGGCGATCCGCTCCTGTGCCGCGTCGGCGCAGACCGCCACGAGATGATCGGCCGCCGCGCGGGCGACCGCGTCGGCGTCCGGCAGGACCTGGGCGCCCGGAGGCAGGTGGCTCGGCATGGGGCTCCTCTGGCGGTCCCGCGTCGGATCCGTCGCTTGCTCGGGTACCCCGCGGGGCGGGCGGCAGTTCCTCACATCTTCGGCTGCTTCGGCTCCAGATGGCCGCCAAAACCCTTGCGCATCGCCGAGAGCAGCTTGTCGGCGTAGCTCTCCTGCTCGCGGGAGCGGAAGCGGCGGTAGAGGGCGTTCGACAGGACGGTGGCGGGCACCCCCTCCTCGACGGCCGCGTTGATGGTCCAGCGGCCCTCGCCCGAATCCTCGACGAAGCCGGAATAGTCCTCCAGGTGCTCGTCGCCCGCGAGCGCGCTCGCGGTGAGGTCGAGCAGCCATGACGAGATCACGCTGCCGCGCCGCCAGACCTCGGCGATGTCGCCGAGTTCGAGGTCGTAGCGGCGCGCCTCCGGCACGCTCTCGGCATTGGCGTGGCGCAGGATGTCGAAGCCCTCGGCATAGGCCTGCATCAGGCCGTACTCGATGCCGTTATGGACCATCTTCACGAAGTGGCCGGCGCCGCAGGGACCTGCGTGGATGTAGCCGAGTTCCGCCCGGGGGTCGCGCCCCTCGCGGCCCGGGGTTCGGGGGATCTCGCCGGCGCCCGGGGCCAGCGTCCTGAAGATCGGGTCGAGCCGGTCCACGCTCGGCGTGTCGCCGCCGATCATCATGCAGTAGCCGCGCTCCAGCCCCCAGACGCCGCCCGAGGTGCCGACATCGACGTAGTGGATGCCCTTGGGGCGCAGCTCGCCCGCCCGGCGCACGTCGTCGCCGTAGAAGGAGTTGCCGCCGTCGATGATGGTGTCCTCGGGCGCCATCAGGTCGCCGAGTTGCTTCACAGTCTCCTCGGTGATGGCGCCGGCCGGCAGCATCACCCAGGCGGCGCGGGGCGCCTCCAGCTTGGCGACGAGATCCTCCAGGCTGTCGGCGCCCGTGGCGCCCGCCTCGACGAGGGCCGCCACCGCCTCGGGGTCGCGGTCGTAGACCACCGCGGAGTGCCCGTCCCGCAGGAGCCGGCGGACGATGTTGCCGCCCATCCGGCCGAGGCCGATCATGCCAAGTTGCATCGCTGCCCTTCCTTCGGATCGCCCCCGGTTCGGTCGGTGCCGGCGCGTCAGCCGACCGCCGCCTTCAATGCCGCCGCGACGCGCTTCAGCCCCGCGTCGAGGTCGCCCTTGAGGTGGACCCGGAGCGCCCGCCGTCCACGCTCGGCGAGGACGGAAAAATCGCCCCGGGCCTGCGCGGCCACCACCGTCGCGAAGCCGAGCTTGCGCCCGGGGATCGCGAGGTCGGCGGTGGGCTCGGCGGTGATCTGCAGGAACACGCCCGTGTCCGGCCCGCCCTTGTAGGCCTGCCCCGTCGAGTGCAGGAAGCGCGGCCCGAATTCGAGGCAGGTCGCGACGTGGCGCGCGTCGCGCACGGCCAGCCGGGCCTCCTGCAGCACCGCGTGGTTCGCGTCGTTGCGCGGCAGATAGGCCAGCAGCGCGAGGTAGTCGCCGGCCTTGAGCCGCCCGAGATGGGCGTGGAGCGCCGGGTCGAGCCCGTCCGCCGCCGGCCCCAGCGCCTCGGCGTTGGCGAGGTCGGCGTAGAGCGCGATGCCGTCGTCCTCGTAGAGCGGCGTCTCGGCGGGCAGCGCGCCGCTCTGTTCGGCGGCCCCGAACAGCTTCTTGGTCTCGACCTTGCTCGCCTCGACGTCGGGCTGGTCGAACGGGTTGATGCCGAGGACCGCGCCGGCCACCGCGGTCGCCATCTCGAAGCGGAAGAATTCCTGGGGCAGCTGCTCGACCTTGTCGAGGCTGATCCGCACGATCGGATGCCCCTCGCGCTCCAGGCTGCGCAGGGCCTCGTCCTGCTGGGTCACGGCGTGGCCGTCGAGGCGCAGATAGACGAAGACGCGGTCGTGGCCGTAGGCCGCCGGCACGTCGACCGGCTCGCCGTCGATCGGGATCAGGCCCTTGCCCTGCTTGCCGGTCGATTCGGCGATGAGCTGCTCGGCCCAGCCGCCGAAGCTCGCGATGGCCGGCGAGGCCACCAGCGTGACCTTGTCGCGGCCCTGGAGCGCGGCGGCGCCCAAGAGCGCGCCGAGGCGCACGCCCGGGTTCTCGGACGGCGGCACCGCCGGCCCGCAGGAGCGGACCATGGTGCGGGCGGTGTCCAGGAACTCGGCCACGTCGATGCCGATGGCGGCGGCCGGCACCAGCCCGAAGGCCGAGAGCACCGAGTAGCGCCCGCCGATCTGCGGCACCCCGTAGAAGATTTTCTCGAACCGATCGTCCTTGGCCGCCTGCTCCATGGCGGAGCCGGGGTCGGTGATCGCCACGAAGTGGGAGCCGGCCCCCTCGCCGACGACCGCTTTCATGCGGCCGAGGAAGTAGTCGCGGAAGACATTGGGCTCCAGCGTCGAGCCCGACTTCGAGGCGACGATGAAGAGCGTGTTGGGCAGATCGACCGCCGCCTCCACGGCCCGGACCTCGTCGGGATGGGTCGAGTCGAGGATGCGGAGTTTCGGGAAACCCTCGCGGCTGCCGTAGGTCAGGCTCAGCACTTCCGGCCCGAGGCTGGAGCCGCCCATGCCGAGCACCACGGCGTCGCGGAAGCCGCGCCCCTTCACCCAGGCGGCGAACTCGGCGTACTGCTCGGCCTTCTCCCGCTCGTCCTCGACGATGCGGAGCCAGCCGAGCCACCGGTCCTCGTCGGCCCCCGACCAGACGGTCTTGTCGTGGGCCCAGAGCCGGCGGATCGCGCCGCTCGCGCGCCAGGACTCGACCACCTCGGCGCTCGCCTTCTCCAGATCCTCGGCGGTGGCGAAGCTCTGGCCGTTCAGCCGGTGGCCCAGCAGCGCCGCGCGCTTGCCCGCGACCGCGCCGAGCAGCTTGTCGGCGGCATCGATGAAGAGCTGCACGCCCTCGTCCACCAGTTGCTTGGCCACCGCCTCGATGTCGATGCCGGCCTTCGCCAGGGTGCTCATCACCGCGCGGGCGCCGTCGAGATCCTCCTCGATGGTGGCGCGCACCTGCCCGTGGTCGCGGAAGGCGTCCATCGTGGCGGGCGGCATGGTGTTGACGGTGTTGGGGCCGATCAGCTCCTCGACGTAGAGCACGTCGGAATAGGCCTTGTTCTTGGTGCCCGTGGAGGCCCAGAGCAGGCGCTGCGCCTTGGCGCCCTTCTCCGCGAGCGCCTGCCACTTCGGCTCGGCGAAGATCGCCTTGTAGCGCTGGTAGGCGAGCTTGGCGTTCGCAATCGCGACCTTGCCCTTCAGCGACTCGAGCGAGAGCTTCACCGCCGGGTCGTTGGCTTGCGCGATCTTCTCGTCGATCAGCTTGTCGACGAGGCTGTCGATGCGGCTGATGAAGAAGCTCGCCACGCTGGCGATGCGCGAGACGTCGTGCCCGGCCTTGGCCCGCTCCTCCAGCCCCTCCACGAAGGCGCGGGCGACCTTCTCGTACTCCCCTTGCGAGAAGAGCAGCGTGACGTTGATCGAGATGCCCTCCGCCGTCAGCTGTCGGATCGCCGGGATGCCCTCGGGGGTCGCCGGCACCTTCACCATCAAGTTGTCGCGCGACACCATCTCGTGGAGGCGGCGCGCCTCGGCGAGCGTCGCCTCGGTGTCGAGCGCGAGGTAGGGCGAGACCTCGAGGCTGACGTAGCCGTCCGCGCCGTCGCTCGCCTCGTAGACCGGGCGCAGCACGTCGGCGGCGTTCTGGATGTCCGCGACGGCCATGTCCTCGTAGAGGTCGATGACGCGGGAATCGCCCGCCTCCATCACGGCCTTGAGGCTGGCGTCGTACTCGTCCGAGTGGCCGATCGCCTTCTCGAAGATCGACGGGTTCGAGGTGACGCCGCGCAGGCCGTCGCGCTCGACGAGCGCCTTCAGCTCGCCCTTGGCGACGAAGCCGCGCGCGACGAAATCGAGCCAGACCGCCTGATCCTGTTCCGCATGCAGGGCCTTGAGCGCGTTCATGTCGATCCCTTGGAAGAGTTGGGGGGCGCAGGTCGGGAGCGCCGCCCCGGCCGGGGCATACGGGCGATGTAGGGACTCGGGCCGCCCCGCCCCAGGGGGCGGCCCTGCCGTCGCCGGGTTACTTCTTGTGCTTGGCGACCTGATCGCGGGCGGCCTGCAGCACCTTGTCGGGCGTGAAGCCGAACTTGGTCAGCAGGTCCTTGATCGGGGCCGAGGCGCCGAAGGTGTGCATGCCGATGATCGCGCCCGCCGAGCCGGCGTATCGGTCCCAGCCGATCACCGAGCCCTGCTCCACGGCCACCCGCGCCAGCACCTCGGGCGGCAGCACGCTGTTGCGGTACGCTTCGTCCTGGCGCTCGAACAGGTCCCAGGACGGCATCGAGACGACGCGGGCCTTGACGCCCTCCGCCTTCAGCGCCTCGTAGGCGCCGACGCAGAGCTGCACCTCCGAGCCGGTGCCGATGAGGATCACGTCGGGCGTGCCCTCGCTGTCGGCCAGCACGTAGCCGCCCTTGGCGGTGCCGGAGGCTTGCCCGTACTTCGAGCGGTCGAGCGTCGGCAGGGGCTGGCGCGAGAGCGCCAGCACCGCCGGCTGGTTCCTGAGGCTGAAGATCACCCGGTAGGCCTCGGCCACCTCGTTGGCGTCGGCCGGGCGGATCGTCACGAGGCCCGGGATGCAGCGCAGCGAGAGAAGCTGCTCGACGGGCTGGTGGGTCGGCCCGTCCTCGCCCACGCCGATCGAGTCGTGGGTGAAGATGTGGAAGATCGGCAGCTCCATCAGGGCGGAGAGCCGGATCGGCGGACGCATGTAGTCGGCGAAGACCAAGAAGGTCGCGCCATAGGCCCTGAGCCCCGAGAGGCCGAGCCCGTTCACGATCGAGCCCATCGCGTGCTCGCGCACGCCGAAATGGATGTTGCGCCCGCCCGGCTCGAAGGGCGTCAGCGAGCCGGCGCCCGCGAAGGTGAGGTTCGACTTGTTGGACGGCGCCAGATCCGCCGAGCCGCCGAGCAGGAACGGCACGTGCTGGGCGATGGCGTTGAGCACCGTGCCCGACGATTCGCGGGTGGCGAGCCCCTTGGCGTCGGCCTCGAAGACCGGGATGTCCTTATCCCAGCCCTCGGGGAGCCGCCCCTCGAAGAAGGCGTCGAGCGCCTCCGCGTGCTCGGGGTCACCCGCCTTGGCGGCCGTCAGGAAACCCTGCCACTGGTCGTAGAGGGCCGCACCCCGCTTGCCGATCCCGTCGCGGAAGACCTCCTTGACGCCGTCCGGCACCAGGAACTCGGCGTCCTCCGGCCAGCCGTAGGCGCGCTTGGCGCCCTTGACCTCGTCGGGGCCGAGCGCGTCCGAGTGGGCCTTGGCGGTGTTCTGCTTCGTCGGGGCGCCGTAGCCGATGATCGAGTTGACGATGATGATCGTCGGCCGGTCGCTCGACTGCAGGAAGGTCTCGAGCGCGCCCGCGATCGCGTGGACGTCGTTGGCGTCGGCCACCCGCAGCACCTGCCAGCCATAGGCCAGGAAGCGGGTCGCCACCTCCTCGCCGAAGGCGAGCTCGGTGTGGCCCTCGATGGTGATGGTGTTGTTGTCGTAGATCCAGCAGAGGTTGGCGAGGCGCAGGTGCCCGGCGATCGAGGCGGCCTCCGAGGCCACGCCCTCCATCAGGTCGCCGTCCGAGCAGATCGCGTAGACGTTATAGTCGAACAGCGGCAGGTCCGGCTTGTTCAGGCGCTCGCCGAGGAAGCGGCCGCCCATCGCCATGCCGACCGAGTTCGCCACGCCCTGGCCGAGCGGGCCCGTCGTGGTCTCGACGCCGGTAGTGAAGTGGTACTCGGGATGGCCCGGCGTGCGGCTGTCGAGCTGCCGGAATTTCTTGATATCATCCAGGGAGATGGCCGGGGTGTTCCCGCCATCCTTCTCGGCGACCTCGGCGAGGTGCAGGAGCCCGTAGAGCAGCATCGAGGCGTGGCCGGCCGAGAGCACGAAGCGGTCGCGGTTCGGCCAGTGCGGGTGGGCCGGGTCGTAGCGGAGATACCGGTTCCACAGGGTGTAGGCGACGGGCGCCAGCGCCATCGGGGCGCCGGCATGGCCGGAATTGGCCCGCTGCACCGCGTCGATCGCCAGCGTGCGGATCGTGTCGACCGCCAGCTTCTCGGTCTCGCTCAAGCCCGTCTTGGCGACGGTGTCTGCTCCGCTCATCGTGTCAGCCTCTCAAAATCGTAGGGGCGCCTAGAGCGCGGGCGCGGCGGCGACGCGGGCCTCTGCGGGGATCGTCTCGCCCGCGCCCGCGCCGTCCGCCCCGCCGCGCTCCCGGGCCGGGCCTTCCGTGCGGCTGTAATTGAGGATGGTGTTGACGAGCGCAACATGCGTGAACGCCTGCGGGAAGTTTCCCACCTGGCGTTTGGCCTGCACGTCGTACTCCTCGGAGACCAGACCGAGGTCGTTGCAGACCCCGATCAGGCGCTCGATCAGGGCGCGGGCCTCGGCGCGGCGCCCGAGGCCGATCAGGTTGTCGGCGTACCAGAAGCTGCAGGGCAGGAAGGCGCCCTCGCCGCCGGGCAGGCCGTCCGTCGTCTGGTCGTGGGTCTCGTAGCGCAGGATGAAGCCGTCGCGCATCAGGTGCTTCCCGATCGCCTCGACGGTGCCGACCACGCGCGGGTCGTCCTGCGGCAGAAAGCCCATATGGGCCATCAGGAGAAGGCTCGCATCGAGGTCCTTGGAGCCGTAGAACTGTACGAAGCTGTTGAGTTCCTTATCGAACCCCCGCTCGCAGACCTCGGCGTGGATCTCGTCGCGGGTGGCGCGCCACTCCGCCAGCGGCGGGTCGGGCAGGCGGCGCCCGCTCGGGCTGAGCGCGGTGCCGGACTCGCAGATCGCCTCCCAGCTGCGGATGGCGCGGTCGTAGGCGACCCAGGCCATCACCTTCGAGTGCACGAAGTGCCGGCGCCCGCCGCGCACCTCCCAGATGCCCTCGTCGGGCTCGCGCCAGACCCGGTCGAGATGGTTCATCAGGGCGCGGCCGACGCGAAACCCCTCGCGGTCCTCCGGCATGCCGCGCTGGCGCGCTTGGTAGAGCGCGTCGAAGACCTCGCCGTAGACGTCGAGCTGGAACTGCTCGATCGCCGCGTTGCCGACGCGCACGGGCTTGGCGCCCTCGTAGCCCGGCAGCCAGTCGAGCTCGATCTCGGGCAGCAGGCGCTCGCCCGCGATGCCGTAGAGGATGTGCGCCTGCTGCGGGTTGCCCGCGACCGCCCGGGTCAGCCAGTCGCGCCAGGCGCGGGCCTCCTCGATGTAGCCGGAATCCATCAGGGCCAGCAGCGTGAAGGTCGAGTCGCGCAGCCAGCAGAAGCGGTAGTCCCAGTTGCGCACGCCGCCGAGCTGCTCGGGCAGCGAGGTGGTGGGCGCGGCCACGATCCCGCCGGTGGGCCGGTAGATCAGCGCCTTCAGCGTCAGGAGCGAGCGCTTGAGGATGTCGTCCCAGGGCGTGCCCCCGGCGCAGTGGTGCGACCAGTCGCGCCAGAACCGGCTGGTCGCGGCGAGCACCCGGCGCGGCTCGATGGGCGGCGGGTCGTCCTCGTGCGAGGGGCCGTAGCTCAGCACGAAGCGCACGGTCTCGCCCTCGTGCACGGTGAACTCGGAGACCGTGGTCTGGCGGTGCGAGCCGCGGGTCGGCACGTTCGTGCGTAGCACGACCTTGTGGGGCCCGGAGATCATGCGCAGGTCGTCGAGCTCGCTGCGCGAGACCCAGGGGACCGCGAGCCCGTAATCGAAGCGGACCGCGAGTTCCGTGCGCATCGCGACCTTGCCGCTCACGCCCTCGACCAGGCGGATCAGGTGCGAGCCGTCCTCGGCCGGCATGAAGTCGGTGACCTTGACCTCGCCCTCGTGGGTCCGGTGGCGGGTCTCGAGGATCAGGGTGCCGTCGCTGTAGGCCCGCGTGGTCTCGGCGTGATCGGCCACCGGCCCGAGCTGCCAGAAGCCGTGCTCCTCGGTGCCGAGCAGGCCCGCGAACAGGGCGGCGGCGTCGAAGCGGGGGAAGCAGAGCCAGTCGACGCTGCCGGCCCGGCTGATCAGGGCGGCGGTGCGCCCGTCGCCGACGAGCGCGTAATCCTCGATGCGTGCGGCCATGGGAACGGGGTCTGCTCGGGCTCTCGATGCACCGCACCTAGTTCGGCGCGGGGGCGGATCCAGAGCGGGGCCGCGGCGATCTCGGATGGGGGTGGGTTGCGCGGCGAGACCGGCGCGCGGCCCCTGCCGGTGAGGCGCGGTCCCTGTCCCGGATGCCTGGAGCGTCGGCGGAAGGCGATCCGGAGCCCGGACGGCCGGATGCCGCGAAGCGGCGCGATCCCGAGCGGCGGTTCGGCACCCGGACGCTTCGCGTCCGCCTGCGCTGGGCGAAGATCACCGTGCGCTTCGGTCCAGGCGTCCGGGGAAGGGCCCGGAGCACGGGGCGCGTCGACGGCTCGCCGATCCTCTCAGCGCATCCGATCGACAAGAATCGAGACCGACCCTCCGAACGCGGCGGCGCGCCCCCTCACGTAGCCGACCGCCTCCCCGACGGCGTGGGCCGCCGGGGCGAAGGGCAGGGCGAGGCCGGGCAGGCCCTCCTCCTCGGCCTCGACATCCGGGATCGCCGCGGGCGGGACGAGCCAGGGCTGGGAGATGGCCACGGGGACGGGTTCGGGGGCGGGTTCGGCCGCGCGGGCGACGACCGCCTCCGGGCGGCGGGGCGGGGGCGGAGCCACCGGGCGGCGCACGGGCGCGGCGGCGACGCGCGGCGCGGGCGCCGGGCGCGCCGCGACCGGCGGCTCCACGGCCGACCCGGCGGTCACCGGAAAGTGCTCGGCGAAGATCAGGGCGGCCGGCGGGCGCGCAGCAAGGGTCGGCAGAGCGGCCGGCTGGGCAGCGGCCGGCGCGAAGGCCTGCGCGTCGAGGCGCGGCGCGGGCGGCGGGGTTGCCGGCCCGCGGCAGAGCAGGGAGCCGGCACCGATCAGCACCGCGGTCACGAGCGTCGGCAGGAAGGGGAGGGACAGGCGCGGTCCCTGAGCGTCCCGCAGCGGGTCCTGTCCAAGCATCCGACTCACCGATCCACCTCGCGATCCGCGCCGCCGACGCCGGAGAATGCGGCTCCGTTTGCGGCGGAAGCTGGGCCGTCGCGTCTCATTGTGTAAACGCCGGGCGCTGGGCGTCGCGCGGATCGGCCAGCTGGGCGGGCACGCGGCTTGCGTCGCCCACGGCAAAGCATAAGAGCGTGTCGCGACAGCCGATCGCCACGCTTCGCCCGCCCGCCGCGGACGAGAACAATGATCGGCGCGAGAATCCTCAGGGACATGGCCGGAACCGGGCCGCGATGACAGAGACCAACCTCACCGTCGCCGTGATCGACCCGAGCCGGGCGCGCGCCGCCATCCTGGAGGAGGGTCTGCGGGCCGCCGGGATCGGCCGCGTCGTGGTCGTGCCCGACACCGCCGACCTGATGGAGCGCGTCGCCGCGCTCGCCCCCGACGTGGTGGTGATCCACCTCGAGAGCCCGAGCCGGGACATCCTGGAGCAGATGTCGAGCGTCACCCGGCAGGCGGAGCGGCCGGTGGCGATGTTCGTCGACCGCTCCGACGCCGCGATGATGCAGGCGGCGGTCGATGCCGGGATCTCGGCCTACGTGGTCGACGGGTTGAGGCCGGAGCGGATCCGCTCGATCCTCGACATCGCGATCCTGCGCCACAACGCCTTCGCGCGGCTGCAGCGCGAGCTCTCGGAGGCGCGGGGCGAACTTGCCGACCGCAAGCTGATCGAGCGCGCCAAGGGCATCCTGATGAACCTGAAGGGCCTCAGCGAGGAGGAGGCCTACAAGCAGCTGCGCCGCAAGGCGATGAACGAGAAGCGCAAGATCGCCGATATCGCCCGCGCCATCGTCACCACCGCGGACCTGCTGGGATAGGACGATGCGCCTCCATATCGGATACGTGCCGCTCTGCGACGCCGCCCCGCTCATCGCGGCGCACGCCTTCGGCTTCGCCCGGGCCGAGGGGCTCGACCTCGACCTCGCGCCCGAGCCCTCCTGGGCGACGCTGCGCGACCGGCTCGCGCTCGGCCATCTCGACGCGGCGCAGATGCTGGCGCCGCTGGCGCTCGCGAGCGGGCTCGGCCTCTCGGGGCCGCCCGCCGACCTCGCGGTGCCGCTCGGGCTCAGCCTCAACGGCAACGCGGTCACGGTGACGAACGCGCTTTGGGCGGCGATGGCGCCGGAGGGCGACGACCTCGACGCGGTCGCCGCCGCGCTCGGCCGGGTGGCGCGGGAGCGGGCCGGGTCCGGCCGGCCGCTCACGCTCGGCACCGTCCACCCCTTCTCCTGCCACACCTACCAGCTCCGGCTGCTGGCCTGCCGCGGCGGGTTCGATATGAGTCTGGTGCGCCTCGTCGTGGTGCCGCCCCAGCACAGCGTCGAGGCCCTCGAGCGCGGGATCGTGGACGGCTTCTGCGCCGGCGCGCCCTGGAACGGCGTCGCGGTGGCGGCCGGCCTCGGGCGCATCGCTGCGCTCGGCCGCGACCTCGCCCCCGACGCACCCGAGAAGGTGCTGGCGGTCTCGCGCCGGCGCGACGGGGCGACGCTGCCGCTGGTGCGCGCCGTGGCGCGGGCCGGCCTGTGGTGCGCCGAGCCGGGCAACCGCGCCGAACTCGCCCACTGCCTCGCCGGGCGCCGCTACCTCGACCTCGACGCGGAGCTGGTCGGCCGCACGCTGGCGGGCGAGCTGACGGTCGGCGCCGCGCCCCGCCGCGTCCCCGACTACATCCGCTTCGGCGCGCCCGCGCAGGCACCGGGCCCCGACCGCCTGCGCTGGCTCCTCACGCAGATGCGGGCGGCCGGGCAGCTGCCGCCGGGCCCGGACCTCGAACCCGCGGCGGCCGCCCTCTACCGGCCGGACATCCTGGCGGAGGCCCTTCCCGAAAGAACGGACTGAGCGGCCTCACGGCGCGGAACGCCGAGGCGGCCCGGACGTTGAGGACCACCATGCCCGGTTGCCGCAAGCTCGACACCTTCCAGACCGCGCCCCGTCCCACGGACGGGCGGGTCGTGTTGTCGGACTACGTCCGGCTCCGCGCCCGGGCGCCGCGGCCCGCGAACGACAACCGCCGCATGGCCGGCCCGGCGCTGTGGCACTGGGCTCTCCTGGTCGGCATCGGTCCGGCAGTCGGCCTCCTCGCGGCCTTCTCGGCCCTGCTGTGACGGCCTGACGGCGGGCGCCGACGCGCGCCCTTCTCGGATCTCCGATCCCCACCCTCGCTCGGCTGGCGAAGAACGGCGGCGCGCGCCCTAAGGCGCCGCGGCTCGGCCCGCGGATGCGTGCCGGACGAGGTGCGCACGGCCCAGGGCCGTCACCCTGCCCACATCGAATCCATGCGCCTGAATTTTGTGCAGCGCACCCGCTCGGACGGCGGCCGACCCCAGCGGGCCGCCGGGCGCCGGACCACAGGGCGGCGCGGCCCCTCGGGCAGGCCGCATCTCCTCTGGCACGGAACCTGCTCTGACGATCGTGTCCGTCAACGGCGACGGACAGCACCGTCAGCGAGGCCGCTGATCCGGTTCGCGCGTAGGGCGGTCACAGCCGCACGGGGGCGAACGGTCGGCGGCTTTTTGTTTGGCGGTTCGCCACTCCCTTCTTCCCGAGGATCGAGACCTTTCAGGCGATGGCAATTCTCCGGACGGATCCGGCGGGCGCGCAGAGTCCGCCCAGCGCGGGCGCGCCGCGCGAGCGGCTCGTGGTCGTGGGCAACGGCATGGCCTCGCTCCGCTTCCTGGAACGCCTGACCGAGGGCTCGCCCGGGCGCTACGACGTCACCGTGGTCGGCGCCGAGCCGGTCGCCGCCTACAACCGGGTGCTGCTCTCCTCGCTGCTGGGCGGCGAGGTGGACGAGGCGGCCTGCGAATTCCGGGGCCTGGACTGGTACGCCGAGCACGGCATCCGCCTGATCACCGGCGCGCCCGTCACCGCCATCGACCGCGAGAACGGTCTGGCGATCGTCGGCGAGGCCCATGTCCTGCCCTTCGACAAGCTGGTGCTGGCGGTGGGCTCGACGCCGATCCGCCTGCCGAAGCCCGGCATGGAGCTGCCGGGCGTCATCACCTTCCGCGACCTCGCCGACGTCGCGGCGATCCGCAAGGCCGCGGTGGAGCACGCCCGGGCCGTCGTGATCGGCGGCGGCCTGCTCGGGCTGGAGGCCGCGGTCGGGCTCAGTCGGCTCGGCGTCGACACCACGCTGCTCCACGTCATGGACCGCCTGATGGAGCGCCAGCTCGACCACGCGGCGGCGAACCTCGTGAAGCGCGCCATGGAGGCGCGGGGCGTGAAGGTCCTGCTCAGGGCCGACACCGCCGCGGTCGAGGGCGACGGCCGCGTCGAGCGCCTGCGCCTCGCCGACGGCACGGTGCTGCCGGCCGACCTCGTGGTGATGTCTGTGGGCGTGCGCCCCTCGGTCACGCTGGCCCGCGAGGCCGGCCTCGCGGTCGCCCGCGGCATCACGGTCGATGACCGGATGACCACCTCCGACCCGCGCATCTTCGCGCTCGGGGAGTGCGCCGAGCACCGCGGCCAGATCTACGGCCTCGTCGAGCCCGCCTACGAGCAGGCCGACACGCTGGCCCGCCACCTCGCGGACGAGGCGGCGAGCTACGTGGGCACCGCGCTCTCCACCAGCCTCAAGGTCTCGGGGCTGCCGGTCTTCTCGGCGGGCGTGGTGGACACACCGGAGGGCGCCGAGGCGGTCGTGCTCTCCGATCCCGGCGCCGGCCTCTACCGCAAGCTCCTCGTCGCGGAGGGACGCCTGATCGGCGCGGTCTTCGTCGGCGACGTCGGCGAGCAGGCCCTGTGCAAGCGTCTGATCCGCTCGGGCGAGCCGGTCGGCGACGACCTCGACGACATCATGTTCGGGCGCCCCGCGCCCCAGGCCCTCGCTGCGTGAAGGAGGCGACCATGGCTGACAACTTCAACGCCGAGCAGAAGCGCTACCTCGAAGGCTTCGCCTCCGGCATCGCGGCGGCCCGGCTGACGGGCGGCCTCGCGATCGGGCAGGGCGCGGGCGCCCCCCCGGCCGAGCCCACGGGCCCGGACGCGATCCACATCAAGGCGCAGGACCGCACCATCAAGGACGGCGGCAAGCTCTGCGACCAAGAGAAGTGGAAGCGGGCCGAGAACCCCTTCGACGGGCACAACCGCCTGAAGGCCGAGGCCGCCACCGGCAAGCAGCCCAAGCCCGAGGACAATTTCCGCTGGCGCTACCACGGCATGTTCTGGGTCGCGCCGAACCAAGTCTCCTACATGTGCCGGATCCGGGTGCCGAACGGCATCCTGCAGCACTGGCAGTTCGCCGGCATCGCCGACCTCGCCGACGCCCATGGCGGCGGCTACGGCCACGTCACCACCCGCGCCGGCCTGCAGGTGCGCGAGATCGCCCCAGAGCACGCCCAGCCCTTCCTCGACGGGCTGACCGATCTCGGCCTGACCGCGCAGGGGGCGGGCGCCGACAACATCCGCAACGTCACCGGCTCGCCCGCCGCCGGTATCGACGCGCAGGAATTGCTCGACACCCGGCCGCTCACGAAGGCCTGGCACAACTGGATCCTCAACGACCGCTCGCTCTACGGCCTGCCGCGCAAGTTCAACGTCTCCTTCGACGGCGGCGGCGTGATGCCGGCGCTGGAGGAGACGAACGACATCGGCTTCCAGGCGATCCAGGTGCTGGAGGGGGCCTCGGTCGCGCCGGGCGTGTGGATGCGCCTCGTGCTCGGCGGCATCTCGGGCCACCGGGACCTCGCCCGCGACACCGGAATCGTCCTCAAGCCCGAGGACTGCAACACGGTGGCCGACGCGATCATCCGCGTCTTCATCGAGAACGGCGACCGGACCAACCGCAACAAGGCCCGGATGAAGTACGTCCTCGACGCCTGGGGCTTCGAGAAATACCTCGCCGCCGTCGAGGAGAAGCTCGGGCGCAAGCTCGACCGCGTCGCGCCGGAGCACGTCGCGTCCCGCAAGCCGACCGACCGCTTCAGCCATGTCGGCGTGCACAAGCAGGCGCAGGAAGGCCTGAACTGGGTCGGCGTGGTGCTCCCGGTCGGTAAGATGACCACCGACCAGATGCGGGGCCTGGCGAAGATCGCGGCCGAGTGCGGCGACGGCCAGATCCGCATGACGGTCTGGCAGAACTTCATCTTCTCGGGCGTGCCGGACGCGCGCGTGGACGAGGTCGAGGCCCGGGTGCTGGCGTTCGGGCTCACCGTGAAGGCGGCCGGCATCCGCTCGGGGTTGGTGGCCTGCACGGGTGCGCGGGGCTGCAAGTTCGCCGCCTCCGACACCAAGGGCCACGCGATGATCATCGCGGAGCATGTCGAGGCGACCGTGACGGACCTCGACGTGCCGGTGAACGTGCACCTCACCGGCTGCCACCACTCCTGCGCCCAGCACTACATCGGCGACATCGGGCTGATCGGCGCCAAGGTCGTCGTCTCGGAGGAGGGCGACACCGTCGAGGGCTACGACATCGTGGTCGGCGGGGGCTTCGCCGAGAACCCGAAGATCGGCACCGAGATCTGGAAGGCGGTGAAGGCCGAGGACGCGCCCGCGCGCGTCGAGGCGCTGCTGCGCGCCTATCTCGACCGCCGCCAGGGGCCCGAGGAGAGCTTCCAGGCCTTCACCAGTCGCACCGGCGCGGAATCGCTCCGCGACGCCGCCGAGGAACAGCCCGCCCTGAAGGCCGCCGCATGACCCAGCATGTCTCGCCCCCCCTCGTCCTGATCCCCGAGACCGCGCCCTTCGACGCGGACCAGCGCGCCTGGCTCTCCGGCTACTTCGCGGCGCTGCTCGGCCCCGCCGTTCCCGGTGCCACGGCGCTGGCGCCGGGTGAGGATCCGACCGCCGGTGCGAAAAAGCTCGCCGACAACGACGACGCGCCCTGGCACGACCCGTCCATGCCGCTCGCCGACCGGATGGACCTCGCCAAGGAGCGCTCCGAGCCGCAGAAGCTGATGGCGGCGATGGCCCAGCAGGATTGCGGCCAGTGCGGCTACAACTGCGCCGACTACGCCAACGCCCTCTTCCTGAAGAAGGAGGAGCGCCTGAACCTCTGCCAGCCCGGCGGCAAGGACACGCTCCGGATGCTGAAGAAGCTGGAGGAGGAATTCGGCGCCGCCGGCGGAGCCGCGCCCGCGAAGGCCGCGGACGACGCACCCAAGGCGCCCGCCGAGCTCGGGCCGCTCGGCTACTGCCGCGAGAACCCGGTCGAGGCGACCTTCCTCTCCCGCACGCGCCTCAACGCGCCGGGCGGCGAGAAGGAGACCTGGCACATCGAGATCGACCTGAAGGGCACGCCGATCGATTACGTGGTCGGCGACTCGCTGGGGCTGTTCCCGGCCAACGCCCCGGCGCTGGTCGATGCGGTGATCGCCGAACTCGGCGCCCGCCCCGAGCGGATGATCGGCGGCAAGACCCTGCGCAACCGCCTGCTCACCGAGTACGCGCTGGGCGCGGCGCCCGACGGACTCTACCAGCTCCTCTCGCTCCTCACCTCAGGCGAGGCCCGCAAGAAGGCCCAGGCGCTCGCCTCCGGCGAGGATCCGGACGGCGACGCCCAGTATCTCGACGTGCTGGCCGCGCTCCACAAGTTCCCGGGCGCGCGCCCCGACGCCGAGGTCTTCCTCGAGGCGCTCGACGAGTTGCAGCCGCGGCTCTACTCGATCTCCTCCTCGCCGAAGATGGACGTCGGCAAGGTCTCGCTGACGGTCGATGCGGTGCGCTATAACCACCGCTCGCGGCTGCGGCTGGGCGTCGCCTCGACGCATCTGGGCGAGCGGCTCCCCGAGCAGACCAAGGTCCGGATCTACCTGCAGAAGGCGCACGGCTTCGCCCTGCCCGAGGATCTGTCGAAGGACGTGATCATGTGCGGCCCCGGCACCGGCATCGCGCCGTTCCGGGCTTTTCTCCGCGAGCGCGCCGCCACGCAGGCGCCGGGCCGCAACTGGCTGTTCTACGGCCACCAGCGCCAGGCCTCGGACTTCTTCTACCGGGACGAGCTGAACGGGCTGAAGGACGCCAAGGTGCTGAACCGGCTCTCGCTCGCCTGGTCGCGCGACGGCTCGGAGAAGACCTACGTGCAGGACCGCATGCGCGAGAACGGCGCCGAGCTGTGGAAGTGGCTGGAGGGCGGCGCCCACTTCTACGTCTGCGGCGACGCCAAGCGCATGGCCAAGGACGTCGAGCGCGCGATCATCGACGTGGCGGCCCAGCACGGTGGCAAGAACCCGGACGAGGCGGTGGCCTATCTGGCCGCGCTGAAGAAGGCCGGGCGGTATCAGGCCGACGTGTACTGATGGATGCCAACCCTCCCCCTCAGCGGGGGAGGGCCCACCAGACCGAGGACGGCGCGGGCTCGAACCGCGCCGCGCTCCCTCTCCCGTGCGGGAGAGGGTTGGGGTGAGGGATGAGAACTCGCAGGACAGAGCGAGACGCTGCCGCGGAACCGCAGCGCCTTTTCCGGATGGCTCCGGACCCCTCACCCTGTCCCTCTCCCGCACGGGAGAGGGGACCCACGCCTCGTCCGGCCCCGTTCGACCCGTCATGCACCGGCAGGCGGCCCGACTCTTGCTGCCGGCCACTCAACGACCGCCCGAGGAAGAGCCCATGACCGTGCCGGTGCCGGAGCAGACGGTTCGCACCACCTGCCCCTATTGCGGGGTGGGCTGCGGGGTGCTCGCGACGCCGGACGGGCAGGGGGGCGCCGGGATCGCGGGCGATCCGGAGCATCCGGCCAATCTCGGCCGGCTCTGCTCGAAGGGCTCGGCGCTCGGCGAGACCCTGTCGCTGGAGAACCGCCTGCTCCACCCGCAGGTCGATGGGGTGCGCCAGAGCTGGGAATCGGCGCTCGGCACCGTCGCGGGCGGCCTGCGCAAGGCCGCCGAGCGGCACGGGCCGGACGCCATCGCCTTCTACCTCTCGGGCCAGCTCCTCACGGAAGATTACTACGTCGCCAACAAGCTCGCGAAGGGCTTCATCGGCACACCGCACGTCGACACCAACTCGCGCCTCTGCATGTCGAGCGCCGTAGCGGCGCACCGCCGCGCCTTCGGCTCGGACACGGTGCCGGGCTGCTACGAGGACCTCGACGAGGCCGACCTCATCGTGCTCACCGGCTCCAACACCGCGTGGTGCCACCCCATCCTGTTCCGCCGCATGGTCGACGCGCGCACCAGGCGCGGCACCAAGCTCGTGGTGATCGACCCGAGGAAGACCCAGACCGGCGAGGAGGCCGACCTCTTCCTGGGGATCCGGCCCGGCAGCGACACCGCCCTGTTCTCGGGGCTCCTCGTGCATCTGGCGGATACCGGCGCGCTCGACGCCCGGTACGTGGCCGACCACACCGCGGGCTTCGACGCGGCCCTCGACCGCGCCCGGCTGATCGCGCCGAACCGCGCGGCGGTGGCCGCGCTCACCGGCCTCACGGATTCCGAGATCGGCAGCTTCTACGACCTGTTCACCCGCACCGAGCGGGTGGTGACCGCGTTCTCGATGGGCGTGAACCAGTCGGCGCAGGGCACCGACAAGGCCAACGCGATCCTGAACTGCCACCTCGCCACGGGGCGGATCGGGCGACCCGGCATGGGCCCGTTCTCGCTCACCGGCCAGCCGAACGCCATGGGCGGGCGCGAGGTCGGGGGGCTCGCCAACATGCTGGCCGCCCACATGCACTTCGCGCCCGAGGAGGTGGACCGGGTCCGCCGCTTCTGGCGCGCGCCCAACATCATCACGGGCGAGGGCATGAAGGCGGTCGCGCTGTTCGAGG
This sequence comes from Methylobacterium hispanicum, assembly GCF_022179285.1. Taxonomy (GTDB): domain Bacteria; phylum Pseudomonadota; class Alphaproteobacteria; order Rhizobiales; family Beijerinckiaceae; genus Methylobacterium; species Methylobacterium hispanicum. The sequence goes on along the minus strand of NZ_BPQO01000021.1, from coordinate 52,376 downwards.
CGATCCAGCGCGGCAAGATCAAGGCCCTCTGGGTCATGGGCACCAACCCGCTGGTCTCGATGCCGCGGGCCGACCTGATCCGGGAGGCGATCGTCAAGCTCGACCTCTACGTCGTCTCCGAGGTGATGGCCGATTCCGACACCGCCCGCGCGAGCGGCCGCAAGACCGTGCTGCTGCCCGCGCTCGCCTGGGGCGAGAAGGACGGCACGGTGACGAACTCGGAACGGCGCATCTCGCGCCAGCGCCGCTTCCTCAAGGCGCCGGGCGAGGCGCGGCCCGACTGGGCGGTGCTGGCCGATGTCGGGCGCCGCCTCGGGCACGGGCAGGCTTTCAGCTTCACCAGCGCGGCGGCCGTGTTCCGCCAGCATGCCGGCCTCTCGGCCTTCGAGAACAACGGCAGCCGCGACTTCGACATCGGCGGGCTGGCCGACATCTCGGACGCCGCCTACGAGGTGAACCGCCCGGTCCAGTGGCCGCTGCCGAAGCGCGGCGGCACCAAGGCCCGGCTCTTCGCGGACGGGCGCTTCTACACCTTCGACGGGCGCGCCCGCTTCGTCGCGGTGCAGCCGCCGGCGCTGGCGCAGGCCGTGAGCGAGGCCCGCCCGCTGGTTCTCAACACCGGCCGCATCCGCGACCACTGGCACACGATGACGCGCACCGGGAAGAGCCAGCGCCTCTCGGCCCACCGCGCCGTACCGTTCTGCGAGGTGCACCCGGACGACGCCGCCCGCTACGGCCTCGCCGACGGCGGCATCGCGGCGGTCTCGACCGAGCACGGCTCGGCGGAACTCGAGGTGATGGTGACGCCCTCGGTCGCCCCCGGCAGCCTGTTCATGCCGATGCACTGGAGCGATTCTACCGCCTCCAAGGCGCGGGTCGGCGCCCTGGTCCGCGGCGTGCCGGACCCGGTCTCGGGCCAGCCCGAGCTGAAGGCGACCCCGGCCTCGGTCGCTCCGGTCGCCTACCGGGCGCGCGGCTACCTGCTCACCCGCGAGGGCGTCGCCCCGCCCGAGGGCTGGTGGTGGGCCCGCGCGGCGGTCACCGGCGGCTGGGGCCTGCTCTTCGCCACCCAGGAGGGCTCACGCGCGGTCGCGATGCTGATGCGCGGCCTGTTCCAGGGCTACGAGCTCGCCGAGTACGCCGACCACGCCCGCGGGCGCTACCGCTGCGCGGTCTACGACGGCGAACGGCTCGTCGCCTGCCTGGCCTACGCGCCGGCAGAGCAGAAACCCGACTGGGAGGCCGCCAAGGCGCTCTTCGCCGCCGACGCGCCCGACGCCCCTGAGCGGCGCGCCCTGCTGTCGGGCCGGGCCGCCACCGCGGCGGCCGGCCCGGTGGTCTGCGCCTGCCACGGCGTCGGGCTCGACGCGATCACGGCGGCGATCGGGGCGGGCGCCCACAGCGTCGAGGCGGTCGGCGCGGCCTGCCGGGCCGGCACGAATTGCGGCTCGTGCATCCCAGAGATCCGCAAGCTGCTCCCCGCGGCGCTTGCGCGCTCGGCGGCCTGACCGCACTTTGGACGGATTCCCGTGTCGAAGCCCACACTCATGCGCACCTCCAGAGAACCCCGCGAGACCAAGGCCGGCCTGGAGCCGCTCGCCGTCCTGCCCGTCTTCGTGCCGCTCCAAGGCAAGCGCGCGGTGCTGGCGGGCTCGAACGGCGGCGCACCCTGGAAGGTGAAGCTGCTCGCCGCCGCGGGCGCCGAGGTCGACGTCTACGCGGAGGATCCCTCCGAGGAGCTGCGCGCGGTGCCGGGCGAGGTGGTCTCGGGTCGCGTCACACTTCACGAGCGGCGCTGGACGCCGGACGACCTCTGGGGTGCGGCCTTCGCCATCGGGGCGATGGAGGACGAGCGCGACTGCGTCGCCTTCGTGGCGGCGGCGCGCGGTGCCGGCGCCATCGTCAACGCGGTCGACCGGCCGCATCTCTGCGACGTGAAGTTCGGCGCCATCGTCAACCGCTCGCCGCTCGTCGTCGGCATCTCCACCGAGGGCGCCGCCCCGGTCTTCGGCCAGACCGTGCGGGCGCGCATCGAGGCGATGCTGCCGCGGGGCTTTGCCCGCTGGGTCGCCGCCGCGCGCGACTGGCGCGAGGCGGTCACCGGGCGCTTCCACGGTTTTGCCGAGCGGCGCTTCTTCTGGGAGCGCTTCACCGACCGCGCCTTCGCCGAGCCCGACCGGGCGCCGGGCGCCGACGACCTCGCCGGGCTGCTCGCCCAGACCGAGGCCGCGCCGAAGGGCGGCGCCGTGACGCTCGTCGGCGCGGGGCCGGGCGACGCGGAACTCCTCACGCTGAAGGCGCTGCGCGCTCTGCGGAACGCGGACGTGATCCTGTACGACGACCTCGTGGCGCCCGAAATCCTCGACTACGCTCGCCGCGAGGCCCGCACGATGCTGGTCGGCAAGACCGGGCACGGCCCCTCCTGCCGTCAGGACGACATCAACGCGCTGATGGTGCAGCTCGCCCGCTCGGGCAAGCAGGTGGTGCGGCTGAAATCCGGCGACCCGCTGGTCTTCGGCCGGGCCGGCGAGGAGATCGAGGCCTGCCGCGCCGCGGGCATCCCGGTGGCGGTGGTACCGGGCGTGAGCGCGGCGCAGGGGGCTGCCGCCACGCTCGGCGTCTCGCTGACCCACCGCGACGCCGCGCGCCGCCTGCAATTCGTCACCGGCCACGACCGCCGCGGCGCGCTCCCCGACGACCTGAACTGGGGCGCGCTGGCGGATCCCAGCGTCACCACCGTGGTCTACATGCCCAAGCGCACGCTGCGGGCGTTGCTGGAGCGGGCGGTGGCGGAAGGGTTGGCGCCCGCGACGCCCGCGCTCGTGGTGTTCAACGCGACGCGGCCCGCCCAGGCGACGGTGCGCGGCAGCGCTGCCGACCTCGCCGACCGGATCGAGGCGGCGGGGCTGGAGGGGCCTGCGATCCTGATGGTGGGCGAGGCCCTCTCCGAGGCGCGCGGCGCCGCGCTGGTGGAGGAGGCGGTGGGGCGGGTGGCGGTTTGAGCCCGAACCTCGGGCCCGCTCTCCCCGCCTGAGGAGCCGCTGGCGTCACACAGTTCAGGCGGTCATACCCGCGTCCTCCCTCTCCCCTCTGCGGGAGAGGGTGGGCCGGCCGTCAGGCCGGGTCGGGTGAGGGGAGCGACGGTGCAGATGCGGGCGTTGCCCTGCATGAAGGTTGCGCCCGGGCCTGAAGCGTTCACCTCTCTCCCGACCCCTGCTGACGCAGGGGCCACCCTCCCCCGCAGAGGGGGGAGGGGGAAGACGCGGCGGGCGCCGCCCTAAGCTCTTGAAGGTCGTCTGCCTCAGGCCGCCTCGGCCTGCGCCAGCGCCTCGGCGATCGCGTCGAGCGCCGCCTGCGCGCCGGCCCCGTTCGGGCCGCCCGCCTGGGCCATGTCGCGGCGACCGCCGCCGCCCTTGCCGCCGAGGTGGCCCGCGCCCGCGCGCACCAGCCCGACCGCGTCGTAGCGGCCGGTCAGGTCCTCGGTGACGCCGACCACGAGGCCGGCCTTGCCGTCCGCGGCGACCCCCACGATCGCCACGATGCCGGAGCCGAGGCGCGTCTTGCCCTCGTCCGCGAGGCTCTTGAGGTCGCGCATCTCGACGCCCTCGACCACCCGCGCCATCAGCTTCACGCCCGCCACCTCGCGGGCCTCGTCGCCGCCGCCCGCGGCACCGCCGCCCATCGCGAGCTTCTTGCGGGCGTCGGCCAGTTCCCGCTCCAGGCGGCGGCGGTCCTCGAGGAGCGCGGCGAGCCGGTCCGGCGCCTCGGCGACCGGCGCCTTGAGCTGGCCGGCGAGCGCCGCGAGCGCCCGGCCCTCCTCGGCGCGGTAGCGGCGGGCCGCGTCGGCGGTCATGGCCTCGATGCGGCGGACCCCGGCGCCGACCGCGCTCTCGCCCACGATGGTGATGAGGCCGATATCGCCGGTGCGCGCCGCGTGCGTGCCGCCGCAGAGCTCGATCGAGAAATTCGGCAGGCGCACTTCCTCGGCGGGAGCACCGGCCTCGTCCACGGGCCGGCCCATCGAGACGACCCGCACCTCGTCGCCGTACTTCTCGCCGAACAGCGCGCGGGCGCCCGACGCGATGGCGTCGTCCACCGCCATCAGCTTGGTCACGACGGCCTCGTTCTGCAGCAGCACCGCGTTGGCGATGTCCTCGACGCGCTGCAGTTCGGCCGCCTCGATCGGCTTCGGGTGGCTGATGTCGAAGCGCAGGCGCTCGGGCGCCACCAGCGAGCCCTTCTGGGCGACGTGGTCGCCGAGCACCTGCCGCAGGGCCTCGTGCAGCAGGTGGGTGGCCGAGTGGTTGGCCCGGATCGCCCGGCGGCGGGCGTGGTCGACCTTCAGCTCCACGGCGCCGTCGCGCGCCAGCGTGCCCTCCTCCACCGTGACGTGGTGGACGAAGAGATCGCCGAGCTTCTTCTCGGTGGCCGTCACGCGGGCGCGCAGGCCCGGACCCGCGACGAGGCCGGTATCGCCGACCTGACCGCCGGACTCGGCGTAGAACGGAGTCTGGTTCGCGAGCATCAGCCCGCTCGCGCCGGCCTCCAGCGCCTCGACCTCGGCGCCCTCGCGCAGCAGCGCCACGACGATGCCCTCGGCCTCTTCCGTCTCGTAGCCCAGGAACTCGGTGGCGCCGACGCGGTCGCGGACGGAGAACCACACCGTCTCGGTCGCGGCCTCGCCCGAGCCCTTCCAGGCCTCGCGCGCCGCCTGTTTCTGGCGCTGCATCGCGGCCGTGAAGGCCTCCGTGTCCACGCCGATGCCGCGGGCCTTCAGCGCGTCCTGGGTCAGATCCAGCGGGAAGCCGTAGGTGTCGTAGAGGGTGAAGGCGGTCTCGCCCGAGAGCTGGCCGCCCGCCGTGAGGTCGCGGCTCTCGGCGTCGAGGATGGCGAGGCCGCGCTCCAGCGTGCGGCGGAAGCGGGTCTCCTCCAGCCGCAGGGTCTCGGAGATCAGGCTCTCGGCCCGCATCAGCTCGGGGTAGGCCTGGCCCATCTCGCGCACCAGCACCGGGACGAGGCGGTACATCATGGGTTCCCGCGAGCCGATCAGCTCGGCGTGGCGCATGGCGCGGCGCATGATCCGGCGCAGCACGTAGCCGCGGCCCTCGTTCGAGGGCAGCACGCCGTCCGCCACCAGGAAGGATGAGGCGCGCAGATGGTCGGCGATGACCCGGTAGGAGGCGAGCGTCGCGGGCTCCGGCGCGCGGGAGACGGCGTGCGCCACCGCGTCGATCAGCGCCCGGAACAGGTCGGTCTCGTAGTTCGAGTGCACGCCCTGCAGGATCGCCGCCATGCGCTCCAGGCCCATGCCGGTGTCGATGGACGGCCGAGGCAGGGCGAGGCGGTTGCCCGGCTCCACCTGCTCGTACTGCATGAAGACGAGGTTCCAGAACTCGAGGAAGCGGTCGCCGTCCTCGTCCGGAGAGCCGGGCGGGCCACCCTGCAGCGCCGGGCCCTGGTCGATGAAGATCTCCGAGCACGGTCCGCACGGGCCGGTGTCGCCCATCTGCCAGAAGTTGTCCGAGGTGCCGATGCGGATGATCTTGTCGTCCGAGAAGCCCGCGATCTTCTTCCAGAGGGTCGCGGCCTCGTCGTCGTCCGCGTAGACGGTCACCAGCAGGCGGTCGGGCTTGAGCCCGAACTCCTTGGTGATCAGGTTCCAGGCCAGCTCGATCGCGCGCGGCTTGAAATAGTCCCCGAACGAGAAGTTGCCGAGCATCTCGAAGAAGGTGTGGTGGCGCGCGGTGTAGCCGACGTTGTCGAGGTCGTTGTGCTTGCCGCCCGCGCGCACGCATTTCTGCGCGGTGGTGGCGCGCTGGTAGGGCCGCTTCTCGACGCCCGTGAAGACGTTCTTGAACTGCACCATGCCGGCGTTCGTGAACATCAGCGTGGGGTCGTTCTTCGGGACCAGCGAGGACGAGGGCACGACGGCGTGGTCGGCCGCTGCGAAGTAGTCGAGGAAGGTCGACCGGATCTCGTTGACGCCGCTCATCGAGGACTGACTCTGCTGGGAACGTTCGTGCCGTGCGCCGCGGCCGGAGCCGGCGCGTTCGCGCCCTCTTAGCCGAGGCGGACCGATTAAGTCACGGGTGACATTCTACGACTAAGCTCGCCGCCGATCGGGCGGGGTTTGCCACAGGATCGTCGCAAGCGCGGCCGTGTTGTCGCCACATCTGTCAAGCCATCTCACGGGGAAGGCGCCGTCACCGGCGCGTGATCAGAGCACGTGAGTCGCAATGCAGGGCCGCACCGCCGGAACGTCGCGCAACGCCTACTCTGCCTCTGCCAAGGCGCCCACCCGCTTCGGCGCCGGCCCGGCCGACGCCATCACGGCCGAGACCCGGGTGGGGCGCGACCACGGCAGCCGCCCGGCGCTCGCCCGCTCGCTGCTCTCCGTCACCCTCGTCGCCGGGGGCCTCAGCGCGGTGCTGATCGGCTCCGGGGCCGAGCTCGGCAAGATCGGCCTCGACAACGCCGTCTCGACCGCGCACGCCGCCACCGAGATCCAGATGCCGCGCCCCCGGGTGCAGACCGTCTCCCTCGCTCCGCGGGCGGTCGAGAACCCGGCGCCACGCGCACCGCTGCGCGCCTCGACGGCCTTCGCGCACGTTCACGATCTCGATACCGACCTGGGCTCGAACAGCGTCGATCGGGTCTCGTACGACTTCCTGCTCTCGGAGAGCGCGGTCGGCGACCCGAACGACGTGCTGGAATTCGGGCCGATGAAGATCCGGCGCCACCTCGTCCAGACCATCGTGCGCGCCGCCCAGGCCGTGCAGACCGACCCCGTGCTGCTGATGGCGGTGGCCGACAAGGAGTCGAGCTTCATCACCGCGGTGCAGGCCAAGACCTCGTCGGCCACGGGCCTCTACCAGTTCATCGAGCGGACCTGGCTCGGCGTGGTGCGCGATTTCGGCGCCAAGTACGGGCTGGAGAAGGACGCGGCCCTCGTGGTGGCCGACGCCAACGACCGGCCCGCCGTGCAGGACCCGGCCGAGCGCGCCCGCATCCTGGAGCTGCGCCGCGACCCCTACCTCTCGGCCCTGATGGCGGGCGAGATGCTGAAGCGCGACGCCGCCCGCATCGCGCTGCGCATCGGCCGCGAGCTGACGCTCGGCGAGGTCTACCTCGCCCACTTCCTCGGGCCGGACGACGCCGAGGAGTTCCTGGCCAAGGTGGTGAACACGCCGGGCGCCGCCGCCGCCGCGCTGCTGCCCGGCCCGGCGCGGGCCAACCGCACGATCTTCTTCGCCTCCGCCGCACAGCGCGGGCGCCGGGCCAAGAAGGCGGTCAGCCTCTCGGTCGCCCAGGTGCACGAGAAGTTCGAGGCGATGATGAGCGCCCGCGGCGCCCGCTACCAGAACGTGCGCGCGGTCTCGGGCGTGATGGCCTTCGCGGACGCCGACGCCGCCACGCCGTAGCAGACCAGGGATTCGTACCGCCCGCGCAACTGACGCGCGGTTCCCGACTTCTTTCCACGGGCCCCGCCCGGGGCAGGCAGGAGTTTTCGGGAGGTCTTGTGAGCACAGCGGACCGCGACGGGGCCGGCGCGCGGCGTTTTCCCGCCCAGGACACGCTCACGCCGGGCGTTCCCCTCGACCAGATCGGGCAGACCCTGGCCTCGTTCTACGACGACCTCGTGGCCGAGGGCGTGCCGGAGCACCTCGCCGCCCTGGTCCGGCGCGTGCGCCAGGCCGAGCCCCAGGCCGACGCCGCGGCGACGCCCGCGCCCGCCGCCGCCGAGCCGAGGCGCATCGCCCTGGTGGTCGAGGACGAGCCCCAGATCCGCGCGCTCGCCGAGACCCTGCTGGAGGAGACCGAGCTCGCCGTCGTCGGCTGCGACAGCGCGGAGGCCGCCCTGCGGGTGCTGCAGGAGCGCGGCGGCGACGTCGCCCTGGTCTTCGCCGACGTGCGGCTCGCCGGCGCCATGGACGGGCTGCAACTCGCCCACGCGGTCGCGACCCTGTGGCCCCGCGCGCGCCTCGTGATCACCTCCGGGCACGGGGTGAGCCGGCCCGACCTGCCGCCCGAGGCCGTGTTCATCCAGAAACCCTGGCGCCCGCTCGACGTTCTGGTCGAGGCCGAGCGCGCGAGCGGCGAGCCGCCGCCGCCCGTGCTCTGATCGCCCCGATCCGAACCCGGAGGCGGGGCGCGGCTCTTGCATCGCGCCCGGTCCCTCTCCCAGCGGTGTGCCCCATGAAGATCAGGACCGGTTTCGACATCGCCTTCGATTCGGGCCAGGCGACGCCGATGATCCTGATGCTCAGCGTCCATCCCTCGCGGATGCCGGACGTGCTGACCCCGCACGTGATCCGCCTCGATCCGCCGGTGCCAGTGCACGAGTACCGCGACCGCTTCGACAACATCTGCCACCGCATCCTGGCCCCGCCCGGCCGCATCGCGATGTCGGCCTCCTTCGTGGTGCAGGATTCCGGCCTGCCCGACGCCTACGCCCCCGAGGCGCGCCAGATCCCGGTGCAGGACCTGCCGGACGAGGTGCTCGTCTTCCTGTTGGGCTCGCGCTACTGCGACACTGACAAGCTCGCCCAGACCGCCTGGAACCTGTTCGGCAACGGGCCGGAGGGCTGGGGACGCGTCCAGGCGATCGTGGACTACACCCACAACCGCATCCGCTTCGACTACATGCGGGCGGACGCGACGCGCTCGGCCCATGACGGCCACACCCAGCAGGAGGGCGTCTGCCGCGACTTCGCGCATCTCGCCGTCACCCTCTGCCGCTGCATGAACATCCCGGCGCGCTACTGCACCGGCTATCTCGGCGACATCGGCGTGCCCGCGGTGCCGGACCCGATGGATTTCTCGGCGTGGTTCGAGGTGTTCCTGCACGGGCCCGAGGGCCCGCGCTGGTACACGTTCGACGCGCGCCACAACCGGCCCCGCATCGGCCGCATCGTCATGGCCCGCGGGCGCGACGCCACCGATGTCGCCATCACGACGAATTTCGGCTTCCAGAGCCTCGCCCGCTTCGACGTGCACACCGACGAGATCCTCTGAGGACGTCCGGCCGCCCGCCGGGGCGACTCACGCATCCGTGAATAACCCGGGACAAACCGGTGCACGGATGCGGCGAACGTCCTGGGACGCCCCGGTATTCCGCCACAGAGCAAAATCTTCGCGACCCTGTGGAACCCTCTGCCTACGCTCACGCTTGTAATGGCAAAGGTTATTGCTCAGGCAGGTTCATCATGAAGACCTCCGCCACTGTGCTCGCCGCCCTGTTCGGCGCATCGCTTCTTGCAGCGGTTCCGGCGCACGCCGCCTCGTCCTACTACGACCCCTTCGGCGCCAGCGACGCCGAGGACGCTTATGGCGACGACCAGCCCTACGGCTACCAGGGCACGCCGGGCCGCGCCTACCAGCCGGGCTACGGCCAGGGTGTGCAGGCCGCGCCGCAGGCGCAGGTCCAGCCGATCCCGCGCGAGGTCGTCGCCTTCAACGCCCCCTACAAGCCGGGCACGATCGTGGTCTCGACCTCGGAGCGGCGCCTGTACTTCGTGATGCCGAACGGCGAGGCGATCCGCTACGGCGTCGGCGTCGGCCGCCCGGGCTTCACGTGGTCGGGCACCAAGACCATCACCGCCAAGCGCGAGTGGCCGTCCTGGACCCCGCCGGCCGCCATGCTGGCCCGCCGCCCCGACCTGCCGCGCTACATGGCCGGCGGCATCGAGAACCCGCTCGGCGCCCGCGCCATGTATATCGGCTCGACCGAGTACCGCATCCACGGCTCCAACGAGCCGGACACGATCGGTCAGGCCGTCTCCTCGGGCTGCATCCGCATGACCAACGAGGACGTCACGGACCTCTACGAGCGCGTGAGGGTCGGGGCAAAGGTCGTCGTGCTGAACTGATCGGGGCCGATAGGCCCGCAGGAACGCCGCGTCATCGCAGGATGGCGCGGCGTTTGCGCTTTCGTTCGGTCCAAGAAATCAGTTCGCGCGCTTCCAGGTCTGGCTCTTGCAGAAGACGCTCATCACGCAGCCCGAGACCACGACGGTGTTGGGACCGGTCATCTTGAGGGTGCCCGAGTAGGTCTTGCCGTCCTTCGGATTGTAGAGCGTGCCCGCGTAGCCGTCCCCGGAGGCGTTCGGCGCGTTGACGATCTGGACGCCGACCACGCTGCGGGTGCGCAGCGCCGGGTCAGGATTGTTCGTGTCGAGGCCCTTGCCCGCGGCGCTGACCAGCGTGCCGCAATAGCCGCCGCCACAGCGGGCGAGCCGCACCTTCGATTCGCCCGTCTCGGTCAGCCAGATGCCCGCTGGGTCGCCGGCGGCGTGGCCGGAACCGGCCGCCAGCAGCAGGGCCAGCAGGCCGGCGGCGCGGAGCGTGGAACGGCGGCGCGATGTCATGGTGTCCTCCCGGTAGATGGTGTTGCAGGCCCGGACCATCGGGCTTCTCTGCTTAACATTCGATCGTGCAGCCTGCCTCGGGCGCGCCCGGATCCCGAAGTGCGCCCGGTCGGCGCCCGCCATCGCGATCCGCCGCGCGGGCTTGCCGGGCCTTGGCCGGCGAGGTCATCTCGTCCGTTGCCACGTCTCGCTCTTGCAGAACACGCTCATCACGCAGCCCGAGACCGAGACGCTGTTCGGGCCCGTCACCTTGAGGGTGCCCGAGTAGGTCTTGCCGTCGTCGGGATTGTAGAGCGTGCCCGCGTAGCCGTCCCCGGAGGCGTTCGGGGCGTTGACGATCTGGACGCCGACGAGGCTGCGGGTGCGAAGCGCCGGGTCGGGATTGTTCACGTCGACGCTCTGGCCGACGACGCTGACGAGCGTACCGCAATAGCCCCCGCCGCAGCGGGCGAACCGCACCTTGGACTGCCCGTCCGCGGTCAGCCAGACGCCGGCGGGGTCGCCGGCGGCGTGGCCGGCGCCGGCGGTCAGCAGCAGGGCCAGCAGGCCGGCGGCGCGGAGCGTGGGACGGCAAAGCAAGGTCATGGACCTCTCCCGAATCCAGCACGGCACGGCCGGATGGGGATTATTAGCCTAGCACCCGATCAGATGCCAGGCCTCAGAGGGCCCCCGGTCCCAGTACCGCGCCGAGGTAGGTCTCCGCCACCTCGCAGACGGGCTGGCCCGCAGCGCTCGCGAGCACCGCGTCCACGGCGAAGAGCGGCGTGTCGCGGCCCGGCCGGGCGGCGTGCTCGAGGAGGCGCAGCCCGATGTTGCGCCGGACGGGCGCGAGCGGCCGCACGACCCGGCCGAAGGGCGCGTCGGTCTCGTCGAGGGCGCGGTTCATCTCGGGCGTGAGGCGGGACGGCACGTACCAGTTGTCGGCCTCCGAGAGGACATGCGCGCCGCAGGCGAGGCGCACCCGGCGGTAGCGCACGGGCTCGTCCGGGCCGACGCCGAGGCGGCGGCGCTGCTCCGCGCTCGGCGGCTTCTCGGGCGCGGGCAGGCGCTGGGCGACGAGGCGCGGCTCCGGCGCGAGGCCGCGCTCGGCGCACCACGCCTCCAGCACCGCGGTCGCGCTCGGCGCCGCCAGGATGCGGGCCCGGAGCGCGGCGGCGAGCCCCGCCGCGTCCGCCCGGTCCACGGCCTCGGCGGGGTCGGCCCTGGCGGGAGAGAGAGGCATGAGCACCGCGAGGCAGGCCAGGACAGTCGCCGGCAGGGTTGGCGGGAGGCGCATCGGACGAGGGCCGGACGGGACGGATCCCGGGGATCGCCGACCGCCATAGCGGGCGCCCGCCGGATCGTCCATCGGCGCGGACCGCGCCGGAGGTCAGCAGCCGATGCAGATGTCGCGCACCGCGCGGTCGTGCATCGGCCCGGTCCGCTGGTTCGGCAGACGGTCGCCGCGCGGCGCGGGCTGCGCCTCGCGGAGGTGGACGGGGCGGACCCGCTCCGCCGCGGCGGGCGCGCTGAAGGTGGCCGCGGAGGGCGGCACGTAGGGGGCGGCCCGGTAGAACGGGCTGCCGCGCTCGAGCCCGGCCGCCGCGGTCCCGGCCGGCGGAAGGGCGATCAGGGCGGCGACCAGGACGGCGCGGGCGAGCACGGGCATGCGGACCTCCGCGGGAGGGCGTTCCCCTCGGTCAACGACGGCGCGGGGGATTCGTTACGGCCGCGCACGGATCCGGGCCGGCGCCTCAGGCCGAGGACGCCTCCTGCCGCGCCCGGTCGGCCGCGATCAGCCCGCCCAGGACCGCGCCGGTCCGGTGGTCCATCACGTCGGCCAGGGTGAAGCGGTCGAGTTCCCGGATGAAGCCGCGCTCGGCGGCGTCGAGCGCGTGCTTGATCAGGCAACCCTCGGCGAGCGGGCAGGGGCCCCGCCCGCAATCGATCAGGCAGCCGGTGCCCTCCAGCTCGGCCACCACCGCGCCGAGCCGGATCGCGGCCGGATCGCGCGCGAGGCGCACCCCGCCGGCCCGGCCCTGCTTGGCCACGACGAAGCCCGCCCGCACCAGCCCCTGGACGGCCTTGTGCAGATGGTGCGCCGAGATGCCGAAGGTCCGGGCGATGTCCGGTGTCGTGGCCCAGCCGTCCGCCCGCACCGTGCCGAGATACAGCAGCAGCCGCAGGGAGAAGTCCGTGTAGAGCGACAGGCGCAGGTCAGCCCCCGATCGAGAGCGCCCCGAGAGGCCCGAAAATCAGTCGTCCGGCGTTTCTACACCAGGCAGGCCGCGTCGCCCATGCGGGCCACGCGGCGATTTCGTCGCCGACACCCTGAAACGCCGAAAACTCGCAGACAAGTTACTTGTATGTCCTGCCTCCGGCACGGCCTACAACATGGGCGCCCGCCCCCGTCGTCGGCTGCCGCGCCCCGCGCGACCCACACAGGCGCCGACCGGCGCGACGACCGACACCTCACCTCACGTCCCCGAGATGCCGCACTTCTTCTTCGACATCCACGACCACGAACTCTCGCACCGGGACGAGGAGGGCAGCGAGTGGCCGGACACCGCCTCGGCCCAGGACCAGGGCAGGCGCCTGCTGGCCGACATCGCGCGCGACGAGGCGTTCCGCCACGATCCGCTCCACCTCTCGGTGAGCATCCGCGATGCAAGGCGGCGCGTGGTGGCGACCTGCGCCCTCTCGCTGGCGAGCACCCTCGTGGGGTGAACCGGAGCGGGGGCGAGCCCCCGCCGCACGGCGAGCGCGGTCACGGCACCCACGGTGGGGATCCCGGTCCGGCCAAAGATCTGTGATGGCGAGGCGTCAGTCGCTCCGACGACGCGGTCCCCGCAAACGAGCCGGGGAGGGTGATGGTGGAGCCTAACGGGATCGAACCGATGACCTCTTCCATGCCATGGAAGCGCTCTCCCAGCTGAGCTAAGGCCCCACTGTCATCATCCATCCGGATCTGGTTCCGGATGGCGTCTCGCCGGTGCACCGGGTGTGCCCAGGACGTCGGCGAGGCCGGTTCTATAAGCGGAGGACGGTCCGCGCTCAACCCCTTTTTCGCACCGACCGATCATTTTCGGGTCGGCGCCGCCCGCGGCTCGGGCGGCCGAGGTCAGCTCTCCTCGTCGTTCTCGATATCGCCGTCGATCAGGTCGGAGACGTCGTCGTCGCCCGAATCCTCCTCCTCCAGGAAGGTGTCGGCATCGTCGTCGCCGGCCGCGTCGTCGCCGGACTCGTCGTCGCTCGTGGTATCCGCGTCGTCCTCGGCGGCCTCGACCTCATCGAGGGAGACCATCTCCGGGCCCTTCTCGTCCGTCTCGTCCTCGTCGTCGGTGGCCGTGCTGCGCGACAGGGCCGGGGCGGCCACGCGGCTCGCCGTCGTCGCCTGGTAGACCGAGCCGCATTTCGGGCAGACCGCCGGGTCGCGGGCGAGATCGTAGAATTTCGCGCCGCAGTTCATGCATTGGCGCTTCAAGCCGAGTTCCGGTCTGGCCACGGGCGAAAACCTCGTCAGGGTGCTGTCAGGGGAGGGGCCCCGTTAGTCGCGGCGTGGACGGCTGTCAAATGGTGCGCGGCGCGGGCCGAATTCCGCCCGAAGCTCAGCGGCTTCCAGGTCGCCGGACGACCGCGCGACGATCTCGGCGGAGCGCGCCGTCGGCCCCGGATGGCGGCAGGGCAGGATGCCAGGAGGGATGGCCGGAGGGATATCCGGAGGCGACGGCCGGCGGCTCAGGATGACGCCGGGGCCCATTGGTGCTAACCGGCCCGCCATCCCCGTGGGCGCTCGTCGGCCCGCCGCCTTCCGGACCCGAATCCCGTGTCGCACGATCTCGAACCCCAGCCCCTCACCGCCTCGCCGGGGGCGCCGCTGCGCGGCTCGCTCCGGCCGCCGGGCGACAAGTCGATCTCGCACCGCGCGATGATCCTCGGCCTCCTCTCCATCGGCGAGACCCGGGTCGAGGGCCTCCTGGAGGGCGACGACGTGCTGCGCACGGCCGCCGCTGCGGAGGCGCTGGGCGCGGGCGTCGAGCGGCTCGGCGAGGGGCGCTGGCTGGTGCGCGGCGTCGGGATCGGCGGGCTGAGCGACCCGGCCCGGACGCTCGACTTCGGCAATGCCGGCACGGGCTCGCGCCTGATGATGGGCGTGGTCGGCGGCCAGCCGGTCACCGCGACCTTCGACGGCGACGCCTCGCTGCGCAGCCGGCCGATGCGCCGCATCCTCGACCCGCTGGTCAGGATGGGCACCGAGGTTGTCGCCGAGGCCGAGGGCGGGCGCGTGCCCCTGACCCTGCGCGGGCCCCGCGAGGCGATCCCGATCACCTACGAGACGCCCGCCGCCTCCGCGCAGATCAAGTCGGCCGTGCTGCTCGCCGGCCTCAACGCGCCCGGCACCACGACGGTGATCGAGGCGGCGGCCACCCGCGACCACACCGAGCGGATGCTGCGCCTGTTCGGCGCCGAGGTCGCGGTCGAGGCCCACGGTCCCGGCGGCCACGGGCGGCGCATCGCGCTCACCGGCCAGCCCACCTTGCGCGGCACCGACGTGGTGGTGCCGGCCGACCCCTCCTCGGCGGCCTTCCCGCTGGTGGCGGCGCTGATCGTGCCGGGCTCCGAGGTGACGATCCAGGGCGTGATGATGAACCCGCTGCGCACGGGGCTGATCACCACGCTCCTCGAGATGGGCGCCGACATCGAGCGCCTGCGCGAGCGCGAGGAGGGCGGCGAGACGGTCGCCGACCTGCGGGTGCGGGCGAGCCGCCTGAGGGGCGTCGCGGTGCCGGCCGAGCGCGCGCCCGCGATGATCGACGAGTACCCGGTGCTCGCCGTCGCCGCCGCCTTCGCGGAGGGCACGACCCGGATGAACGGGCTGCACGAGCTGCGGGTGAAGGAATCGGACCGCCTCGCCGCGGTCGCGGCCGGCCTCAAGGCCAACGGCGTCGCCCACGTGGTCGAGGGCGACGACCTCGTGGTGCACGGCGACGGCACGGCGCCCCGGGGCGGCGGCACGGTCGCCACCCATCTCGACCACCGCATCGCCATGGCGTTCCTCGTCATGGGTCTGGCCACGCGCGAGCCCGTCACCGTCGATGACGGCGCGATGATCGCCACGAGCTTCCCGAGCTTCCTGCCGACGATGCGGGCGCTCGGCGGCGGGATCGCGGAGTAGCCCGATGCCGATGGTGATCGCGATCGACGGCCCGGCGGCCTCCGGCAAGGGCACGCTCGCCCGGCGGCTGGCCGCCCATTACGGCCTGCCGCATCTCGACACGGGGCTGCTCTACCGCGCGGTGGCGCTCACCCTGATCGATGCGGGCGCGTCCCTCGACGACGAGGCGGCCGCGGCGCGCGCGGCGGCCTGCCTCATCGCCGACCGCCTCGCCGACCCACGCCTGCGCGAGCGCGCGATGGGGGAGGCGGCCTCGCGCGTCTCCGGCATCCCGGCGGTGCGCGCCGCGCTGCTTGCCTGGCAGCAGCGCTTCGCCGGCACGCCGGACGGCGCGGTGCTCGACGGGCGCGACATCGGCACGGTGATCTGCCCGGACGCGCGGGTGAAGCTCTTCATCACGGCGAGCGCCGAGGAGCGCGCCCGCCGCCGCCACCGCGAGCTGGAGGGCCGCGGCGAGGCGGTCTCGCTCGCGGCGATCCTCGCCGACATCCAGGCCCGCGACGCCCGCGACGCCTCGCGCAGCGCCGCACCGCTCCGGGCCGCGGCCGACGCGGTGCTGCTCGACACGACCGAACTCGACGCCGATGAGGCCTTCGCCGCGGCCCGCGCCGTGGTGGATCGCGCCCGCACGCAGTGAGCCCCGGCCGCGACCTCCCGCGCCACCCTCTCCCGCGCGGCGGCGGGGCGGCGCCGTGAGCGAGTCCGCCGGGCCGGGGCGGCGGGCCTCCTTCCCGCTCCTCGTCGCCGTCACCATGACGGGGACGCTCGCGCTGCACATCTTCGTGCCGGCCCTGGCGGACGCGGCGGCCGAACTCGGCACCAGCCCGGCCGCGGCCCAGCTCACCATCACGCTCTTCCTCGTGGGTCTGGCCGGCGGCCAGCTCGTCTACGGGCCGCTCTCGGACCGCTACGGGCGCCGCCCGGTGCTGATCGCGGGGCTCGGCCTCTACCTCGCCGGGTTGCTCCTCGCGATCCCGGCCCCGAACATCACCGTCCTGGTCGTGGCCCGCATCCTCCAGGCGCTCGGCGCCTGCAGCACGCTCGTGATCGGCCGCGCCATGGTGCGCGACGTCTCGGGCAGCACCGACGCGGCGCGCCGGATGGCGCTGCTCACCATGGCGATGACGCTGACGCCCGCGCTCGCCCCGGCGCTCGGCGGCCTCGTCGATACCTGGCTCGGCTGGCGGGCGGTGTTCGGGGTGCTGGCCCTGCTGGTCGGGGTGCTCGGCACGCTCGTGGTCGTCACCCTGCCGGAGACGAACCGGCACCCGGTGGCGCTGCCGGGCCCGAGCGCGATGGCCGCCGCCTACCTGCGGCTCCTGCGCATCCCGGTCTTCCGGGCCTATCTGGTGGCGGGCGCCTGCGCGGGCACCAGCCTCTACGCCTTCCTGGCGGTCGCGCCCTTCCTGCTGGTCGATCGGCTCGGCCGCTCGTCCGGCGAGGTCGGGCTCGACTGCCTGATCGTGGTCTTCGGCATGGTGGCGGGCGCGGTGGCGGCCAACCGCCTCGCGGGCCGCGTGCCGATCCGGCGGCTGGCCCGCACGGGCAACCTCGTCTGCCTCGCGGGCGCCGGCACGCTGCTGGCGATCGATCAGGCCGGGCTCCTCGGCGTGGTCGGCCTGATCCTCCCGCTCATCGTCTACGCGGTCGGCGTCGGCCTCGTCGGGCCGAACGCGGTGGCCGGGCTGATGAACGTCGATCCGCGCGCCGCGGGCGCGGCCTCCAGCCTCTACGGCTTCACCCAGATGGCCTTCGGCGCCGTCTTCACCGTCGCGGTCGGCCTCTGGCACCAGGGCAGCGCGACCCCGGTCGCCGCCACGCTGCTCGGGGCCGCGGCCGTCGCGGGCCTCGCGCTGCGGCGGGCCTGAGGAAGCGGCGGGCCTCAGGTCGCGAAGAACCCGGCATCCACCTGGTCGGGACGGACCCCGGACAGCTCGATGCCGCCGCCGCCCGACAGCGCGAGGACCGCGCTGCCGTCCCGTCCCGCCGAGACCGCGTAGCTCTGGCCGCCGAGCACGATCCGGTCGCCGGCCTGCCGGTCGAAGCCGAGGACGAGGTCGCGCCCGCCGGGATCGATCCCGAAGACGTAGCGGTCCGCGCCGAGCCCGCCGACCAGCATGTCGCTGCCGAGGTTGCCCGCGAGGACGTCGTCGCCCTGGCCGCCGTAGAGGATGTCGTCGCCCTGGCCGCCGAACAGCCGGTCGTCGCCGAGGTTGCCGTAGACGATGTCGTCGCCGAGGTTGCCGTAGACCTGGTCGTCGCCCTGGCCGCCGAAGACGGTGTCCGCGTCCTGGCCGCCGAAGAGCGTGTCGAGCCCCTGGTTGCCGTAGATCAGGTCGCGGCCCTGGTTGCCGTAGACGAGGTCGGCGCCCGCGCCCGCGCGGACGCTGTCGGCGCCCGCCCCGGCGGCGATCCGGTTGTTGCCGGCGTTGCCCGTGAGGACGTTGTCCGCCGCGTTGCCGACGAGCCCGCCGTCGGCCGCCCCGCCGAGCGCCGCCGTGGCGATCCCGGCCGGCAGGGCAAGCGTGCCCGCCCCCGTATAGATCACCGCGTCGATGCCGGCGTCGGCGAGCGCCGCGGTGACCTGCGCGGCGTCGTCCGTCCGGAAGGTGCGGTCCCCGCCGGCCGAGGTCCCGCCGCCACTTCCGCCGGTGCCGCCACCACCGCCACCGGGGGACGGAGCGGGTGCCGCGACGGCGATCTGGTCGAGCGCGAAGGTCCCGTCGGCGAAGCGGACGCCCTCGACGCCGACGAGCGTGTCGCGGCCCTCCGGAGCGCCCGCGCGGGTATCGGCAACCTGCACGCTGCCGTCGCCGAGCCGGGTGACCGCGTAGGCCGAGCGGGCGCCCGCGTAGACGGCCACGTCGCTGCCGTCGCCGCCGGCGAGCCGGTCGTCGCCCATGCCGCCCGCGAGGGTATCGTCGCCCGCGCCCCCGTCGAGGACGTCGTCGCCATCCCCGCCATCCAGGCTGTCGTTCCCGCCGAGACCGCCGAGGTGGTTGGGCGCGTCGTTCCCCACCAGGATGTCGTCGTTGCCCCCGCCCGTCCCGTTCTCGATCGTGACGCCGTTGGCGATGGTGTAGCCGCCGGTCAGGTCCTGCCCGGTCGAGAGCCGGCCGCCGCCGCCGACCTCCGCCCGTAGCGTCGCGGCGCGCAGGTCGATCTTGGCGCGGCGCGTGCCGGTGTAGCGGATCTCGTCGGTGCCGCCGGTGTCCCAGATCGTGGTGTAGCCGCGGTTCGCGTCCACGTCGTCCCCGAAGGTGTAGACGTCGTTGCCGGTGCTGAAGGCGCGCGCGCCGTAGATCGCCTGCAGCGCGGCGATGTCGATCGCGCCGAAGGAGCCGGGCTGGGCGTTCAGGGCCTTGTTCGGGTCGGCCTGCGGGGTGAACGGGTCGTCCTCGCCCCAGAACGGGTAGGTGTAGCCCATCACCGAGTAGATCTGGGAGTTGAGGTTGCCGGTCCCCTTGGACCCCGGGTCGCTCACGCCGGGCAGCGTCGGCGTGCCGCCATCCGTGTCGTGCGTGTGCTTCAGGCCGAGCGCGTGCCCGAACTCGTGGAACCACGTCTGCGAGTAGGTGCCCAGGCGCACGATGGCCGCCGAGCCGGCCACGTCGGGGTCGATGCGCACCACCGAATCGACGGTGACGACGCCGGGCCCCGGCCCCCCGGCCTCGCCGCCGCGGCCCGGTTCCAGGCGGAAGTTGATCATGCCGGTGCCGCCGACCTCCTGGAAGCCGACGCCGGCGAACGAGGCGATGTCGCCGACGATCTCCCGGTAGAACGCCTTCCAGTCGCCCTCGTCGAAATCCTGGATCCCGTTCCGGTCCATGTCGCCCGCGGCGAAGCTGTAGGTGATCGTCGCCGTCTTCCAGGCTCCGCCGCCGACGACACCGTCGATGACGGCGTTCCCGGTTGGTGGAACGGTTCTGTAGAGGTCGGCCATCGCGGTCACATCGATGCTGAAGGTCAGTGGAACGGCCGCGCGGGTCACGGCCGCCGCTCGACAGTCCATCGCCACGCATCGCGCGGCCCTGGTCCGGGAACAACGGACGATATGCGCGGATTTCAACAGTACAACCTTCGGTTATACCGCTCTTCAGCAGGATAGATTGTGGACGAACATGGTTTTTCGGCGGCCGGCCGCGACTGAATCGAAGGCGTCGCGGCGCGGCGGATCCGCCGGATCGCCGGTCGGTGTGCCTCGGCCCGGCACGCCCCGAGCGGGGACGGAATGCCGCCCGCGCGCCTACCCGCCCGTCATCGGCGGGAAGAAGGCGATCTCCGCGGCGCCCGCGATCGGCGCGTCGGGCTTGGCGTGGACCCGGTCGATCGCGGCGCGCACCACGCCGGGATTCTCGAAGGCGTAGGCGTATTCCTCGCCGCGCCCGCGCAGCCAGCCGACGAGGTCGGCGACGGTGCGGATCTCGGCCGGCGGCTCGACCTGCTCCTCGGGGCGGCCGACGCGCTCGCGCACCCAGGCGAAATAGACGAGCTTCATCGCTGGCGAACTCCTGCGGCCCGGCCCGCTCAGCGCGGGTCGTCGATGGCGTGCTTCACGCCGGCCCTCATGTAGTCCCACCCGGTCCAGAGCGTGAGGGCGGCGGCGAGCCAGAGCAGCACGGTGCCGATCTGCCCGGTGCCCGGCAGCACGGTCTCGCCCGCGGGGCCCGCCACGAGGAAGCCGAGCGCCAGGAGCTGCACGGTGGTCTTCCACTTGGCCACCCGGCTCACCGGCAGGCCGACCTTCAGCTCGGCGAGGTACTCGCGCAGGCCCGAGACCAGCACCTCGCGGCACAGGATCACGATGGCGGCCCAGGTCGAGGGGCCCGCGATGGTGCGGTCGGCCACCAGCATCAGCAGGCAGGCGGCCACCAGGAGCTTGTCGGCGATCGGGTCGAGCATGCGCCCGAGCGCCGAGGATTGCCCGTAGGTGCGGGCAACGTAGCCGTCGAGATAGTCGGTGATCGCGGCGGCGGCGAAGATCCCGAGCGCGGTGAAGCGGGCGGTGATCGAGTCGGGCCAGAACAAGAGCCCGACCATCACGGGCACGGCGACGAGGCGTCCGTAGGTGAGGCAGTTCGCGAGCGTCCAGGCCTGCGACCGGCGTCGGGGGAGGACGGCGTTCATCGGCGCGGTGAAATCACGGCTTCCCTCGGGCGTCAACGGATCCATCCCCTCGCGCGCGCCTCAAGAGCCCGCATGGAAGAAATCGTAGACGGCGCGCGCCGTCGCGGCGTTCACGCCGGGCGTCTTGGCGAGGTCCTCCAGCGCGGCGCGCTGGATCGCCTTCACGGTGCCGAAATGGTGCAGGAGCGCGCGCTTGCGAGTGGGGCCGATGCCGGCGATCTCGTCGAGAGGGTTCTTCACCATCTCGCGCTTGCGCTTGGCCCGGTGCGAGCCGATGGCGAAGCGGTGCGCCTCGTCGCGCAGGCGCTGCACGAAATAGAGCGTCGGGTCGCGCGGCGGCAGGCGAAACGGCGGCCGGCCCGGCACGATGAAGGTCTCGCGCCCCGCGTCCCGGTCGCGGCCCTTGGCGACGCCGACGAGCGGCACGTCGGTGACACCGACCTCCTCGAGCGCGGTGCGGGCCGCGTCGAGCTGGCCCTTGCCGCCGTCGATCAGCACGAGGTCGGGCCAGGCCGGGAAGACGTCGGAATCCGCCTGGGGCTCCGGCACGGGCTCGGGCGTGCCGCCCTCCAGCGCCGAGGCCGCGGCCTCGCCCGCGGTGCGGGGCGCCTCCTTCACCAGCCGCTTGAAGCGGCGCTGCAGCACCTCGCGCATCATCCCGTAATCGTCGCCCGGGGTCAGCTCCTCGGAGCGGATGTTGAAGGTGCGGTAATGCGTCTTCATGAAGCCGGTCGGGCCCGCCACGACCATGCCGCCGACCGCGTTCGTGCCCGAGATGTGCGAGTTGTCGTAGACCTCGATCCGGCGCGGCGCCCGCTCCAGCCCGAAGGCTTGGCCGAGAGCGGCGAGCAGCTTGCCCTGCGAGGCGGTGTCGGCCAGCCGCCGCGCCAGCGCCTCCCGGGCGTTCCTCTGGGCGTAGTCGACGAGGTTCTTGCGCTCGCCGCGGCGCGGCCAGTGGATCTCGACCCGGTGCTCGACGCGGCTCGACAGGGCGGCGGCGACGAGCTCCGCATCCTCGACCGCGTGGCTCGTCAGCACGGTGCGGGGCGCCGGCTTGTCGTCGTAGAACTGGCCGATGAAGGAGCCCAGCACCTCCTCCGGCGTCATGGAGCGGTCGGCCTTCGGGAAGTAGGCGCGGTTGCCCCAGTTCTGGAAGTTGCGGAAGAAGAACACCTCGATGCAGAACTGGCCCGCCTGCTCGTCGAGTGCGAAGACGTCGGCCTCCTCGACCCCCTGCGTGTTCACCCCCTGCACGCCCTGGATGGCGGAGAGCGCGGCGATGCGATCGCGGAAGCGGGCCGCGCGCTCGAACTCCATCGCGTCGGAGGCCTCCTGCATCTCGGCGCGCATGCGGTCCTTCACGGCGTTCGACTTGCCGTCGAGGAAGTGCTTGGCCGCCTCCGCCATGCCGCGATACTCGGCCTCGCCGATCTCGCCCGTGCAGGGGCCGGAGCAGCGCTTGATCTGGAACAGCAGGCAGGGCCGGGTGCGGTTCTCGTAGTAGCTGTCCGTGCAGGTGCGCAGCAGGAAGGCGCGCTGCAGGGCGTTGACCGTGCGGTTCACCGCCCAGACGCTGGCGAAGGGCCCGTAATAGCTGCCCTTGCGCCGCCGCGCGCCGCGGTGCTTCACGATCTGCGGCGCCGGTCCGTCGTCGGTGACGAGGATGTAGGGGAAGGACTTGTCGTCCCGCATCAGCACGTTGAAGCGGGGCTTCAACTGCTTGATGAGGTTGGCCTCGAGCAGGAGCGCCTCGGTCTCGGTCGCGGTGGTGACGAACTCCATCGCCGCCGTCTGCGAGATCATCCGGGCGATGCGATTCGAGTGCGCCTGGCCCCGGGCGTAGGAGCCCACCCGCGCCTTCAGGTTCTTGGCCTTGCCGACGTAGAGGACGTCGCCCTTCTGGTCGAACATCCGGTAGACGCCGGGCGAGCTCGGCAGCGTCGTCCAGAAGCGCCGGATCACCTCGGTGCCGGCCTGGACGGCGCCCGGCTCGAAATCGAAGTCGATCTCCTGGCCGTCCTCGGGCAGGAGGTCCGGGGCCTCGTCGTCGCGGGCGTCCTCGGAACCGTCGTCGAAGCGGTCGGGCGGAAGGTCTGACGGGGCGCGCCGGCTCATGCGGCTGATCTAAGCGCCCCGGAAACCCCGCGAAAGGGGGCCGCCTCAGTCGAACAGCGCGTCGATGTCGGTCTGATCGACGTGGCCCGGATCCTCGTCGAGCTTCGGCCCGTTGAGGAGCGCCGACTCGTCGTCCGGATCCGCGGCATCGACCGGGCCGAGGATGTCGCGAAAACTCTCCAGGCTGCTCCAGGCCGCGAGGACCCGGTCGAGATGGTCCTCGACGAACTTCATCACGCCGACGATCTTGCTGATGCGCTGGCCGGTCAGATCCTGAAAGTTGCAGGCCTCGTAGGCGACCACGACCCGCTCCAGGATCGCATCGACGTTCTCCTGGGCCGACTTGCCGAGGTTGCCCGCCCGCAGCATGTTGGCGTTCTGCTCGATCTCCTCCATCACGGTGAGCAGGGTCGAGGTCGCGCTCTCGGTCGATTCCACCACCGCGTCGAGCTCGTCGGCGGCGCGGCGCATGCCCTTGCCGGTGTTCTCGGAGCGGTGCAGGGCCGCGATCTCGGACTTCGTCCGCGCGATCGCGTCCTTCATCACGTCGAGTTCGGAGCGCATGGCGAAGGCCTCGGCGAGTTCCCGCCGGCAGGCATCGACCGTCTCGCCGGCGCTCGCCTGCGTGATGCGGCGCAGGTCCTGGATCGCGCCCAGGATCTCGTCGAGCCGGGCCTTGTCGGCGGGCGCCGCCTCGGCGGCGGCGGGGGCCTGCACCGAGGCGATGCCGAAACTCTCTTCGATGCGGTAGCGCTTCTGGATCATCGCGGCGGGTCGGCCTTCTGCACGGTCCGCGAAGACTAGCCCGGAGGAGTTTTCAAACGGTTTCCGGACCGTCACCGCGAACCGGCGCTTCCGATCCTTAAGGGGCGGTTCACGCTGATTCCGGCGCGCCCGGGGAGATCGGCGGAGCGGGGGGCGATTCACCATCTTCCTTCACCGGATTCGCCGATGCGCGGCCGGATCCTCGGGGTCGATCGGGCCGACCTTACGGCCCTTCGGGCGCGGGGCGTTGACGATGGCTGGGCGTGTGCGGTGGGGATTGTGCGCGGTGGCGCTCGCCGCGGCGGGGATCGCGCCGGCGGCGGCGCAGAGCGGACGGTACGCGGCGCAGCAGCCCCGGTACGCGGAGCCGGGCGCCTACGGGGGCGGCCTGATCGAGTACCTGATGACGGGCAGCGTGCCCGGCGGAGGCGCCCCGGCGCCCTACGCCGATCCGCGCGCGCGCGTCTATCCGAGCGCTCATCCGAGCGCCGCGGCCTACCCGAGCGCCGCCTACGGCGCGTCGGCCCCGGGCCGGGCTTGGCAGCCGGAGCGCCACGCGGCGCTGCCGCAGGCGCCGACCGCGCCGCGGGCCGAGGCGTGGCCCTATCCGGGTGCCGCCGACCCCATGGCGTCGTCCCCCCCGCAAGGGGCGCCCCGCGAGGAGGAGCGGATCGGGCGCGGCCTCGATCCGCGCTTTCAGCGCCAGGAGGTGGCCTTTCCGGGGCCCCAGCGGCCGGGCACCATCGTGGTCGATACGCCCAACAAGTATCTCTACCTCGTCCAGCCGGGCGGCCGGGCGCTGCGCTACGGCATCGGGGTCGGGCGGCCGGGCTTCGCCTGGGCGGGATTGAAGACGGTCAGCCGCAAGGCCGAGTGGCCGGACTGGACGCCGCCGAAGGAGATGCTGGCCCGGCGCCCCGACCTGCCGCGCCACATGGCGGGCGGGCCGGAGAACCCACTGGGCGCGCGCGCGCTCTATCTCGGCTCGTCGCTCTACCGCATCCACGGCACCAACGAGCCGCACACGATCGGCCAGTCGGTCTCCTCGGGCTGCATCCGCATGATGAACGCGGACGTGGTCGATCTCTACGAGCGCGTGCCGGTCGGCACCCGCGTCGAGGTGCTGTGATCGGGATGTGATCGGCCGGCGCCCCGGAGGGCGCCGGCCTGTCGAGCCTCAGGCCCAGTCGCTGTCGTCGCCGCCGTCCATGTCGCCGGCGAAGTCGTCGCCGCCGCCCGCGCCGCCGTCATCGTAGCCGCCGCCGAGCGGGGCGCCGAAATCCTGCGTGTTGGCGGAGAGATCCTGCGTGCCGCCACCGAGGCCCGCCGCCGCGGCGCTGCCGAGTTGCGAGTGGCCGCCCGCGAAGGCGTTGGAGAGGGCGCTGCCGAGCAGCATGCCGCCCGCCGCGCCCGCCGCCATCGGCAGGGCGGTGGCCATGAAGCCGCCGCCGCGCGCCGCCTGCTGCGGCTGGCCGCCCCACGGGCCGCCCTGCTGCGGGTAGCCGCCCTGCTGCGGATAGCCCTGCGGACCCTGCGGCGGGTAGCCGGGCTGCTGGCCGTAGCCGGGCTGGCCGCCCCAGTTGCCGCCCTGCGGGCGCGGCGGCTCCTGGCGCTGGCCGCCGCCGAAGATGCTCGACAGGAAACCGCCGCCGCCGGAGCCCTGCGGCTGCGCCTGCTGGCGGCGCGCCTCCTCGAGCTGCTGGTTGAGGCTCTTGATCGCCTCCTCCTGCACGTAGATCAGCTGGGCCATCGCGTAGGGCGCGTAGGGCTGCTGGCGGAGCTTGTCGGCGATGAAGCGCTCGGCATCCGCGTCGCGGGGTTGGCTCGCGGCCTGCTCCAGGCGCTGGAAGATGCCGTTGATGACGTCGCGTTCTTCGCTGTTCATGGAGTCGTCCTCCTCGAGTCACGACCCGCGGGCGTTCACGGGCCGCGCGGACGCCAGCGCAGATGGGGAGGAGCCCAAGCCTTTGTCAGGGGCGGTCGCGAAAACTTCGCCGTTCAGACGAGTAAGATTTTCGGGATTAAAGCCGAAGGCAGGAACGAGAAAAGCCCGGCCTGGGGCCGGGCTTTCGAGCGTGTCAGGACGCCGGTCGCGAGACCGGCGTCCTGGGCCTCGATCTCAGTACGAGCCGAACTTGTAGTTCACGCCGGCGCGGACGACGGCGAACTCGGTGTCGCGGCGGGCATTGGCCAGACCCGAGACCAGAAGGGTGTTCGGGCCGCCGGCGACGTAGGTCTGCCCGGCGAAGTTGGTGGCGAAGGCGCCGTTGTTGCGGTTGCCCTGGTCGAGGTTCACGTAGAGACCTTCCACCTTCAGCGTCACGGCCGAGGAGCGGAAGAAGTTCAGGAAGGAGTCGGTGGGCAGGGCGTACTCGATGCCGCCGCCCACGGTCCAGCCGGTCTGGAAGTCGTCGCGGCTGGAGTTCGGCAGGCCGAAGTCACGGCCGCCGCCCGAGCCGTAGGCGAAGCCGCCGGTGGCGTACACGAGGGTGCGGTCGAAGGCGTAGCCGAGGCGGCCGCGCACGGTGCCGAAGTAGTCGAGGCTCGAGAGGCCGTTCGGGTTGTAGACGAGCGAGCCGGGCACCAGGGTGCTGCCGGCGGGCGCGGCGAAGGCGAAGCGGTTCCGGTTGCGGCCGAAATCGGCGTACTGCGCGTCGGCCTCGACGCCGATCACGATGCCCGAGCCCGGGGTGAACTGGTAGTTGTAGCCGATCTGGCCACCGCCGACGAAGCCGTCGGAGGACCGCTCACCGCCGAAGGCGAGAACGCCCGAGGTGAAGGTGTTGCCGGCGGCGAAGAGGCGGGTGCCCGGCGAGACGGCGACGACGGTGGGCGCGCGGTCGTTACCGGTGCCGAAGCCGTAGCCGGCGTTGAAACCGGCGTAGAAGCCCGTCCAAGTGAAGACCGGCACCGGCGTGAAGACCGGCGGCGGAGCGGCGCGACGCGGAAGGTCGGCGGCGAAGGCCGAGCCGGCGGCGGTGACGGCAACGAGCGCGGTGGCGCTCTTGAGCAGGGTCTTCATCATCTGGTCCTCACACTCGACGCGTGCCGCCGCGCGCTCGCGACAGGTCGGCACTGGGCCTCGATCGTTCAGGCCTCCTTCGGGTTGGCTTGATGCCGTGCCGCGCACCGACCGTCCGTGACGGCCCCTTGTGGCGCGCTGCCGTTGTTCCCTGAGGATACCTTGACCGTAAAACACGCCGCCAATGGTCAAGGTTCCGTTGCCGACACGTTTTTTTTCGGCGACCAGTTTGACAAAGTGTCGCAGGCGTCCGGGCGCGGTTTCGGCCGGTCGCGGCGGCGCTTCAGGGCAGCAGCGCGATCGCCGAGATCAACCGCCCGTAATCGGGCTCACCCCGGTGGGTGGTGCGGCGGAAGCTGTAGAAGCGGTCCGGGTCCGCGTAGGTGCAGAGGCGCAGGGCCGCGGCCTCCCCGATCCCCGCCTCCGCGAGGCGGGCCAGGATAAAGCCCGGCAGGTCGAACCGGGCGTGTCCGGGCCGCTCGGCCGGCCCGAGGAAGCGCTCCATGCCGGGCGCCTCGGCGGTGAAGCGGGCGACGAAATCGGGCCCCACCTCGTAGCTCGGCTGCTCGATCGTCGGCCCCAGCACCGCGACGATGCTCCGGCGCTCGGCCCCGAGCCGCTCCATCGCCGCGACCGTGGCGCCGACGATGCCCGTGAGCGCGCCCTTCCAGCCCGCATGCGCCGCGCCCACCACGCCGTTCTCGGGATCCGCGAACAGGATCGGGCCGCAATCGGCGGTGGCGATGCCGAGCGCGAGGCCCGGCACCCGCGTCACCATCGCGTCGGCGCGCGGGCGCTCGGCGAAGGGCGCCTCGACGGTGACCACCGCAGCGGAGTGCACCTGATAGAGGCCGACGAGGCGGTCGTCGGGAAGCCCGAGCTGCGCGCACATCCGGGCCCGGTTCTCGGACACGCGCTCCGGCACGTCGCTCGATCCGGTCCCGCCGTTGAGCGAGGCGTAGATCCCCTCCGAGACGCCGCCCTGCCGGGTGAAGAAGGCGTGGCGGATGGCGGCGTGCCCGCTCAGTTCCGGCGCTTCGATGACCATGGGCGAGTGTCCCGGCAACGTATGAGGCGCCTCGGCGCCGGCAGACCGCCTCGATAGCCGAACCGGAAGCCCGAGACGACGGTTGATCGCGCAGGAACCGCGAGGCCGGAGCCGCATTTCGCTGCGGCCGGACCGCCGGGGTCCGACTTCGGAGGAGGTGGACGATGTCTCAGAGGATCAAGCCCGACCGCCCGATCTGGCCGCCGCTGCCGGACACCGAGGTGAGAGCCGTGCCGTCGCCCGGGCCGGCCAAGGCGCCCCGCGCCGCGCCGCCGCAGGGCGGGAGCGGCCCGGGCACGGCCGGACCGCGAGCCCAGCGGGTGGCGCCGGCCACCGCGGAGGCCTTCGGCTCACTGGCCGGCTAGGCCGCCGGAGCCGGAGCCCCGGCCTCCGGGGCCGCGAGGGCCGGCAGCGGGCCCAGGCGCGGGTCGGCCACCCCCAGGACCTTGAACAGGCCGCCCATGCCGCGCTCGGCCGGATCGGTCAGGCGCGCGGCCGCCGCCTCGATCGCCCGAGCCTGCTCGGCGCCGGCCCGGGCCTTCAGCCGCTCGGCGCGCTCCGCGAGACCCATCGCCAGCAGGAAGTCGCGCTGTGTGACGGGCCCGTGCACCGCGGCGCCCTCGGCCGCGGCGGCGCGGGCGAGCGCGGCGAAATCGACGTGGACGGTGAGGTCGGCCGCGCCCGGCGCCGCCAGCGGGTCGGCGAAGGCATGGCCGGCGAGCGCCTGGAACGTGTCGCCGAAGCCCGGCCGGACGTGGCCGTAATCGATCGCCAGAAGGGCGCCGCCCGCGGCGCGGAAGCGCCGGCCGAGGGCGCGCACGAGGCCGAGCGCGGCGGAGGGCAGGGTCATCAGGGCGCCTTCGGGCGCCTCCGCGGCGATCTCGGGCACCGGATCGGGCGCGAGGCCGAAGGCGAGCCGCCCCTCGACGAGGCCGACGACCCGCTCGCACCAGCCGCGCCCGGTCCGCGCGAACTGGCGCGCCGGCAGGCAGTCGAGGAACTCGTTGGCGATCACGATCGCCGGGCCGGGGGGCAGGGTGTCGATGCCGTCGTGCCAAGTCACGTCGGCGCCGACGAGCCGCGCTTCCTGGGCCGCCCGCAGCACCGGGCTCGTCTCGACGAGGTGGACCGCGAGGCGGGCGTCCGGAGCGGCCGCCCGCAGCGCCCGGAGCGCGTCGGCCATGAGCGTGCCGCGGCCGGGGCCGAGCTCGACCAGGACGAGGTCGTCCGGCGCCCCCATCCGCCGCCGGACCAGCGCCACCCAGACGCCGAGGAGTTCGCCGAACATCTGGCTGATCTCGGGCGCGGTGGTGAAGTCGCCCCGCGCGCCCAGCGGGTCGCGGGTCCGGTAATAGCCGTGCACCGGGTGGCCGAGGCAGAGCGCCATGTAGCGGTCGATCCCGATCGGACCGGTCTCGCGGATCAGCCCGGCGATCTCCGCGCCCAGCGGCGTGCTCACGCCTGCACCGCCCGGTCGGCGACGGCGGGCGCCTCGACGGGATGGCGCGGCCGGGTCCAGCCGCGGGCGGCGAGCACGATGTAGGCGAGGCCGACCAGCGCCATCGGCACGCAGAGCAGCATCCCCATGGTGATGCCGCCGCCGAGCGGCCCGAGATTGTCGCCGAACAGGAAGCCGAGCTGCCGGTCGGGCTCGCGGAAGAACTCGCAGGCCGTGCGGGCGAGCGCGTAGCCGAGCACGAAGAGGCCGCCGAGAAGCCCCGGCCGGCGGAAGCCGAAGCGGCGGACGGCGAGCGCCATCACGATGAAGAGCAGCAGGCCCTCGGTGGCCGCCTCGTAGAGCTGACTCGGGTGCCGGGGCAGGGGCCCGCCGCTCGGGAAGACGACGGCGTAGGGGAAGTCCGGCGCGACCCGGCCCCAGAGCTCGCCGTTCACGAAGTTGGCGATGCGGCCGAAGAACAGCCCGATCGGCACCACCACGGCGCCGATGTCGAGGAGGTTGTAGCCGTTGAGCCTGCGCACCCGGGCGAAGAGCAGGAAGGCCAGGATGGCGCCCAGGAAGCCGCCGTGGAACGACATGCCGCCGTTGCGGATCGCGAAGATCTCGACAGGGTCGGAGAGGTAGAGCGGCAGGTTGTAGAACAGCACGTAGCCGATGCGCCCGCCCAGCACGACGCCGAGCGCCACCCAGACCACGAGGTCGTCGATGTCGGCGACGCTCGGGCGCCGCACCACGCCCCAGAGGGAATCGGCCATCACGAGGCGGCGGGCGTAGTACCAGCCGCCAATCAGCCCGGCGATGTAGGCCAGCGCGTACCACTTGATGGTGATCGGCCCGATGGCGAGGGCGACCGGGTCGATCGCCGGGAAGGGCAGGGCGAGGAGCGGCGGCATCGGCGCGCTTTCCGGCTGTGTCGGGAGCGCGGGCTGTGGACCCGCGGGCGGCGCAGCGTCAACCCACGGCCCCGTGGGGTGGCCGCGCCGCCTCCTAGAACGGCAGCTTCATGCCGGGCGGCAGGGGCAGGCCCTTGGTCAGCTCGGCCATGCGCTCCTGCGCCACCTGCTCGGCCTTGCCGCGGGCGTCGTTGATCGCGGCGACCACGAGGTCCTCCAGGATCTCGCGCTCGTCGGCGACCATCAGGCCGGCGTCGATCTGCACCGCCTTGGCCAAGCCCTTGGCGGTCATCGTGACCCGCACGGCGTCGCCCCCGGCGGCGCCCGTGACCTCGACGCCGTCGAGTTCGGTCTGCAGGTTGGCCATCTTCTCCTGCATGGCCTGGGCCTGCTTCATGATGCCCATGAGGTCGCGCATGCGGCTCGTCCCGTCTCGCTGATGATGGCTCGGATGTAAGGCGCCGCCCCGCGCGGCGCTACGCCTCGTCGTCGGCGCCCTCCGCCTCGGCGGCGTCGGCCTCGCCCAGGATCTCGGCCTCGGCGGTCGCCGGCCCCTCGGGGGCGAGGTCGCGTACGTCGACGATCTGGGCGCCGGGGAAACGGGCCATCACCTCGCGCACGAGCGGGTGCGCGGCGGCGCTCTCGCGGCGGCTGGCGTCGGCGGCCCGGCTCTGCTGGTCGAGGGTGGAGGCGCCCTCCTCGCGGGCGAGCGTGACCACCCAGCGCTGGCCGGTCCAGGCCTCGATCGCGCGGGCGAGGTCGGTGGCGAGGGTCTTGCGCCCGCCCTCGGCGAGGCGGAACTCGATGCGGCCGGCCTCGAAGCGCACGAGGTGGACGTCGCGCTCCAGCGCCGCCTTCAGCAGGATGTCGCGGCGCTCGCCGGCGAGCGCGACCACGTCCTCGAAGCGGGCGAGCCGCGGGCCGGCCGCCTCGACGGCGCGGACGGGCGGCGCGGCCGCGACGGGCGGCGGGGCCGGCTCCGGCGCCGGTACCAGCGGCTGGCGGGCCGGGGCGGCCCCGCCGCCCATCGCGGCGCGGGGCGGGGGCTCGGAACTCAGGGTGGGGGCGGGAGGCAGCGCCGGACGCGCGGACGGCGCCTCGCCGCCGGCGGCGAGCGCCTCCGCGCGCAGCTGGCGCAGCGCCTCGTCGGGGGTCGGCAGGTCGGCCGCGTAGGCGAGGCGCACCAGCGCCATCTCGGCCGCCGCCAGGGGGCGGGGCGCAGCCTGCACCTCGGGCAGGGCCTTGAGCAGGATCTGCCACGCCCGCGAGAGCGCGCGCACCGAGAGCCTCTCGGCGAAGGCCGCGCCGCGCGTGCGCTCGACCTCGCTCAGCGTCGGGTCGGCGGCGGCCGCCTCCGGCACCAGCTTCAGGCGGGTGACGAGGTGGGTGAAGCCGGCCAGATCCGAGAGCACCACCGCGGGGTCGGCGCCGGAATCGTACTGGCCGCGCAGCTCCGCGAAAGAAGCCGGCACGTCGCCGCGCATCGCCGCCTCGAACAGATCGACGATGCGGCCGCGGTCGGCCAGCCCCAGCATGTCGCGCACGCTCGCGGCCGAGACGGTGCCGGCCCCGTGGGCGATCGCCTGATCGAGCAGCGAGAGCGCGTCGCGCACCGAGCCCTCGGCCGCGCGCACCAGGGCGGCCAGCGCCTCGTCCTCGACCGCGACGCCCTCGGCGGCGCAGATCTTCCGGAGATGAGCGGAGAGCACGTCCGCCTCGACCCGGCGCAGATCGAAGCGCTGGCAGCGCGACAGGATCGTGACCGGGACCTTGCGGATCTCGGTCGTCGCGAAGACGAACTTGGCGTGGGGCGGCGGCTCCTCCAGGGTCTTCAGGAAGGCGTTGAAGGCCTTCTCCGAGAGCATGTGGACCTCGTCCACGATGTAGACCTTGTAGCGGGCGGAGACCGGCGCGTAGCGGATGCCGTCGATGATGCCGCGCACGTCGTCGATGCCGGTATGCGAGGCGGCATCCATCTCCAGCACGTCCATGTGCCGGGATTCCATGATGGCCTGGCAGTGCTGCCCAAGCTCCGGCATCGTCACGGTCGGCCCCGTGTCGGGCACGCCCGCGCGCAGGTAGTTCAGGCCGCGGGCCAGGATGCGGGCCGTGGTGGTCTTGCCGACGCCGCGCACGCCGGTGAGCATCCAGGCCTGCGGGATGCGGCCGGCCGCGAAGGCGTTGCCGAGCGTGCGCACCATGGCGCCCTGGCCGATCAAGTCGTCGAAGTTCTGGGGGCGGTACTTGCGGGCGAGCACCCGGTAGGGCGCGGCGGCCGCGGGGGCGGCCGGAAACCCGGGAAGCCCCGGCTCGTCGTCAGGGGTGCCCGTGCGCGCGTCCATGCGACCATCTGGGGAGGCGCCGGGCGACCGCTCCCGACCGCGCGGGTGGCAGCGGTCCGCGATGCGCGGCGCATCGGAGAAAGGGTGGGAGGCTGGACGAAGACCCGCTCGGGCTCGTTAGGGCTGCTTCCTTCCGGACCTGACCCGGTTGGCGAGTGATACGTCCCTCACCAACCCCCCGCCGCCTATATGGCCGGACGGCCCGCACGATGCAAGCCGGGCGCGCGGCGCGGCCGCGGTTGAGCCCGCGCGCGGGCGCGGCCATGCTGCACCGGGGACACGGTCGGGGAGGGGACGGCGATGCGGATGACGGGTGCCGCGCTGGCGGCAGGGCTGCTCACGACCGCGGCGCTGGGCGCCGGAGGCGGGGAAGGCTGGCAGGGCCGCTATCGCTGGGAGGCGGAGGGCGGCCGGACCGCGGGCGGCACCGGCATCGTCGTCACCTACGACCTCACGATCGGCCCGGCCGGCGCGCGGGGCGGCTGCGTGCTCACGGCCCAGGGCTTCCAGACCGACGAGCGCATCCTCTGCAAGGCGGAAGCCGGCGCCCGCAGCCTGACGGTCGCCTTCCACAGCTACGCGGACGGGCGGACGCTGAACCGCTTCGGCGTGGCGGTGCACAAGCCGGGCGAGCCGCTGTTCACGCTGACGCGCGAGGCGACGACCGGGGCGGGCGGGTTGACCACCCGCCTGCAAGGCCTGCGCCCCCTGAACGAGGACGCGCCGGTGTCCGGCGGCTTCTTCGCGCGGGTGCCGTAGGGCATCCCATCTCCCCGCCGCGCGGGGAGAGGGCTTCGGCGACCTCGTCGTCGCTGAAGCGAGGCGGCGCATCGATCCCGAAGGGATCGACCCGAAGGTGAGGGGGCTTCTACGGAGGAGCCTCCCCCGGAGCCGCCCCCTCACCGCCGCTCCGGCTACGCCTGCGCTTCCTGTCTGCACGACAAGGTGCAGACAGGCCTCTCCCCGCAAGCGGGGAGAGGGAGGAGGCCGTCTCATTCGGCCTTGCGCTTGACGATGGCCAGGCTCTGCGGATCGAGCTTGAGGTCGAACTTCTTGCCGGCGGCGTCGATCGCGTCGTCCACCTCGATCATGCCGTCGTCCAGCTCGATCTCGTCCCACTTGGTGAATCCCTCCTGCCGCAGCATGGCCTCGACCTTGGCCTGCTGGTCGGGCGGCAGCTTCTGGTCGGCATGCGCCAGGGTGCCGAGGCCGAGCGAGAGGGCGAGAGCGGCGAGGATGAGGGGCGGGCGCATGCGATCGTCTCCTGGCGTATCGGTTCGAGCGCGGATCCCGCGCAGGTCGCGCAGGTCCGGAACCAGTGAACGGACCGGCGGGCGGCGTGTTCCTGAGCCGGCTCGCCGGGCTTCACCCCAGATTGTCAGCGGGCACGCCCAAGCCTAGGCTTATCCTCCCGGCCTGAGGATCTTCGCGCATGGTCACCCGCGTCGCCACCGTCGCGTTCGAGGGGATAGTGGAAGCCATTTTTCTGGCCGACCCTCGAATTTGAAGCTTGTTACCGTAGCCGACCGGAGTTTACCAACCCACTCAGATCGCTTATTTTCTCGTCACACCTCGACGAGCCCTCGGCTTACCGGCCTATTCCGGAGCTTGCCGACAGCCGCTTCCGTGGTGCTTCCGCGGAGGCGGGGAGGGCAAATTGGCTAGGATCACCAAGCGGTTTGTGGAGGCGGCGGAGCCGCAGGACAAGGACTATTTTCTGTGGTGCGAAGAGCTACCTGGCTTCGGCGTTCGCATCTTCGCCTCTGGCCGGCGCAGCTACCTCGTCCAGTACCGCAGCGCCGGACGGACACGCCGCGTCACGATTGGGTTGCATGGGCCAGTGACCGCGGAGCAGGCTCGGAAGGAAGCGTTGTCGCTGCTTGGGCAGGTAGCGAGGGGTGAGGATCCGGCCGAGGAGAAGGCGACCCGGCGCAAGTCGCTAACCATGGCGCAGCTCTGCGCCAACTATCTGGCAGCAACGAAAGCGGGCCTGATTCTCGGGCGTGGACGGCGTCCGAAAAAGCCTACGACGCTGGTTTCGGACCGCGGAAGGATCGAACACCACATCGTGCCGTTGCTCGGCAATCGGCTGGTTCAGGATCTGACCACTGCGGACGTGCATCGCTTCATACGGGACGTCCAGACCGGCAAGACAGCCAAGAGCTATCCGACGAAGGCACGGGGGATGGTGCGGGTCGGGGGTGGAGCGGGCGCAGCCGCGCGCTCTGCGGGACTGCTCGGCGGGATCATGACCTTTGCCATCAGGGAAGGGGTCATCTCGACCAACCCGGTCCAGGGTGTCCAGCGACCGGCGAACAATAAGCGCGACCGCCGCCTCTCGCCCGACGAGTTCGCCGCACTCGGGCAGGTGCTCACGCAAGCTGACCTCGAGGGGGAGAGCTGGCAATCCACGGATGCGATTCGCATGCTGTGTCTGACCGGCTGCCGCCTCCGTGAGATCACCAACCTGCGATGGGTCGAGGTAGACCGAGCCGCATCTTGCCTTCGGCTGGACGACACAAAGGAGGGCCGCTCGATACGGCCCCTTGGTCGCGCCGCCGCGCAGCTCTTGAGCCAGATCGAGCCGCGAAGCACGGGTGTCTTTGTCATCCCGACGACTCGCGGAGAGGGCGGGTTTGGTGGTGTGCCCGATGCGATCGAGCGCTACGCCAAACGCGCCGGGCTCCAACGCGTCAGCGCGCACACCCTCCGGCACTCGTTCGCCAGCATGGCAGGAGACATGGGGTTCAGCGACAGCACCATCGGCGCCATGCTCGGTCACGCCGGCAACACAATGACGAGCCGGTACGTGCATCACCTCGACACCGTGTTGGTCGCAGCAGCCGATCGGGTCTCGGAAGCGATCGCGCAGGCGATGAGCCGCCCGGCGGCCGTGCTGAGTGAGGTAGCGGCGTGAGGCGCCGGGCAAACGTCGCCGAGCGCTGGACGCTGCTTCAAGCGCTGGCGTGGGTGCTCACACGCGACCAGCAACTAGTCGACGAGGCAGGGGCAGCTCCCGGGGCACACGCACCAGCGCGCACACCGATCTGGCTGATAGTTTGCGCTGCGCCGCTCTTGAAACGTGATGCTAGCCCCGGGTTGGCTTGGCGCGAGCTGTCTGAAAGAATTGTCGCAGGGCGGGTCCGCTCGGACGGTCTACCGCAAAGATCCGACGAATCAGTCGAAGAGCGGCAGCTACTCTCAATCAAAGCTCGAGACCTCGTGCTCGATAGCGAGCCTTCCGCTCCCGGGCGGGAGTGCTTCCTTGCTCCACAAGCGCCAGGGCAGCGAAGCTGGCTGAACGTCGAGATCAACGCGCATGACGTGCAGAAAGTATTTCCAGCAGCAGGCGTGCGGGTCCGACGAGGGGGCCGCAAGCGGGTGTACGACCAGAACAAAGAAATAACCAATCAGATATTGTCGTTGATCAAGCAACACGGCACACCGGGACCAAACAACAAGTTCCTTAAATCGGAAAATGCCCTTGTTGAGAAGGCAATGGATTTTTCAGCAACCCTTTACAAACAGGCGCCTGCGCGCTCTACCCTCCAAAGCATAGTTAGGAAAGCCATCGGCAGCTTTCCCGAGCGACACGGCACAGGCGGCCGGATCGGCTGACGACCCACCGGCTGTCTGATGTGTCTGACGGTTGTCGGTCAATCCGGCATACACGTCAGACAGTTTCCGAAATGATCCTCGCGACCCCGGCGATTGGCCGGGCTAACCGACCGCGAGGCATCCATGAACTACGATCCCTCTCGCGCCGCCGAGACCGGCCCCAAGAAGCGCCGCGTTGCCGCGGCGCAGTACATCGTCGACCGACACGGCATCCCCTGCAGCCCGAAGACGCTTGCCAAGCTCGCCTGCGTCGGCGGGGGGCCGGCCTTCTACAAGGCGGGGCGGATCCCGCTATACGCCGACGCTGACCTCGACGCCTGGGCGGCCTCGCGCCTGAGCCGCCGCGTAACCTCGACGTCCGAACTCGCGGCCTGAGGTGGCGTGATGCACGCCCTCTCGCTCCTCTTACGGCATCAGGTCGAGCCGACCGGCGGCCGGGCCGTCGCCGACGAACTGGCCCGCCGAGTCGGCCAGCATGGCCTCCGCGCCTACTCGCCGGCACTCCACAGCATCGCGCACTGCTGCGATGGCCTGCTAACCAACCCCACGGCCATGCCGGCTGGTGGCCGAGTTCAGGGCGGGTCGATCGCGGATACCGTGGTCTCGGGCGAGGCGCTCGTCGTGTTTGCCGACGCGCACCCGCGCCGCGGGCACGCCGCCGCTCAGGTCTGGATCCGGGACGTCGTCGCGGCTCACGCAGCCTTGAGCCCCGGACCCCGTGCGGCGCGGGCGGCAGCCACGGCGAGGCGCATCAGCCGCGCCACCGTGGCAACGCCAGATGCGCGTCCGTCGCTTGAGCATCAGCGCCAACTGATCGACCTCGCCGCGCTGATCCTCGACGCCGCCGAGGTCGAGCGGCTTCAGGCCCTGTCTGACTGCGTGCCCGTGGTGGCGATCATCGGCGACACGCGGGCGACCGGCCAGACGGGCGGGCGCTTCTACCGGACCGTCATGCGCCTGCCCGGCGCCTGGCTCGGCACCGCGCCGACTGCCGGCCGCGCCTGACCGCAGGCGCACCAAACCGACCCGACCCTGAGATCCCGCCGACCCTGGAAAGCGAAACGGCGGCCTACCCCGCACCACCAGGGGAAGCCGCCGCTCCATCAACTCTATGGCCGGGCGCCGCTCACGACAGCGTCCGGCGGGAAATCATCATGACCGACAGCAGTGTAGGCCACGGCGGCGAATCCGTACAGTCGTCGGCGAACCGCTTCCGTATACTCTGGGATCTCGGGTATCGCCGCCTCGTCCCGATCGTGCCGCCCAACGCCGAGCTCTCGCCGCACTCGCACCTGGCGGCGAAACCGCAGTGCCGCGGCAAGGCCGTGGGCGAGCTTGGGGCTTACGGCTGGAAGAGCTTCCCATGGCAGCAGCACGAGACTACCGAGGTTGATCTGGAGCGCTGGCATGGCATGGGTGCCGGCGTCGGGATCAAGCTCGGCGACGGGCTGACCGCCATCGACATCGACAGCTTGGCGCCGAAGCTCGCCGAGGCTGCCGTGGAGGCGGCGTACGAAATCCTGGGGCCGGCACCGCGGCGCATCGGGCGCTGGCCCAAGGTGCTGCTGCTCTATGCGACCTCCGAGGACATCCCCTACGAGCGGGTCGATCTCTCTGGCCTCGATGGGAAGACGGAGCGCGTAGAGGTTCTCGGTCCTCGGCATCAGATGGTGGCACGGGCAGTCCACTCCTTCACCGGCAAGCCGTACGTCTGGCCGGAGGGCGTACCCGCCCGAGACGAGCTGACGGTCGTCAACCGGGAGCAGGTCCGGGCCTATCTGGACCGGCTCACCGAGATCCTGCCGGACGCGCACCGGCGGGCAGCACCGAACAGCCTCGACCGCAGCCAGGTCGATCAGCGGGCGCTCGAAGGACCGATCGAGGCCGTGCGCGCCGCGGTCGATGCCATCCCGAACGATCGATCCGACCGAGCGTGGTTCCTGCGCATGGGCTACGCGATCAAGGCGGCTGTGCCCTACGATCCCGACGAGGCCTTCGACATCTTCTGGTCTTGGTGCCTGCGCTGGACGGTGCGAGAGAAGGACTACGACGACGCGTGGTCTCACTGGGAGAGCCTGCAACCACCGTTCGGCGTCGGCGCTCCGTACCTGTATGCCGAAGCCGCCAAGCACACCGGCCGCAACATGGCGCCGCCAGAGGCCTTCTTCGACCGCATCGAGGATGACGGCACTCCCCCCTCTGCGGAGGAGGGAGAGGCGGCAGTCGCTGGGCCGGCGCGGCCGCCGCTCGCATTCGTCCGTCTCGACGATTGGGCCGGCGCGGCACTCACGGATCGGGCAAAGCCCCTCGTCAAAGGTCTGCTCGACGAGAGCGCCATGACGGTGCTGTACGGCGAGAGCAACGCCGGCAAGACGTTCGTCGCAATGGACCTCGCGCACCATATCGCCCGCGGCGCGCCGTGGGGCGGCATGAAGACAGCGCAGAAGGTCGTCGCATACGTGGCGGCGGAGGGCGGCCAAGGGGCTGCAAAACGAGGTGTTGCGCTGGCGCGGAGGTACGGCGCCGCCGCCCATTTCCACATCCTCGCAGCGCCCGTCGATCTTCTGAGCGACAAAGGCGATCTGCAGCCGCTGATCGCCGCCTTAGGGAAGCTGGGGCCGAACCTCGGGCTCGTCGTCATCGACACCTTGTCCCGCGCGATGGCGGGCGGCGACGAGAACAGCTCCATCGACATGGGGAAGCTGGTTCGGCACCTCGACGCCATCCGCGCGGCTGTCGCGGCGCACGTGCTGGTTGTGCACCACTCGGGCAAGGACAAAGCCAAGGGCGCGCGCGGCCACTCCCTCCTGCGCGCGGCGACGGACACCGAAATCGAGATCAGCCCCGGACAGATCGCCGTCACGAAGCAGCGCGACCTCGACAAGTCCTGGTCGTCGGCGTTCGCGCTCGACGTGGTGCACCTCGGACGGGATGACGAGGGCGACCCTGTGACGTCGTGCACGGTGCGGCTGGTCGCCAGCAAGGCGGAACTGCCGGTAGAGGCGCCGACGGCGACGGAGCGAAGGGTGCTGGAGGCTTTGGCGGCTTGTGCGGCCGAAACAGGCGATCCGAAGGCGGGGGTTCGCCAAGTGGACCTTGGCGATTTCCTCGACAGCCCGGAATTCAACCAAGAGAAGCTCCGCTTCCATCTCCGTCAGCTCGAAAAGAAGCGCCTCGTTGTGCGCTCGAAGCGTGGTGTCTGGCAGGTCACAGACCCGGCACGGCTGGATCCCCGCGCTTGGTTCAAAGCGGAGGCCTCCGAAGATCCCAAAGGCCAAACCGGAGGAGCGGGATTTATCGACGGCGTTTTTGGTTAGGCGCATGAAATTCGTGCTGCTCGGACCGGAGGACGAACCGGAGAAAAGAAAATCTAGTGCTACCAGCCGCTTAGCCGAACCGGAGGAAAGCGGAGCGGACCGGAGGATGGCAAGGCACAAACCGGAGGGCTCCGGAGGGGGGTCTAGAGACCCCTCCGGTCTCCGGAGAGCCGCATGGGAAACTCGGATCAGAGGAAAACCACGCACCACCGGCGAGAGCCGAACGGCCGAATTGCGGAATGTCTCGGCGCCTCTACGGCGCTGGTGGGACAAGTTGTCGGAGAATGGCGGAATGCCCCTAAAATCGAAGCGTCTCACGCGACAGGAACACGCCTTCGTTCAGCAGATGGTGCGCAGCGGCGACGCCACCGAAGCGGCTCATCGAGCAGGGTACGCGCAGCCCTCGTCGCGCGGCGGCGCACTGATGCGGAAGCCGGATATCGTCGCCCGCGTCCAGGCCGAGCAGGCGTACCTGCTGAAGACCGAAGGAGCCCGCGTCGGCGTCGGCACGCTCATTGAAATCGCTGCCAACAAGCAGGCGCCGGCCGCCAGCCGTGTCATGGCCGCCCGGGAGCTCGTGAAACTGTCCGGCGTGGCCGCGGGCGACGACGCCAGCGACAAGCCCCTGCACACCCTCTCCCGGGCCGAGCTGATCGATGCCGCGGCCAAGGCCCGGGACGCCCTGGCAGAGCTCGACGCGCCCGTGATCGAGGGCGACGTGGTGCTGGCCGGCGGCGTGTTCGACTGAGGCCGATCAGGCGCCTTCCATCGTGAAGCCGACCTTCAGCGTCACCTGGTAGTGCTGCACCTTGCCGTTCTCGATCTGGCCGCGCGTCTCCAGCACCTCGAACCAGCGCAGGTTGCGGACCGTCTTGTTCGCCCGCTCGACGGCGCCCTGGATCGCGTCCTCGATCGACGTTTCGCTGGAGCCGACGAGCTCGATGACCTTGTAGACGTGATCCGACATCCGGCCCTCCTCAGCGCGAGAGGCTGCGGATTCTGGAAGCGGGGTCGCTCGGATCAAGCATTCTTCGGGGCTGGAAATGGCCGCCGGGCCGCGAGTGCGCTGAGGCTGTAGGTGCCAAAAGAGACGAGATACTCGATGCCGGCGCCTATCACTCAGCCTTACCGGGCTTGGGCGGCCCGCCGTTGCAGCCAGATCAGCCGGGCGAGCTGTACGCCGCTCAGGCCGCCGGTGCGCTTCTCCTCTGCGGCAGCCGCGGCCGCCCTCTGTGCCTTCCTCAACGTTGGGCGGGTGCGTGCCCGCCGCTGCTCCTCCACCTCCAGGAAAGCCCTGAACGCCGCATCGGTGACGAGCACGGGCCGTCCCGGGATGAAGGCCAGGCGGCCGTCGTAGCGGAGCTTGCGCACCTTCGAGACCGAGCAGCGCAGGCGCTCCGCTACCTCCGCCTCAGTCATGAGCTTGTCGCGCTGCGGCGCGGGGGCCGGCGGCGCCATCCTGGCCGGCCGCTTCGGCACACAGTCCGGCCGCTTGGCTTCAGTGAGACCGAGGGCCTCCCAGTCCAGCATCTCGGGCGTGATGACGTCCGGATCCGGCGGCGGCTCGCTCCGGCCAGTCCGGTCCATCCAGATCTCAAGGTAGCGCTCTGCCCTCGCGCGATCCCTCTGGCGGGTGCTCATCCGGTGGCTGCGGCGCCCTTCGGACCAGTGGATGTAGAAGAACCCGTTAGGTTGCGCCCGCAGGGCGTATTTCGGCATAGGCGTGCTCCGAATGAAGCCTTAACGCATATGCCGCAAAGTTTTTGCGCGCGTCAACTAAGTATTTGTCTGATTTGTCTGGCAACAAAACGTCGGGCGATCCAAACAAAAAAGGGCGCCCCTCGTAGGGACGCCCTTGGTTAATAACGGCGGATGAATCAGGCCGCTCGCATCTGATTGTAGAAATCTAATAACCGGATCGCTTCGGCAGCGCTGAGGTCGTAAGCTCGGAAAGAGAACGGCTTCGGGTTGTCCTCTTCGTAGGCGTCGATCATGTAAGACGACACGGGGCATCGATCTTCTGCTGTCTCAGCGTCCTTCGCGATGTACGCGACGGTGGTGTCTTGATCGAAAAACCTGATGTCTCCGGTCATTGTTCTGCGCTCCAGAGACTGCTTTGCCTAGCAGCCGGATTGATCCAGGGGAGGCAAAACCGCGCGCAACGGCTCCTGCACGTCTTTAGGCTTGCGCCCTGGACATACACGTGAGGACCCTGGACCTGATCGGGAACGCATCGGCTTCACCCTGCCGGGCGAGCCGCGCTGTGCGCTACGGGTTTTGCCTAACCCGA
This sequence comes from Methylobacterium hispanicum, assembly GCF_022179285.1. GTDB lineage: Bacteria > Pseudomonadota > Alphaproteobacteria > Rhizobiales > Beijerinckiaceae > Methylobacterium > Methylobacterium hispanicum. The sequence goes on along the minus strand of NZ_BPQO01000021.1, from coordinate 10,858 downwards.
GCAGAAAGTAAGGGCGCCGGATTCGCGGCGTCAACCCCGCCAACACAAATATTCGCAAAATTAGCGCGCCGCACCGCGCCGACGCGACAACCCCGCTAATTCGGGGTCCGCCAACCCCGCTAAAAGGCCCGAGTGCGCAACGACGGGCGCCGCATAGAGGCTAAGCGATTGGTGCTAAAGCACTGCGCCTGTTCATTGAAAACAGGCGCGTCGGTTCGGCGAGCCCGGGAGGTGCCGGGTGCCTGCCGGGTCGGGGGCAGCCCCCCCCCCCGGTATGGGCCAATCGCGCATCGCTGACGCCCGTCAGACGTTCACACAAAAATTCTGCTTGAAAAACAAAGTGGACATTTTGTCCTCGAAGACATTCTGTCTGATCTATCAGACAAGCCAGACAACCCCGCCAGCGCTCTCGCGCGCGCATAGCAAACCTTCGCTTGCCAGTCGATCCGCCCTGCGCTACTTTCTAGCCGCTCAGGGCGCGTCGCGCTCTGGGACGTCGATCAAGCGGACTCGACACCCGCATCGCCCCTCTCGCCAGCCCGCGTGGCTGCCGAGGCTCCGCAGCTTCAGGAACGACGTCGGCTCACTCCGCGCAGGCGCTCAGCGCCATCGCCGCCGTTGTTCCTCCGCAGCTCGATCGACGCGATGCGACAGACCTCCTCGACCGCTCAGGCGGCGTGCCCCCAGCACGACCCGATCTTCGCCGCTCAGCTTTTCGAGCAAGCCGGCGCCAGCGAGACGCCCGACACCTACGTCTGGGCCCTGGAGCTCGCCGCCGGCATCGTCTGTAGGGGTGTGGGCGACAGCACCATCAGCGAGACGGCGCGCGAGATGCTCGACGCCTGCCTCGACGGCGCGGCCGAGCCCGGCCAGCGCCTGCTCCGCAGCGTCTACAACCTCGGGCATCTCTCGAGCGGTATCGCGGCGATCGGAGAGCTGCTCAACTGCTGGACGGTGCCGCTGGAACAGCGGGACGCCGCGTGGATGCGGGAGGCGCTCGCCGCCCACACCACCGCCGTGCTGCTCTTCGGCGATCTGAAGGCCCTGCGCCGAGGCGACCAGAGCCGCCGGCGCCAGCCGACCGTCCGCCGAACGATCCTGGCCGACAACGTCGTGCCCTTCCCGACGCCGCCGGGATGCCCCGCAGATCCCGCCTGCGCGCCGAACGGGGAGGCGTGAGCGATGAACGCCCCCTACACCCGAGCCTTCAGCTTCTCCGGCTTCCAGTCCAACCGGCCCAACCTCCCGTTGCCCGGTCAGCGCGTCGACATTGAGCTCGACAACATCGCGCAGGCGATGGGCTCTCTCGTGTCGGGCCTCGCTGCCAACGGCCCCCTCAAGCCCACCCCGCCCGGCACGCTGCTGGCGAACCTCACCTCCTCCACCGCCATTCCGACGGCCGTCACGGTCGGCGCGCTCAAGGGCTCTCTCGGCCTCGGCACGGCCGCGTCGCTGAACGTCGGCGAGCCCGGCGGCGTCGCGGCCTACAACGACCCGCGCTTCGGCTCCAACGCCGACGTCAGCGGCTTCCTCACCAAGGCCGGCAACCTCGCCGGGCTCACGGACCTGCCGACCGCGCGGCAGAACCTCGGGCTCGGCACGGCCGCCACACGCCCGGTCGGCATCTCCGGCGGCGTCGCGGCCTACGACGACCCGCGCTTCGGCCAGGGCGGCGGGGGCGTCCAGATCCCCACGATGTACGTCAGCGTCGCCGCTTTCGCCAAGGACAGCGACGGCGAGCTCAAGTGGGACAACGCCTACAAGGCAGCGTCCGCCGCCCTGCCGATCACGGGCGGCGTTCTGGAGTGGCCTGCGGGTAAGCTGACGCTCAAGAACAAGATCTACGAGGAGTTCCCGAAGGGCTCGCAGCAGGCCCGCACGATCACCAACCGCGGCCAGGGCACAGATGCCACCATCCTGTACTGGCCGAATGCCGACGGCGGCATCCAATACGACTTCAGCTACTTCGCCCACTCGGCGCACATCAGCGACATGACGCTGAGCACCGGGTACGACAGCCCAACAGGCAGCGGCAGCGCCTACCGCCTGAACGTCACCTCGCAGTTCTACTCTGCTGGCTTTCGACACCCGCCCTACAACACAATCTTCAGGGTTGTGACACGCGGCGACGATGCACCTTTCAACCAAAAATATTGGAACAAGGGCATCGACATCCGCGGTGCTACCATCGTGGATATCGGCTTCGTCGTCTGTGCGGGCGGCTCAACCGCTGGGGAGAATACCGGTCCGCTCGGCGACGGCATCAGCATCGAGGGCGCTACCTTCGGGGGCGATTTCTCCTACACTGTGCTGGTTAACATCGCCAACTTCCAGTTCGTCAGCCTTGATCGCGGACTGTACTACGGTGATTTCATCCAGGGCGTATCGGCAGTAAACGGCAACGCTGTCTATTGCCGGGCCGGCATGGCGACCGTTGACAATGCAGCCCGCAAGGGCGTGCTCGCTCAGCTCTACGTCGAGAACTTTCAGTACGGCATCGGCACGGGCACCGGCATTGAGATCCTGACTGAGCTTTTCACCTTCGCGGCCGTCAACTGCACGTTCTTCACGAAGCGGAACCTTGCGGGCATCAAGATCGACCACCCGGTTCCCTTCCAGATCTCCAACTGCTGGTTTCAGGGCGAGGCCTACCGTGAGCCACCCGGGACGGCCGTCCCGCCCGGATCGAACGGCCTGATCATCGGTCCGGCGCTCATCCCGGGCGGCATCGTCACCGGATGCGTGTTCAACGCGCTCGCGGCTGGCCTCCTCCTTCAGGAAGGCTCGTCGGGCATCACAGTCGACGCCTGCCGGTTCAGGACGAACGCCGTCAACGTCGTCGACCTCGGGTCGCGCAACAACTTCGGCATAGCGAACAGCGCCGAGGACGGCACGCTGCCGCCCGCGACCCTCCCGGAGCTGTCCGGCGCGGCCGGTACGGGCTCGCGCGCGTTCCGGCTGCGCAGCATCAGCGACGGCGGAGCCTCGCTCTACACGAACTTCGTGCAGGACAAGGCCGGCAACCTCCTAGTGAACCAGGCGACCGGAGGCGGAGCGCCGCGAGCGGGCCTCTTCAAGTTCGATGACCAGGTGCAACTCGCGGTCGGTTCCAACTTCGCCAGTGCCCGGCACAACGGCGCGTCGCTCCCCGCCAACACCGCCACGAACGTGACGTGGGCGACGATCGAGGACACCGGCGGCTATCGCAACGCCGGGGCCCAAGGCCGCTTCATCGCGCCTGCTGCGGGGCTTTACACCTTCACGGCGTCGGTCCGGTTCGACACGACGTCTGCGGGCACCCTACGCCAGATCCTAGTCCTGAAGAACGGAGCCAGCGCCGACCTGCCGAGCGACACCCGCGCTCCGGCCGGCGGCGGTGCGAGTACGCAGTGTAACCTATCATGCACCGTGCGCCTGAACGCCGGCGACTATCTCACGGTGCAGGCATACTCCGACGTGGCCTGCTCGACGGTCGGCGGGACGGGCTACGCGTCCATGATGCGGGTGAGCTGACGATGTCGCCCGGGGCACACCCGATCCGGCGCGGCGCCCTCACGGCTGACGTCGGTGACGCCAGCAACTTCGCGCTGGCGGCCTTCCGGCAGGCGATCACGGATTGGGATCCGTCCGGCACCTTTGCCGCGGGCATGCGGGCGATGTGCGAGGGCTTCGAGTACGGCCCGCTGCCGCCGGAGGATCGAGCGCCGCTCGCGGCCCTGATCCTCTGCGCCGAGCAGGCGCTGGCGCGCGCCGCCGTGCCGCTGCTGCTGACCGAGCGGACCTTCGGCAACGTGCAGGCGCGGCTCGCGGACCTGCTGCGCCTCTGGGCCGAGCCGCGAGAGGTTCAGGTCTCTTGGCACCCGGAGTTCGCTCCGGGCTTCCGGGCGATGGTCCGCATGCTCGCCAACGAGGTCGAGAACGTCTCGCTTCAGATCACCGCCTACCGCGGCCTGCCGGAGGTCCGGCGCGCCATCGACGCTTTCACCACAGAGCAGCAGGACGGATTCCATGCCGATGTACCGGGCCCGACGCGGCATTGATACGAGCCAGATCGAGGCGGGCTTCGACAGCCTCGCCAAGGTCTTCGCTCCGGCCTCGCCGCAGGAAATCCTCGCTGGACAGAAGGCTCGCGAATCCGCCGCGCAGCAGGGGCGCATCGCCGAGCTGTACGCGATGGCGGGCCAGCCCAACGTCGATCAGCCGCGCCTCGATCGGCTCGCCGGCATCGCGCAGCTCTACAACCCGAACGCCAGCCTCACGGCGGTGCGGATGAACAACGATACGTCCGTGCGCACGAACGCTGCCGACAACGCGCGGGCGCTGCAGCAAACCCGCATGCAGCAGCAGGGCGAGACCGAGCGCGCATTGCTGGCGCCGGTGGCGACGGGGGCATCGCGGTTCATCCCGGAGCGTATCGCCAACATCTACGGCGTGCCGCAGACGCAGACGGGCGTGGTCGAGCTGAACCAGGGCCAGACCGCGACCCTGCCGGACGGCCGCACGCTCGCCGGCGCGCCGAAGCCGCTGTCGATGGACGAGGTCAAGGCCGCCGTCTTCCAGGGCATGCCGATCGAGCAGCAGCAGGCCGCCACCTTCGGCAACACGCCGCTCCAGACCGTGATGGGTGAGGGCGGTCCCACGCTCGTAACCGGGCCGCAGGCGATCGGCCGGACGCCCGCGCCCGCGCAGCAGGCGCCGTCGAGCCTCGCGCGGCTGCAGGCTGAGCGGGCTGGCCTGCCGGCCGGGGATCCGCGTCGGGCGGAGTACGACAGCGCCATCGCTGCCGAGGGCCGCGGCGCCGTCGCCGACTCGTTCCGCAACCAAGCGGACACCGACGCGGCCAAGGCCTACGGCGAGATGGCGAAGGGCGGATTGCGAGCCCGCAGCTTCGGCAGCGACATCGACATGCTCGACGCGCTGCTAGTCGACGCCCCGACCGGCGCCACCGCCGAGACCCGCCTGCGCGTCGCGGGCTATGCCAAGGAGCTCGGTCTGGACGAGGTCGCCAACGGCCTGACCGGCGGCAAGATGGATCGGCTGACCGCCGCCAACGCGATCGCGCAGCGCATCGCTCCGGCGCTGCGCGTGCCGGGATCGGGCGCACAGTCCGACCTCGAGCTCACCAACTTCCTCGCCAGCCTGCCGTCGATCCTGAACCAGCCCGGCGGTAACCGCCTGATCCTGGACACGCTCCGGGGCGGCGCGCAGTACCAGCAAGCCGTCGGCGACATCGCGGCGCGGGCGCTGCGCGGCGAGATCAGCCGGGCGGAGGCCGACGCACAGATCGCGGCCACACAGACGCCCTTTGCCCGCTTCAGCGCAGTCGACCGCGGCGGCCCCGCCGGCACGGGGGCGCCCGCCGCCAGCACTGCGCAGGCGGGTGGCTACTCCGAAGGCACGATCATCGAGAACGACGCCGGCGCACGGATGATCCGGCGCGGCGGCAAGTGGGAGACCTACAATGGATGATCTGCCCGCCGGCTTTCGAGTCGTCACGCGCTCGCAGCCCGCACCGGCGGATGACCTCCCGCCCGGCTTCCGCTTCGTCCCGGCGGCCGCAGCCGGCGCGCCCGAGCAGCCGAGCGTCGCGGTCGATGTCGCCAAGGCCCTGCCGACCGGCGCGGCCAAAGGCGCCATCGGTCTCGCGGGCCTGCCGGGCGACGTGCAGCACATGGGCAGTAGCCTCGTCGACGACATCATGCTCGGCATCGGGCACAAGGTCATGGACTGGACGGGGCTCGGTCCGCAGGCCGGGACGCCGGAACGCGCCAACTTCGACCGGATGTACCGCGGCATCGGCTCGGGCGGCGGGCTGCCGGGCTCCGGCGCGATCCGCCAGGGCGTCGAGACCGTCACGGGGCCCCTCTACGAGCCGAAGACGACGGCCGGGCAGTACGCGCAGACGGTCGGCGAGTTCGCCACCGGCGCCGCAATCGGACCGGGCGGGCTCGCGCGCAAGGCTGCCGAGACCGTGATTCCGGCCGTCGTCTCGGAGACCGCCGGGCAACTCGCGAAGGGCAGCAAGGCCGAGCCCGTGGCGCGGCTGGCCGGAGCGCTCGCCGGCAATCTCGGCACGGCCGCGGTGGCGGCGCGCACCGACGCACCCGCCCGCGCCATCGGCACGACCGCTGGCCGCCTGACACCCGAGCAGTTCAACCGGGCGGAGGCGCTCGCCGAGACAGGTCGGCGGCTCGGCATCCCGCTCACCGGGCCGGAGGCGATTCAGCAGGCCACGGGCGGCGCCACGAAGCTCGCCGATGTGCAGCGCTTCGTCGAGGGCTCGCCGCAGAGCGTCGTGCTCGCCGAGATGATGGCGGCGCGCCCTGGTCAGATGCGGGCCGGAGCCGACGCCGCCTTCGACACCATCGCCCCTCAGAGCCTGCAGCCCTCGACGCTCGGGCCGCGCGCGGCCGCGGCGGCGCAGGGCGCCATCGACGACGTACGCGCCGGCATCAACCGGGCCACGCGCCCCGCCTACGACGAGGCCGGGCGGCACGTCCTTGACCGGGCGGACTTCGAGCCGATCGCGGCGGATCCAGCCTTTCAGGCGTCGCTGCGGCGGCTGCGCAGCGACGAGGTGCTCGGCCCGGCCTATGCGGGCCAGCCCGACAACTCCGTGGCCGTGATCGACGCCGTGACGAAGGACATGCGCGACCGCGGCGTGGCGCTCGGCAACCGAGCCAATCCGGGCTTCAGCTCACAGGCTGCAGGCCTGTACGAGGGCGGGGCCGCCGAAGCGCGCGCCATCGCTCGGGACCCGTCCCGCGGTGGCGTCCAGGCCTACGACGACGCGCTCACTGCACAGGCGCAGGCGCGCCGGCAGAACCTGGAGCCGCTGGAGCAGGGACCGCTCGGCGCCATCGCGGGCGCCAGCGACACCAGCGCTGCGACGGCCGCCGTGCTGCCGCGCCGCCCGCAGGTCGGCGGCGAGGGCGAGCTTGCCGACGCCATCACGCGGCTGGCGGCGCGCGATCCCGACGTGGTCGGGCCGCTGATCCGGCAGGCGCTCGCCAACCAGGCGGACGCCAGCATGACGCGGCTCGTCGGCGGAGAGGCGCAGGGCGGTGGCGCCCGGTTCGCGAAGGACGTCGCCGGGACGGAGCAGCAGGGGCGCAACCTCGACGCGGTGCTGGCGGCGATCGAGCGCGGGCGCGCGCCGTCCGCGTCGCCGCGCAAGGCCGTGAGCGAGCTGCTCGACGTCCTGCGCGCCACGGGCACTCGCAAGCCGCAGGGCAGCCCGACCGACTTCAACGCGCAGTACCGGGCGGAAATCGGCGGCGAGACGCTTCCGCAGCAGGGCCTGACGGCGCTGCGCACCGGCGGCCGCTCCATGCTGGCGAACGCCGGCGACGCGGCGCGCCGGGCCTATCTCGGGCGCAACAACGCCACCCTGGCCGACCTCTTCGCGGCGCCCGACAGCGTGCAGCAGATCCGGAGCATCGTCGCGCAGCGGGCTCAGACCCCTGTGGCCGATGCGGTGCTGCGGGCTGCCGTACAGGGGCAGGCGGCACGGCGCTGATGACGGTTCGGTGACGAGTGCCGAAGCACACACGGGGGCTGGCATGCCAAATGCTAGACGCCGCATGTGCCCGCTTCGGCGGTGTTTCCTCCCTAGACTCAGCCCGCCCGGCTCAGCGCCGCGGCGGGCTTTTTCGTGTAGTCGCCGGTCAGTCCGGCCGAGAGTCAGAGGCTTGTGACACGCCCTGCCCCACCTGATCGTCGTTGCTTGCGTTCCGCACGTACTCTTCCAGGGCAATGAAGCGCTGTAGGTGCGGTATCAGCAGCATACGGATCTTGCGTAAGCCCGCCTCTCCCCGAGGGATTGCGCTCTTGATATGCGCATGAGCTGGATTGGCCGGCTGGGCTTCTGTAGCGATGACGGGGGACGCCTCGATACGGAAGGCGACTTTCCCCTCCGCATCGGTCTCGCCACAGACCGGCCCGCATTCGAAGCGTGATAGGTAAGAGACCTTCCGGTCGTCAGGCCTGTTCGCTGCATGGCTCTTAGCCCGGTCGGCGACGATCCTGATGTCGACAAGGTGCTCGCGATCGACGCTGTAGCCGCGCGACTTCAGATCGGTCAGACTTACGGCTGACGGCACGACCTCATTGCCGTGAATATGCTCCGGATTGAAGTTGAGCCGGAGCAGCCATTCCTCGTGGGGAACGGCTGCAACCGGCTCAGGGGCATCACGCGCCTCGGCGACGCTCATTCACGACCTGCAGGAAGGCAGTTAGGCGCGCAGGACGGCGATCAGGTCGGGAGGCAACGGCTGGCCGATCTCGGCGCCATCCTCCGCAAACTCGGCGCCGTCCGGCGTTTCGCCATAATAGGAGTACCGGCCCGTTCCCGTGAAGCCGAGATCCAAGGCGAGTCGAGGCGTTTTCCAATAGAAGTTGATCTCGCCATCGTTGGCGAGGCTGACGTAAGGCTGCGCGACGTCGCCGAGCGCCTGCAGCTGACGCGCGAAATCGATCGCCTGCTTTACCGTCTCTATGGTGGGTCCGACGCTCTCCGGTCCGTCCCAGCCAACCTGATAGGTCGCCAGTTCACGGATGCGCTTGATGAGCGCGCATTCCCGGAAGGCCGGCAGCGTCGGACGGGTCGTCAGGGCCGTGCTCTCGAACCGATGAGGATCGATGGCGCTTGCTGCGGGCGGCGTCGTCGTCAGCAGGGCGGACAGCGCGATAAATGGCATGAGGTGGCGTCGGTCGCGCGACGAGAACACGCCTACGGCCAGCACAGAGCTGCCGGGCGTCGTCGTTCTCGTTGCTCGGCGTTCCGAGATCATTCCGCTCGCTCCAGTCCCAGACCGATCCGGGTACTCATTGATTCGGTCAGGAGATTCCTCAGAAGGCGCTTGTTGCCATCATGTAAGGCCTCCATCAAGGCGGACAACGCCTCAAGCCCTGACGGATTTCCCGGTACGAAAGGAGCCAACTCGTCGATGGCCTGATTGGCGCGCAGTATCTGGGCGTGCCCGATCGTCACGGCGGTTCGCATGGCCCCCTGTACGTTCACAGCGCCCGCATCCAGATTGACCTGATTAAGGATCTCGTAGCCCCGAGTCGTGTCTGCATCGAACCATCCCGTATGGCAGTGCCACCGGGTTCCGGATGTGAAGGCGCGCGGATGCAGGTAGGCCGAAGTCGGGTCGAGAAGCTCGTGGGCGTCGTAGGCCTCGTCCTCGCCCTCATAGATGAACTGGTCTGTCCAGCGCATCCCGACGCCTGTCATGAACGAGGGGGTGCCTGACATCCGAGCGAAGATCTTCGCGATGTGCTCGCGCTGGCGCGGCCACACCTCGTGCCAGCGCGTGTATCGATACTCGTCCAGCGTCACAGTTTCCTGAGCGATGGATATGGTGCTCGCCAGCGTGCCATCCGCGTCGAAGCGTTGCATGTTGATGCCCGCCGCTTCGTTGACGCGGGGTTGCGTCACCTGCGGTTGGCTCTGGTTCTGCTGGAAGACCTGAACCTGCATCATGTTCAGGATCTCGTGGGATGGGAAGTCGTGCCGCAGCTCGTCCTTGAGCGAGATAAGGGCCGGCATTGCCTGCTTAAGCGGCGGCATGAACTCGAAGAAAGTGCTTTCCTCGACGATCGCGTGGGCGTCGTGCACCGGGCGGAAGCGAGGTTCAGGCATGGCGGCGGGCATCAGCTTCAAGCTTGGCGGTTTCTCACCGGCGACCAGAGCAAAAACCGGTGGACAACGTCTTAATCGGCCTTGCCGGGATCGGGGAAGGGGATGGCCGTGGAACTACCCCAGAAGCGACGTTCGCACTCTGCGCTGCCGCACGCTAGGTGCCCGATTCACCCAATCCCAACCCGGCGGCCGCAAGGATGCGTCCGACGCGGCCGTGTCGTGTTCCAGGCCGGGCGGGAGGCACGATGACCGAGCGAGAGGCGGGCTACGTCCAGGCGCTGGAGCGGATGGTGGCACACTGCCGCCGGCAGATGCTGGATCGCGAGACGCCGTCAGAGGGCCGCGAGGAGCACCGGGCGCTCATCGACTACATGGAGGGGCAGATCGAGCAATTGCAGGAGCGGGCCGACGCAGCGCCGGAGCTCCGCGCCGCTGGCTGAGCTTCTACCGACTGCCAACGTGGGAGTGTAGCGGCTCACGGCCACCCGACCACCGCCCGCGACAGGCCGGCGAGGATGACGGCCCAGAGCGCCAAGCCGACCGCGAGGGCGATCGCGCGCTGCGGCCAGGTCGAGCGCGGGCCGGTAGGACGACGGGGCTGCGCCGCCTCCCGCGCCTCAACCTCGCGGATGTACGCCTCAAATTGGTCGGCCGGCGTGGGGTCGTTGCTCCGGGGCCGCATGATCTACGACGCCACCCCCTAGCTTCCAGATTCGACACAAGCTTTACCTTAAGGCATATTTCCCTTTAGCGGGAGCAGAATGATGCGGAAGATCGGCGTTCTGATCGCAGTGGCAGGCATAGCTGTCGCGGTCATACCTGTAGCGTTGTGGGTCGCGGCAGGTGTCGGGTTTGGCCGTGCCGAGCACGTCGCCATTCAGAGAAACGAAGTTGACCTATGCGCGGCCGAGGCCCTGCCGCCGGGCGATTACATGTCGCTGTCGCAGCGATGCAAGGATGTGCTCGAAGCTAGCGAGCGTAGCCGCACAAGAAAGCTCTGATGCTCTCAGGCGCGTCTATCCGCGCGGCGCCCGCCATCCAGCCGCCTTCGCTTCGTCCTCTGAGCAGAACATGCGCTCGCCCGCCTTCTCGTCGATGACGGTGCGTGCGTAGTCCCGGCTGCCTGGCAGGTGGTAGACCTTCTCGCCCGAGCGGCTGATGTTGCCCTTGATCGCGCAGTTGAGGGCCGGGTGCGAGGGCACGGGGTCGGGC